>NZ_BLAE01000007.1 GCF_009687865.1 Acrocarpospora macrocephala
AGCCCAGGGCCGAAGGCCGATGGGGCCGAGCGCGAGCGTCCCAAAGGGCGGGTGGGTGGGAGAGAACCCGTAACCCCGCGCTACCGACCACCTTGCCCAGAACCAACCCCCAAGCCACAGCCCTTACGGGGGTGTCGTGGTGATTCCCGCCCTCCTCTTTTATCTTCGAAGGATCACAGTCCCGCTGCGATGGCAGCGCCTGTCTCCCTCGCCGTCAGATAAGGGCGGACATCGTGGGCGTGCGAACCGTTGTGGACGAGTTGGTCCGAGAGCGCTTCGCCGAAAAACGGGGCCAGCCCCTTGGACAGGGCGACGACATCCCCTTGGTCGGCGATATTGACCCAGTTCTTCACGTTGGTCGGCCAAAAGCCCTGCCCACTCGCCGGTTTCGGTTCCAGGCGGTCGAAGATCAGACCACGGATTCCGAGTGGCGAACCGAGCGTCACCAGTGTCACGTCACGGGCTTCGGAGCTCTCGTGGAGTGCCTCATAGGCGACGACCGAGCCAAGCGAGTGGGCGACCACGACTCTGGTCGCCGCGCTGATTTCCGTATTCACCCGGGCGCGGGCCTGCACGCGGATTCGAGGGTCGCTGATATAGAGGCGGACCTGGCGGGCGCCGAGAATTAGCAGATGCTCGGCGAGCCCGGCGAAGAAGGTCGAATGGCTGAGTGCGTTGAGGGCTCGCTGGAGGATATCCGGGGTTCGCATCCGGGTGGCGTCGCCGGGTCCGGGAACCGCGGGTTCCAGACCTGCCGCAGCCTTCCACCAGCCGAGGATCAGGTCGCGTTCGTCCTCCGTGAGATCGGTGGCGTCCAGCGGGACGCTGCCGACGGCTCTGGCGCCGGATTTACGGAACAGGTCTCCGTAGAAACCCATGACGACCTCGTCCCGGCCGACGGGCGCGTGCCCGGCCCTGGCCAAGCCGTCCAGCAGGGCCGGATACCAGCTTTCGAGCAGGGTGTGGGAGCCCATTGTTTGCTGTGCAATTCCGTGAACGCAGACAATCCTGCTCACAGATCCCCCTTGATGTTCTTCACTGTGGTGACATCGAGATCGAGGGCAAGCACGCCCATCTGGGTGGCTACGAATATGCGGCCGTCGGCGGTCATCACCATCTCCATGATGCTCGCCCCGATGTCCGCCTCGGCGAGCAAGGATTGGTCGGCCAGATTCCAGGCTCTCAGCAACCCGAGGCTGTCGGCGACGGTCGCGACAGGGACGCCGGAGATCTGCGCGCAGGAGATGGATCTGATGGAGCCTGCATGCCGCGAGAAAGGAAAGTCGAGGCGTTCACCCGTATTCAGGTTCCAGAGCAGAACGACACCGCTAGCGTCGCCGCTGACCACCACATTCCGGCCCAGGACTTTCTCAGCCGCCAGCGTGTTGATGGGGTAATCGTGACCGATGAGCGGCTTCCCCTCCGGTCTTCCGGATGGAAAGTGCCAAATTCGGATGGTGCCATCGGCACCGCCGGACACGATGCGACAATACTCCGCGTCCTGGTTCACTGTCAGCGCCTGCACAGCACTCCTATGGCCGGTAATCACCGGAGCGAGAGGAGCGAGAGTTATCGGACTCCATGCGTAGATAGCCCCGTCGGTGTCTCCCGTGAGCACGACTGACTGATTGTTCACTTGCCCCGTCCACAATGTATTCGCAAAAGCGAGATGACTCGTGAATGCCCCTACTTGCTCGCGCGAGGAAAGGTCCCAGACATTGATGTTCGCGCTGGGCAGAACCGCCAACTGCGCCTGCCCCTCTGATATCAGGGCTACTGAGAAGCCGACGTCGGTCAGCAGGTGGGGTGCGACCTGATCGCCTGTGTCAGCATCGTATGTTCGCAGGGCTCGTTCGTCATCAATACTGACAACCACTTTCCTCTCTCCTATCGAACCCACATCCAGGCTCAGCACGGGGAGATTTCGCGTGCTGAGAGGTTCGCCCACCGGCGACGAATTCAGAATATCCCACACACGTTCGTTATATGTGGTGGTGATTACGGCGACCGGCCGGTCCGACAACGCGCCAAAAGCCAGACTTTGGATATTCGCCGGCCCGCCTCGGAATGGCGATCCGTGGGCGATGCCAGTGTCCAGGTCCCAGAACATCGCGGACTCGTAATCTCCGACTGCCACGATCACACGACCGTTGTGATCATACAACCGCGCGAAAAGCGCTTGTTCGCAATCAAGAAAGGCGGTGCCGATCTCGGCACCGTCTTTCAGCTCACAGGCTATTATCGCATCGTCGTGCCGGACTTTGACAGCGAGTGCGCGTCCGCGAGCGAACCCGACTCCGATCAATTCATAGCGCGGAGGCCAATCCTCCGGTACCAGTGCGGCCAACTGCTCTGGCGCGGCTCCGGTGTCGGCGAGTTGCCATAGATATGCGCAGGAATGTGAGGAAGCGACTAGAATCCTCAGGCGTCCGCGGTCGCGATCGACGACGATGTCTTTTACGCCGCCCAGATGCCCCTCAAGAGGAAGACCGAACAACCTACCGGTATCGATGTCCCAGAGTCGCACAGTCCCGTCGTCGCTACCGCTGACGACGATATTCACCTCACCAAGACGCGTCAGTGCCAAGGCGCTGATCGAGTTCGTGTGTCCACGTAACGGCTCCCCAAGCGGGGTTCCGGTCAACGCGTTCCACACCCGGACCGTGCCATCGGTCTCGCCGGTGGCCGCGACCATCCGGCCGTCCATCTCCTCGACCGCAACGGCCACCACCGACCCGGAATGGCCTTCCATCGGGCGTCCCAGCTCCCGCCGTTCCTGTAGATCCCAGAGCCGGGCCGTCCAGTCCCGGCTACCGGTGATGACAACAGGACGACCATCCAGCCACCCCACCGCGGATGAGCACACGACTCCGTTGTGGCCGGATGATGGCCGATCCGCTGTCAGATCCCAGATACGAGCGGATCCGTCTTCACCCGCGGTGACCGCGAGAGGGCGATCGTTGCGCACATCGAGGACTGCTCCCGTCAGGTATCCGCTGTGCCCGGAAAGGCCTTGACCCTGCTGCCGCCGACTGCGTAACTCCCAAATGCGAGCGTTGATATATCCGCACGTCAACACGAGAGGGATGCCGTTCAATTCACCGAACGCGATAGTTTTCACACCTCCGTAACGCCAGTCGACATGAGCGGCGATGGGCTCTCCCAGTTGCTGGCGACTGGTCAGATCCCAGACGTTCACGTGGCCCAGGCCATCCCCGCTGACAGCCACCACGCGTTCGTCGAGCACACCGATGGCGACCGCGTTCACAGGACCGGAGTGTCCGCTCAGCTCTTCGGCCAAAGGGCGAGACATGTCGCTGAGGTCCCAGACCTGAACACGGCGATCCTTGCCACCGGTCACAGCGATGGGGTGTCCGTCCAGCATGCCCAGATCGACGGCGTTGACCGTGCCCCGATGCGCGGTCAGGGGGGATCCGATTTGACGGCGAGTCTCCAGATCCCACAGCCTGGCCGTGCCATCCTCGCTCCCGGTGATGGCAACGTAACGATCCCCGATCTTGGCCATCTCGACGGCGACGACCGAGTTGGTGTGTCCACGCAGCGCATGGCCGACCTCAGTGGCCGCCGAGAGATCCCAGACGCGAACGGTCCCATCGATGTCCCCGGTCAGCGCGACCGTATAGTCCGCGAGCTCGCCGACAGCGACCGCCAGGACGGATCTGTGTCCCCCCAAGGGCTTGCCGATCTGCTGTTGAGTGATGATGTCCCAGATTCTGGCCGTGCCATCCTCGCTGCCCGTAACGGCGATGGCACGATCGTCGAGGTCACCGACCGCGACGGAGCGCACGGCGGATGTGTGACCTCTCAATTGCCGGTGCGCCCCCGTGGCGGACCACCACGCCCACCGGGCGGACACGGGAAGTGCCAAACCAAGGGCGCCGACCCGGTCGGCCAGCTCGTCCGCCGCACATCGCCGGGCCGACAGCTGAAGTTCCGCGGCTCGCATCTCCAGGGGACGATCGCCGGTGAGCTGGTGAGCGATCTGCTCGTACGCGCTGCGAATAGCCTGTGCCCGCTGGTTTCCTTGCACGGTCGGAATCGCCCGCAGCATGGCGAGTCGATCGCAGGCCAGCAGGAAGCTCGGATCCGCGATCAACCCGTCGAGTAGTTCGGCCGCGGCGGCGTGGGTGGGCAGATGTCCACGGATGTAGGGATGAGCCGCGAACCAGTCTCGTCTCCCCGCCACGATCGGGATGGCCTCCACGAGCCCTTCCACGATCATCGCCTGGATCTCCCGTTGCCTGCCGGAACTCACCCGTAGATGTTCGGCGAGAGACTGGTGGTAAAGCCGGTAGACCGACCGGCCTCCGTCCACGACTTCGGCCACGTACGCGGACGCTGCGGTCAGAGTCTCCGCGACATCGGCTTCGGAACACTCGAAGCCCGACAGCCGGGTCGCCAGCAAGGTCCAGATCTGACCTCGGGGCAACCCTTGGCCCTCGGCAAAGGCCAGCGGCACGAGCATGCGGCGAACCTTCGCCTCGTCGGCTTCGAAACGGGCGAGAAAGTCGTCGAAGGCCTCGCCGATCTCGCTCGGCAACTGCTCCATCCAGCCGGGTTTGGTGACATCGACAGCCAGCGCCTGCCGCCGCAGCGATCGGGCCGTCATTCGAGCGACGAGAAAGACTCCAGCGGCTCTGCGCGCGACGCCCTCGCCCACCTGGCGGGCCAAATCGGGGCGCGTGCGATAGGGGGTGAGCACGTCCGGCTCGTCGCTGGCCTGCAAGACCCGCCGGACGTACCCGGCCACGTCGTGGTCGTCGCGGAATTCCGGATCGTCAAGATCGAGTACGGTTGGAGCGGTACCCAGGCTTGGCACCAACTCCCTTCGGGTGCCGATCAGCAGCCGCACTCCGTGGATCTCCGAGAGCGGTCGCAGGAATTCCCTCGCTATCCGTCGAGGCTCCCCTCGGCCACCCGAATCTGACAGAGTGCCCGAGCCGGCCTCGTCCAGGGCATCCACAACGATGACAACCGGCGGAGCGTTCCGATCTCGGCGGCTGAACTCCTGAAGCAGGGTAGCCGGGGAGTCGGTTTCGACGCCCGCAGCCGGCGCGATCCTCGCGACGATCTCCTCCAGCCGCTTGTGCCGGGCATGCACCGCGACCGTGACCAGACCCTCCGGTACGACGACGGCAGGATCGATGTCCGACACATCGAGTCTCGCGCGATACACCGGATCGGAGAGAGCGACAATTCGCCCCAGAACCGCAGATTTACCGCACCCCGGATTGCCCGTAACAACACGCCCGCCCCCATCAGCGTCCCGGGCGGTCATCCACGCGACCAGCTTGGTGAGAACCCTCGTACGCCCGCTGAAGTACAGTCCTTGCTCCGACTCGAACTCCACTCCCCGGGAGCGAGGACCAAAATGTTCAAGAATGTCTCTTGCGGCGACTCTGAGCTGGATCTCCAGATCAGTACCCAAACCGGGTAGGCCCTCACGATAGTTCTCATTGGGCAGGAAGGGGGCGAGACCCGACACCAAGCCGCTCGCGAGTTCGGCGCGCTGACCTAACCGCTCCCCAGCGAAGACATCATTGATCGCCTTCACCAGCTCCGTGAGGTCCAGATAACGTTGCCGCTGCCCCGTACGCTCGGCCGCCGAAGCCAGCGCGATTTCGAATGCCGCCACGAATGCGCCATCCATCGCCTCGTCCTTACGGCGCGCGGACGCGAGAAACCACAGCCCCGACGAATCTGCCGCCGTGTGCTGCCGGGCGAGGGACTGGAGCACGGTCATCATGCCGTCGGCGTTGCCCGCTCCGGCCATGCAACAGTCCAGGATGACGAGCAGGTGCCGCAACCCGCTCGCCCTCCGGCACAGCACCCGGACGAGATCCTCGGTCGGCAGCCCCGTGGCTACCAGGTCATCCGGCCTGGTGTCCCAGCACATCAGATGGTGGCGGTCGTACGGTTCGGCAACCCCGTGCCCGGCGAAATAGACGACCACAACGTCGTTCGCGTTGAGCCCGACATCGTCGGACCAGTGGCTCAGCGTCTGTCTCACCTGGGCCGCGCTGGAGTATTCCCCGAGCCCCGGCAGCACCGCCTGGTAACCGATGCTCTCGAAACGATCGCGCATGGCGGCGAGATCGGAGGAGACCCAGTGGAGTTGGTCCTCTTCTTCCAGGTGCAGGTATCGACCTGTTCCGAAGCCGAGAAAGAACCTACGTCCAAGATCTTGGCTCAAGATGTTCGCCTACCTGTCTGACGAGCGCGAAAGCGGTACTCCAGACAAAATAATGCTGATCATATTGATTTGCACCGCCAAGTTGGGGATCCTGCGGTGCTGTTCTGTCGCACTGCCACGCGCGAAAGCCATGCGAAGATCCCAATCTGGGCAATAACCCCCCAAAAGCATGCAACCATCGCAGGAGTCACTGCTAATTCATAGTCGCCATGTCAAAGAGATATTTCGCCAAAGCATCACGACGCTGTCGCGACGATCGGCTTACCGTCGGCGGATCCGATGAGGCTGATCACCGCGTTGGGCTCGTAGTCGTCGTACGCCACGGTGACCGCCGCCGTCAGGCCTTGCTTGTCGACGACGTCGAGTGTCGCGGTGACGTGGCCGGTTTCGCGGTTCCATTTGCCCGAGCCTGAGACCTTCACGTCGGTGGTCCAGCGAACGTTCCGGAACGTGAGCGTGTAGACAGGACCGTCCCCGTCCGTGCGGAATGTTCCGCCGCGGAGGCCGACGCCGCGGTCAACCGAGACGTAGTACCACTGCCAGATCGCGTCCTCGACGACGGCCGCGCCGATGGTGGCGAGCCGGAGCGCGTGCGCGCCGGCCTGATTTCCGGGTCCGGGCACGGCCGGGACGGCTTGGGCGCGCTTCGCGGGGAACGCGTCGACCAGGCGTACTTCGGGGGTCTGGGCGGCGCAGGAGGCGTCCAGGGGCTGGCTGGGGTGGCGGATGAACGTGCGTACCAGACCTTCGGCGCAGCCGACGTAGTCGAGTAGCGCGGAGACGTGGATCATGTTGCTGACCTGGACCCACTGGGCGTGTGGGCCCATGTGCTGGGCGACCCGCTCCCCGTCGGCGGGGGTGGTGAGCGAGTCCAGTTCGCCGGAGAGGACGAGCACCGGCAGGGATGGCGGCGCGATCGGGGTGCCGGACACGATGGGCGGGTCGTCTACGGCGGGTTTCGGCCACTTCAGGCAGGAGTCGAATTCCTCGGCGCCGCTGGTCGTCCATTCCTCGACGGTGAAGGGGGCGAACATGTCCTCGGGGAGGACGGCGACGGCCTGCTGGTATTGGGCGGCGCGGTCGCCGGTGTAGGCGAACGGCTGGGGGTAGTCGTTGCAGAAGACGGCGGAGTAGAGGCCGGCGGAGAATTCGGCGGCGGGGCCGGAGTCCTCGTCGGGGAAGACCGTCCGGGCGGTCAGGCGGAGGATCGGCTGCTTGTCGCCCCGGTCGAGGTACGCGCGGATCGCGGGGTCCAGCTCGCGGTAGACGCCGCTGTCGGGTCCGGCGGCGAGGACGAGCTGGATCATGGTGTCGACGTTCACGGTGGCCTGCACCGCCGTACCGTCCGGGTCTTTGGTCTCGCCCGTGAACGGGGCGGCGCGGACGGCCGACACCATCTCCTCGACGGTGGCCCAGCCGCCGCAGGCCGTGGAGCGGGCGCAGGCCAGATCGAACGCGGTCCGGGCGGTTTCGATCGCGTCCGGGTAGAACGGGTCGGCGTCCAGGACCGGGTAGGCCGCGTCCAGGATGACCGAGCGGAGTTTCGCGGCGTAGCGCGAGGTGAAGACCTGGGCGAAGTAGGTGCCGTAGGAGTCGCCGTACAGGTCGACGCGGCCGGGGGACAGCAGGTCGAGCAGGCGGGCGATGTCGCGGGCGGCGTTGGCCGTGGTGTAGAGGTCGCTGCCGCGCACGTACGAGCCGTCGGGCCGCTGCCGGGTGTGGTTGAGACGGCGGCCGCAGGCGCCGACGGCGTCGAGGTAGGCCTGGTTGCCGTCGGCCGTGGTCGCGTTCTGCAACCGGGGGCAGCGGACCGGGTCGGAGCGGCCGGTTCCGCGCAGGTCGGCGATCAGGACGTTCCTGGTTCTGGTCAGCGGGCCGAGCATGTCCAGGTAGTAGTCGCGGGAGGACGTCGAGGAGTATCCGGGGCCGCCCTCGACCGCCAGCACGGTCCCCTGGGCGTTCGCGGTCGCGGGGAACCACTCGAAGTAGAGGCCGGTGGTCCCGGCTTGCGGGTCGGCGTACGAGAACGGCACCTGAACGGTCGCGCACCAGGCCAGCGTCGAGGTCTCGCACGGTTCCAGGGTCAGCGACCCGACCGTGATCGGCGCGCGAGCGGCTGACTGCGCGGGCAGGGCTGCCGCGCCGAGGCTGACGACGAAAGCCGCGATGATCGCGACCGCACGCAAGGGGGACATACCTCACGACGATCTCCCCGCAAGCCCTCTCCGTCAATATCCAAATTGAGCGCTCAGTCAGCCTTGTCATGGATGACCATGGATTGTGTGCTTGTAACGGACGCGAGAGGATCCTTTTCATGCGTTACGACGTCGTCATCGCCGGTGGCGGGCACAACGGCCTGGTCGCGGCGGCCTATCTGGCCCGCGCGGGGCGGCGGGTGCTGGTCCTGGAACGGCTGGACCACATCGGCGGCCTCGCCATCTCGGCCAAGGCGTTCCCGGGCGTGGACGCCCGCCTCTCCCGCTACTCCTACCTCGTCAGCCTGCTCCCCACGAAGATCGTCAAAGACCTGGGTCTCTCGCTCGAACTCCGGCGGCGCCGCGTGGCCTCCTATACCCCGGCCGGCGACACCGGCCTGCTGATCGACAACGAGGACCCCGCCCGCACCGCCGCCTCGTTCACCCGAGCCGGCTCGTCCGACCTGGACGCCTGGAACGACTTCCACGCCACCCTCTCCCGGCTCGCTGCCCGCGTCGCCCCCACTCTGCTCGAACCCCTCCCATCCCGTACGGCCCTGCGCAAGACGATCGACGACGACACGGCCTGGCACGACCTGTTCGAACGCCCCATCGGCCAGGTGATCGACGACCGATTCGGCAGCGACCTGATCCGCGGCATCGTCCTCACCGACGCGCTGACCGGCACGTTCGCCAACCCCCACGAGGATCTTCTCGCCAATCGCTGCTTCCTGTATCACGTGATCGGCAACGGAAGCGGCGAGTGGACGGTCCCCGTCGGCGGCATGGGCGCGGTGTCCGACGCCATAGCCGAAGCCGCTCGCGCCGCCGGGGCCAAGATCATGACCGGCTGCGAGGTCCTCCACATCGACCCCAACGGCGAGGTCACCTACACCGAGAACGGTTCCCAGCACGTGGTGACGGCCGACCGCGTCCTGGTCAACATGCCACCGAAGGCCCACCAGGAGGGCTCCCAACTCAAGCTCAACATGGTGCTCTCCCGCCTCCCCCGGCTCAAGGACCCGCACGTCGACCCCCGCACCGCCTTCACCGGCACCTTCCGCGTCAACGAGAGCGCCTCCCAGCTCTCCACCGCCTTCGACCAGGCCTCGCGCGGGCTCATCCCCGACCTGCCCCCGTCGGAGATCTACTGTCACTCCTTGACCGACGACTCCATCTTCGGACCCTCCTTACGCGAGAGCGGCGCCCAGACGCTGACCCTGTTCGGCCTCTGCATGCCCGCCCGCCTGTTCACCACCCCCGAAGCCAAAGATCTCGCCGTCACCAGGACACTCGCGTCGATCAACACCGTCCTGGCCGAACCAATCGAGAACTGCCTGCTCACCACCCCAGACGGGCAGCCCTGCCTGGAAGCGAAGACGCCCCTCGACCTGGAACGGGATGTAGCCCTACCAGGAGGCCACATCTTCCACGGCGACCTCTCCTGGCCGTACGCGGAGGACGATCACGACCCGTGGGGCGTGGAAACAGCACACCCCCGGATCCTGCGCTGCGGCGCGAGCGCCCGCCGGGGCGGCGGCGTGAGCGGAATCCCCGGCCACAACGCGGCCATGGCCGCCCTCGGCTGAAGCCATTCGTCCGCGCGGACGGACTTCGTGCCATCGGCCCGCTTCGCCGCGATACTCCAGCTCCAGAGGCTCACCCCGGATCCGTGAGCGGCAGGCGGAGGACGAAGCGGGCGCCGCAGGCGGGCGGGTGTTCGACGTGGAGGGTCCCGCGGTGGGCGCGGGCGATGTCGCGGGCGATCGCCAGGCCGAGGCCGGTGCCGCCCGCGCCGCGGCTGCGGGCGGTGTCCAGGCGGGCGAAGCGCTCGAAGATGTGCTCGCGTTCGGCTTCGGGGACGCCAAGACCGTCGTCGGTGACCGTGAGCTCGGCGCTGCCGCCGCTGCGGCGCAGGCCGACCTCGACGTCGCGCTCCGCGTGGCGCTGGGCGTTGTCGAGCAGATTGGTCAGCACCCGGCCGAGTTGCTGGGGGACGGCGTCGATCAGCACGCCGGGTTCGAGCCGGAGCCGTACCGGGTGCCGGTCGCGCCCGCGGCGGGAGACCTCGGTCTCGATCAGCCGGGCCAGGTCGACCCGCTCCGGCGTGGCCGACAGGTCGGCCCCCAGCCTGGCCAGCAGGAGCAGGTCGGCGGCGATGTCCTGCAGCCGGTCCACGTCACCGAGCGCGTGTTCGAGTAGCTCGTCGAGGTCGGTCTCGTCGGGGTGGAGCTGGGCCTCCTCGAGCTGGGCGCGCAGCCCGGCCAGCGGGGTGCGCAGTTCGTGTGAGGCGTCGGTGGTGAAGCGCCGCTCCCGATCGAGGGACTCCGTCAGCCACGCCTCCAGGCGCTCCAGCTCCTGGACGCGGGTGCGCTCCATGTCGTACAGGCGGGCCCGCGCCAGGGCCTGGGAGACCAGCCCGCTGAGCGCGGTGAGCGCGGTGCGCTCCTCGCTGGAGAAGCGGCGGGGGCGGTCAAAGGAGATCACGCAGCAGCCGGTGTACTGGCCGGGCACGAGCAGCGGAAGGATCGCCGAGGGGCCCAGGTGAGGGCCGTCCGGATACTCGGCCTCCGAGGTGATGAAGAGCGGAGCGCGTGATCGAAGCGCGTCGGAGAGGGCGGAACGCTCCGGCAGCGTCTGGTTCTCGAGACGGCGGAGGATGTCCGCGGGGTAATTGAAGGCTCCGGCCACGTGCAGACGGCCGTGGTCGATGGTGAGGATGGCCAGCCCCGCCGCGCCGAACGCCGGCAGCGCCCGCTCGGCGACGACCCGTACGAGGTCACAGGCGGTCACGGCGTCGCCGAAGGAGCGGGTCAGCTCCTGGATCCAGGCGGCCCGCTCGGCGGCGGCGCGTTCGGCCGCCGCGCGCTCGGCGTCGCGCAGCCGCTTCTCCGTGACATCGGCGAGGTAGAGGGTCAGGCCGTCGGGCACCGGCACCAGCCGCACCTGGTACCAGCGCTGATCGGTCGGCCACTGCACCTCGAGGCCGACGGGCACGCGCTCGGCGGCGGCCCTGCGGCACGACGCCTGCAGCTCGTGCAGCTTTCCCGCGGGCAGGTCCCACAGCACCTGACCGTAGGGGTCGACGACCCCCAGGAGGCGTTCGGCGTCGAGGTTGACGAAGGTGACCCGCCAGTCACGGTCCACCGCGAGGAAGGCGTCGCTCATGTAGCGGAGCGCGCGGCTGACCGATTCGCGCGCGGCGCGGCTCTCCGTGGTGTCCCAGACCGTGCCGATCATGCGTACCGGCTCGCCCGCGTCGTCCAGCACCAGGTGGCCGCGCTCCTGGACCCAGCCCATGGTCCCGTCCGGGCGGCAGGCGCGGTACTCGACGTCGTACAGGCCTCTGGTGCGGAGGGCCTCCTCGGTCGCGATCATCACCCTGGGATGGTCCTCCGGGTGGATGAGGCTGACCCAGGAGTCCGTGTTGTGGGGGGCGGTGCCGGGATCGATGCCCAGGACGGTCAGCGCGGGCTCGTCCCAGTACAGCTCTCCGGTCAGGATGTTCCAGTCCCAGGATCCGATCCTGGTCGCCTTCAGCGCCTGCCGGAGATGGGAGTCGGCGGCGTGCCACCACTGGCGCCTGGTGTCCGAGTCGGCGCTGGATCTCGCCAGCCGCAGGGCCAGCCAGTCGGCCAGCGACTGGAGGAACGCCTGCTGGCGGCCGCTCGGCTTGGCAGACCCGAGGGAGAGCACCGACAGCACGCCGATCGGTGCGTCACGGCCGGGCAGTGGCACGGCCGTCAGCGTGACGGCGGGTGGCGTGACCGCCTCGTCCCTCTTGTCGCGCCGGACCCGCAGGGCAGCGGATGCGCACACGGGCGCTCCGTCGCGCAGCGCCCGGACGATGACCTCCCTGATCTCTCCCCACTCCCGCAGTTCCGCCGGGGGCAGTCCGGTGGCGACCACCAGGCGCGGCTCGCCACTGCTGGCGGGGGCGCCGGACCAGTGCACCATCCCGCTCAACGCGCCCAGGTCGGCGACGGCCTGGTCCAGCGCGTACTTCAGCACCTCGATCTCACCGAGGCCGGCGGACGCGAGCGCGAGAACGCGCAGCCGCTCGTCCTCTTCGGAAGCCA
Organism: Acrocarpospora macrocephala; assembly: GCF_009687865.1. GTDB lineage: Bacteria > Actinomycetota > Actinomycetes > Streptosporangiales > Streptosporangiaceae > Acrocarpospora > Acrocarpospora macrocephala. The sequence goes on from NZ_BLAE01000007.1 coordinate 12,489, forward strand.
CGGCCCAGGGTTCGTTCATCGCCGTTCTCACCCCCTGGCTGTCATGCCAGAGGCATGACGCTGGGCCGATTCAACCGAACACTTGTCCTGTTTGTCATAATAATGACCGGTTTCTAGAGTGAGGGCAAAGTCCCTGGAGGGCGTCGTGCCAAAGCAGCTCATCGAGCGGATCGAGCAGGTCGACGATCCCGCGGAGCAGGGCGTGCCCTTCACCCGGGGCGACTACGTCCTGCTGTTTCTGGTGACCTTGGTGGTGCCGCTCATCGCGCTCTGGGCCGGGGCGGCGATGTGATCGAGCGGGGCGAGAGCGGGTGGCCGATTCCCCGCTCGGAACGTCCGTGGAGTGGCCTGCCCGTGTTCTTCGCCTCGGCCTCGACCGCCATCGCCACCTGGTGCTTCTTCATCGGAGGGCAGGTCGCGGACTATCTGAACGCCACGGCGGGCACCCTGACCATCATCTGCGGGTCCCTCCTCGGCATCCTGCCCGTGATCCTCGCCTGCCTGCCCCCCTGCGGGAAGTACGGCGTCGACTCCGTCGTCACCAGCAAGGCCCAGCTCGGTACGCGCGGCTCGATCTTCGCCATCGCGCTCATCTACGTCTCCATCGTCGGCTGGAACGTCATCCTGATGATCTCCTTCAGCCGGGCGGGCGCCGAGATCCTCATCGCGACGGGGGTCGCGCCGCGGTCGGCGCGTACCCTGCTGGAGACGGCCATGTCCCTTATCGGCGCGGCTGTCGTCTGGTATGCCCTGCGCAAAGGGGCGGACTCACTGCGGAGCGCGACAACCTTCATGGCCCCCGGAGTGATCGTGCTCGGGCTCGTCGTGCTGGGCCTGCTGATCCAGCGGATCGGATGGCACGAGATCGCCGCCGCCGAGCCGGTCGCCGCCCGCCCCGACCCGCGGTACAACTACGCCACGGGCGTGGAACTGCTGGTATCGAGCAACCTGTCCTGGTGGCCGTACGCCGGCGCGATCATCAGGCTCTCCCCCAGCGTCCGGGCCACGCTCTGGCCGTCGGTGTTCGGCCTGGGCCTGTCCGTGGGCCTGGTCTCACTGATCGGCCTCTACACCGGCCTGGCCGTGCCGGGCTCCGGCGGCGACCCGACCCGGCACCTCCTCGCGCTCGGCGGCCTGTGGGTCGCCCTGGCGGGCCTGGCGTTCATCGTGCTCGCCAACGTCGCCACCATCGTCGTGGGCAGCTACGTGGCCGCCCTCGCGCTGCGCCAGGTCCCGCCCGTGAACCGCGCCCACTGGAACGTCAGCACCCTCGCCGCCATCATCCCGGCCACGATCGCCTCGGCGTTCTTCGCCGTCCCCTCCGCCGAGCACTTCCGCACATTCCTCGCGTTCTGCGGCGTCCTGTTCGGCCCGATGGCGGGAATCCAGATCGCCGACTACTACCTGCTGCGCGGCCGGCGACTCGACATCGCGGCGGCGTTCGACAACTCGCGCCACTCCGCCTACTACTTCTGGAACGGGATCAACCCGGTCGGCTTCGCCGCGCTGGCCGCAGGCTTCGCCGGCTACTTCTACCTGCTCAACCCGCTCACCTACACGTCCCACCCGCCCTACGACTACATCACGGCCGCCATCCCCGCCGCCCTGCTCTCCGCCGCGATCTACACCCTGGGCGTCACGCTCATCCTCCGCCCATCCGGGAAGGGCGGCTACCACCGCCAAGGGAAGCGCTGATGACAACCCACGCACGGATCTATGTCCGGAATCCGCGCGCTTCGATGTCCAGTGCTCGAAGAATCGGGGTCAGCTGATCAAGAAGGCCGGTTCGCTTGGCCGCGAACCGGCTGGGCGAGTGACCTCTTCGGCGTGAAGCAAATTCGGTGAGTCGATCTAGGTCGTTGTGAGTCGAACGGGGTTCCCCTCACCTGCATCAACGCCCTGAGGGGGTCGCGGTGAGTCTGGGCTAGCCGGAAGGCGTTGGCTCCCTAAATTGGCTCCCGTGGCTCCCTCCCTGGGCGGGAGAGGAGCCCCATGACCAACAAGATCAATTACCACTCCCCTGCCATCAAAACCCCGACAAGCTTGCCCGAGAACACCCCCGTCCTCGTCTGGTATCCGCTGTCAGAGGCTGTCGAGCAGGACCGAACCGCGTGGGCGTGGTTGCCTGGCACCGTCCTGAGCCAGTGCAGGCCGGACGAATGGCACTTCGTCGTTGAAGTTCCGGCCCGTGCGGTACGGGACGGCGATGGCCCGGGGAGCCTCCAGTACCCCGCATGTTTTCGCGACTCCACGGAAATCCACGCGATCACGGAGGACCAGTGGGAGCAAGCGCGGAAGGAGTTGGCCCGTGGCTGATCGCCTCACACGGATCACAACGGCGCTTGCCGTGGCCGCCGTCGCTCTGGTGGCGGCAGTGATCTCCTACCAGCACGCCTACGAACTGGTGCGCTCGCACGGTGAGTCCGGCATCACGGCGCGCCTGGTGCCGTTCACGGTGGATGGGCTCATCTGGGCCGCGTCGATGGTGATCCTCAACGCCAGCAGACGCAACCAACGGGTTCCGGTGTTGGCCAAGTGGAGTCTCGGCGTGGGCGTTGTGGCCACGATAGGTGCCAATGTGGCGCACGGCGTAAACCACGGCATCGTCGGTGCCCTCGTCAGCGCCTGGCCAGCAGTGGCCCTGGTGGGATCCTTCGAGTTGCTAATGATGCTGACCCCCAGCGCCACAGCACCAGCGGACAAGCAGCAGACCCATGCCACCAACGCAACCGACATGGATCACGGAGAACCGACACGCACCAAAGTGGAGCAGAGCCAGGACCAAGCGATCCTTGCCGACTACATTGCGAGCCTTCAAGGCCCGGGAAGGCCGCTGTCTCAGCGCTTTCTCGCCGCCAAGCACGGCGTTGATCGTCGTAAGGTGAAGCAGATCATCTCTAACATGGCGCACCCCGAACCAGGGTGAAGCTAGACCTGGAGCCAGCCCGGAACGCCCCTTTCTCATCACGCTTCGCACATGGGGAAGGGGCTCCGAAGCCCAGTGGCTCCGGTTTGGTGGAGTTCCGCTGCGACCATCAAGGCATCATCACCACCGGCGACCACACGATCAACACCCAGATCCACATCCCGGTCGAGGCGTTGCGGCCGGTCAGCGAGGTGGCCGCACCACCGGGAACGCTCAACGTGGCCGGGCGGACCTGGTATTCGTCGGCCGGGCCGATGATCTGGCCGCTGTGGACGCGGCGCTCGCGCACCGAATCGCGGCCGGTGTAGGTTCATGCCGGGTGATGGTGGCCGCGATGCACCGCCTAGGCGGAGTCGGCAAGCCCAGCCTGGCCACCCCCCTACGCCAATCTGTCTACGCTGCGCTAGCAAGCCCACTCGTCAGATTTCCGGCGGCCGGCCCCCAGGCAGGCGTTGCGCGACGCGGGTCGCTGCGGCGGTTCACATAAAGCCCATTAGCGGGTGAGAAGCAGCGTTCCGGGCCTCTTCTCTCAAACTGGCACCCTGGCGGACCGGGTGAAAGGATGTGTTCGAAGGAGCGTTACACCGCACAGGTTTCACCTCTGTCCGGTATACCGAAGGCGCCTGTGCGGGCAGCGCATCGTCGCCCTGGGCCATGCCGTGATCAATCGCAGCGCCCAGGGTTTTGTCCGGCCATGCGGTCGCTGCGTGATTGTCGGTCGGCGGAGCTACCGTAGCTTTCGTAAGCCTGTCACCCCCCCCGCTGATGGCGCCACTCAAAGGAGCGGCTTTCGTGGCCCCACGCTGTCTGTACCGGGCAACTGCCGCTGAACTCTCCGTCCTCATCGCCCGGCGCGGGCTCATTCGAGAGCTCAGGCGAAGCTACGGCGAACTGGTCGGCGGTGATCTGGAGCGGCGGGAGGTCGAGTCGTGGCGCCAGCATCCCCACCGTCGTTGAGCTCCTGGTGGAGGCGGGCCTGGCTGATGTGCAGGTGTTGGTGGAGTTGAAGACTCCGATCAGCGATGTGCGGATGGACATGGTCCTGGTGGGCTCCCATCCCGATGACGGTCAAATGTCGTTGGTCGTGATGGAGAACAAGCAGTGGTCGCAGGCGGTGCCCGGCCCGGTCCCCGAACTGGTCTATGTCGCGCGGGCGCGTGGGTCCAAGCCGTACGCGCACCCGATCAAGCAGGTGTGGGACTACCGCCAGGTCCTGATCGACTACATCCCCTTGGTGCGGAGGGCGGCGAAGGTGCACTGCGTCGTCAACATGCACAACGCCACCAGTGCGAGCCTGGCGGCAATCCGGCCCTCCACCGTCGGCCTGGAATACGACCCCACTGTTGTGCGCATGTACTGTGCCGATCACCGTGAGCACTTCAAGAGCACCCTGCGTGCGGTGCTGACGCCGGAGGGTCTGCGACCCGCTGGGCGAGCCGGGAGGCACCTTCGAGCTGCCATACGGCGACCTCACCGACTCCTCGGCCGCCTCGCGGTCCTACCGCCCATAACGCACCCGGCCCGGACTGCTGCCCGGCTTCTCCGGCACCACCACATCCGCCCAATGCTCCTCGTACGGGAAGTAATCGTACGGCTCGGCCACCGCCGGGTGCTCCTGGAACACGGCGTCCTCCAGCGCCCTGCGCGCCGCATCCACAGCCTCGATCGCAGCCTCCAGCTGCTTCGCCGGAAACGCCCTCGGTCCGGTCTGTGGGTACGCGTTCAGCAACGAGACCTGCTCGTGCAACAGCTGGTTCCGCACGCCGGAGAGCACCTGCCCCAGGCGTAGGTGCTCGGGGTGGGTGAGACCGCGCTTCGTCATCGTGCTGCTCCTCAATTCGGGCTGGGCGCAGCGTACCTCGCACCTCAAAGATCTCATCCTCGGAGAGCCTGACACGCAGCGTCGTCATGGCCGAATCCTATGATCTACTCGACAGCCTGCCGGTGCATCAGCTCGTACACGTGACCGCCCTTAGTCCAGGGCCTCGCGCCCGCCCGCGTGACCTAGCCGCTCGAGCGCAACCAGGGGCGATATCGTGTCGGCTGGCAGCTCCCGCTACGAGGCGACATTCGCCGTTTTCGTGCGGTGGAAGGCGAAGTACGCCTCCGTCTCCCCACAGTGGTGGGTACAGCGACGGCCGGACAACTGGTCGGCGAGCTCCTTAAGGTCCTCCAGCGCAGCAGCCGCGGCCGATGTACGGATCAGCCCATCGGCGCCCACATAGACGAAGCCGTGCTCGAACAGGGCATCGCACCCGCTCAGGCACGCCGCCATCACGTTGCGCAGATCCAGTCGCTCGGCGTGCGAGGCGTCGACGCGCCGCTTGACATGCGCGGCATGCACCATCCGGCGCGGCAGGATCCGACCGCATAGGTCGCACTGCAGGGATGTCCGCTGGCCGAATTTCACTCGGCGGATCTGCCGCTGTTCCTTTCGGGCGAACGCGGTACGAGCGACATCGGTAGAGCCGTTGACGACGATCACCACATCCTCGTCGATCACGTCGAGCGGGTCCTGCTCGTCATCGGCTTGAAGTTCAGCCAGCCCCAATAGCGCCTCGGAGGAGGAGATGAGCGGCGAGCCCTGCTTGTTGGCCGACATGCGCAGGGCTTCCATCGGGTCAATGCCGAGGACCGGCCCGTGGACATTGTGGTCGTCGCTGACGAAGTCGAGATCGATCCGCTCGGGATACAGCTTGCCCGTTCCGTCAGGCCACATGATGGTGGTGGCGGTGTAGAGCGAACGTGTGACCTGCGCGACGAGGACCCTGCCAAGGGTGGCGAACTCCCAGTTGCCCGCCTTGACGCGGGTGCCCGGACCGCAGTGGCCCAGCACCAAGTAGTCGCCCTCTTGTAAGGAGCTGGCGATGGCGCGCCCGTTCGCCTTGTCTAGGACGCCGCGCTCCCAGCCCCAGATGTTGTTCTCGACGCCGATGGCCAGGTTGTTGGCCGACTCGCGCGGCACGTAGACGTACGCCGTTCTACTCATTGACACGTCCTCGCTTGGGCCCATTCGGGCGAATTGGATATTGCGCCCCGCTGGCGGGCGTACCGGTGATTAACCTGGACTTGTACCACTCGGCACCGACAAATGCAGCCTGCGCGAGGCGTAACCGTAATCGCACCCGACGAGCCTGAGCAGTTCGACCGAGTGTCCACTCCGACGGTGGGACGTTCCTGACGGCCCAGCCGTAGCAGGGCAGAAGTCGGAGCCGACGACGCCAACGGCCGCGCAATAGGACTCTTCGATACCCGTCCCCGGTACATCACCTCGAACAGGTAGCTGCCCCTGACGAGGATGCTGATCACAATTTGTGCCTATCTGCTGTCGTTCCGCGTGCGGCACATCACGATGGAGGCGTGAGCAACGGGAACGGCTGGCGGAACACAGCCGCAGTCCTCGCGGTGGCCATTGTGGCGGGGCTGGTCGCAGTCGTCGAAGGGGCGGTAGACCTTGATGACGAGGTAAACGTCGCGGATCTGGCTTCCGTGGCTCTGGCCGCGGCGACGGCCATCGGTGTGGTGGTGGTCTAGGCCCGCCGCTCCTCCCAGGCGGGCACCGGCGAAACTGCGGCCGATCCCGTGAAGGCGGCACGGGTGCTGGCCGCCCGGGTCCAGAAGCCATGGAGCGAAGAGGCACGGCTGCGCTCCCTTGGTGATCCCGAGCCGATTCCCGTCATCTGGAACTTGACCAGTGATCCGGCCCTGATGAACCAACCCCGCTTGATCAGTCGCGACGGAGATGTCCTGCTGACCCTCGATGGCCGCAGTGACCAGGTCCCAGCCTTGGCTCGCGCCTTCCGTGACACGCTTAAGCGCCGTCGGCTGGTCATTACCGGCGGGCCGGGCACTGGCAAGACCACTCTGGCTGTGCAGCTTCTCTTGGGGCTCCTGGCCACTCGCGCTGCCGACCTGGCAACGGTTCGAAAGGCCAAGACAAGTGAGGTAGTGCCGGTCCCAGTTCTGCTGCCCCTCAGCAGCTGGAACACCACCACCCATCCCCTACTGCAGGATTGGCTCGTTGACCGACTCGCTCCCGATCTTGGAAAGCGCACCGCTGACGCGCTCCTAAGTGGTGGGCACATCCTGCCTATCCTGGATGGGTTGGATGAGATCGCCGACGGGGGCCCGTGCCGCCATAATAACCGCCCTCAACGACTCCCTCGGCGACAGTGACCAACTCATCCTCACCAGCCGCACCACCGAATTCGCTACCGCCCTTCGTGAGGCCGGTCGCCCGCTGACCAGTGCTGTCGTCATAACTCCGCAGCCGATCACTGCCGAGACGGCCGCAGCGTATCTGACCGCCTGTCTATCCGACCCGCCCAGCCCTTCCTGGCGTCCAAACTCCGCCAGGACCGCATCCTTGACGAGGCCAAACACACCGCCGACCCCGTCCACCTTATGCGCGTGTTCGGCATCTCCGCCGCCACCGCCATGAAGTACGTCTACACCGCCCACCCCGAACGCCGATCCACCCTGACACGGTGACCATCGGGTTCGGGATGGGAAACCCTGTTGGCACACGATCTGGGCCCTGCCAGGCTGAACTCGTGCCCGATTACGCCTTCTACACCGACCGGACCGGCCGGTCCGTCGCACGGATCAGCGAGGCGATCACGCCTCTGGCCTGGCGCGGCCTCGTCATTCTGATCCAGCAGCGGCTGGACGGCGGCTCGCTCGCCCGCGCCTTTCCCGAGTACGGCTGCATGGATGACCGCGGTCGCAACACGATCACCGGCACCGATCGTGAGAACTTCTTGGCTGCACTTGAGGCCCACATCCCGCAGTTGACCGAGCCGCCGCCGGCCCCAGAGGACGAATGGGGCGATCCGCCCCGGGCCAGATCTCCACTGGATAGGGACACAACACCGGGCACCTTCGCCGCCCTCGATCTCATCGACTTTGTCGCCATGCACATCGACCAGCCGAGTTCCAGCAGCCACCATGCCTGGGGCGGTGATCACATCCACTACTACTTCAGCGCAGACGGGTATGATCCCTTCTTTGAAAGCCAGCTCACGCCGGGGCAACAACGGCTCCAGGACGAGATCGAACAGCTCTTCAGACGCACCGGCATCGCCTTCACGCTGGGCGACGACATGCGCGTCCATCGCCTCGGCCCGCCCGAGGCACGTGCCCTGATCTCTGACTTCCGGCCGAACACCGGCGACTCCCAGCTGGATGACCTGCTCAACGGTGCCTTCACCCGGTTTCTCTCCCGCGTTCCCACCGACCGTCAGGACGCGATCGAGAAGCTCTGGGACGCCTTCGAGCGCCTCAAGACTCTCGAACTGGGCGATCGGAAGCAGAAGCTGAACTCCATAGCTCAGCTACTCGACAGGGCGGCACCCGAGCCGTTCCGCGGCGAACTCGACAACGAGTTCAAGACGCTGACCGACATCGGCAACCAGTTCAGGATCCGGCATCACGAGCACGGCAGCCATGACCTCCCGAACGACGCGGCCAGGGACTACCTGTTCATCCGCTGCGCCAGCCTGATCGCTCATGTGCTGCGCCAGACCGGTCGGATGACCGACGCCGAGATGCCTCAGCGATAGGGTCAGCGAACCCGCCGCGCACGCGGCGGGGAAGCCGCTCAGACGCCTAGGTTCCACAACCTCAATGGTCAGGAATCCGCGAACCCGCGCGCGTCCGGCTATGGCGGCCTGGCCTACCGGCACGTCTCCAACACCTACGTCGCCCTGTTCTCCCACTTCATCCCCTGCGGGGTGTGGGAGGCGGTCTACATCATCGAAGGGCTGCTGAAGAACGCCTCGGAGATCCAGCCCGACACCATCCACGCCGGCACCCAAGGCCAATCGCTGCCGGGGTTCGACCTGCTGCCCCGCATCTGCAATTGGCACGACCTGATCTTCTACCGGCCCGCCCCGGACACCGTCTACCAGCACATCGATGCGCTTTTTGGGGACGAGGCGATCGACTGGGTGCTGATCGAGACCCATTGGACCGACCTACTGCGCACCGCAATCTCAATTCGGCAGAACCGGATCTCCTCGGTCACCCTGCTGCGGAGGCTGGGCAACCACTCCCGCAAGAACCGCCTCTACCGGGCCTTTCGCGAACCCGGCCGCGCGGTGCGGACGATCACCCTGCTGTACCTGTCGGACCCGGACCTGCGCGAGCAGATCTCCCAGGCCACCAACCGCAACGAGGCCTTCCACGGCTTCGCCGACGGGCTCATGTTCGGCGGCAAGCTCATCGGCCACAACGACCCCGACTACCACGAGAAGATCATCAAGTTCAACGAGCTGCTCGCCGACTGCGTCATCTACTCCACCGCCTGCGACATCACCGACGCCGCCAACGCCATCGCCGCGCAAGGCCGCCCGGTCGATCCTGACGACCTAGCCACCATCTCGCCCTACCTCACCCACGTCATCCGCCGGTTCGGCAACTGGACTCTCAACCTGCCCCCTCCTGCCGCCGCGCCCACGACGCACCTCGACCTCGAATTTCGCGTCTTGTTCGCCCGTGAGGCGATGGATGTTCCCGGGCTCCCGCGGCTCCCTGGAGTGATTCCTGCGTCCGGGGGCTGAGGTGCTCGGTAGCGTGGCTCAGCAAGCCTCTGCCCGAGATCAGAGTGGCCAGGGGATAATGAGGCGATGCTTCCCGGTAACCCCTTCCTGAAGGGTTTCAGCCAGACGCCGAACGGGACGATCTTCGATTCCGCGCGGGTGGAGCAGCTGCGCAGGGGGCCGTTGGGGGACCTCGCCGATGTGGACGCCGCGTTAGCGCTGGCCCGTCTGACCTGGGACGAGCTAGTGGAATACGGCACCGAGCGGAAGAACCTCCGGCTGGACAACGTCGAGATCGCCGTCGCGTTGAGGGCTCTGCGTGCTGTCCTGGGGCATCTTCGTATCGTGTTCGACCCGCCGTTTCGCGACCAGTCCGGTTTCCATCAGTACTGGAAGAGCCGGGGAATGTCGGATGCGGGAGGCTGGGCGAAGCGGCGGGCCTACCTCACCGACCTGTTCGAGCCGGTGCTCGCACAGCTGGAGACCATCGAGGACACGCAGACCGGGCAGCAAGCCGACCGCGATGGCGCTGCCGGCCAGATCACGGAGGTCACCCGCCGTAGGCTCATCGACGGGCTCGACGCGGTCCGCAAGAAGATCATGGATGAGCCGGCGGAGGGGGGCGCCCCGGTCGAGCGCCCGGATCTGTTTTGGTGGGGCACGCTCGACGAGGTCGCCTTTCTCGACCGCTTGTACGACCTGGACCGGATGCCGAGCCTCGACCCCCGGTACGCCACCGCCCGCTTGGACCTCATCCAGCACTGCATCAACAACGACGACTTCCCCGCCGACTGGATCTACCGGGACGAGCGGTTCGGCATCGGCGCACACGATGGGCGGCTCCTGCGGTTCCTGGCCGAGACCCTCCACCCCGTGGTGCGTCCTGAGCAAGTCGAGGTCCGGCATCTGCACGCCTTCTACAGCTCCGTCCTTGCCCATGACGGGTACGAGCTCGTCCAGGTCGACCAGATCAGCGGGGCGCCGATCTTCGCCGGCCGCAGGATCGGCGGTGGTGTCTCCGGGACGATGAAGAACATCATCTTCGCCGCGGACGGGCCCAAACCCGAGATCGTGCTCGGGGACGCGGTGAACAACGACATCCGGATCGTGTGCAATGCCGAGAACTGCCTGGTCTACGACAGGCCCCTGAAGCCCGAGGGGCTCACCTGGGCCGACCTGCTGTCCTGGTGGCGCGACCGCCAATCCCTCCCCACCGAGGTGTCCGATCTCGATGCCGGACGAGATCTGTGCAATCGGCTATGGAGGTCCCTGGCGAGCAAACCCGAGCAGGTCCTCTTCCACGCCTACGCCCGGGCCTATCTCCTGCGCGAGGACACCACTCGCTGCCCCGCCCTCATCCCGCAGGTGTACCTGCACTACGACCCGCAGACCCGAAGGCAGCGAGGCGGCAAGGACAGCGTGCTGGGACGCGAGCGCATGGACTTCCTGCTGCTCCTGCCGCACAGTACCCGTGTCGTCCTTGAAGTCGACGGCCAGCAGCACTACGCCGACGGCATGGAGGCAGGGGCGGTCGCCTCGCCCCAGCTGTACTCCAAGATGGCCGCCGAAGATCGGGCGCTGCGGCTCAAGGGGTATGAGGTGTACCGGTTCGGCGGTCACGAGCTGACCAGGAACGAGGCCGCGGTCACCGCGATGCTCCAGGAGTTCTTCGAAGCCCTGCTGGCCAAGCACCCTTTCACGGCGCCCTGATCCGACCGGCCGCCCTCACCAGAACCAGGTCCGGCTGGAGGTGCGTCACGAGGACTGCCAGCTGTCGCGGGGGAGCGCTTCAGAAGCTGGGCTTGTCGGTGAAGAGGTCGGCCAGCCCGGCGCGAAGAACAGGATGCAAGGTGCGCACGACCGAGTCTCCGACCGTCCATGCGGCTGTTCCTGGCTCTGCCTCGCGGAGTCCCTCCAGGGCGGCGAGGGCCTCGTCGGTGTCGCGGATGCGCTGGAGCATCGTGACGGCCACGTCCCTGACGTGCCACCGGTTGTGATGCATCCCGAGTTCGGCGAGCCCGCAGATGGCCTCCTTCAGGATCGTCAGATCCTGGGTCACCCGCGCCGCACGCTCGGCGAAGTTCGCCAGGCGATCGCATGTAGTGAAGCCGAAGTTGCCGCTGAGCCGCCGGACGAACGCCTGGAAGACCCGGGTGAAGGTCGTCGGGTTGCCCTCCCACCACCGCTCCACCGACTCTACGGGCAACGCGCAGAACGCCCAGGCGAACTCGCCCATGTCGTCGTAGTCGTTCAAGTCGATCTCGTTCGCCCACTGCTCCAGTTCGTCGAAGGCCGTGGGGTCGGCGATGTAGCCGGCCTCCAGTCGAGGGAAAAGCCGTTGGCCCCTGTCCTCCGCTGTTTCCCAGAAGCCGGGGGGAACCGGCCTGAAGACGGCCTCGATCGCGTCAAGCAGGTGTGTCGCGCTCTCGTAGCGACGCTCCCGGTCCGGCGAGATCGCACGCTGGATCACCCCGCGCAGCGGGCCCGCCGGGATGTCGTCGTTGACGGGCAGGCCCTTGATGATGAGCGCCTGCATGATCTTGCCAGCGGAGTAGACGTCCGCGCGCGCGTCGACGTGCTTGGAGTCCCTCATCTGCTCGGGGGCCATGTAGTAGTGGCTGCCCATGACGTCGTAGGTCTCAGTGAGCACGCTGCTCTCGTCCACAACACGGGCCAGCCCGAAGTCGGCGATCGCCCACTCCCCGCCGCGGGACCGCAGCACGTTCTCGGGCTTCAGGTCGCGGTGGAAGATCCCTTCGCTGTGGATGTGGGCCAAGCCCCTGCAGACCGCGCGCATTACCTTGGCGATCTCCTCCGGCTCCGTGATGTTGCCGACCTCGTCGGCGAGGCTTCCCAGCGCGAGGGGCATGGCGTACCACATACCCACGTCGGGGTCGTTGCCGCTGGCGATGACCGGCATCAGGTTCACGTGGTTGAACTCGGACATCAGCCGGAGTTCCCGCTCGAAGCGGGCGACGATGTCCGGATCGGCCTCCCGCAGGATCTTGACCGCCGTACGAGCCCGGTCACCGGCCGACGCGAGGTCTCGGGCCCAGTAGACACTGGCGAATCCGCCCTCGCCGAGCTTGTTACCCAGCTCGAACCTCCGGCCCACCGACTGCGGACCGGCCGCCGCCTCAGGACGTCCTGCGCCGCGGCGCAAACCGCTGCCGCGCCACCGGCGGATCATGTCCAGGTCCCAAATGGCGCCCGCACTCAGTTCGGCGATCGGCGCGGGAAACCCGGGCCGCTGGCGGAGCTTGGTCACCTGCTGCCGAGTCACCCCGAGTTCATCGGCGACCTCCGTCACCCCGCCGAGGCGGAGTGGGGAGTTATTAGTTGTCATGACGTCAACCATAGCGGAATAGTTGACGCTAAGGTGCCTATTATTTCGGCGGCGGTGGGCCTGTCCAGGAGTTCGGCGAACCGGTCCCGGGCGGATGCGAACAGTCCGTCGCGGGTGATGCCGCCTCCTGTTCCAGCGGCCGCAACTCCTTCCGGCTGGCTGTCAGGTTCAGGTCATGCTGGATGCGGCAGTCCAGGCCCTGCCACCAGGTGCCTCGGCATGTTGTGCCTGCACATCCTGCAGAGCTGCCTCGGCTACCTGATCAACACGCTGATGATTGAGGACATCCTTGCCCTGCTGGAGTGGCAGGGTGAGCTCACCGACGCCGACCGGCGCGGCCCACTCCGATCTTCCACACCAAACATGACACTCTACGGTGAGGTGGAGTGCGGTCGGATCGCCATCTGGACGTGACCGGGTTCCTCACCTCCTGAAGGTTGATAGCGGACGGCCGAGTCGATGTTCGAACGCAGCTTGACCGAGATGGCTGGCCGCCGCGTACGGGCCATGGCATCCCGTTCCTCGTATGCCCAGGTCATCGACCAACGCCCGGTGTCCTGGGGAACGTCGTCTACGCGAAGTCCTCGACGGCTAGGCCTTAACGAGGCGCACGCGGGAGGAACCAGATGAGCATAGTCATGATGGCCAGCGCTGCGAGCGCGCCGTAGGCGAACCAGACCGCCGACCGCAGCAGCCTCGCCGCCCTCGTCGCGTAAGTGCGCCGGTCGTCGTACCAGGCTTGGAGTTTGCGGTTGTCGCTGACATCGACCGCGACAGGCCAGCCATAGGCGGCGCGGTGACCGAGCGCCAGGGCGGTCGCGGCCAGGCCGAGCCCGGTCAGGAGCGCGGCGGCGACGGCCAGTTTCACGTTGTTGGTGAACCCGCTGAGCGCATCCTTCGCCGTCGCTACTCCGACCAGGGAGAACAGTCCGAATACACTCGCTACCCCGGTTACCCATTTCTCGGCGGACGACTGAACCGACCTGTCCTGTCCGTCCACGGCATGGTTTAGGGCCACCGCCGCTGCCAGCATGTCGTGCTCCGCCTCGACGGTCAGTCGATAGCCGCCGCCGGACTGAACGGTCAGCGTGCCCAGCCACCACCGCCCACAGCCATAGAATCCCGGGGGTTGCTCGTGCCCCATTCGACAGGTGCAGATGATCTGACGCGTGACCGACGTCGCCGCCGCCGAGTCCTCGACCATTGATGGAACGCCTCCCGAGGACGTCACCCATTCCGCGAGGCGAATCTCATTGTCGTGGTGGCACATCGGGCACGTGCCGACCAGGGTCGGGAGTCGGCCATTGTCGTCCGGGATCACCTGCCAATGCTCGATCTGATCCTGCGTGACCGGGAATCGCTCGTGAACGTAGGCGATATTTTCCACGCCAGCCAGCCTTCTGGGATATTTGCCCAGTTCTGCGAATTAGGGTGCGAATTGCTAATTCTGAGTTAAGCACGTATTACTACAGGTGGGAACAGTGAGTCTCTCAGGCGTCGCGGAAACGTGGAGGCCATAATGTCGGTGCGCCGGACGCGGACGAGAACGCCGCGACGCGGGGAGACGTCACCAGACGGGGCTGGCAGCGCGCCTCCTCAAACCGCACCGGAACCCCCACTCGCAGACTTCTCCACCCTGACGGGCCGCTGGACTGACCTTCAGCGGGCGATCAACGCCTGGGACCGACTGATCGAGGGCCCAGCGTTACGGGTCCTGACGCCTCCGCGTGCGCTGCCGTTCCCGGCGAGCCCCGATGTGGACGCGGCTCGGGTGGTCCGGGTCGCGGTGGTGCGGCACGAACCCCAGGCAGCATCCGCGCTGGTCGCCCGGGTGCGCGGCGCCCTCCGACGTCTGGGGATCGAGGGCGTGGTCGTGGAGGCGGGATACTTCTTCGTCCCCGCCGCAACGCGTGACGGGAATTGGAAGGACTGGACGGTCCAGTGGAATCCCGACCGTCAGGCCGCGCTCTTCAGACCGCGCCGCGTCGCGCTGCCTTCTGCCGCACTGGGTGTCCGCTGGATTCCACGATGGACAGGGCGGCGGCTCGTAGTCCTCATCGACACGGGGGACGCGCGGGCGGGCGTCCAGATAGGCTTCAGCGAAGATCGTCGGCCTCGTGAAGAAGCCGGGTTCGACAACCACGGGCATGGGACCACGGTGGGCAGCCTGATACGCCACCTGTCTGCGGATGCCGAAGTTCGCTGCTATCGCGTCTTCCAGCGCAGCGAGATACGTGCGCCGTCCAGCGTCGTCATCAACGCGATCAGCGTCGCGGTCAATTCGAACGCCGTGCACGTGGTGTGCGTGCCGCTGCGCGCCGAGATCGCGCACAGGGACGAAGGTGCCCGCGGCGGACTGGACCTCGTCCTTTGGCAGCGGACAGATGAGGGGCAGCGGACGCCGGTGGTGGTGTGCGCGGCGGGGAACAGCGGTCCGTTGCCGATGTCCTACCCCGCCACCGTCTCCGGCGTGATCGTCTCTATCGGCGTCGACTGGAGCGGGGACCCCGCCGACTACAACTGCCCGCCACCGCCGGGACTGTCCCCGCACATGATCGAGGCGTTCGGAGGAGTCAGCAACGACCCAATCGGCGTCCTCCGGCGGCCCGGTCATCCGGAAAGGGTTATCTATGGGAGCTCCTACGCGACCGCGCAGATAGCAGGGGCCATCGCCCGTACGGCCGACCGTTGAGCGCGCGGCGACGAGAACGGTGCAGCGGCCGAGCAGAACCGACCTGGAGGCGGCGGTGAACCTGCTCAAATGGGTGCGGCTGGAAGTGGAGAACGGGAATGGCCAGACCCCGTTGCTGAACACGGAATTGGACGATGTGTGGAATGCCGCGAATATCGCGCTGTCCGTCGTGCAAGAGGGCGAGATCGGATATCGGCGGATCAATGAACTCGTCGATCACATCGGCCCAGGGCATGGACGCCGGGAGGCGATTACCTTCGAGACGATAGCTCGCTACGCGGGGCCTATTCTCGCCATACTGAACGCGAAACTGAACAACTGGCCGAGCGGGCGGGCCTACGAACAGCCGCGTCAGAACTCGGTCACCCTGCCCACGAACCCGAGGCAGCGCCGTAGACGCGACGGGCGGGCCTCTCCTGGCCGAGATCTCGAGCCCGGTTGAGGATGTTCGGCTCGTGCGGCCCAGTCACGCGGCAGCACGCGGTCCAGTGGGGGCCGAGGCAGCGGAGCGGGACGGCGGCGCCGTCGCGCGGGTTGCGGGCGCAGCGAACTCCCCACCCCCGTAGTTGGTCGCTGACCAAAGCCTGGCTGGTGGCCACCACGATGTCCCAGGCGTGCACGGCGGCGTCCATCGCAGCCGGGCCAGTCCCAGCTCCGCGGGAAGCTTGTGCGGCGGGACGGGGGACGTCCGGGGCCGGAGGCGATCGTTGTGCACGCGGCGGCGGCCTCGGTGGGGCGCTCGGAGAGGGCGACAGGGTCGCCGTCGAGGTGCCCTGAGTGCGTGATCGGGTTGCAGTCCAGGCCGCCCTCACCGGTGCAGGTCCGAACCAGCCTCTACAGCGCGGGCCGAGCGTGCCGTAACGCCGGGATCGGTCAGTTCTTTTCCGCGTCGAGGTGGCGGTAGCGCCTGCTCGTACAAGAGCGTCGCCGCAGGACGTACCCGTCGTCGATGCCTAGGGTCACGACCCGCTGGTAGACCTGGGCCTCCAGTAGGTCGCGGATCGACTTCTCCGCCGGGCCGTGGTTGTGCACCTGGGCCAAAAGTAGCGCCCGATCGGGAAGCAACGAAGGATCTCTAGCCCCGAGCCCTCGGTGACCAGGTTCCAGTAGTCGATGCCGAGCGGGCCCCGGTCTCCTCCAGGATCGGCAGCGGGCCGCCGCGGACCGTAGGCCTGAGATGTAGGGAACTCCCTGCTTAGGGGGCTCTACGTGGTGCGGTCACGTTACTGGCCGAAATTGTCGGTCTATGCCGCTAGATTGCGGAGCCTTCATCAACTTCAAATTCTGAGACGGTCAACACGTTTCCGAGGTGACCCCGTATGCGTGATGCCCCGCAGAGCGACGCGTTCAACGAGTTCGTGGCGCGTGCAATAGGTGAGGCGAGAGCTCCATACCCCTACCAGGTGCGACTTGCCCAGGAAGGGCTGCCGGACCTGCTGAGGGTTCCGACGGGGGCGGGGAAGACGCTGGCGGCCGTGTTGCCCTGGCTGTGGCGCACCTATGAGTTGCCCGAGGTTACGCCACGACGATTGGTCTACGTGCTGCCGCTTCGGACGTTGGTGGAACAGACGGCGCGGGAGGTCGCGGGGTGGTTGTTCAACCTGGGCAAACGCGCATCTCATGAGCCGGAGGGCGCAAGCGACGAGGACGAGGTGATCCTTCAGGTTCTAATGGGCGGGGCTGATCGGCAGGATGACGCCTGGCAGTTGGCGCCGGACAAGCGGGCGATCCTGATCGGCACCCAGGACATGGTGTTGAGCCGGGCATTGATGCGGGGGTATGCGCAGACGCGGGCGAGGTGGCCGATCTCCTACGCGTTCCTTCATGCCGATACCCAGTGGGTGCTCGACGAGACGCAGTTGCTCGGGCCGGCGCTGCCGACCAGTGCGCAGCTTCAGGGGTTGCGGGACAAGCTGGGAACGGCGGCGCCCACCAGGTCCATGTGGATGTCGGCCACGCTTGCCGAGGACGGGTTGTCCACGGTCGACCATGACGTGAGCAGCCTGCGGACGGTCGAGTTGTCGGCGGAGGATCGGACGGGCCCGTTGGCGAAAAGGCTGAAGGCGACCAGGACGATCGAGCGGCTGGATCTTCCAGCGGATTCCAAGAGTTACCCTGCGGCGTTGGCTCGGGCGCTCATCGAGCGACACCGCCCAGGCACACGGACGATCGCGGTGCTGAACACGGTGGAACGTGCCACCGCCGTCTGCGAGGCGGTTCGGAAGACGGATCCGCAGGCCGATGTGGTGCTGATCCATTCCCGGTTCCGGCCTTCGGAGCGCAAGACGTTGATGGACCTGGTCACGGCCGACCCACCCCCAGCGGGCCGCATCGTAATCTCCACCCAGGTCTTGGAGGCGGGCGTGGACATCACCTCCAGGACCTTGTTCACCGAGGTTGCGCCCTGGAGTTCGATCGTGCAGCGGGCGGGGCGGTGCAACCGCGGTGGCGAGTACATCATGGCCTGCCTGCTGTGGGGTCGTCCGCCGAAGGGGCGAGATCCTGCGGCGCCCTACCAGGAGGACGACGTGCAGGCCGCGGCGGACGCACTCGGGGAGTTGGAGGGGATCGCGGTCACCTCCACACAGCTTCAGCGGCGTGCGGTGAAGCAGGTGCCCGAGTTGCATGCCGTGCTGCGCCGCCGGGACCTTCTGCAGTTGTTCGACACCATGCCGGACCTCACAGGTGCCGACATCGATGTGAGCCCGTGGATCCGCGACGGCGACGACACCGGTGTCTTCGTGGCGTGGCGGGATTGGTCCTCCAGCGGGGGCCAGCCGGCCCAGGATGAGCCGCTGCCTTTGCGGACGGAGCTGTGCCCCGCACCGATCGCGGACGTGAAGAAGCTGGCCACTCCAGACAGCGGAGCCCGCCAGATGTGGGTACGCGACCGCGTGGGGGGAAACTGGCGGAGAGGTTTCCGGGCCGATGTTGTGCCCGGTGCTGTGCTGCTGGCTAATGCGTCCGCGGGGGGATACGACCCAGTGCTCGGGTGGGCTCCGGGCAGTCGTACCCCTGTCGCGCCGGTCCCGGCTGTGGATGACGCCGGGGAAGAGGGTCCGGCGGAGGGCGACGCCCTCGGCGATGATGGCTTGTCGCACGAGCTGCCTTGGGTGGGGCTTGCCCAGCACTTGGAGGATGTGGAAACAGAGGTGGCCACGGTCGTCGGCCAGCTGTCTGTGCCTGGTCTGACCGCGGCGCAGATCGCCGCGGCGGGGTTAGCGGGGCGCTACCACGACCTGGGCAAGTGCCATGAGGTGTTCCAGGTGACCCTTAGGAAGTCGGGGCCGAACCCCCCGCCCGGGCTTCTGGCCAAGTCGCCCGACATGGGGGTGCGGCACTCCCGAAGGTACTTGCGGCATGAGCTGGTCAGCGCGCTGATGCTGACCCATCCCGAGTGCCGTCTGCTCGATGGCCGGCAGGAGCGGGACTTGATCGTCTACCTGGTCGCTGCTCATCACGGGAAGGTTCGAATCAGCGTGCGCTCGGTCCAGGATGAGGCGATGAAAACTCCACCTCTGCTGCTCGGGGTGGCTGACGGCGACCTAACCCCGGCGTTCGACCCCACACCGGGCGAGCACCTCGAAATGCTCACCTTGTCGACGTCGTCGCTGAGGATCGGTGCCGCAGACGGCGACTCCTGGACTACCAGGGCCGTGGCGCTGCGGGACCGTCGTGATCTGGGGCCGTTTCGGCTGGCGTATCTGGAGGCGCTGGTGCGGATCGCCGACATGCGGGTCAGCAAGGCCTACCGGGAGGGCAGATGAACCGGATCACGCTGCGTGGCTGCCGGGCCGACGTGCTGGCCGGCTACCTTCAGGCGCTCGGCCTGCTACGGGTTGTCGCCGAGCAGGTCGATCCACGTGCTCGAATGCACTGGCGCGGTGACGTTGCGGTCCTGGACACGACCCTCAGCGAGGAGGAACTGTTCGCCTGGCTGGTGGACGCCTATGTTCCGGTTCCGATCGTCTCGCCGTGGAACTCCGGTTCCGGTTTCGCAGGCAACGGGAAGAGCCGCACAGCGGAAAAGTCCCTGGCTGACGTCCGTACGCTCAACGACGAGCGTTTCCGCCCCCTGCAGGCGGCGATCGCCAAAAGCGAGCAGATCGTCGCGGAAGGGCGGCGGCGGGGATGGGGAGGGAACAAAGGCGAGCTGTGGGCCAAGGACCGCAAGATCGACGTGATCCGGCTGTGCCGTGCCCTTCTCCCTGACGACGCGCTGCCCTGGCTGGATGTTGCGGTCACGCTGACCCTCGACGACCTGGCCTTCAACGCCCTGGCGGGGACGGGAGGCAACTTCGGCCGCCAGGAGCTGTCGGCGACCTACTACGACCGGCTGCTACGGCTCATAGGCCCCACGGCGAAGCTGGCCGACAGCCGCGCTTGGGCGGAGGCGGCGGTGCTGGGCCGGGAGGATGTCGCCTACCTACGAGAAACGGTCGGCCAGTACGACCCAGGCCGGGCCGGAGGCATCCACTCCGCTGCTGACGAAAAGGGCGACGGCTTCGCCAACCCGTGGTCATTCGTGCTGGTCATGGAGGGGACGCTGCTGTTCGCCAGCGCCGCGGTGCGCCGCAACGGGACGGGGAGGTCAGGGGAGGCCAAACCGTTTTTCACCCGCTCGACACCGCTCGGCCACGGCAGCGCGGCCGAGGCCGAATCGGTCAAGGGCGAGCAGTGGGTTCCGCTGTGGGATCAGCCGGCCGGGGCCGGCGAAGTCGCCCAGCTGATCGGTGAGGGCAGGGCGCAGTGGCGGCACAGGCAGGCGACCTCCGGGCTGGAGTTCGCCCTGGCCCTGGCCTCGCTCGGGGTGGACCGCGGGCTGACGGGTTTCCACCGTTTCGTGATCGCCGAACGCCTGGGACAAAACCCGCTCGCGATCCACGCCGGGAAAGTCAAAGTGGCCGCTCGCCCCGACGAGGGCCTGCTCCGGGGGCCGTACACGTGGCTGGAGCAGGTGCGCAGGGCCGGGGCTACCAACGCCGTGGCCTCTGCGTTACGTCGGGTCGAGCGCGAAGTGTTCGCCGTCGCCGCGGGTGACGGGCCGCAGGCGCTCGCACGGTTCGTGATCGAGTTCGGCCGCCTGCACGAACTGGTCGGCCAATCCGGCCAGACACGCTCGCAGGTCAAGCCGTACGCCGCGATACGCCCGCCGGACTGGCTCAAGGCGCTGGAGCATGTCAACCAGGGCCGGGAGGAGTTCAGGCTGGCCGCTGGACTCGCCAGCCTGAATGACAACCCGAAGAATCCCGGTCCCAGCATCCGCGCTCTGCTGACCCGCGCCGACGGACGGGCCTGGCAGGACGCTCCCGGGTGTGGAGTTGACCTGTTCGGCGTCACCCTAATTCGGGCGCTCGCCGAGGCGCATCGCATCCGGGTCATCAAGGCCCAAGATGACCGGCCCAGCCTGGACGGCGAGGACGTCACGTCCCGAGGCGTGCAGACGGCCTTCGATTACGGGCTGCGGCTCCCCATCAGCCTGGTCGGCCGGTTCCTGGCGGATGCCTCAGGCGACGAACTGGTCGCCGATTATCTGCGGGGTCTGCTGGCGCTTGGATGCCCGTCCCGCACCGAGGCCTCCTGGCCCCGGCAACCGGAACCCCTGGTCTCCGACTGGGGGCTGCCGCTGCTTGTGCCCTTCTTCGGAACCGGCGACCTCACCGTCCGGGTGCGCGACCGGCAAACCGGAGAGCAGCGGCCCCACCCTGTGCGGCTCGCGCCGCGACCGGATTGGATCTCCCGCCTGGCCGCCCGAGGCGTTGATGCCGTATCCCGCGAAGCCGTGACCCGGCTGCGAATGGCCGGACTAGAGCCGCGGGTGCGCGTCGTACCCGCATCACGAGCAGACGGGGCACGACTGGCCGCGGCCCTCCTGCTGTCGGTGACAAGGCAGGAGCGGGAAAGGTCGCTCACCCGGATATGCGTCGCCGAAACCGCCCGTTATGACACCCCCGACACCCAAGGAGTACCCGCGTGATCCCCCTCGACCAGCCGCGCTTGCGTTACACCGCTGACCTGCGGCCCGGGCTCGGCTCGACCTTCCAGGCCACCAACTTCCCCGACATCGGCTCGGCCAAGTTCCAGCGCGCCCAGGGTGGCGACAGCCTCCTGGTGGAGTCGGTCCAGTCGATGGCCAACCGCCTGGAGGGCATGGCCTGGGACAAGGCGTCTCAGCGGCCGGTCGCCCTGATCGAGGCCCTCCCGTACGTGCGCGTGCACCGTGCCGGCAGCCCGGAGGAATACCTCACCTCCTCCCGCGAAGAGGCACACCGCCTCGCCTCGGCGTTCGTCCGCGAGGCCACCCTGAACGGCACCCCGATGATCGAGGTCATCCGCGACTGTCTCGGCCTGGCCGCCGATACCCCGCTCAACCACCCCCGCATGGCCCGGGCGCTCATGGAGCTCGACCCGTTCTGCCTGCTCCACGGGATCTTCTTCAGCCGCAAGGAGTGGCTCGGCCAGCCGAGGTTCACCCGGGCGATCTCGGCCGTCATCGAAGCGCATGACGTGCGCGAGGTGATCAGCGGCGGACGCAAGTCCGACCATGTGCGCCACAAGCTCAACGACCAGAACGGAGAGGGCGGCGGCACCAGCGAAGGCTACGGATCGGTCCCCTTCCACCGGATCGAGTGGACCGCCGGCGAGATCAAGGCCATGTTCGTCGTGGACGTGGACCTGCTCACCTCCTACGGTCTTGGTCCGGCGGTCAGCGAGCTGCTCGTCCTGATCGCGCTGTGGGAGATCCGCACGCTGCTCTCGCGCGGGCTCCGCCTGCGCACGGCCTGCGACCTGGAAGTCGCCGAGGAGCCCAAGGATCTGCCGCAGCAGGCCGAACTCGAAACCCGGATCGCCGAACTCATCACCTCCCAGGGCGTCGGCGCCGAACCGATCACCGTGCTGTGGCGGGGCTGACATGGCTGTCGTCCTGGCCCTGCACTTCCCCTGGGGGAGATATCACGCCACCCCCTGGGGACGGTATGTCAACGAGGGAGCGGTAGAGCTGCCGCCATCACCGTGGCGGCTGCTGCGCGCCCTGTACGCGGTATGGCAACTGCGGGCACCCGAACTGGACGCCCGCGTGGTCCACGACCTGCTGGCCCGACTCGCCGTCCCGCCGTCCTACCTGATCCCGCCCTACCGGATCGCCCACACCCGGCACTACTACCCCGACAGCAAGCACCTCAGCGGGTCGATCAGCACCGACAAGGCGGTCGACGCCTTCGCCGTACTCGACGGCAACCAGACCATCTACGCCCTGTGGCCCGTCGACCTCGAACCCGAGCAGTCAGACGCGCTGGCACGATTGGCCAAATCGATCCCCTACATCGGCCGGGCCGACTCCACCTGCGAAGCACAGATATTGGAACGGGTGCCGCAGGACGCGGCTGGACATCAGCGAGCAGAGCCGATCGGCTTCGACGATTTGGACGCCCTCAGTGATGGTCACGAGCGAGCGGACCTCCTGTGCCCCGAACTGCCCCTCGACTTGGACGCGCTGGTTCTGCGCCCAGTCGACGTGCGCGCTGGCAAACTGCTCTACCCGCCCGGCACCAGAAAGATCACCTACGCGGTGCCGGCACTGTCCCGGGCGGAGCGCCCCCATCGGCGTACGAAGAAGAAGACCACCGTGGTCCGACTGGCGATCAGCGGAATCGTGCAACCGCCCATGGCACACACGGTGCCGCTGATGGACGCCCTGCGCGGCGCCTGCATCAAGGTCCTCACCCGCCAAGTCGGAGCGACCGACAGCCTGCTCGCGGGCAAAACCGCGGCCGGGACGCCCCTGACCGGCGGGCATCGCCACGCCCACTTCCTGCCCTACGACGGCAGCGGTGATGGGCGCATCGACGAAGTCATCGTCTGGACGCCCGAGGGGCTTTCCGCGCAGGAAGTCAACGCGCTGGATACCGTCACCAGGCGCAGCATCGGAGTGCCGGACGGCGTCACCGGGCCACGCGATCTCCACATGCTGCCCACCGCATCCGGCGACGAGACCCTGCTGCCACCTGAATGGAATAGCCCGGCACGCCGCTGGAGGACCATCACACCCTTCGTGCCCTCTCGCCATCACAAACCCCGGCAAACCCTCGCCGAATACCTCCACGATGAGGTCGTCCGTGAACTGAGCTACCGAGGAAACGACGTTCCCGAGGTCAGGGCCGAAGAGCAATTCGACCCCCGATTCGTCGGCTTCATCCGCCGCCGCTGGCGCGACAGAAGACCCGCCGCCACGCTTCCCAGCTACGCCCTTGAACTGCAGTTCGCCCAACCAGTCCAAGGGCCCATCACGCTGGGACACCTGTCCCACTTCGGGCTTGGGCTCTTCCACCCGGTCGGCTGACCGCCGTGACGATTCTTGATAATTGAACAGCGTGAACCTCAACTCGCTGCACTATCTGCGACCGCTGCGCTTGGTTCGGAACCTCTAGTGCACACCCGTGCCCTGGGAGGTTCCCAAGCACGGAAAAGAAATCCCGGGAACAAAACGGACAAGGTATTCGCATTGAAGCGAACGCTGAGCGTTATCAGACCAGTTCGCGAACCGCTTCACCCCGGCTTCCGAGTCGGGCTCCATTGCGGCGACCACCTCACCGCTCAGGGCCTGCCCCGCAAGAAGGCGCTTCACCCCGGCTTCCGAGTCGGGCTCCATTGCGGCGTCCATATTTGCCAAAAGCGCGGCCTGGACCCGTGGCTTCACCCCGGCTTCCGAGTCGGGCTCCATTGCGGCATCCTGAGAGCGGTCATCAGGAAACCCAGACTCACGGCCGCGTGGGTCCTGCCAGGCGGACACCAGATTCCGGGCCAGCGTTCAACTCTGATGGCCGCCCACCTGGAGGGACAAAACCCCGGCGCCGTGCTGATGAGGGCCGTGACGATCGCTTGCGGTGGTTGAGCACCGGTGATGGCTGGGGCGATCGGCGCCGTGTGCCTCCTTCGTCGGCCCACGCCATCGTCGTCGTGGGCCCTCATCTCACGGTAGAGAGAGGCCACGTACCGGGATGTGAGATGGCCGTCAGCCGTCATGTCACGTGACCATGCACCCAGACCCCGCCGTCCGTGGATCAGGAGAAACTGATGACCGCTAGCAGCATCCAGCAGGACGGCGACTACGACCAGACCCCCGCCAGCTTCACCCCGGCTTCCGGGTCGGGCTCCATTGCGGCAAGTACACGCGAGAGGATGACCCGCCGTTGCGGCTGGGCTTCGCCACGGCCTGCGGGCCGGGCTCCATTGCGGCCAGGAGCGTGGCGTGAGGCGCATCAGGGTGTGTCCAGCTTCACCTCGGCTTCCTGGCCGGGCTTCATTGCGGTAACCAGGTTCTGCAGGAGGGCGCCGGGTACGCGCGCGGTATCACCCCGGCTGCATCGCCGGGCTCCATTGCGGCGCCAGCACGTACCGCTGTCCTGGTCGCAGCGCCTTCTGGCTTCACCCCGGCCACATCGGCCTCAAGCGGTAGCTGCGGGTGCTTCACCCCGGTCTGCGGGCCGGTTTCCATTGCGGCTTCGTGTGGTGGCCCGGCGGCGGCAACCGGACCCTGGTTTCACCCGGCCCTCTGGGCCGGGCTCCATTGCGGCGATATTGAGGACATCGACCGGCACGGAGCGCACAGGCTTCACCCGGCCCTCTGGGCGGGGCTCCATTACGGCTCCAACGCGCTCGCGGCAAGCGTCCGCCGATCGGCGTTTCACCCGGCCCTCTGGGCCCGGGCTCCATTGCGGCCCTCGGATGGCACCGCTCGGCCGTCGCTCCCACCGGAGCTTCACCCCGGCTTCCGGGTCGGGCTCCATTGCGGCGACAGCGTGATCGTGGCGCGCATCAGGCGTTTGCTCGTTTCACCCGGCCTGCGGGCCGGGCTCAACTGCGGCCGTCATGGGAACTAGCACGAGGCCTACATCCCCTACGAGTTTCACCCGGCTTGCGGGCCGGGCTTCATTGCCGCAGGCTCGACGATCCCGAGGGCGTCCCGCACCCAGTGTTTCACCCGGTCTGCGGGCCGGGCTCCATTGCGGCGACATTTTCGTGGCCGCGCCACCGGCAGCTGCCCCGGCCTTTCACCCGGCCTTCGGGCCGGGCTCCATTGCGGCAGCGGGCATGCGTCCAGCTTGGCGAGAGTGGAGTATGACTTCACCCCGGCTTCCGGGCCGGGCTCCATTGCGGCATCGGAAAGATCCCCGGGAGGATCTCGGCGGACAAATTTCACCCGGCCTACGGGCCGGGCTTCATTGCGGCACATGCGATGGGCACCACGCGAAACGCCCGACCTCTAGCTTCACCCCGGCTTCCGGGCCGGGCTCCATTGCGGCAAGTTCAACGTCGTTTTCGCCAACGCGAAGGATCACGGCTTCATCCCGGCCTGCGGGCCGGGCTCCATTGCGGCCCGCCAGGTCTGCGTCGAGAATCATCCGCGTCAGGTTACACCCGGCCTCCGGGCTGGGCTCCATTGCGGCACGACCAGGACTGTTACAGCCACCTACCAAAGGTCGGGTTTCACCCGGCCTCCGAGCTGGGCTCCATTGCGGGAACCCGGAGACGACGAAGGTCTACTGGTGACCGACCAGTTCACCCCGGCTCCACCGCCGGGCTCCATTGCGGCGAGTGGCAGACCTTCGACCTGCGCGACCCTGCCCACCTTCACCCGGCCTCCGGGCCGGGCTCCATTGCGGCCAGGCGACCCACATGACGATCGGCTTCATGTCGGGAGCTTCACCGACTTCCGGGTCGGGCCCCATTGCGGCTCCAAGACCGAGCTCTACGACGTCTTCAAGACCGGCGAGCTTCACGCCGGCTTCCGGGTCGGGCTCCATTGCGGCAACGACGAGGCCGACTTCAGCCCCGACGTCTTCAAGTTGCACCCCGGCTTCACCGCCGGGCCCCATTGCGGCTCCAAGAGGCTCGAGGCGGCGTTCCGCCAGCTGCTGTTGCACCCGGCCTCACCGCCGGGCTCCATTGCGGCAGGATTCGGGGAGGAATGTCCTCCTCCCAAGGAAGGGGTTGCACCCGGCCTCACCGCCGGGCTCCATTGCGGCGGGATTCGGGGAGGAATGTCCTCCTCCCAAGGAAGGGGTTGCACCCGGCTTCACCGCCGGGCTCCATTGCGGCAGGATTCGGGGAGGAATGTCCTCCTCCCAAGGAAGGGGTTGCACCCGGCTTCACCGCCGGGCTCCATTGCGGCGATCCGCCACCGCTCGTGATCCCGCGCAACTGGGACTGTGGTTGCATCCCGGTTTCACCGCCGGGCTCCATTGCGGCAATTTTGCTTTCTATCAGATCCGCGATCAGGACAGGGCTTCACCCCGGCTTCCGGGCCGGCTCCATTGCGGCCGCTTCCCAGTTTCCGGATTCAGCTGCCAAGTCGCGTGCTTCACCCCGGTCTGCGGGCCGGGCTCCATTGCGGCAGGAAGTACCGGCGGGCCTCGTGCCCTTGCATCGTCGCTTCATCTCATCCCGGCCTGTGGGCCGGGTTCCATAGCGGCGACGACATGTCTATTGTGCCGATCCTGAACAAGTTGGACTTCACCCCGGCCTGTGGGGCCGGGCTTCATTGCGGGGATCTTGCGGGCAAGTCCAAGGAGGCCTGGGGGCAGGTTTCACCCCGGCTCTACTGCCGGGCTCCATTGCGGCACGGTCCTGGCCGCCCGCCTTGTCGGCATCCTCGACCTCGTTGTACCCGGCTTCATCGCCGGGCTCCATTGCGGCGCGCCGGACAGCCTGAACTGGGCGACCGACCCCCGGCTTCACCCCGGCCTGTGGGCCGGGCTCCATTGCGGCGGCATCGGGTAGGAGGCGCGGAAGGCTCCGGGGACGAGCTTCACCCTGGCCTGCGGGCCGGGCTCCATTGCGGCTATCAGAAGACCATGGGCGGGCTATACAAGATGCTGTTCACCCTTGGCTCTACCCGCGGGCTCCATCGCGGCCAGCCGTCGGCCCTGAGTGCCGCGTTGTCGGCCTGGAGGTCCCCGTTACCTTTTCACGTCCCCACCCGTGAGGTGGGGAGCCAGGTCACCCGGCCCGGCATGACTCAAGCCCCCTGTCGCACCCATGATCCGGGGGGTGTTGTCACCGGGCCCGGGTGGCGTCGGTGGACCGCTGATAGGGACAAGGCACCGTCTGTGACGAAGAAGATCGTCTCGCCGTAACGTGGCTGCCGGCCGCCGTCGCCTGATCTGTGACCAGTCCAAACACCCAGCAGGAGGACGGCATGAGCATCGAATACGCGGTGTTCCTCGGCTTAGACGTCGGCAAGGGCGAACACCACGCCTGCGCCCTGAACACCCGGGGCAAGAAACTCCACGACAAGCCACTCCCCAACGACGAACACCGGCTGCGGACCCTGTTCACCCAGTTCAGCAGCCACGGACCGGTCCTGGTCGTCGTCGACCAGCCCGCCTCCATCGGAGCACTCCCCGTGGCCGTCGCCCGAGCCGTCGGCTGCCAGGTCGCCTACCTGCCCGGGCTGACCATGCGGCGACTGGCCGACGTGCACCCCGGCAACGCCAAGACCGACGCCCGCGACGCTTACATCATCGCCGACGCCGCCCGAACCCTCCCGCACGCCCTGCGCCGCGTCGACACCGGCGACGAAACCCTTGCCGAGCTTGAGGTTCTCGTCGGATTCGACGACGACCTGGCCGGAGAATCGACCCGGCTGACCAACCGCATCCGCGGCCTGCTGGTCACCATCCACCCCGCCCTGGAGAAAGCCATCGGCCCGCGCCTGCACCACCCGGCGACCGTCGAACTGCTCGCCCAGTACGGCGGGCCGGACGGCCTGCGAGCCGCCGGACGCGACCAACTCTTGGCCGTCGCCAAACCCCTGGCCCCACGCATGGCCGAGCGGCTCGCCACCGACATCACGGCCGCGCTGCAGGCTCAGACCGTCGTCGTCCCGGGCACCGCCTCCGCCTCGCTGGTGCTCCCGCACCTGGCTCGATCGCTGCGGAACGTGCACGACCAGCGCAAACAGGTAGCCGCCCAGGTCGAGGAGATGCTCGATGCGCACCCTCTCGCCAAGGTCCTGATCACCATGCCCGGGATCGGGATCAGGACCTCCCCCGGATCCTGCTGGAGATCGGCGACATCTCCGCGTTCGCCACCCCCGGGCACCTGGCCGCCTACGCCGGACTGGCACCCATCACCCGACGCTCCGGCTCCTCCATCAAGGGCGAACACCCGCCCAAGGGCGGCAACAAGGCCCTCAAGCGCGCCATGTGCCTGGCCGCATTCGCCTCTCTGTCGGCCCCGGAGAGCAGGCAGTACTACGACAAGAAGCGCGCCGAGGGCAAGAAACACAACGCCGCCCTCATCTGCCTGGCCCGCCGCCGATCCGACGTCATCTACGCCATGCTCCGTGACCAGAAGCCCTACCAGCCCAACCGGAAAACCACCGCTCAACC
Organism: Acrocarpospora macrocephala; assembly: GCF_009687865.1. Taxonomy (GTDB): domain Bacteria; phylum Actinomycetota; class Actinomycetes; order Streptosporangiales; family Streptosporangiaceae; genus Acrocarpospora; species Acrocarpospora macrocephala. Next base: position 41,386 of record NZ_BLAE01000007.1, read on the forward strand.
AGCCAGGGCCGCGGCGTGAGAAAGGCATGGGACATCATCAGCACCGTGAACGACTTCGACCTGACCGACTTCGCCGCCGCCGTCCATGACCGCGCCCCGGGCTGGGAATCAGCCGGCGTCCTATGGCAGCTCACCATCGGTCCGGCCCGCGACAAGGCCGCAGCATGGGTCACCTGCGAGGATGCCCATCGAGCAACCAAACTCACAATCTGGACCAGCGGCGAAGCAGAACTCGACCTCGGCGACCTTGCCAGCGGCACCATCACCAGCGTCCATTACGACCTGGCCAACTCAGAAGACCTCGCCGCCTGCCTCGACGACCTCACGCAGCACTTCAGCTAAGCAGTTGCGCCAGACCACTTGACCAATCCCATAGGGACACCCCCCGGGCTCTACCACCAGGCTCCATTGCGGCGACAACCCCGTCACGCCCGGCACCGGCGACGGTTCCCTGTTTCACCCCGGCTCTACCGTCGGGCTCCATTGCGGCGTACGGGACTGGCTGCAACAGAACGGCGAAACCGAAGCTTCACCCGGCCTCCGGGCTGGGCTCCATTGCGGCGAGGCGTGGCAGACCAAGGGCATCAAGCAGGTCGGCAGTTTCACCCAGCCTCTGGCCGGGCTCCATTGCGGGCGTGCGCTCGATCCCTACTGGTACGACGCCGAGGTTTCACCCAGCCTCCGGGCTAGGCTCCATTGCGGCGCGAGCGCGGCCGATGTCAGGCGGGTCATGATGCGGTTTAACCCAGCCTCCGAGCTGGGCTCCATTGCGGGAACTGCGCCTACACGCCCATCGACGACGTCCACACGCTTGTTTCATCCGGCCTCCGGGCTGGGCTCCATTGCGGCCAGTGGTGGTGCGCCGACAACGGCGTCTACGGCAAGTTTCATCCCGGCCTCTGGGCTGGGCTCCATTGCAGGGATCCCGGGGAATCGCTGACATATCAGGGGCCTGAGTTTCACCCAGCCTCCGGGCTGGGCTCCCTTGCGGGTCGACCTCGATCCCGAGCGATGTGCTGTTGGTGTGGCGGTTTCACCCGGCTTCCGGGCTGGGCTCCATTGCGGGACCCAGATTGCGCCGCTGATCGGGCAGATGACGGCAGGTTTCACCCCGAGGATTGGCTGCCGACTTCTCCGCAGGTGATGGGGCGGGCGGTGTGGCTGGCCATCCTGGCCGGGCCGCTCCCACACGATGGCGGGGTTGCGGTGCTGGCCCGTACCCAAGTGGCCGCGCTGCCCGAGCATGCAAGCGAGGTCCTGGATGACCATCGGCGTTGCTACCCGCCGGTGGATGGATCCACGGTGCTGGAGCCGTTGTATCCCGATCGACTCGCCGAGGACTTCCTGGCCTTGACCACTCCCGGCAACTCCGACCCGGGTGCAGACCGCGAGGCGGTGGACTCTTGGGCGGCCACCTCGCTCCTGTCCTCCCCGGTCGGTCAGGACTCACCTTCGTGGGCGCGGGGCGCGCTGAGCGTGCTGATCGAGACCGCCCACCGCTGGCCCCACATCGCCGCCACCCAGTTGGCCCCACTCCTGACAACCCGCCCGGAGTTGATCCTGCACGCCGGCGGGACGGTCCTGGCCCGCCTGGCCGCCCTACCCGACATCGACACAGCGCTCCTGGAGAAGATCGAAGCGCTCCTTCCGGCCAGCCGCCACATCGACCTGGATCTTGGAATCGCCGCTCTGAGCGCCCGCTTAGTTGAGCGACGGCTCAAGGCCAGCAGCGGGCCGTGCACCAGTCGCACCGACACCAGCCCATCGTTCCCACCCGGACCGTCGGACTCGCCTTGCCCGTTCGGTTCGCCGAGCCAGCTCGTCATAGCGTCATCATCGATGCAAGCCCTCACCTGGCCCACCCGAACCCAGAACCCGCCGATCTCAATTACGGAACGCCCCATCGGCGAAGCCAAGCGAGCACCACTACTGACTGCGGGCCGCCGTCGCTGAGGCTATCGAGCGGGAATGTACGGCTCGGTTCGCCCTCGGGCAGGGAATCGCGGGGCGCTCCTGTTTCGGCACCGGGGTCGCGACCGTCGGCCTCGGTTGGCAGTTGACAGCGGCTCGATCAGCGCACACTGAGCGTCGGTCAGATCAGAGAGGAGAGGCGATCACGCGCCATCTCGCCACGTTCACCCGGCAGGCCCACTTTGATGGTCAGACCGTATCCAAACACTTCGATTTGAGGCGTTAGATTCATTTTTAGGCCGTATCGCGCAATTCGTGTCCTTATGTGCTCCGCCCGGCTGCCCGTCTTTGATGGACATAGGAACCTCTGCAGCCTCAACCGAATCCCAAACCGCCGATTTTATCCCAAAAAATCCTGTCTCATCCCGAAACACGCCAGCACGCCCTAAATGGCGAGGAGTAGTGACATCAGTCACTGGGCAGTCGGGGCGTTGTGCGGTATGCCGGATGCATGGCTGGCCAGCGAATTCACCCTAGGGACTTGTCCGACGCTCGCTGGAAGCTCATCGAACCCATACTGACCGTCTGGCGCGTGACCAGCGCTGTGGCGACGGCTTTGGACATCGGGCACCCGCTCGAGCACGACCTGCGCCGCATCCTGGACGACATCCTCATCGGCATAGCCTGCTGCTACCTCCCCACGAGTACCCGCCCTGGGACGCCGTGTGCAGCTTTTTCGCCCACTGGCAGCGCGATGGCATATTCGACCAGCTCGTCGGCCTATCCCGCCGATCAGTCGCACAGCCGAAGCCTGTCCTCTCGAACTGACGGCCTGCGTGATCAACGCCGTTCGTCAAGACCTCGGCCACCGCACCCGCAGCCACCCAGGGCATCGCTGCGGGAAAGCCGAACGCTGGCCGCAAGCGCAGCACCCATCACCGACACCCCCGGCCAGCTGCGCGCCGCGACGCTTTCCTCCGAGTTGGTGACTGCAAGAACGGCTTCTGCCGAATATTTCTGCGCCTGCTGGAGCCGCAGCACTGTGGCGCCGGTTGGGTTTGCGCGTTGCTCAGACCGCTCGGTGGGCCTGGGCTCGTTCCATGCGAGCAGGTGCCTTGTCTGTTTTGTTTCGTATGACCGATTTATGAGGATTCGGTATTTACTTGGCGCTCGACAAATGACTACAAGAAGGGCACATTCCTATCTGCGCGCACCTATTTCTACCTATTCTGTCTGACGCTGCATTGATTGATCTTGGCGGGAGGGCTAGGAGGTATGGACGAGGGCCGCTGGATCACGGTCACGCCTTCCCAGTTCCAGCACGAGCGTGATGCTCTGGAATATGTCCGCCGCAGGCTCCCAGAGGCGGAGCCGTACCGCGCCTGGTCGAACTTCACCTTCACGGCCGATACCGGACACGTTCGCGAGGTCGACCTGCTGGTCGCGGCACCGAGCGGTCTCTACCTCATCGAGATCAAGAGCCTGCACGGCCAGCTGACCGCGAGCGGCTCCAACTGGATTCAGCAGAGTCCGTCGGGGGCAGGCACGCGCATCTTCGACAACCCCCTGCACCTGGCCGATTCCAAGGCCAAGCAGCTCAAGACGCTTCTTCAGCGGGTGGCCACCAAGAGGGGGGTGCGCGAGCACATCCCGTTCATCCAAGTCGCCGTCTTCCTCTCGGTCCCGTCCCTTCAGATCCAGCTGCCCGATCACCACCTGCACGGCATCTACGGAACCGAGAGGCAGGAGGATCTTCCCGAGATATGGGAGGACCTGCTCCGCAGGCCGCCGCAGGACGATCGGAGGCGCTTGACGCCGACCCTGTCGCGGCAGCTGACGATGCTGTTGGAGGATGTGGGGATCGCCCGCAGCAGGCGGCATCTGCAGGTTGGGTCGTGGCAGTTGGAGGCCCGTCCGTTCGACGTCGGGCCGACCTGGCAGGACCATCACGCCGAGCACTCCCAACTTAAGGCGGAGAAGCGGCGCATCCGTATCTACCTGGTGGAGCGCAACGCCGATCAGGCCATGCGCGCGAGCATCGAGCGGGCCGCCCGGCGGGAGATGCTCGTTCTACACGGGATCAGCCATCCCGGCATCGTCCAGGTTGACACGATGGAGTCGCACGAGGCTGGCCCCGCGCTGGTTTTCCGGCATCATCCGAAGGTGATGCGGCTCGACCACTTTCTAGCTCAATATGGCGAGAGCCTCGAGCTGGACGCGCGGCTGGGCATGATCCGGCAGCTTGCCGAGGCTGTCTCCTTCGCCCACCGGAGGCACCTTTACCATCGGGCGCTGTCGGCACGGAGCACGCTGGTCGCCCTGGGCGGCGGTCGTGAAGCCGGATGGCTCCGGCCGCAGTTGCAGATCAGCGACTGGCAGACCGCGACCAGGGGAGCCGACTCTGCGGGCGGGTCGGGTGGGGCGATGTTGCTGAGTTCGATGACCAGCCATGCCGGTGAGCACATCGAGGCCTCGGCCCAGGCCTACCTGGCACCGGAGCTTTCTGCGCCCAACCCCGACCCAGTGGCCATGGATGTGTTCGGCCTTGGTGCGCTGTCTTACCTGCTGCTGACGGGTCAGCCCCCGGCCGACACGCGCACCGAGTTGTTCACCCGGCTCTCCAAGGAGAACGGGCTGCGCCCTTCCACGGTTGCCGATTCGATCACGGAGTTCATGGACGAGATGGTCCAGGCGGCTACGGCCCCAGTGCCGACCCAGCGCCTGGCCACTGTGGCCGAGTTCCTCGAAATGCTGGAGTGTGTCGAGGACGAGGCGACCGCGCCGGAGAGCGCGCACGCTGAGGACGAAGCCGTACCCGAGACCGAGGAGCCCGACGCGCTCGACGCCCGCCCCGGGGACGTCGTGGACGGCAGGTGGCGGATCGAGAAGCGCCTCGGCACCGGCTCGACATCACGCGCATTCCTGGCCGAGAACCTCACGTCCGGCCGTAAGGAAGTGCTGAAGGTCGCCCTGTCGGACGAGAAGGCGTCACGGCTGGAGCACGAGACTTCGGTGCTGAGCCGCCTCGGCAGCGACTCGCGAGTGATCCGGCTGGCGCGCGAGGAACCGTTGCGTATAGGCGGGCGGACCTTCATCGTGCTCGACCACGCCGGGGAGCACACCGTCGCCCGCAAGATCCGCGAGGACGGGCGGCTCAGCCCCGACGAGTTGGAGGTCTTCAGCGAGTACCTATTCGGCGCGGTGGATTTCCTGGAAGGCGAGGGCGTCACCCACCGAGACATCAAGCCCGACAACATCGCCATCCGGATCCGGCCCAACCGCACTCGCCAGCTGGTCCTGTTCGACTTTAGCCTGGCCGGTATCTCGGTGAAAGACATCCAGGCGGGCACTCCGGGATATCTGGACCCCTTCCTAGGTACGGCCTCGCGCCAGGTCTACGACGCGCATGCCGAGCGGTACGCCGTCGCCGTCACCCTGCATGAGATGGCATCGGGCGAACTGCCCGAATGGGGGGACGGCAAGACCGAGCCGCGGTTCACCGAGGGATCTCCCACCCTTGCGGTGGAGGCGTTCGACCCTGCGATCCGCGACGGGCTCGTGGACTTCTTCCAGCGGGCTTTACACCGGGACGCCAGGAAGCGGTTCGACACGCTCAAGGAGATGATGAGCGCCTGGCGGATCGTCTTCCAGCGCTCCGACGACGCCCCTCCCGTCGGTTCCGATCAACCGGTTGACATCGCGGGCAGTGGCACCTTTCCCGCGGAGTACGACGCCCCGCAGAAGGCCCGGGACAAGGCGGCAAGGACTGCAACGCGGGCGACCGTGCTGGATGTCGCGGGATTGACCCAGCGGGCCGTGTCGGCGGCAGGGCGGCTGGAGGCGACCACGGTCGGGGATCTGCTCGACCTGCCGTCAAAGGCGCTGTTCAACCTGCCCGGCTTGGGCGCGAAGACCCGGCAGGAGCTCCAGCGGCGGATCCGCGACTGGCGGGCGCGCCTGGGAGAGAACGAGATCTCGCCTCTGGCGACCACCGAGAAGAAGGCGGCCAGGGCCGAGACCACGCACACCACCGCAGACACCGGAGAGGAGGCCCAGGCATTTAGTCGGGTCGGGCTCGACATCATCGCCTCCCTGCTCGTCCCGGACCTTCAGGCGAACGGGCGCAACGCCACCGAGGTAGATGCGACCCGGCTCCTCCTGGGCCTTCCGAACTCGGCGGGAGAGCCGTCACCGCTCCAGCAGTGGCCGCAGCAGCCGCAAGTGGCGATGGAACTGCAGCCCCAGGTCACTTCGGGCCGCATCGCCCAGATCATGGTGAAGCAGCGCGCACGCTGGCGAGACGAGCCGCTGGTTCGCAGCGTCCTCGACGAAGTGATCACGCTGCTAGCTGGGAGCGGCCGCGTCATGGGAGCGGTTGAGTTGGCCGAGTCGATCCTTGGTCGGCGCGGCTCAGCTCGCACCGGCAGCACATTGCGCCGGGCGATCGCCATGGCCGCTGTCCGGGCCGCCGTCGAGATCGACCCGGTGCAAGGCGAGCCGCGGCTCCTCACCCGCAGGCATGGCGACCGGATTATGGTGGCATTGGAGGCAACCGAGACCGACGCGCCCGACACGCCCGCAGGTCCCGCGCTGCTCGACTACGCCGACGCACTGGGTAAGGCCGCGGACAGGCTGGCGGCCCTGGAGGTACTGCCCACTGCGGCCACCGTGCTGCGCGAACTTCGCGCGGTGAAGGTCCCTGGGGTCGAAGCTATCCGCGATGACCGGCGGCTGGTCTTCCTCGCAGCGGCCTCCTCCGACCGGGCGGCGGCAACCGCCCGGCTGGAAATCTACCCACGTGACCTGTCCCCAGTCCGGGCGCTGCGCCTGACTCAGGCCGGTGTCGTGCCTACAGGGATACGGGAGGGTAGGTCGATCGGGCTCACCCCCGAGCAGATTCACGAGAAAGTCCGCGCCCGCTTCCCCGCGCTGGAACCCCTGCCGAACCACCCAAAGCTGGACGCGCTGCTGCGCGACTCGGGGTTCGACGTCCGCTGGCGGGCCGACCGCTACGTTTCCCCCCAGGCCGCAGAGTCATCAACTGGCAGGCCGCTCACCCGCCGCGCGACCCGCACCAGCTCAAGCCGCTGGAACGCAGAGACCCCTGAACTCGCCGAGGCACTGCGCACCGAGGAACGCCTCCGAGCCTCGGCGGAGGTGGCACTGTCCGCAGGCGGCTTCCGCGCGCTCACTGTGCAGTTGAGCCTGTACGGAAGGGCACGCAGGGAACTCATTTCCCGCTTCGGCGCCCACCCAGTCAACCTGGCGAAACTTTTCCTGCACGCCATGCACGAGCAGGTCACGCCAGGCAAGAAACCTACCTGGGAGACGATCCTCGACGCCGATGTCGCCGCCCCGGAGAGCAAGGCGGCGTTCAAGCTCAGGGAGTACACCGGCCAGGCATGGCAGCTCGTCGCTAATCGTCTCACCGCGCTGGTGGAAGAGGGGACCGGACAGCAGCCCGCGGGGCCGCTGCTCGTTTACGACGCCGCCCCGCTGGCCCGTTACGACGCCGGGGACATGCTCTTCAGCCTCGCCGCAGGTGCCCGGCAGGGCGGCACGTCGGTCTGGCTGCTCTGCCCCATGAACAACCCGGGGCAGCAGCCCCGCCTGGACGGGATGCTCGTGCCCGCCCAACTGCCCAACGAATGGATCGTGCTGCCCGACGCATGGGTGGCCAACCAACACAGAAGCGGAGCCAAGGCGTCGTGATCGTTTCCAGGGCACTCAAGGACGACCTCGTCAAGCAGGTGAAGTCGCTGGAAGACGACCTGCGCGAGCAGGCCGAGTCGGTCGCCGATGTCCGTGCCCGGCTCTGCGGGGAGTATGAGCGGGCGTTCAAGCTCGGCCGGACCGCCGCCACCTGGGCGGCCTGGCGCGACGAGCGGGTCACCCAGGCTGCCGCCGCTTGGGTGCTGGGCACGGTGTTCGTCCGATTCTGCGAGGACAATGCGCTGCTCGCGCAACCGTACATCGCTGGGCCCTCGCATGACGCGCTGCTCCTCGCGGAGGAGGCTCAGGAGGAGTTCTTCCGCACCAACCCTGCCGAAACCGACCGAGGCTGGCTGCTAGCCGCCTTCGCCGAGATCGGTCGCTCGCGGGCCGGCGGCCTACTCTTCGACGAGAAGCACAACCCCCTCTACCAGATCCCAATCTCCCACGACGCGGCCAAGAGCCTGATCGCGTTCTGGCAGCGGCGCGGCAAGTCCGGCGTGCTGGTCCACTCCTTCGACTCGAAGGACTGGGATACCCGCTTTCTCGGGGACCTCTACCAGGACCTGTCCGAGGCTGCGAGGAAGAATTTCGCGCTGCTGCAGACGCCCCAGTTCGTCCAGGAGTTCATCCTCAATCGCACGCTGACGCCCGCCATCGCCGAGTTCGGCCACGACGTCGTAAAAATGATCGACCCCACCTGCGGGTCCGGGCATTTCCTGCTGGGTGCGTTCCATCAACTGCTGAAGGAGTGGGTCCGGCACGCGCCCAACCGCGATCAGCGAGAGCGGGTACGGCTGGCGCTAGGCGCGGTACACGGCGTAGACCTCAACCCCTTCGCGGTCGCGATCGCCCGTTTCCGGCTGCTTATCGCCGCGCTCAGGGCCGCCGGCTTCACCTCGCTCGTAGATCTGGAAAAGCATGACCTGGGGAACCTCAACATTGCCATCGGCGATGCCCTCATCAGGCACCCGCAGCGCGCGATTACCGGCATCGACAAGGACGAGGCACTCGCGGATTTTCAATACGCCATTGAGGATCGCGACAATTTTCCCGGCATCCTCGACGAGGGTCGCTACCACGTGGTTGTCGGAAATCCCCCGTACATCACTGTCAAGGACAAAAAGCTTAACCGGCTCTACCGCGATCTATATGACGCTTGCGCAGGTACGTATGCGCTATCAGTGCCCTTCGCCCAGCGGTTCTTCCAACTTGCTCGTACAGGTGGCGCTGATGGGCGTGGTTCTGGCTATGTTGGCCAGATCACTGCGAACTCCTTCACGAAGCGTGAGTTCGGCAGGAAGATCATTCAGCAGTTCTTCCGGGATGAGATCGAATTGACGCATGTCATCGACACCTCGGGTGCGTACATTCCCGGCCATAGCACGCCAACCGTGATCCTGATCGGTCGTAACAAGGGCTACCGGAAAGCCCGAATTGAGACCATCCGGACGGTCATGGGCGTCCGCGGGGAACCTAATACTCCAGAGGACCCCGGCAGAGGAATAGTATGGCAGGCCATTGTGAGCCAAATTGACCTACCTGGCTCTGAAAGCAACTGGGTCTCGGTAGTTGATCTCGAACGCGAGCAACTCGGGACACATCCATGGACCCTCACTGGCGGCGGCGCAAGCGATCTCGTCCAGATAGTCGAAAAGGCTGCCCAGAAGATGGATAGCCGTGTGCAGAAGCCTATCGGGCGGGCCATACGTGCCGGTGCCGACGAGGCTTTCATACGACCTTTCCGCCCCACTCTTAGGGTCATTGCCGCGCGCGAGGCACTCAAGCCGCTGATGCAAGGCGAAGTGGTTCGAGATTGGGATTCCAGACCAGAGCAGGCTATTTGGTACCCCTACGAAGAAGCGCTTTCCGATGGTGATCTCGCTACTGAGCTTTGGCCTTGGCGTCGTTCGTTGGAGGAGCGGCGCACTTTTCAGGGCAATATGGCGGCCGCAGGACTGCAGTGGTGGGAATACATGCAGCACACCGCCTCCGCGTATCGGACGCCACTGTCGATTGCGTTTGCGTTTGTTGCGACGCATAATCACTTCGTGCTGGATCGGGGTGGGAAGGTCTTCAAGCAGTCCGCGCCGGTGATCAAATTGCCGGAGGGGGCGACGGAGGATGAGCACCTGGAGTTGTTGGGGGTTCTCAATAGCTCTGCGGCGTGCTTCTGGCTCAAGCAGGTGAGTCACAGTAAGGGCAACGCCACGGCCTCGAGCGGAATGCCTGATCAACCCTGGTCGTGGAATTGGGAGTTCACGGGAACGAAGCTGCAGGAGTTCCCGTTACCGGGAAATCTTCCGTTGGAGCGGGGGCGCGAGCTTAATGCGCTGGCGCAAAAGCTGGCATCGGTCAACCCCTCGATCGTGGTGGCGGAAGCCGTACCGACTCGTGAGGCGCTGGCGAGGGCACGAGTGGAATGGCACTCCGCACGCGGTCAGATGATCGCGGCGCAGGAGGAGCTGGACTGGGAGGTTTACTCGCTCTACGGACTCCTCGATGAGGAACTGACAGCTCCGGCGCTCTCCGTACCGGAACTGAACCTCGGAGAGCGGGCTTTTGATATCGTGCTCGCCCGCAAGATGGCGGCTGGTGAACTCACCACAAAATGGTTCAGCCATCACAACGCCAAGCCACTCCTCGATCTGCCGGACCACTGGCCCGCCGAGTACACCGAGGTGGTGGAAAGGCGGATCGCGATGATCGAGTCGGATCGGAACATCGCTCTGATCGAGCGGCCGGAGTGCAAGCGGCGCTGGGCGACCGAGGGTTTCGACGCGATGCAGGAGCGGGCGCTGCGGGAGTGGCTGCTGGACCGGTTCGAGGCGCGCGAGCTCTGGTTCCACCATGTGGATGGGATGGAGCAGCCGCGACTGTTGACCACTGCGCAGCTCGCCGACGCGCTGCGGCGGGATGCCGACGTGCTGTCCGTGGCCAGACTCTACTCGGGCAAGGACATAGAGGTGGTCGTCTCTGAGCTTGTGGCCGACGAGCACGTGCCGTACCTGGCCGCGCTCCGCTACAAGGACTCCGGCCTGGAGAAGCGCGCCGACTGGGAGTACGTGTGGGATCGGCAACGTACCGAGGACGCCGCCGAGTCAGAGGATACGAAGAAGAAGATCCGGGATGCGATTCCCGTACCGCCCAAGTACAGTTCGGGTGACTTCCTCAAGACCTCGTACTGGAGTAATCGCGGCAAGCTGGACGTGCCGAAGGAGCGGTTCATCTCCTACCCATACGCGGGTCGGGACGGCGCATCGTCCACGAAGGATGGGGCTCTGCTGCTCGGCTGGGCGGGCTTCGACCACCGTGAGCAGGCACAGGCCCTTGCCACACTGATCGTGGAACGGGAACAGGGCGACGGCTGGGGTGCCGATCGGCTGACGCCGCTGCTGGCTGGCCTGCGTGAGGTGCTGCCGTGGGTGCGGCAGTGGCATGGAGAGTTCGACGCCACTTATGGTGCCAGCCCGGCTGAGATCTATGCGGGTTTCCTCGACCAGATGGCGAGCCACCTGAACCTCACCGACGACGATCTCGCCCGCTGGCGGCCGCCCGCCACTGGCCGCGGCCGCAGGAAGTAAGGAGCGCGATGTCTACGCCGATTCAGCAGCCGCTGCTCAGGGAATTCATCGACATCCCTGAGGCGATGACCGACAGTGATCTCGTCCTCGAATTGGCCAGCGGGGTCAACCGGGCTGAGGAGACGCTGCGCGAATACGTGATCACCGATTCGCTGGTGGACAACTACGACCAGGCGCTCGGGTTGATCAAGAGCGCGGTGACCGGTCAGGCGTCGAAGGCCGCGTACCTGCACGGCTCCTTCGGTTCGGGTAAGTCGCACTTCATGGCGGTGCTGCACGCTCTGCTGCGCAAAGAGAAGGTCGCCAGGGAGCGACCAGAGTTCGCTCCGCTGCTTGCCAGGCACGACTGGATGGACGGCAAGAAGTTCCTGCTGGTGCCGTTCCACCTTCTCGGTGCGAAGTCTCTGGAGCAGCGGGTGTTCGGCCGCTACATCGACTACGTGAGGGTGCTGCACCCGGATACCTCGATTCCGGCGGTGCACCGCACTGACGCCCTTCTCGACCAAGGGCGCTTCACCAGGGAACGGGTCGGCGATAAGGGTTTCATCGACGGGCTGCCGGGAGGGGAAGACGAAGATGAGTGGGGGGACAGCTCGGCCTTCTGGACGTCGGAGAAGCTCGACGCCGCCTTCGCCGCCGCGTACGACGACGAGCTGCGCCGGCGGCTCGTCAACGACCTGCTGCTGAGCTGGGGCGGGGGCTTCTTCCGCGACGCAAAGGAGGACGCCGAGGCGTTCGTGTCACTGGATGCGGGGCTAAAGGAGATCAGCCGCCACGCCAAGGAACTAGGCTACGACAGCCTCATCCTGTTCCTTGACGAGCTGGTGCTGTGGCTCATCAACTCGGCGGGGGACGCGCAATTCGTCAGCCGCGAGATGCAGAAGATCACGAACTTCGTGGAGGGAGGTGACCCGGACCGGCCTGCGCCGGTGGTGAGCTTCATCGCTCGCCAGCGCGATCTACGGGAAGCGCTCGGCGAGCAGGTGACCGGCACCACCGAGCTGAGCATCCTGGACACCCTCGACCTGGCAAAGGCCCGGTTCGAGACCATCACGCTGGAAGACCGGAACTTGCCAGTGATCGCCCGGGAGCGGGTGCTCAAGCGCAGGGAGCCGATGGTGGAGTCGGAAGCCGCCATCGCGCGGGCCTTCGACCAGACCACAGGCCTGCGCCAGCAGGTTCGGGACACCCTGCTCGGCGTGGGAGGCGGCACCGGGGCCGACATCGAGGCGTTCCGCAAGACCTACCCGTTCAGCCCGTCCTTCATGGACACGCTGGTCCACCTGTCGGCGGCGTTGCAGCGGTCGCGTACGGCATTGAAGCTCATGCGCCGCCTGCTGATCCGCCGCCGTGACGAGCTCTGGCTCGGCCAGCTCATCCCGCTCGGTGACCTCTACGATGTGATTACCGAGGGTGGTGACGAGCCGTTCACCCAGAAGCTTAAGGTGGAGTTCGAGGCCGCGCAGAAGCTTTATGAGGTGAAGCTGCGTCCGTACTTGCTCGACAGGTACGGCCTCACCGAGGATGACATCGCCCGGGCGCAGCGAGGGGACCGCGGGGACATTGCCGACGCGCAGACGGCTGGGAAGGTCCGGGCGTTCAGCGGTGACGATCGGCTGATGAAGACTCTGCTGCTGTCGGCCCTTGCGCCTACGGTGCCCGCCCTGCACAACCTAACCGCCAGCCGCCTGTCGGCGCTCAACCACGGCAGTGTGATGAGCCCGATCCCCGGCACTGAGGTCACGCAGGTGTCGAGGAAGGTCGAGGATTGGGCGGGTCAGTTCACCGAGATCAAGTTCGCCGGAGGTGATGACCCCGGCGTGGGTCTGGAGCTCGTCGGAGTCGATGTCGAGTCGGTCCTGTCGACGGCCCGGTTCGCCAACACCGACGGCGCAAGGAAGAACCTCATCAAGAAGCTGCTCTACACCGAGCTCGGTGTCACCGAGACCGGGCAGTACAACGGGGACCGGTTCGATCTCACCTGGCGCGGGGGCAAGCGTTCAGTGGAGGTCATCTTCGGCAACATCCGCGATGCGCATGACCTGCGGGACGACGTCTTCCACCCCGCCGATCCCACCTCGTGGCGCGTGATTGTCGACTATCCCTTCGACCTTGACGACTACACGCCCGCCGATGACCGTAATCGGCTGCAGAACATGGCGGTTCGCGATTGGACGCTCTGCTGGATCCCGGCGTCGCTGTCTCCGGAACGGATGAAGGATCTGGGCAAGTTCGTCGTCCTTGACTACGTGCTCTCGGGGCAGCGTTTCGAGGAGCACGCGGGCCATCTGAACCCGACCGATCGGCATCGGGCTCGCCAGACTTTGACGGACCAGCGGAACACCCTGCAGGGCAAGCTGACCGAGACATTCCGCCAGGCGTACGGCCTGATTACCAAGCAGCCCGGAGACGTCGTCACCGGGTTCGACGACCATCTGTTCTCCCTGAATAGCGGGTTGCGACCCAGGCTGGCCTCTGGCGCTGCGCTGTCTGAGGCGATGAGGTCGCTTGCCGATCAAATGCTGACGGTGCAGTATCCCGCGCATCCCGACTTCGACCCCGATCGCATCGGCACGACCGTCAGGCTCGCCGACGCCCGCCTGGTTCTGGACTACGTACGTCAGGCGACCGAGAAGCCCAGCGACCCGGTGGAGGTCGACAAGTCACATCGCGCGACTATGCGCCGGATCGCCAACCCCCTGCTCATCGGTGAGATGCATGAGGCGAAGTTCGTCCTCGGGTCGTACTGGCGCCAGCACTTCCAGCAGCAGGCGGCCAAGGAGGGCGTAACCGGCGACATGCGCCTGGCCAAGCTGCTCGACTGGATCGACCTCCCCGAGGCGCGAGGCCTGGAGAAGCTGGTAGCCCACCTCATCATCGCCTGCTTCGCGGAGCAGACGGACCGTGCCTTCGTCTACCGAGGCAACGTCGAGGCGAGGACACCGGAGCTGAACCAGATCAAGGACGAGATGGCGCTGCGCGAGCAGCAGCTCCCCGACGAGCAGACCTGGGAGACAGCCCGTCTTCGCGCCATGGAGGTGTTCGGGCACAATCCTCCCGCCATCCGTAGGACCCGGCTGGCCGTGATCTTCGCACGGCAGCTCTCAAACGACTCCCGCACCTACCGCGACGCCGCGCACCAGCTCGTCGCGCGGTTGGAGGCCCACACGGGGATGCTGGGACTCGACCTGGAGGCGAGGCAGGGCCGGCTGCACACATCCAGATGCGCGGCTGACCTGCTCGACGGGCTGGGATCGCGCCACGGGCAACTGGACATCATCGCTCAGCTCGCCGAAGCCGAGCTTGGCGGACCCGCGCAGCGGACCGGCAAGAGCATCAAAAGCGCGCAGGCGGTCTCGGCCGCGCTGAAGAACGCGCCGTGGGAGAACTTCGAGATCATCGCCTCGCTGCCTGAGCCGTACGACCAGGAAGCTCAGCGGATTCTGAACGACCTCCGGCAGACAGCGGTCGCCGATGAGCTCACCATCGGACTGGGCCCGGCGCTGGAGAGGGCAGCGACGGCGGCAGCCGCGCTGATCCGGACAGCGACAGCGCGGCCTCCCGTAGTGCCGCCGGGCCCGTCACCGGTTGTTCCGGGTCCGCAGCCGAACCCGCCCGTTCAGCCGTCACCCACCCCCGGGACCACCGGTGCGACGGACCCGGTGGTGCCGCCAGTTGCTCCCGCCGCCGGTGCGTCCACTCGGACGGTCCGGGTCGCAGACCTGACGGCCCTCGCTGATGAGATCGTCGCGGCGGCGCACCCGGACGCAACCGTCGAGATCTCCTGGCGGGTGATCGAGCAGCCATGATCTCACCCGCGATTGGCCGCCTGCTACCCGTCACTTCGGCAGCACTGGAGCAGGAGGTGACCCGGCTGCTGCGAAAGTACGCCGGGCGAGAGGAGAAGGCACTGCTCATCCGGGCCCAGCCGCTGGGTAACGGGTTCGGGACGATGACCGTCGCTGGCCGACGAATCAGGGTCGTCGCCTGCGTATCGCCGCTCGCCGTACTGGAGCAGGTCACCGAGCACGCGGAGAGCGACGACGACGCCGTTCTGGTGGTGCTCACCGGCGCAGAGGAGAGCGACCTCGGTCCAGGCCTGCTCAGCAGGGTC
Source organism: Acrocarpospora macrocephala (assembly GCF_009687865.1). Taxonomy (GTDB): domain Bacteria; phylum Actinomycetota; class Actinomycetes; order Streptosporangiales; family Streptosporangiaceae; genus Acrocarpospora; species Acrocarpospora macrocephala. Next base: position 56,707 of record NZ_BLAE01000007.1, read on the forward strand.
ATCCGGCATCAGGTCTTCGTGGTGGAGCCCTGGCGGTTGATCGAGGAGAGTTTCGGTGCCCAGCACCTCGACCCGCGCCTCGCCGCTGACAGCTGGGCCGGGGAAGCGCTGGTCGACGCCATGCCGCCGGGCGGCTGGCCACGGCTGGCCGGGCCGCTACTCACCCGGGACACCGCGATGAGGTCGCTGGCAGCCCGCCGCCTCGGCCTGGACAGGATCGGCGTCGACCCCGAGAACCTGGACGCTGGCACGCTGCTGCTGTGGAGCCGGGATCGCGAACAGGTCGAGGCGTTCCGGATGCTCCGTGATGCCGAACGCGCCGGCCTCGTCGACTGGCTCCGCGAGTGTGCCGGGGGAACCGCAGACGTGCTGTTCCCACTCGTCGAATCGGGCCATGCGCTGGATGCCTTGGCCCTCGGTCTGGTCTGCGCCGCGCTTTGGCATCCACAGGCAGGCAGCGCCTCCCAACGCGCGCAGGGGGGTGTTCTCTCCTACATCGCCATGGCCAGGCCCGGTGAGATCAAGGTGACCGACCAGGCCGTCCGGGAGTTCGCGGCAGCCGCCGAACAGCTCACCGGGTGGATGCTGGCCGATCGGCGCGACGAGAACGCCGGACGGCACGCCCACGCCGTGCTCGACCGCGCCGAAGAGCTGATCGCCCAGTTCGGCGCCGAGGCAGCGGCTCAGCACAGTCTGCTGCTGCGCTCCAGCCTCGACGCCCGCATCGAGGCGGTCGCTCAGTCGCTGACGGTGTCCATCCATGATCACCACGCTGTGGGGGAACTCGCCAACGCGGTAGCCGACCTGCGCGAACACAAGCTGGCCGACATGCATGCCCACCGGGTACGCCGGGCGGAGATGGCACAGCGCCTGGTCCAGTGGCTTGCCACCCCGAATGCCACCGCCTCCGGTGTGGGCGCGGCCATACAGGCGCAGATAGGCGAGTGGGGCTGGGTCGATCGTGCCCGGGACGACATTTGGGCGGGCGAGGAGGTCGACAGGACGCTGCAGACGGCCTATAGGGACCTGTATAGGCTGGTCCGGGACCGTAGACGGGCGCTGGACGAGGAGTTCGCCGGTAGGCTCGCCGCCTCAACGAAGGCAGGGGCCGATCCTGGTCCGATTCTCACCGTCGAGACCGTGCTGTCACGCGTCGTTGCTCCCGTGGTTGCGGGTGGGAACGGCCACCGACGTCCGGTCGTGCTCCTGGTGCTGGATGGGATGAGCACGGCCGTGGCCACCACACTCGGCGAGGAACTGCGCACCGAGCGGTGGGAGGAGTACGACCCGGTCGGAGGTCCTGACGAGGAGCCGCGGCGCCGGGCCGTGGTCGCCGCCCTGCCCACCCTAACCCAGGTGTCGCGGGCTAGCCTGTTCGCTGCTCGCATCACCACCGGTGGCCCCGACGATGAGCGCGCCGCCTTCGAGAAGCACGCATTCTGGAAGGGCAGGAAAGCTCGGCTCTTCCACAAGGGCGGCCTCCCGGGGGATGCTGGCGAGGCCCTTGGCGACGACCTGGTCCAGGCCCTGAATGACGATGCCACCGCGGTGGCCGTCGTCCTCAACACGATCGACGACAGCCTCGCCAAGGGCCGCGCCGATGTCCCGTGGCGCGTATCCGACATCGCCGGAATGCAGACGTTGCTCGATTACGCCCGCTACCAGGGCCGCGCAGTCATCATTACGAGCGACCACGGCCACGTCCTGGAACGTGGCAGCGAGCTGCGCCGTGCGGATGGCGTCAGGTCGGCCAGGCACCGCAGTGTCGGCAAACCGGTCGATGCGGGCGAGGTGGAGCTGGCCGGGTCCCGGGTGGCCGCCGCAGACGGCCGGATCCTCGCGTTGTGGGACCCGTATGTCCGTTACACCGACAAGAAGGCCGGCTATCACGGCGGCGCGTCGCTGGCCGAGGTGACGATCCCGCTGCTTGCGTTCCTGCCGCTCGGAGCCTCCGCCCCCACCGGGTGGCGCCCGCTGCCCGACCAAAGCCCTTCGTGGTGGTCACTCGACGCCTCCGGGCCAGGGGCACCCGCCGTACAGACTCCTGCGCGCACCAGGTCGCGCAAGAACGTGAAACAGGACCAGCAGGAACGGCCGGGCCTCTTCGACGTCGCGATCGCATCCCCCGAGGCGCCGCACGCGCCAGAGACGGCGCTCGTGGCCGAACTGCTCGGGACCGAGCTGTTCCAGGCCCAGCAGCGGCTGATGCCACGTAGAGTCCCGGCCGCAAAGATCGAGGCTGTGCTTGTGGCGCTGCTCGAGTCCGGAGGAGTGCTGCCGTTGCCGGTCGCCGCGGAGCGGGCCGGTGAACCTGTCGTGCGGGCCGCCGGGTTTGCTGCGACACTCCAGCGCATCTTCAACCTCGACAACTACCCTGTTCTGGCGGTCGTCGACAACGGGCGCAATCTCAAGCTCGACGTGGCGCTGCTGCGTGAACAGTTCGGTCTGAAAGGGCGGTAGAGGTGTCGGAGTCGGTGTCGGTCAGCGCCATACGGCGTCGCGAGGTCATCGACGCGCTGCGAAACGGGGCAGTGCCTCAGGCAGGGCTCGACCTGCTCGCCGTCGGCCTCGACCGATTCGCCTCGGCAGTGGACACCGAGTTGGACACCGTCACGTCCGGAGGAGCGGTGTTCAAAGCGGTCCGCGGTGAGTACGGCTCGGGCAAGACCTTCTTCACCCGCTGGCTCGCCGAACAGGCCAAGCGTCGAGGCATGGCCACCTCCGAGGTCCAAGTGTCGGAGAACGAGACCCCGCTACACAGGCTGGAAACTGTGTACCGGCGCCTCACCGAGCGGCTCTCAACCGCTTCGTACGCGCCCTCGGCACTGCGACCTGTGGTCGACGCCTGGTTCTACGTCCTAGAGGAGGACGCCTTCGCGGCGGACTCGTCGCTGGAAGGCGCGGCGCTCGAAGCCGCCGTCGAGGAACTGCTCTCCCAGCGGCTCGCTGAGGTCAGCCGGTCCGCGCCGACGTTCGCCGCGGCCTTGCGGGGTTACCGCAATGCGCTTGCCTCCGGAGACAGTGGGACGGCCGATTCCATCCGCGCCTGGCTGGGCGGCCAGCCGAACGTTGCCGCGGCGGCGCGCCGGGCCGCCGGAGTCCGCGGTGACCTCGACCATTTCGGAGCCCTGGGCTTTCTCCAGGGCTTGCTGACGGTGCTGCACGACTCCGGCCATCCTGGCCTGGTGCTAGTGCTCGACGAGGTGGAAACCCTGCAACGGGTCCGCTCCGACGCTCGCGACAAGGCACTCAACTCGCTGCGCCAGCTCATCGACGAGGTCCACTCCGGCAGGTTCCCCGGCCTCTACCTTCTCATCACTGGCACATCCGCGTTCTATGACGGACCCCAGGGCGTGCAGCGGCTCACCCCACTGGCACAGCGGCTCTCAGTCGACTTCACCTCCGACGCACGCTTTGACAACCCCAGGGCGATCCAGATCCGGCTGCCGGGGTTCACGCTGGACTCGCTCGGCGAGCTCGGACGTAAGGTCCGCTCCCTATACGCCTCAGGGAACGATCGCATCTGCTCGGCTGTAGACGACACTTATGTCAAGGAACTCGCCTCCGCAGTGGCGGGACACCTCGGCGGTCAGATCGGTGTCGCACCCCGGACCTTCCTGCGGAAGCTCATCGACGTGCTGGACAGAGTCGACCAGTTCGACGACTTCGACCCCCGCAAGCACTACGCACTCACAGTCTCGGCCGTGGAACTGACCGACGTCGAACGGAACGCAGCGCATGCTGTAGCGCCCGCGGATTCCGCCGATGAGGTCGAACTGGACCTGTCGTGACATTCGCGCAGCTACATCCGGCGCTGGCGCACCACATCGTGAACACGCTCGGATGGCCCGAGTTGCGTCCCCTTCAAGAAGCCGCCGTGGACCCGCTGATGGCGGGCTCCGACGCGCTCCTGCTCGCTCCCACGGCCGGCGGCAAAACCGAGGCGGCGATATTCCCGCTCCTCTCCCGGATGGCATCATCCAACTGGCACGGCACCTCGGTCCTGTACGTGTGCCCGCTGAAGGCACTGCTGAATAACCTGCTGCCGCGCCTGGAGAAGTACACCGACTGGATCGGCCGTCGGGCCGCTCTGTGGCATGGGGATGTCAACGGTATGGCGCGCAAGCGGATCCTCGCCAGCCGCCCCGACGTGCTGCTGACCACACCGGAGTCCCTTGAAGCGATGCTCGTGAGCGTCAACGTGGACCACCGGCAGTTCTTCTCCGGCCTACAGGCCATCGTCGTCGACGAGGTGCATGCATTTGCTGGCGATGACCGAGGCTGGCACCTGCTCGCCGTCCTGGAGCGACTCACCCGGCTCCTCGAGCATCCCATCCAGAGGGTGGGTCTGTCGGCCACTGTCGGCAATCCTTCGGAGCTGCTGGCCTGGCTCCAGGGGACAAGCACCCGTCCCGCTCAGGTGGTCGCTGCTAATAGTGCCGCCGCTCCGTTGGGCACGCCGTCCGGTGATATCCAGCTCGACTACGTCGGCTCGGCCGCGAACGCTGCCAAAGTGATCGCCTCGTTGCATCGAGGCGAGAAACGACTGGTCTTCTGCGACTCCAAGCAACTGGTCGAAGAGCTTGGACACACTCTGCGGGCACTAGGCGTCACCACCTTCCTGTCCCACGCCTCCCTGTCCATCGAGCAGCGCCGGCAGTCTGAGGCGGCCTTCGAAGAAGCGCGCGACTGCGTGATCGTCTCAACCTCCACCCTGGAACTGGGCATCGACGTAGGGGATCTGGACCGCGTCATCCAGATCAACGCTCCAGGCACCGTCGCCTCCTTCCTACAGCGGCTCGGACGTACCGGACGCCGCCCCGGAACCCTGCGCAACTGCCTGTTCCTAGCACTCACCGACGATGCCCTCATGCATGCGGCGGGTCTGTTGGTCCTGTGGGGAAGGAATTGGGTAGAGCCGGTCACCGCGCCTCCCGAGCCTCGCCATATCGTCGCCCAGCAAGTGCTTGCGCTCTGCCTCCAGGAACACCGAGTCGGCGACCAGGTATGGCGAGAGTGGTGGAACGGACTCGGACCTTTCGGCGGCGCGGCGGACCCGATCGTACGGCACCTCGTCTCCCAGGGATTTCTGGACGAGGACTCCGGCATGTTGTTCATCGGTCCAGAGGCCGAACGCCGTTTCGGGCGACGGCACTTCATGGAGATGACCAGTGTTTTTACCACAGCCCCTGAGTTCACGGTGCTGGCAGGGAGGAAGGAGGTAGGCCGCACCGACCCGGCTCTGCTGACCGAAGAGATCGAGGGGCCACGACTCCTCCTGCTCGGCGGGCGCACCTGGCGGGTCACCTACATCGACTGGCGCCGGCGGCGTTGCTTTGTCGAGCCGTCGGACGGACAGGGAAAGGCACGCTGGAACAGCATCAAAGGGCTGAGCGGACTGTCGCACATGCTGACCCAGGCGATGCGTTCAGTGCTGCTCGGCGAGGATCCGCCGGTGCGGCTCACCCAGCGAGCGAAACAGCATCTCGCGACGATCCGCGAGGGGGCCATCGACACTGTTCATCCTGCTGGCACCGTCGTCACACGCGACAGGAACGGGGAAGTCCGGTGGTGGACATGGGGTGGGTTCCGCGCCAACGCGACCCTCGCGTCAACGCTGACGGATATTGCCAGCCCAGGACAGCGGGTCGAGGACGACTCCATCAGGCTCCGCGATGACGTCACCTTCGAGCAATGGAAGGTGGCCGTGGCGGATGGGGTCGCCCGGCTCTCCCTCCCGGAAGTCGACCAGAAGGCCCTCAACGGACTCAAATTCAGTGCGGCGCTCCCGCGTCGGCTCGCCGAGGCAACGCTCGCGGCCCGGCTTGCCGACTTGGAAGGCGCCGCAGCAGTCCTCCGGGAATCGGCACGCTGGACGGTCCTCATGTAGACAGATGGGAGATTTTCGAAGACCCTGGGCCCCGCCTTTGCGCTACTCCTCGGCCATGAGAGAGCCGTCGCTGGTGAGAAGCCGGAGGCGGGCTCGCCGAGGGACTCGTTCAAGCCCAGTGACGCGAACCTGGTCAGGTCCTCGGCATCGTCACCTGCGACGGGGCTGTGCTGAACAAGGACCTCAAGTCCTCTGACCACGCGGTGGGCTACACGGAGGACAGAGAACGGCGCAAGGGCTTCCCCGACGACCAGGCAACGTTGGTGACGCAGTCGACATTGGCCCACGTTTGCCGATCCGAGTGTGATTCCGGCCCTTCGGCCGGAATCAATAGTTGCGCCCCAGAATTTACAATTCATCTCTTTTGTTGATGTGGCTATGGTTAAGCATCACTATCTCGTTTAGAAGTGGTAATCGGATCATCTGACTGGATGATCTTCATCATGGCTTCACGCTGAGATGCTGGCGCCGGTATGCGTACGAAAGCCCCCGACTCGGTCTTGTAAACGCAATCGATGCCGTAGCGATGGAGTAGACCGGTATCGGCATCGGTGGGCTGAGCGGGGAACAGTCCGGTGAGTCGAGTCACTGGCTGCGGACTGTGGGGGCCGTAGTCCAGGAGTTGCCCGAGCGCCTGGCGGACGAAGGCGTGGTCTGCCGACCGCTTGGCCTCTACGATCTCGGTGTCGTCGGATGTGACGATATACAGGTCGGTGATGCCAGCCGGAGCGCGGAAGCGAGCAACCGCGACACCGAGGGTCGCCTGGTAGCTCTGCACGAGGTGCGCTTCCACGCGGTTGACAAGGGTCGTCCCGCCCAGTCGATCGAAGCTGGTGCGGAGGATATTGACCGCTTCGACGCCGATGACCTGAACACCGCTGTCATTGAGAGTGGTTATGGCGCGCTCTGTCAGCGTCTCGATGCCGAGGCCGTCGAGGACGTTTCTGCTCTTCTCCGCGTCGAGGAGACGCAGACCCATGAAGTTATCCCCCGGGGTGAAACCGGGCAGGTCCCAGATTTCCGTGTAGGGGATCGCGGTCTGCTCGTAGTTGAGCAGGCTATAGACGTTATGCCAGGAGCCGTGTTTGGCATGAGGGGACCACAGGGTGTCGGCGAAGGAGGCGTTGCGGAATGAGTGGCCGATCTCGCCGACCGCACGTACATGATTCTTGCCGGTCAGCAGGACGATGTCGCCCGTACGCAATTTCGCCATTTTAGCGTCGTGGATGCCTGTTGCTCCCCAGAACCTCGCCTTGCCATCGGGGTGCAGAGCGTCGAGGGCTGTCCGTTCCTCCAGTGTCAGGGGCGTCGCGTACGGATCCGTGTGGTAGTCGATGGGCTGATTTAGGGTGATCTTCCAGTGCCGAAGCGCTTCGGCATTGCCTGACGGGTGGATGAGGACCTGCGTCAATGAAATCGTTCCTTGTGGGGTGGGCTCGTCACAAAACGGGGATGCCGAGATCGGCGAACAGCCGGTTGGTGGCGGGGTCGGTGGAATAGAGGACCGCGCCGGACATGCCTCGGGTGGCCAGGACCCGGTAGGTGTTGCGGACCAGTTCCCGAATCGGGGGGCACCGTGGACCTCCTTGTCCTTGTTGGCTCGGCGGTTGGCTTGCCAATCCTGACCGGTCCAGATCAGATCATCGCCGAAGATGACGCCCGCGTAGTCGTACTCGAAGCCCTGCGCGGTGTAAATGCAGCCGATCCGACCGAAGCCAGCGGGGTGAGTAGCCCACAGACTGGATGGAGGGATGCCGTTGGTCTCCCTATCTGTACTGGAGTTCCAAGGGCGGCGCCAGTCGCCGATTTGGACGTCGTCGACCAGGGTGCCGTCGGCAAGATGGTCACTCCACGGCCAGCAGAAGCCGGCACCGATGCGGGCGCTGTACCCGTCGGCCTGCTTGGCCCGTAGGAAGTCTGAGGTGCTACGGCGATTCCGGACAGCCGTGTATGAGCGCAGGCTGTGCGGCTGCTTAAGCTGAAAGGAACCCGTCGCGTACTTCCAGGGGTGCATCACCGAAACGACGAAAGCCTTGGCCTGCCTCATAGGCATCCCGGGCTTCGACGGTCGCGCGTCTAAGATCATTCTGTGAGGAGCTCCAAGGCCGCGTGCTCGACCCTGGCCGCCGTTGTCAGGGGATGGTCGTGCCCGTGAGCTCGCAGGGAGTGGTCCACGACGATGATGTACTCGGCCCGGGCTTCGGCCGTGCGGCCCTGCTTCGCCATCAGGCGCGCCAGTTCATGGCGGGTGGCGATCGTTTGGGGGTTGTCGGCGCCCGCCACTCTGGTCTGGTCACGCATGACCGCCATCAGCACGTCTTCGGCCGCGTGGTACTCGCCTTTGGCCAGAAGGGTCCGGCCGAGTTCGTATCTGATGTCGAGGGTGTACACATGGTCGGCACCTCGCACCCGGATGGAGATGTCCAGGGCCCTGCGCAGGTCTTCTTCGGCCTCGGCGTGCCTGCCAAGCTCCGTGAGTGTCGAGGCCCTGTTGGACAGGCTCAGCAAGGTGTCTGAGTGCTCCGGCCCCAAGATCCGCACCTGTTGCACCAGCAGGGCGCTGTATTCTGCCTCGGCCTCTTCGAGAAGGCCCTGGTCGACTAGGTTAGTGATCAGATTGAGCCTGGTTCGGAGCGTAAGGGGGTGCTCTGCACCAATGACCCTCGTGCGTACAGCAAGCAGATCCTGGTAACCCGCGTCAGCTTCGGCGTAGTGTCCCAGCTCGCCGATGGCGCGGATCCAGTGGAACCGTGTGGTGAGCGTGTCCGGATGTTCGGGGCCGAGGACACGCGTACGGACCGCCAGCACTTCCTTGCAGGCACGCTCGGATGCGGCGAACAAACCGCGGGCCGCCAAGGCGCGCGCGATCTCATGCCGCGTTGCCAGGGAGTCGGGGTGATCGGCTCCAAGGACGTCGTTTTCGATCTCTAACAGGTTCTCGTACGTCTGACGCGACTCCTCGTAGCGTCCCTGGGCGAACAACGCTTGCCCGAGGCCGTGTCGTACGGCAAGCGTGTCGGGGTGTCGTGGGCCCAATGTCGCCTCCTGGAGGAGGACCTGTCGTAGCTCGGCTTCGGCCACGACTGCGTCGCCCAGGTCGACGCGGGCCCTCGCCCGCTGGTGGCGCAGTGCCAGCACCCGCTTGTGCCGCGCGCCCAGCACGTCGCACTGCCGAAGCGCGAGCGCCCCCAATTCCGCCGCCGCGACGTATGCGCCGATCACCCGCAACGCGGCCGCCCCTCGAGCGGCCACGTTGGCGAGCTGGTCGAGGACGGGCTCCTCGATGACAGCAGGGGACAGGCCGAGGAGGGCACGCAGGTGCGGCATCAGGCCCTGCCACGCCGGCCAGTTGGAGGGCTCGTCCTCGCGCAGGTCCGAGACGACACGGTGGACCACTCCGACGGCGGCTCGGGTGAGCTCAGGGGAGGCATGAAGTCGACCCGCGGCTGCCACCAGGGGATGGACGATCAGCCCTCGCCGTTTCCAGCCCGGCACCGTGCGAGTCTCCACCAGGCCCATCGAGAGCAGTGCCTCCAGCCCGGACCGCACCTTCCGCTCCCCGCCGCTGACCTTTGACAACACTCGTGTGTCCAGCCATCCGGTATCGATCTCCACCGACGGCGCGAAACAGGACAGCACTCGCAGCAGCGGCCTTGCCTGTGCCTGTCCCTGCCGGGCCAGGGTGTCCAGCGACACCTCCCACGTGCTCGTCACCGCAGGGTCGTCACTGCCTTCGCCGAGCAGTTCGGGCAGCCGGTCGTCCAGCGCGGTTGTATAGGCGGTGAACGTCTGCTCGGCTGAGAGTGGTGAGGACAGATGGTGTCCGGCATGCGTCAGAGCCAGCGGCAGACCACCCAGCCGACCTGCGAGAGCTCTGGCCTCGTCGAGCGTTCCTCCGTGCGCGGCAAGGCTTACCAGCAGCCGGGCCCCTTCGTCCTGGCTCAGCGGCGCGAGTGGATGAAGCGCGCCGTGCCGCCCCCACGCTCCGGCGTCGACGACCCGGCTCGTCACCAGGATCAGCCCCGACCGGGTTGGCCGCAGCCACCCGGTCGCCTCCATGACCGGAGCACCGGCCACTTGCAGGGCGTGCAGATCGTCGGCATTGTCGAGGACGAGCAGCCACCCGGTCCTCTGCTCAAGCCTGGCCCACAACACGTCGGCGGCAATCCGACGGCCGGCCCGAGCCTCCTCCACCTCACCCAGCGGCGCGCCGAGTTCCCCGGCGAGCCTCAGCAACGGCGCTGTCATCGAGGCTTCGTCGATCGCGCTCACCCACCACACCAGGCAGCCCAGCTGCCGTGCCCGTTCGGCCAGCGCCAGAGCCACAGTCGTCTTGCCCACCCCGCCCAGCCCTGCCAGCACGTGGAAACGGCCGTCTGGCTCTATCAGGCGTTCCTCCAGCTTCGTGAGGAGTTCCTGCCTGCCGGATAATTCGCCGAGCTTGCCCGTCGGGGCCAGCAACCTCGGCACAGGCTCGGTGGTGGCAGTGGTGGTGACGGTGACGGCGGGAACACGAGCGTTGCGCTCGCGTGGCGTTCGCCGAAGCTGCAACACGGCGACAACCGCCGCAGCCACTCCTGCTAGCGTGCCCACCAGGGCCACGAGGTCCATGACCGGTACTCTATGAACCCACAAGGCCGGGTGTTGTAACAGCATCAAGACCGCTGGCGGCACTGTCTCCGACGACGCTCCACGTTGCGCCGTTTCGAAACGATCACGAATCGCAATCGTGATCTCTCACTCCGCTACCGGGCGGCTGGGAGTGTGATCGGGAGCGGACGGCCTATGGGAAGCTCTCCGCCGGTCCAGTTTCCCGAACCCGGGGACGCCGTGAACCTCCTTGCCCTCGTTGGCTTTGCGCGCGACCTGTACGCCCGGGCCGGCCCTGGTGGTCAAGTTGTTGCCGAGGACGACGCCCGCGTAGTCGAACTCGAATCTCTGAGCGGTGGAGACCGGTCGATTTGGCCGAAGCCGGGCCGGATGGGCGGCACGCAGACTAGGGGGAGGGCGGCTGTTACCAAATCCGCGTCGCTCATGGGCTCAGCCTTCCAAGACAGGTACACCGAGGTCTTCCAGAAGATGGTTGATAGCGGGGTCTTCGGCATAGAGGACGACCCCGCGCATTGCGCGTGTGGCCAGCACCCGATACGTATGGCGGACGAGGGTGTCGAAACTGGGAGCGCTGCGCTGGTCCGGGTCCAGGTTTGCCTGCCGGACCGTGGCCCAGCCTGTGGGGGTCCATGTCAAGTCGCGGCCGATGATGACTCCGGCGTAGTCGAACTCGAAGCCTTGAGCGCTGTAGATGCAGCCGATCTGGCTGAAGCCGGCGGGGTCGGTGGCCCACAGTGGCCACGGGGGATGCCGTTGATTGGCTCATCGGCTTGAAGGTTCCATGGGCGCTCCCAGCCGGGCAGCTTGACGTCCACGGGGAGAGGATTGTTGGCGGTGGGTTCGGGTTCGCTCCATGGCCAGCAGAAGCCGGCCATGATGCGCGCGGTGTGGCCTTCGGTCACCCGTTCCTGCAGGAACTTCTCCATGGCGGCTGGATGACGGGCGATCTGGACGGTGAATCCGTCGATTTGCTGCCACATGGGCTTGCCGTTCGTGGGTGCAAGCTTCAACAGTCGCTCGATCCAGTTGACGTAGCCGGGCGAGCCGGCACAGCGGAACTGATGCCGTAGGTCGATACGGGTCACTGAATATCCAGCGCGGGAGGCCGCTTCTTCGATGAGGGCAATGGAACCGAGTTCGTTGCGGCGCACGATCTGGAATTCGTCCAGGAGGAAGACCGGCACATGGGCGGCGTTGATCAGTTCATCGATCTGGGGCGGAGCGACGCGCGTGTCATCCATCGCCTGGCGGTCTCGTGAGGTGCGGCGGATGCGGTGCGCTTCGTCGGCGATCAGAACGTCCAGGTCTTTGGCGGTGACGTCGGTGAAGTTGTTGAAGTAGGCGAACCCGCCGCGCGCCTTGCCGGTTAAGCCCGCGCGGGCTCGCAGCGTCTGGGTGAACGCGCGACTGCCGGTGGCGTGCACCGCCCGGGTGCCCTGGCGGTTGAGCGCGCCAAGCAGTTCGACGGCGATCACGCTCTTGCCGGTACCCGGACCGCCGACAATAACGACGACCTCCTTGTGGCCTGCCTTAGCCTTCTTGACCTGGGCCCGCACGTAGTCGTAGGCCTCCCGCTGCTCGTCCAGCAGAGGAAACACGCTGCGGGTGCGGACGGCCTCGGCGACCTTGGTCATGAGCCCCTCGGCTGGGGTGACAACCGACTCAAGCAGGTCATCGGCGCACTGCGCGGATCGCTCGGCCGACAGCACCGCCCGCAGAGTCTCCTGGAACTCTTCACCCTGGTCCTTACCGAACAGGCGCACCCAATGGGGAATCACGGGGTCGAGACCTTGGGCGCCAGGATGAATCGCTGCCACCTGCTCGCTCGGGGCGTTGTGGAGGTTGACCACGCCGCACACCATGGCGTTACGAAGCAACGGGACGAAGTCCGTCAGCACCTGCCGATACCCCCACACCTGGTTGGCCGGGTGAAGGGTCGCCTTGCCGCCGCGGCTGATGCGCACAAGCTCCGATTCGGACACCGGCTGCACCCACGACCACTGCTTGTTTTCCACCACGACCACCGACATGCGGCCGGAGGTGGGATGCGTGCCGACCAGGACCATGTCCATGCGCACATCGGTGATGGGGGTCTTCATCTCCAGCAGCACGGTCACATCGCCGAGCCCAGCTTTGAGCAGGGCATCTACCACCGTGGGGATGCTGTTAGCCCACGAGCTAACCTCGCTTGGGCTCGGTTCCTGCCACAGCAGTTCCCGGTAGGCTTTGACCAGTTGCTGGGTCAGGTTGCCCTCAGCGATGACATCGGCGAGTTCGCGTGCTGTTGCACGGTGCAGGCAGGAGATCGCCATAACTGTGAGCCCCCAGACGAGCGTCGCCAACGTTAGAACTAAAGATCATCTCGGAGTAGATCCATCAGCCTACGACGTTCGCCTCGACCTCGCGGAGGTGTCCGCTGGGAGTGACTTCTGCTGCGGTAATTCGACCCTCGCCATCCAGGTGGAGCTGCCCCGGTTTGATGGACACATCAGGGCTTTCGGCTACGCGGCAGCATAGTCGCTTTCGTGGATGGGTTTGAGTGCCTGCCGGCGCTCGTATTCGGCGGGGCTGAGCTGGCCGTTTGCCGAGTGGCGGCGGCGCGGGTTGTAGAACCCCTCGATATAGGCGAACACCGCCCGCTCGGCCTCTGACCTGGTACGGAAGGTCCGTCGGTCGATCAGTTCGCACTCCAGGGACGCGAAGAAGCTTTTCGGTGATCGCGTTGTCGAAGCACGTCCCGGTCCGGCCCGTCGACGGGCGGATGCCCGCCTGCTCGCAGCGCCGACCGAAGGCGATCGAGGTGTTGCGACGACCAGTTGAATCCGCCCCGAGGATCTCGGGCCCTCGCACGTCCAGAGAACACCAAGCCGGTTGACCACCGCTCCCGTCACGCACAGCAACATTCGGCCAGCACTCCCAGCCGTTCAGCACGCTCCGGATGTCACCAACATTTCAAGCTCGTTGATCAGTAACTGGCCCCCAAATCCATCTACACCCGGCTCTCGTTTACGCCTTCATAGCCACACGCGAAGACCTCTCCCACCGCGTCAGCCCAAGATCACCACGGCCCAGTACCAGAACTTATTCATCCGCCACAGCCGCACACAGGGGTGGTCGGGCCTAATACAAGCCAGGCTGAGAACTCGGGCGCGTCGGAGGCCCTCCCACGTCTTTAGGGCTACTTGGGTCACTGGTCGGAGTCCGCCACCGCTCTCTCACCCTCACCCGTGCCCCGCAGTGGCGTCCCCTGCGGGACGATGAACCTGGCCGCCCTGCCCACGGTGTGGACCAGCCCACGCTCATGTAACTCCTGGAGGGCCTTCCGGGCGCTCATCGGCGATACCTCGAACTCGCGGCGCAGCTCGCTCTGATTCGGCACCCTCGCGCCGGGCTTGATCTCCCCATTCGCGATCTCTTCCGCGAGGATGTCAGCGATCTGCCGGTAGACCAGTTCCGGGCCGCCACGGTAGATCTTGGCCGCCCGCCCCTCACCCCGGGTTGGCCACTTGGTTTCCGGGGTGACCACGAAGGTTCTCGGTCCCAGCGGCACCGCCCAGCGCTGCGAGCACAAGACCCGCACCGCCCGGTACGCATGCTTTCGGCTGGTCTCGCCGAACGAGCGCATCAACTCGGCCTGAGGCGGGATACGCGCCCCCACCGCGAGTTCCCCCGACCGGATCCGGGCGATGACCTCATCTGCCATCAGCCGCCACACCTCCCGCTCTTGCGGACCCGACGAGCGGAGCGCGCGCAGCCCGGACACCACGGGCAACCCCGGCCGCGCGGCAACCACATCCCGGCGCAGTCGCCCGCGTCCGCGTATCTCCACCCCCGCAGCCAGCAGCCGCGCCCGAACCCGATGCGCGGACATCCCGAACTCCACCCCCAGCGGGCTCAGGCCCCACCCCGCCCGGTACAAGCCCGCCAGCTCTTCCCCGCTCACCTCCCGCTTCTCAGCCGACGCCGCCACCGGCTCCACCGATCTCCCCAGCTCCGCCCGTACCGGCGTGCGGACCCGACGACCAGGACGCCGGATCTGCACGCCCGCCTCCGCCAGCCACGTGCGAACGGTCTTGGAATCCACCCGAGCCCACGCGGCAATCGCCGCCAAACTTGCCCCGCCCCGATACCGCGCCACCAAATCTGCGGTCGTAATCCCCGGGATCTCCTGGCCACAACGACCGCACGCAGGCCGCAACGGCTCATTTCGATACGTGCGCACCAGCACCTCTGTACCGACCTGGCGCTTCACCGGCCACCCCCGGCGCTACCCACCGGCACTCGTCTACCGGGATCGCATCCATTGCGACCGACTCCCGACCCCGGCACAGTCCCGGCCCCCGAACCGAGAGGGCGTGCGCCCCGCTCGGCCGTGGCCGCCTCCCACACCTTCCACGCGGGCCACCGCTCCGGCCGCGCCGCGAAACTCGCCCGCCGCGCCACCGTGTACACCCACCCCGCCTCACGCAACACCCTCACCGCACGCCGGGCCGTGACCAGCGAAACGCCATACCGCATGATCAGCGCCTGCTGACTCGGGATCCGCCGATCCGGCGCAATCCGGCCCACCCGGATCTGATCAGCGAGATCCCGCGCGATCACCACATACACCGGCCGCAAACCCGAATCCGCCGAACCGACCCCCAGCCCGACGATCGTTCCCGCCCCGCCGAGAGTGTAGGCCAGCCCACGCTCCCGCAACTCCCGATGCACCGACCGCGCCGTCTCCCGCCCGACCCCATACACCCGGCGAAGCTCACTCTCACTGGGAACCACCGCCCCAGCAGCCAACTCCCCGTTCTTGATCATCCGGGCCAGGATGTCGGCGATCTGGCAGTACAACGGAACCGGCCCCACCCGATCCAGCACATCACCCCGCAGACCAGCACTCCTGTCCGGGCTCCTCTCCCGCCCGACCTCGCCCGCAACCACCACACGCCCGTTGCCGACGACGTGAATCAGTCCCCGCCCGGTCAACTCCCGCTGCACCAGCGCGGCGACACTCCTGCTGACCCCATAAGTGCGCATCAACTCCCACAGACGCGGAAACGGCGCACCAGCGGCCAGCTCACCACCACCGAGCTTGGCGACCAGGCTCTCGATCACCTCCCCGCAACGAGACCCGGCCACCGAATCCGTCACGGAATCGGCCACGCAGTGATCGCCGGTCATACGGCCACCTCAAACCACACCGTCCGCTCTGCGAACATCATCAGCTCTCCTACTCGTGTTCTCTCGTCGTGAACGCGACACCACATCGGCGACCGAGGGGATCTCCGGCATCCCGCGCTGTCTGATCTCAGCGGGCATCCCGCCGCATCTCACGCGTGGCGGAACGGGGAGCGCGGCCCAAATCCGCGCATCACCCGCCCCGCCACACCAACCCCCGGCCACCCACATCCCGCGCCCGAACCTGGAAAGTCAGCACGGAACCGCTCGACCCCGGGAGGAGCCACCTCCGGGGGAGCTAGGGCCAGCCAGGGGCAGCCTCATCCCCCCGCCATGGCCGCAGAGATCATCCGCAGCCCTTCACCAGACCCCGGCAAACAGTGATCGCCGGTCATACAGCCACCTCAAACCACACCGTCCGGCCCGAACCGTCCTCATCCCAGTCCCAGCCACGCGCGATCTGCTCCACCAACCGCAGCCCACGCCCCCCAGCGGACAGCAATCCCTGGTCGTCCCGGACCTGCGGTTTGCTCGCATCCGAGCCCTGGTCGCAGACCTCCACCCGCACGATTCGGTCAGGGCAGCCGATGACCACGACCCCCACCCGTCCGCCATGCCCGGATTCGCTGTGCGCGACGGCGTTACTGACCAGCTCCGAGACCAGCAGCAGCACATCCGACGCCTCACCGACACCCGCCCGCTCCAGCAGCCCCCGCACAAAAGCCCGCGCCCGCACCACCGAGGCAGCCTCACCGGGCAGGTCAACGACCCCCAGCACCCCCAAGCGGCTCACCACGACACCGCCCGCAGGATCAACCCCACCGGGTCCTCACCCTGCGCCCACACCGTGGAGGCACCCACGGTGTACTGCCAGCCCCTGAGCTCTTTGCGCATCCGCACCCGCACCACCCCGGACATGCCTCCCGGCATCTCCAGAACCGCAGGCACCCCCGGCTGACCCGACAGCCGCAGCGTGCACGACACTCCCCGTCCCTCCAACGCAAACGCCAGACGCGCCAGAAGATCGAACCGCTCACGCCGCATCTGCTCCCGCAGCGACAGCCCACCGCTCGCCGGCCGCGGATCTTCCCGACGGCCTCTCCGTCTGCGACGGCCACGCCTCCCTCTAAACTCGTTCACGGTTCGCACCTCCAGTTGTGCGAGCAAGGGTCCGTCTGGTCGTTCGCAGCGCCAGCCGGACCCGCCCTATCCCGGGCCATCAGCCCTCTCAGCACGCAATCGTTGACGTCACTTTCGGTAGCCGACAAGGCGCGCAATGTGGGCGCTGCGACCACGCCAGGACCACAAGCCGACCTCATCGCGCAACGTTTGACCGGTGGCGACCAGCCATCTCACTGACCCATCGCCCCGACCACTACCGAAACGTGTGGTCACGATGACCACACCCTGACCACGATCACGACGGAGCCGATAAGCCCTGCCGTGGTGCAATAGGGGAAGTCTCTGGGGGTACCCGGCAAAGCCATACGGCACGGGTCACGGATTCCACAACCGACCCGCACCGTGACCACGATCACGAGGATGACGATGACCAGAACATCGCTGCCTGCCCGGCCGAACGCCTTCCCCTCCCGGCTACTCGGCTATGCGCTCCGCTGGTGGCGCGATGTCCGGGGCATGTCCCTGCGGGAGGTTGCCGAGGCCATCCGTATGGACCATTCGCACCTTGCCAAGCTGGAACGCGGGGAACGGCCGACACCGCCATACCTGGTCCCCGACCTGGACCGCCTCTACACCGCCGATGGTCAGTTGATGGCGCTCCACACCGCCATCACGCATCTGGACCAGATACGCGCCAACACTCTTGGCATAGCTTCCCCCGCTCACGGCAAGGATGAGGACATGGAACGTCGACGGCTTTTACAGCTTGCCGCCGCGACAGCCGGACTCGGAGCGCTCGGTGCCGCAGGCGAACCGGTACGCCAGCTACTTGACCTGTCCCTCAATCACGAATCCCGGAGCATCGAGGAATGGGAACTTGCCGTCGCCGCCCATCTGTACGGACTGCGCACACGACCGGCGGCCCAGGTCCGAGATGACCTCGTCGTGGATCTGATGACCGCACAACGGCAGCTGGACAGGACGCCCATCCAGGACAAAGCCGAGATCCAACGGGTCATCGCTGCACTCTCCACTCTGCACGCGAACGCGCTGACTCGACTGGGTGACCACGGAGCGGCCTTGCGCTGGTGGCGCACGGCACGCGTTGCAGCCCACGAGTCCGGGGATCTGCAACTGGAGTTGGGCATCTACGCGACGGAAACAGGCCACGCCAATTACGGTCAGCGCGACCCGCTAAGCACCCTGCAGCTGATCCAAGGCGCGCAGCAGATCGCGGGAACCACACCCTCACTTGGCTTGGCACTGGTCACCTGCTCTGAAGCGAAAACACTTGCTCTGCTCGGAAGGCACGATGAGGCTCGCCGGGCGTTGAATCACACCAGCGATTTACTGGAGGTCCAACCACCCCCACCAAGCATCATGCCGAACTACTGGCAGGCTGGTCAGCTTCCGTTCGCGGAGAACCTGGTTCACACATACGCCGGGAAGGAGGCCAAAGCGAGTGAGGCAAAGGATCGCTCGCTTGTCGTGTTGGGCGTTACCGGGGATCAGCAATATTCTTCAATTCTTCAACTCCACGACGCCCTATGCGCAGTGCTGAACGGTGGAATCGATCAAGGCGTACAAAGTGCCGCCTCAGTGATCAATGATCTTCCGACTGTACAACGCAGTAACATGATCATGGAGACAGGGCGCAAGTTACTCCGCGCGGTACCTATTGATCGCCGGGACCGCCCGGCAGTCGGAGAGTTCCGCGAATTACTGGCCATCGCCCCCGCCACCAGCGCCTAAGAGCGACGGGCGATTCGCGATGAGCACTGGCACCGAAGGAATATCATCCGCGCGAAGACCCGAACTGGGCCTTTGTCATCGCAATATCTTCCAAGAACGCCCGGACCAAAGGTTGATTTCGCCAGCGCATCAATCCCTGGCCAAGCGCTTCATATTTCGGCAGCCAGATTGTGTACGCCGTTTCCCTCAGCGCAGTAAGGCCTTGCAACGCTAGCCTTGCCGTCTCATTGACTGCACCCTGAACGAAGTATGCCGTTGCGATGGTTTCAAGGATGATCACAGATCGTTGCCTTCGCGACTGCGGCAATCGCGCCAGCAAAGTAAGCGCTGACTCCTGCGCCTCATCGACTCTGCCCACGCCAGCAAGTGTCGAGATTCGGAAAGTATCGAACCGTTCTTGATCCAGGAACCGAGTCCAAACGCGATCCTCTTCTGGATCGGCCATGCTGTACGCTTCCTCTGCTTTCGCCCAAGATCTCAGAGCTTGTGAGCGATCCCCCAGCGCCACGCTTTCCTCAGCATGTCGTGCGGCAATCCATGACAGGGTTCCGGGGGAAGCAGTGGGAGAAAGAATCTCCAGGGCACCGCTTAAGAGAGCTCGTGAGCGCCCGTGGGCACCTTTCATCCCGGAACTGTAACTTCGGTATCCGAGCACGCAGGCATGGATCTCAGGGTCGTTCGCCTCTTTCGCGGCCCTTTCTGCGGTTTGGTAGAAGCTGCGAGCAGTTGTGATGTCTCCTTTATCGGCAGCGATCCAGCCCGCAAGCGTGCTACTTTCTCCGGCGACCACGATAAGACGGTGCCGTAATTCGTCACGCGGATCAGCCGCTGTACCGCTCAGAAGGACACTGACCTCTCTGAGATGCGCAGCGATGCCCCCGAAGAGGATTGGGGCTGCGATCAGTTGCTCAAGTCGATGAAACCCGAATGACCTGGCCTCGATCTCTCGGACTATCGACTCATCCATAGCATTCGGTCTGGCCAGGGCTGCTGCCAGCCTTTCGGCAATTTCGCTCTGTGCCATGACTGCGGAGGAGCCAATTTTCCCCGCCAGTTGAAGTAATTCACGACGTCTCACGCTCTCCCCGCCTCTTCCTACGGCCTCCGCCAGCAGCTGGAGTTCATATGTGTCGGTGGGTAGACCATTTCCTTGGACGGAAGGCGAGATCTTGCCCGGCTCACTAGCCGCTGCGAGTCCCAATGCCCGACGTAGGTTCGCGGGCATGTCCAAGCCGTTGGCTACAGATTCAAAAATAGACTTGGCCATCGGCACCCGCTTGCCGGTCTTGTACTCACTCAAGCGCCCCTGGGAGATACCCGTGAGACCAGCGATCTTGCCCTGAGTGACGCCGTACTTCATCAGGGTCCGGATGATCGCCCCGAGATCGCGCGTTCTGCACGCAGCTTCCATCTCTTGACCTGCAAATATGCGCTCCAGGTTCTCTCTGAGGTCTTGCTGGTCCAAGGCCATGGCAGGCGTATCGTCCCCTAGGCATCAGCACTGCGAGAGCAGGTATAGGACCTCCAGTCCATCACACCGTGAGATATCACGAGCAGATACGAGTGCGATCAGTCAACTTACAACGAGGATCGCTTTAGTTCCGTCACTCTCGCACCGCCCATCACACCGAGCAGCCCAGGTCACGAGCCGAAGAGCTCGCATAGGTGTAGGCCGCTTAGGGCGGACTGTCACCAGAGACATGCCTCCACCCCTTTACTGAGGCGGGAATCGGCTGGGCACTATCACCAGTAACAGGCGAATCATTATTCGCTGTGATGTGGATCGGCAGGTCTCCTGATGGGGCGGGCGTCGCGCGCTTCGACCTCATCTGCGATCCATCGCAAATAGGCGGAATTGCCCGCGATGATCGGGGTCGCGATCACCTCAGGTGTGTCGTAGTCATGATTGGTCTCGATGTATTCGATTAGATCGGGGACTCGCCCAGCGACCGTCTTAATGAAGAGCTGCCATTCTGTGGACGCTTCCATGGCGCCTTGCCACCAGTAGCAGGAGCGTATGGGGCCTCCGATTTGAACGCATGCCGCTAGTCGCGCTTCTACGATTCCCTGCGCTAAGCGTGCTCCGGCCTCTTCGCTATCCACCGACGTCTGAACCTGCACGTACTCAACCATGGCTCCACCCCTTCACTCTGCTCGTGATCTCACCCTGCGATAAATGAATCTCGCGCTGGAATAAAACGATCGCACCGTCGGATCTCACTCGGCAATGGGTTACACCGATCTCCCAAACCTACTGTCGCTGCCATAGGAATCAAGCGAACTCAGGGAGGAGAACGGTAATGGACATCTTCACACTGATCGTGTTGGGGGCGGTGTTCCTGGCCGGTGCCGCGCTGGGAATTTTTCTCCTCCTGTTCGTCGGCATCCGCCTCGGTGATCGCCCGTCTCGTACCCCCCAAAGCAGCGCACTTGGGGCTGTGACTCGTCGCGCTGTGGGCCTGTACCAGCGCAATCCCATTCCCACAACTAACGATCCCGATTCGACCATGCGAGGAGGTGAAGTCTGATGCGCGCTCTCTCCCTGCCGTCCTTCGGTCGCCGGTGCCTGTGCGGCGCGGCCCTGCAGTCCTCCAACGCCAAGTGCCACAAGTGCCGTGCCCGTGCCCGCTGGTACCGCCGCAAGGCCCACCACGACGGCATCTAACCCCACCCCATCCGCGCCCACACCAGCAAAGGAGGTGATGACCTGTGGAGATCTCCATTCCCATCGTGCTGATCTTGGGCGCTGTCGTGCTCCTCGCATGGCGCTACCTGCGCCTCAGCCTCTGGCAAGCCGTGGCGTGCACACTGTTCGGCTTCCTGCTGGCCGCAACCGCCGCCGCCCCCACCATCCGGACCGCCGTCAACGCCGCGCTGCGATGGCTGACCAACCTGTGACCAGCCACGAGCACCCGCAGCGCTCGTGATCGTCTCGACCCAAAGGAGTGATGCCCATGACCGACCTTCCCCCGCCCGACATCGACCTTCAGGAGATCACCACCAGACACCACACCGCCCGACGCCTGCTCACCGCCCTATCCGCCTCGACCCTGACCCTCGCCGACCTGTGGAACAGCCTCCACGCGGCGTTGGACGACATCCCCGCCCTGTGCGCGGAGATCCTCCGCATGCGCGACGACATGACCGCCCTCTACCACAGTCGCGCCGACCTGCTCGCAGCCGCCCGCGCCACCCTGTCCGCCGACCACGCCGGCGAAACCGACCCGCTGTACTACCTGCGAGACGAACTCACCCAGCACACCCCACCCCCAAGCGACGATCAAGGGGACACGTGGTGAGGCGCTCCACCTCCCGGTATCGCATCCGCCGCAACGCCCGCCAGGTCCGCCGCTACGGAGCCGAACCCATCGTGCTCCTGTCCGATGACCTGGACCTGGCACCCCTGCTCATCACCGCCATCGGACGTGTCCTGTGGCGGTACCGGTCCGAACTCGCGCCGTTCCTCACTGCCGCCCTGATGGTCGGGACGGCGGTGCTGCTGCACGGCAATGCCCCCAACCGCTGGGTGACGGTTCTGGCTGTGACCGCCGCTGCCGTGGGCGCGGTGGTGGTCTTGCGGCGGTGGCTGGACCTGCGCCCGATCGAAGCGGCCTACGCCGCTACCGTGCTGGCACTCGTCGGCGGATGGACAGGCGCGGCCACCGTCATCGGCCCGTTCACGCCACCCCTGCCCCTGGCGTTGGCCATCGGGGGTGTGGTGGTGGCCGTCCCCTGGTGGGCGCACCGCCGCAGACGCGCCCGGGTGCGCGTGGAACGCAAGCTCGCCGCCTGGCCCGACATCGCGCACGCGGTCGGCCTGGCCGGTTCACGCGTGCAATCGGCGCTGGTGGACCTGTGGGGATACCGCGTCCGCGTCGCGCTGGCCCGTGGCCAGACCGTAGAGGACGCGGTGGCGAAGATTCCCGCCCTGGAGTCGGCGTTGGGGGCGCGCAGGGGTGCGGCACGGATCCAGCCGGTTCCCGAACGCGCCGACCGCATGGAGCTGCGGGTGATCGAAACCGACCCGCACGCCGACGCCATCGGCTGGACCGGACCCTCGATCACCTCAATCGCCGAACCGGTCACGCTGGGGCTGTTCGAGGACGCCACCCCGGTACGCGTGTCCCTGCTGCGCCGTCACGCCCTGGTGGGCGGGGTGGCCGGCGCCGGCAAGAGCGGAGCCATCAACGTCATACTCGGGGAACTCACCGCATGCCCCGACGTGATCATCTGGGGCATCGATCTCAAACGCGGCATGGAGTTGCTCCCGTGGGCGTCCTGCCTCGACCGGCTGGCCACCACCCCGCAGGAAGCTGAACGCCTGCTCAGGGACGCGATAGCGATCCTGGAGGCCCGCGCCGATGCCCTGGCCGGCGACGGCCTGCGGGTGTGGGAACCGAACCCGGACGCCCCCGCGCTGATCATCCTCATCGACGAGTACGCCGAACTCGTCGATGAGGCACCGGAAGCCGTCCGGCATGCCGATTCCATCGCCCGACGCGGACGTGCGGTTGCGGTGACCTTGGTCGCCGCAACCCAACGCCCCAGTCAGAAGGCCATGGGACACGGCGCGGTCCGCTCACAGATGGATGTGCGGCTGTCCTTCCGCGTCCGCGAACAACGCGACGTGGACTTGATCCTGGGACAGGGGATGCTCAAGAGCGGATGGCACTCCCACACCCTCAACGCGCCCGGCAAGTTCCTGCTCAGCGCCCCCGAGCATGACATCCCGCGCCGCGCCCGTACCTACCTCATCGATGACCACCAGGTGCAGCGCACCGCCAGCACGCACGCGCCGCACCGCCCCCTGCTGGACCCCATCTCAGCCACCGCACCCCAGGCTGCTAGGCCGCACGGACACGGCCACGAGCATGGTTCAGAAGCCGACCCTCAGCAGGCACGGGAACCGGACCGGAACGGCCGTCACAGCGCCGTGCAGGACGCCGAGAACGCGCTGTGGGAAGCGCTGTGGCGTGCCCCCTCAGAAGGCATCTCGATCGATGAACTGCTCCGCGTCACCGCCATGAGCCGACCCTGGCTCTACAAACGGCTCAAAGAGCATTCCGATGCCGGGCGTATCAGCCAGGTCTCCCGCGGACGGTGGCGCGGCTACCCGACCGTGAACTAACCCAGCGTGATTGTCTTCGTCTCCCCACTTGTCTCCGTCTACGGGCGCGCCTGCACGTAGGCGGGATGCGGAGACGGAGACAAAGACGAAGACAATCACGCAGCGTGAAGTACCGACGAAATCGGGTGGGCGTTCTGTCCAGGGGAGGAAAAGGAGGTGGTGCCCTCATGCAGGCATACACCGTCGAGCAGGTAGCAGAGATCCTCAACATCGGCCGCGACAAAGTCTACGCGCTGCTCCGTACGGGACAGCTCAACAGCATCAAGATCGGCAAGCTTCGTCGGATCACTGATCGGCATCTCGCCGATTTCGTCGCTTCCCTCGAAGCGAAGGAGTCTTGACAATCATGTATAGCAAAGCATTACATAGCTATACAAGCTGGCGGCGCGCCCTCTACTCACCAGAGGGAAGGTCTCCGGTTTCTCGCCCCTTGAGAACTTCAACGACGCGACGCGCCCACTGTGCAGGGTGTCGACTTCATTGGAAGGATGCGCTGCATGACGAGCGACAAGACCGCCATGCTCCCTCCTGTACGCGTGGAGGCTGCTCTCAAAGAGCGCCTAGGCCGCTACGCGGAATCGCAGGAGCGCGCCGTGTCATGGGTGATCAGGAAGGCGATCGAGGAATATCTCAACCGCCACGAGGAGGGATCACTTGGCAAAGATCATGATCGGCAAACATGAAGGGACCATCTACCCCGAGGGAGACGGCTTCACCGGAGCTATCTCTCTCGGGTTCGGCCCCGACGGCAAGCGCCTGCGGCTCAAGCGGAAGGGCAGGACCAAAGCAGAGGTCAAGGACAAGCTCATCAAAGCCGTCAAGGACCTGGAAGCCGGCATCACCAGTCCCGACAACTACCTCGTTCGTGGTGCGGTCGAAGACTGGCTGACTATGGGACTCAAGGGCCGGAGTGAGAAAACCATCACCACCCTGCGCATCATGGCCGACAAGCATGTCAACCCGCTGATCGGCAAAACCAAGGTCAAACTGCTGCGGGCTGATGATGTCGATGCCTGGCTCGATGGGCTGACAGACAAGCTGTCCACCCGCAGCCTGCAAACCATCCACTCGATCCTCAAGCGCGCCATCCGCCACGCTCAGGCCCGCGACATGGTGCTCAAGAACGTGGCCGAACTGGTCACCACCCCCAAAGGCAGGGCTGGACGTCCCAGCAAGTCTCTGACCTTCGTGCAGGCCACAGCAGTCCTTGAGGCTGCCAAGTCGTCGCCGTTACACACCTATGTGGTGCTCAGCCTCATGACGGGCGTACGCACCGAGGAGGCCCGTGCCCTGCGCTGGGATCACATCGTGGCGTGGGTAGAGGACGTCCAAGGCTGGCGACCGGTAACCGAAGCAGGGTTCGATCACAAGAAATTCGCCATCTACGTATGGCGCGCGGAGCGAGTGGGGGGCGACACCAAGACTCCCAAGTCGCGGCGCACGCTGGAACTGCCACGGCTGGCTGCACAGGCACTTCGGCGTCACCACAAGGGCCAGGCTGCAGAACGGCTTGCGGCGGGGAAAGCATGGCAAGACCATGGCCTTGTCTTCTGCACCACGGTCGGCACACCTTGGGACGCTGCCAACGTGCGGCGGTCCTTTCGGGCGATCACCAAGAACGCGGGGATCGGAGAGGAGTGGACTCCTCGCGAACTACGACACTCATTCGTATCGATCATGAGTGACAACGACGTGCCCATCGAGACCATCGCCGATCTCGTCGGACATGCGGGCACCAGGGTCACCGAGCAGGTCTACCGACACCAGCTCAAACCAGTGATCACCAGAGGTGCCGAAACCATGAACACGATCTTCGGCGACAAGAAGAAGCGTAAGCCAAAGTCCGCGTGAGGTTGGCTCCCCGTTTGGCTCCCCAACGACCTTCAAGATCGAAAAAAGGGCTCGGCTTGACACCGAAACCCTTGTCACCTGCTACGACTGGTGGGCGATACTGGGATCGAACCAGTGACCTCTTCGGTGTGAACGAAGCGCTCTCCCGCTGAGCTAATCGCCCGGGATGGCCGGGCGTTGGCCCGACGTGGAAAACCATACCGTACTCGGGGGGTGGTGCGCGAAGTGCTTGGGACGGGCGGGCGAGGATGCGATGGGTGAGCGAGTGAGTGCGGAGCGGTGGATTCCGGGGTGTTCTGGTGGTGTGAGGGGCAGCGCGCCGCAAGTTGGGGCGCATCGTCACCGAAAGGTTCTCTGGAGTGCGGCGGCGTGGCGGTGTGTTGTCATAGCATCGTGATGCCCCACACTCGACCAATACGCACCACCTGAGACCGATACACCCCTCCCGACGACACGCAAAACCCTTGCAAACATGCACCTGTTGGTGACGTTTGCGCAGGTAGTCGCCTAAATGTCTTGCTGTGAACTGCGTTACAGAAGGGCCTGAGAGCGGAATCTTTCCTACAGGTTTCTTCGTTCCGCGTCATAGCACGGGACGTAGTCCGTGTGAGCAGTGAAAGCCCCGTTGAGGGGACCCGACGACGAAAAGGTTTGGCTGACGATGAACAGCACCACCGTCTCTGCCGAGCTGGGCCTTCGGCTTGTGGTCCCTGACCGTACTACCGTCCCCCTGCTCGCCGGACTCAGCTATACGGCCGAGGATCCGTACGCCATCCGGATGGCCTTCCACGTGGGGAACGACGAGCCGGTCGAGTGGATCTTCGCGCGCGAGTTGCTGACCGTCGGCATCGTGCGGCGGGTGGGTGACGGGGATGTCCAGGTCTGGCCGGCGCGGTCGGACGGTGAGCGCACGCTCAACATCAGCCTGACGTCGCCGTTCGGGCAGGCCCTGTTCGAGGTGCCGCTGGCGCCGCTGACCGAGTTCCTGCACCGTACGTATGAGCTGGTGCCCGCTGGGCGTGAAGTCGACTTCATGGACCTGGACGAAGAATTGACGAATATGCTCTGGAGCTCCTGAACTGTTACCTATTCCCGACACAGCCCATGCTTTCCTGACATAGCGTCCTGTCTGGAGATAGGGGGGCGCCGAGATGGGGCGTGGGACGGGAGCGTCGCTGCTCGCGGGGGTCTTACTGCTGGGGGCGTGCGCGTCGCCGGCGGTGGAGGAACCGCCTCAAACGCGGCCCCCGATCGCCGCCACGACCCCACCGGAGACGGGAGGCATGCCCGGCGTCGACGAGATCAAGCACAGTGACAACGTCAGGCTGGTCGCCAACGTGCCGCTGGAAGCGCCGTTCGACGGACCGCAGGCCTGGGGGACAGATCTCGCGTTCCAGGGCACGTACGCATATGTCGGCAATTATGAGGGTTTCACGATTGTTGATATCGCGGATCCGGCGGAACCCGCGGTGGTGTCGCGGACCGTGTGCCTGGGTGGGCAGAACGATATTTCGGTATCTGGGAATTTGCTCTTCCTGTCGGTGGATTCGCCCAGGAGCGATGACACCTGCCAGGGTCAGGCGTCGGATCCGGGTGCGCCGACGGCCTGGGAGGGCATCCGCGTATTCGACATTTCCGACAAGGCCAAGCCGGAGTACGTGACCTCGGTGCGGACCGACTGCGGATCCCACACGCACGCGCTCGTTCCCGGTAAAACGTCGATATATGTGTACGTGTCGTCGCCGGCTTCCGTACCGGACGAGCGGAACTGCCCGCCACCGCATCAGAACCTGACGATCGTCGACGTACCGGTGCAGAACCCCAAGGCCGCCCGGGTGGCCGCGAAACCCGACGTCTTCCAGGATCGGCCGGGCGGGGACGGGGAGTCCGAGTTCAATCCGGCCGGATGTCATGACATCACCGTCTATCCCGAGCGGAAACTGGCGGCGGCCGCGTGTTTCGGGGACGGTTTCCTGCTGGACATCACCGATCCTTTGCGGCCGAAGACGCTGCAGGTCGTCCAGGACGAGAACTTCGCGATCTGGCATTCCGCGACGTTCAACAACGCGGGCACCAAGGTCGTCTTCGGGGACGAGCTGGGCGGCGGCATGGCTCCGACCTGCGACGCGAACGTGGACGAGACCCAGGGCGCGAACGCCATCTACGACCTCGTCGCCGGTCCGAAGCTCCAGAAACGCGGATATTTCAAGATTCCGCGGGCGCAGAGTCCGGAGGAGAACTGCGTCGCGCACAACGGCTCGCTGATCCCGGTGCCGGGCAAGGATGTCATGGTCCAGGGCTGGTACCAGGGCGGCGTCTCGGTCTGGGACTTCACCGATTCCGACAATCCTCGCGAGATCGGGTTCTTCGAGCGCGGACCGCTGCCGCCGGGCAAGCAGCTCGGCGGGTCATGGTCGGCGTACTACTACAACGGTTACATCTACTCCAGTGACATCACCAAGGGCCTGGACGTCCTGGAAATCACCGATCCGCTGACCGATCCCGCCAAAGCCGTGAAGATGACCGAACTCAACGTGCAGACCCAGCGGTCGTACTAGAGCATTTCGCGCATGCGGGCGATCTCGATCCGCTGGCCGCGCGCGACGTCGGTGGCCAGGGTGCGCATCATGCGGTCACGGCCGTCGCGGAGTTCCTCGGCGGCCATCGTCAGCGCGCCTTCGTGGTGCTTGATCATCAGGGTGAGGAAAAGCCGGTCGAAGGCCGCGTTCCTGGCCGTGCGGAGGTTGTTCATTTCGGGCAGGCTGGCCATGCCGTACCCATCCGGGTGATCGTGGGCGGGCGCGCGGCCGAGAGCGGCCAGCCAGGAGGTCATGACCGCGATCTCGGGGCGCTGCGCCGCCTCGATGCGCCGCGCCAGGGCCGTGACCTGGGCGTTCGTGGTACGGTCCGGGACCAGCCCGGCCATCTCCAGGGCCTGCCGGTGATGCGGGATCATCATCTCCGCGAACCGGACATCCGCGCCGGTCGAGCGGGACTCCCCCGTCCCGATCCGCTCCCCCGGCGTCGCCGTACGGCCCACGCCGCCGGGCCCGCCCGGCACGACCACCGGCGCGCCGGACCCGGCGACCAGCGGCGTCTCCGGCGTGGCCGCCGAGCAGGCGGCCACGAGCACGGCGGCGAGGGCGACGGCCGCTCTCACGGATCGAGATCGTCCGCCGAGCGCGCGGCGAAGGTCCGCATGGCGGCCAGCGTCACCGGGCCCGGCGCCTGCGGCAGGGGCTTGCCGTCGACCCAGCCGATGGGCTGGATGTCGCGGGTGGTCGAGGTGAGGAAGGCCTCTTCCGCGTCGTAAAGCGTGGAAAGCGGAACGTCCTGCTCGGCGCCGTCGCACCATTCGAGGGTCAGCGCCCTGGTCACCCCGGCCAGGCAGCCGGACGCGAGGGTGGGCGTGATCAGCCGCCCCTTGGTCACCAGGAACACGTTGCTGCCGGTGCCCTCGCACAGGTTGCCGGCCAGGTTCTCGAAGATGGCCTCGCCGCCACCGCGTTCCTTGGCGTAGGCGAGGGCTTTGGCGTTGTCGCCGTACGAGGTGGACTTCACGCCGGCGAGGGCGCCGCGCTCGTTGCGCGGCCAGGGCACGACGACGACCTCGGCCGCCGCGGGGAACGGCTTCTGCTCGCCCACGATGATGATCGTGTTGGTGCCCTCGGCGCCCCGGTCGGAGCCGAGCGGGCCCGGGCCGCTGGTGTAGGTGACGCGGATGCGGCCGAGCGCCCAGGCCGGGGCGGCTTCGAGGCAGCGCCGGACGCCGTCGGCGATGGCGGCCAGGTCGGGTTTGGGGAGATCGACCCGCTTCGCGGAGAGCGCCAGCCGGTCGAGGTGGCGGGTGAGCGCGAACGATTTCCCGTCCATGCATTTGATCGTCTCGAAGACGCCGTCGCCGACCATCAGGCCGTGGTCGAAGACGGACACGACCGCCTGCTCCGGTGCCAGCAGGTCGCCGTTGACCCAGATGGGGACACTCATTACCTAACCTCCAAAGGACGCCAGACCGATGAGCCGTTCGGCCTTCAGTTCGGTTTCCCGCCACTCAAGCCGGGGATCGGAGCCCCAGGTTATGCCCGCTCCGGTGCCGAAATGGATCTCTTCACCGGAGATCCAGAAGGTGCGGATGCCAACGGCCAGCGCCGCTTCGCGCCGGTCGGCATCCACCCAGCCCACCGCCCCACAGTAGGGCCCGCGCGGCTCTGGTTCGAGCCGATTGATGATGCGAAGCGCCGAAGACTTGGGGGCCCCGGTGACGGAACCGGGCGGAAAGGTCGCGCCGAACAGCTGCGGCCAGCCCGCGGTGGTACGCGCCCGGACGGTCGAGACAAGATGCACGAGACCGGGATGTTCCTCGACTTCGCACAGCGCGGGAACGCTGACGGTTCCGACCTCGGCGACCCGGCCGAGATCGTTGCGCACCAAGTCGACGATCATCACATTCTCGGCGTAGTCCTTTTCGAGAAGGTCGTCCGGGGTCACGCCGGTGCCTTTGATCGGGCGTGACTCAACTATGTCGCCATTTTTACCGAGATAGAGCTCCGGGGAGGCGGAGATCACGGCCAGGCCGGGGACGCTGATCACGGCCTCGTACGGGGCGGGGTTGCCCTCGGCCAGGCGGACGGCGAGGGCGAGCGGGTCCTGCGGGCCTTCGAGGGGGGCGGACATGATTCGGCAGAGGTTGGCCTGGTAGACCTCACCTCGTTCGATCTCGTCGCGAATCTCCTGGACGGCGTGCTCGTAGCCCTTCTGGTCGAGGGAGGAGCGCCAGGAATCCTGGGCAGGTCCTCGCCAGGGGCGGGTGGGCGTGGGGAGCGAGGAGGGCCGTACCTGGTCGAAACGGGCGCAGGTGACCTTGCCCTCGAAATCCACGACGACCCCCCACCAGCCCTCGGAGTCCAGCGCCGCGAGGTCGGTGGTCACATCCCGCAGGCCGACGGCCAGCCGGCCGCCAATATGGGCGAACGCGTCGTGCATCCGCCCATTCTCCCAGCCCTCCGCCCGTGGCGGCATTCGGGCTTAGCGTCCCGAAATTTCAGGACAGCTGGCCGGTTGTGGCCTCGACTGCCGCGACGAGGGATCCGTCCGCGATTAGCCGTACCACCGCCTCGATCTCGGGCGCGAGGAACCGGTCGGGCCCCGGCCCCGAGACGGACTCGCGCAGCAGCGCCACGGCCGCGCCCGTCCCCGCCGCCGGCTGGTACGGCTGCCGCAACTCGATCGCCCGCGCCGCGGTCAGCACCTCGACGGCGAGCACCCGGGTGAGCCCGTCGATCGCCCGCCGCAGCTTCCGCCCCGCCGACCACCCCATCGACACATGATCTTCCTGCATGGCCGAACTCGGAATCGAGTCCACACTCGCCGGAACAGCCAGCCGCTTGAGCTCGGAAACGATCGCCGCCTGGGTGTATTGGGCGATCATGTGCCCCGAGTCCACTCCCGGGTCATCCGCCAGGAACGCCGGAAGCCCATGGTTCCGCGCCACATCGAGCATCCGATCGGTACGCCTTTCGGACATGGAAGCCACATCCGCCACCGCGATGGCCAGGAAATCGAGGACATATCCCACCGGCGCGCCATGGAAGTTCCCGTTGGACTCCACCCGCCCGTCCGCGAGCACGACCGGATTGTCGATCGCGCTGGCCAGCTCCCGCTCCGCCACCGCCGCCGCGTGCGCGACCGTGTCCCGCGCGGCCCCCGCGACCTGGGGCGCGCACCGCAACGAGTAGGCGTCCTGCACCCGCGTGCAGGTCCCGTCCCGATGCGACTCCATGATCCCCGAACCGCGCAGCAGCCGCCGCAGATTGCCCGCGCTCGCCGCCTGCCCCGGATGCGGGCGCAACGCCTGCAGATCGGCCGAGAACACCCGATCGGTCCCCAGCAGCCCTTCCACGCTCATCGCCGCGCTGATGTCCGCGACCTTCAGCAACCGGGTCAGATCCTCGATGGCGAGGACCAGCATCCCCAGCATCCCGTCGGTCCCGTTGATCAGCGCGAGCCCTTCCTTGGCCGCCAGCTCGACCGGCTCGATCCCGGCACGCTTGAGCGCCTCGGGCGCGTCCATGAGCACACCGTCCGCATCCCGGACGACCCCCTCCCCCATGATCGTCAACGCCACATGGGAAAGCGGAGCGAGGTCCCCGGAACAGCCCAGACTGCCGTACTCATGCACAACCGGCGTGATCCCCGCGTTGAGCAGGCTCTCCAGCACCCGCGCCGTCTTCGGCCGGATCCCCGTGTGCCCCGACGCCAGCGTCCTGAGCCGCAACAGCATCAGCGCCCGCGTGACCTCATCCTCGACCTCGGCCCCCGACCCCGCCGCATGCGACCGCACCAGGCTCCGCTGCAACTGCGCCCGCAGCCCCGGATCGATATGCCTGGTCGCCAGCGCCCCGAACCCGGTCGAAACCCCGTAAGCCGGGGTGTCCCCCTCGGCGAGCTCCTCGATCCTCCCCCGCGAGGCGAACATCTCCGCGACGGCCACCTCACTCAGCCGCACCCCGGCCCCATACCTGGCCACCCGTACGACATCCGCAAAGCCCAACGGCCCAGGCCCAACCTCAACGTCCATAATCACCCTCCGGAGGTAACCATCGTCAAGCATGGTAGCTCCTTACACGACAATTGATTTGGGGAGTCAGCCAGGATTCGCTAGTGTTCTCTCCGTGAGCCGGGCCCCACCCGGCAAGATCACGCGGAAGTGGCTCAGTGGTAGAGCATCACCTTGCCAAGGTGAGGGTCGCGGGTTCGAATCCCGTCTTCCGCTCGCAGTCCCCGGACGATTAGCTCAGCGGGAGAGCGCTTCCCTGACACGGAAGAGGTCACTGGTTCAATCCCAGTATCGTCCACTCAACAAATCCCAGGCCAACGGCCTGGGATTGTTCGTTTCGAAGATCGTTGACCCTGGGATCAGGAGCAAAACGGGAGCACACTGCTCCCGGAAGATCAAGACCACTACCCCGATCGGTAGCGGTCTGCCCGGTTTAGCCGGGTAGAGGTCACCCCGAAACCGGGAGCATTTCTGCTCCCTCCGGAGCACACCCCGAGCGGGACCCTTCAGCGGTCCGCCGGCCACCGCCGAATCACCGTTTCCGACCCTTGCCACGTTTGCGCCAGCGGCGCTGCAGCTCATCCATCAGACGGGTGCGCATCGCCTCGGTGACGTGACCGTAGACGCCGTCCATGCCGCCCAGTTCGTGCCCGAGCCGCTCGAACTGCAGAACGTGCGGGATACCGGCCTCCATCAAGACGCTCTTGTACAGATGCCGCAGCCCGTGAAAGACCGCGCCGGGAAGAATCTTGGGGCCGTCGTCGCAGGCGGGCCTCCAGATCCGGCGAGCGAAATTGGAGCGGCGTAACCACCCGCCCTCCAGGCCGGAAAAGACCAGCTCATGCGTGTGGGCGTCCATCGCCTCCTCCAGCAGGGCGGCGAGGAACGGCGGCAGATCGATCCGGCGGACCGCCGCCTGGCTTTTGGGCGGGCCCAGCCACAGTTCCCCTTTCACCTCGTGCAATGCCCCGACCTCGGCGTGGATCCAGATCATGTTCTCGCTGGTGCGGCAGTAGGGGCGGGCCAGCCCGGCCAACTCGCCCCAGCGCATGCCGGTGAACGCCGCGGTCAGGACCCTGGATCTCGGCGGTGCGGCCGCCTAACCTTCCGGCCCATTCCGCCAGGGGCAGGATGTGCTTTCCTGGGGGATCGGGCGGCCGTGACGTGGATTGCCGCCGCCGGTGCGGCTGCTGATCTTCAGGGTTGACCGCGATCACCTGCTCGTGCACGGCCGCGTTCAGCACCACCGACAGCAGCGTGACGATGCTGGAGACCGTGGCCGGGGCGTAGCGGACGGCCAGGTCGGCGGCCCACTCCCTGACCGCCATCCGCCGGATGCCATCAAGGCTTACCTGACCGAAGATCGGCGGGATGTGCTGATCGAGGTGATGGTCGTACTTGGCGCGGGTGCCGGGGCGGCATTCTTGCTGGGGTATTTGTCAGGAGTGGTGTGCACGCCGCCGTCGGCGTCGCGGTAGCGGACCCGGAACCACGGGCCGCGTTTCTCCGCCCATGCCATGATCGCCTCCACAATCATTCGGGTGGATGGGGTGGGTAGGGGTCATCGACGCTCCCCTGCCCGCGAGTGGTCAAGCCGCCGGGCGATGCCCGGCCGCGGCGATCGCCTCCAGGTCGGTGCGGGAGAAGCGCAGGTGCTTGCCGAGGAAGGTGCACGGGACGGCGCGGGCGGCGGCCTTGCGGCGCAGCCAGGAGGGCTTCACTCCGAGCAGGACGGCCGCCTCGTCCGGGGTGTAGAGCAGCTTGGACTCTGCGATGGTCGACCATCGAGTACGGCCCCGAGAGACCGGCCACTGACATCTACAAAGACCTGCCCAGACCCCTTCCCCGGGACAAGTTCACTGCGGATCGGGCACGGTTGGATGACCGAGCGCGCGTGATGCTGATCGAAGAGGGTTACCTCGCAGGCGCTGTTGCGTATCGCCTCTGCTCGACCAGGAGCCGACCAGGAATCGTGCCAACCTCGCACAACCGAGCTGACAGACAACCGTGGACCGAGAGGACTTTCCATGACCGGACCGCCGGGAGCACGGTTCACCCCCACGGTCGTGGGGAGCAGCCCTTCAGCCAGTCGACCACCTCCCCGGCCTTCGGTTCACCCCCACGTGGGGGTGAACCGGCGCCCGTCAGTCGTGACGTGATCTCGTCGCCCTGCTTCCCACGCCGGTGGGCGTGAACCGAGTGCCATCGTCCTCAGTCCTGTTCGTGCCAGCTGCTCCGGCGCCGGTGGGGTGAACCGCTCCCCGGATCGCGGGCATGGTCCGTGCCGACCTGACACGATTCTCGGCATCTATGGGTCCAACGCCGTGGCTGAGCCATTCGACCGGCGGCCGGCGGAAGGTTCACGCGGTCGAGGTGACCTGGCCTGCCAAGCGCTCGGATTTGCGAGTTGAGCATCCGAGCGCTTGGGCTTGGCCTAGCGGGAGGGGGACGTCCTGACCGTGAGGTTGCCGGTGGCGGTCGGGACGTTGGCGGTGTAGGTGGCGTTGGGTGTGGAGATGGTGACGATGAAGGCGTCTCGGAAGAGGGGGCCCTTGTCCGTCACGGTGGCCCGGAGTTTGGCGGGGCCGCCGTTGAAGGTGCCGGTGGTTTCGAGGATGGCCTTGTCGCCTGAGGCGATCATCCAACTGGTCCTACTGGCGATGAAGAGCTTGGTGCCGTAGGTGAGGGTGGTCGTGCCGAGGGGGTGGGTGCCCAGGTAGAAGAGGGCCGAGGTGAGCAGGACGGTGGTGCCCGGCTGGGTACCGCTTCGGGCGGCGGGCTCCTGGGATCTGCCCAGGGCGGAGCCGGTGAGGGTGGCGCCGGGGTCGTACAGGGCGAGACTCGACTCGACCGTGGGGGCGGAGAAGAAGCCGCCGTTCGTGGTGAGGTTCACCGACCAGAGGTCGGCGGACGCGTTGAGCCGGATGGTGGCGTTGCCCGCCGCGTCGAAGATCGCCGTACGGACCAGGGAATTGTCGCCGAGCGTGGGGGTCAGCGTGACGGTGACA
This sequence comes from Acrocarpospora macrocephala, assembly GCF_009687865.1. Taxonomy (GTDB): domain Bacteria; phylum Actinomycetota; class Actinomycetes; order Streptosporangiales; family Streptosporangiaceae; genus Acrocarpospora; species Acrocarpospora macrocephala. The sequence continues at coordinate 91,794 of NZ_BLAE01000007.1, forward strand.
CCGGCCTTGGTGAGGTCGCCGGGGTGGCCGTCGTTCTCTTGGACCGCCTTGAGCGTCAGGGTCGCGCCGAACGCGGCCTGTGTGCCGTCACTCGTGACCGTCACCGTCGCCTTCTCAGGGTTCACGGTGAACGGCGCGACGGTGGAGCCGCCGCGGTAGAGCGCGTCCTCGGGGGTCTGGACGTGGATCGCGTACCCGCCGGGCGAGCCCCCTGCCCAGGTGGCGCGGGCGACCCCGGCCGCGTCCGTCGTCGCCTGGAAGGTGTCGGTGCCGACGGTGAAGGTCACCTGCTTGCCGGTCACGGGCTGGGCGGTGATGCCGTCCCGGATCGCGGCGACGAGTTGCGCCGGGTCGGAGTAGTCGCTCGACCGGTCGCCGCCGTAGGTGAGCACCAGCGGACGTTTGACGATGTCCGCCAGGAACTGGTAATCGGTCCGGACGTCCGGGTTGGTCGTGCTCCGGCCCGAGGCCCGCAGCGTGGTGCGGTCATACAGGATGCCGGTCGGAACGGTGACATTGATCACGGCAGTGGACGCCACACCGGGGCCGAGGGTCATCGTGTCCGTGGTGGCCGACCAGCCGTCGGGCCCGTACACGGTGAACTCGAAGGTGTCGGTGGCCTCGCCGGTGTTGCGCACCGGGTACGTGAACTCGAAGGTGCTACCCAGCGCGACCGTCGGGTGCGGCGCGTTGCCGTCACTGCGGGCCGGGTCGATGAGGATGCCGGGGCCGCGCACGTCGAGGTAGGCCAGGAAACGCTTCTCGTTGGAGGTGTCGGCGTAGAACGGGCGGCCGATCGCCCGGATGGCGACCTTGGCGGGGCTTCCGTCGGCCCAGGCGGCGTTCATCGTCCGCAGCACGGTCCGGGTGTCGGTGGGGTTCCAGGCATCGGTGTCACTCCCGCCGTAACAGTTCCCGTCGTCCTCTTTGACGTCCTCGTCGATCCGCCCGTCGCGATCGTCGTCCACGTCGTTGTCGGGGTCTTCGCCTTCCCGGCCGTCCAGGTCCTCGTCGTCGCAGCCGGGGATGCGCACACCGTCCGGCCGGATCAGCTCGACTCCGCGCTTGGATTCGATCCCGCTCCGAACGTTCCGCTCATCGATGCGCCAGACCACGAGCCCGCTGTCGGAGGCGTTCTCGTCGTAGGTACCAGGCGCGGGGTCCCTGGCCTCGACCAGGAAGTAGTCGTCGGTGCCTTTCTCCGGGTCGTACAGCAGGTACGCCTGACCGATGGAGGAGGCGGACAGGTCGACGTACCCGTCCTTGACGGCCACGATCGGCTTCTGGCCGCCCAGGTGCATCCGGTGCCAGATGTTGGTTTCGAACCACCATTCACCCTGGATGCAGGTGGGCCCGGCGATGTCCAAAGCGCCGACGCCGAAACCGTAGTGGTCCTCGAGCTCGTAGACTTGGTGGGCGAGCTCGTGGGCCAGGGTCATCCGGTTGGTCGCGGTTCCCGCGTCCCCGGTGCGGAACGCGACCCTCTTGCCGTCCAGTTCGCGACCCTGGGCCACGCCCCTGGTCTGCCCGCAGTAGTCCGTACCGGGGCGGGAGGTGAAGATCGTGAAGACGGCCAGTTCGGAGTCCTCAACCGAGCCGTTGTGGTTGGTGTCGTACCGGGCGAAGTCGACGAACGGGTCGGCGAGGTCCAACATCCTGCGACGGCGCTCCGCCGCGTCCTGCGCGATGGCGGGCCCGGAGGCGCCCAGATCGACCAACACGACCCCGTTGTTCTGCTCCCCGAAGGTCTCCACCACCGGGGCGATCGTGGCCAAGCCGTTGGCGAAGAAGTAGTTCGTCACCGTCTTGAACGTGGTGTGCGGGAAGAACCTGTCCTCGATGCTCTGCTCGGTGGTGTTGGCCTGGTCGTTGAACGTCGCGTAGACGACCAGAAGCGGGATCGGGAGATCGCTGCGATCCCTGAACAGGGGCGCGTGGGGCCGGTTCGGATGAGAGAAGTCGGGCAGCGGATTCGGATAGGCGACCTCGGCGTGAGCGGGCGGAGCGACCAGCAACCCACCCGCCAGGAGAGCCACGACGGCCCCGGCCAACACCCGCAACCACTTCGTACCATGGGCAGACCAAGCGAACATTGCCCCTCCAGCCTCGACTTAGCGCGGATCATCCGCAGTCGTCATCGTGGCTCTGGGGGATCTAGGTTCGCATGAGTAGCCCCTTACTCAACGACGCGGGACGAAAGAGCTTGTTGAGCGACGCCCGGTTAGCTCTGAGATTGTGCAGTTCAAGCGGCACGCGAGTATTCGTGAAGGACTCCACCGAGCCGGTCCCGTCGGCGTACGCTCAAGTCAACGATTCCAGCCGGATCGGTGATGGGATCCGGGACGGCGCGTAGCGGAGCCGCCTGATCCAGGGCTTGATGGGCCCGATGTGACAGTCTCGATGAAATCGCAGGCCAGCAGCGCGTCAGCCTGGGACCGCAAGAAGGCGGCCCACGTGGTGGACGCCCGCTCGGGTGCCGGATCAACACCTTCCTGCTTGAGGATCTCCCAGACGGTGGAGGGCGCGACCTTGATACCGAGAGTGGTGAGTTCGCCGTGCACGCGCCGGTAACCCCATGCCGGATTCTCTTTGACCAGCCGTAGAACGAGAGCGCGGATGGAGCGCACCGTAGGCGGCCGGCCGGGCCGCTTCTTCCGGCACACGCGAGCATGGCCCTTCCTGACCAGATCGCGGTGCCGGCGAAGGACAGTGTCCGGACGGACGAGCAGCCGGAGCCCGCGCAGGACTTCGCGGGGCAGCGACGTCAGGAGAGCTGCGAGGAAGGCCCGGTCCTCCGGGGCGAATCTCACCCTGGTGCCGACGCCGAGTTGCCGTTCCAAAATGGTGATCTGGTGTCGCAGGGCAAGGATCTCGACATCCTTGTCTCGATCTCCCAGCGGCAGCAGCCGCAGCGCGGCAAAGGCGTTCGTGACAGTCAGGTAGGCCAGACGGAAGAGCACGAGGGATCATTTTGCCCCGCCCCAGTGGCTGTCGACAGCCGGAGCAGGCACACGTCACGAAGGGTCAGGAAAGCCGTATGGCCTGCACGGATGACGTTATCGGCAGGTACAGGTGTGCCGTTCATATCCCGCATCGCCCATCGTCCCCTGGTAGCGGCGCGCCGGCCGGTTCAGGTAGGCGCCTGCATGATCCGATTGGCCGCCCGTGCCTGATCTGCTACTCAATAGGGCCAGGTGTCGATGAACTTGGCGGGGGACTCCGACTTCGCGTATGTGTTGGTCGCCACGCTGACGGCCATCCACTTCGCGTCGAACTTCGGCCGGATCGTCTTCTCGAAGTAGCCCGTGCCGTCAGTCCTCACCGAGGTGAAGGAGTGCCAGGCCGTGGTGCCGGACTTCCGGTAGTAGATCCGGACCAGCTTGTGCCTGAGGTCGGCGTCAGAGGTGATCCGATAGACGTGGCCGTACAGCTTGACTTTGGCGCCCTTGGGCACCGAGGTCTTGGTCGCGACTAGAGTCGTCGCCGTCTTCCGCTTCACCCAGAAAGTTCGGGTCGTCGTGGTGGTGGTATCGCCGTCGGTGGCGGTGATCTGCAGGGTCCACGCCCCGGTGGGCATGTCGCCGCCGATCCTCGCGATGCCGGTCCAGTAGTCCTCGGTGTATTCGGTGAACAGGCCGAATGTCACCTCGTCGGCACCGTCACGACTGCTGGCCGTCGCGGTCACCGAGTCGGCGTCCACGACCTTGACCTTGACCGTCACCGTCGCCCTCTTCGACTGGGACACCTCGACTGTCGTGGGGGAGATCCTCACAGAGGAGATGTCCGGGTCGGCGAGCGCCGGGGTGGCGACGCCGAGCGTGAGAACGAACGCTCCGAGCAGCGGCACGATCTCCATTCGGGCATTCTCCTCTGCAGTACGACATGTCACCACGAAGCTGAGCAATGCGGTCCATCTTGCTATGCACCCCACCTCGGCGCCACCGCTGCTGTCGTGCATGGCGGGCGTAGCGCTCCGGCGGAGTTCGCTGGACATAGACATCGAGACGCCGGTCCCATACGAGCACACCATGGGTATTCAATCGGGATCGTCGGTGATCTCGATGATGTGGAGGGGATCGTCCAGTGCTCGGGACGGACCGCTCCATTTGGCGGGGTTGATGGTCAGGATCGGGCAGATACTCGCGTCGGCGATGGCCGCGACGTGGCCGTCCCACGGGTCCAGGCCAGTACGGTTCATCACTCGGACGAGGGCGAATGCCTGCTCGACCCCGTGAAGCTGGGCGACGGTCACGGCATCCATTCGGGCCATCCCGGCGAGAAGGTCTTGCGCTTCCTGGATGCCGTGCAGTGCGGTGGCCACGCCCGCGATGGCCAGTGAGGGCGCGATGAGGTTTTGGCCGAGACTGTCGTAGCGCTGGACCAGCTCGATCAGCCCGGCGTCGCCGCGGGCGATGTCTTCCATGACGCTGGTGTCCAGGATGAGAGGCGTGCGGATGTGGCTCACGCGGCGCCCGGGGCGGAGAAGCCGTGCGCCTGGAGCTGCTGGTCCACTTTCGCCTGGAGCCGGTCGACGCGGGCGGCTATGTCTGGCTGCTGGGCTTCCTCCAGCTTCGCGGCCCAGGCCGCTGCGGCTCGCAGGTCTCGGGCACGGAGTTCCCGCATCGCGGTGTTGACCACCGCGGAGACGGAAGGAGCGATGCCCCCTTCGACCATGCGCTCGGCGTATTCGTTCAGGTCAGGGTCGACCGTTACCGAGATCCGCGCCTTCCTACCATCGCTCATACAAAAATCATACTGCCCCTGGATGGGGTTCTCCAGCGGCCTGCCAGCGCCCGAAATGGTGTCACCGGCTCCAACACGCACCCTACGATCATGTAAGCGAGGGGCACCAGCAGCTCGCGATGCTCTCAGATCTGCCCACGCCGCTGCTGGCAAAGTCCCAGCTCCCACCCAGGTTCGAGTTTCCGTGCGGCACAGTTGACACCCTTACAGGTCCTGGGCCGCGCTCGGGGCTCGAGGAGGTGAAGGCAGTGGTGGCCCGTTCATGGCGCGGGCCATCACCATTGAGCGCCCGGGGATCTCACCGCGCCCGACACGACAAAAGCCCCCGACCGCAACGGTCTGGGCTCTGGCGCCGTCAGCCAGCCCGGTCGAGGACGTTCGCGCGGGCCACGGCGTACCGTTCGCGGATCGCCGGCACGGCGTCCGCCTCGTGCATCTCAACCTGCCCGACCGTCCACGATGGCGGCCGCTGCCCGCCCGACAACACCCAGGCCGCCTGACGGGCGGCGCCGTCGGCGACGTACTCCCCCAGTGGTGGGACGAGCACGGGGCGGCCGAAGACTGTAGGAGCGATCTGGCGCACCGCCTCCGAGCGGGCGCCGCCGCCGACCAGGATGACCCGGTTGACCGTCGTGCCCTGCGCGATCATTGCGTCCAGCCCGTCGGCGAGTGCGCACAGCATGCCCTCCACCGCCGCGCGGGCCAGGTGTGCGGGGGTCGAGGTCCGCAGGGTCAGGCCGTGCACGGCTCCGGTGGCGTGCGGGCGGTTCGGTGTGCGCTCGCCCTCCAGATAGGGCACCAGGACCAGCCCGTCGGCGCCCGGCGGTGCGGACAGCGCCCGCGCCGACAGCCCTGCGTGGTCCACCCGCAGCATGGTCGCGGCCGCGTCCAGCACCCGGGCGGCGTTGAGCGTGCACACCAGCGGCAGGAACCGGCCGGTCATATCGGCGTACCCGGCCACGATCCCGCTCGGGTCCGCGGCCGGCACGTCGGAAACGGTGGACACGATGCCGGAGGTGCCGATCGACACGATCACGTCGCCCGACTCGGCACCGACACCCAGCGCCGCCGCGGCGCAGTCGCCGGCACCGGGGCCCAGCGGCGCGCCGGTGCGCAGGTGCCCGGCCTGACCGGTCGGCCCGAGCACCTGCGGCAGCAGCACATCGTCGCGACCGAACGCCAACCGGAGCAGGTCCAGGCGGTACTCACCGGTCGCGGCCGACCAGTATCCGGTCCCGCTGGCCTCGCTGCGGTCGGTGCGCAGCGCATCGAGCCCCGGTGCGCCGGACAGTCGCCAGGTCAGCCAGTCGTGCGGCAGACACACCGCAGCTGTACGGGCGGCGTTGTCCGGCTCCGCCAAGGCCAGCCAGCGCAGCTTGGTGACGGTGAAGCTGGCCACCGGTACCAGGCCGACCGCCTCCGCCCATGCTCGCTGTCCCGCCTCGCCGCCGCCGAGATCCGAGATCAGGTCGGCGGCGGCGCCGGCCGAGCGGGTATCGTTCCACAGCACGGCGTCCCGGATCACCGCGCCGCCGTCGTCCAGGCACACCATGCCCTGCATCTGCCCGGCGATCGAGGCAGCCGCTACGTCGTCCAGTCCGCCGGCCTGTGCGACCGCGTCGGACAGTGCGGCCTCCCACGCGGCCGGCGGCACGGCGGTGCCGACAGGGTGTGGTGCGCGACCTTCTCGCACCAGCTTCCCGGTCTCGGCGTCGCGGATGACGACTTTGCACGACTGGGTCGACGAGTCGACCCCGGCGACGAGGGGCACCGGTCCTCCGGGGGTTGTCGGGTGCGGGTCAGGTGGCGCGGTCGGTCAGCGGGGGCGCGGACCAGGTGGTCGACGGCGAGCCGGTTGAATCCGAAGCCCTCGGCGCCGACCGTGTCTGAGGGCGAAGCTCTAGAACGCTTTGAATCATTTGTCGAATGGCTGAAATATTCGGCTGCGCCAGATGCGTTGTCAAGATCATGACGCAGCCCACGGCGGGTTACCGAAGCTGATCATCAGCGGCGTTAACAACTGCCCTGGCAGCCAGCACGTCTTCGGTCGACGTACGGCCACCACGCCGGCAACGCCGGCTCGACCTTGCGCCTGACCGGCCACATAGTCGGCCGCTATGTCCGCCTCGGTGAGACCTCCTGCGTGTGCCGAAAATTCATCCAACAAATCCCAGGTCAACGGCCTGGGATTTTCGTTTCGAAGATCGTTGACCATGGAATCGGGAGCAAAACGGAAGCACACTGCTCCCGGAAGATCAAGACCCCTACCCCGATCGGTAGCGGTCTGCCCAGTTTTGCCGGGTAGAGGTCACCCCGAAACCGCGCTGGGAAGGATCTGAGGGCCGTCGTCGCAGGCGGTCCGCCAGATCCGGCGAGCGAAGTTGGAGCGGAGCAGCCCGCCAGCGCGGGCTGGTGTAGGACACCGCGTCCGACTCAGTCGAAGGTGGTCCGGATCCAGTCACGTATCAGGGCCGCTGTGTACGGGGCATGATCCTCCAACATGGTGAAATGGTTGCCGCGGGTGATGACGGTGGTGTCGTCGAACGGCCAGACGGGTTCCCAGTCTGCCGGCCAGCCCTCCAGCGGTTCCCCCGCACGCACGAACAGCACGGGGATCGGCAGATCAGTGAGCGTCGGATCGAGTGTCTGGTAATGCGGCGTGGCGGTGATCCAGCTGTCGTCGCCGGACATCACGAATGTCGGGTCCTCCAACCGGAGCTCCAATTGCTCACCCAGACCGGGTAGCAGTGGGCCGATCCGGCTGAACTCGCTGGAGTCGTAGCTGTCCAGCACGACGACACCGGCCGGCGGGGTGCCCTGGTCGCACAGGTACCGGGCGAGCATGTGAGCGATCAGACCACCGGACGACAGGCCGGTGAGCACGAACGGCCGCTCTCGCAGTTCCGCACGCAGACCGGCTGCGTGCATCTCCAGCAGCACATCCTTGGTCTTCGGGAGCGCCTCGCCATCGCGGAAACCCGGCTGCCGCAGCGCCCAGACGTCTCGTTCACCCTGGAACGGCTTTGCCAGGCGGGAATACTGCACCGGATCCGACGTGCCAACGACCGCGGTGACACAAACCAGTGCCAGTCCTTGCGGGCCCCTTGCCAGCCGGACCGGTCGGGGGATCTCAGGCAGCTCGTCCAGCGAGGTGAAGAACGTTCGTGATTTCTCCCATCCGGCCGCCCTGGCCCGGAGGAACCGCTCTCTGACGGTCTCGCTGTCCTCTTGCGTGGCCGGTTCGTCCTCGCCCTGGGCCAGCACCTTCATCAGATGCCCGACCAGCAACAGCGGCGTTGGATGGTCGAAGGTGACGGTCGGCCGCAGCCGCAGGTCGAGTGCCTCGGTGAGGTGGTTGCGGATGCTGACCGCAGCCAGTGAGTCCACACCCATCTCCAGGAACTTGGCCTGCGGCCTGAGCTCGTCCGTGCCGTGGTGCCCGAGGGTCACCGCGACCTTCTCCAGCACCAGATCGAGCAGGGCCCGTTCCCGCTCCGGTTCCCCGAGCAGGTCGAGCAGCTGACGCTGATCCCCGTTCGAAGCCTCCGGCTGGCTCACCAGCTCCCGCAGCAGGGGCCTGGCCTGGCCACGCAGGTCGAGCCGGGCGGGCACCAGCACCGGATCGGCCAGCTCGACCGCGGTGTCGAACAGCGCCAATGCCTCCTTCGTGGACAGCGAGTCGGTCGCCGTGTCCAGATGGCGGGTCATGTCACTGCGTTCGGCCCACAGGCCCCAGGCAAGCGACACCGCGGGAAGTCCTCGCGCGCGCCGATGGTGGGCCAGTGCGTCGAGCACAGCGTTGGCGGCGGCGTAGTTCGACTGGCCCGCGCTGCCCACGGTGGCGGCAGCCGAGGAGAACAGCACGAACGACTTCAGCGGCAGATCCTGAGTCAGCTCGTGCAGGACGAGCGCCGCCTCCGCCTTCGGCCGCAGGACAGCGCCGAGGCGGTCCTCGGTCATGGTCATCACCACGCCGTCGTCGAGCACCCCGGCCGCGTGGACGACGATCGTCGGCTGGTGTGCGTCGAGCAGCTCGGCCACCTCTGCCCGGTCCGCGACGTCGCAGGCGGCCACAGTGACGGTGGCGCCCAGCGCGGTGAGTTCGTCCCGCAACCCTGGCGCGTCACCCCGGCGACTGACCAGGACCAACTGTCGCACCCCGTGCACAGTGACCAGGTGACGGGCCAGCAGCCCGCCGAGTGTGCCGGTCCCACCGGTGATCAGCACGGTGTCCTCAGCCCCGGCGAACTTCGCCGGCCCCTGTGGGAAGGCCCGCACCAGGCGGCGTGCCAGCAGCTGCCCGCCCCGCACGGCGACTTCCGGTTCGTTCGAGGCCAGGGCAGCGCTGATCGTCAGTGGGGTGATCTCGTCGGCGTCCAGCAGGACGAACCGGCCGGGTTCCTCGGTCTGCGCCGACCGAATCAGGCCGATGACGGCCGCGCCGGCCAGGTCGCTGACGTCGTCGCCGGTCCTGGCCGCCACCGCGCCCGAGGTGAGGAACACCAGCCTGGACGCGGCGAACTCCGGACGCGTGCTCCATCGCTGGGCCAGTCTCAGCGCGCGGCCCGCGGACTCCCGCACCGAGCCGCTGGAGCCGGGGACAAGCACCGCGCCCGGCGGTGGCAGACCCGCGGAGACCGCCTTCTCCAGTTCCGCCAGATCCGGAAAAACGGGGAAGTGGTCGGTCTCGAGACCCACGGCCGCGACTGTCTCCGAGGCGACACTGCTCGCCGCGCCCACCTCGACCCACTTGTTCCGGAACAGCGCGTCCCGCGGCGCATCGCTTCGTACGGCAGCTGATCGCAGCACCAGCGAGTCCACCGACAACACCGGCATGCCCGCGCCATCGGTCACCGTCAGCCGCACCCCGTCATCGACCGACCCGCTCAGCCGCACTCGCAGCGTCGCCGGTTCAGCTGTGTGCGCGGTCACACCGGTCCACACGAACGGGAGCACCGGTCCTTCGCCCGGTGCTGCCTCGCCGCTGAGTCCGAGAGCGTGCAGAGCGGAATCCAGAAGTGCCGGGTGGACCACGAAGCCGCGTGCGTCCACCGGGCACGCCACCTCGGCGAAGACCGCGCCGCCGCGCCGCCACACTGTCCGCAAACCTTGGAATGCGGGGCCATATCGCAACCCGTGCCCAACCAGTGCGGCGTAAAGGCCGGTGTGCGGGACCACCTCCGCGCCGGCGGGTGGCCACTCCTCGAGCATCTCGGGCTCGGCGTGCGCCGGACTGAGCACGCCCTCGCCGTGACACACCCAGCGCGCACCGTCCACTTTCGCATGGAGGGTCAGCCCACGGCGCCCGGTATTGTCCGGTGCACCGACACGCAGCTGGACCGTCGCCGCACCGTCGTCCGGTAGAACCAGTGGCCGTTCCAGGGTGAGTTCCTCCACCGTGGCGCAGCCTGCCGCGGCGCCCGCGCGCAATGCGAACTCCAGCCAGGCGGTTCCGGGCAGGATGACCTCATCCAGCACCCGGTGATCAGCCAACCACGGAGCCGACGCCACCGACAGGCGCCCGGTCAGCACCAGCTCGTCGCTGTCCGCCAGCTCCACCGGCGTATCCAGGACAGGATGACCAACGCTTTCGGACTTACGCGGGGTCAGCCAGAACCGCTTGCGTTCGAACGGATAAGTCGGCAGCTCGGTAAATTCGGGCGCTTCCGGGCCTGCCCAGGCAGTCCATTGCGGACACAGACCGCGGACGTACAGCTCGGCGAGCGAGGCGAGAAGCGCTCTGCGGCCGTTTTCCCCTCGGCGCAGCGATCCCACGACCACGGCCTTGTCATCGACGGCCGCCCGCATCGCCGGGACCAGCACGGGATGCGGGCCTACCTCCACGAAGAACGAGTGTTCCGGCACCGCGAGCCCGGCGACTGCCTCGTCGAACCTCACCGGCATGCGCAGGTTCCGGTACCAGTACCCGGCATCCAGCTCGGTCCCGGCGAGCACGGCACCGGTTACCGAGGAGTGGAATGGGAGGTCCGTGGCCTTCGGCGACACCGGTGCCAACTCGGCGAGGACGCGGTCGCGGATGAGCTCCACCTGAGGCGAGTGGGACGCGTAGTCCACCGCCAGCTTCCGCACCCGCACACCGGACTCGGCCAAGCCCGCCAGCAAGGCATCGAGCGCGTCGGTGGCGCCGGCGACCACCGCCGACCCCGGTCCATTGACCGTCGCGATCGACAGCCGCTCGCACAGTCGGTCCCGCAGTTCGTCCGCAGGCATCTCCACCGAAGCCATGCCGCCACGGCCGGACAGTGCCGTCAGCACCTTCGCGCGCCGGGCGACCACCAACGCGGCGTGCTCGAGGGACAGCGCGCCGGCGACGTAGGCGGCGGCGATCTCCCCCTGGCTGTGCCCCACCACAGCATCCGGCTCGATGCCGCAAGACCGCCAGAGGCCAGCGAGGGAGACCATGACCGCGAACAGCGCCGGCTGCACCACGTCCACTCGCTCCAGCGAGGGTGCGCCCGGCTGCTGCCGCAGCACCGCGAGCAGGTCCCAGTCGACATGTGGCGCCAGCGCTTCGGCGCAGCGGTGGATGTCCTCTCGGAACGTCGGCGACGCGTCCAGCAGGTCTGCGGCCATTCCCGCCCACTGACCACCCTGACCGGGGAAGACGAACACCACCTTGCCCATCAGGTCCGCAGTGCCCGTTATCAGGCCCGGTACGGCGTCACCCCGGCTCAACGCGGTCAGCCCGGGCAGGGGATCCGGGTCGAGCACCACGGCACGACGCTCGAACGTACTGCGGGAGGTGACCAGCGCCTGCGCGATACCCGAGGGATCCCTACCGTCCACATGTGATAGCAGCTGCCTCGCCTTGGTGCGCAGCGCGGAATCGGTCCGAGCCGAGAGCACCCACGGCAGTGGCCGCGCTGGGCCGACGGCCGGCGCTTCGGCGGGCGGCGCCTCTTCGAGGATCACGTGGGCATTGGTGCCACTGATACCGAACGCGGACACCCCGGCGCGCCGAGGACGGCCCGCGCTCGACTGCCAGGGGCGGCTTTCTGTGAGCAGTTCCACCGCGCCCGCCCCCCAGTCCACATGCGACGACGCGCTGTCCACGTGCAGCGTCTTCGGAAGGGTCTGGTGGCGCAGCGCGAGAACCATCTTCATCACTCCGCAGATGCCGGCAGCGGCCTGCGTGTGCCCGATGTTCGACTTCACTGACCCGAGTACCAGCGGGGTTTCCCGGTCACGGCCGTAGGCTGCCTGCACCGCGGCCGCCTCGACCGGGTCGCCGAGCCGGGTTCCCGTGCCGTGCGCCTCGACGGCGTCCACATCCTGGCTGCGCAGCCCCGCGTCGGCCAACGCGTCGCGGATGACGTGCTGCTGTGCGAGCCCGTTGGGTGCGGTCAGCCCGTTGGACGCCCCGTCGGAGTTGATCGCGGTGCCCCGCACCACGGCGAGCACCGGGTGGCCATGGGTGAGGGCATCGGTCAGCCGCTCGACGACCACGACCCCGGCTCCCTCGCCCCATCCCATACCGTCCGCGGCCTCCGCGAACGCTTTGCACCGGCCGTCCGCGGCCAGCGCGCCCTGGCGCTGGAAGACGGTGAACACGCTGGGCGTGGCCATCACCAACACGCCCCCGGCCAGCGCGAGATCGCATTCCCTCGCGCGCAGCGACCGGACTGCTAGATGCAATGCCACCAGCGAGGACGAGCACGCGGTGTCAATCGAGACCGACGGGCCCGTCAAGCCGAGCAGGTAGGCGACTCGCCCGGACAGCACGCCCGCGGAGGTGGCGATCGCCAGGTGGTCACCGTCCTCGTGGTGGTTGCTGGGCTCGCCGAACAGACTGCGGTAGTCCTGGTCGCTGGTCCCGGTGAACACCCCCGTCCGCGAGCCGCGCAGGGACATCGGGTCGATTCCGGCCCGTTCCACCGCCTCCCACGAAATCTCCAGCATCAGTCGCTGTTGCGGGTCCATCCACAGGGCCTCACGGGGACTGATTCCGAAGAAGCCCGCGTCGAACCAGGCCACGTCGGAAATGAACGCCCCCGCGCCGGTGAACTCCTCTGCCCAGCCACGGTCGGTAGGAAACGGCGTGACCGCGTCCCGGCCGGCGTCGATCAGCCGCCACAGTCCGTCCGGGTCGTTCGCCCCACCGGGCAACCGGCAGCCCATACCCACGATGGCGATCGGCTCGTGTGCGCTCGCCTCGACCGCACGCAGGCGTTCCCGTGTGTCCCGCAGCGTGGTGGTGAGGCGCTGCAGGGTGTCGAGTAACTTGCGGTCGTCAGTCATCGAGACGGTCCCTTGCTGCCAAGTCGAGTTCTTGTTCGGCGCGGCTCAGCAGGGTGTCGAGATCCGCCGTCTCGAGCTCCTCCTGCACTGGGCGTTCAGGTTGCGCAGCGGCCGGGGCCGGAGCGAGTTCGGCGTCGAGGTAGCCGGCCAGCGCGGTGGGCGTGGGATGGTCGAACAACGCGCTCGCGGGCACCCGCAGTCCGGTCACCGCACTCAGCTGGTTGCGCAGCTCCACCACGCCCAGGGAGCTGAGCCCCTGCTCATGGAAGGGTTTCCCAGGCAGGATCGCCTCGACCGAGTCGTGCCCGAGCGCCTGGGCGGCGTGGTGGCACACCAGATTGCGCAGCGCACGGACACGCTCGGCCTGCGATACTCCGGCCAGCCGCCGGACAAACGAGGAGACCTCCGCGGACGGCGCAGCGGCCTTGCTCTGCCGCGCTTCGGACAGGTCCACGAGCAAGGGGCTGTGCCGGGTGGTCGCGAACACCGAAATGAACCGGGCCCAATCGACATCCGCGACCACCAGTCCGGACTCGTCCTGTGCGAAGGCCAGGTCCAGCGCGGCGATCGCCAGGTCCGGGTCGAGCACCGTCATGCCGTTGCGGCGCAGTCGCGCGGCCACGATCTGCGCCTCCGCCCCGTCCACCGCCATGCCACCGGCCCCCCACGGTCCCCAGGCCACCGACGTGGCCGCGAGCCCGTCGGCGCGACGTTGTTCTGCCAGCGCGTCGAGGTAGGTATTGGCTGCCGCATAATTGGCCTGGCCGGCGTTGCCGACCGCGCCGGTGGCGGAGGAGAACAGCACGAACGCCTTCAGCTCTCCGCCGGCGAGCTCGTGGAGGTTCTTCGCGCCTGCGACCTTGGCCCGCAAGACTCGCGCGAGCCGTTGCGGGTCCAGCGCGTCGATCACGCCGTCGTCGAGCACCCCGGCCGCGTGCACGACCGCGGTCAGCGGGCGGTCCTCGGGGATCCCGGCGAGCAGGGCTGCCACCGCTTCCCGGTCGGCCACGTCGCAGGCGGCGACGTCGACCTCGGCGCCGAGCGCGGTCAACTCGGCGACCAGCTCGGGATCACTCGCATGCCTGCCTGTCAGGAGCAGTCGTTCGATGCCCTTAGCGGCCAGCCACCTGGCAAGCTGCCTGCCCAGCGCGCCGAACGCGCCGGTGATGAGCGTGGTACCGCGCGATGGCCAGTCGCGTCGGGGTCCAGTTCCGACCGGCGCGTGCAGCAGGCGCCGGACGAACATCCCGGAGGCGCGCACGGCGACCTGATCCTCCGCGGAGGAGAGCACACCGGCCAATCGTTCGGCCGCCGGTGAATCCACCGTGAGTGGTAGATCGACCAACCCGCCCCACCGATTTGGGTGCTCCAGCGCCGCGACCCGGCCGAATCCCCACACCATGGCCTGCACCGGGCTGCTGAGCCGGTCACCGTGGCCCGTGGACACCGCTCCCTGTGTCGCGCACCACAACGGCACTTCGAGTTCGGCGTCCCCCATGGCCTGGATCAGCGCGGTGGTCAGCGCGAGCCCGGCGGGTACCTCGGCCGTTCCCGGATGCCCCCGCTCATCCAGGGCCAGCAGGGACAGCACCCCGTCGATCGGTTCGCCGTCACTTACGGACGACGCAAGGCGCTCGGCGATCTCCGCGCGGCCCGCACCGATACCGATGGGCAGCGTCTGGGCGCCGAGCTTGTCGCCGAGTGGTTCTGGCACGGGTAGGTCCTCGGAGTGCACGATCAGCCAGTTCCGCAGGCAGGCGGCCTGGTCCGCCCCGGGTTGCCAGGCGATCCGGTACCGCAGCCGGTCCATCGCGGCTTCCCGGTCATGGCTGCGTCGCCACCGCGCCATCGCGGGCAGCAGTTCGCTGAACTTCCGGTCGGTGCTCGTGCCCAACAGATCGGTCAGGCGCTGAAGGTCGTCGCGCTCAACGGCCTCCCAGAAGGCCGCGTGGGTCTGCTGGGAGTGGCTCTCGACCGCGTCGGGCATCAGCCAGAACCGCTTGCGCTGGAAGGCATACGTCGGCAGGTCCACTCGTCGCGCCCCGCTGCCGGCATACCACGCCGGCCAGTCCGGCCCGTGGCCACGGACATGCAGCGCCGCGACGGCGCCGAGCACGTCGTCGCGGCGCAGGACGGGGATCACCGCCGCGTCGGCGGTTTCGGTGAGGCAGTCGGCGGCCATCACGGTGAGCGTCGTTTCCGGTCCCAGTTCCAGGAACGTGTTGACGCCCTCGTCTTGCAACGTCCGCATCCCGTCGAGGAACCTGACCGTGCCACGTATGTGGCGGACCCAGTACTCGGGCGAACACAGCTCGTCGGTGGTGGCCAGCCGCCCGGTCAGATCGGACACGATGGGGATCTCGGGTGGGTGGTAGGTCAGGCTTTCCGCGACCGCGCGGAACTCGTCGAGCATGGGATCCATCAGGGAGGAATGGAACGCGTGGCTGACCTGCAGGCGCCTGGTCTTGCGTCCCTGGGCTCGCAACCGCTCCGCCAGCGCGACGACCGCCTCCTCGGTCCCGGAGATCACCACCGACCTGGGGCCGTTCACCGCTGCCACCGACACATCCGGGGGCAACTGCGCGACCTCGTCCTCCGAAGTCGCCACCGCGTACATCGCGCCGCCCTCGGGCAACGCCTGCATGAGCGAGCCCCGCGCCGCGACCAGCGTGCACGCGTCCCGCAGGGACAGCACTCCGGCCAGGTGGGCGGCGGCCAGCTCACCGATGGAATGCCCCAGCAGCAGATCCGGCCGGATACCCCAGCTCTCGAACAGCCGAAACAGCGCCACTTCGAGGGCGAACAGGCCGGTCTGGGCGAATTCCGTCCGGTCGAGGTGTTGCTGATCCGTACCGAACACCGTCTCCTTCACCGGCAGGCCCAGCCCGGCGCACACCTCGTCGAATGCGGCGGCGAAGACCGGATACGCGGCATACAGCTCGCGTCCCATGCCCACTCGCTGGCTCCCCTGACCGGTGAGCAGGAAGGCCAAGCCGCCCTCGGCTACCACGCCGACAATGAGGTCGGGGTCGGGTTTGCCCGTTGCCAGCGCGGTCAGCGAGCGCCGCAGCCGATCCCGGTCACCGCCAGTGAGCACGGCCCGATGCGCCAGCGCCGACCGCGTCGTGGCCAGCGAGAAGCCGACGTCGCGCTCGCTGAGATCGGGGTGGGCGTCCCAATGCGCGGCCAGCCGGCCCGCCTGGGCGCGCAGAGCCGCTCCCGAACCGCCCGAAACTGTCCACATTGGCCAGACGGACGCGACGGGCTCCGCCATGGTCTCCGCCTGCGCGGGTGGCTGCTGAAGGATCATGTGGGCATTGGTCCCGCCGATCCCGAACGACGACACGCACGCCCGCCGGGGCGGGCCGTGATCAGGCCACGGCATCTGCTCGGTGACCAACCTCAGTCCCGCGCGCCAATCCACGTGGGAGCTGGGCTGGTCGATGTTCAGGGTCGCCGGGACCACGCCGTGCCGCATTGCCAGCACCATCTTGATCAGCCCGGCCGCGCCTGCCGCGGCCAGAGTGTGGCCCAGATTGGACTTCAAGGAGCCCACCAGCAGCGGCCGGTCCGGCGGCCGATGCGCCCCGTAGGCCGCCAGCAGAGCGCCGGCCTCGATCGGGTCACCGAGCTTCGTGCCTGTGCCGTGCGCCTCCGCGACGTCCACGTCCGACGGCCGCAGCCGGGCGTCAGCGAGTGCGGAGACCAGCAGCCGGTGCTGGGCGACGCCGTTGGGCGCGGTGAGCCCGTTGCTCGCTCCGTCCGAGTTGACCGCCGACCCCGTGATCAAAGCGAGAACCGGATGGCCGTTGCGGCGCGCGTCGGAGTACCGCTCCAGCACGAACATCCCACCGCCCTCGGCCCAGACGGTGCCGTCAGCGCCCTCGGCGAACGGTTTCACCCGTGCGTCCGGCGCGAGCCCGCCCTGGCGGCTGAACTCCACGAACACCATCGGTGAGGACAGCACGTTCACCGCGCCCGCCAGCGCCAGCGAGCACTCGCCACGGCGCAGCGCGGCGGCGGCGAGGTGCAGCCCGACCAGTGACGACGAGCATGCCGTGTCGATGGACAGATTGGGCCCCTGCAGCCCGAAGGTGAACGAGATCCGGCCGGAGGCCACGCTGGCCGCGGTCCCGATCGCCAAATGCGGACGCGCGGTCCAACCGGCGTACCCGGGGCCGATGCCATAGTCGTTGTGGCTCAACCCGGCGTAGACCCCGGTGTCACTGCCGCGCAGCGCGGCGGGGTCGATGCCGGCCCGTTCGAACGCCTCCCAGGACAATTCAAGCAGCAGCCGCTGCTGAGGGTCCATCTCGAGAGCCTCGTGCCCACCGATGCCGAAGAACGCGGGATCGAACCCGGCGGCGTCGTGGAGGAACCCGCCCTTGCGCACATAGGTCGTGCCCGGCCGCTGTCGTTCCGGGTCGTACAGGGCAGCCAAGTCCCAGCCGCGGTCCTCCGGCATCGACGAGATGACGTCACGACCCGAGACGACCAGCTGCCAGAGGTCCTCCGGCGACTGCACTCCGCCGGGGAACCGGCAGCTCATCCCGACGATGGCGATCGGCTCGTCGGAACCGCTCCGGCGCGGGACCACGGCAACCGGCTGGGACGCGTGGCTGTCCAGGTGCGCGGCCAACTGGTTCGGGGTGGGGTGGTCGAACAGCGCGGCCGTGGCGATCTTCAGCCCAGTCCGCCTGCGCAACCGGTTCACCAGTTCCACGGCGGCCACGGAGTCCAGTCCGAGCTCGACGAACGACCGGCCCGGCCGGTAGCCGCCCTTGAACATCGCCTCGACCTCGGTCCGGATCAACCTGGGCAGATCCGTCGGCCGGGAGGTGGCACGGGCGGGCTGGATCGGTTCGGTCGGCAGGTGCGTGCGCCGGCCGCCCCAGCCGCGGAAGACCTCGGGCCAGTCCACCGGGACACCGTGGGTGTGCAACTCGCCCAGCGTGCCGAGCACGGCGTGCGGATCGGACTCGCCGCGCAGCGCGGCGGTGACGAGCACGTTCCCGGCAGCGGACTCGGGCAGTGTCTCCTCGACCAGCGCGGCGAGCACACCACTCGCGCTCATGTCCACGTAGGTGTCGACGCCCGCCGCGTCGAGGCTGGTCACGCAGTTGAGGAAGTGCCCGGTCCCGCGTAGCTGCGCGCCCCAGTACTCAGGACGGCAGACCACGTCGGGGTCCGAGCCGAACCCGGTGTGCACCGGGACGAGCGGGATACGCGGCGGCCGGGGCGAAAGACCACGGGCGAATTGCTCGAAGTCACCGGCCATCGCGGCCATGTGTGGGGAGTGGAAAGCCCGGTCGACTGGCAGCTGCTTCACCTTGCGGCCACGATCCGACCACAGTCCGGCGATCCGCAGCACGGTTTCCCGGTCCCCGGACACGACCACGGAGTTCGGGGCGTTCACCGCGGAGATCCCGGCCAGGTGTTCGAGCCCGGACAACGATTCCAGCGCCTCCGCCTCGGTGACGCGCATCGCGATCATAATGCCGCCGACGGGTGTCTTCTCCCGGAACAACCTGATCCGCTCGGCCAGGAAGGCGCACACATCAGGCAGCGAGTACACCCCGGCGGCCGTCGCCGCAGCCAGTTCCCCAACTGAATGCCCCGCCACGAAGTCCGGGCGCACGCCACAGTGCTCGAACTGGCGGAACAGCGCCAGCTGGACGGCGAACAGCGCATCCTCGGTGTACAGCGCCTCGTCGGCAGGTGCGACCTCAGTGCGGCCATCGCCGAGCAGCAGACCGCGTACCGACCAGGTGGACACCGCGTCCAGGTGGTGGCACACCTCGTCGAGCGCGTCGGCGAACACGTCGAACATCGAGTACAGCTCACGTCCCATGCCCGCCCGCTGCCCGCCCTCACCGGGAAAGAGGAAAGCCACCTTGCGCCCAGTGCCGGCCTTCGCCGTGCCACCCCTGCCAGCCGCGACTTCACCGAGTCCGTCGGCGAGCTCCGCGCGGTCACTGGCGAGGACTACGGCCCGATGCGGTAGGTGCGGCCGTGCGACCGCCAGCGTGTGTGCGGTGTCCAGCAGGTCGGGGCTGCTGGGCTCGGTCAGGTGGACGCGCAGGCTTTCCGCCTTGCCGCGCAAGGTCTCTTCGCTGTCGGCCGACAGCAACAACGGCAGCGTCCGGACCCCGGGCCTGGTCGACGACGACGGGCGCGCGGGTGGTTCTGACAGCACCAATGCGCAGACCGTTCCGGCGTCGTCCGCGGAGCAGAGCACCGCGGTCAAGCGGCGGTTCAGGTCGATCGGAGCGTCAGCGACGGGAACCTGCCTGCGGTTGAGCAGCACTGGCATCTCCAGGAGAGCCGTCACCGCGTCGTCCTCGCCGCCCGGCTCGTCGCCGTCGAACACTCTGTCCAGCGCAGCCTTGCCCGAGTGGTACCCGCGCCGCCACAGGAACTGGATGCTGTCGCGGTGCACCTCGGCGCGAGCACAGGCCTGCTGTGCGACCCGCCCCCGGCCCAGCGCGCTACCGTCGATCACGCAGTGGATCGGGTCACGGTCGGCCACCGCGGCAGGCATCGGCTTCAGCAGCAGGAATCCGCTGCTTCCACCGGGTGAAACCACCCCGGCGAGCGCGAGTTCGGACTCGCCGGCGTGAATGCTCTGGCAGGCCAGGTGCACCACCCCGGCGGGCTGGATGTCCAAGGTCACGGCGGGCCCGAGAGCACCCAGTCGGGTGGCGATCAGGTCGGCGTGCGCCATGGCGAACACACCGGCCGCCGTATTCCGAAGCCGTTCCGGAGCAACTCCAGCATTTTCCAGCGCCCGAAATACTGCTTCGTCCGGTGGAATCGTCGAGGGGCTGTGTGACAAGCCGATAACCGCGACTGGCGCCGGGCGAGCAGTACTGCCGGTCTGCATAGAACCACCTGTCCTGATCATTATCGACGGAAGTCGTTTCTGAACGCAGGCTGTCGAGCATGGTCCTGGGACGCCACCGAATATCGGCCCTGCCCAGGTAGCGGCACGTAGCGTTCTAGAGTGTAGCCAGCCAGACAAGCGCGTCCAGATTCCAATATGAGCAGGTTCGCGGGTCTGGTGAATTCCTTAGTATTTCCATCGCCAGCTTGTCGCCATACACATCCGTGTGATGATGCTCGGGAAGGTACCCACACGGATCCGGCATCATGGAATTTGTTTTCCGGTCCGCGATATCCACGAAGCGAACCGGGCTATTCGCGCTGTCGAAGGCCCGTCGAACAGCACGCGGTGTGAGGTGTTCCTGCCTTCTGTCGTCCAGATCGCGCGCCTCGACTCACCGCCGACTGACCGCTCGACCGATCCGGTAACCAGCAAGATCCGGACTTCGCTGACCACGAAGGGAATCAGCGTGAAGCCACCTGTGCGACCCGCCCTGCTGGACGGAGAGACTCTGGGGGAGAGCCTGGCCCGGTTGGCGAAGGCGTCACCGGATTCCTGCGCAAGATTCCCCACCGCGGGCGACGAGATCACCGCGGCGGAACTCGACTCCGCTTCCGCGGCGGGCGCACACGAGTTCCTGCGCGCCGGGGTGCGACCCGGTGAGATCGTGGGCGTACTGGTGTCCACCGCCGCCAGGTTCCTCACCACGATCTTCGGGCTCTGGCGGGCCGGGGCGGCGGTCAGCGTGCTGCCGGTCCAGGCCGGTTTCGGTGGTGTGCAGGGCACCGCGCGCCGTCTCTCGCGCATCATGGCCGTCGCGGGCATGCGCCACCTCGTACTGGACCCCGACTACGACGACCTCGGCCGCGAACTCACCACGGTGAGCACTGGCCTGGCCCTGCTGTCTCCGCCTTCGCCCAGCGGCACCGGCAGCGTGCTCACCCTGCCCGCCGTCGATCCCGGCGCACTTGCCATCGTCCAGTTCACCTCCGGCAGCACGAGCATGCCCAAGGGCGTGATGCTGCCTCATCGGACCACCGTGGCCGGTCTGCAAGCCTGCGTGGTGTCGGGCGCCTTTAGTCCCGACGACGTGTTCGTCCAATGGGTGCCGACCTTCCACGATATGGGCTTGATCGGCCTGCAGTCGCACTTGCTCAACGGTGCCGACGTCCACGTCTTCCCCCCGATCACCTTTCTGCGGCGGCCGGGCGCGGTGCTCGAGTACTTGGCCGCACGCGGCGGCACCATGATGACCGGCCCCAACTTTTCCTACGACTACATACTCGACAACGTCCCTGCGGAGCGACTGGCCACCCTCGACCTGTCCAGCTGGCGGCTGGCGTTCAACGGCGCCGAACCGGTCAGCGCGGCCACCGTCCGGCGCTTCACCGAGGCGCTGGCACCCAGCGGCGTCGACCCATCGGTGATGTACCCGGTGTACGGCATGGCCGAGGCCACCCTGTCGATCAGTTACCCCAACCCCGGCGACACCGCGACGATCCGCGCGGTGGACCGCAACGAACTGGCCAGGACCGGTGTCGTGCGCACTGTCGAGGAGACCGCGCCCGCGGCCAAACCGGTCGTCGCGGTGGGCCGCGCCGTGCACGGCATCGACCTGCGGATCGTCGGCGAGGACGGGGTGGTGGCCGCCGACAGCACGCTCGGGGAGATCCAGATCGCCGGGGAACCGGTGACCACCGGGTACTTCCGCAACCCCGAAGCGACAGCGGCGGTGTTCGACAACGGCTGGCTGCGCACCGGCGACCTCGGCTTCCTGCTCGACGGCGAACTGTACATCACCGGGCGGCGCAAAGAGATGGTCGTGGTGCACGGGCAGAACTTCTTCCCCGACGACGTCGAGAACGTCGCGCGCACCGTGCCAGGCGTCTACCGCCGCCGCTGCGTCGCGTTCCCCGACACCGACGCCGAGGGTGGCGAGCGAATCGGCGTCATCGTGGAGACCAGGGGGGATCCCGCCTTGGTACGCGAGGAAGTCCGCAGGCGGGTGGCCACCGAGTTGGACCTCGCCCAGGTGGAGGTCTACGCGGTCAAGCCCCGCTGGATCCCCCGCACCACCAGCGGCAAGTGGCAACGCGTACTCGCCGCCCAGCGCGTCACCGCCGGTGACGATGAAGGGGTGTTCCCCGCCACCGGAAGTCGAGACCAAGGAGAACTGGTGTGAACAGCAAAACCCGGTCGCCTGCCGGGGTGCCCTTGCTCGAGGACGAACGGATGCACAGTGCCCGGGTGTTTGCGGCCTACCAGCACGCAACCTGGGAAATGCACCACATCCCGTGGGACGAGTTCCGAGCTGACTTGGTGCTGCCCGAACATATCGTGTTCGCCAAGGGCGCCATCGTGGGCGAGTCCAACGTCATCGCAGCCACCCACGGACTGCTCAACGAGTTCGCCATGGACTACGACTTCTCCCAGTTCGCGTGCATCTGGGGTTACCAGGAGATCCAGCACCACCTCGCCTTCCAGACCTGGCTACAGCTGGCAGGGCACAACATCGACCACAGCACGATCGCCTCGA
This sequence comes from Acrocarpospora macrocephala, assembly GCF_009687865.1. Lineage (GTDB taxonomy): Bacteria > Actinomycetota > Actinomycetes > Streptosporangiales > Streptosporangiaceae > Acrocarpospora > Acrocarpospora macrocephala. The sequence continues at coordinate 114,215 of NZ_BLAE01000007.1, forward strand.
TGCGTGCGGCGTACCCGCCGGGGGTGACCAGGGCGGCCACGCTGGCGACCAACGTCATCTGCGAGGTGCTGGCCACGCACGCCTACAAGTGCGTCGCCCGCAGCATGCGGGAGCCGGTGCTCGCCGCGATCCTGCGGAAAGCCAGCGGCGACGAGGCGCGGCACGCGCGGGAATTCGTCCACTACACCGCGGTGCAACTGGCCGAACGGCCGGAGGAATGCGCGTCAGTAGTGGAGACCCTGTACGTCTACATGGGCACCACGCGCGATCTGTACCGCCACCCGGTCAGCCGGTTCAAGGGAAACCTGCCCGAGCTGGCGAACCACGAGACCATCGACGAGATGTTCGCCTACTTCGCCGAGGTTGACGAAGGCGGCGCGGAGTGGGCGAAGTGCTGCGAACAGCTGTTCAAGTACTTCTCGCAGATCACCGGCTACAAGTTGACCAAGATGTCCGACGTGCGCCGGGCGATAGCCGACGAGTCGTCGAAGGACGTGGTCGTCGTATGACCGCCCAGCACACCTTCGGCGAGGAGATCGAGTTCCCCTGGATTTCGGAGCCCTCGTTCAACTGTTTCGGTTGCTCCCCACACAATCCGGTCGGGCTCAAGCTGCGCATGCAACGGCTGTCGAACGGCGACTACGCCGCCGAGACGACGTTCTCCGAGTGCTACGCCTCCTACCCGGGAATCGTGCACGGCGGCATCGTGAACGTCCTGGTGGACGAGGTGATGGGCGACACCCTCACGCTGATCCACGGCATGCTTGCGTTCTCCGTGACCCTACGCAGCAGGATGCTGGCCCCTCTCATGGTGGGAGAGCGGTACCTGACCGTCGCGCGGGTAAGCGGCAGGGGCAACGGGGTGCTGCACACCGAGGCCACGATCACCGGGCCCGGCGACGAGCTACACGTCATGGCAACCGGCACCTACCAGCCGATCCGATCCGAGCAGGCCAGAGAACTGATGAAGCTCGACGACGCCGCCTTCAGCCGCGTCCGGCACTACTTCGACCATGGAGCTGGAGAGACATGACCACCGAATCCGCCACCACCCGTGCAGAGATCGCCTCAGTCACGGCCGAATGCATCGCTGCTGAGCTGAAGATCTCCGCCGCCGAGCTCAACGGCGCCGACGTGCTCAAGGAACTGCCCGGTGCAGACTCACTGAAGCTGCTACGTGTGGTGTCCAAACTGGAGCGCAGGTGGGACGTCGAGTTCGACGATGAGGCTATTTTCGGCGCGCGGACCATCGACGAGCTGGTCACCTTGGTCGAGAAGCACGTCAGCGGGGATCTGGCGGGGTCATGACCACACTGACCCCGCAAGAGGCGTATCAGGCAACCAACAAGCACTACGAGCTGCCCGCCGAACTGTTCGGCATCTACCTCGACCGGCGGCTGAAGTACAGCTCCGGGTTGTACACCAATGGGCACTCTGATCTTGACCAGGCGCAGACGAACAAGCTGCACTTCGTCGCGCGGCAACTGGGCCTCACCGGCGGTGAGCGGCTGCTCGACGTCGGCTGCGGCTGGGGCAGCCTGATCCTGTTCATGGCGCAGGAGTACGGCTGCCACGCCACCGGCGTCACCCCGTCACGCCCACAGGCCGAATACATCCGGGCGCAAGCGGAGAAGGCGGGCGTGGCCGAGCTGATCGCGCTGGAGCTCGGTTCGTTCACCGACGTCGAGGTGGCCGGGCCGTTCGACGCGGTCACCATGCTCGGCTCAATCGTGCACATGCCCGACCGGACTGCGGTGCTGCGCAAGGTGTACGGGCTGTTACGGGGCGGCGGGTCGCTGTACCTGTCGGAAAGCTGCTTCCGGGACCACGCCGCCTATGAGGAGTTTTCGCAGCGGCCGGGTACCAAGCACGTCACCGAGGGCATTTTCGGATTCGCCGACATGGTGCCGCTGTCGGTGCTGGTAGAGGCCGTGGAATCGGCCAGGTTCAGCCTCACAGGACTCGCCGACCTCACCGCGCACTACCACCGCACCATCGAGGAGTGGGAACGGCGGGTTGGGGCCGCGCGTGACCACGTCGAACTGGTGGCGCCAGGTATGAGCGAGCCACTCATCCGATATCTCCGCACGGCCAATGCCGGCTGGGGTTACACCACCAAGCACTACGCGTTGAGCGCACTGAAATCCCGGATGGGTCCAACGGAGGCACCATGACCGAGACCCTGCCCGAGTCCGATTCCCAGCGGTTGCGAAAGTTCGTCGACCCTGGGGAAATCCGGGAGCTGACGCGGAAGGCGGTGAGCCGCGCCGGCACGCGGCAGTGGTCGATCGACGAGCTGTCCTGGGCGTCGCTGCGGCCTGAGGAACTCACCGACACCGACCGGTCGGTGGTCCGGTTCATCACCTTCATCGAGGACCATATCCCTGGGTATCTCACCTATTTCCTGGGCGCCTTCCCCGTCTCCGGCGAGGATTTGGCGATCGAGGAGTTCTGCTTCAACCGGGAGTACTTCCGCTTCCTGATCTCCTGGGCTAACGAGGAGGAACGACACGCCTCGGTGCTGACCAGGTACCAGATCGAGGCCGGCATCAGCGACCCCGACACACTGATGCGGGAGTTGGCCGAGGAGGGCCGGAAGAAGTTCGCACTGCCCTACGAGAACCCGCTGCAGGCGTTCACTTATACGCTGGTGCAGGAGAAGGCCACGCAGCTGTTCTACCAGCGGTTCAGGACGGTGGCCACGGAGCCGGTACTGCGTGATCTGCTGCATCGGCTGGCCAGGGACGAGGCGCGGCATTTCGCCTTCTACTCCGAACTCGTCGGCGCCTACGTCAAGCGGCACGGGCTCGCGGCGAGCGTACCGGATCTCAAGGACGTGCTGTCCACCTTTCGGATGCCGCTGGCGGACACGCTGAACGGGTACTGGCGGTGGTCACTGAAAATCGCGGACGCCACGTCCTACGACCATACCGAGGCATACGAGGCGCTGGTCCGGCTCGTCAACGATTTCGCCACGTCGCAAGGCAATGCGGCAATGGCCGACCTGGCCGAGTTCGTGCACCGGATCCGCGCGGTCTGACCGGCTCGTCCACTCGTACAACAGGATGGAAATGTCTATTACTTTCGACCCGCGAGATCCATCGATACGTACGGACCCATATCCTGTCTATCGACGCCTCCGCGAGACTGATCCGATTCATCAATCACATTTCGGCTATTGGGTTCTTTCCCGCTACGCCGACGTCGACGCCGTACTGTGCGCACCAGGGGCGTCGAGTGAGTTCTATCGGAACACCACATGGGCCAACCGCCGCGGCGGCGCGGACAGCCCGCTCCTGCAGAGTGTGCGAAATTGGATGCTCATGCTTGACGGGCCCGCACACAGGCGGATCCGCGGCGTGATCGGCAAGGTTTTCACCCGCGCCTCCGTAGCGCGACTGCGGCCACGTATAACCGCTGAAACCGACCGGCTTCTCGACGCCGTGGGCGAAGGTGAGACCGATCTGATCGACAGTCTCGCACTGCCCCTTCCGGTGACCGTGACCTGCGAGCTTCTGGGCTTGCCCTCGTACGATCGAGACCAGTGCCGCCGTTGGACGGAACAAATAAGTCGCGTGATCGACCCCTCGATAACGTTCGAGGACACGGCCGGCATGAACACGGCGGAAGTAGAATTTCGGGAATACGTCGCCGAGCAGCTCGACGAGCGCAGGTCAACACCACGAGAAGACATCCTGTCTCTGCTCGTGCACGCTGAGGTCGATGGCGTCCGGCTGACTGACTGCGAGATCATCGCCAATGTTCTGTTTCTGTTCGTCGCAGGTCATGAGACAACTGTCAATCTGATCGGAAACGGTCTGCTGGCGCTGCTCCGGCATCCCGACCAGTTGCGAATGCTGCGCGAGAACCCGGAGATGATCACTGATGCCATGGACGAGATCACTCGCTACGACGCCCCCGTGCAGATCGTCTCCAGGCTCCTGACCGACAACGTCGCCCTTGAGGACGTCACGCTTCCTGCGGGGGCCAAGGTGATGTTGCTCTTCGGGGCGGCCAGTCGTGATCCGGCACGCTACTGCGACCCGGACCGCCTCGACTTGACTCGTACCGGAACAAAAACGCTGGCTTTCAGCAGTGGGCCCCATTACTGCATCGGCGCCGCGCTGGGAAAGCTGGAGACCTCTGTGGTGCTGACGGAGCTACTACGACGCTACTCCAGGATTGAACTCACCAGCGAGAACCTGGTCTGGCGACCTAACGTCAGCTTCCGTGGCCTACAGAGACTGCCACTCAGGCTGATGCGCTGACCTGGACAGGCGAAGCCATCCCTCCAGCGGGACCCGTTATTCGGCGGGTTGGCGACCAACTGATGATCCTGGGGCCGGGACGCGACCAACGCGGGCAGAGGTCCCCTGCACGGGGGAGGACTGCGAACGCTCGATCTGTTCGGCGGCCCCTGGCTGGATTGAGTAACCGACCTTCATCTCCTCTCTCCAGCCGCCACGTTCAACTCGGCCTTGCGCGTGCCGATTATTCATCCGTCCAGGTCAAGCCGCATGGCGATACTCCTGAGAACTCCACCAAGTCGACCACGCCGACGGAGGTCCAGGCGGGTGGGCCCGTCAAGTTGACGGTCCCTCCTCGTCGCCGCAAGCGCCCGCGCCCCGACGTCCAAGCCCAAGCAGCGGCCGACGCGGGGGGCGACCTGCTCAAGGCGCTGGGTTGAGTTCGGCGTCGGGCTGGAGATAGATCAGCGAGGTCGGCGTGACGATCTCCCAGGGCTCGTCGACGGCGATCTCCATTCCCGGCCGGTCGAGGGCGTCGCCGATCAGTTCCTCGATCGGTGGATAGGGGTTGGAGCGGCCGCGCCACCGCTTCGGCGACAGCTTCGGAACCTCCGAGGTGGCGAAGTAATCCCCGACCGCGTGCTCGTACCCCGCCCGGACAGGCACCATCACCCGGGCCGCCCCGGCCCGCAGGAACGCCTCGTGGGTCGGATCCGTGCTGGTCCGGGCCCGGAGCGTGCCCCAGCGTTCCCGCCCGGCCCACTGGTACGGGTAGAACAGATACACCATGTTCTCCCAGTCGAAGACGTCCTCGAAGAACTGGATGTAGTCGGCCTCCTTGGCGAGCTCCATGCGGTTGATGCGCGGGGCGTCGTCGGCGGGGAAGGTGAGCGCGCCGAACAGGTCGAAATCCTGGCCGCTCAGCACGGTCTGGCACGCCCGCTTCAACTCCGCCTGCTCGACGCGCCGATTGACCGAGGAAGGCTGGTCGGACCGGTACGCCTCGCGCGCCTGCCGCCGTCGCTGGTCGTTCTCGTAGGCGGACGACTGCGCCAGATAACCGGCGCGGATCGTCTCGTACGTGCGCAGCCGCCACGCCTCGAAGGCGGCGCGCGTACGCTCGCAGCGCACCCGCACCACCACCGTGAGGCCGCCGCGCTGATCGGCGCTGAGGCCGATGGGCAGCGGCCCGGGAAGCACATGGTCGAGCGGGACGGTGAGTTCGCCGTCGTCCGCGTCGCTGACGGTGACACGCTTCTCGCCGATCGCGATCTGCACCGCCTGGGTGGATTGGCCCCCCTCGGTGGAATACTCGCCGCTCTCCAACGCCCAGGTGACGGTCACGTAGGCGTCGCCGGCCGCATAGCCGTTCGGCACGCCGACCTCGCCGACGTAGGAGCTGTAGCCCCATTCCGGCTGGGACTTGTCGGTGGTGTTCCTGGGGTAGTCGAACGGCCGCGCCGCCGGATCGGCGAAGGTCGCGGTCGCGAACACCTCCTCCTCGGGCGGCGGCTCGACGCCGAGCACGTCCCAGCGCGCGGCCTTGGCGACGTAATTCTCCTCGGTCAGCTCCTCGATCTCCAGGAACCAGCCGGCCGGCTTCGGGACGGCGCCCTGATCGGTGTCCTGCTGCGCCAGGTAGACCAGCTGCGCGGCCGGCTCGGGGACGATGAACTCCAGCATCAGCCGCTCGCCGTAGTTGTAGAGCTGGGCCTGGTCGACCTTGTTGAGCCAGCGGTAGACGCCGGCGATGTTCGCCGAGCCGCCCGCATTGTCGAACCTGTGCTCGTTGGTCTCCGTCACGCGCGTCGTGCTGATGCTGGTGCGGCGCTGGGAGACTTCGGTGCGCAGCAGCTCGGCGGCGCTCTCGGTCATGGTCTTGGCGTACGAGACGGCCGAGCTCATGCTCGTTTCCGTCGTGGTGGAGCGGTCGGCGTTGATGTCGACGCCGGCCTGGATCGGGCCGAAGCCGCCGGAGACGCTGACGCCCAGCGACATGGAGGTGCTCTGCGTGGCCGCCGTCTGGAGCGCCCGGTCGAGGCTGTTCTGCTCGGTGGTCTCCAGTTCCCGGGTGGTCTCGGAGATCGACTGGGTCGAGGTGGTGATCGTCTCACTGGTCCGGGTGTCGACGACGTGAGTGCGGGCCCGCACCTCGCTGGCCAGCACGTTCTCGATGTGCGAGATCTCGCCGGGCTCGTAGCGCAGATGCGTGGTACGGATGATCATGAGGTCGCCGCGGCCCGCGATCCGCGCCTGGGCCTTCAGCACCGGCACGCTCGGCGGAATGTAGGCCGTCTCGGCCTCGACCGTGGCCTCGAAGTCTCCGGCCTCGGCCGTGCTCGACCGGCGGCGGGCGACGTCGCGTTCGGTGTCCAGGACCTTGCGGAGGCCGCGCAGCGTGGCGGTGGGCGGCACCCCGAGTTCGGCGGCGGCGAGCGCCGTCGCCTCGATGGCCGGGTGGAGGTCCTTGAAGCCGCCCGACTGCATGTCGGCGAGCGTCGGGTCCGGCTTGCCGGCGGCACGCGCCCGGGTCAGGAGACGCCCGACCTCGACGCTCAGGCCGGACAACCGCTTGACCCGCTCGGCGTCCGGGTCCGGCGGCGGAACCGGCTTCGGCGGCGGCGGCAGCTCCAGTTCGCGGCCCCCGATCAGCGTGCGGACCAGGCAGGCGTCCTCGGCCTTCGAACTCGCGAGGCGGAGCAGCGCGATGCCGCGTAAGAGGCGGGTCAGCGCCGCCGCCGCGCCCCTCGGCCTGCCCAGGAACCGGCCGAGGACGATCATGTCCACGGCCCAGCGGGTCAAGTCGGCGACCGCGCCACGGGGCGGGTCCGGCGCCATCCGGCGTTCGGCGATGACCGCGCGCAGCTTTCCGACCGTGAGGCGCGAGTCGATGGCGGCGCGCAGCAGCAGGGCCAAGGCCAGCCGCCCGACGTCCTCCAGCAGGTCGTCGCGTTCCGCTGCCCGCGCGGTGTGCAGAGCCAGGGCCTGCTCGCGGTCGCCCGCCGTCACCGCCTCCTTCACCTGCGGCGACCAGTCGTCACCGAAATCGACGACTTCCGTGACGACCTTCGGTCCGGTCGAGCACGAGCCGTCCGGATCGCTCGTACGGCGCAGCTGGACGAAACGTAACGAAGCCTCTGACATCAGTCCTCACCTTTAGATTTCCGGCAAACGCAGGGCGGCCGGCATGCCGTAATAATCGACCTGCAGATTGAGCCTTCGCACGAGCCCGTTCCACTCCTCACGACGGTCCGCGTCCTGAAGCAACCTGAGCGCGCTCTGCCATTCGTCCTCCTGCAACGCGCTCATGAGTTCGGCCAGGGTCCGCTGGTCCAATCCGACGACGGCGTCGGTGGCCCGGTCGAAATCGGTAAGGGGGAATGACCCCAAGGTCTCCCCCGACGGGAACGTGAACCCCGTGCGCCCCTCCGCGCGCTGCTCATAGGTGTAAAGGGACACCTCGTCCAGCGTCGGAATCGCGCGGTTTCCGTAGCGGTCGAGCCGGGTTCCGATGAAGTTTCGCCCCGCCTCGAGGTCGGTCCGCGCATGGTCCCATCGCCCCAGCAGATGCAGATTGCTTGGCTCCGACGCCCCGGTGATCATGGCAAGCCGACTCGCCCAGAACTCCTGAGGAAACTTATCGGACTTCTTCGGGTACTGATTGCGCAGCCGCCGGACCCAGTCACCCATGACCCTGATGAAACGCTGAGTCCCCCCGACATGCTCCCACTCGTTGACCAGGACGGCCACGTCCAGCGCCTTAGGACGCGCCAGCGCCATCTCGAACAGTTCGTCCCTCGACAGCCGGTAGTACGGATCACGGGCGTAGCGGCTGCGAAAGTCGAGCGAATTTCCGGACCGCCGGACCGTGTCACTGCCAATCCGGGACCGGATCTGCTCAAGTTCGGCTTTATCGACCGTCAGAATCCTCTCGTCCTGGAGCCGGGCCGCGAGTTCCCACCGCGCCTGCACCACAGTGCGCGCCCTAGGTGGCCCCTGCTCGTAGCTGAAGTTGTAGATCGGCGCCTCGCCGGTCGAAATCATGTGCGCGATCTGCACCTCGGAGAGCAGCAAGTCGGGGTCGTAGTCCCACGCGTGCACCTCGTCGTAGCTTCTGACCTGCAGCTCACGGAACAGTTCCACGTCACGCGCGGTGAGCGGGATCTCCCGGTTCCAGACCCGCGACGCCATCACCATGCCGATCGAGCGGTGGCCCCGCTTCGTCACCTTACTTCCGTAGGGCGGGTAGTGCAGGTCCGGGCCGACCGGCGCGTTCATGGGCGTGACGTTGAGATTGTCCGGCAACTCGACGTGGAAGCCCTCGTGATACCGGTACGAGCCGTAGGACACGCCGCCGTCGAAGGGCGTCATCGTCGTCCTGAAATCGAGATAGGCCCGCCGGAGCGCGTCGACGTACTCCTCGGGATTCGAGGTGCGCAGCAGCGTCGCCGAGGCCGGGCCGAGCCACGCGTCGACGACGGCGTGGAGCAGCGACCGGGAGTCTCCGCCGGCCAGGAAGCCCTCGATGCTGATGTTCGGAAAGTCCTCGCGTACGGCCTCGAAGGCGTTCTGCAGCCAGCCGGACCGCAGGCAGAGGCCGGATGGGTCGATCAGCTCGCGGGGATCCCGCGCGAACGAGCGGGGCGCGCGGTCAGCGGCGAAGATCGCCCGGACCTGCGGTGTCATGCGCTGGAGCTGGTTCAACAGCGCGAGTTGCTCCGGCATGGACCGGATCGGCGGGTTCGCGAGGAGCTCTCCCAGGCGTGTCCGGACCTCCCTCGGCGGGCTCACGGTGAGCTCGCTTCGGCGCGCTCGGCCGTCGCCTTCGCCAGCGCCGCGTCCGCGGACTCGACCGCCTCCGCCGCGTCGCGCAGGCGAGCCGACGGATTGTCGCCGACGGTCAAGACCCGGCGGCCGGAGGCCAGCAGGGACCTGCCCGCGCGTTCCGCGACTTCGGGGACGAGGACGCCGCCGAGGGTGAGGGCGGCCTCCAGACCGCTCATGGGCTCGCCGTACAGGTCCTTCCCGGTCAGCACATAGGCGCCGACGCTGCCCAGGTCGCGCAGGTCGTACATGGCCTGGATGGCCGGGTGCGGGATGAACTCGCCGATCGAGAGGACGATCTGCAGGATCTCCGCGATGGTCGCCGGTCGGGACCGCAGGTCCGCGACGTCGACCTGCTCGTCCGCCGTGATCGCCAGCGGCACGTCGTCGAAATCCGCGACCTGCTCGCGGTACTCGACGATGCCCTCCAGATCGGACTCGCCGGCGGCGCCGATGGCGTCGTCCAGGAAGACGCGCACCTGCTCGGTGCGGACGACCGTCAGCCGGAAACTCGGCCCGCCGGGCACGGCCCTCGCGGGCGGCTCGGCGGAGGCCTTGCCGTCCGGGTCCAGGTAGTCGAGCCGGTAGGCGAAGCGGTCCGCCGCGCTCGCCGGATCGACCCGGATGCGGATCAGCGCCGGCGCCGTCTCCGGCAGCCCGCCGAGCCATTCGACATAGGTGTCGAGAACGCTTATCACCAGCGAGAAGACGAAGTCGTCAAGGGCGTACGCCGCCTTGACCAGCCAGTCCGGCTGCCAGCCCCACGGGCGTCCCCTGGGTGGCCGGCGGAGATCCGGCTTCATCAGCAGCAGGTCGACGCCGTCCGGGCGCGTCTGCTGCACGGCCAAGGGCTTGGGCGCCTCGTTCTGCTCGCCGAAGGCGTGGCGCATCGCCACGGCGCTCGCCACGATGTCGGGCTCCGCCAACGGCGTCGGGCGGAGCGGCGCGCCGAGCGGCGGCAGCGTCATCGGATGCCGGTGGCGCTCGAACTCGAGGATGAGCGCCTGGTCGCAGGTGACCTCTGCTTCGCCGGCGACGTAGGCCGCGCGCGCCGCGCTCAACGCGGCCTCACCGAGGAGCGGCGCCTGCGTGAAACCGACGCCGGGCGCGGCGGCGATCCGGAGCCGCATCGCGCTCCAGTGATAGAGCGCCGCCGGGTCCAGTGTCGGATCGCCGTCCGGAGGCGACTCCGTGACGCAGAAGCCGCGGGCGGGTGTGAAGGCGTAGCCGAAGGGCAGGAGTTCGTATTCGATCGTTTTCGTTTCGGCGGCGTCGCCGAAGCTCCAGCTCCAGCCGGTCTCCCCGCCGCCGCTCGCCCGGACCTTGACGGTCTCGGTCGCGCCGCGGACCTTGTTCACCACGGTCAGGTCGAAGGAGAGCGGCTGCGCCGTTTCGACGTCCACCACGGTCGTCGTCGACAGCTCCGGAAGCCGGCCAAGGGCGCTGCTCGCCACCTCGAAGAACCAGCCGGGCAGATAGACGATCGAAAGGGACCCTCCGCCATACCGCGCATGCAGCACGTTGCCCATGGCGTCGACGCAGACGAACAGCGGGCTGCCCGGCGACCCGAGCCGGAGCTCCTCCCAGCGCCCTCCGATGGTGTCCGGAGCATCGAGGGCCCGCCAGACGTCTTCCAGCATAGGGCGCAAATGCCGCACAGTCTCCTCGACGGCCGCGAGCTTGGAGGTTTCCCCTGGCCCCATGGCCGGGAGAATATCCGATAGCCGTACGCGACACCCAGACCTAAGTTTCCGCGTGGCTAGGACTCGTAGAGGTCCTTCTCGCTGAGGACCGGGCTGCCGTCTTCGGAACGTCCCAGCCGGGCCGCGGAGCCGAACATGGGACCACGAGCGCGCTGGATCCCGGCGAACCGTCCGAAGCCGAGCGGCTTGGGCACGTCATCGTAGACCGCCTCCATACCGCCCTTGGCCGAGTACGTCTCGTGCCAGAAACCGGTGCCGCCGGAATCTCGCAGGAAGTCGAGCCACCATTGTCGATGCGGCTCCGACCGGGCGAATGCGAGCAGCGAGGGCAGATCGCGCCAGTACTGGCGCATTCCCATGTTCATCGGGAAGAACGAGTAGTAGACGGGCTCGTGCAGCAGCAGTCCGTCCGGCTTGCCGGCGACCGACTCACTGATCTTCCGGCCGAAACTGAAGAAGGTCCGGATACCGTACAGCCGGTTCACCCGCATGCCGAGGTACAGGACCAGGAGGTCTGGATAGGCGGAGAGGTCGACGGTCTGCCGGATGACTCGGGTTGGCATCTAGGGCTCCTCCGGGCTGGAGAACGACACGGCTCCGTGCGCATATCTCATGTCCGCAGGCTAAATCGGCGTACTTGACGAGAAATGAATCGCTCGTTCAGCGATCGTCAAGTGCCCGGGTTCGGTCCGAAACTTACATAGCTCAGGCCGTACCCACAGGAGCTGATCGACCGTGGTCAGTACGCTCTGACGGCGGCGAGAGCCCTCCCGATCGGGCGAGACCACCTTGACAGTATTTGTTTGGAATGCAAACTATGTGGACGACAAAAGGTCTTGCCGGGTGTGGATCGGGTACCTCGGCGCGGGTGGGCGGACCCCCGCCGGCGCCGGGCCGCATCGGCCGCAACCGTGAGGACTCAGATGGTTCAATCGCGCCGGTCGCGTCTCCGCTCCATCATCGCGACCGTCATCCTGGTGCTCGCCGCCTTCGCCGCGACGCCCCTCCCCCATTCCGCGGCCGTCGCCAAGACGGTCTACATCCCCAGCCGCTGGGTGACCACGGGCGAGGTGCCCTGGGCCCAGAATCGCACCAGGGAGTCGGCCAACTTCATCCTGCTGTGGGGCGAGCGGTCCGGCACCAACCCGCTGACCGCGCCGGCAGACGTCCGGTTCGACCCGGACAACATCCTCAATCAGCTGGAGAGCCTCTACAACTTCTACGTGAACACGATGCGGTTCACGCCCGAGACCGGCCTGCTGGCCCAGTACAAGATCATCGTCATCGTCACCCGGACCTGGAACCGCACGGCCCTGGACGCCTGGGCCACCGGGGGCTCGGTGGACGGCCTGGTGGGGGTCATCAACATCGCGCCCGCCGCCGCGGCGCCCGGATCCTGGGGGCTGGCCCACGAACTGGCGCACGTGTTCCAGAACTACACCTTCCTCGGCCGCTCGGGGATGGGCTTCACCCACGCCTCCGCGGGCACCTTCTGGGAGACCAGCGCCGAGTTCATGGCGATGCAGGTCTACCCCACCGTGGCCGCCGGCGACCTGACCCGGTTCATCCGCACCGAGCACCTGGCCTACAGCAGCAGCCGGCACCACTACGGCAACTGGATGCTGATGCAGTACATCAAGGAACGCGACGGCCTGGCCATGTTCAACCGGATGTGGAACGAGGCCCGCAACACCGAGCACCCGCTCGAGGTCTACCGGCGGCTGACCGGAATCACCCAGGCCGAGCTCAACCGGCGCATCGGCGAGTACGCCCAGCGCAACGTCACCTGGGATTACGCCAACCGCGCCGACATCATGCCCTTCATCAACCGGCTGTATCCCTTCGTGACCATCTACAACGGCCATCCGGTCGAGGCGGTCAACGCCGCGGCGGGGCACTACCGCATCCCCGAGGCGCTGGCGCCGTCCACCTACGGATACAACAAGATCCGGCTCGTCCCGGCCAGCGACGGCGCCCTCATCCGGGTACGCATCCGGGCCCACGTCAGCGCCGCCGGGCAGAACGGTCTCGCGGTCGGGTTCGTGGCCGTACGCAACGGGACGCCGCGCTACAGCCCGGTGACCGTGACGACCGACAGCACGCTCAGCTTCCAGACACAGGCCGGTGAGCGGGAGGTGTTCCTCGTCGTGGCGGGCACGCCGGGGGTCATCCACAAGTACGCGTTCCTGGACGGGTACCCGCGCAACTACCGCAACCCCTACCAGTTCCGCATCGAGGGGGCCGTCCCGTACGGGCACGAGGCCGGGCACACCCGGCCCACCCCCACGGGCGGCCGGTGGCACTCCAACGGCGGCGGTTGGGTCGACAGCCGCGCCAACGTGCCGGCCAGCGCGTACGTGGGGCCACGGGCGGCGGTCTACGGCAACAGCACGGTCAGCGGCAACGCCCGGATCGAGGGCATGGCCTGGGTCAACAGCGGTGCCACGGTCACCGGCAACGCGATCGTCCGCGACAGCGCCCTGGTGCAGGGTGGCGCGAACCTCAGCGGGAACGTGGTCGTCGGCGGCGACGCCGAGCCGGCCATCGCCTGCGGTTCGGGCACCTACCTGATGTTCAACCCCGACCGGGGCTGCAACGGCGCGGGCGGCGAGGCCGACGTGAACCCGGCGCACGGGACGTTCACCGATGCCGATCTGGCGCTGGGTTCCGGCCCTTCGCCCTCGCCAAGCCCCAGTCCGTCACCGTCACCCTCGCCGAGCCCTTCACCGAGTCCTTCTCCCTCGCCCTCACCGAGCCCTTCCGGGGGTGCGCGCACCTGCTCGGCCAGCTACGTGATCACGGGTGCCTGGCAGGGCGGCTTCCAGGGCGACGTGACCGTCCGGGCCGGCAGCTCGGCGATCACCGGGTGGACCGTGACCTGGACCTACGCCAACGGCCAGGCGATCACGCAGTCGTGGAACGCCGCGCTCACCAGTAGCGGCGCCAGTGTCACCGCCGGCAACCTGGACTGGAACGGCAGCCTCGGGGCCGGCGCGACCGCCGCGTTCGGCTTCCTCGCCAACGCCGGCGCGACCAACTCCGTACCCGCCTTGACCTGCACAGCGAGGTAGCACCCCAGCCCCCTGCCGCCACTGGCGGCAGGGGGTTTCCGTGCGTCAGGCGGCCGGGACGGTCCGCTGCTCCCAGGTGAACACCTCGGGCGACTTCGGCTTGACGGTGACGCTCAGCCACTGGCTCGCGGTGTCGCCGAACGTCTCCAGCCGGGTCAGGTTGGGCACGCCGGCGTAGTTCGGCTCGGACTCCTGGACGTGCTCGTCCCCGTGCACGAGCAGGACCGGCTTGCCATACGCGCGGGAGCGCTCGACGATGCGCTCGCGGATGGCGGCGAACCCTTCGGTCTGGGTGGGCTCGGCCTGCAGCAGGAGCAGGACGCCGGGGGCGTGGGTGCGCCGGGCGATGTCGAAGGCGTTGTCGATCCAGTCGAGGGCGGCGGCCTCGCGCGCCTCGAACTCCGCCAGCCGCAGCTCCGGCCGGTCGCCGCCGGGCAGTTCGGCCCACGGAGCCAGGTTGTTCGCGCTGCCCACCACGTGCACCGTCGCGAAGACGACGCGCTTCTCGGTGAACAGCACGTTCTCGACGTAGTCGCGGTGGTGGCGGTCGCGCGCCTGGGTCTCCACCTTCATCGGGTGGCGGCCGAGGGTACGCCCGGCCACCGGGTAGTAGGTGCGGCGGAAGAAATCGAGCCGCTCGGTGGGCAGGAAGCCGCCCGCGGCGGCGCGGTGGCAGTCGGTCCAGTCGTTGTCGCCGGGAGTCAGCACGAACGGGTCTGCGAAGGTCTGGTACTGCTTCAGCGTCGCGGTCAGGTGCGCGTCGTCACAGGAGGAGGAGCCGCTCTTGACGTCGCCCGCGTGCAAGACGAGCTTGACGTCCCGGTCGGCGTTGATGTCGTCGACCAGCAGGGGGAAGGCGGCTTCCTGCGCCGCGCCGTACGGGGTGTCGCCGAGCAGGGCGAAAGTGAAGGAGGACCCGCGACCGGACTGGGCACCGGTGTGACCGGCGTCGGCGAAGCCGGGGGCGGCGATGCCGCCGGTCAGGGACGCGGCGATGAGGGTGGCCGCGAACAGAGATTTGCGCATGGTAGATGTATCGCGGCTCCCGGCCACCAATCCATGACACGAAACACAAGCCACAGGAAACCCTCTCATAACTCCGCCCCGGACCCCGTGAGACCGGCGGTACGGTGTCGCCTGGAGATCGTCCGGAAGGATCACCCCCCATGAGCCTGTCGCAGCCCGCGCTTCCCCTGGCGAGCGTCGCGCTCACGCCCGCCGCCGTGCTGAGGATGCTCGCGAGGGCGGCCGGGCAGTCCGGGCTCGGGGAGGATGATCTTCCCGTCGTGCGGGTGGGCCTGTCCAACGGCCAGGTCGTGGCGGGGCGGCTGGTCCTGGTGGGCGCCGACGACGGGCACGAGGTGGTGGTGCTCGCGCCCGACTCGGGTTTCGCGCTCACCTACCTGTCCGCGCGAGACGTCGTCACCGTCACCGTCGACGACCCCCGCCCCTTCCAGGACGTGCTCACCGGGGGCGCCCTGCCGCCCCAGACAACAGACTCGCCGGTGACCCGGCTCGCGCTGCGCCGCGGGTACGCGCCCACGGCGGAGTTTCCGCTGGAGGTGGACTGGGAGGCGCTGCCCGACTCCGCGCTGCACAATCTCAGTCAGGTGCTTCGCGAGCTGCGGGCGGCCGCCCAGGAGGTGGCGGTCGACGAGCTCGGGCGACAGGCATGGGCGCAAATTCGGGCGGTTCGTGTCGAACACTCCCTGCGGGAACCCCTGTCGATGCGCAAGGATGCGGACGTGCTGTTGGTGGTCGCCGATCTGACCGCGGCGCTCCCCCGCGGCATGGGAGTCGAGCTGCGCGGGCAGCTCAACACATTGCTCTGAATCGCCCGTACTCTAATCGCCGTCACAAGGAGGACCCTATGGGCCTGGCGGAACGACGCGCCGCCGAGCGCTTCAAGAATGAGGACTACCCCCAGTGGGCGACCAGGATCGAGGAGGCGGCGGGCTTCGCCGTACCCGTCGAGGTGTTCTGGGACGAACTTGCCGTTAACGACTACGCCGACTCCTACGCCGAATTCTTCCCGCAGGTCTACTTCCAGCCCTTGGTGGACGCCCTGGCCGGGGTCACCATCGACCAGCTCGGCCGCGACGCCCTCCGCGCGGGCCTCACCCGCATCATCATCCGCAATGCCGGCGACTACTACAGCGACTCCGGCTTCAGCTTCATCGACGGCACCCTCACCATCGACCACCGCCCCGACACCAACGTCGCCTACGGCGAGGAGCGCGCCGAGTCTCTCCGCAAACTCCTGGAATCCGGCCTCTAGGTGGTCTGGTCCAAGGGGGGTACCCGCAGGAAAGCCAGCGTGCGGGAAAGCAGCAGCGCGGCGGCGTCCGGGTCGTAGGAGGGCAGCGTGCGGTCGGCGAAGTAATGCTGGTCGCCGGGATAGAGGAACAGCTCGCCCTGCCCGGCCGACTCGACCACCTCCCGAGCGAAACCGATGTCGCCCTCGCCGACGAAGAAGGGATCGGCGTCCATGCCGTGCACCTGGACCGGCACGCCGTCCGGCCAGGCGTCGCCGAACTCCGAGAGCGGTACACAGGCGTAGTACAGCAGCGCGCCCCGCGCGCCCGATCGAGTCTGAGCCAGCTTCTGCGCACAGAGCACACCGAGCGAGAAGCCGGCATAGACCAGGTCGGCGGGCAGGTCCTCGACCGCTCGGGTCCCACGTTCGATCACCGCACCGAAGCCGACCTGCTGGACGTAACCCATCCCCTCCTCGATGCTGCCGAAGGTACGGCCCTCGAAGAGGTCAGGCGTGTGGACGATGTGCCCGGCCTGCCGCAGCTCATCGGCGAACGCGGTGATGCCCGGCGTGAGCCCCAGAACGTGGTGAAACAGAACAATATTCGCCATCTCTCCCCGACCGCCACCGCCAACACGAATGACCCATCAATGCAGCATATTTGGGTGCCCTAGATCAATACCGGCTTCCCCGAACCTCGAGACGCAAGATCGTAACCGCACCTCATGCGCTGCGCACCATCGCCGACCCGTTCCGTCGCGAAGACCGCTCCGCCTACGTCCACGTAGTCGGGCCGGACGTTGCGGTGCTGCAGGTGGTAGGCGTGCTCCCGGGCGTGTGCCGACCCATCGCGTCCTCCTATTGCGAATCTTTCGCAACAACGTGATTCAGGCAACAATGGGTTGACCCGTCCGGCGAGCCGATCTATGTTGCGAATCGTTCGCACTTGCGAATGGCAAGCAATCCGAAGGAGGACGGCCCATGGCACATCCCACGTTCGAAGAGCTGGCCGAGACGAGCGTCTGCGTCCGCGCGCACACGCCCGCCGTGGACGAGGCGTTCGCCTGGAACGAGGACGAAGCCGAGTAGTCCCCCGCGGGAGGCCGCTGCCCCACGCGGTCTCCCGCACCCCCCGACCGCGGAGGATCCGATTGTTGCGTCTTGCCCCTGGGCACCACCTGCATCCAGGCCCCGACGGGGTGTGGCGGCAGCACGCACCCGATGGCCGGGTGACCCTCGTGAACGCTCCCGACGCACTGATGCGCGCCTTCGCGCGCGGTGAACTACCCGACGACGAAGAGTTGCTGCGCGCCTTCGAGGACCGTGGGCTGCTGGTCCGTGAGACTCCGGTGGAGCCATCCGGGGTGGTCCATGTCGTGGGGTACGGGCCCGTCGCCGACCAGGTGGAACGGCTGCTGGAGCAGCAGGTCAAGGTGGTACGCGGTCCGCTGGGCGGCACTCCCGACATGGTCGTGGCGTGCGCCGGATGGTTACCGGACGCCGAATGGCTGGAGATCGACCGGTGGTGCCTGGAGCGAGGCGTCCCGTGGCATCGCTGTCACGTGGAAGGGCTGCGGCTCTTCGCCGGGCCGTGCGGGGTGCCGTACACCGATGTGCGGGCGCGGCGGCTGGCGGCCTCGGGGCTGCCCGGGGAACTCGTCGCGCACTGGGCCTACCTGGACGCGGGCGACACGCCGCCGGTCCCCTGGCCATCCGTCGGCGGGGTGGCGGTGGTCGCCGGGCTGATCGTCGCCGACGTGCTCGCCGTACTGTCCGGACGCACCGTCCCGGCCTGCCAGTACGAGTTCGACCCCACGGACAACGAGGTGACGCACCACCCGGTGCTGTCGCTCACCGAACCTTCCGGAACCGCCCTCGTCGATCCCCGGCTCGGCGTCATCACGAAGGTCGTGCGCGAGCCGAGCGCCGTTCCTTCGTGCGTCATCTACCGGGCCTACGTGGCCGACACCCGGACCTTCGCCCCCTGGCCGGCCGACCGGGTGGCCGGGGGCGCCGCGCTGGCGGATCCGGCGCGGGCGCGGGCCGCCGCGATCGGCGAGGCGGTCGAACGTTACTGCGGCAACGCGCCGCCCAAGGCGACCGCCCGGGCCGCCTACCTGGACCTGCCGAACGCGGTCGACCCGGAGGAGTTCGCGCTGTACTCGGCGGACCAGTACGCCGCCCGGGGTTTCCCGTTCGTGCCGATGAGCCGGGAGCTGGTGCAGGACTGGATCTCCGGCCGGGATCTGGCGACCGGGGATCCGGTGTGCGTGCCCAGTGCGCTAGTGCTGCTCAACCGCAGGCGGGAGCCGTACACGAACTTTCAGATGAGCGCCGGGATCGCGGCGGGAAGGGGATGCGCGGCCGCTGAGGAGGCGGCGCTGAACGAGCTCTACGAGCGGGACGCGCTGACCACCTGGTGGATGCGCGGCGGCCCGGCCGGAGAGCTCCGGCTGGACGGACCCGATGAGCTGGTCAGCGCCATCGCCGGCGCGGAGGCCCAGGGCCTCACGGTCACGCTGCTGCGTATCCCCTCGGACTTCAGGCGCCTGGTCGTCGGCGTGTTCATCGAGGACGCTTTCCAGCACATCGTCGGGTTCGGCGCGGCCTGCCGGGCGACGGCGGGTGAGGCGGCGGCCAAGGCGTTCACCGAGGCCTGCGTGTCGTACACCAACAGCATCAAGCTCCTCGACGCGGCGACCTACGAAACCGCCGACCATCCCTATCGGCCGTATCGGAAGGACCGCGCCTACCGCGACGACTTCCGCGCCGACTGGCACGACCTGACCGACCTGGAGCTGAACCTCCAGCTCTACCTCGATCCGCGCATGCAGGGCCCGAACCTCGACCGGCTCCGATATCCGGAGCAGATCACGCTGCCCGAGCCGCTGCCCGAACCTCGGGCGATCTCGGTCGACCTGACCACGCCGGACATCCTCGGCACCGGTCTGCGGGTGGTGCGGGTCGTCGTGCCCGGCCTGTACGGCAACGCCCCGGCCGCCTTCCCGCTTCTCGGCGGCACCCGCCTGGGACGGCCGGTCGTCCTCGATCCGCTCCCTCTCGCCTAGGAGCCGCGACATGCGTGTGGGCCTGGCCCTCGGCTACCACGGAGAACCGATCTCGGAGCTGCTGCCCCTGGTCGAACACGCCGACCGCATCGGCGTCGACTCGGTGTGGAGCGTCGAGGAGTACGGCGCCGACGGGGTGACGATCCTCGCCTACCTGGCCGCCAGGACCGAGCACATCAAGCTCGGCACCGGAATCCTCCAGCTCGCCGGCCGCACCCCGGCCAACACCGCGATGACCGCGCTGACCCTGGACATCCTCTCGGCAGGCCGCCTGCTGCTCGGCCTGGGAGTGTCGGTGCCGTGGATCGTCGAGGGCTGGCACGGCCAGGAGTTCGGCAAGCCGGTCACCCGCATGCGCGAGTACGTCGAGATCCTCCGCAAGGCCATCGCCTGCGACGAGCGGGTGGCGTTCGAGGGCGAGTACTACCGGCTGCCCGCGACGGAACGCTCCCGGCCGGTCAAGGCGCTGCTCGATCCGGTCCGCACCACCATCCCGACCTACATCGCCGGGATCGGCCCCGGCATGACGCGGCTGGCGGGCGAGGTCGCCGACGGCTGGTTGCCGGGCTTCTACTCCCCCGAACGGGAGAAGGTGATGACCGCGCCGCTCGACGAGGGCCTGAGGGCCTCCGGCCGGAGCGCGATCGACATCACCGTCATCACCCACGGGGCCATCACCGAAGACGTGGCCAAAGCGCGGGACGACCTGCGCCCGCTCTACGCCGCCTTCATCGGCCCGGATCTGCCGGGCGTCCGCAACACCTATTACGAGCTCGCCTGCGCGCTCGGGTTCGAGAAAGAAGCACACGTGATCCGCGAACACCACCGTGAGAAGAGGCGGGCCGAGGCCGTCGCCGCCGTACCGGACCAGTTGCTCGACGAGGTCGCCCTGCTGGGGCCGGCCGAGCGCGTCCGGGACCGGGTGGCCGCCTGGAGGGAGTCGCGGGTGACCACGCTCGCGCTCATCACCCGGGACAAGGCGCTGCTCGACGTCGTCTGCGAGGCGGCGGCGTGAAGCGTCTGCTGGCCGGTGGGCTTCTCCTCGTCCTGGCCGCATGCGGACAGGCCGCCCCGCCGACGGCTCCCGCCGAGCAGGCCGCGGCACCGATCACCGTGCGGAACTGCGGTCGCACGCTGACCTTCGACAAACCCCCGAGCAAGGTCGTCACCGGCTACCAGCCCGCGTTGGAAACGCTGCTCGCGCTCGGCCTCCAGGACAAGATCGCTGCCAGGACCGCGTTCGAGGAGAACGGGCCGGACGGCTTCCTGCCCGGCCAGAAGGCCGCCTACGACGCGATCCCGCAGATCTCCGACACGATCATGCTGCCGCAGAAGGAGGTCATGCTCGCCCAGGGCGCCGACTTCGTCATCGACAACGGCCAGAGCAGCTTCGACGCCGCCGGGGGTTACGCGACGGTCGACGAGCTCCAGGCCGCCGGGGCGCCGGTCTTCATCCTGGGCAACTGGTGCAGCCCCGAGGAGACACTGAAGTTCACCATCGAGCAGACCTTCACCGACCTGCGCGATCTCGGGATCATCTTCGGCGTCCAGGACCGGGCCGAGAAACTGATCACCGACCTCAGGGCCGCCCTGGCCGACGTCGAGAAGCGGGTGTCGGGCCTGCCCAAGGTGCGGATCCTGGCCACCGACGGCGGGACCGGACCGGTCACCGCCTACGGCGGCGCGGGACTGATGAACCAGATGATCACCCTGGCCGGAGGTGAGAATGTGCTGGCCGACACCAAGGCCGACTACTCCGAGTTCAGCGTGGAACAGGTCGCCGCCTCCAACCCCGACGCCTTGCTGGTGCTGGACTACGTCGTCTACGACGGCAAGGCGGTGGCGACGGCGGACAAGAAGGCCGCCGACGTGCTGGGCGTCGTGAAGAACAGCCCGGCGGCCAAGGAGAAGCGCACGATGCCGGTGCCCGCGGCGGCGGCGCATCCGGGTTACCGGAACATCCTGGCCATCGTCGAGATCGCCAAGTTCCTGCACCCTGACGCGTTCACCCGATGACGCTGACGCAGAAGGCGACCGGCCGGGCGGCGCCCATCGCCCGGCGCGGGTCGACGTTCGGGCTGGTCCTCGGGCTGCTGGCCGGAGCGGTGGTGTTCGCCACCTGGCTGGCCGTCAGCATCGGGGCGGTGTCCGTCGGGCTGGCCGAGTGCTGGGGCATCGTGGCCGACCAGCTGTTTCCCGGGTCGGTGGCCCGCACGTGGACGCCGGTCCAGGAGCAGATCGTGTGGGATTTCCGGCTGCCCAGGGCGCTGCTGGCGATCCTCGTCGGCGCGGGGCTCGCCGTGGTCGGCGCGGTGCTCCAGGCGCTCGTGCGCAACCCGCTGGCCGACCCGTTCCTGCTCGGGGTCTCCTCGGGGGCCTCGCTCGGGGCGGTGGCGGTGTTCGTGCTCGGCGCGTCCACCCTCGGCGGGTTGTCGCTGTCGGCCGCCGCGTTCGGCGGGTCGCTGATGGCGCTGGTTCTCGTGTACGTGCTGGCGCAACGCGGCGGCAGGCTGACTCCGGCCCGGCTGGTCCTGGCGGGGGTGGCGCTGCACTTCCTGTTCCAGGCGATCTACTCCTACATCCTTCAGCAGGCGCAGAGCGGCCGGGCCGCGCAGCAGGTTCTGTTCTGGCTGCTCGGCTCCCTCGGCGGCGCGCGCTGGGAGATGCTGCCCATCCCGGCCGTGGTGCTGGGAGCCGGCGTGGCCTACCTGCTGGTCCAGCACCGGCCGCTGAACGCGCTGGCCGCCGGGGAGGACACCGCGACCTCGCTGGGCGTGCACGTGGGGGCGTTCCGGCTCCAGCTGTTCGTGCTGACCTCGCTGCTGGTCGGGGTCATGGTGGCCACCAGCGGGGCGATCGCGTTCGTCGGGCTGATGGTGCCGCACGCCGCCCGGCTGCTCGTCGGCGCCGACCACCGCCGCGTGCTGCCGGTCTCCGCGCTGCTCGGCGCGGCGTTCCTCCAGCTCGTCGACATCGCGGCCCGGACCGTGGACGCGCCGCGGGAACTGGCGCTGACCATCGTCACCGCCGTCTTCGGCGCGCCCTTCTTCCTGTGGCTGCTGCGGAGGCGCGCGTGAAACTCGTCCTGGACGGCGTGGCCGTCACCATCGAGGGCACCCCGATCGTGCGGGAGGCCGGCCTCGTCGTCGGACCCGGCGCCTTCGCCGCCCTGGTCGGCCCCAACGGCTGCGGCAAATCGACCCTGCTCCGCGCGGTCTACCGGGCCTTGCGCCCGGCGGCCGGGCTGATCTCGCTCGACGAGGAGGACCTGCGGCAGCTCTCGCACCGGGAGACCGCCCGCCGGATCGCCGTGGTGGCCCAGGAGTACCCGGCCGAGCTCGACTTCACCGTCGAGGATGTCGTGCTCATGGGCCGTACCCCGCACAAACGCCCGCTCTCCCGCACCACCGGCGACGACCGGCAACGCTGCGCCGAAGCCCTCGAACGCGTCGACATGGCCGGCCGGGCGAGCCGGTCCTTCGCCACTCTCTCCGGTGGGGAGAAACAGCGGGTCCTGATCGCCCGCGCGCTGGCCCAGGAGAGCCGCCTGCTGCTGCTCGACGAACCGACCAACCACCTGGACATCCGCCACCAGCTCGACGTGCTGCACCTGGTTCGCGACCTGGGCCTGACCACGCTGGCCGCGCTGCACGACCTCAACCACGCCCGGGAGTTCGCCGACCGGGTCTACGTCATGGACACCGGCCGCGTGGTCGCCGATGAACTCACCCCCGAGGTGATCGCCCGGGTGTTCGGCGTGCGCGCGGTGCCCCGTACCCAGTACGCCTTCGAACGCCTCAAGGAGGAGACATGATCTTCCGATTGCTTATCCCGGCGGTCCGATGGCGGCTGGCCGGACTGGTGGCGATCCTGCTGACCATCACCGCCACCTACGTGTTCCAGGGCGTGCTGGTCGCCCACTCGCTGGCATTGATCTTCGCCGGGGACGGCTTCACCGCCATCGTCTGGCCCCTCGTGGGCATCGCCCTTCTTCAGGTGGTACGCAGTTGCGCCCTGGCCCTGCGGGAGACGGCGGCGCTGCGTACCTCGGGGTTGGTCAAGGCCGAGCTGCGGGAACGCCTCGTGGGCAAGCTTCTGGCTCTGGGACCCGGGTGGGCGCAGCGAGGCCGTACCGGCTCGACCCAGACCAGCCTGGTCGACGGCATCGAGACCGCCGACGCCTATGTCGGCCGTTTCCTGCCCCAAATGATCGCCGCGGTCGTGGGGGCGATCGCCGTTACGGCGTACCTGTTCACCCTCGATGTCGTGGTCGGCCTGGTGGTGCTGGGCTGCTCGATCCTGCTGCCGGTGCTGCCCCTGGTCTCCGAGACGGTGCTGCGCGGCCGGAACAGGGCGTGGTTCACCGCCTACAAGGGCCTGTACGCCGAGAACCTCGACGCCCTCCAGGGCATGGTCACCCTCAAAGCGTTCAACGCCAGCCGCCGAAGGGGCGCCGAACTGGCCGCGCTGGCCGAGAAGTTCTGCACCGACTCGATCCGCCTGATGGCCGTCATCGTCCTGTACGTCGGCGGCGTCGCCTTCGTCATCGCGACCGGAACCGCGATCGCCATCGGGATCGGCGCGCACCGGCTGGTGGCCGGGGAGATCACCGTCACCGACCTGCTGCTCATCCTCATGCTGACCGCCGAGTGCTTCCGGCCGCTACGCGACCTGGAGGCGGCCTACCACTCCAGCTACAACGCCGTCCCGTCGCTGCGCGGCGTGCTGGAGGTGCTCGACGAGCCCGTGCCGGAGGCAGGGACCACCGCACTCGGATTGGCCGGCCCGCCTTCGGTGGCGTTCACGGGCGTCACCTTCACCTACCGCGACCGCGACCGGCCCGCCCTGCGGGACTTCACCCTCGATGTCGCCCCCGGCGAACGCGTCGCCCTGGTCGGCAGGTCCGGCGCCGGGAAGACCACGGTCGCCGCGTTGTTGTCGCGTTTCTTCGACACGACGCAGGGCCGCGTCACCGTGAACGACGTCGACATCAGGGACCTGCCGCTGGACCGGCTGCGCTCGCTGGTGGCCGTGGTCGCACAGGACACGTACCTGTTCCACGGCACCGTCCGCCACAACCTCGCCCTCGGCCGCCCCGACGCCACCGACGACGAGATCACCGCCGCCGCCACCGCAGCCCGCGCCCACGAGTTCATCACCGCACTCCCCCAGGGCTACGACACGATCGTCGGCGAACGCGGCCTGAAGCTCTCCGGCGGCGAACGCCAGCGCATCGCCATCGCCCGCGCCCTGCTCAAGGACGCCCCCATCCTCATCCTCGACGAGGCCACCTCCAGCGTCGACGCGGCCAACGAGACCGCCATCCAACAGGCCCTCGACACCCTCACCGGCGGCCGGACGACCTTGATGATCGCCCACCGCCTCTCGACGGTCCGCGACGCCGACCGCGTCATCGTCATGGACGGCGGCGCGGTGGTCGAGTCCGGCCACCACGACGACCTCCTCACCCGGCGCGGCGCCTACGCCCGCCTGGTAGCCGCCCAGCAAGGAGCAGCCCGATGACCAGGTTCCTCGCCCTGATCGGCCCGCACCGCACGCTGCTGGTCTTCGCCATCGTCAGCGGCATCGCCCACCACCTGGTCGTCCTGGCCTCGGCCGGAACAGGCGCGTGGGTGGTCAGCCGGGCCATCACCGGCCAGGAGTTCACCGGCGGTCTCATCCTGCTGGGCGTGCTGCTGCCGTTCGTGGCGCTGACCCCCTGGCTGGAGTCCTACCTCGCCCACGTGGCCGCCTTCCGGGTCCTGGCCGACATCCGCGGCCGGATCTATGCCGCCTTCGAGCGGCTGGCCCCCGGCTACCTGCTGGAACGCCGCTCCGGCGACCTGGGCGCGGCGGCCATCTCCGACGTCGAGCAACTGGAGTTGTGGTTCGCCCACACCCTCAGCCCCCTGGTCAGCGCCGCGACCGTCCCGGTGGCCGCGCTCACCGCCCTCGGCACCTTCGACCCCGCGCTCGCGGGCGCCCTGGCTCCCGCGTTGGTGCTGCTCGCCACCGTGCCGTCGTGGCTGCGTCAGAAGGCGGAGGCACAGGGCACGGAGTTGCGTGCCCAGGTCGGCGAGCTCAACGCCGAGGCCGTCGACACCCTCCAGGGCCTGCGCGAACTCGTCACCTCCGGCGCCGGCCCACGCCAGATCGGCCGCTTCCGCGGCTTGGAAGCCAAGCTGCTCGGGGCGAAACTGGCGCACGCCCGCCGCTCCGGCCTCGAACACGGCGTCACCAACGCCCTGACGGTCTTCGGCCTGCTCGCCGTGCTCGTCACCGCCGCGCTCCTGGTCACCCGGGGTGCTCTCGACCCGGCGCTGTTCCCCGTGGCGGTCGTCCTGGCCGCGACGACCTTCGCCCCGGTCATCGCCGTCACCGACGTGGCCCGCGACGTCAACCTGGTCGTCGCCGCCGGGCGGCGAATCATGACCATCCTCGACACCGAGCCGCCGGTCCGCGACCGCGTCACGGACTTCTCTGGCGACATCACCCCGCGCGTGGTCTTCGACACGGTCCGTTTCCGGTACGCGCCCGCGCTACCCGACGCCGTAGCCGACGCCACCTTCACCGTCGAACCGGGAGAGACCGTCGCCCTCGTCGGCCACTCGGGCGCCGGCAAGTCGACCTGCGCCAGTCTCCTGATGCGCTTCTGGGACGTCGCCGACGGCGCGATCACCATCGGCGGCCACGACATCCGCGACCTCCCGCAGGACCACCTGCGCAAGCTGATCACCCTGGTCCCCCAGGACGTTTACCTGTTCAACATCCCCCTGAAGGACAACATCCGCCTCGGCCGGCCCGAGGCCACCGACGCCGAGGTCGTCGCGGCGGCGGAAGCGGCGTTGGCCGAGGAGTTCATCACCGGCCTCCCCGATGGCTACGACACGATCCCCGGCGAACTGGGCGCGCGCCTCTCCGGCGGGCAGCGGCAGCGCATCGCCATCGCCCGCGCCCTGCTCAAGGACGCCCCCATCCTCATCATGGACGAGGCCGTCTCCAACCTCGACGCCGAAAGCGAGCAGGAGGTCACCCAGGCGATGGCCCAGGTCAGAGCAGGCCGCACCACCCTGGTCATCGCCCACCGGCTGTCCACGATCCGCACCGCCGACCGTGTGGTGATGCTCGATGACGGCCGCACGATCACCACTGGAACCCATGACGACCTGCTCTCCGGCAACGCCGGCTACCGTCGCCTGCTGGCCGGTCAGGTGGCGGGCGTGGAGTGACGGGCGCGATGGCGTCGTACCGCGTCGCGGTTGGCGCACGGCTGGCGGCAGTAGCGCTGCCGTCCGGTGCGTGAGGTGTCAGCGAAGATCATCTCGCAGTCGGCGGCAGCGCAGCGCCCCAGCTGGTCCATCCCCCGGCTGACCAGGTGCAGCGCCGTACCCACGGAGATGAGCGCGAACAGCACCGCCCCGAGCGGCTGCCGGTCGTCGCGGTAGTGCAGGTGCCAGCCCCTCGCGTGGTCGGTCAGCCGGGGGTAGGCGGCGGACCGGGCCAGCATGTCGTTGACCAGCCCGGCCCGCTCACGCTCGCCAGGGGCGTCGACGACCTCGATCCAGGCCTCCAGTACGTCGAGGGTGTGGCCGAGATCCGCCGGTTCAGCGAGGGGCGAACGCGCAGCCGGTGATGTCGTCCGACTTGTCGCAGTGGTTCCGGGACCCGGGTCCGCCACACACTCATTCACTGATGAGGGCTTATTCCGGCTATGGTCAGCTCGAGTAGCCGATTCGCCTCGGCGGCAGGGTCCGGATAGTTCTCCGTGGCCAGGGCGATGCCGGTGATCAGCGCGAGCAGGTCGGCGATGGTTACGCCTGGCCTCAGCGCGCCAGCGTCCGCGGCGCGGCGTACAAGTGGGGCGCCTGCCTCGGTGAGTTGCGCCGAGGCGCAGTGCTCATGTGCCACCTCGGGGTCGGCCGCTCTGTCCCGGGTCAGTGCGATGGCCAGCCCCCGGATGGTCGCGGCGTACGCGGTGACGGCGCCCAGCCACTCCAGCAGCGCGGCCCTGGTGTCGGCCCTGCCGGTCAGATCGCGAGCGAGGACGCACAGCGTCTCGATCCGTTCATGGAAGACCGCCTCCAGCAGGGCGTGGCGGGTTGGGAAATGCCGGCGCACGGTGCCCGATCCGACTCCGGCGATGCGGGCGATCCGCTCCAGGGACGCATCGGCGCCGTGCACGGCGATCTCCTCCTCGGCCACGGCGAGCAGGCGGGCGTAGTTACGCCGGGCGTCCGCACGCTGGACGGGCATGGCATCACCTCAGGGTTGCTAAGTGGCGGGGTCCGCCGTATCTTACTCGAACATAACCGGCGGACCCCGCCGTTTAATGAACGTGCACCTCAGGAGAGGCCTCATGTCCACTGATTCCGCACCCGTCCTGGTCACCGGCGCCACCGGACAGCAAGGCGGCGCCACCGCCCGCGCCCTGATCGCGGCGGGCGTCCCCGTCCGGGCGCTGGTCCGCGACCCCGCGACCGACCGGGCGAAGGCCGTCCACGCGCTCGGCGCCGAACTGGTGACCGGCGACCTCGACGACCGCGACTCGCTGATCAAAGCCGCGCGAGGAGCCCGAGCCGTCTTCTCGGTGCAGATGCCCGCGATGAAGGCAGACACTATCGACTTCGACGGCGAGCTGGCCCAAGCCGTCAACCTGATCGAAGGAGCACTGGCCGCCGACGTGCCGCAGTTCGTGCACACCTCCGTCTCCGGCGCCGGACAACACACCCAGACCGCCGGCTGGGCCGAAGGCCGCTGGGCGCCCCTGGAGCCCTACTACACCACCAAGACCGGCATCCAGGACCGGGTACGCGAGGCCGGCTTCAAGCACTGGACACTCATCAAGCCGGGCTGGTTCATGGAGAACTTCCTGCCGTCCGTCGCGTACCTGTTCCCGCGCGGCGTCGAGGGCGGCCTGGCGACCGTCCTGAAGCCCCGGACCCGGCTCTCCCTCGTCGCGGTCGAGGACATCGGCAAGGCCGCCGCCGCGGCCATCGCCGAACCCGATCGGTTCCACAAGACCGAGCTGGAACTGGCCAGCGACTACCTGACGATGACGGAGATCGCCGGGATCCTCTCCGACGCTCTGGGCGCCGAGCTGACCGCGCCCGACATGACCGAGGAAGAGGCGATCGCCGCGGGGATGCCCGCGTGGGCGGGCGTCTCGCACGAACGGATCAACGTGACCGGGCAACCCGCCCGCCCGGAGTACGCGCGGGCCCTCGGCATCCCGCTCACCACCTTCAAGGAATGGACGCGCAAACACCTCCAGGCCGCGGCCTGACCCTGTCAGGGGCCCGGCACGCTGCTCCTCGTCAAGCCCGGATCCGCACCGGATCCGAGTCGTCCCACCGGGCACATGCCCGAGCCAGAAGGTTGTCGGGAGGTGAGGTGAGGTGAGCCGTTGATCGGCTCCGCGCGCGTGATCAACTGAGCGTGCAGTTCACCTGGGGTAGCGCGTTGGTGGTGTTGTTCCAGGTGGCGATGAAGCCGAATGTGGTGGACGCGCCGGCCGGCAGGCTGCCGTTGTAGCTCGCGTTGCGTGCTGTGACGGTGGCTCCGTTCTGGGTGAGCGTCGTGTTCCACGATTGGTTGATCTGCTGGCCGATCGCGAAGGTGAAGGTGGCCGTCCACGCGGAGGAGGCGGTCGGGGAGGTGTTCTTCACCGCGACCTCACCCTGGAAGGCGCCGCCCCACTGGGAGATGACCTGGTAGGTGGCGGTGCACCGGGCAGCACCGGGCGAAGGAGACGGGGAAGGCGAGGGGCTGGGTGAGGGCGTCGGGCTGGCCGTCGGCGTCGGGATCACGCCGTTGAGCACCTGGGCGAGCGGCGGGTACCAGCGGTCGGCCATCTTCTGGAAGCCGGTGTCGTTGGGGTGCACCCCATCCCCGGTGTCGGTGGCCGTGTTGAAGCCGGTCCACTGGTCCACGACGACGATGGGCGACTGCGCGGTCGTGAGGCCCGCGGCCCAGCCCGGGATCGCGTTGTTGAGCGCCGTCACGCTGGCCGCACAGGTGGGGCAACCGGACGGGTTCATGGGGATGATCTGCGCCACGATGATCTTCATGTTCGGGTTGTTCGCCCGCATCTGGCCGACCAGCTTCGTGTACGCGGCGAGGACGGTGGCGGTGGGGATGAAGCCGCCCCACATGTCGTTGGTACCCAGATGCATGAGGACGATGTCGGGCCTGGCCGCGGCCAGCCACGGCGGCAGCTGGTTCTGGTCGGCGATGCCGGTGGCGGCGTAGCCGCCGTGGCCCTCGTGGTCGCCGTCGTACGAGAACCCGTAGTTGCAGCCGCCGTCGGGGTCGCTGCCGACGAAGTCGATGTTCGTGTATCCGGCTGTCTGCAGGCGGTGCCAGAGCAGGGCGCGCCAGCAGCCCGGCCCGGCGGTGATGGAGTCGCCGAGCGGCATGATCCGGACGAGCGCCGCCGCCGACAGCGCGGGCAGGGCGACGCCGAAGGTGACTGCCACGAGGAGCGCGGCGAGGAAGGCGTACCAGTGGGGTCTGCGAAGCATGGCTGACTCCTCTTAGAGACGACCGAGGGACGCGCACCTGGCCGGGCCCGCCACGTGACGGGCCCGGCCGGGCGATGCTAGGAGAGTGGGTTCTGGGTGAGCAGGTGTGCCTTGAAGCCCTCGCCGTAGGTGCTGGTGGGGGTGCCGCTGTAGTCGGTGATGAGCACGTTGCCCTGGCCGCAGCCCCACGGGTTCCAGGTCCAGGCCGTGTATCCGACGCCGTGCGCGTCGGCCCAGGCCATCACCTGGTCGATGTAGTCGTGGGCGCAGGAGTCCTGGCCGATCTCACCGGCGTGTACGGGCACCTGCGCGGCGACGGCGCCGACTTGGCTGTTCCAGCAGGAGACGTTGGAGCAGGCGTTGAAGTTGTACGTGTGCCACGCGGCCATCAGGTTCCCGGTCGGATCCGTCGGCTTGTAGGTCAGCCACTGGCTCAGGTCGTTGGACCAGGTCAGGCCGCCGAGCATGATCACGTTGGTGGCGCCGGTGGCGCGTACCGTGTTGACCAGTGACTGCATGCCGGCCACCTGGTAACCGATGCCGGGGCAGGTGCCGCCGTCGCGCCAGCAGGTCCAGCCGGCGGTCGCGTTCCAGTTCGCGGCCGCGTCCGGGAAGGGCTCGTTGAACAGGTCGAAGACGACCGCGTTGCTGGCCTTGAAGGCGTTGGCCACCCCGGTCCAGAACATCGGCGCGTACTGCGCGTCGGGCATCGGCTTCTGACACGTCGCCGCGATGTCCGAGCAACCGGCGCCCGGACCGGTGTACTGACCGTAGTTCCAGTGCATCTCCACGATCGGCGTGATGCCGTTGGCGACCAGCAGATTCACGTAGTCCTTGACGTTCTGCTGATACGCGGCGCCGCTGGGCGAGCCGTTGGTGCCGTTCCAGCACTCCTCGTTCAGCGGGATCCGGACCGCGCGAATATTCCAGGCCTTCATCGCGTCGACCGAGGCCTGATCCACCGGGCCGCTGTCCCACATGCCCTTACCCTGCACGCAGGCGAACTCGCCACTGGCCCGGTTGACGCCCAGCAGACGGTAGGTCGCGCCGCTGGAGGTGACCAGCCGGTTCCCGGAGACGTGCAGGGCGGGTGCCGCGCCCCCGGTGCTGCCGTCGTTGTCCGCCTCGGTGGCGTTCACCGTCAGGGACGTCAAGCCGGTGGACGCCACGATGATCGGCCGGCTGCCGTTGGTGCTGTCGGCGTCCTCGGCGGCGCTCAACGTCACCGTCTGCGGGATGTTCCAGTTGGCGCTGGTGAAGGTCAGGGTGCCACCGCCGATCACCGTGATGTTGCTGTCACCGGTGCCCGCGGTGTTGGTGACCGTCACAGTGGAGGCCGGCTGGCAGTTCAGGCGGACGGTGTAGGTGGCCGTCGATCCTTCCGGCACGATCACGCCGGTCGGCGTGACTGTCACGCCCTGCGTACAGCTCATGTCGTTGTCGGCCTCGGTGGCGTTCACCGTCACGGATGTCAGGCCGCTGGAGGCCACGGCGATCGGCCTGGTGCCGTTCGTGAAGTCGCTGTCCTCGGCGGCGCTCAACGTCACCGTCTGCGGGATGTTCCAGTTGGCGCTGGTGAAGGTCAGGGTGGCGCCGCCGGTCACGGTGATGTTGCTGTCACCGGTGCCCGCGGTGTTGGTGACCGTCACGTTGCCGGATGGCTGGGACTGCAGGCGGACCGTGTAGCCGACGGTCCCGCCCTCGGGGACGTTCACGCTGGTGGCGGAGACCACCAGGGCCTGCTGCGTTCCTCCGGCGCCGGTTCCGGTGCACGAGACGCTGGGCGGGTTGGTGTTGACGCCACCGGTGTAGGTGCCGTTGAAGCCGACGCTCCAGGTCGCGCCGGTGCCCTTGGCGGCGTTGTAGGAGGCCGGGTTGATGGCGACGACCGCACCTGCCGGGGTGGGCGTCGCCGGGGTGGGCACGCCGTCCCACATCTGGGTGATCACCTGGTTGTTGGGAAAGTCGAAGCCCAGTGTCCAGCTGGTCAGCGGGTCGCCGGTGTTGGTCACCGTGATGGTGGCGCCGAACCCGCTGCCGTTGTCCCAGCCTTTGGCATAGGTCGCCGAACACGACACAGCGGCGTCGGCGGCGGTCTGGACCGCGGCGAGCCCGACCGCGCCGAGCAGTACGGCTGCCGCGGCCATCACGGCTCTGCGCCAGGTGTTCCGGTTGATTCGCATAAGCGTTCTCCGAGACGAGACCGATGGGTGCACGCTTCCTTGAAGCGGGCCAAGCAGCACCCGACCCGGTTCTCGTCCGGAATTGGGAGCGCTCCCACATTCCTCCGCCGCAAATTGCTTCGCAAGAGCGTTCCGGACAAGCAATCAAGACACCTGCGCCGACCTTGGAAAAGACCGAAAACGCCGCTGAAAAGTTCATTCATGCCCGTTGAACTGGAGAAGGACGCTCCCGAAACATTTCGGCACTCTCATCTGGCCATTAACAAAATATCGGGTTCGTAACACGCACCGACGACCGAAAGTATTGTCAATTCCAAGAAAATTTCGGAAGCACCCCCTCACAGGGCCCTCCCGACCTCGCCTTCAGGCCCAGGCATACGCGGGAGTGGTGGAAGCGGGATCAGGCCGAACAGGACGCTCTGCACGCCCATGACGAAGATCGCCGCCAGGATCGCACGGTATAGCGCTCCTGCACGCCGTCTGTCGCCGATGCATCACCTCGGCAAGTCGAGGGTGAGCATCTCCTGGCCCGGCTGCTGTGCCGGAACCGCTCTGGTTCCGGCACCCCGGGGAAGGGCTGCGCGCGGAGTGGGTGGGGGCTGTTCACTCCGCTGCGGGGTGGGGAAGGGCCGCGTGCTGGTAGGGCGTCGGCTCCATTCCCGGTTGTACGACGAGAACGGTGCCGGAGGGCTCGGCGTGGAAGGCGGTCTCCACGGCGGCCGCCACGTCCTTGGCCGTCAACAGCGGGAGCCCGAGCTTGATCATCATCTCTTTGGCGGGCGCGACCAGGGGTGTGTCGGTGAAGCCCGGGCAGACAGCGCTGATCTTGACATCGTCCCTGGCCAGCGGCTCCACCAGGGCGCGGACCAAGCCGACGGTGGCGTGCTTGCTCATGGAGTAGATCGGGTCGATGCCGAAGCCGATGAGCCCGGCCATGGAGGAGGTGACCACGATCGAGCCGCCGCCGGAGCGCTTGAGCAGCGGGAGGGCGGCGGCGACGCCGTAGACGACGGCGTCGACATTGACCCCCATCACTGTCCGGTACCGCTGCGCGTCGAAGGCCGACATGTCGATGCCGCCGTTGGTCCCGGCGTTGAGGTGGACGAGGTCGAGGCGGCCGTACCGCTCATCGGCGAGCGCGACGGCCCGCAGCGAGGTCTCCTCCGAACTGACGTCGCCCACCACCCAGCCGCCGCCGACCTCCTTGGCGACCCGCTCGACGCCCTCGCCGTCGCGGTCGACCAGGACACAGTCGACCCCGCTCGCGGACAGGCGCCGGGCGACGGCGGCCCCGATGCCGCTCGCCGCTCCGGTGATCAGTGCAACAGTGCTCATGAGCGCTCCTTAGGGGATGGCCGCGACAGGGAAGGCCGCGACAAGGGGATGGCCGCGAGAGGGACGTACACGAACTGGTGGAGCATGCGCCCGGCGTCGCGAGCGGGCGGGAACGGCCGGGCCGACGCACAGACAGCCGTTACCGGGTCCCGGATTAGGCCCGCCCGGACGCGAGGGCGTTCCGGGCGTGTGTGCCTGTCGATCAGCGGCGGGGAGCTCGGGCCGGGATCTTTTCGACGATGGTGTGGATCATTGGTTTCCAGCTGGGGGTCACCCACGATCTGGCGGCGAATCCGGCGGCCGATTCGACCACGGCGTGGACGACCGCGAGCACGGCGGCGATGATGAGGCCCGCGTTGGTCCAGTACGCCACCTCCGACGGCCACCCGGCGGCGTCCACGAAGGCGGGGTTGAGCAACCGGTCGCTGGCCGCGATCCAGATCAGCAATGTGGTGGTGGCGATGCTGAGCAGCACGGCGGTGACGGCGACGGGAACGCTCCAGCGGACGTAGCTCTTGGCGACGGTGACGCCGAGAGCGGCGATCGCGAGGCCGAGGAACCCGTACACCACGCCGGTCTGCCACAGCCAGGGCGAGAGGATGCCGATGGGGTCGCCGGTGGCGTCGGTCTGGGTGCTCACGACCGGTGAGAGCAGCACGAGGGTGGTGAACAGGACCACCGTCACGATCTCGGCGATCACGGCGCCATGGCGGGCGCGGCGGCTGGGCGGCTGCGGGAGCGCGTCGGGGGTCCACTGCCGGGCCGGGCCGGCTCGCAGGCTTGATGTGCGCTCGATGACGGCGAACAGCAGCGTGGTCCAGAAGACGATGTGGACGGTCGTGGTGAGCGCGGTGCCGATCGTGTCCCCGATCACCGGCCCGGCGGCGCCGCCTTGCAGGATGCGGATGAATCCGGTGGCTGCCGCGGTGGCGGGCACGACGGTCACGAGGATGGCCACGATGAGCCGGACGTAGTCCAGATAGAGGCTCGGGCCGATGAGGTGCAACGGGCGATCGGCGTAGTCGGCGGCCAGCCGGGCCGGGTCGCCGAGTTCGGTGAGCACCGCGTGCTCCGCCTCGGCGGGGTCGCTGCCGGCGTCGGTGCGGTCATCGATGGCGTCCGCGATCGAGGCGCGTAATTCTCTTTCGATGTCCGGGCGTTGTTTCGCCGGTAAGCGGCGCAGGGTCAGGTCCACGTATCGGTCGGTGAGGGTGCTGGTGGTGGCGGTCATGATTCCTCTTTCAGGGCGTGAAAGGCGGCGTGCAGCTCTTCCCAGTCGCGTCTGAGGGCGTCGGCGAGCGTGAGTCCTTGGTCGCTGGTGCGGTAGAACTTGCGCGGCCGGGATTCCTCGGTGTTCCAGTCGCTGGTCAGCAACCCCTGTTTTTCCAGTCGGCGCAGCAGCGGGTAGAGGGTGTTGGCGTCGACGGCGAAGCCGGATTGGTCGAGCTGGTCGAGCAGGGCGTATCCGTAGTTCGGCTGTTTGAGGATGAGCAGGCAGGCGAGCACGATGGTCCCTCGCCGCAGTTCCTGCTGGTGTAGTGCGTACAACTCGTCTGCCGGCATGCTCACACGATAGTGTGCGTCACACACTAATGCAAGACACACGATGACGTGTTCCGGCTGTGTGACGACGTCGCGGGGAGGCTGGCTTACTGGTTCGTTGATTTGCGCGGGTCCACCTGACCGGCGTCACTGCTCATCCCAGCGGGCGCCTGGACCGTGCAGCAGGCCCGTGATCTGCTCATGGACCTGCAGGAACACATCAGTGCCCGAGTGTGGAATTTCCTCGTACGTGACCGCGATGGACGATCCTCACCGCGGTTCTGAGAAACCTTCGGGATGCTTGGGTTCCAACGTGTGGATCAAGCGGACCGTCTGTTCGTGCACGTGATCCGGTGCGGAGTCGTCGCCCTCTCCCACTTTGAGGACCCGATATGGGCTCGCGAGATCGAGCTCGATCGTAGCTGTGCGCAGGCCGGCCAGGTCGTTCCGCTCGAGGGCGGTGGCCATCGCGTCGATGATCCGGGAGATCTTGGCCCAGTGCGCCGGGGTGGAACGCCAGTCGAGAACGTCCCGGAGAGAATCGAGTGCGTCGGCCGTGATCTGGGTTGCGCCGATCGGCTGTTCTTCGTCATCGGCGCCGAGGCCGTACTCGTGCATGGCATAACTTTATTCGCTGCCGCTTCGCCGCGAGTCGCTGTCGATACACTTGATTCACGGCATTTCCCCGCGGCTGCCCGCCGCGCTCGTAGCCGGGGAGTGGACGATGAAAACGACCGCGGCCGCTCTCCTGGTGGCGGAGCAGGAACTCGTCGCGCATTTATTTGTGGTCGCGGACGGGCGGTCCCGCGACGGCGCCGGCCAGACTATCGATCTTTTGATTTCGCGGGCCGAGGAACATCTGCGTATGACCGATCCGATCCCGCTGAACGGAGGCCCATTCGATGGCGTGGTCGCCCTCCGGCAGAGCCCGGATCGCGACGCTCAGATGGTGATGCGCAAAGAGAACGGCGTCCTGCGCGTGTCGATCCTGCTCGCCGCCTCGAAAAGCGCCGTCGATGAGCACGAGGCGCCGTGGCGCCGTATGGACCGGCTGCTGGACGCGGTCATCGGGGACGTGACCGACGGGCTCATCGGCGTCGCTCGCCTCTATCTCGGTAAACGCACCGAGAAGAGCCTTGTCATGGAGCCGGCGGAGACCGGTGCGGCGATCGCCGCCCTGCTGCCGGAATCCGGCCAGGAGCGGGGCTGGTGGCAGCGACCCTCGTCGGCCGTCCACGGGCTGACCGCTTGGGAGTTGACGCCCCGGCTGAAAACGCGCACAGAAAGAAGGATCGTGGTTCTCGCCGCTCCCGACGGCGATCGGGAGCTCAGCGTATGGACCTGGTCCGACGGGAGGCCGCTGTTTCCGCCGTTCGCCCGCTACCTCGAGCACGTCGCGAAGGTCCGCTATCAGGCGCGCGTACACGCGTGCGCCACCCCGGTGAGCGAGCTCTGCGAGCGGATCGACGGTGGCATCCTCGAACTTCAGGGGCTGGTGAACGCCGGGAGAAGGACGAACGGGCCGTTCGTCCCGACGGACGCGGTCAGCCGTGGGCTCGCCACCCTGCGCGCCGACCAGACGCAGGTGGCGACGCGGGCCGCATTCCTCAAGACCATGCATCGGACGGTCAAGATCGCCAACACGAGCGCCCAGGCGGCGCTCGGCGGCGACGCAGCCGGCCAGGGTGCCCTTTTCCACGACGACAGGGAGCTCGGCGCCTGGTTCGAGCGGCAACTGGAGGACGACATCTCTTACTTGGAATCGGCATACGAGGGCGCGGCCCGGATGAATGAGAGCCTCGGGATGCTCACCGTCCCGCACACCCCTGCCCAGACGCCCGCCGCTGATCCGGTTCTGGGCATCGTCACGGCGATGCCCGAGGAGTTCGCGGCCATGTACGTCATGCTCCAGGACCGGACCCGGGTGAATATCGCCAACGACCGGGCCGACTACATCCTCGGCACCCTGCCGGGGCCTGAACCGGACACCCCCCATCGGGTCGTGCTGACGCTGCTGGGCGACGTTGGCAACGATCTCGCCGCCGACGGCTGTGCCAACCTCGCCCGGAGCTTCGGCTCGGTGGCGCTGATCCTCATGGTGGGCATCGCGGCCGGGGTGCCGGACCCCGAGCACCCGGAAAGGCACGTACGGCTCGGCGACATCGTCGTCTCCACCTGGGGGATCGTCGACTACGACCACGTGATCGACCGACCCGGCGGCGCGGTTCTCCGCCAGCCGTTCCCACGGCCGTCCCGGCTTCTCGCGCACCGCGCGAACTGGCTCGCCGCCGAGGAATTGCAGGGCAGGCGCCCCTGGGAAGAGCTGCTCGCCCGGGCCGCGGAGACCGACCTGCCGGAATTCGCCCGGCCGGATGCGGCCACCGATCAGCTCTTCCTCGCCGACGAGTCTGCGCATATCGTGCCGCATCCGGACATGGGGCTCAGCGGACATCGGCCCGGATGGCCGAAGGTGCACTACGGCCACATCGGGAGCGCCGACCGCTCCCTGCGAAACGCCCGCGTACGCGCCGACGTCGCCGCCCGGTACAACCTTCGCGCTCTCGAGATGGAGGGCAAAGGAATCGGGAACTCCGGGTTCGCCAACGGCCTCGAGTGGCTCGTCATCCGCGGCATCAGCGACTACGGCGACAACCACACCGGCAGCCTCTGGCGGAAGTACGCCTCGCTGGCGGCGGCGTCCTATACGCGGGCACTGCTGGCCGTGTGCCCGCCTGTAGCGCCGCGCGGCGGGCACACGGGAACGGCCCGCGCGTCCGCGGGGTGAACCCATGCCTCAGAGAAGTCGAGCCGATGAGTGACCTGTTCACGGAGTTGATTCAGCTGCGTCCCGGCCGTGGTGTCCTGGCCGCCAACCTGGTCGCGCGTATCGGCCCGCTGTTGCGCGCCCGGGCGGGGATCGACGACTCCGACGGGCCCAGGGAGGTCAGCGAACGCTTGATCACCTACCTGGAGTCCCTGGCCGGCACGTTGCCGCCCGACCTCGCGCTGGCCTTCCGCGTCGGTCTCTCGTTACATCCGCAAGCCCAGTTCCGCTTTCTCGACGAACGCATGGAATGGCTCGCCATGCAGCTCGACCGGGACGCCCGCACCGCCAGACGCCGTTTCGACGAGGCCGCCCGCCTGCTCGAGCTGAAGAGCCGGGAGGCCGACGGGGCCGTGTCCATGGCATCGGGGTCCATGGCATCGGGGTCCATGACATCTGGTCCGGCCGGGCTGCCGGCCCATCAGACCGAATACCTCTACCGGCCGCAGGCGCTGGCCGAGACCTCGGACATCCGCATCGGCTTCATCACCGGAGACATCCGGCGCGTCAAGTGCGCGGACATATGGGTGA
The DNA here is from genome assembly GCF_009687865.1 of Acrocarpospora macrocephala. Classification (GTDB taxonomy): domain Bacteria; phylum Actinomycetota; class Actinomycetes; order Streptosporangiales; family Streptosporangiaceae; genus Acrocarpospora; species Acrocarpospora macrocephala. The sequence goes on from NZ_BLAE01000007.1 coordinate 152,320, forward strand.
ACCCCGAGAACACCCGCATGGAAATGGCGAGATTCGAGGAGCACTCCGTTTCGGCCATCATCCGGTACCTCGGCGCCCGGCGCGACGAGACGGGCCAGGTGGTCGAGGATCGGATCGCCGACGCGCTCGTCCAGAAGGTGGGACGACACGGCCAGGTCGCCCCCTGCACGGCCATCGCCACCGATTCGGGAAATCTTCTCGGCAGCAACAGGGTCCGCTCCATCGTGCACGTGGCGACGGTCCAGGGAGAGCCGGGCGCGGGATACCGGCAGGTGCACGACATCGGACACTGCGTGACCAAGGCCCTCGATGCGGCGGAGAGACTGGCCGCCGCCGAGCCGGCCCACACGACCATCCTGTTCCCCATCCTCGGCGCCGGAGTGGGCGGCGCCGAGCCGACCGGGACGCTCCGGACGCTGGTCGGCGCGGCCCTGGATCACCTTCTGACGGTCCGGGGCGGTATTCGGACCGTTCTCTTCCTCGCCTACAGCACCACGGACTTCATCGCCTGCCGGACCGTTTTCGAGGACAATCCGCAGTTTCTCGCCGACTTCGGCCAGGCTCATGGTCACCATCACTGACCTCAGCCGATAACGCCGCCCAGCTGTCCAGGAACTGTCCAGGAACTGTCCACAACACCGCGAAAGCGCGTGGCAGCATATGGCCAAATCACTTTCGGTCATGGCCGGAGGATGCGGTGGCCATATTTGGCTATGCCGAATCCTGTCAGGAAAGATGGGCGATTTCGAATGGCCGGTGCCATTCGGATTTCGCCCGATCCTTTTTCGCCGGGCGTTCCGACCGGCGGCGCGCCTTCGCCGTCTCCGTTAGCACTCCCCATTCTCGACAGAAAGCGGCTGGAAAATGAATGACACGCATGCCACCACAGCGCACGGAATTCCCGGCGCGGTCGCGCCAGGCGAAAGCGGCGGAGCCGGAACCAAGCGCGACTCCGCCGTCGGCGGCGCCGCGGCCGGGACGCCATGAAACGGGACATCAGGAAAGGGAGCCGATGAGCGGCCTCGGCGTTGATTCGGTGACAGCCTGGAGGACCTTCTCACGTCCTGAGCCGCTCACCGCCGACACCCGGACCGGGTAGACCAGGGAGCCGTCCGATGCCCTCAACCGGACGGCTCCGATCCCCCACCTTCGGGACCCAATCATCGCCTGTCGCCGGTGCAACAGACAGGACGAAAACTGGGACGAAAACTGGACAAAAAGGCAGTGGCATTGGAGTGCCGCGTGAGCTGCCCGGCAGACGAGAGCGCGGCCCACGAGCATCCTGAATCAACGACCTGATGCCCTTCCAAGCGGACCGCGCGCCCTGTTGCATGTGTCCTATGGTTCCTGCGGACGTGCTCGTCTGGGCAGCCCGTGAGGATCTGTCCGGCCAGCCGGGGAAGATCTTCGCCGCGGCGGACCGCGCGGGCGACGTGACGGTCTGCGTCTTCGCGTGCCTCGCGGCCGGAGAGCCGGGGCGTGCCGCCCAGCTGGCGCCGCGAGCCCCCGAGGGCCTCCGAAGTCTCATGGGCGTCCTGATCACGCGCCTGGCCCGCGCCTGGTTTCCGGGCAATCTCTCGGGCGACGACCTGACGGCGGTGCGTTACCTCGGCCGGAAACATCTCGACACCCTCGGCCTGGACCGGAGCGACTGGCTGGTCATGTGTCCCATGGCAGAAGTGGGCATGCTGCGGTCGACGGTGATGGGGGCCGCACGGGTGGGTGTGTCGCAAGGACGTGCGGCCGCGCACCGATACGGCGACTATGTGAACGACTTCATGGTGCTGGCCCGCGACCATGGCCTCGACCGCTACGTCGATCTGCTGAGCTGTCTCCAGGCCGAGCTGCTCGGGCTGGGCGGGCTCCCCGAGGATTCCGTACGGCTGGCCGAAGCGGTGCTGGAGCGGAGCCGGCGCGCCGCGGATCATTCCATGGCGGCGCGCGCCCGGCTGCTCATCGGGGACGCCTACGCCACTCCCGGCAGCTCACCGGAGATTCTCGGTCTCGATTTGGGCGACCTGAACCGTTCGCCGTCTCCCCCGCCCTCGGCCAGGACGCGGGAGCTCGCGCTCGCGGCCTATCGCGACGCGGAGGAGGACTTCCACCGCGCGGACGCGCCGCGCGGTCGCGCGGCCGTGCTGGTGCGGCGGGCATTCCTGGAACGAAGCGCCGGCCGGCCCGGCTCCGCTCGCGAGCTTCTCGACGGCGCCGAGCGGCTCTACGCCGCGGCGGGTGATGTCGCGGGCGCCTATCTCACCGGAACCCATCGGGTGCTGGCCGAGATCGATGACGGGTTGTTCACTGCAGCCGGAGCGGAGCTCGCCGGTGACCTCGGCGGCTGGGCGGCAGCCGCCGGCAGCCCCAGCCTGACGTTGGGTCTCTCCCGCCTGATCCGAGCGGTGGGCAGGATGTGGCGCCACGGCGGCGAGGTGGAACGGGCTCGTGCCTGCCTCAGCCTGGCGGCCGACATCGCCGTCGCGGTCGGCGACGCGGCGGAGGAGCGATCCGCGCTCGGCGATCTCAGCGACCTGTACGCCTCCCTGAACAGCCGCAAGCCGACCGTGGTGCTGCTCGAACGCGCCCTCGACCGGCGGCTGCGCGGCCTCGGCGGCTGGGACGCCCTGCCCGGCGTGGACTTCGCGCTCTGGAGCGAGATCGCCGAGCTGACCGTGTTCCAGACCGCGCAGTTCATGGACCTTCGGGACGCGGACGGCCTGCGCCAGTCCGGGCAGCGGATGCGGCGGCTCGTCGAGCATCGCCCGGAAGGCCGGGACACACCGCCCCCGGTACGGAATCCGGTCATCCACGGGGACCTCGCCATGCGGGAGCTGGAGCGCTTCGGGCTCGGCAGGGTGACCGCGGCCGGCGAACCGGTGCCCCACCAGGACTTCGCCGTGCCGTTGGTCGCCTCCCTCGCGGGCAGCCTCATCTCCCAGGTTCACCTGACCCGGTGCATGGCGCCGCTGATCGAGGCGAAACGGCTCCGGCGATCCGGCTCTCCGGCCGAGGCCGACCGCCTCGTCGAGGAGGTGCTCGCGCTCGCGCGCGATATCGGCACCGAGGGAAGGCCGTACGCCGTCGTCGCCCTGTCCTGGGCGGGGCGGCTCGCCGAGGCCCGCGACGAGGTCCGCGCCCTGGCCGCGGAGGCGCCGGACATGCCACCCGCGAGGCACGCCGAACTGCTCGTCGCGGCGCATGCCTATCAAGAGGCCCGCACGCTCCTGCGCGAGCGGGGTCAGGACCCCTCATTCGCCGGCACGCTGCCGCGGCGCCGCCACGTCCTGGCCGCGCGGATCGCCCTGGGCTGCGGTGACGTGACCGGGCCCGCGGCCTCCGGCGTGCTCGCCGAGCTGGAGAGGGACATCGACGAGTTCGAGCGGCGGTTCGCCGCGTTGCGGCGGGACGCTTATCGCACCTCCGTCTGCGACGACGCCGAGATGGGAGAGACGTACTTTCTCGCCGCCCGGCTCGCCAGGGCGGCAGGCGCAGCGGGCTCCGGCCACGAATACGGCGGGCGGCTGCGCGCCCTTCCGCTGCATGACACCTTGGCGGACTCCGCCGCGATCAGGGACGCGCCGCCCGCTCATGCGGCGGTGCTGCTCCGCTGGCAGCAGGCCAACGTCGCGTGGACCGCCGCCTTCGAGCAGGTCGCCGCGCTCCGCCCGGCCTCGCCCCAGGAACACTTGGACGGCGTACGGGAGGCGCAGGAACGGCTGGATGCCGCGCAGGCCGCCCTCGAGCAGGCCGAGCGGGCCGCGCTCGACGCGATGCCCGGCATCCTGCTGCGTACTCGACGGGTCGCATCGGTGAGCCCGGCGAAGCCGCCCCCTTTGGAACTGCCCGGCGGCACCCTGTTGCTCGACTACCTCGTGGGCGCGGATCGTACGCTGGTGTGGGCTCGCTCACGGGATCGCGTACATGCCTGGGAGCTCGAGGTGGACGGCGACGAACTGGCCGGGATGGCGAGTCGCACCACGCGGAGCTTCGCCGGACGATCGCTCCCGGAGGACGGCGAGGGAGCGGCGGATGAGCTGGCCGCGCTCCTTCTCGGCCCCGTGCGCACCATGCTCGAAGATCATGAGCGGGTGCTCGTCGCGCCGTCAGGCGCACTCGCTCTCGTGCCGTTCGGCGCGCTCGACCTCCGCCCGGCCACCCCCCTCATCGCCGAGCACACCATTTCCTACCTGCCAGGCGCCGAACTGCTGGACAGGCTCTCATTCCCATGGCGGCCGGCCGCCGAAGGGGCGGCGCTCGTGGTCGGGGACCCCAGGTTTCATCCGGAGCGCGGGCTGTCGCGGCTGCGCGGGGCGGGCGTCGAGGCGTACCACGTCGGCGGCCTGCTGGGCGTGACGCCGCTGCAGGGCGGAGCCGCGCGCAAGACGGCGGTACGCGACCGGGCCATGGGAGCGCGGATCCTGCACTTCGCCACGCATGGCCTCATTTCCCCGCAGGCGCCGACGGCATCGGCGATCGCGCTGGCCGGAGCTGACGAGCTGACCATGGCCGACCTCGCGGGACTCGCCCTCCGCGCCGACCTGGTCGTGCTCAGCGCCTGTGACACCGGCCAGGGAGAGCCGACATTCGGCGGTGAGCTGGTGGGGTTCACGCGCGCCCTGATCGCCGCCGGAGCGCGCCGTGCCCTGGTCTCGCTCTGGCCGGTCCACGACCGGATCACTTGCGTGATCATGGAAAGGTTCTACCGGCGGCTCGCCGAGGGCGACACTCCCGCGGAAGCCTTGTCCCGCGCCCAACGCTGGACGAAAGACCAGCCCAGCACGGACCTGGCCATCCGGTACCGGCGCCTGGCCGCCGCCGCCGGCAAGGCGTCCGCGGGCGGTTCGCTGACGCGCACGCGCGATGGGTCGGCCCCGGCGGGAAGCGGCCCGGCCGAGGGAACCGGCTTCTGGGCGCCGTTCATCCTCGTCGGGTCACCCTGACGCCCCGCTGTGAATGTAGGCGGCCCAGGCTGACGGATGATGCGGAGCACGTGAGCGGAGTGCCAGGAGGGCGGCGTGCAGGGCCGTCGAGGCACGGTCGGCGTCCACGCGTCCCCCCAGGGTCACGCCCGCATAGAAATCACGCATGACCCGGCTCGCCAGGCGATCGGGAATGGGCCACAGCGTCCCGATCACGTGCCGGTAGCCCGCAAGCTGGAACGCGGAGGTGATGTGGATCGCCTCGTCGGCCAGGGCCACCGCCGTCCGGTTTGTCGCGCACGCCGACAGATAGGCCAGGTCAGCCGTGGTCAGCCGTTGCCGGGCGATGTCGGCCACGGTGAGCAGCCGGCCGTCCGCGTCGGGGATCACCAGCGCGCTCTGGGAAGGGCTCGAGTCATCGGTGACGGCGTGGCAGGCGATATGGGCCCAGCCATGCGTGACCAGCGCGGTCAGCACGGCCGATCTGGTCGCCTCGTGGCCCTCAATGATCTTCACTGGAACCGGGAGGGCCGCGCTGACCAGGTGGGGCTCGCGCCGCGCCGCCGGAAGCGGTCGCTGCCCCGGTGCGGGGGGTGCGCCGATGGCGAGCACGCTCGTGGTAGGCACGGGGGACCGGGAGCGCGCGTGAGCCAACGCCCTCAGGGTCGGCACCGAGGAACATATGGCCAGGTCGAGCAGGCCGACGTCTCCGTCGGCGGGCTGCGCCGCGTGCAGCGGGAGGAAGGTCAGCAGCCCGGTGGCCACCCAGTAGAGCCGGATCGGCGCCGGCAGGTCGAGTTCCGCGAGGACGGGCGCCGCGACCGCCCGCCATAGCCAGTCCAGTACGCCCGACAACTCCACTTCCGCGATTCCGCCGGCCCCCTCGTCCAGGCGGGCCACAACGGCGACCTGTTCCACCAGGGCCGCGGGCTGGAGCAGCGGAAGGTGCACGTTCCGGACGCCCTGGGTGGTCAGGATGAGCGCGTCCGAGCGCAGCTCGCTGACGTTCACCACCACGATCGGACCGTGTTCTGCGAGCGGCAGCAGGTCCGCGAGCGCGGGCGGCCGCAGGAAGCGCGCGAAGCGCGGCACCGCGCGGATGCGGTCGACGACGTCGGTGAAATCGGCGGCGTGCCGGCGGCGCTGGGCGCTGACCGCGGCCGGCGCGGCGTCCAGCGGAGTCGGGGCGTCGAGCAGACGGCAGATCCGGTCGAATCGTTCGGCCAGGTCGGGCATGTGTTCCCGCAGGTCCGTCAGCTCGGTGCGGGCGTCGATGGCCTGGCCGAGCAGCAGCCCACGGCCCTGTTCCAGCAGCGTGAGCGCCTTGCCGGGGTCATCGAGCTGGAGCGCGCAGGCGGCGGCGTCACTGGCGATCATTATGTGGCGGGCCAGCTCCCGTTCCTGATCCTCGCGGCCGAGCTCGCGGGGCGCCAGCAGCCCGAGCAAGGTGATCGCCTGTTCCAGGCCCGCCAAAGCGTCGATCCACCGGCCGGCGTCCGCCGCGACCCGCCCCCAGGCGGTGGCCGTCGCCACCCGGATCCGCGGGCGTACCCCTTCCAGCCCTGTCGCCCGGCGGAAGTCTGCGATGGCTTCGGCGCGCAGCTGTTCCTCGTGCGTCCGCTCGAAGAGGTCGAAGCGGGTGCCCGCCAGGTTGGACAGGTAGGCGCCCAGGTCGGGATGGCCGGGCGGGCATTGATCGACAGCCTGCTCGTACGCCTGGATGGCCTGGTCGGCGGCGGCCCGCTCCTGGCCGAGGCGGAATCGGTCACGCAGCACGTTGCCCAGGTTGCACAGGTAGGCGGCCCGTCGTGGATGCCCCTCCGGAGTGACGCGCACCGCCAGCAGGCACACCTCGATCGCCTGGTCCAGGTCGGCGTGCCCGCCGGTCTGGTCGGCCTTCATCCGCAGGGCGGCGCCCAGGTTGGACAGCCGGCCGCCGAGGCCGGGATCGTCCTCCGGCGTACGGTCGACGGCGGCGCGGGCCGCGACGACGGCCTCCTCGATGTCGCCGGGATCAGCCGTCCGATCGAACCGGGTCAGGAAGGCGGCGCTGAGGTTGGCCAATCTGCCTGGCAGGCCAGGGTCGTGCCCGGCGGTGGCCACGACGGCGGCTCGGCCGGCGTCAAGCGCTTCGTCCAGATCGCCGCCGTCCCCGGTGTGCTCGTAGCGCGTCTGGAGCGCGCCGCACAGGTTGGACAGGATGCGCGGCCGATGCGCGGCGGCGCCCCCGGCGGAGGCGGCCAGGCGGCCGAGCGCGATCGACTGGTCGAGGTCGGCCCGGACGCCGGTGTGCTCATAGCGTGCCTGGTAGGCGCCGGCCAGGTTGGCCAGGACTCCGGCGCGTTCGAGGTAACCCTCCGGCATGGCGTCGACCGCCTGCCGGCACGCGGCGATCGCCGCGTCCATGTCCCCCTCGGCGCCCGTCGCCTGGAATCTGATCCGCAGGCACAGTCCCAGGTTCGTCTGCACGACGACGCGCACGTCCGGGCTGAGTGCGGGGATCGCCGCGACTCGCCGGTTGAGCTGGACGGCCTCCTCCAGGTCCGCGTCCTGGCCGGTGGTGTCGAAGCGGATGCGCAGCATGTTCGCCAGGTTCACCAGGACGGCGACCTGATCGGGGTGGTCGTCGGCGCAACGGGCGACGGCGCCGCGGTGCGCCGCGACCGCGTCGTCGAGGTCGTGACGGTCACCCGACCGCTCGTACCGCTGGTGCAGCGCGACCCCGAGCGTGGAGAGCACGGCGGCGTCGGCGGACGGTTCCGCCGCCAGCCGGCGCAGCAGGTGGACAGCCTGGTCGAGCAGTCCGTCGTCGCCCGTTCGCCAGGCGTGTTCCAGCAGGTCAACGGCATCGTTGTACGCCGTGGAGTCCGTCATGATCTCTACGCGCCCATGTGCACATACACTGCCCAAGCATAAGGATGCCGGGAGTAGCGGTCGCGCAACCGCCGGTTCGCGTCGTGCACCGTCCACGGCAGCCGGCTGAGATCGTCACTGTCCGCCAGTCGTCCGTACACCGCCTTGCTCATGTGCAGAGCCGGACGGTCGATGACCGGCCACAGGGTGGCGATCACCTGCCGGAAGCCGGCCACGAGCAGGGCCGACGCCAGGTGCATGGCCTCGTCCGACAGGGCTGGACCGGTGCGCGCGGCCTCGCAGGCGGCCAGGAACGCCAGCTCGGCGCCCGGCAGGCTCAGCCGCGCGAGGTCCACCGCGGCCAAGGAGCCGCCTTCTTCGCCGGTAAGTAACAGGCTGCTCTTGGACGGATTCACCAGATCGATTCTGGTGTGGCAGGCGAAGTGCGCACGGCGGTGCTGAGGCATGGCCGTCCGCACCGCGGCGCGCGTGGCACCCGCACCGACAAGGGCGGTGACCTTGCCAGGGAACAGGTCGGCCAGAAGCCGTGCCTCCTTGGCCGCAGCGGGGAGCCGCGGCGCTCCGATCATGTCCGGAATCGCCACAACCATGATCTCCGCGACATCACGAGCCGGCTCCGGTGGCCTCCGGGCATGGGCCAGCGCCGCGAGCGTGGGCACGGAAGAGCAGACGATCCGATCCAGCAGGTTCATGGCGTTCTCCCGCGACGCCGGGTCGTGCCGTCCCGCGGCGTGGAGAGGCAGCAGGGACAGCAGTCCGGTGGGACACCACCACATCCGCGGCGCCCACGTGTCCGTTCGCGCCAGGCTGCCCATTCGCGCCAGGCGGTCAAGAACGGGATGCGCGATGGTGTCCCAGAGCCACGCCAGAATCTCGGACAGGTCCGCTTCCGCCCCGACCGCCTCTTCCTCGGTGGACTCCGGCGACCGGTGCGTCTCCAGTGCGACGAGGAACCGGCCCACTTGGTGGCGTACGGCGTCCGGGGTCAGCCCGGGCAGCCGGAGCTCGTCCAAGCCGTCGCGCGTGAGCAGGAGCGCGTCCGACCGCAGGCGGCTCACATTGAGCATGACGATCGGTCCCGGCGCGGCCAGCGCCCGGATCGCCACCTCGTCCGGCCACTGTTCCGGTGGCTGCGCGGAATTCTCACCGGCGAGCGCGTGGCTGAGCACGAGGCCGCGGCCACGTTCGAGCAGCTGGACGGCGGCGAGCGGATCACCGTTGTTCAGGGCGCAGGCGGCGGCGTCCGTGCCGAGGCCGCCGAGGCGGGCCAGTTCGAATTCCTGATCGGTCGTGGGGAGGTCACGAGGCGCGACGGTGCGCAGCAGCCGTACCGCCTCGGCCAGCCCAGCCACGCCCTCGGCCCAGTCCTGGGCGTTCGCCGACCAGTTTCCCCACCGTGCGGCGGCTCGAATCCGGACGGCCGCGGGCCCCGCGGGCACGTGGGCCGCGCCGCGTGCGGCCGTCACCGCCTGGGCCAGGTCGCCGGTGTCGCCCGTGAGCTCATAGCGGGTACGGATGGCGACCGCCAGGTTGGCGAGGCAGGTGGACAGGAAGGGGCTCGCCGACGGACAGGCCCGGACCGCCTGCTCGCCCGTGCCGACGGCCGCGTCCAGGTCGGCGACGTCATGGGTGGCCTCGTAGCGGGTCAGCAGGGCATCGGCCGTGTTGGACAGGTACATCGCACGGCGCGGGTGGCCCGCCGCGACCGCCACGGATCGGCGCCCGGCCGCGATGGCCTCGTCCAGGTGCGCCTGTCCCCCGGATGTGCCGGCGGCCTGGCTCAGCAGGATGTTGCACAGGTTGGACAGCCGGCCCGGCAGATCCGGATCGTGTTTCCCCGAGCCGGTCACGGCCTCGCGCATCGCGGCGATCGCCCGATCGAGGTCACCGGCGACGCCCAGGCGCTGATATCGGGAGTGCGCCGCCAGGCCAAGGTTGGTCAGCGCCATGAGGCGTTCGGGGCGCCCGGACGGCAGGAGCCGCAGCGCCGCCTCGCCGGACTCCACGGCCTCGTTCAGGTCGGCCGATTCGTTGGTGTAACGGAAACGCGCGCGGAGGTTGTCGCAAAGGTTCAAATATGCGGCGGCGCGGACCAGATCCGTCGCGCCCGGCTCCGCCACGGCCTGCCGTGCGACGGCGACCGACTCTTCCAGCTCGGCGTATCCGCCGGTCCCCTCATAGAGGCTGTACAGCGCGGTGGCCAGGTTGCACGCCCGGGCCGTACGCTGCCGGTGCCCGGCCGGCGTCATCTCGACCGCCTCCCGGGCCGTGTCGACGGCCTGCCGCGCGTCCTCGACGCTGCCCGTCCATTCGGCGCGGAACCGCAGGGCCACCGACAGGTTGGACAACCGGTCGGCGCGGACCGGATCGCCCACCGGCGTGGCCGCAACGGCTTCCCCGCTCAGCGACACGGCCGTGTCGAGGTCGTCCCCTTGCCCCGCGCAGTCGAAGCGCCGCCGGTACGCGACCGCCAGGCATGCCACGGCGACGAGCCGGCCGGGGTCTCCGCCGGGGAAGGCCGCGGCCGCCTGCCGGGCCGCCTCGATCGCCTGGTCGAGGTCGGCCGCGTCACCCCGGCATTCGTACCGCTGCTGAAGGGCGATGGAAAGGTTGGTCAGGCATGGGGCGTACTCCTCGTCGTCGAGCCCTATCGCGCCGACGACCCGGCGAAAGAGACGAACGACCAGATCGGCGGCGTCGGCGTCGCCCGTCTGGACCGTGTGGTCGGCCAGGGTGTGCGCGAGGCCGTGCCAGATGTCGTACGGCCTGACCACGCCCGGCCCCACGGTCGCGAAGAACTCGGCGAGTTCGGGCGGCACCCGGCTCTGGTCGGCCGTCCACACCGGGGCCAGCAGCGCGAGGGCGGGGATGAGGTCCCGATCGTCGTCCTCATCGTCGCGGTGACCGCTGCGGCACCACATGAGCAGGCCGGTCACCCGGGCGACCGCCAGATCCTGCGCGGCGCCCGGCACGTGGACGAGCAGCTCACCGGTCACCTTGAGCGCGTCGGGCGACAGAACCGCCTGGTCGTCCCCGGACGCGTAACGGCGCACGCGTTCGCGGACGTCCTCAAGCAGCCGCTCACGTGCCTCCTCGCCAAACCCGGGCACTCGAAATTCGTTCACAACGCAAGCCTGACACCGGGCTTCGCGCAATCCCCCTCGAAGCCACCGATGTCCCGTCCGGAACGCCCGTGCCGTGTTCACCGGGCTTTCGGCGAGGCGCTGTTTCTGTGTCATGCCGGAGATGCTGGGCGGTCGGCGGGGGGCGATGTCATTTGGTCGTGATCGCGAACTCCGCTGCGCAGTCCCGGCCGGACCGTCGCCGTTTCCTCGGCGGAATCGGGGCCGTCGCCGGACTGGCGGCTTTCAGCCAGGTGCCGCTGGAGGGCAGTGCGCTCGCCGCCCCGCGCGTCCGCGGTGGCGAATACCCGTTCAAGCTCGGCGTCGCCTCGGGCGATCCGACGCCGTACGGCGTGGTGCTGTGGACCCGGCTCGTCCCCGAGCTGTTCAGTCCCGACGGTGGCATGCCGAGCCGGCCGGTGCCGGTCGACTGGCAGATCGCGCTCGACGCGGGTATGCGGAAGGTCGTCAAGCGGGGCACGGTGTCGGCCCTGCCCGAGCTGGCGCACTCGGTGCACGTCGAGGTCGAAGGGCTCGAGCCGGATCGGGAGTACTACTACCGCTTCCGTTACCGCGGCGACGTCTCCGAGGCGGGCCGCACCCGTACCGCGCCGCGCGAGCACGGCGCGCTGGGCGCGCTGAGCTTCGCGTTCGCCTCCTGCCAGGACTGGACGCACGGCTTCTACTCGGCCTACCGCAGCATGGCCGAGGAGGATCTCGATCTCGTGATCCACCTGGGCGACTACGTGTACGAGTACGGCATCCCGGCCGACGGCGGCGCGCGCCAGACCCCGACGCCGGACGTGCTGCGCGAGGGACCCACCGACCTCGACCGCTGGCGGATGCAGTACGCGCTCTACAAGTCCGACCCGGACCTGCAGCGCGCCCACGCCCGCTTCCCGTGGCTGGTCACCTGGGACGATCACGAGGTCCAGAACGACTACGCCGGGAACTACGACGGCACGATCAGCGCGTCCCGCGTGGCGGCGTACAAGGCCTGGTACGAGCACCAGCCCGTGGGCCGCCGGTCGCTACCGCGCCGGGACGGATCGCTGCTGCTCTATCGCCGGCGCGGCTGGGGCCGCCTGGCCCAGCTCGACGTGCTCGACACGCGGCAGTATCGTACGGCGCCGCCGTGCGGCTGGGGTGAGGCGCCGGCGTGCGACGCCGGCAACGACCCGGCGAAGGGGACCATGCTCGGCGCCACCCAGGAGAAGTGGCTGCTCGACGGGCTGCGCGACAGCAAGGCCCGCTGGAACGTCATCGCGACGAGCGTGATGATGGCGCGCCTGGACCACGACGGCCCGACCGGCGACATCATCTGGCACGACGCGTGGGATGGCTTCCCGGCCTCCCGCAGGGCCATCACCGACACCTTCACCGCGGCCAAGGTGCGCAACCCCGTGCTCGTCGCCGGCGACTGGCACTCCACCTTCGTCAACGACATCACGAGCGACTTCGACAATCCCGACTCGCCGGTCGTGGCGACGGAGTTCGTCGGCACCTCCATCAGCACCAACGGCGACGGTGAGGTGTACGGGCCGTACTACGGGCCGATGATCCAGTGGAACCCGCACATCACGTTCTTTGACGGCGATCGCCGCGGCTACGTCACCTGCCGGCTCAATGCGGACGAATGGCGGACCGACCTGCGGATGGTGCCGACGGTCAGCCGGGCGGACGCGGCCGCGACGACCTTCGCGTCGTTCGTGATCGAGGACCGCAAGCCGGGTGCGGTGAGAATCTGAGGCAATCAGATGGGCTCGTCTGGTTGGTCGAGACCGAGTTTCTTGCGCAGGCAGGTGACGCCGGCGTGGAGGACGGGAGGCACGGTGATCAGGATGACCGCGGCGTCGCCGAGGCTGTTGCGTGCGGTCTCCACGATCATCCAGCCGAGCAGCACGGTCAGCGGGGTCCAGGTGCGCAGGTCTGTCCGCAAGATCCAGCGGAGAACGGTCAGGGTGTGCCGTGTCGGGCGGCGCAGGGTGAGAGCCAGAGCGGGCATGCTGAGGGCCAGCCTGAGCGCGAAGCGGGTGCGGGTCCGGCGGTCCCGCAGCACGTCGAGCTCGCCGAGCCATTCGTCCAGATAGCTCGCTCTGACCGCCGCTGGGAGGAGCAGCGCGCCGAGGGCGAGCATCTGGTACGTCGCGCCGGTGTCCCCGGGGAGGTGGGTCAGGCGGTCGCGTGCGATCGATTCGAGTTCGTCGGCGATGGCCCGCAGGCCGAGGCGCCCGGCCAGCGGTGCCACGATGTCCAGCGTCTGCCGACTCTTCAGCCGTTGTTTCTCCTGGTCGAGGTGCTGGATGGTGCGCATGTTGTGGAGCCGGTCGAGCACCTTCAGGGCGAGGGTGCGGTCGTCCGCGGCGTCGATGGCCGCCTGATCGTGCCTTTGGTCGAGCTCGGTCATGCTCTGGACCAGCGTGGCGATCTCGTCGCCGAACTCCGCGCGGAGCTGTGCGGCGTCGCATCCGGTGTCCTCGATGACATCGTGGAGCAGGGCAGCGCAGACGGTGGCACAGTCCAGGCCGGCGTCGATCGCGATCTCCGCCACGGCGACGGGGTGCGTGATGTACGGGTCGCCGCTCTTGCGCACCTGGCCCGCATGGCGACGGGCGGCGAACTCGTAGGCGCGCTGGATCCTGTCACGCTCCGCAGCCGTGAATTCGGCGGGCAGCCGGGCCAGCAGCGGCTCCACCAGGCCGGTCATGACGTCGCCGGCCGGAGGTTCACGGCCGGTCCGCGGGACCGCTCGGCTCGCTCGATGGCGGCGCGAGCCCGAAGCGCGCCCTCTTCGGTCAGCGTGTAGTAATACCGGGCGCGGCGCCCCTGGGCCAGGTGCTCGGCCGGGGACTCCTTGCGGCGTTCGATCCAACCGAATTCACGCTCCAGCCGGGCCAGGATCGGGTAGATGGTGCCGCTGGGCTGGCGCGTCTTCTCGCACAGTTCCAGCCCGTAGCGGCGCTTGGCCGGGTCGGACAGCATCTCTTCCAGCACGAGCATCGTCTGCAGGGTCATTCGCGGACCATCCGTCATATGTCGGACTCTAGATATCCAACGCGGAACGTGACATCACCTCACGGGTGATAACCATCTGACCAGTCGCCAGGCCGGATCAAGGCTCCTGATCGCCGCCTGGTGGATCTGCTCGATCTTGTTCACTTCCGGCATTCTCCAAATCCGCGGTCCAGCACATCATGATCGGCGATCACTCGCTTCAAGGGGATTGAAAGTTCACTGAAGGCGGATGGAGCTATTTCTAAATATGCCCAGATCGAAGGCTTTTCAGAACCTCGGATTCGGCGAAAGACCACCCTTGTGAATTGAGGCGTGTGCGTACTTATCCGCATTGCGGATTCCGCCATCCTCATCGTCGCCGTACCGGAACAGATTTGCCCTACTCACCGGGAAGGCGTGATGGAGATGGCAACGGCGACCACAGTCGAAAGCACGAAGACCCGGGCGGTGTGGGCGGATGTCGCCAAGGGCGTCTGCATCCTGCTGGTCGTGCTCTGGCACACGGTCAACAAGCACTACCTGCAGGTGGACTGGAAGATCGGCGGGGCGATCCCGGCCATGTGGGGATTCTTCGGCGACCAGCTGATGACCCTGCGGATGCCGCTGTTCTTCACCATCTCCGGCATGTTCGCGGTCAGCGCCTTCCACCGCCCCTGGCGGGTGGTCGTGCGCTCCCGCGTCGCCAAATTCCTCTACCTCTACCTGGTCTGGATGCTCATCCACACCGCGATCCTGTGGTTCACCCCCAGCTTCGACACCCTCAGCGCCCGCAGCCTCGGCCAATTCGCCGAACAGCTCACGATCACCCCGCCCAACCTGTGGTACCTGTACGCGCTGGCCCTCTACTTCGTGGCCGCCAAGGCGCTCAAGCGGGTGCCGGTGCCCATCCTGCTCGGCGCCGCCGCCCTCCTGGCGGTCGTGGCCGCCGCCGACCTGATCGCCACCCCCGGCAACCGCGGCTCCCTGCTCCAGAACTTCGTGTTCTTCCTGCTCGGCCTGCACCTGCGCCCGCACATCGAACGCCTGACCCAGCACACCACCTGGCGCCGAACCGGCGCGATAGGCGCGGTATACGCGATCGCCCTGCTGGCCATGGCCGCCACCGCCACCCAGCAAACCCCCACGATCTGGACGGCAGTCTCCCTGATCGCCACCGTGTTCGGCCTCAGCGCCGCCCCCCTGGTGGCCCGCTGGACCCACATCGGCGCGGCCCTGTCCTGGCTCGGCCGCCGCACGCTCCCGATCTACGTCATCCACATGCCGATCCTGGCCCTGCTGCACGTGACCCTGATCGGAAAGCTGTCGAACGCGAGCCCGGCCGTACAGACCGTACTCGCCGTCGCCTACCCGGTCATCGTGACAGCACTGCTCGTGGCACTGTGCCTGCTCGCTGAGTACGGCCTGAAGGCGGCCCGGGCGACCTGGCTGTTCGAACTCGCCTCACGACGCACTCGAGTCTGACTCCCGGTCACGGTTACCTGCTCGGCGGTCAGCAGCGCGATCGCGCCGATCCGGGCCAGGTAGCCGCCGAGTTCGTCCGCGTAGGTTCGCATCGTGATCACCGGATTCAGGTTTGGCGGGGTCGGCGCCAGCGCTCGCCGGCCACGACCCAGGCCGCGCTCCACTGGGCGTACCGGCCGCGGTCAAGGAGGAACCGGGCCAGCGTGTATCCGAGCCACACGAAAAGGAGCACGCCGAGCTCCAGTCCGAAGGCGGCGACCGAGGTCGACATGATGGTGTCGGCGTGGTCGCGCGGCCGGGCAGTCACCCTGTTGCCCGCATCCACCCACACCTGGTACGTCATGCCGACCACCTGGACGCGGGGCGCGACCAGGCCGGTGACCTGGGCACCGTCGTCCCGCTGCCACTGCAGAGCACCCGTCGGCGTACGCGCCAGAGTCACGGTCACGGATTCACGGACCCCGGATCCGGACAGCTCAGCGCGCAGGCCGCGCTGGTAGACCGCGGCGCTCACCACGGTGACCGGCCAGATCGACAACAGCACCAGGCCGATCGCGAGGGCCACGACCAGCGCCTCCCACCGATCCGATGGGCGTCGCAGTGGATTCCTGTCGGGGCGGTAGAGGCGCACGCGCCTCATGAGCCAGCCGGTCCGGGCTGTCATGACACACCTCCGAGATACCTTCGTCCCTTCACACGATCGGGGCCGGCGGCGTGCCGGACGAGTGCCGCCCGGCACGCCTTGCGGGGACTTTCGGCCTTCGTCTCACGTGCTGTCCATCGCGCCGGCGAGCGATTCGCCTCATCGGCACCTTGTGGCCACGCGCTCGTCCAGAAGTACCGCCTTTAACGGCGGCCCGATTCATCATTCGATTCCGGGCTCACCATTTCGATACGGAACATCGCGGAATTGACCTGTCCCGTCCCGGTGGTCGTTTCCAGCCGACCGGCGACTGCTTTGAGAATGTCGATTGTCGTGATGATGCCGGTAATCCAGCCCTGCTCGTCGACCACGGGGAGCGCGTCCCTGCCCGAGTCGAGCATCAAGGCGGCGACGTACGCGATCGATTGATCCTTCTGGATCCGGGGCAGCCTGCGGTCGTTCAGGAAATCGCGGGCTTCCCGTTGTGCCAGGTCATTCATGGCGCCCGACCAGCCCATCGCCAGTTCGTGCAGGCCGAGGATGCCATGCAGGCGGCGGCCCTCGTCGACGACCGGAATATGGTGGATCTTCGCACGCCGCATCACCTCCCACGCCATCAGCGGTGATTCCTGCGGCGTGATCGTCACCACGACGCGGGTCATGATGTCGGCCGCGGTGAGGGGGCGCGTGGTCATCGCTCCTCCTGGTACGGGCGGACAACGGCGACGGGACACGACGCGCCGTGGAGGACCCCGTGGCTCACCGAGCCGAGCACCGCCGAGCCGAAGGCGCCCATCCCGCGCGAGCCGACCACCACGAGGTCGGCCAGACGCGACGCCTCGTTCAGCGTGGGGATCGGATGGCCGGTGAGGAACGACTCCTCGACCTTGACGTCCGGATTCCGCTCCCGCCACGAGGTCAGGCGGTCGTGGACGTCAGCCACCCGATCGTTGAAGACGCCTTGCAGGAGCTGGCTGTAACCGATCGCATAAGGGGAAAAGATGAGCTCCTGCCAGGTGTAGATCACCTTCAGACCGGCTCCGCGCCTTCTCGCCTCGCCGAAGGCGTACTCCAGCGCCGCCTCGGAGTGGTCCGACCCGTCGTACCCCACGACGATCTCCCCGTACGAGACCGGGGCCATCTGCCTGACGACCACGATGGGTCCGGGCACGTGGCCTGCCACGCCCAGCCCCACCGATCCGAGCAGCAGACCGGCGAAGCCGCCCATGCCGCGGCTCCCCACCACGAGGCAGTCAGCCTCAGCGGATTCGGATTTCAGCTGCTCCACGATCGAGCCGGTGACCATCCTGGTGACCACGTCGAGGTCCGGGACTCGCTCGCGGGCCCGCTCCTTGGCGGCGGCCAGGATGTCCTCCCCGTGCCGGGTGGCGGCCGCGGTCAAGTTGTCCAGGCCTCGCAACGCCAGATCGCCCGACCAGGGATCGCGTACATGGACGATCTTCAAAGTCGCCCCCCTGCGCACCGCGTCGTCCACCGCGTAGTCGGCGGCCAGGGCAGCGGACGCCGATCCGTCCAGACCGACAACGACCAGTCCAGCCATGATGATCTCCTCTGCAGGCTCGGGTTCCCCTTCTATGGGACCCTGCCGGCACGACCGCGAACTGCGGGCGAACGTCACTTTCCCAAGGGACCTTTGGACCACCGGCGAGTACCGGTTCCGGAGATGATGATCACCCGGCCGGTCCTCCGCTTCGCCTCCTGGCCATGATCAGGTAGGCGATCGGGCCGAAGGGCTGGATGACCAGAACCGGCCACCACAGCGCCTTGCGGCCGCGCAACCGGCCCTGTGGCCGGTAGAACAGGTCGACGGCGGCGGTCGCGGTCAGGGAGAGCTCGACCGAGGCGAGCACCAGGATGGCCGCGCGCTGCCGCTCCGTCAGATCCGCCCACCGCTTTCGTGACCCCGCCCGGCCACCAATACACCGACCGCCGCCATTCGCACGTACAGCCATGAGTTCTACCTCCCGCATCACCACGCGCCTTCACTCATCACACTCCACCGAAACGGCCGCGACACCGGTCGAAAGTCCCGTCTGTCCAGGACCTCTGTACGCCGGCACCTGGCATTAGGGAAGGTTTTCCGTGCGCGAACTGCACGGTGATGGACAAGCCGCCTTCTGGGCGTGCGCTGGTGGTGAGGGTGGCGTGGTGAGCTTGCGTGACGGCATTGACGATGGCGAGGCCGAGGCCGTAGCCGTCGCGGCGGCCGTGACGATCAGGCGCCAGTTTCTGGAAGGCTTGAAAGAGACGCTGGATCTGGTCATCGGGGATGGCTGGCCCGCTGTTGGTGACCGTAAGGGCCACCTGCGTGCCGGAGGTCTGTGTGGTGACCTTTACGTGCCCGCCTGCGTGGTTGTGGCGGATGGCGTTGTCGATGAGGTTGGCGACGAGGCTTTCGATCAGTCTCGGGTCTCCGGCCGTCACTGCGGGCGTCAGGTGTTCAGCGAGGTCGATGCCTGTCTGCGTTGCTTGGTCGCGGCGGGATGCGAGCACTCCTTCGACGACGTGGGCGAGGTCGAGGGTGTCCCAGCGGGTGACGCCGCGCTCGCTGGTGGCCAGGGCGAGCAGCGCTTGGACGAGCCGCTCCTGGTGTTCGCCAAGAGCGAGGGCGTCCTGGCAGGCCGAGCGCAGGGTGTCGGTGTCGGCATCGGGGTCGGCGAGAGCGACTTCAAGAAGGGTGCGCAGGCCGGCGAGAGGGGTGCGCAGCTCGTGGGAGGCGTTGGCGACGAAGTGGCGTTGAGCGTCGAAGGACGCCTGCAGGCGGGCGAACAGGTCGTCGAGCGTGTGGCCGAGCTCGGTCAGCTCGTCCGTGGGCTCGCCGAGATCAAGGCGCCGGTGGAGGTCGCCGGCGGAGATGATGTGGGCGGTGGCGGTGATGGCGCGCAGCGGGCGCAGGAACCGGCCGGCGACGGACCAGCCCAGAGCCAGGGCGACGGGAATCAGAAGGACCAGGGCGACGGCGGATCCGGCGAGGAGTTGGGGCAGGCTGATCCCGGGCCCGGTTTCGGTGATCGCGCTCGATGAGGGGTGGCCTGTGGGGGTGGCCGCCTGGATGCTGGCGAGCGGGACGGCGACGAATACGACCACGAAGCCCCCGGCGGCGTAGATGCCCGCCGCGTAGGCGAGCGCGAGCCGCGTCTGCAAAGACCTTCTGGCGAGCTTTCGGGAGGTCATGACGGTCCGATGCGGTAGCCGCCTTCGCGGATGGTCTCGATCACGGGCGGGTCGCCGAGCTTGGCCCGCAACCGGTGCATGGTGTGCTTGACGGCGCTGCTGAAGGGGTCGGCGGCCTCGTCCCAGACCCGTTCGAGCAGTTCTTCGGCGGAGATGACCAGGCCGGGTACGGCGAGCAGGCATTCGAGCAGGGCGAACTCCCTGGGGCTCAGCTCAAGGCGCCGGTCGGCCCGGAACGCGATACGGCGGGCCGGGTCGAGGGTGATGTCCCCGCATATCAGGGTGGGCGGTAGCGGCGGGGTGGCGCGGCGGGCCAGGGCACGGACGCGGGCGACCAGTTCGGCGAACGCGAACGGCTTGGGCAGGTAGTCGTCGGCGCCGAGGCTGAGCCCGTCGACGCGGTCCTCGATCGTGCCGGAGGCGGTGAGCATCAGTACGCGGGTCTCACAGCGGCCGTGGGCCAGTCGCCGGCAGATCTCGTCCCCGTGGACGCCGGGCAGGTCGCGGTCGAGGATCACCACGTCGTAGCGGGTGGCGGCCAGGCGGTCGAGGGCGGCGGTTCCGTCCAGGACGACGTCGACGGCCATGCCCTCGCGGCGCAGCCCGGTTCCGATGGAGCGGGCGAGGACCTCGAAGTCCTCGACGACGAGGACCCTCACCGCCACTGACCGCCGGTCGTCGTGCGGGCGGGGCCGCCGGGTCGAGGTGCCATGCCTGCAACGATGCCAGATCCCCGGTTCCAGCCGGGTCGCAGCGGCTGCGACCCGGCTGGAACCGGGTGCCGCGTACAACCGTCGGCATGAGTTCATTCACGCCGCACCGATCCAGCCGGCGGGCCGGGCAGGACCGCTTCCCTCAGTTGCTGCGCGCGGAGTGGACCAAGTTCCGCTCCGCGCGGGGCTGGGTGCTGTCCATGGCGGCCTCCGTGCTGGTCACCGTGTCGCTCGGACTGCTGATCGCCGGGGGCGCCCGCAGCACTTGCGTGACCTGGAAAGGCGAGGGCCCCTGCCCCGCGCCCTTGGTGGGTCCCGATGGCACGGCGGTGAAGGACAAGTACTACTTCGTGCACCAGCCGCTCAAGGGGAACGGCAGCATCACCGCCCGCGTGTCGGACATGACCGGGCAGATGCGACTGCCGGACGCCGTACCCGGGGTGCGCAACGTCAAGAAAGGCGTGGTGCCCTGGGCGAAGGCCGGGCTCCTGGTCAGGCAGAGCCTCACGCAGGGCACACCGTACGCCGCCGTCATGATCACCGGCAGCCACGGCGTGAGGATGCAGCACAACTTCACCCACGACGTGGCCGGCGGTCCTGTGCAGGGGCCCCTGTGGCTGCGGCTGACCAGGTCGGGCGACATTCTCACCGGCTACGAGTCAGGCGACGGCAAGACGTGGACCGAGGTCAGCACGGTCAGGCTGACCGGGCTGCCGGAGACGGTCGAGATCGGGCTGTTCGCCACCTCGCCAGGCGTCTTGTGGGAGATGGCGAAAGCCTTCGCCCAGGCCACCGCCACCTTCGACCAGATCACGCTGCAGGGCGCGAACGGTTCGTGGCGGCGTGACGACGTCGGCGTCTCCTTGGGGCCCGACGGCAAGACCCTGCATCACCCGGGCGGGGTCGTCGAGTCCGGCGACAAGCTCCTCGTGACCGGGGGTGGGGACATCGGGCCCGCCACGGTGGAGGGCGGTCTGCGCGCTGACCTCATGCTAATCGGCGGGGCTGTGGGGCTGATCCTGGTGCTCGTGGTGGCGGTCACGTTCTTCACGGCGGAACACCGGCGGGGGCTGATCGGGACCGGCCTGCCGGCCGAGCCGCATCCAGCGCGGCTGCTGGCGGCCAAGGCCGTGGTGGTCGGCGCGGTCGCGTTCGTGGCGGGGCTGGTGACCTCGGGGGTCGTGGTCCCTGTCGGCCTGGCGATGTTGCGTGCCAATCAGAACCCGATTCAGCCGATCACTTTGGGTACCGAGCTGCGGGTGATCGTCGGCTACGCGGCGCTGACCGCGGCCGCCGCCGTCCTGGCTCTGGGCCTCGCCGCGCTGGTCAAGCGGGGCATCGTCGCCATCGGGCTGGCCATCGCGCTGGTCGTCGTGCCCTACCTGCTGGCGACCGCGGGCCTGGCGCCATGGCTGCTGATGATCACCCCTGCCGCCGGGTTCGCGATCACGCAGAGCGTCCCCACGTTCGCGCATGTGGACGTGGACCTGTCACTGCTCGGGGGCTACTACCCGCTCCCGCCATGGGCAGGTTTGACCGTGACCTGCGGGTATGCCGCCCTCGCCCTCGGGGCGGCGATAGCCGTACACCGCAGGAAAGTTTCACGTCAGGTTCCACTCGCCTAAAGGTGCAGAAACCTGGCCGGCCACGATCGTCGGTAGCAACCCAAGGCTCTCACCGCAAGCCCCCGGGCGCTTGCGCCGTGGTCATCGCGTCCCTCTGACGACCGCGATGGGGCAGGTGGCACGGTGCAGGACCGGGCGGGTCACCGACCCGATGCGGCCCAGCGGACCAGGCGATCTCGCGGCGCCGACGACGAGCAGCGTCGCCGTGGCCGACAGCCGGGTCAGGACATCGGGAACCGGCCCTTCCTCCAGCAGGTGCGTGATCTCGACCTCGGGATACTTGGTCCGCCACTTTTCGGTGACCGGTCCGAGGACCTCCTCGCCTAACGGGCCAGGCTGGATCAGCGACGAGGCGCCGACCGGATACTGCCAGGCCTGCGCCACCACCAGGCGCAGGCTGCGCATCGAGGCCTCCCGGCAGGCGAACTCCAGCACGTGATCGTCGGCATGCTCGGCCGCGCGCCGCAGCGAGTCGCGGCCGAGGTCGTCGCCCGGCTCGTACGGCCAGTGCCAGGCGTGCGCGACCAGGAGGGGCGCCTGCCGGTATTCGGCCTCATCCATCGCCCAGTCCAGGGCCTGCATGGAATAGTCGGTTCCGTCGTAGCCGACCACGATGGTCATCGCGCTCGCCTCCATCGAATGGACGTCCGTCGACTCAACGCTCCCTCAAGGACGACGTGCTGATCAGAGCCCGAAGCCCGCGAGGCACGGGACTTTCGGCTCTGATCCAGACGTCGTGGGACGCCTAGCGTTCCTGGCGTGGACAAGCATCCGAACCCGGTTCTGGTGGACTCACTGGGGCCGCTGATCGCCGCGCAGGCGACCGGTGCTCCAGAGTAGAAGGACAGACATGGACATCATGGAAATGATCGACAAAGCACGGGATTCCGCCACAGTCCGGCGTGTCTTCGGGGAGCCGATCACCGCTGACGGCGTGACCGTCATTCCCGCGGCCCGCATCGGCGGAGGTGGCGGTGGCGGCAGCGGCCGCCAAGACGGCGAGCGGCCCGGCGAGGGCTCGGGCGGCGGCTTCGGCGTGGGAGCGACACCGGCCGGCGTGTTCGTCATCAGGGACGGCGACGTCCGCTGGCACCCGGCGATCGACTACAACAAGATCATCCTGGGTGGTCAGGTGGTCGCCATCGTCGCCCTTCTCGTTGTGCGCGCCATCGCGCGCCGCCGCGCACGGCGGTCATAACCCTCGCCCTCGATCAACGGTGTGGCCACACCGGGCGATCCGACAGTGGATCATGCGTGGGGACGGAATCGTCTCGCGCGTAGGTGAGCCGGTTGTCGACGTCCACGACGCCGTCGACCGCCGCGATGAGGCGTCCGGTGAAGGAGATCATGCTCTTGAGTTCGATCTGCCCGGTCAAGATCACCCTGCCTTCATTGACCTCGACCGATACGCTGGCCGGGGTCTCCCACAGGACGCGGACTATCACGTCATCGACGATCTCCCTTCGGATGGTCTCATCCGGGCGCAGGAAGACCTTCAGCAGGTCGGATCGGCTGACGATGCCGATGAGGCGGCCCGAGTAGTCGATCACCGGCAGTCGTTTGACTGAGCGCTCGGCCATCAGCCGGGCGGCGGCCGGAATTGATATGTCCGGATCCACGGTGGTAACCGGGGTGGTCATGAGCTCGTCGGCTCTCTCCCCCTGGGACTTCGCCCGTACCAGCCGGTCGCGGCGGGTCTCGAAGAACGGGCGCCGGTCCTCGTGAACGCTCTTGAACTCCTCCTTGCGAAGCAGGTCTGACTCGGTGACTATGCCGAGGACCTGACCCTTGGTGTCGACCACGGGTGCGCCGCTCACCCCTCGGGCGGCCAGAGCCACCACGATGTCCTTGAACCCAGTGTCTTCGGTGATGCTCAGCACGTCTCTGGTCATGACGTCGGCGACGGTCGGCCGATGGTGCTTCCTCATCGCTCACTCTCCCTGTTCATCGTTTCCAGGACCAGTGAACGGCTTCCACCGATGGCCGGGGCAGAGGCGAAGGGCCTTCAGCCAGGGGCCGTAAGCGCGTGGATCTCAGGTCCATGTTCCCGTCAGGATGGTGACGTCGGCGGGCCTGGGACGCTGGGCGGTCGCAAGCGGGCGAGTTGGATCGTCCGGACGAGATCGGCGCTGGTCACGGTGCCCACGATCCGGCCGTCCTCGACGACCACCGCGAGCTGGTCGCCGGTCAGGGGCAGGTCGAGGAGGACGGTCGCCTCCTGCCCCGGCGACAGGATCCGGTCGGGCGGGAGTGGGCGCGCCAGGGAGTCCACCCGGGTGGTGCCACGCTGGCCGGGCGGGACGCCTTGGAATGTCTGCAACAGCACGTAGCCGGTGAGAGCGCCGGAGGTGTCGACGACGGGAAAGGCCGTCTGGTGGGTCTGGCTGGCCACGCTGGAGACGAAGCGATCGACGTCGAACCAGGCCGGGACCGCCACAGGGTCGGCTGTCATGACATCACGGACACGCATACCGGCCAGGCCGGTGCGCAGCTGCTGCTGAAGTAGCTGGGTGTGGGCCGCGGTCACCAGGAACATGCCGATGATGATCGTCCACAGCCCGCCCATAGCCGGCCAGAGGAGGAGCTGCGCGACGCCGAGGGCCACCAGCAGCCCGCCGAGAATCTTGCCGGCCCCGGCGGCCCGCTGATCAGCCTGAGCCCGGTCGCCCGTGCGGCGCCATATCAACGCGTGCAGGACACGCCCACCGTCCAGCGGCGCGCCGGGCAGCAGGTTGAAAACCCCGAGCACCAGGTTCATGAAGGCCAGCCAGATCATGGCCACCCGTACGACGGGCACCCCCTGCAGCGACGTGGCCAGCAGAAAGCCGACGGCAGAAACCGCGATGCTGGCCAGCGGCCCCGCCACCGCGATCGCCAGTTCCGCGCGGGGGGTGCGCGGCTCGCCTTTCAGCTCGGTCACTCCGCCCATCAGCCAGAGCGTGAGCGAGATGGCGCCCACCCCGGTGCGCTGCGCCACCAGCAGGTGCGCGATCTCGTGGGCCAACAGGCAGGCCAGGAACAGCAGCGCGGTCACGACGGCCACGCTCCAGTAGATCAACGGGCTGCCCTCGCCGCCGGCGGCCGGCAGGACAGAGGCACCCAAGATCGCAACCAACAGGACGAGCACCACCAAGACCGACCAGTGAGCCCCGACGGGAACCTTGGCAATGGTGCCTAGCCGCACATTCGGTCTCATAACTCCACGCTGTGCTCACCAGCGGACTGAGGACAGAGCATCTCGGCCCTACCAGCAGGGACGTTGGTCGTATAGTCGCCAGGTTGTGTCCTGGCCGCCGCCGGAGTCAGACCCGCGCCGCCACCCGGTGGCGCCGCAGCGCCGGATGATTTAAACCGATCCGCGCTGTATTAATGGGAAAGATGGGGGTTGGTAGCGCGGTTTCGGGAAATGGACTCTTGGCCCGCGGCAAAGGACTTCAGCCCCTGACGTGGTGCGCGCGTGGCCGGGCAGGGTGGAGTCCATGAAAGTCCTCGTCACGGAATCCGTTCCGGCGGCCGGAACGGTCCCGGGGGCGATGCTGGCGCTCGACGGCCACAACGTCGTGTTCTGCCACCCGGCCGGCGCCGATGTAGGACCCGCGCCCTGCATCGGGCTGGCGGTCGGCGGCCGTTGCCCGCTGAGACCTGGTGAGGTGGATCTGGTGGTGGACATCAGACCGGCTCCCGGGCCGTTCACCATGCGGGAGGCGGGAGCGATGTGCGCGGTGCGCACCGGCACGCCACTCCTGATCGCCGGTCGCCCGCCCACGGGATCCACGCTCGCCGAGGAAGCCGTGGAGGTGTGCGAGCAGGATGAGCTCCTCGCGGCGTGCGCGAAGGCGGTGGCGCCCACCGGCCCAGTCGTCCGCCGAGCGGTCATCGAGGCGGTGGCGCCCATCGCCCGACGACTCGGAGAGACAGCTGATGTCCGGCTGCTCGACGTCGAGGGCACCGTGCACATCTATGTCTCGCTGCTCAACGATCCCGACGACGTGGTGATCGAGGACATCCGCCGGGCGGCCTGGCTCGCCTTCACCAGGGCGACCCGTGGCCGGGTGCAGGCCGTGAGCCACATAGCGGTACGGACGAAGTCCACAAGCCGGCCCCGATGACGACGTGGCGCAGGAGCCAGGGGGCGACTGGCATCAGATCTGAACGCCCGTACCTTCCGGTGTGGTTCGGTCCGCCCGGTCGCGGATGCCGAGCAACATCTTGCGCTCCATGATGAGGCTGCCCGGTTCGACGATCAGCAGGTTGAGCAGCTTGGCGGACGGTCTCGCAGCCGGAGTGGAGATGCGGTTGCGGCTGATCAGGCGCGTCGTCTTGCCCTGGGCGAGGAGGATGAAGGCCCACACCCAGGTGCCGTCGCCGGACCTGAAGACCAGCGCCCGGCCGGGTTCCACGATCTCGGCGCACATGACCGGTCCCTTGTCCCCCAGCGGGAGCTTGTCGCCGACCTTGAGATCCTGGTACTCGGGAAGGATCTTGTCGGCGCTGTGCATGTTCAGGCCGAGCAGGTTCTCGATCCAGTCATAGGTGTACGCTCCCGCGCGCCCGCTGCCCATTTGGACCAGCCATGGCCAGACGGCGTCCGTGGTCGCCCCGATGGTGACGGCGCGGGTGGAGATCAGGCAGGGCGGCGGCAGAAGTTCGTCTCCTGGCAGTTCGCGCCCTGCTTCCTCCGGGGTCGCACCCCAGGTGAGGCTCCATTTGCGCAGGAACAGCGCGTACGCGGCGGTGACCGCGCCGGCTGCCACGCCCGCCTTGACGAGAGATCTGATCATTGTGTCCTCCACTGGGACGGTGTATCGATGGCGACCACGCGGTGGCGGCTCGCCGTTCCCAGCCAAACAGCCGGCAGCGGGCGGATGCGAGGGACGTACGTCCCATTTGCCCGCGTCCTTCGGCCTCCACCTGGCGCGGGATCACCGGCCTGAACGCCTGTCTCGGCGAGCCGACCAATGGCACCGCTGATGATGACCTCCGCCCCATGACGAACGGCGTGCGGCCGGACCAGGCTGGAAACGCGTACGGGTGTGAGGAGCACGGGCTGTGACACACGCGAAAATCGACCGCGCCAGCGGCACCGACCTGGTCAACCTCGCGGTCGATGTCGGGCCGGTTCCCATGCAGTTCGGAGCCTGCCTGGTCCTCGACCCAGGGCCGGGCTACGACGTGGCGTTCGCGCGGTGGCTGATCGCCCAGCGCGTCCAGGCGATCCCGCGGCTGCGCCACCGGCTGGTCCCCACGCCCGTGGGCTGCGGCCGCCCCATCTGGGTCGAGGACCCGTCCTTCGACATCGACCATCACCTGCGAGTTACCCGCTGCCCACCGCCCGGCGACCAGAACGCGCTGCTCGACCTCGCCACGCAGATGCTCAGCGAGCCGCTGCCGGCGTCCCGGCCACTGTGGTCGATGCGGCTGGTGACCGGCCTGCCGGATCACCAGATCGGGCTGATCGCCTGCTTCCACCACGTGCTCACCGACGGCATGGGAGGCCTGGCCATCCTGGCCGGACTGGCCGACGGCGTAACCCCGCCCACGCCGCCGGACTCCTTCCCGCAGCGTCTGCCGTCCTATCGCAGGCTCGCCTCCGACGCGTGGGCCGCTCGGCTGCGTGCGCTCGCCCGCGCACCGCGTACCTGGCGGTATGTCAGGCGCGCCGTCACGGACCTGCGGGCCGTCCCACGGGCGGCCCGCAGTTCCCTGAACCGGCCCACCGGCCGCCACCAGCGGGTAGCAGTGGTCACCGCACCCCTCCAAGAAGTCCGGCGAACCGCGCACGCCCATGGCGGCACCGTCAACGACGCCGTCCTGACCGCCGTCACCGGCGCCATCCGGGCACTGCTGCACAGCCGCGAGGAGACCCTACCGGCGCTGGTGGTGTCCATCCCGGTGTCGGCACGGCCGTCGGCCACCATCGCCCAACTCGGCAACCAGGTCGGCGTCCTGCCGATCAGCCTGCCCACCGCGGGCACCCTGGCCCACCGCCTGAAGCGCACGGCGGCGATCACCCGAGCCGGCAAGGCGGGAACAGAACCGGCAGCCTCCGCCGAGCTGGTCGCCGGGGTGAACCGGATCTCCGCCCGCCTGCACGCGCTGCGCTGGATGCTCAACCACCAGCGTCTGATCCACACCGTCGTCAGCAACCTGCCCGGCCCCGCACAGCCCCTGACCCTCGCCGGCGCCACGGTCCGCACGATCATCCCGATCTCCCTGGTACGGGGAAACGTGACCGTCGCCTTCACCGTCCTGTCCTACGCCGACGCTCTGACAGTCACGATCGCCGCCGACGCCACCCACGTCCCCGACCTGCCCATCCTCACCGCAGCCCTGGAGGCGGAATTCGCGGCAATGAGGGAACAGCCTCCCACCGGCAACCCGATCGGGTGAGCAGTGACCCAGGGGCGTTCCGGCATAAGCCGCTCGAACAGGTACTTCCCTTCGATCACGTACGTTCTCTGAGCTTCAGTGGCCGGGCGGGAAGTCCGAGCCGCGTGAGACGGCCTCGTGGGCGCGGATTTCGGTGAGCGTCGTTTCGAGCTTGTCGATGACCCTGTCGTACCCGCCGCTGCCGAGTACGAGCCGGTGCGGCGGGTCGTCCCGGTTGATCGCCGCGATGACGGCCCGCGCGCCGAGGCGGGGGTCGCCGGGCTGTTTGCCGTCCTGGTCCACCATGGCGGCACGGACGGTTCGGAGCATCTCCTGGTAGTCCTCGATGGTCTCCTTCACCGGCTCGTCGGCGAAGCCCGCGTAGGCCTGGGTGCGGAATGCTCCCGGTTCCACGGCCAGCACCTTGATGCCCAGCTGCGCCACCTCCTGCCGCAGCACGTCCGTCATTCCTTCGATCGCGTGTTTGGCCGCGGTGTAGTGGCCGAAACCGAGGACCCCGGCCAGGCCCGCGACCGAGGACATGTTGACGATCCAACCGCTGCGCCGGGCGCGCATGCCAGGGAGTACGGCGCGGGTGACCGCCAGGACCGCGAAGAAGTTGAGCTCGAACAGGTTGCGCACCGCGGCGTCGTCCATGCCCTCCACCGAGCCGTACCAGCCGCGGCCGGCGTTGTTGACCAGCACGTCGATACCGCCGAAGCGTGCCTCCGCGGCCGAGACGGCCCGGTGGATCTGCTGGGTGTCGGTGACGTCGAGCGGGAGCACGAGCACCCGGTCACCGTGGGGCTCGGCCCAGGCCCGCAGTTCCGCGGGCCTGCGGGCGGTCACTACGACGCGGTCGCCCTGCTCGAGCGCGGCGTCGGCGAAGGCCATCCCGAACCCGCCGGGGGTGCCTCCGGTGATAAACCAGGTCTTCATGTACGTCCTTGCGTGGGCGAAGAGGGATTCCCGGACCGCCGGCCTTCAGGGCTCGATGACGAGGTGCTCGATGAGGGCGCCGCGCAGGGTGAAGCGGTAGTGAAGATCCACGGTGCCGCCCGGGAAGTCGCCCTCCAGATGCTGGGTGACGGTGTAGTGGCGGTCGCCGGTCCGCTCGGCGGCGATCAGTGTGGTGGTGTAGGTGTATTCGCTGGCCGCATGGTTCATCCATGTCTCGATGGCGCCGATGCCGGTGTGGGCACGGCCGTCGTCCACCACGGTGGCGTCAGGGGTGAAGTGCGCGAGTTCGGCGGCGGTGTCGCGGACGCGGTGCGCGGTCAGGAAGCCGGAGATGGTGCCGGGAAGCGCGTCGAGGGCGATGGGCATGACGTCTCCTTCGGAGATCAGGAAGGGTATTCCATCAACGTAGTTACTGCTAAAATAGAAGCAAGTAGCTTCGATAATAGCAGTAACTGAGGGGGCGGCATGACAGGGCGTACCAGACCAGAGGACCGCGAATGCCCGCTGTCGACCACGATCGAACATGTCGGCGAGTGGTGGACCCTGCTGCTCCTGCACGATGCCTTCGACGGCTACACCCGCTTCGACCAGTTCCAGGAGAATTTGGGCATCTCCTCTAGCATGCTCACCGCCCGCCTGAAGACCCTCGTGGCCGACGGGTTGCTGGAACGCCGCCCGTACCAGACCAACCCGGTGCGCCACGAGTACGTCCTGACCGAGCTGGGCCGATCCCTGCGGCCGGTCATCGTCGCCATGGCGGCGTGGGGCAACGCCCGCCTCGCCCCGGGACAGCGCAGCATGATCCTGATCGACGCCGCCACCGGCGAAGAGGTCGAGCCGGTGGTCGTCGACGCCAAGACCGGCCGCCGCCTGGAGGACAGCCGGACGTACGTCTTCACCGCCGGCCCGGCCGCCGGCCCGGGCATGCGCGCCCGCTACACCCCCCAGGAGAGCCCTAAGCGGGGGCTCCTGAGCTGAGGCGGTGCGGCCCGCTGCCCTTCTCGCCGAGCCGGTCCCCCGGGTTGACCAGCAGGCACTGCTCGAACGACAGGCAGCCGCAGCCGATGCACTCGGTGAACAGGTCGCGCATGCGTTCCAGCCGTTCGATCCGGGCGTTGAGCTCCTCGCGCCAGCAGTCGGACGCCCGTACCCAGAACTCCCGGGTCGGGGTGGCGCCTTCGGGCAGGAAGTTCAGGACCTCGCCGATCACCGCGAGCGGGATGCCCACGTTCTGCGAGGCGCGGATGAAGGCCACCACGCGCAGCGTCGTCCGGTGGTAGCGGCGCTGGTTTCCGGACGTACGGCGGCTGCGGATGAGCCCCTGGCGCTCGTAGAAGCGCAGCGCCGACGCGGGCACGCCGCTGCGCTCGGCGAGCTCGCCGATGGTCAGTTCCTTGGTGTTCCAGGGCACGGTGCTCACATATCAGAGCCTATGGGTTGACTTAAACATATGTTTAAGTCCGAACATGGCCAGCATGACTGATCTGAACAAGAAGGTGCTGGTCACGGGAGCAACCGGCAACGTGGGCAGGCGCCTGGTCGCCATGCTGGCCGAGGCGGGTGTCACGCCGCGCGCACTCGCCCGGGACCCCCGCTCGGCCGGCCTGCCGGATGAGGTCGAGGTGGTACGCGGTGACCTGACCGATCCGGACTCCCTCGACGCGGCGCTCAAGGGTGTGGACTCGGTGTTCCTGCTGTGGCCCTTCCTCACGGCGGAGGGAGCGCGGCCCGTCGTGGACGCGATCGCCAGGCACGCGCGCCACGTGGTCTACCTGTCCGCCTTCTCCGTACGCGACGACCGCACGGAGAACGGGGTCTGGGGCGAGGTGGAGCAGCTGATCAAACACGCCGGAACGCAGTGGACGTTCCTCCGGGCCGGCGGGTTCGCCACCAACACCCTGGGCTGGGCCGGCGATATCCGCGGCACGGGCGTGGTGCGGGCGCCGTACGCGGGCGCGGCCCGCTCGCTGATCCACGAGGCCGACATCGCGGCCGTGGCGGCGCTGGCGCTGACCGAGGACGGGCACGCCGGTCGGCGGTACGTGCTCACCGGCCCGGAGGTGCTCACCCAGGCAGAGCAGGTGCGCATCATCGGCGAGGTGATCGGGCGGAGCCTGCGCTTCGACGAGCAGCCGCCCGAGGAAGCCCGCGAGCAGATGATCGCCGCCTGGGGAAACCCGACCTTCGTGGACCAGGCACTCGGATATTGGGCCAGCATCGTCGACGAGCCGGAGCCGGTCTCCTCCACCGTGGCGGAGCTGACCGGCCGCCCGGCCCGTACGTTCCGGGAGTGGGCCCGCGACCACGCGCCCGATTTCCACGGACCGCAGGCCGTCACCCGATAGCTAACATGGCGTATGACCAGCGAATCCCCCGTAGCGGCACGGCGTCGTCGCGAGCAGCTCCGCGACTTTCTGCGTACGCGCCGGGCGCGGCTCACGCCCGGCGACGTCGGCATGGCGGTGGCGGGCAGGCGCCGTACGCCGGGGCTACGGCGGGAGGAGGTCGCCGTGCTGGCCGGGGTCGGCGTGTCCTGGTACACCTGGCTGGAGCAGGGCCGCGACATCAACGTCTCGGCCGAGGTGCTCGACGCGATCTGCGGGCGCTGCGCCTGACCGAGCCCGAGCGTGCGCACCTGTACCACCAGGTCTGGGTGAAGTCCTCGACCTCGCGCCAGTCGCCCGCGGCGCGGGCCTTCTCCACGGCCACCGGCAGCCCTGCGCCGAATCCCTCGCGGTCGCGCGGATGCGACAGCGCCTGGCGGATGGCCGGCAGCGTCTTGTCCGGCTGTGGCTCTGGTGGGGTGTCACGGACGCTGCTGACGTCGAGCGCTTGATCGCTCACGCGCCGGGACGTCCCACCAGCGGGCACGAGACTGGGGCCGGAGTCGAGCCGCCAGCAGGCACCAAGCACAACAACGCCCATGCGGTCGATGTAAGCCCACTTCCCTGGTGGGGGCCGTCAGTTTGACCATGCCCTTAGGGCACGGATGAGACTCGTTGCCATGAGCACTGTGGATGAAGTCCCCATGAACCAGAGCCGCCGCACGCCCGTCCGGCCCGGCTGGCCCGAGCTCGGCGTCGCCGTGCTCGCGGCCGCGATCCTGTACGGGGTCGGGTCGACGATCGCCTACCTGCTGCCGGCCGGCTCCCCGGTTTCGCCTGGCCAGGCGAACTTCCTCGTCTCGGGCCTCGCGCCGCTCGGAGCGTTCGCCGTCGCCGTGCTCATCCGCATCCGCGACGTCCGCCCGTTCGGGATGCGGCGCGTTCATCCCGGTTGGCTGCTCGCGGCCATCGCGATCGGCCTCGCGTGCTTCGCGCTCAGCTGGCCGGTCTCGGCGATCTTCGACCCGTTCTTCCCCGGGTCGGAGAGCCTCCAGGAGAGCTATCGCGACGCTGCGCGCTCGGGCGTGCTCTCCCTCGTGGTGACGATCGTGCTCGGCGGCCTGCTGACGCCCCTCGGCGAGGAGGTCCTGTTCCGCGGTGTGTTCGCGAGCTTTCTGCTCCGCTGGGGCACCTGGATCGGCGTGATCGTGAGTGCGGCTGTCTTCGCCGTCGCGCACGGCGTCAACAGCGTCATGCCGGTCGCGTTCGTCGTCGGGCTCAGCACCGGGCTGGTGCTCCGATTCTCCGGCTCGATCTGGCCTGCCGTGGTCGTCCACGCCGTCTACAACAGTGTGGGCTTGCTGTACCACGGCATCGGATACTGAGCTATTCGGCGAGCTTCCCCCCGGTTGAGATGCCTCTGGCCGGCTCGTCGTAAGGCTCCGTCTCCTCGATCAGCGCATGGGCGCGAGCGAGTGCCTTCAGCTGGGCGGCGTTGAACAGCTCGGCGAAAGCGGGCACGATCGCCGCCTCGGCGAAGCCCGGGCCGCGCGTCGCCGCGGAGCCGGGGTCCGCCATCCAGAGGAACCGGGCCTGGCTCCGCCGGATCGACTCGGCTAGATGGCGCGCGATGGCCCCGATCGTCGCGTCGTCGGCGTCCTCTGGGAGGTGGTAGAACTCGTCATCGGCCGTGCCCTCGGTGACCTCTGTCATTAGCTGACGGAGGTCGTCGAGCGCGTCGTCCTTGAGTACCCCCGAGAACACGGTCAGCAAGGCCCGGTCCCGCTCCGACAGTCCTTCAGCGACCGGGCCGAACGGCACCGGGGTGTCCAGGGGAGCCCGGTACTTGAGGATGACCGCCAGCTCCGCGCGGATCCGTTGCAGGCGCTCGATCGTTCCTGCCAGCTCGGCATCGAGCACGCGGATGGCTTCGTCGGGCTCCTCGTCCGTACTCCCCATCGCTCGGATCTGGGCGAGCGACAGTCCGAGCTCGGTCAGCCGCTTGATCTGAAGCAACCGGACGAAGTGCGTCGTCTGATACTGCTTGTACCCGTTGGGCGCTCGGTCGGGCAGCTCGAGCAGCCCCATTCGGTGATAGTGCCGCACCGTCTTGATGGTGGTGCCGGCGAGGTCGGCGAGCTGTCGCGTGCTCCAGGCCATGCCCAGGTCCTCCTCTGATGTCGCGCCGGATCGTCCTGAATCGAGGCCCCAGGGGCGCGCTCAACCGCCGGGTCGTCGATCCTCGTTGCTAGACCAGACGACTATCATGCTCGTCGAAGACAGGCGACAAACCGGCTGCGCGGACGGTCAGCCGCCGGGGCCGGTGTTCTGGATTGGGGCGCCGTCGCCGGTGGTGGGTAGGTCGCCGCGGGTTACCGGGGTGTGCGAGGGTGACGGCGCGGCGGGAGCGGTGGTGGCGACGTGGCGCGCTCCGGCGACCGCCGCCTTCAGCGTGGCGCGGTCCACGTCGCCGAGACTGCCCGCCAGTTTGATGAGGTGGCCGTCGCGGACGGCGATGTACTCATGATGGCCGCCGCCCTCCCGGTACCAGCCGACCTCGTCACGCTCGCACCGTACAAGCGCCGTCAGCGGTTCCATGTCCGTTACCGGTAGCCCGGGGCACAGGGCATCGGTCATGGTGCCACGATCGATTCTGAGCTGTACCCGCCGGCCGTCCTTCGCGCTGTAGAAGGCCCCGAATCCCTCGTCGTTGATGACGCCGACCGATTGCTCGGCTATCTCGTAGCCTTTCACCTCGACCATGTAGATCAGGTCCGGCGCCGCGCCTTGCCGGCGGGCCTGGTCGAGTACGGCGGGGCTGAGCGATCCCGACGAGCCGCGGCCCACCAGAAAGGTCCGGCCAAGAACAACCAGCGCGATGATCAGAATGGCAAGTCCGAGGAACACCAGCACGGCACGTGTCATGAGACCACTGTCCAACACGCTTGGAAAAGTCGCGACTTAACAGCCCAACGGCGTACCTGTACGCGGAGGGGCATTACGGGAGGGATCGGACCGGCCCGAGGTCCGACCCCTGCACGTGCGCCGACAAGGTGGCCCCAACGTGAGAGCCACCCTGGAGATCAGGTCAGGTGTGTGTCGCCGCACAGATGGACGGTGACGCCGAGTTCGGTGAAGAGTGCGGCCTTGGCGGTGAGTGCCTTGTCGGCTGTCGCCGCGTCAGGGGCGTACGCGACGTTGAGGTGGTTGGCCTTGTGGCGGGCCATGAACTGGTCGCGGCTGACGCCGTGGAAGACGGCGTGCATGATGGGCCAGGCGGGTGTGGTCGCCAGCGAGCGGCGTTCGGTCTCCTCGTCGGGCAGGGAGATCGCCGAGGCGCGGCCCAGGTCGACGTGGAGCGCGCCGCCCTGGACGAAGACCCGGCTCCAGACGATCTCGCCGGGCTTGCAGACGCCCTTGATGGTCGAGCCGCCGAGCGGGAAGTAGACGGGGTCCTGCCGCCAGCCGACGGCGCCCGCGTATCCGCCGGCGAAGTGCGAAGGGGGCACCGAGCCGGAGATCTCGAAGACCCAGACGAACTGGCCGTCGTATTCCTCGCCCCAGCGGACGTCGTGCAGGGTGGTCGCGGGGTCGAGGCCCATGGCCGTCCAGATGCGGTTGGTCACGAGCGCGTCGACCGCGACGCCCTCGTCGGCCTCGTTGAAGTGGGGCAGGGCTTGCCCGTCCCAGAGCACCCGCGCTCCGTCGCGCGAGGTCACCGGCGGGCGGTCGACGTTGTTGAGGATGCCCTCGGCGAGGTCGGAGGCGGGCGAGAGGTCCTTCAAGCCCTGCTGGTACTGGATTCCCACGGCGTCCAGGCCGAAGTCGTCGCTGATGCGCAGCGCGGCGATGTACATCTTGTACTGCCAGCGCAGCTGCGCGGGGGTGAGTTCGGTGGCTTCGTCGGTACCGAGGCGGAATGTCATGCCCTTGGCGACGAGCCAGGCGCCGACGGCGTCCGCCTCCTGGTCGGGCACGGTCTGCATCTCGGCCCAGAGCGCGCTCTGGGAGAGCCGCTCCTTGTAGATGCCGATCGGGTTGAGCAGCTCGTCGTCGATGATCGCGTTGTACATGCCCATGCAGCCCTCGTCGAAGACGCCGATGATGGCCTTGTCGGCGAGGAGTTGCCGGGCGAGCGCGCGGCCGAGCGCGCGTTCCGGGCTCTCGAGCAGGGCGGGCAGGTCCCGGACGTGCGAGAGGTCGTGGGCGATGGTCCCGTTCTGCACCCAGCTCTTGATGCCCGCCTTGAACCAGTCGTCGGTGAAGTCGACGCTCCAGATCGTCGAGTACTCGACGCCCATCTTCGCCATTCCGGCGTTGAGGCCGAGCAGGCCGACGAGGCCGGGCCAGTCGCCCGCGAAGTTCGCGACGGTGAGGATCGGGCCCTGGTGCGTGCGCAGCCCGGCGAGCACGTGGTGGCTGTACTGCCAGACGGCCTCGGCGACGATGAGCGGCGCGTCGACGGGGATGTTCTTGAACACCTCCAGCCCCATGCGCTGGCTGGAGATGAAGCCGTGGCCGGTGGCCGGGTCGACCGGGTTCGCCCGCAGCACCGCCCAGCCCAGTTCGGCGAAGGCGGCCGTGAGGTCGGCCTCCATCCGTACCTGGGTGGGCCAGCCCGCCAGGTTGGCGGTGGGCCGCAGGTCTCCGCTGGCGATGAGATAGGCCGTGTTCGGCGACGACGCCGGGCGGCTGGCCGGAGCGGGGAGGGTGTAGCTGTCCATGGTCTTTCCTCCGAGGGTTACGCGAGCATCCGTTCCCGGGCCGCGAGCGTGTGGGCGATGGTTCGGGTGGCCGGGTAGAGCTCGCGGTACATCGCGTAGAGCTCGTCGTAGCCGGATCGCAGCGCGGGATTCGGGATGATCGTCTCCGCGGGCGGGTTCCAGTCGGTGATGGCGGCCGAGACGAGCGTGCGCGCCGCGAGGT
Source organism: Acrocarpospora macrocephala (assembly GCF_009687865.1). Classification (GTDB taxonomy): domain Bacteria; phylum Actinomycetota; class Actinomycetes; order Streptosporangiales; family Streptosporangiaceae; genus Acrocarpospora; species Acrocarpospora macrocephala. The sequence continues at coordinate 188,463 of NZ_BLAE01000007.1, forward strand.
AGGCGGCGCCGTAGGCCGCCCCGATGGTCGTGGCCGGGATGACCTGGGGCAGGCCGGTGACGTCGCTGACGATGCGCGTCCACAGCCCGCCGCGCGTGCCGCCGCCGACCGCGACGACGCGTTCGACGTGCGCGCCCGCGGCGTGGAGCGCCTCGATGTTGTGGCGTACGCCGAGGGCGGTCGCCTCCAGCGCGGCCCGATAGAGATCGCCCCTGGTGTGGCTGAGGGTCAGACCGGCGATGACGCCGCGGGCGTCCGGGTCCTGCAGGGGGGTGCGCTCGCCCGCGAAGTACGGCAGGACGAGCAGGCCGTGCGCGCCAGGACCGGACTCTTCCGCCTCGGCGAGGAGGGTGGCGTAGTCGGGCGCGCCGACGAGGTCGCGCAGCCAGGTCGTGAGCGCGCCGGAGGTCGCCATGCCGCCCGCGAGGTTGTGCGAGCCGCGGAACGCGCCGACCGTGCCCCACATGGACGGCGTCCTGAGCGGTCGTTCGACGGTGGCGATCAGGAACATGGTCGTGCCGTACATGAGCATGAGGTCGCCCGGGTTCTGGGCGTCGACGCTCACGGCCTCGGTCCACGCGTCGATCGAGCCGGTGATGACGGGGGTGCCGGCGGGGATGCCCGCGACCGGTTCGCGGGTCGTGCCGGCGATCTCGTCGGACCAGGCGAGTGCCGGTAGCTCCAGCTGCGGCGCGATGCGCCCGGCCCACGGCCGGTGCCAGTCGACGGCGCGGATGTCGAACATCGGCGTGCACTGGCTCGCCGAGTGGTAGTCCAGCGTGTACGCCCCGGTGAGGCGATACGCGAGCCACGAGGCGGGCATGAACAGGCGGCGGGCGCGGCTCCAGATGTCCGGTTCGTTCTCGGCGAGCCACCGGAGTTTCGGCCCGACGGCCTGCGAGGACAGGACGGAGCCGCACCGGTCGAGGATCGCCTCCGGGCCGCCGAGTTCGGCGGTGAGGTCCTCGATCTGCGTGGCCGCGCGGGTGTCGACGCCGTAGAGGATCGCCGGTCGCAGCGGCAGGTCGTCCTCGTCCGTCAGCAGCACGCACGGTCCCATGCCGCTGACACCTACCGCCGCGATCTCCGCCCCGGCGGTCAGCTCGGCGGCGAGTTCGCGGAACTCGGTCCACCACAGCTCGCCGTCCATCTCGACGTGGCCGGGGCGCGGGCGGCTGACCTCGTGTTCGCGTACGGCGGAGGCCAGCAGCCGCCCGGTTTCGTCCACCAGCACGCCCTTGCTGCTCGACGTGCCGATGTCGACGCCCAGAAAGAATTTCACTGCTTCTCCCTTGATCTGCGATCGGCGCGCAGGACCACGGTCCGCGCGGGGCCGTCGTCACCGGCGATGCGGTCGAGCAGCAGGCCCGCCGCCGCCTCGCCGAGCTTCCTGGCGGGCAGGTCGACGACGCGGATGCCCCGCCGCCCGAAAAATGCGAACGGCAGGTCGCCGAAGACGGCGAGGCCGAACCCGGGCGGCGCGAGCCCCGCGTCGTGCAGGGCGTCGAGCGCGCCGGCCGCCATCAGGTTGTTGGCGACGACCGCGGCGTCCGGCGGCTCGCGGAGGGCGAGCAGCTCGGCCATGGCGGCGCGGCCGCCGTCGACGCGGTAGTCGGCGTAGCGCAGCAGCTCGTCGTCGCCCGCGCCGTGGCGGTCGCGGCTGGCCTGCTGCCAGCCCTCCATGCGGAGCTGGGCGGTCTCGACCGAGCTGGGCCCGGTGATGCAGGCCACCCGCGAGAATCCGGCGGCGAAGAGCGACTCCGCGGCCGACAGCCCGCCGGCCCGGTTGTCGACGGTGACGGCGTCGATGTCGGCCCGGTTCAGGCTCCGGTCGACGGCCACGACGGGACGCCGGTGCGCGATGAGCCTGCTGACGTCGCTGGTGGCGTCGGCCGGGGCCAGGATGACCCCGGCCATGTGCTCCGCGATCGCGATGTCCATGTACGTCGACTCGCGCGCCGGATCGTCGTCGGTGTTGCACAACACGACCGAGAAGCCCCCCGCCCGTGCCCTGTTCTCCACACCCCGGGCGAGCGCCGTGAAGAACGGGTTCTCGATGTCCGGAATGATCAGCGCGATGACCTCCGAGTACTGGCGCCGCAACCGCCGGGCGGTCCGGTTGGGCGTGAAGGCCAGCTCCGCAGCGGCGGCTCGCACGCGCCGTTCGGACTCCGGCGAGACCCGCGCCCCGTTCATCACCCGGCTCACGGTGGCCGCGGAGACTCCGGCGCGGGCGGCCACCTGGTAGATCGTCACCTTCGCGTCGGCCATCCGGTCCCGCCTGGGGTCATTGCCGCGAACCCTGAAGTTCGTCGATCTCGCCAAGAAGCGAGAGCGTCTGGGTGGCCGTGATCGCGAGCAGCAGCGGCAGGACCACGACGGCCAGGACGCCGGTGGAGGCCGCGACCGCGAAGCCGCCCAGCCAGCCCAGGCCCACGAGCGTGAACGCCCAGCTCGGCCGGAACGCGACGAGGATCGCCCCGCCCCGCAACGCGCCCAGGCCGTACCGCCCGCGAAGCGCGCCGTAGACGAGCGCGTACGGGAAAACGAGCAGCAGCCCGGCGGCGCCCAGAGTGGCGGCCAGCGTAGCGGCTCCGCCCGAGGCCAGCCCGAACCCCGCGAGCGACACACCGCACGCGAGCAGCAGCGCGAGCGCCGGATCGATCTGGCGCAGCATGGCCAGGCGCGGGCCATCGCCGCGCGCCAGAGCGGCGGCGAACCGGGCCAGACCGGTCAGCGCGAGCGCGGGCGGCACGGTCGCCGCGGCCGGCATCCAGTCCGGGGCCGCCACGAGGATCGCCACCAGCAGCGGAGTCGCCGCGGCGAGGCCGAACACGCCCGCGGCGAGGCAGCGAGGCAGCTCCTGCCAGCACGCCAGCATGCCGCGCCTGACCAGCCATGGCAGCGTCGCGGTGCCCAACCCGGCCCGCATCAGAGCTTCAGCCCGCTCGACGCGATGGACTGCACGATGTACCGCTGCGCCGCGATGAACACGACCAGGACCGGGACGATCGCCATCGCGATGCCCGCCGCGATGGTCCCCAGGGACCCGGTGGAGAACCGGCCGGCGAGCAGGACGAGGCCGACCGGGAGCGTCTGGCGCTCGGTGTCGCTGATCATCACCAGCGGCAGCAGCAGGTCGTTCCACCAGTAGGTGAAGCACAGGATGCCGAGCGTCGCGATCGACGGCCCGGACAGCGGCAGGATGACCCGGGCGAAGGTGCGGAACCGGCCCGCGCCGTCGATCTTCGCGGCCTCCTCCAGCTCGCGGGGCAGCGACAGGAAGTGCTGGCGCAGCAGGAAGATCCCGAACGCGCTGAAGATGCCCGGCAGGATGAGCGCCCACAGCGTGTTGGTCAGGCCGATCTTCGACATGACCAGGAAGAGCGGGACGATCGTGACCTGGATCGGGATCATGAGCGAGCCGATGACGACGGCGAACAGCACGCCCTTGCCGCGGAAGTGCAGCCGGGCGAAGGCGTACGCGGCCGTCGAGCAGGTGATCAGCTGCGCGGCGGTGACCGTGCCCGACACGATGATCGAGTTCAGGAAGAACCGGAAGTACGGCACCTGCTCGGCGACCAGCCCGAAGTTGCGCACCGTGAGGTTCTCGGCGTGGAAGGTCGGCGGCAGGCGGTACAGCTCCGCGTCGGAGCCGGAGAAGGCGCCACGGAAGATCCACAGGAACGGCGCGGTGATGGCGAGGGCCGCGACGGCCAGGACCAGGAAGGTCAGGACGCGGGCGGCCAGGTGCCCGGGGCGGAGGCGGGTGCTCATGAGTAGTGCGTCCATCTGCGCGAGAACCAGAACTGGATGGCGGTGAGCACGACGAGGACGAGCGCGAAGGTGATGCCGATCGCGGAGGCGTAGCCGAGGTCGAAGTCCCCGAACGCCCGGTCGTAGAGGTATTCCACGATCGTGCGGCTGGAGTCGCCCGGGCCGCCCTGGGTGAGCACGCGCGGCTCGGCGAAGATCTGGAAGGAGTTGATGGTGTTGATCACGACGAGGAAGAAGATGGTCGGCGAGAGCAGCGGGAAGGTGATCCGCCAGAACCTGGTCCAGGCGCCGGCGCCGTCCACGATGGCCGCCTCCCGCAGCTGGTTCGGGATCGACTGCAGGCCGGCGATGTAGACGAGGATGGAGAACCCGATCGTCTTCCAGGAGTTGACGATGATGACCGACACCGGGGCGAAGGCCGAGGAGCCGAGCCAGTCGATCCGGTCGATGTGGGCCAGGCCGAGCAGGTAGTTGACCAGGCCGAGGTCCTTGTTGAGCAGGAAACGCCAGATCAGGGCGACCGCGGAGGCCGACACGACGAAGGGGAACAGGAAGGACAGGCGGAAGAACCCGCGCAGCCAGCGGGGCATCCGCGTTTCGAGCAGCACCGCGAGCAGGAGCCCGGCGACGACGTTGACGGCGAGGATCGCGAGCGCCATGTAGGTCGTCGAGCCGTAGACCCCGAGCAGCCGCTCGTCGTGCAGGAGCCGGTCGAAGTTGTCGAGGCCGACGAACGAGCCGTCGCTGAGCAGGTTCCAGTTGTAGAAGCTCAGCCCGAGCACGCCCACGGTCGGGGCGAGGACGAAGACGAGGAACATCAGGATCGACGGCGTCAGGAACGCCAGCGCGGCTGGCCCGTCTCCCCTTCGGGTGCGCGGGGCCGGTGGCCCGGGGTCGGCGACCGCGTGGTCGCCGGCCCCGGGCCGGAGTGTGCTACTGGTTGTCATGATCTGCCTTGCGGGATCGTGTCGGACTCAGCAGGTGACGATGCCGCTCAGTTCACTCTGCAGGCTCTTGAGGCCGTCGGCGACGGGGGTCTCGGCCGCGAAGATCTGCTGCAGGTGGCGGAGGACGGTCGACTCGAACGTGCTGTACTTCGCCGGGGCGGGGTACGGCACGAGCGTCGGATACTTGTCGATGCTGTCGTAGTAAAGGTCGGAGTTGGCGGGAGGAACGCCGACCTTGGAGATCGTCTCCGCCACCGAGCGGCGCGACGGGATGGAGTCGCCGGGCTTGTCAGGGGTCCCGACGTACTGCTTCTCGATCTCGTCGCTGACCGTGAACTTCTGGTACTCCCAGGCGAGGTCCGGGTTCTGCGACGACTTGAGGATCGGGTACCCGGCGCCGCCGAACACCGTCTTGTAGGTGTCGCCCTTAGGGTAGAGCTGGATGTCGAACGCCTTGAACCCCGCCGGGAGGAAGGTGGCGATCGGCCACCGGCCCGCGCCGAACATGGCGACCTGGCCGTTCTGGAAGCGGGTGAAGACGTCGCTCATCGGCATCGGCGCCGGGGCGATCCCCTCTTTGATCAGGTCGTTGAGGAAGGTCACGGCCTTGTTGACCTGGGGTGTGTCGGCCGTGGCCGTGCAGACGTCGTCGCTGGTGAGGTTGCCGCCGGCGTTGGCGACCCAGGGCATGATGCCGGGGAAGATCTCGTTGCTGGCCCAGGTGAAGCCGTACTGGTCGGGTTTGCCGTCGTTGTTGGTGTCGGCGGTGAGCTTCTTGGCGGTGGCCTTGAAGTCGTCCCAGGTCCAGTCGGCGCTCGGCGGTTCGACACCGGCCTTCTTGAAGACGTCGGTGTTGTAGTAGACGACCATGTCGTTCCAGCCGTAGGTGAGCGTGACGACGTCGCCCTTGACGGTGAAGCCGTCGATGAGGCCCTTGGCGATGTCGTCGACGATCGCCTTCGCCCCGGCGTCCTTGTCGAGGTAGGCGTTGATCGGCTGGACGAGGTTGTTGGCGTGCACGAACTGGGCGCCCTCGCCGGAGATGACCATCAGGTCGGGGCGCTTGCCGGACGCGATGAGCGTCGCGACGTTCGCGTAGTAGGTGCCCCAGTTCTCGCCGGTGACCGGGGTGAGGGTGACCTTGACATCGGCGTGCGAGGCCATGAAGGAGTCTGCCGTGGCCTTGTTGCCGCTCTCGGCGGCGGGGCCGTAGTTCCAGTAGACGATTTCGAGTGATTTGTTGCCGGACGACGGCGGCGTGTCCGAGCCGCTTGCGCAACCCGCAAGGGCGGTCGCCGCCAGCGCGGTGACCGCGCAGGCCAGCGCGACCTTGCGCTGGGGGATGTTCATAGGCCTGCGTCCCTCTCTAACAGCTGTGGGGTGCGCCACAGTGAAGTCTAAGAAATCGATTTCGTCAAGAGTCGAACAAGAAGTCAGCAGAACGCCCTCTGATCAGGGAGATAACGTCCTGGCATCGATTACAGGGCTAGGCCTTTGCCCGGCGGCACCGGAGGGCTAACCTCCGCGCGGAGCACCACGGTGCGGAGCGGCTGGGTGTCGCCGCCGATGCGGTCGAGCAGCATCGTGGCGGCGGTCCTGCCCAGGTAGCGGGCCGGCAGCCGGACCTGCACCACGGTGGCGGGGGCCAGCACCATGAAGGGCAGCTCGCCGACGGCGGCGAGGCCGAACGTCTCCGGCGGGATCCCCGCCTCCGCGATCGCCTGTAAAGCGCCGATGGCCATCAGGTTGTTGGTGGTCACGACCGCGTCCGGCGGGGTGTCGAGGGCGAGCAGGGCCTTCATCGCCGCGTGGCCGCCCTCCACCCGGAAGTTGGCGTGCTGCAGGTAGCCCTCGTGCGTGCCGGTCCCGCGCGCGGCGACGACCTGCCGCCAGCCGAGGAAGCGGTCCTCGGTCATCTCGATCCCGGCCGGGCCGGCGATGCAGGCGATCCTGCGGTACCCGGCGTCGAAGAGGGCGGCGGTGGCCGCGATCCCGGCGGCGCGGTTGTCGATCTTGACGGCGTCCACCGGATACGGCGTCGTACGGTCGACGGCCACGACCGGGCGCCCCAGCGACACGATCGCCCCGAGATCGACTTCATCCGAGGCCGGGGACAGGATGACGCCCGCCATCTGCTCGGAGGCGGCGATCTGCAGGTAGCGCAGCTCCTTGCCGGGATTGTCGTCGGTGTTGCAGAGCACGACCGAGAAGCCCGACTCCTGGGCGCGGTCCTCGACCCCGCGGGCGAGCGCCGTGTAGAACGGGTTCTCGATGTCCGGGATGAGCAGGGCGATGATCTCCGAGCTCTGCTTGCGCAGCCGGCGGGCCGTCTTGTTCGGGGTGAAGGCCAGCCGCGCGGCGGCGTCGCGGACGAGCCGCTGTTTCTCCTCCGAGACGGTGAGCCCGTTGAAGACGCGCGAGACGGTCGCGGGAGAGACTCCGGCGAGCGCCGCTACCTCGTAGATCGTGGCCATAGAGCTCCACATTACCGACCCGGGGTGAAACCGGCCTCCGTCGTCACCGCACTTGACACCTCCTGTGACCTCGCCCTACGTTTGTGAAACCGATTTCACGATCAAGGTCTTCTGGGTTACGAAGGGAAGGCGCCGGTGAGGCGTTACACGGGAGAGGCGCGGCGCGCGGTCGCGTTTCCGCTCGGCGGCTTCGGCACCGGACACGTGGCTCTCGGCGGCGACGGCGCGCTGCGCCAGTGGCAGCTGTCCGGGGTGGCCAACCATCGCGGCTTCCTGCCCGACAGCTTCTTCGCGCTGCGGGTCTCCTCGACCGAGCCGCCCGGCGACGTGGTCCGGCTGCTGCGTTCCGCGCCGCTGCCGCCGCACGAGCGCCCGGCGCCGAACGTCTCGGACGCCGAAGTGCCGGACGCCGATCGGCTACCGCCTTGGCCGACCGTGGCGAGCACGGAGTTCCGGGCCGCTTATCCCTTCGCCGAGGTGTCCTACGTCGACGAGGAGCTGCCGGTCGCGGTGTCGCTCTCGGCGTTCACGCCGTTCGTGCCGCTCGATCCGGACGCCAGCGCGCTGCCGCTGGTGCGGTATCGCTTCACGGTGCGCAACACCAGCGCGGAGTTCCGGCACGGCTGGCTGCTCGGGACGTTGCAGAACGCGGTCGGCTGGGACGGCGTCACGCCGATCGACGGCACCCGCGGCGCGGGCTACGGCGGCAATGTCAACCGCCTGCTGCGCCGTCCCGGCCAGACCGGCGTGCTGATGGATCATCCGGGCCTGGCCGAGGACAACCCGGCCTACGGCGAAATGCTGCTGTGGACCGACGGCCCGGCCGCGGCTCTGCCCCGCGCGACGAGCGCCGAAGCGATGCTGCGTTTCGTCGAGACCGCGAAGCTGGTGACCCCGATCCAGCTGGGTGACTACAGCGACCCGGCCCTGCGCGACGCGGTCGCGGACGGGGTGTCGCCGTTGCGCGCTCCGGCGGGCCCGAGCCCGGCCGGGCACACCTGGGACGCCGGCGTGGCGGTCGCGTTCGCGCTGCGTCCGGGTGAGACCACCACGATCGATTTCGTGCACGCCTGGTGGTTCCCCAACCGGTACGCGGATTTCGACCGGTTCGGTCCCACGCAGTCGTACGGGCCGAGCAAGTTCTGGGTCGGCAACCACTACGCCGGCCGGTTCGGCGGCGCGCTGGACGTGCTGGACGCCTACCTCGCCGACCGGGATCACCTCGACACCGCCTCGCGGGCGTGGGCCGACGCGGTCGCCCACAGCGACCTGCCGGAACCACTGCGGGAGGTGGTCTCCGCCCAGGGCACGCTGGTGCGCTCGCCGACCCTGTTCCGTACGGCCGACGGGCGCGCCTACGGTTTCGAAGGCGCGCTCGGCGCCTCCACCCGCAACTGGAACGGCGACGCCGGCGGCTCCTGCCCGCTCAACTGCAACCACGTCTTCAACTACGAGCAGGCCCTGGCCAGGCTCTTCCCCGAGCTGGGGCGCAGCATGCGCGAGACGGAGCTCTCCGTGCAGGGGCCCGATGGATCGTTGCCGCACCGGGTGGAGCTGCCGCTGTTCCTGCCGCAGTTGCACGACGTGCGGATCGGCGGCCCGGAACGGCCGGCACTGGACGGCATGCTCGGCGCGGTGCTCAAGACCTACCGCTCGGTGCTGGACGGCGCGGGCGTCGACTGGCTGCGCGGGCACTGGCCGGCGTTGCGCCGCCTGATGGACCACATCACGACGACCTGGGACTCCGACGGCGACGGGGTGCTGCACGGCGACCAGCCGGTCACCTACGACATCAGCCTGCACGGGCCGAACATGTTCGTCGGAGGGCTGTGGCTGGCCGCGTTGCAGGCGATGCGCGCGATGGCCGAACTGGTCGAACCGGCCGCCGCGCCGGCCTTCGCGGACCGGTTCGCGACGGGCCGCGACAGCTACGACAAGCTGCTCTGGAACGGCGAATACTATGCCCAGCCGGTGACCGGCGAGGACAACGATTTCGGCGTGGGCTGCCTGTCCGATCAGCTTCTCGGCCAGTGGTGGGCGCACCAGCTCGGCCTCGGCTACCTCCTGCCCGAGGACCGGGTGCGGGCGGCGCTCGCCGCGATCGTGCGATACAACCTGCGCACCGGGTTCGGCGCGCACGACTACCGGGTCTTCGCCGACGGCGACGAGACCGGCCTGGTGGTGTGCAGCTGGCCGAACGGGGGCCGTCCTGAGGTGCCGTTGCGCTACTGCGACGAGGTGTGGACCGGCGTGGAGTACCAGGTGGCCGCCCACTGCCTGTACGAAGGGCTCAACGACGAGGCCATGCGGATCGTCACGGCGATCCAGGAACGCTACGACGGCACCCGGCGCAACCCGTTCAACGAGGTCGAGTGCGGTGACCACTACGTGCGGGCGATGGCGGGCTGGTCGCTGCTCGACGCGTACACCGGTTTCGGCTACGACGCCACGGCGCGGCGGCTGCGGATCGGGCGGCGGCCGGGCAGGTTCCCGTTCGTCGCCGGCACCGGCTGGGGCACGATCACGGTCACCGGCGATGACGCGACCATCGACGTCCTGGGCGGCGAACTACCGGCCGATCTGACCGTCGACCTTCTCTGACCTCTACGTATTTCTGCGTATACCTCCCAGTACGGCGCGATGAAAAGGTGATTGGTGCCGACGCCTTCATCGAGGGGGAAACCATGCGCGACGAGGTCAAAGCGGGCAGCCTGAAGACGTGGTCGGCGGGCGACTACTTCGTGATCGGCCGCCAGCTGGTCCTGATGGCAGAGCTGCTCTGCGAGTCGGCGGACCTGCGGGCCGGGGAGCGCGTGCTGGACGTGGCGACGGGCAGCGGCAACCTCGCGCTGGCCGCCGCCCGCCGGTTCTGCGTGGTCACCGCGCTCGATTTCGTCCCGGAACTGGTGGAGATCGCACGCGCCAGGGCGGTGGCCGAACGATTCGAGATCACCGTCGAGGAGGGAGACGCGGAGGACCTGCCCTACCCGGACGGCTCCTTCGACGTCGTGCTCTCCACGCTCGGCGTGATGTTCGCGCCCGACCAGCACCAGGCGGCCCGCGAACTGGTACGCGTCTGCCGCGGGGGCGGCCGCATCGGGCTGGCCAACTGGGCGCCCGACGGCTTCGTCGGCCGCCTGTTCGCCGTACTCGCCGGCCACGTCCCACCGCCTCCGGATGTGCCCTCTCCCCTGGTCTGGGGCACGGAGGAAAGCCTGCGGGACCTCTTCGCCGGCCATTCGTTCACCCTCACCCGCCGCGACCACGTCTTCCGCGCTCACTCCGCCACGGACTGGATCGACCACTACCGCGAATACTTCGGCCCGGTACGCCAGACCTTCGCGGCCCTCGACCCTCCCGCCCAGCAGCGCCTGACCCAGGACCTCACCGACCTCCTCCAGGCCGACAACGTCGCGCGGAACTCAACGCTGCTCCTGCCCGCCGCGTACGTCGAGGTCATCATCGATCTCTAGATGAGTTAGCTCCGTAGTGATCACTGGTTGCCAGGTGCTCATGCTCATGGTTCTCTTCGTTGTTGACCCGTGATGCGACCATGGCCTGTGGATCTATCGAGGATGCATCGCTATTCGAGTACGCGATGCCGTCGGAGCTACTCGTCTGGCGGGCCGGTGAGCGTCCCGGGTCGGTCAGGCAGGATCGGCGAGGAGCACCGACAGCGGGGCGATGAGGAGGTCCTCGGGCGCCCAGGGCCAGGCGTCCGCAGGAAGCCAGTCGCCCGCCGCCAGGAGCTGGCAGCCGGCCGCAGCCAGCGCGGCGGCCTCTGTTGCCGCGTCGATCCGATAAGGGCACTCATCCGACGAGTGCGGACTCGCGTCGGTGAGGATCAGCACGGTCTGCGGACCGGCCTCGGCCACCAGCTCCCGGCACCGCTGCAAGGCATCCTCCAGCGCCTCGGCCCAGTCACCGCCGTCCCCGTCCGGAAGCTCCGCGACCACCTCAAGCAAGGCGCCGAGCGCGGGGTACGGGCCGAGTGTGCGGACGAGGAAGGGCTCGTCCGCACCGTGGTCGGAGTAGACGACCGCCCGGAACACGGAGAACCGCTCCGCGAGCGGGGCGACCGTGAGCGCCGTAAAGAGCCAGTCTCGCCGCCTCCGCATGCTGTAGGTCATGTCGAGGACCAGCAGCAGCCCGCCGCGCGCCGCTTCCTCCGGGCCGTCCTCTGCGTCGGTCTCCGGCGGGGCGACGACGGGCGGGGCGATCGCGGCGAGGACCGTGGCGTGGAAGGCGTCGGGGATCTCGCCTGGACGGAAACAGGCGGCGAGGCGGATGTGGGACCAGGCCGTCCCGAATTCTTCGGCCGGGTCGACGGGATCGCGGTAGTCGCAGTGGTTGACGACCCAGGTCACCGCCGGGCGCAGGGCCGCCGCGTACCGCTCGGCGACGGGCAGGGCCCGGCTGTGGTCGTCGCCGCCGGGCGGGGCGTTACGGCGGCGCCTCGCGGTCATGCGCACCCGGTCCTTGGCCTCGACGACGACCAGGTCCCGTACGTACGGACGAGGCGTGCTCACCGTCACATCGGGGGTGAGTTCACCGGACGCGGTGGCCCGCCGGGGCTCGCGCCATACCTCCAGGAAGATCCGCTCCTCGGGAGCCTCCCGGCTCAGTAGCGCGACAGGCCTGTCCGCGCCGTGCGCCGGCAGTTCCCACACCTTTCCGGTTTCCTTGAGGCCGAGGAGGCTGGTCTCCCAGCCCGCGCGCTCGCACGCCTCCAGCGTCGCGCACAGCACCCAGATCTCGTAGATCAGGCTGCGCTGTCGCCACATCGGCAGGTTGAGGAAGTCTTCCAGAATCTCCACGGTCTCCCGGGCGCTCACGGTCGACTGCGGTGGGAGGACCCGGTCGGCCAGCCAGGATGCGGCGGTACCGCAATGCTCCGTGAGATCGGCGAGCCATGCGGTCAGCCGCTCGGTCGAGGAGGTCACTATTCCGAACAGGTTGCTGGAGCGGTCGCTCCAGTGCCCGCCGCGCCACTGGGCGACGAAGCAGGCGAGCGTCCCGAGATCGGTCCGTGACCGGGGGCCTGCCGGCGGCGCCAGCCATACCGTCTCCAGACGCCGGTTCAGGCCGAGGAATCCCGGCTCGACACCGTTGAAACGGGCGGTGCCGAGCCACGCTCCGATCATGCCGGTCTCCTGATAGAAGCGGCGTTCGTCGCTGAACCTCTGCTCCAGCCGAGAAGACCGGTCATCGGAGTCGGTGTCTCCGTCGGGAGCGTCCACACCAGCTAGATCGAGCCCGAGCAGATGGGAGCGGATCAGCCGTTCCGCGGCCGCGATCACCTGCTCGGCGGCGCGGGTCGCACGGTCGAGCGCCATCGCTGCCTCGCGCCGCTCCGCCGGAGTGAAGCGCAGGTCGGTGAGACCAGCCTCCACTCGGCGCAAGGTGAGCAGAGCGTTGGCGAAACGGTTCTCGGTGCCGGGAGGCCAGACTCCGTAGTACTCGCCGCCGTCCCCGCCGAGGAAGCGGCCGATCGCCTCGACGTCGAGCCGGCCGATCTGGATGGTGGCCAACCGCTCGATCGTGCGCCGGACCTGCTCGATGAAGGCGGGGCTGACGGTGAACAGGTCCTCCCTAACGCCGGCGCGGCGCAGCCGGATCTCCTCGTTGGCGTTAGTGCTCGCAGTGTGCCGGTCCAGCCGCTGATAAATCTCCTCGAGCATCGCGACGAACCGTCCGCCGCATTGGAGGACGGCGTTGAGCAGGTCCTCCGCCGTCGGCGCGGCGGCGGCGAGGTCGGCGGAGGCTACCGCGCGCAGCCGTGCCGTGCCGTGCCGGCTGTTTCCTCGCTCCAGGGCCGTGAAGTCGATGCCGAAGAGGCTGAACAGGTCGTGGATCACGTCCCGCTCGTGCTTGCCGGTGCCGACTTCGAGTGCGTCGACGATCAGCTCGGCCAGGCGGATCCGGACGCTCTGGTCGCTCATACCGCCAACTATCTTCCTTCTCCGGGTCCACCGCTGTATTTGTTGCCACTCGGTGATGTCGTGGGCGTACCGTCCGTGTGGTCGGAAGCACCGTCCCACGAGCCGAGGAGCGATGACCGAGCCTTACCTTGCGCGCACGCGCCTCGTGATCCCGGCGGACGCCGTCTGGCGGGTGCTGGCGAGCCCGGCGGGCGCCCGGCAGTGGCTGGGCGACCCCTGGCATCCCGGCCTGCAGGAAGGCGCGCTGGTGCCGGTGCGAGGGAGCCGTCCCGCGGTGATCGACGGCATCGCACCCGACGGGACCCTGTCGTTGCTGTTCGAGGGAGGCCGCCGCGCGACCGTCGAGGTCCGACCGGATGGCGCCGACACGATCATGGTTGTTACCGACTACGGAGGCGACGCCCTCGCCGTCGGCTGGGATGGGCTGCTGACCGCGGCGCGCTTCCTGGCCGACCGGACGCACGCGCGTCGCCGCCCTCGGCAGGCCGTCGTCGTCATCCACGGCATGGGCAACCAGCGCCCGAACGCCACAGTCCGGCGGCTCGGTGACGCGCTGGCCCCACCCCAGGAGCAGTTCAGCAAGCCCGACCAGGTGTCCCGCGCCTACGATTTGCGCCGCAGCCAGCTGGAACGCAAGCGGAACCGGCCGCGCACCGACATCTACGAGCTGTACTGGGCGCACCGCGTGCCCACCACCGGATGGGGCCAGCTGACCGCGTGGCTCCGGTCGGTGTTCCTGCGCGATCCACGACGGATCCATCCAAGGCTCCGCCCGCTCGTCCTCCTCTTCTACGGGGTGCTGCTAACCGCGCTGATGGGGGCCGGGGCGCTGGTCCTGGTGGTCGGCACCCAATGGTTCGACGGGATCAAGGCGAACACCTCTACGCTCACCCAGGCGGGCGGGGTCAGTCTGCTCCTCTCGCTGCTGAGCGGCGCCGTCAGCGGCGTGCTCCTGTCGACGTTCGGCGACGTCGCCCGCTACCTGGACGACGCCCCGGGCAATGTGGCCGTCCGGCAGGGCATCCGGGATAGCGGAGTGGCGCTGCTGCGCCGCCTGCATGAGGGGGGTCTCTACGACCGGATAGTGGTCGTGGGGCACTCCCTGGGCAGCGTGATCGGCTACGACATCATCCGCCTCTACTGGGCCGAGGTGAACGGTCTGCACGGTTCGCCGCCGCCCTTCAAGCAGGAGGCCCTCGACGCCTACCGGAGGCTGCTCGCCGCACCGGTGACCGACCTGGTCGGCTATCAGACGGCGCAGCGGAAGCTGTGGATGGAGTACCGGCGGCTCGGCTCGCCCTGGCTGGTGACCGACTTCGTCACCCTCGGCAGCCCGCTGAGCCTCGCCGACACGCTGCTCGCCCGGTCCCCGGCAGACCTGGAACTTCACAAGGCACGGCAGGAGCTCCCTACATGCCCGCCGACCTGCGACCCCAAGAAGCTGGCCATCAGGGTGCAGTACCTCGCCGACGGCAGGATCCTCACGGTCCGGACCCTGCCAGCGGGGGCTCCATTCGCCGTGGTCCGGTGGACCAACCTCTACTTCCCCAGCCGCTTCCTGTTCTTCGGCGATCCGGTGGGCGGCCCACTGGCACCCGTGCTGGGCGGCGGCATCAAGGACGTCCAGGTCACCACCGACAGTCGGTTGCGGCGGGGCACCCCGCTCGCGCACACCTCGTACTGGAGGGCCACCGCCGAGCACCCGGACGCCGCCGTCCGGGCCCTGACCGAGGCCGTCGGGATCGAGTCGGGCCGCTGGCTGAACGGTCACCTGGCCGCGATGCCGTGGGAGTGCAGCGTCCCGCCCGGCCCGTCCCGGCCGCGCGCTGCCGACCGAGAGCCGCCGCCCGCCGACACGCCCTGAGCCCTCAGGGCGGAGACGGCAGCGGAGGCGTCCCGGCCGGAGGGGTGGTCTAGGCCCTGTTTCCTGGATCGGCTGACAGGGTGCCTGGCTTGTGACGCTTGGCGTATGGGGTCGTGGTGGCTCCAGGGCCAATCGCAGCTACCTGCGCAGCCGCAAGATCCGGCACACGGTCCCCGAGCCCGCTGATCAGAGGGCCCTAGTCGGCGCAGATCGCCTGGCCCCCCATGGACCAGTTGATGGTCGTGCCGTCGTGGTCCTCCATCGCGAAGACGGACACCGCGAGCGACTGCGGGATGAGATGCCTCAGCGACACCTGACCGTTGACCGAGAGAACCTGGCCGCCGACACCGAGCACTCGCTTGCCGGTCGGGCAGGCGGGGCCCTGTAGCGGCTGGCTGGGCGGGGAGCCCACCGGGCTCTGGTAGGTGACCACCTGGTAGCCGGGCGGTGGATCGGCACAGATGGCGTAGCCGTGCAGCCCCCAGTTACCGCTGGCGCCCGTGTCGTCCTCGGTCGCTCCGAGGTAGGCACTATTGGGGAGCGGAGCCGAGAAGGGATGCACCCTCAGGTTGGTCAGCAGCACCTCGCCCCCGGCTCCATCGATGCGGCCGCCGGCGCTGAGCGCTCTCTTGGGGGCCGGGCAGAGGATCTTCAGGGACCTCACGGGTCCGGAGCTGAATGAGCTGGTCCTGGTGACGAGTTCCAGACCCGGAAGCGGGTCGGCGCAGACCGCGTAGGCGTAGAAGGACCACTGGGCGGTGGTTCCGGCCTCGTCCTCCCGGCCGACGACCGTGACCGAGGTCAGCGTTGCGTCGGGGACGACCTCTGTCATGATCAGGCCGGGCAGGAAGCCGCCGACGCTCCCGCCCGCGCCGACCACGTTCTTCCCGCTCGGGCAGACCGCCCGCGCGCTCTTGACCGGAAGCGAGTCCGCGGAACTCTGCGCCACGATCACTTCGCCGCCGGGAACGGCCGCGGGCACCGCGCCTGTGCCGCAGAGCGCGAGGATCCCGGCGAGCAGGATACGTTTCATGCCCCCAGCGTCGCCGCCCGGCTGGACCACCCGACATACGCAGAAGTGCGTACTGCGAACGCCCGCCGTCTCACGCAGAGTAGAGCTCCGACGACTGGAAGGAGTCTGCCGTGAGAATCGGTGGACTGCTGCTCGCGTTCCTTCTCCTGTGCCCGTCCGCGCCGGCGGTCGCGAGCGGTACGGCCATGGCGCCGCTGACCGGGATCGAGCGGGTGACGGCGTTGAGCGCCTTCGACTCCACCGGGGTCAAGGGCGTCCAGGTCTCGTGCCCGGCCGGCAAGCAGGTGATCGGCGCGTCCGGGCTGCTCACCATGAACTCCGCGGCGCAGGGCCGGGTGATCATGACCGAGGCGATCCCGGACACGGCGCTGACCTCGGTGACGGCCTTCGCGTGGGAGGACCAGACGGCCACCACGGGAAACTGGAGCATCAAGGCGGCAGCCGTGTGCGCCAGCGCGCTGTCGAGCTTGGTGCGGGTGTCGGCCAGCAGCGCGTACGACTCCAGCCGGAGCAAGTCGCAGGTCGCCTCGTGCCCGCCGCACAAGTGGCTGCTGGGCGCGGGCCGCCTGATCGAGGGGGCGGAGGGGCAGGTCTTGCTGGACCGGATCGAGTTCTCCGCCAACCTGCGCAGTGTCACTGTCGGCGCCACCGAGGGCCAGAACGGGACGAGCGAGAACTGGCGGGTCCGCGCGTACGCCATCTGCGGCTCGGTCCCGCCAGGACACGAGCTCGTGACCGCGACCAGCGCGGCGACCTCCGATGACAAGGGGAGGAGCGTCACCTGTCCCAGCGGGAAGGAGGCGATCAGCGCCGGGGGCGCGGTCATCGGCGGGGACGGCCAGGTGGCCTTGGGGAACCTGGTGCCCGGACTCTCCTCCCCCGCCCTGGCGGTCGCGTGGGCATGGGAGGACCACGACGGCACGGCCGCCGCCTGGTCGGTACGTGGCCAGGGGATGTGCGTCAGCGTCTGAGGTCCTCGTCGACGGGCAGCGGTCTTCGCGCTGACGAATCAGGTGATTCCGGCGAGGCTGGTCTGAGTTCCTCGTTGACGGGCAGCAGTCCCCACGACTGGGCGCGCAGGACCGCGGTGACCCGGTCGCTCACCTGGAGCTTGCGGTACAGCTTCTCCTGGTGTTTGGTCACGGTGCGCGGCGAGATGCCGAGCCGCCTTCCGATCGCGGTCCCGGTCAGGCCCTGGGCCACCAGCGTCAGGACGGTCAGTTCGCGTGGGGTGACGCCCAGCTGTGCGGCCAGGCCGCTGTCCGGTGGCGGGTCGAAGGATTCGCGTCATCGCCGCAGGTAGCGAAGGTGTTTCTCGGCGGTGACGAGGAGCGGCTGGACCTGGCGGGCGTAGCCGCGGTCGCGGTCGGTGATCTCCTCGCCCGGCGGGCGGCAGATCAGGAACGAGCGGGTGATGCCCATCGGCAGCGCGATCTGGTGGTCGACGCCGACCTCCGACCGGAGGACGGCGTAGGCGCGGGTGCGGTGCCAGCCGGTCCTGGCGATCACGTCCGTGAGGGCGAGCGGCGTGCGGTCGTGGTCGTGGGCGGCGTAGTAGGCGGCCAGGGGGTGGTCGCCGATGGTCTGGCGTACCAGCGCGTCCAGCCGGAGCTGGTCCGCCCATTCGGGGGCGCATGCCTTGACGTGGCCGGCTTTCCTGCTCGGCTGCATGTCGTCGACGAACAGGCACAGGACGCCGTGGAGCGCGTCGTTGAGCTCCACGGCCAGCTGCGGCCAGTCGAGTTCCGGCTGGGTGCTGCCCAGCAGTGCGACGGCCAGGTCCAGCATCCGCTCGTAGTCTCGCGACGGCAGATCCATGCCCGCGAGTATCGGCGGGGGCGGAAGGCGGGTTCCACGTACTTTTGCGTACATGGCCGCCTGGAGGATTCGGGACGGGGTGGCATCCCTCATGCCCGCTGTCTCGGCGCGACGGCGGAAGGGACCGGACCGAATCCTCCGGAGGCGGAGAGGTAGATCGATGGATGGGGGGCAGGGAAGGGACCGGCGCTGCCGCCGGTACTGAAAGATCGGATGTTATGCGGAAATTTCCACATATGTCCTACACGTTTCGAGACAATAGTTCGGACTTTTGATTTTTGTCAACAGAAGTACGCCGACGGACGGATCAAAGTGGTCCACGTCACCTGGATTGTCACGGGCGTGTGACGGCCATTGACCACGTGCAATGGACCTAGTAACAATGTGAGCCGTCTCAGCTCCACGGCGGTGGCATGCTCGCGGGCTTGACACAGAACCACAGTGACGTGGTCGGCGCACGCGTCCCTCAATGAAAGGGAAGAAGCGTGAGCCACGCGCATGCCCGCGTTGAACCGCTCCGTCGCCAGCTGGGCCTGAACCGCCGCCAGTTCCTGGCCGCCACCACCGGCATGGCCGCCGCGGCCGCCATCCCCCTCGCCCAGCCCGCCGCCGCGCTGGCCGCATCCAACGGCGTCCTGATCCCCCCGGCCAAGCGGGGCCTCATCCTCTTCACGGTCCGCGACGCGATCTCGCGCGACCCGCTGACCACACCCCACCCCTCCGGCTTCCGCCGCGTGTTCGAGGCCCTGGCCGGGATGGGCTACAAGCAGATCGAGTTCGCCGGCTACCGCCAGCACGCCAACGCCGAGGGCGGCGCCAACCTCGAAACCGTCGAGGGCGCGCGGCTGCTGCGGCGGTGGCTGGACGACAACGGGCTGGAGGCCGAGGGCAACCACGGCTTCATCCCCGGCTCCTGGCCGCTGTCGACCGCCGACCTCGACCGGTGGAAGCAGACGCTCGAAATCGCCAACATCCTGGGCTTGGGCCACGTGGGCACCGGCAGCGACCCCACGAGCAGCGCGTACAAGGCCGACTGGGACGTCGCGGCGGCGAAGTGGAACCACCTCGGCTCGCTGGCGGACCAGGCCGGGCTCAAGCTCTACACCCACAACCACGACGCCGCCTACAACTTCCTGCTGGACAGCGGCCCGCTGGACGCGCAGGGCCGGCCGACCCGCTCCTCGGGCATCAGGAAGCTGGAGTACTTCCTGACCATCACCGACCCCAAGCTCGTCTACCTGGAGATGGACATCTTCTGGGCACACGTGGCGCAGTTCAAGCACCGCACCTTCACCGCCCCCGACGGCTCACCCCAGACCGACATCTTCGACCCACTCGCCGTCGTCCAGGCACAGACCAAGCGCTTCCCGCTGTTCCACGCCAAAGACGGCAAGTCCAACCCCGCGACCGCCAACGGCTACGACATGGTGCCCTTCGGCACCGGCGACATCGACTACCGAAGCTTCTTCTCCCAGATGGGCGCCAAGGGCTACCACAACCCCATGTACGAGCAGGACAACGCCCCCGGCACCGACCCAGCACAGTCCCTCAACTACGCCGCACTGAGCTACACCAACATGGCCGCCCTCCGCGGCTGACAACCACCCGGACCCCTACGCGACCAGTGCCGTCACCGCGGCAGGCGTAGCGGTCCGGGCTTTGACACTCCTCGGAGCAGCATCACCGTCCGCCGGGGACGGGCCCTCTCGCCGGCCACCAAACGACAATGACTCCGCACTGAGCACCATCGATTGGGAACCAACCGGTACTCATTGATCTCAGGGGGATCCCCGATTCGACCGAGGAAAGGTCATGCACCCGCTCTTAGGCAGTCTTGCGGGTATTGGTGTCGTAGAGAGCAGACCACCTGGCGATTAGCAGGGCGTCCTGTTCGGGGTCGCCCTGCAGCTCCTCTTCGTTGATCGCGAGGGCCGCGTGCTCCTCGTAACCAGGGTCACCGGGCTGGAGCTCGACCACACCATCGGCATGCACGCCGTCGGGAGTCTCGAC
Organism: Acrocarpospora macrocephala; assembly: GCF_009687865.1. Lineage (GTDB taxonomy): Bacteria > Actinomycetota > Actinomycetes > Streptosporangiales > Streptosporangiaceae > Acrocarpospora > Acrocarpospora macrocephala. The sequence goes on from NZ_BLAE01000007.1 coordinate 208,328, forward strand.
GTGGAAAGGCGCCAGGAGGGTGCCATCATTCCTACGGACAGTGGTCCACATGCTGTTCGCCCTCCCTCTATACGCCATAGTGTCGACGAAAGTATCCCCAGACTACCGCGGCGAGATTCTCCTGGCCATTGAGCATTCGCAGAAGGCGGCTGGCCTGCCCGGAGGCGCACAGGGCGTAGGCTTCGGCGAACCACTCCACCGTATCGAGATATCGCGGGTGCTGAATGTGCGGACTGATCATCTTCATGACAGTGGTCCACTCCACTGAGGACGACATTCCATCCCATATGTCCAATGCGTGCCCGATCTCGTGAAGGACGAGGCTGGCCGACACGTGCGCGCTGGTGCCGATGGCGATGACCCGGCCCGTGCATATCCCCGGCACGACATCCCAGAGCGCGACTCCCGACGGGATGGCCTGGCCGCGCAGATGGCCGAGATCATCAAGATCGGGGACCGCGCCCGGCCCCAGCCAGATCGCGTCGAGTTCCTCCGCCAGCCGGGTGGCGATATGGACGGGAAGACTGGCCAGATCGTCCACCATGTGGATGAGCTCAGCCGCAGGTAGCAAGTCGCCGCTCGGTACCCACTGGCGGCGCAGTACTCGCTCCAGAACCCCACAGTGTCGTCGGCCGTCACGCGGAATGGGGTGGGTGTTCGCTGCCCACGGCAGACACCAGGAGGGGGAAGCCACGAGCGCCAATTCTGGCCCACATCTATCACGTGACTGGCCTCTTTATGTGCGCCGACGTGCCCTGTTGGCGTGTCAGCCGTTCCGGTGTTCCGCGGTGGTGAGGCCGAGCATTGTGGCGGTGCGGTCCCACAGGTGGCGGGCGAGTTCGTGGTCGCCGGACTGGCGGTACTTGGGCTCTCGGCGCTTGAGGAGGTTGAAGTAGGCGCCGTTGGTCGGCTGGGGGTCTTCGAGTGTGGCCAGGTGGAGGAGTGGTTCGGCGGCCTTCTCGGGTGGGAGAGCGATGGCCCTGGCCAGGGGTGAGCGCATGATCCGGCGCAGGATGGCGTTGTCGCGGAAGAAGTCGCTGGCGACGGCTCCGGGGTGGAAGGCGGTCGCGGTGATGCCGGTGCCCTGGGTTCGGCGGGCCAGTTCGCGGGTGAAGAGGATGTTCTCCAGCTTTGTTGTGCCGTAGACGCGGAAGGCGCCGTAGCCGCGGGTGCTGTCGAGGTCGTCTAGGTCGACGCGGCCCAGGCTGTGCGCCTGGCTGCTTGTCGAGATCACCCGGGCGTCCTTGGCGGCGGCCAGGCGGTCCAGGAGCAGGTGGGTGAGCAGGAACGGAGCTAGGTAGTTGACCTGGAAGGTCATCTCGTGGCCGTCCTCGGTGATGGTTCGCCGGGCGATCTGGCCTCCGGCGTTGTTGGCCAGCACGTCGATGGTGGGGTAGCGGTCGAGCAGGGTGTCCGCGAGCGCCCGTACATCCGACAGGCGGCTGAAGTCGGCGAGGTGCGGTTCCGCGCCGATCGCGCGGGCGACCGCGTTCGTTTTCTCCGGTGAGCGGCCGACCACGGCGACGGTCGCGCCGAGCGCGGCCAGCCCGCGGGCTGCTGCGGCGCCGACACCGGCGCTGGCACCCGTGATCACTACGGTCTTGCCCCGCATGTCGCGCGCGGCCTGACCCGTCTTGTCGTTCATGGCATCACTCTTTCTCCTGCGACCAAATGTGAGGGGGTCCTCAGGTTAGCATAATATGAGGGACCCCTCAGGTTGATAGGCTACGCGCATGGCACCCGACCCCCCGCGTCTTCGGCGTGACGCCCAGCGCAACTACGACGCGCTGGTGGCGGCGGCACGCGACGCGTTCGCCGAGCATGGGCTGGAAGCTTCCCTGGAGCAGGTGGCCAAGAGAGCCGGGGTCGCCATTGGCACGCTTTATCGGCATTTCCCGACCCGCGGGCACCTGGTCAGCGCGATCTTCTCCGAGAAGCTCCAGGCCTCTGTCGCCGCCGCGGAACAGGCGCTCACCATGAAGGACACCTGGGCCGCGTTCTGCATGCTGCTCGAAAGGTTATGTGAGCTGCAGGCGGATGACCGCGGCTTCAACGACCTCACCTCCGCCGATCCGTACGCGATCGACGACATCACTTGCATGCAGAGCCGCGTACGCGACCTGGGGACACAACTCCTCCGGCGCGGACAGCGGGAGAAGGTCATCCGCCCCGATCTCACCCCCGAGGACCTGCATCTGCTGATCTGGTCGCAGAGCCGGATCATGGAGGCCACCAGCGGCATCGCCCCCCACGCGTGGCGGCGCCATCTGCACCTGCTGATCGACGCCTACCGCGCCGACCGCGCGCACCCGATCCCCGAGGCGCCGCTCACCCCGCAGCAGCTGAGCCGCGCCATGGCCCGGCTCTGCGATCCGGCCAGGCGCCAATAAACCCCCTGACCTGGTCGGGAATCGATCCGGGGGGTGGGGGTGTTGCAGCGGGCATGGTCATTGGATTCATTGGCAGTGGAAACATCGGTGGGACCGTGGCGCGGCTGGCGGTGAACGCCGGGCACTCGGTGGTGGTGAGTAACTCGCGTGGGCCGGAGACGCTCGCTGAGCTCGTGGCCGAGCTCGGTCCGAACGCGCGGGCGGGCACCGCGGAGGAGGCGGGGAGGGCTGGGGAGATCGTGGTCGTGAGCGTGCCGTTCGGGGTTCATACGAAGGTGCCGGTCGGGCCGCTCGCGGGGAAGATCGTCATCGATACCAACAACTACTACCACGAGCGGGACGGCCGTTTCCCGGACATCGACGAGGGTCGTAACACCGACAGCGGGGCGCTTGCCGATCATCTGGGGACGGCGCGCGTGGTCAAGGCGTTCAACACCATCTACTACGTGGACCTGGGCGAGCATGGGCTCCCGGCGGGCGATCCCGCGCGGAGGGCGCTGCCGATCGCGGGTGACGATCCGGATGCGAAGCGCGTCGTGGCCGAGCTGCTGGACGAGTTCGGGTTCGACACGGTCGACGCGGGGGCGCTCGCGGAGGGCTGGCGCTTCCAGCGTGACAAGCCCGCCTACGGGCCCCGGTTCACCGCGAGCGAGCTCCGGGAAGCCCTCACCAAGGCCTGACACGGCCCGACCATCTTGAAATCGCCGGTGGCGAGCCGGCCTTCCTGAGGCTCGCCACCGCGCGTCACCGCTGTCCTATTCGCCTCCTGGCGCCGGGGTGCTGCCGGGATTGACCGTGCATGTGGGGGTCAGCCGCTGCCCCGGCTGTCCAGGTACGCGGGCCAGCTGCCGAACTCGGTGATGTCCTTGGCGTCGGCCGCGGCGTAGGACTCGCAGAGGAAGCCGTACACCTGGCTGCCGTCGAGGAGTTCGATCGTGCCGAGGCCGAGGGGGGCGGGGATCTGGACGAGGAGGCGGCCGAGGGCTTCGGGGGTGAGGTGGTGGAGTTCCACCTCGATGGATTCGCCGCCGAGCATGCGCGTCATGCCGGGGCGGTCGCCAAGGTCGAAGAGGCGGTAGGCGGGAGCGGTGCCGGCCAGCCCCTGGCAGCGCGCGCCCAGGGCGGCGAGTTGGGGGTGTAGCGGCTGCCCGGTCCGGTGCGCGCCGACGACCGCCAAGGTGGCTGCCTCCCGCATCCGCGCCTCCCCACGCGGCGTCTCTTCCAGGGGGTCCCGGGTGGCGCCGGTCATCCCGCCGGTGGCGTGGTGGAAGTCGCGGGCCAGATTGGCGAGCAGGGCGTCGGAGCCGGAGGGGCCGAGCAGGGTGAGCCCGTGCGGCCTGCCTGTGGCGGTCATTCCGGCCGGTACGGCTATCGCCGCCAGATCCAGCAGGTTGGCGAACGTGCTGTAGTGACCGAGCACCGAGTTGCGCCGGATCGGGTCGGCGGCCATCTCGGCCAGAGTGAACGTGGTCGGCACGGACGGCACCGCGAGCACATCGACCTCCGCCCAGGTGGCCGCCGTCTCGACATCCAACTCGGCGAGCCGCCGCAGGCCGCGGAACACGTCGACCCCCGTGATGTCCCAGCCTCGGGCCAGCACGTCCCGGGTGACCGGATGAATGTCATCAGGATGCCCGGCCACGAAGTCCCCGATCCCGGCGAGCCGTTCCGCCAGCCAGGGCCCTTCGTAGAGCAGGCGTCCCGCCGCGAGGAACGGCGCGAAGTCGACGGCGACGATCTCGTGCCCGAGCCCGGCCAGCTCAGCCACGGCTTCGCCGAATCCCACCCGCGCCGCCTCGTCCCCGAAGAACTCGGGGAGTTCCGGCACCCCCACCCGCAATCCCCCGGTCCCCTCCACGAGGGCGTTCCACCGGGCCTGTCCCGCCTCCGGCAAACCCCCGGGGGCGTTCCGCCGGGTCGGTCCCGCCGCCGACAATCCCCCAGTGCCCGCTCGCCGAACGTGTTCCACCGCCCCGGCCACGGCGAACCTGGAATCGCACATGATGCCGACGGCGGTGGCGGCGTCGGGGACGGACAGTGCGAAGACGCTGGCACAGTCGAGAGAGGCGCAGGCGGGGACCAGGCCGGTGGTGGGGACCAGGCCGCGGGAGGGTTTCAGGCCGACGACGCCGGTGAGCGCGGCGGGCACCCGGCCGGAGCCGGCGGTGTCGGTGCCGATCGCGAAGCTGACCAGGCCCGCGCTGACCGCCACCGCCGAACCCGAGCTGGAGCCGCCGGAGATGAGCCCCGGCACGAGGGGCGACTCGCACGCGCCATAGGGACTGCGGGTGCCCGACAGCCCGGTGGCGAACTGGTCCAGGTTGGTCTTGCCGATCAGCAGCGCGCCCGCCGCGAGCAGGCGTTCGACCAGCGGAGCCGTACGATCGGGAACGTAGGCGAAGGCGGGACAGGCGGCGGTCGTGGGCATGCCGGCGACGTCGATGTTGTCCTTGACCGCGAACGGCACTCCGTAGAGCGGACCGGGGCGGACCTCGGCGAGCACGTCCTCGATCGGGCGCAGGGTGATCCACACGCCGTCGTCGCCGCGCGCGCGGATCCGCCGGCGCACCTCCCCGACCACGTCGGCGGGGGTGAACTCCCCCGCCGCGTAGCCGCGGGCGAGCGCCGCGAACTGCAGGCTGCCGACCGTCATCCGAGCGTACGCAGGAGCGCGGAGGACGGGGCGATGGCGCCGAACACGCCGCCCTGCATGGTGACCATCTTCAGGGCGGCCTCGTAGTTGCCCTTGTCGGTGGCGCCGGTGCAGTCGGTCAGCAGCAGGCACTCGTAGCCCCGGTCGTTGGCCTCCCGCATGGTGGTGTGCACGCACACGTCGGTGGTGATCCCGGTCAGGATCAGGTGGGTGATCCCGCGCGTGCGCAGCAGCAGGTCCAGATCGGTGGCGTAGAACGCGCCCTTGCCGGGTTTGTCGATGATCGGCTCGCCCTCGCGTGGCGCCACCTCGGGGACGATCTCCCAGCCGGGCTGGCCCCGGACCAGGATCCGCCCGCACGGCCCCGCGTCGCCGATGCCCGCGCCGATCCGCTGCGAGCGCCACAGCTTGTTGGGCGGGCAGTCGGACAGGTCGGGGCGGTGCCCCTCCCGGGTGTGGATCACCAGCAGCCCGTGCTCCCTGGCCGCCGCCAGCACGGCCGCCGTAGGCTCCAGACCGGCCCGGGTGAGCGACAGGTCGTAACCCATCATGTCGACGTATCCGCCGGGACCGCAGAAGTCGACCTGCCAGTCGATGCAGATCACCGCCGTGGTGGCGGAATCGAGCTGCCCGTCGAAGGGCCACGCGTACGGCTCCGCGTTTAAAGCCTGATATTTCATGATCGCTCCATAAGAGTGGCGACGGCCGAGCGAGAGCCGACGGCGCCGAAGATACCGCCGGACATCTCGATCGTGGACAGGGCCCCCTGGCGCAGGTCCGGGGCGGCGGAGCCGCAGGCGTCCTCGACCAGCAGGCACTCGTAGCCGCGGTCGTTGGCGGCCCGCATGGTCGAGTGCACGCCGAGCTCCAGGCAGCAGCCCGCGAGCAGCAGCAGGTCACGCCCCGCCGCCCGGAGCACGGAGTCCAGGTCGCTGCCGTGGAAGCCGTCCCAGCCCGCCGCGTGCACGACCTGGTCGGGCCGGCGCGGCGGCGCCTCGGCGGGCGGGGCGGGCGGCCAGCCGGGCGGGCGCACCCGCACCGAGATGATCAGCCCGCCCGCCCCGCGCACCTGGCCGGCCAGGACCTCGACCGGGTGACCGGGGTCGACCGCCTGGCCCCGGTCGGCCGGGTGCGGGCAGGCCACCGCCAGCAGCGCCAGCCGTACCGGATCGAGACGCCCGTGCCAGGGCCAGGGGTAAGGAGTGGTGCCCGGGACGGTGGTCATGACTTCGGCAGCGAGCCGACCACGCCGGCCACGAAGTAGTCGATCTTCTCGATGGTGGTGTAGTCGGGCACCGTGCCCTCGGGGATGCGTACCTTGCCCTCCTGGTCCTTGATCGGACCAGCGAACGGGGAGCTGGTCTTCAGCAGCTCGCGGGCCTTGTCGATCTCGGCCTTGGTGGCGTCGTCCACGAGCGGGCCGTACGGCGACTGGACGAAGGGGTTCTCGCCCGTGCGGTAGCCGACGCGGAAGTTGTCGTTGTACTTCGATCCGGTGAAAGTGCCGCCGAGGGCGGTCTTCACGATGTCGGTGTAGAGCGGGCCCCAGTTCCACTGCGAGCCGGTCAGCCAGCCCTTGGGCGCGATCGCGGAGGCGTCGGCGTGGTAGCCGACCGTGAACTTGCCGGCCGCCTCGGTGGCCTTGATCACGGTGGCGGTGCAGTCCTGGTGCTGGGTGATGACGTCGACGCCCTGCTTCAGCAGGTTCGCGGCGGCCTCGGCCTGCTTGCCCGGGTCACACCAGGACGAGGTGCTGACGGTGAACGTCTGCGCGTCCGGGTTGACCGACTGGGCGCCGAGCTCGAAGGCGTTGATGTTGTCAATGGTCTGGGTGATCGGGAAGGCGTAGACGTACCCGAGCTTGCCGGTCTTGGTGGCCTTCCCGGCGGCGATCCCGGCCAGGTAGACCGGCTCGTACACGGTGCCGAAGAAGGTGCCCGCGTTCGGCGGGACCGCGGCGGTGATCAGGTTGCCCTGCTGCACGACGGCGACGTCGGGGTGCTCGGCGGCGACCTTCAGCGCGGCGTCCAGGTGGCCGTAGGAGGTGGCGAAGATGATTTTCGCGCCCTTGGCGATCATCGAGTTCATCACCCGGGCGGCGTTGTCGTCCTCGGGCACGTTCTCCGCGGTGATCACCTCCAGGTTCGGGAACGCCTTGGCCACCTCCTGGCTGCCCTGGTAGGCGGCCTGGTTGTAGCCGAAGTCGTCCTTGGGCCCGACGAAGATGAACCCGACGGCGGCCGAGTCCTTGCCCGGCGGGGTGCTCCCGGCCGTCGGCGCGGTGGCGGTGCCGGTGGTGTTCGCGGAGCAGGCGATCAGCGGGAGGGTGAGCAGGACGGCCAGCGTGGTGAGTTTTCGCATGAGGTTGTCTCTCCTAGGTGAACACGCGGCGCAGTTCCTCGGGGGCGGCACGCAGGGTGCGGCGGCCGAGGATCGCCAGGATCGCGAGGGTGATCAGGAAGGGCAGCGCGTCGAGGGCGAACTGGTTGAGCGACTCGCCCCTGGCCTGCAGCGCCGGGGCGAGAGCGAGGGCCGCGCCGAACAGGTACGACCCCGCCATCACCCACAGCGGACGCCAGGCGGCGAAGATGACCAGGGCGACGGCGATGAAGCCCCGCCCGGCGGTCATGCCCTCGAACCAGGCGTGCGCGTACGCGGTGGCGAGCTGGGCTCCCCCGATCCCGGCCAGCGCGCCGCCCGCCACGACGGCGGCGCCCCGGATGAGTCCCGGCCGGTAACCATGGACATGCAGGACATCTGCGCGCTCCCCCGCCGTGCGCAGCAGCAGCCCGCCCCGGGTCGACCGCAGCCACCACCACAGCAGCGGGGCCGCGGCGAACGACAGGTAGGTGACCGGGTCGTGCTGGAAGAGGATCTCGCCGAGCACCGGCACGTCGGCCAGGAGCGGCACCGGCACCGGGTCGAATCCGGGCGCGGCCCGGCCCACGTAGGCCGCGCCGAACAGCGAGGTCAGGCCCAGCCCGAGGAACATGACGGTCAGGCCGGTGGCGAACTGGTCGGATCGCCGCCAGACGACCATCACCGCGTGCACCAGGGCGAGCAGCCCGCCCGCGAGCGCCCCGGCCACCAGGCCCACCCACGGGCTCCCGGTCTCGGCCGCCAGCGCGTATCCGCCGAGGGCGCCCACCAGCATGGACCCTTCGGTGCCCAGGTTGACCACGCCGGCGCGCTCGGCGATCGTCTCCCCCAGCGCGGCGAACATGATCGCCGTGCCGCCCCGGACGGCGCCGGTGAGAACATCCACGACCAGGTCACTCATGACGGGCTCCTCTTGGCGGTCCAGCCGAGCACGGCGAGCAGGATCAGGGCCATCAGCACGTTGACGGTGGCGGCGGGCAGGCCGCTGTCGAGCTGGAGGCTGTCGCCGCCGACGGTGATCGCGGCGAGCATGAACGCGGCGGCCACGGCGGGCAGCGGGTTGTGCCGGGCGAGCCAGGCGGCCAGGAAGGCGATGTAGCCGATGTTGGTGGTCAGGCCCGGCCGGAGCTTGAACTCGATGCCGGCCAGGTGGATCACGCCCGCGAGCCCGGCCAGCGCCCCGCCCAGCAGCATCGCGGTCAGCAGCAGCCGGGCCACCGGCAGCCCGGCCCGGCGGGCCGCCTCCGGGTTGCCGCCGGTGACCGCGAGCCGGAAGCCGAACGCGGTGTGCCGCAGGGTGAGCCAGACCGCGGCGGCGGCCAGCAGCGCCAGGATGATCCCGGCGTGCACGGCCGTGCCGCCCAGCAGCGGCAGCCGCTGCTCGATCGCGAGCGGCGGGGTCGCGGGCTGGCCCGAGCCGTTGGCGTCCTTCCACGGCTCGTAGATGAGGTAGAGCATCACGTCGAGGGCGACGTAGTTGAGCAGCAGGGTGGTGACGGCCTCGTTGACGCCCACGGTCACCCGCAGCGCGACCGCGAGCCCGGCCCACAGCGCCCCGCCCAGCGCGCCCGCGACCAGCATGAGCGGCAGCGCCGCCGGTCCTGAGACGACCAGACCGACACCGGCCCCGGCCACCGCGCCGATGATCACCTGCCCCTCGCCGCCGACGTTGGCCAGGCCCGCCCGGGCGGGCAGGACCACGGCCATCGCGGCCAGGACGAACGGCGCGGCCTTGATCACGATCTGTTCGAGGCTCGCCCCGGTGGTCATCGAGACCACCATGTCGCCGAGCGTGGCGAGCGGGTCGGCGCCCTTGGCCAGGAGCAGGACGCTGAAGATCGCGATCGCCCCGGCCAAGGCCCCTGCCCAGCGGCCGGCCGCCGCCGCGAAACCCGATCCGGGCGAGACGAGGGGCGAGGCGACCGGGGTCGGCGTGAGCTGCGTGGTCATCAGGCACCTCCGAGCATCAGGCGGCCGATCTCCTGGCGGTCCGCGCCGCGCGCCGGCACGATCCCGGCCAGGTGGCCGTCGTGCATCACCGCGATCCGGTCGCTGATCGCGATGAGCTCGTCCAGGTCCTCGGAGACGACGAGCACGGCGGCGCCCGCGTTGCGGCGTTCCAGGAGGAGCTCCTGGGTGCGCCGGGTGGTGGCGATGTCGAGCCCGCGGCTCGGATAGGCCGCCACCACCAGCACGCTGTCGCCCCGGCCGAGCGCCCGGGTGAGCATGACGCGCTGCACGTTGCCGCCCGACAGCTCGGCGACCCGGCGGTGCCCGGCGGCCATCTGCAGGCCGACCCGGGAGTCCAGCTCGGCGGTGGTCTTGCGCACCGCGGCCCAGTCCACGTTCGCGCGGCGGCGCGGCACCGCGGGCAGGCCCAGCGCCACGTGCTCGACGATCGTCAGCCCCGGCACGACCGCGTCGGCCAGCGGGTCCTCGGGCACGTCGCAGACCCCGCGCCCCAGCGCCTGCCGTGGGCCCGTCACCTCGGCCCCGGCCACGGTGACGGAACCGGCGGAGGCCGGGCGCAGCCCGCACGCCACCTCGCACAGCTCCCGCTGCCCGCTCCCGGCCACCCCCGCGACCCCGACCAGCTCGCCGGGCCGCACCTCCAGGCTCACGTCCTTGAGCCGCCGCACGCCGCTCGCGCCGAAGGCGCTCACGCCGCGCATGGCCAGCACAGGCTCGGCCTCGTAGGGCGGCTCGGGCCGATCGGCCGGCAGGCTGGGTACGGCCCTGCCGACCATGGCCTCCACCAGCTCCGCGTCGGTGTAGCCGCCCGGATCGACGCCGCCGAGGATGACCCGGCCGCCGCGCAGCACGGTCACCCGGTCGGCGATCGCGCGCACCTCGTTGAGCTTGTGCGTGACGATCACCACGCCGTACCCGGCGGCCCGCAGCCGCTCGACCACGCCGAACAGCGCGGTGACCTCCTGGGGCGCCAGCACGCTGGTCGGCTCGTCCAGGATGACGATGCGCGAGCCGGTCATCAGCACCTTGAGGATCTCGGCGCGCTGCCGCTCCCCGATCGACAGGTGCGCCACGCGCGCCTGCGGATCGACGGCGAGCCCGTGCTCGGCCGCCGCCTCGGCGATCATGCGGGACTTCACGCCGCGCACGGCCAGGGCGACGTTCTCGGTCACGGTCAGCGCCGGGACCAGCCGCAGGTCCTGGAAGACCATGCCGATCCCGAGGGAGCGGGCCTGCGCCGGGGAGCCGACCGTGACCGGCGCCCCCTCGACGGAGATGTCGCCCGCGTCGGGGCGGTGCACGCCGTACACGAGCTTGAGCAGGGTGCTCTTGCCCGCGCCGTTCTCGCCGACGAGGGCGTGCACCTCGCCGGGCCGTACGTCGAAGTCGACCCCGTCGTTCGCGAGCACCTCGCCGAACCGGCGTGTCAGGCCCCGGACGGCGAGGAGTGGTATGTCAGTCTTGGGCCCGGTTCGGGGTTCGGTCAATGTCATGGCGCCTGCCTCGGTTGAGGGCCATCTGGGTGATCGCGCGAGCGGCGCGCCGCTCCACGACGTCCATCGACTCCCCCACGTGGCGGCGCATCGCGGTCAGCGCCTCGGCGTGCCGGCCGGCCAGGACCTCCTCGGCGATCTCCAGGTGCTGGATGATCGTGAGGGTGATGCGGTCCTCGGTGAGGAAGTCGTACATGCGCACCGCCCGGATCCGCGCGTTGACCGCGGCCAGGGTGCTCGTGAGCGCCGCGTTCCCCGACGCGCGGCTCATCGTGACGTGGAAGTCCTCGTCCATCAGGACGAACTGGGGATCGGGCTCCGGCTGGTCGTCCCGCAGCGCGCGCCACTGGTCGCGCAGCGGTTCCAGGATCGCCGGGTCGTGGGCACGCACGTCCGGGTCGAGAGCGCGGCTGATGCCGCGCAGTTCGAGAGTGATCCGCAGTTCGTAGAGATCTCTGAGGTCGGTCAGGTCTGGCTGGGCGACGTAGTAACCGCCGTCTTCACCGCGTTCCACCAGGCCGTCGGCGAGGAGCCGGACGAGCGCCTCCCGCACGGGTGTGCGGGAGACCCCGAGCTCGGCCGCCACTCGCTCCTCGACCAGCCGGGCCCTGATCGCGAAATGCCCGATCATCAGCCTGCGGCGCAACTCGCCGTAGACCTGGTCCCGCCGCAGCTTGATGGCTGGATCCCGTTCTGTATACAGACCTGTATCCACGGCATGGACGCTAAAGATGCGCTATTTCCTGACAAGTCGGCTCGGGTTAATTCGGTGTAGCCAACCCCTCACGATCCCTCGCGGGGCTTCGTACACAAAAAAGGGGCCCGCGCCGGTCGACGGCGCGGGCCCTGAAGGGGGTTGAGGGTCAGTCGGACAGGAGGCGGTCGCCGGGGTGGCAGAACTCCCCGGTGAAGAACGTGCTGCCGGGCACGCACCGCCACATGCTCGGGTTGGTGTAGCTGGGCGCCAGGCGGACGTTCGTCGCCTGTTCGAGGGCGTAGCCGTCGGCGAGCAGGGTCGCCTCGCTGAAGGCCGTGCCGACGAGGGTGACGCCGATCGGGTTGCGGCCCGCGGAGCTGGTCTGCACGCCGTATCCGGCGGGGAGCGTCAGCACCGGGTAGCCCGCGCGGTCGGCGTTACCGACGAGCGCGTTGCCGCTCGGCACCATGATGGCGTCGAAATCGTCGGACTTGTCGCCGGGCGTTCCGTTGGCGAGGATGCCGTCGATCAGCGCCTTGTTGGACGCCTTGCCGGATTCCAGGTCGGCCGTGTACGCCGCGCTGGTCGCGGGATCGGCCAGGTCTACCGCCTGGGCGGCGAGCAGCTGACCCTGCTGGTACTTGAGTCCTTCCACGGGGTTGGCGTTGTTGTAATCGATGATCGCCTGCAGCGACTTGTTCTTGTAGCCGGACAGGTAGCCGTTCAGGTCGCGCTTGAACTCCCTGGCCACGATGCTCGCCGGGTCGGGGTTCGGCGCGCCGATCGTCACCTGGGTGGTCGTGGCCCCGAGCGACTGCAGCTTGCTCACCATCGTGGCGTACGGCTCGGCCGTGTTCGCCACGACGGCGATCTTCTTGCCCTGCAGGGCGGTCGTGGTCAGGCCCGCGGTGTAGTCCTTGACGGGCGCGCCCGCCGTGGCCGGGTCGGCCGCGTCCGGCCCGGCCAGGACCGTGAGCGCGCTCGCCGTGTCGTACACCGTGCGGGCGATCGGCCCCGGCGCGTCCTGCGACCGGGCGACCGGCAGCACGCCGGCGCGGCTGACCAGGCCGACCGTCGGCTTCAGCCCGACGACGCCCGCCGCGTCGGCGGGAGCCACCAGCTGGGCCGAGTCGAGCGAGGTCTCCATGCCCACGGTGAACGCCGCGAGCCCGGAGGCCGTCGCCGCCGCCGAACCGGCGGAGGAACCGGCCGGGGTCTTGTCCGTGTCGGACGGCAGGAGCACCTGACCGGCCAGCGAGGAGTACCCCTTCGGCAGGTTCGCGTCGAACACGCCGTTCAGCTCGGTGATGTTCGTCGTGCCGAGGATGATCGCGCCGGCGGCCTTGAGCTTGGCCGCCACCGTCGAGTCGTCCTTCGGCTCGAGGTCCTGCATCGCGATCGAGCCGCCCGTGGTCGCCAGGTCGTCCACGTCGAACCCGTCGTTGAGCAGCACGGGGATGCCGTACAGCGGCGGGCGTACCGGCCGCTTGTCCGTCGGGTTGGCGTTGTCCTTCTTGTACTTGTCCTTGTCCCAGTCGAGCCGGCGCGCCTCCTTGATGGCGTCCTCGTTGATCGAGCGGACCGCCTGGGTGGCCGGGCCCTCGGCGTTGGTCAGCGCGATCCGGTAGAGGTAGGCCCTGACCAGGGCCTCCGAGCTCAGCTTGTTGGACAGCAGCCGGGCCTTGAGGCTCTGCACCGACTCCGTCTCCAGCGAGAACGGCAGCGGCCTGGGCTCGTAGCCGAGCAGGTCCATGATCGTGTCATAGTCGGGGTTGCAGTGCTCGCGCTCGCTGTACGGCGGCGCGGGAACCGTCTTGGCGCAGCGGTACATGCTCGGGTTCACCGAGCTGGCCGGCTGGCGCAGGTGGGTGCCCTGCTCGATGACGTATCCGACGCCCAGCAGGTCGAACTCGCTGTAGGCGTTGCCGTGGACCTGGACGGCCACCGCGCGCCGCTGCGTGGCGGAGTACCCCATCGGGATCGTGATCGTGGGGTATCCGGCCTGCGGCCCGTTCGGCACGCTGCCGAGGATCGCGATCACCGGGTCGGCGGGCTGGGTCGGGTCGGAGTTGGGGTAGGTCACCATGTCGTTGATGGCCTTGTGCCAGGCGGCCTTGCGGATGGCGAGGTTCGTCCGGTACGCGGCCTCGTTGGCTCCGCCGGGGGTGACGTCGGAGAGCGACGAGTTCAGGTGGTTGTTGTTGCCGTATTTCAGGGCCTGGTGGGCGTTGGCCTGATTGTCGGCGACTTCCTGGACCAGCGACTGGATCGGCGCCTGCGGGCCGAGCCGCTTGTAGTACTCGTCGATGCTCTTGTGCTGCTCGTACCCGCTGGGCAGGCTCGGCAGCGCGGGGATGGACACGCTCGGCCGCAGCACCATGATCGCGCCCGCGGCGGTCAGCGCGTCGTAGGCGATCTTGAGCGGGCTGCCGTCGGTGAGGGTGCCGTTGTAGCCGATCTTCTTGCCCTGGACGAAGTCGACGTCCAGCGCTTTCATATAGTCCGGCAGTTGCGCCGGGAGCGCGGGGATGATGCCGGTGGCGATGTAGTCGTCGCCGAACATCGCGCGGTAGCCCGCGTCGGCGTCCGGGTCGGGACCGGCGATCGAGGCGAGCGTCATCGCCGCGTCCGACACGGAGCGGACCATCGGCCCCGCCGTGTCCTGCGAGGCGCTGATCGGCGCGATGCCGTACCCCGGGACGAGCCCGACGGTCGGCCGGAGCCCGACCAGGCTCTGCGCGTTCGACGGGCTGATGATCGAACCCGACGTCTCGGTGCCGATGCCCAGCGTGGACATGGCCGCCGCCATGGCCGTGCCGGTTCCGGACGAGGAGCCGCTGGGGTTCTGGTCGGTGTCAAGCCCGTGCAGGACCTGCCCGGTGAGGTTGCCGAAACCTGACGGCTGGCTGCCGAAGCTGTTGGCGTATTCGGAGAGGCCGAGCTTGCCGAGGATCACGACCCCGCTGGCGCGGAGTTTCTTGGTGATGCCCGCGTCGGTCGCCGGGTAGGAGTCACGCAGGGAGTAGTTGCCGGCCGAGGTGTACATGCCGGTGACGTCGATCAGGTCCTTGAGCAGGATGGGCAGCCCGTGCGCGGGGCCGAGGACCTGGCCCTTCGCCCGCAGCTTGTCGGCCTGCGCCGCGTCCTTGAGCGCGTCCTTGTTGAGCTGGGTCACGGCGTTGAGCCCCGGACCGCGCTTGTTCAGCGCGTCGATCCGGTCGATATAGGCCTGGGTGAGCTGGACGGAGGTGAGCTGTCCCTTGGCCATCATGTCCACTGCCTGGGCGCCGGTGAGCGTTTCCAGGTCGAGTACGGGCGGCTTGGGTTTGGCCGTGGCGGCCGTGGGGGCGAGCGTCGTCGTGAGGGTGAGGGAGAGTAAGGCGATGAGGGTGAAGCGCAATCTGTGCACCACGTGCTCCTTGAGGAACCCGGTAATGCCGTGACCGTATAGACGGCCAGTTACAGCCAAATGTCCGGAATGTTCCCGGCCCGAAACCAAAGATCATGGGTCCGAATCTGGGCGCAATGTACTGATGGATCCCGTGGTGGGCGATTTCCTACGCGCCTGATCAGCAGCCCAGCAAGCGTAAATGATAGAACTAATGTGACGCTTGAGGCGTTTGTTCCATGCGACCCAGAAGGGGCAGTTATGTGTCCGCTGGGTGTCACGGATGTCCTTGAACCCTGGCGGCGCCGGCAGATCGACTCTCTTTCGCAGGAAGGAAAGCGTGATGGGTGCACAGTCCGCGGGCCGTTTCGGGTTGGTGGGCAGCGGGTGGCGTTCGGAGTTCTTCGTTCGTCTGGCCAGGCAGTTACCTGAGCGGTTGTCGGTTTCGGGCGTGGTGACGCGATCGGCCGAGCGGGGGGCCGAGGTCGAGTCCCAATGGGGAGTGCCGGCGTTCCGCTCCATCGGGGACATGCTCGCGGCCGGACGGCCCGAATTCGTCATCACGTCGGTGCCGTGGCCGGTCAACCCGGTGGTGATCAAGGAGCTCGTGGAATTCGGCGTCCCGGTGCTGGCGGAGACCCCGCCTGCCGCCGACCTGGACGGGCTGCGCGACCTGTGGGACGCCGTCGGTTCGAGCGGTCTGGTGCAGGTGGCCGAGCAGTACCTGCACATGCCGGGACACGCGGCGAGGCTGGCCCTGGTCCGCGAGGGCGTGATCGGCGAGGTGACCTCCGTCCAGGTGTCGTCCACGCACCTCTACCACGCCGTCTCGATGATCAGGCACCTGCTGGGAGCGGGCTTCCAGGAGGCTGCCGTCAGCGCCCGATCCTTCACCGCGCCCCTGGCCAATCCGCTGTCCAGGGACGGATGGACCGGCGACTCCACCCCGAAACCGGCGTCCACCACGATCGCCACCCTGGAGTTCACCGGCGGCATGGGCCTCTATGACTTCACCGACAACCAGTGGTGGAACCCGCTGCGCGCCCGCCGGATCGTCATCCGCGGATCCCTGGGCGAGGTGGTGGACGACCGCGTCGTCCGCTTGGCCGACCCGAGAACCCCCGTCGAGTCCCCCCTCATCCGCCGCCAGACCGGAATCGACCTGAACCTCGAAGGCTTCGACCTGGACCACATCAGCTTCGACGGCCGCGTGGTGTACAGGAATGAGTGGCAGGGCGCCCACTTCTCCGAGGACGACCTGGCCGTCGTCAGCCTCCTGTGCCAGATGACGGCCTGGTGCCGGGACGAAGCCGCTGAACCCTACCCTCTGGCCGACGGCTGCCAGGACCACCAGATCAGCCTGGCCATCGGAGAGTCCCTGCGCTCCGGAACCCCTGTCACCACCACCCGCGAAGCCTGGGCCCAGTAGATCACGACCCCGGTTGAAGCCTCGGAGGCCACTTTCAAGGGCCCACACCCTAGGCCAGGGGCTCCGACAGGTTCCGTTTGACCGTGCGGCTGACGTCGTCGGCGAGGATCTCCGCTGCGCCGGAGGCGATCCCGTCCAGGGCGAGCGCGGCGACCACCGCCGGGTCCACCTTGTTCTCGGGCGCGACGGACGCGGCCATGTCGGTGTCCATGTAACCGACGTGCAGGCTCGCCACGTGGATGCCCTTCGGCGCGAGCTGCTGCCGGACGGCGTTGGTCATGGCCCATCCGGCGGCCTTGCCCGCCGCGTAGGCGCCGTACCCCGGCGGGTGGGCCCAGGAGAGCACGGACAGCACGTTGAGGATCGCGCCGCCGCCGTTGGCCTCGATGATCGGCGCGAACGCCCGCGTCACAGCGAGCGGGCCGAAGTAGTGGCTCTCCATCTCCAGGCGGATCTTGTCGAAATCGCCGTCGATCAATGACGTGTGGGTGGAGATGCCCGCATTGTTGATCAGCAGGGTGACGTCGGAAGCCTCCTGGGCCGCCTTCGCCACCGTTTCCGGCTTGGTGAAGTCCAGTTCGAGTAGCACCGCGCCGGGCACGTCGACGGTCTCGGGCCTGCGGGCGGCGGCGTAGACCTTCGCCCCGCGGTCGATCAGCTGGGTGACGAACCGGCGGCCGAGCCCGCGGTTGCCGCCGGTCACGATCGCCACCGAATTCTCGATCTTCATCATGCTTCCCCTTCTGGCTTGGTAAAACCAAGCTAGCATCAAACTTGGAATAGGCAAGCAAGGGGGTAGCCTGTGCGGTGTGAGGAGGATGACTCGCCGCGCCCTGCAGGACAGCGACTGCTCCATCCAGCGCAGCCTCGAGGTGATCGGGGATCCCTGGACGGTGCTGATCCTGCGTGAGGCGTTCCTGGGCACCACACGTTTCAGCGACTTCGTCGCCGCCATCGGCATCTCCACCGACCTGCTCGCCGACCGCCTCGCGGTGCTGGTCGAGGCGGGTGTGATGGAGAAGCGCCCCTACTCCGAACCGGGGAAACGCACCCGGTACGGCTACCTCCTCACCCCTACGGGCATGGAGTTGCGCGTCGTGCTCGGCGCGCTCCAGCAATGGGGGGACGCGCATCGCCTGCTCGGCGGCTCCCCGTCCATGGAACGCCGCAGCCGCACGACCGGGCAGCGTCTGGAGGTGGCGTTCGTGGACGAGTCAGGCCAGGCGGTGGCTTTGGGCGACGTCGAGTTCGTGCCCTCAGCCGGTCAGCGAGGCGTACAGGTCTAGATGGGCCTGGGCGGCGGCCGTCCAGGTGTGCCGGAAGGCGAGCGTGCGGCCCGCCGCGCGCATTGACGGATCTGAGATGGTGGCGGCTTCGCGGATCGCGGTGGCGAACGCGGGGACGTCGGCCGCGTAGCGCGCGGCGCCGGTGAAGACTTCGCGGAAGACGGGGAGGTCGCGGGTCACCAGGGGGACTCCGGCGGCCAGCGCTTCCATGGCGGCCAGTCCGAAGCCCTCCTTCGTGGAGGGGAAGGCGAACACGGCGGCTCCCGCGACCAGGGCGGGCAGTTCGTCGTGGGCCACCGGCCCGAGAACCTCGGGGCGCACGCCGAGTTCGGCCGCGCGGGCTTCCCAGGCCGCCCGGTAGTCGCGGTAGTCGAACAGGGTCTCGCCGCCCGCGATCACCAGCCGGTGCTCGGCCGGGTCCAGCAGAGCGTAGGCCTCAAGCAGGTCGATCGAGCCCTTCCGCGGCTCGATCCCGCCCACCGTCAGGATGTACGGCCCGAGCCGGGCCCGCCACCGCTCCCCCGAAGCCGACGCGAACCGGGCCGCGTCGACGCCGTTGGGGATGACCGTCGCCTTGATGCCCCACCCGTCGGCGAGTTCGGCCGCGACCACCGCGGAGACGCAGACGTGCGCCCACGGCCGCGTGATGGCCCGCTCGTGGCAGGCGGCCAGCTCCGGCGTGGTGAAGTGGTCGATGTGGTGAACAGTCCGGATACAGGGTCCGGCCGCGTTGGCGCTGATGCAGTCCTGCGCGTGCACGATGTCGTACGACGAGGGGTCGAAGGCGTCGCCCAGCAGGGCGATCGACCGCAGTACCCGCTCCCCCAGGCTTTCACCCTCAACGTCGGGGCACGGCACGATCCTGACCCGCACCCGGGGATCGACCGGCCGGAAGAAACCCAGATCCCCGCCCCTGCCGAGCGACCACACGGTCACGTCCGCGTTCAGCCCGGCCAGCGCCTCGGCGAGCGCGAGCGTGTGCACGACCCCGCCGCGCGGCTTCGTCGAGTACGTGAGCAGCGCGATCCTCACCCGGAACCGGCCCGGTAGCTGCCCGGCCGACGCTCGCCGATGTGGTTGAGCACCCGGCGCGCGTTGGCGATCTCCGCGGCCACGTCCAGTTCGGCGACCGCGAGGCCCGCCTTGGACCAGGTCCTGGCGAGGATGTCCCCGCCGGGCCCGACCACCTTGGCCTGGCCGAGGAAGCGCATCCCGCCGAGCGCCCCCGTCTGGTTGGAGGAGGCCACCACGACCTGGTTCTCGGCGGCGCGGGCGCAGTCGTACAGGTCGAAGAGGCGGGACTGGCGGTCCTGGGCCATCCGGGGGGCGCGGTTGGTGATGCTGGTGGGCCACGCGGACAGGCAGGCGATGATCTCGGCGCCGTCCAGGGCCAGGCTGCGGGCCGACTCGGGGAAGGTCTTGTCGTAGTCGATCAGCATGCCGATCCGCCCGGCCGGGGTGTCGAACGCGTCGAACCGGTCGCCGGGGTCGTAGGCGGCGACCTCGCCCGCGGGCAGGTGCACCTTGCGGTGGCGGCCGAGCACGCCGTCGCCGGTCACGCAGACGGCGGCGTTGTAGCGGCGGTCGCCGCCGGCTTCGCAGTAGCCGACGCAGACCACCATTTCGGCGGCCAGTTCGGCGACCTGTTTGAGCAGCGGATCGTCCGGGTCGAGCGCGGGCGGCAGCGCGTCGGGGTCGGGGTGCCGCAGGTCGGCGAGGTAGCCGCCGAGCGCCGCGTCGGGCAGCACGAGCAGGCCCGCGCCCGCCTCCCGCGCGTCCGCCACCAGCTTGGCGATCCGGCGCAGGTCGAACTCCAGGTCGCGGCCGAAGTGCGCGGAGGCCGCGGCGATCCGTAGCGTTGCCACGAGTCAGGATCCTCCCACGGGAACCGCGTACGTCTCGGGGCGGCGGTCGCGCAGGTGGCCCATGGACCGCCGCGCGGCGGCGAGCGCGGCCTGGACGTCGAGTTCCGCCACCGCCATGCCGCCGTCCACGGGGGTGCTCGCGAGGATCTCCCCACCCGGGCCGACGATCTTGGCCCGGCCGACGAAACGCAGATCGCCGAAGGAGCCCGACTGGTTGGCCGACAGCCAGACCACCTGGTTCTCCAGCGCCCGTGCCTGGTCGAACAGGTCGAACCGGTGCGTCCACCGGTCGTCGGCCAGGTCAGGGGCCGGGTTGGTACGGCTCGCCGGCCACGCCGACACGCACACCACGATCTCCGCCCCGTCCAGCGCGAGCGCCCTGGCCGACTCGGGAAACGCCTTGTCGTAGCAGATCAGCATGCCCAGCCGCCCGACCGGCGTGTCGAAGGCGGCGAACCCGTCACCCGCCGCGTAGGAGCTGTCCTCGCTGAGCGGCTGGTGCACCTTCCGGTGGTGACCGAGCACGCCGTCGCCGGTCACGCACACGACGCTGTTGTAGCGCAGGCCCGCGTCCGACTCGCAGTATCCGGCGCAGACGACCATGTCCCCCGCCAGGCTGCGCAGCCGCCGCATCTCGGGACCGTCGGCCGCGAGCGCGGGCGGCCCTTCGGCGTCGCCGTCGAGGTTGGCCAGGTAGCCGCCGAGGCAGGCCTCGGGCAGGGCGAGCACCCGCACCCCGTCGGCTCTGGCCCGGCCGGTCAGGTCGGCGATCCGGGCGAAACACTCCTCCATGTCCCGCCCGAACGGCGCCGCGACCGCGGCCATCCTGATCATGCCGGTCCCATTCCGGTGACGGGCCCGCTGAGCGCCTCGGTCAGCTCGCCGTCCGGCCAGCGCAGCCGTACGCCACGGCCGGAGGTGAGCTCGCCGCACTCGGCGCCGGTCGCGGGCCCTGCCGGCAGGCCGGGCGCGCCCGGGGCATCGGCGGTGAGCATGGCGAAACCGGGGAAACACGTCAGCCAGTCGCCCATGGTGGCCCCTTGCGGCCGCGGCAGTCGGGACATATCCAGAACCGCGCCACAGGAACTGGCCTCCGCCAGCATGCCGAGCGTCCCGGCGATTCCGGCCATGGACACGTCCTTGGCCGCTGCGGGCTTGGCCGCCCCAACCGCGCCGATCATGGTGCGAAGCTCGCCGGGGGTGCGGATCGACGTGGAATCCCACTGCCGTCCCGTGTAGCCGGGCCGCCAGCGCCCGCCCAGATCCGCGGTGAGCCGCACCCGCTGCCCCGGACGCCCACCACCACCGGGGACCGGATGGGAGGTACGACCGAGTGCCGTCACCGACAACGCCGCCGGAACGCCGAACTGGGTGTGGCCGCCCAGCACCGGCACCCCGTACACGTCGGACGCCCGGTGCAGCCCCGCCAGCACCCGGGCCGCGAACGAGGCGTCCCGCGCGCCGAGCGCGTCCAGCAGCCCGACCGGAGCCGCGCCCATCGCGGCCAGGTCGTTCACGTTGACCAGGACGGCACACCAGCCCGCCCAGTCAGGGTCCCGTTCCACCATCGACGGCAGGATCGCGTCACAAGCCGCGACCAGATCGCCGCCGGGCACCGGCGCGCCGTCGTCGCCGACGAAGCCGCGCCCGCCGAGGTCGAGCCCGCGCAGCAGCGGCCCCAGCGCGGCCTTCCCGGCGGCCGCCGCCGCGACCCGGCCGATCGGCCAGCGCATCAGCACGTGCGGCACACCCTGGACGGACACCGGCCGGACCCGCCGCCAGCCGAGGCGGACGAACAGCGACTCGTGCCTGGCCTGCACGTCGGCGTCGAACCGCACCACCCCCGCCTCCTCGGCGTGCGCGCAGGCGGCGCGGACCAGAGCCGGGCCGACGCCGGGGGCGCCGCGCTGCCCGGGCGCCACCACCAGCCGCCCGCCACGCCACCACCCGAGGTCCGGCCCGTCGGCGGCGGGACCCAGCCGGACCCCGCCGATCACGGCTCCGGCCGGGTCCCTGGCCACCAGCACCACGGTCCGCGGGTCGTCGTCGTGGAAGTCCAGGTCGCTGTCGCCGAACAGGCCCTGGTCCTCCACGAACACCCGCCGCCGCAACATCCGGTAGGCGAACACGGAGCCCCGATCATCGGCCCGCCCGATCGTGAACGGCCGGGGCGGCCGGGGGCTCTCCTGGCCGAGCAGGGCGGGCACGTCCACCGGCCACGGTTCCGCGTGCCATCCTTCGACCCCGAGCAGGGCGTCGCAGACCGACTCGGTGAGCATGGTCACCCGCCCGCCATCGCCAGCGCGCTGCACGCCCCGCAGGCCGCACAGCCTGCCTGCTGATCGGAACCGGTCATCCCGGCCGCCTTGAGCCGGGCCGCCACCCGCTCGGTGACCTCCCTGACCAGCTCCTTGGACGGCGCCGCGACGCCGTCCCAGCGTGCCAGCGTGCCCGCCATCGGCCGCAGCGGCACCACGAACGGATACACGCCCCGCTCGATCAGCCCGGCCGCGCCCGCGACCAGCTCGTCGGCGTCCTCCCCCAGCCCGACCAGCAGGTACGTCGAGACCCGGTTCCGCCCGAAGACCCGGACCGCCTCGTCCCACGCCGCCTCGTACGCCGCCAGCGGCACGCCCGCCTTGCCCGGCATCCACCTGCGCCGGACCTCGTCGTCGAGGGACTCCACGTGAATGCCGATCGCCGCGGCCCCCGCCTCCCGCAACCTGCCGATCCAGGCCAGATCCTCAGGCGGCTCGCACTGCACCTGAACGGGCAACCCGGGCACGGCCGCCAGCACCGCGCGCACGCTCCGGACCAGCACCCGGGCGCCCCGGTCGGGCCCGCTGGTGGTGCCTGTCGTCATCACCATCTGGCGCACGCCGTCCAGCCGGACGGCCGCCTCGGCGACCTCGGCCAGCTGCGCCGGGGTCTTGGCGGCGACCGTCGCCCCCGAGCGCAGCGACTCCTCGATCGCGCAGAAACGGCAACGGTCGGCTTCGCCGTACCGGATGCAGGTCTGGACGACCGTGGTGGCCAGCACGTCGGAGCCGTGCAACTTCGCGATCTTCTCGTACGGCACGCCGTCGGCCGTGACCAGGTCGTAGAAGCGCGGGCGCCGGACCGGGCGGATGGCCAGGCCGGTGTCCGTGCCGCCCAGGTAGAGGCGGCCGTCGCGCACGACGTACGGACTGTCGGGGTTGAGGGGGATCGCGGCGTCGGCGCCGTCGACCACGAGGTGGCCGTCGTCGCTGGGCCCCGCGCCCCCCTTGCGGCGCACTGGCGCGTCGAGCCGTACGCCGCGGATGGCGACGTCGACCCGGGTTCCCATCCGGTCCATCAGAACATGTACGTCGAGTTGATGATCGCGCCCTTGCGGGCGTAATGGATGAGCGCGTCCTGCACGTCCAGCGGATGCGTCGGGATCACGCCCTCGATCAGGTCCTCCTCGCGGGCGCCGTGCAGGGACAGGCCGAAGCGGCAGCAGAAGACCTTGCCGCCCTCGGCGATGAACGTCTTGAGCGAGTTGTTGATGTTGTGCTCGCCGGGGAAGGCCGAGTTGCCGGTGGTCGGGAAGCCGCGGGTGGCCAGGCAGTTCAGCGAGCCGGGGCCGTAGAAGTAGATCGCCGACTCGAAGCCTTTGCGGAGGGCGCGGGTGGCCTGGAGGATCGCGACGAAGCTGACCGAGGATTCGTGGGCGATGCCGTGCACGAGGGTGAAGTAGGTTTCGCCGTTCTCGGCCTTGTAGTCGGGGAAGACCTTGGTGTCTCCGTAGAGGCTGGAGCCTTCGGGGAGCGAGGGGTGCGGGATCTCGGTAAGGCTCGCTTGCTCGAGTTCGGTGAGGTCGGCCATGGGTTTACTCCTTTATCCGTAGAGCTTTTCGAAGGTGTCGTGGAAGACCAGCCGGGACAGCTCGCCGTCGCCGACGGCGGCGCGGAGCCGGGCGTGCTCCCCGGGGTGGTCGCCCCAGGGCTCGTCGCTGGCGAACAGCAGCCGGTCGTGGCCGACGCCACGGCGGCCGATCTCCCGGACCAGCCAGCGGGGGGTGAATCCGATGGCCCAGGAGAGGTCGGTGTAGACGCGCTTGCCGGCTTCGATCCAGTCGAAGAACCGGTGGCCGGCGAGCTTGATGTGGCCGCTCGCGCCGCCGCCGAAGTGCACGAGGTGGATGGCGACGTCGTCGGCGTACCAGTCGACGAGGCGGCCGATCTCGTCGATGTCGGAGGCGGCGCCGGGTGAGGTGTGGACGTGGACGACCAGGTTGTGGCGGGCGGCGGTGGCGAAGATGTGGTCCAGGAGGGGGCGGCAGGTCTCGTCGGCGGGGTGGCCGCCGAGGAGGAAGCTCAGTTTGAGGGCGCGTACTCCTGGTTCTCCGGCTAGGGCGAGGGCCGCTTCCGTACGGGACTGGTCGGCGGGGCGGGGGGAGACCCAGAGCCCGCAGCGGACGCGGTCGTCGCGGGTGGCGGCTTCGAGGCAGAGCTCGTTGAAGGAGAACGCGATGTCCGGGTCGGGTACGCCGTAGTTGGGGATGACCAGGGCGCGTTCGGTGCCTTCCGCGTCCATGTCGGCGAGCAGTTCGGCGATGGTGGCGCGGGCACCGATGTCGGGGTTGACCGGCGGGCCGCCGTAGAAGGGGTAGCTGGGGAGCACTCCGAGGTGGCGGTGGGCGTCGGCGGTCATCATGTCCCTAGCAGTTCGGGGTGGACGAAGTAGGCCGGGGTGGCCTTCGCTGGGGGCGCGGCGGAGGCGACGTGCCTGGCCAGGTGTTCCGCGTCGCGGCCGACGCCGACGAAGCGGCCGGAACCCCAGGTGTGCTGCCAGGGCAGGCCCAGGAAGTAGAGGCCGGGGCAGCGGGTGACGCCGCGATCGTGCGCCGGGTAGCCGGTGCCGTCGAAGACGGGGACGCGGATCCAGCCGTAGTCGCGCCGGAAGCCGGTGGCCCAGACGATCGCGCCCAGGCTGGTGGCGTCGAGTTCGCCAGGCTCGTCGGGCGGCTCCCATACCCGGATATATCGGGATTCGGTGGGGGCGTCGATGCCGTGGAGGTCGATGTAGGTGTCGATCGAGTCCTTGATGCCCTCGGAGACCGCGTCGGCATGGTCCAGATTGCGGCGCAGGTCTTGGGCGAAATGGAGGGTTGCGCCGGTGACTTCGGAGAGGCGGCCGTACAGGCGCATGCCGTCGCGGGCGAAAGCGCGCAGGTCGATGTCGCGCCCGCCGTCCCGGCCGGTCACGTAGTGGTTGGCGCGCGCCCGGACCGCGTCCGGGTCGTCGAACTCGCTGATCGGCCGGTCGTAGTGACCCATCAGGTCCAGCCAGGCCACCACGTCCCTGCCCCGATACCGCCGGGCGACCCGCGGCGCGCCGCCCACCGCCAGGTGCACCTCGCGTCCCGCCAGATGCAGATCCTCGGCGATCTGGCAGCCCGACTGCCCGCTGCCCACCACCAGCACCAGGCCAGGCGGCAGCGCGCCCGGATTGCGATACTCCGCCGAGTGCGCCTGCGGCACCGCGATCCGCTCGGCCATCCTCGGCACGCTCGGCGTCTGGTACGGCCCGGTGGCCACCACCACCTGATCCGCCGTCATCGTGCCCCGGTCGGTGACGATCTCGAACCGCTCCCCCGCCGTGAGCCGCAGCGCGGCCACCCCCTCCAGGACGGGCGGCGCGAACGACTCGGCGTACGCCTCCAGGTAGTTCACGATCTCCTCGCGGAGCATGAAACCGTCCTCGTCGTCCCCCGCGTACGGGAAACCCGGCAGGCGGCACTGCCAGTTGGGGGTCACCAGGCAGAAGGAGTCCCAGCGCCGGGAACGCCACTCCTCGCCGACCCGGCCACGTTCCAGCACCACGTGGCCCACCCCGCGCCGGGTCAGGCAGTGGCTCATCGACAGCCCCGCCTGCCCGGCGCCGATGATCGCCACCGGGTGGTGCGCGCCGTCCAGATTCATCTCTCGAATCCCTCGACGAGCACGTCACCGGGCTGACCGGCGGCTTTCTCCACTATCTCGGTGAGTTGCTGGGCGGCAGCCGTACAGGCGAATCCATATTTCGCCGCGACACGGTCGCTCGCGATTCGGAGCGCGTTTTCGCAGCGCGCCACGAAATCGGCTGTCGGGTATGCTTGGCCTGGGGAAAGGTAATCCTCGACCACCAGGGAGGGCGAGTAGCAGCGTTGCACGGAACCATCCGGCCAGCGCACCCGGAAATACATTTCAGGCACTCGTACCTCCGCCGAAGAATCGGTCGCGTGCCTAAGATTTCAGAGCCGGGCGATTACCGAACGGTTTCATCCGGAATAAAACGGCGTTACCGGAATTACACTTTGTTTCATTTGGATCGGTCGGGATTTCGCGCGATCTGTTCCAGGACCCGGAGGTCCGCGGCGAACCTGCCCCCCGGTACGGGCCAGTGCACCACGATGTCAGTGATGCCGAGCGCCTCGTACCGCCCGGCGTAGTCGTCGAACGCCTGGACGGACGCGAGCGGCCGTTCGTCGGTCACGCCCGACAGCAGGAGCCGGTCGAGCTCGCCCGGATCGCGGCCGATCTCCACACAGGCCTCGTCGAGCAGGGCCAGCTGGCGTCGTACGGCGGATTCGGCGGTTCCCGCACGGTTGTAGCGGTTGCCCAATGTCACCCACGTCTGGGCATGGCGGGCGACGATCCGCATTCCCCGTGGACCGCCCGCGGCGATCGCGAACGGCGGCCGCGGGCCGCCCACCAGCGTCCTCGTCGTCGACCAGGTACGGCCCCGGCAGCTGACCGGCTGCTCGCCGAAGGCCAGCTCCAGCAGTTCGACCCACTCGGCGAAACGTTTCGCGCGCTCGCGCGAGTCCGGCGGCGCCGCACCCAGCACGCCCAGGTCGTCGACGTCGCTGCCCGCGCCGAGGCCCACCGTCAGCCGGCCACCGGATATGTCGTGGACGGTCTTGAGCGCATGCGCGGCCGGGACAGGATGCCGGAAGTTGGGCGTAGTCACCAACGGCCCCAAACCAATCCTTGAGGTGACCGCGGCGGCCGCGGCCAGAACCGCGTACGCGTCGAACCACGGCCGGACCCCCCGCCATTCGACATGGTCGTACACCCACGCGTGCGAGAACCCCCATTCCTCCGCACGACGCCAGACCTCAACCGCCGACGACCATGATTCGCCGGCCCAGATCAACACACCGACCCGGACACCCATTCATACATCCAACACCCAGCGCCACTTGTTCCAGTTGGATCCGAGATATCGGTCAGCGAGGTGGCGTCAGGCTGTCGGGTCCTGGATGTGCGTACGCCAGCCGTGCCGGGCTCGAAGCCGAGTCCGGCGCGGGCGCGGTCGATGCTCTGGAGAAACTCGAATGCTGTCAGCCGATCCGCTCGACGCGTCGCCGAGAACCCCCACGGGCGTGGGGAGCAGGATGTCGCGGCCATGGTGGGGACGCTCTGCGCCGGTTCACCCCCACGGGCGTGGGGAGCAGCAAGTCGCCGACCACCCCGCCATCCTCAACGCCGGTTCACCCCCACGGGCGTGGGGGGCAGGCTTCCGCGCCGTGCCACCGACGCGGACAGCCCGGTTCACCCCCACGGGCGTGGGGAGCAGGCACCCCCGGCCAAAGCAACCAAAGAAGCCTACGGTTCACCCCCACGGGCGTGGGGAGCAGGCGCACCTTCGCGGCGAAGGCCTCGCGCGCCGCGGTTCACCCCCACGGGCGTGGGGAGCAGCTCCGCAAGCAGAACGAGAGCCTGGCCCGGCGCGGTTCACCCCCACGGGCGTGGGGAGCAGCGCTTGGCGGCGGGAGGCTGAGGTCCCGAACGCGGTTCACCCCCACGGGCGTGGGGAGCAGTCCCGGCGCATTCCGAGGATGATCAGGCCCGCCGGTTCACCCCCACGGGCGTGGGGAGCAGTCCCGTCCGATGACGAACGCACCTTTTTCGGTCGGTTCACCCCCACGGGCGTGGGGAGCAGTTTGGTCTCGATGCGGACGAGCCGGTCGAGCACGGTTCACCCCCACGGGCGTGGGGAGCAGGCGCTCCAACTGCTCAACATCCCGTCACTGACCGGTTCACCCCCACGGGCGTGGGGAGCAGTCGGCCGGAAGGCCCGGGGGTGGCAAGAGTATTGGTTCACCCCCACGGGCGTGGGGAGCAGACTGTGCTTTGCCGTACAAGAGCATCTGTACTCGGTTCACCCCCACGGGCGTGGGGAGCAGTGCTGTCGGGTGGCCCAGCGCCGCCATGCCCGCGGTTCACCCCCACCGGCGTGGGGAGCAGTCGCTCCAGTACGCGCCGCAGCACCCGCAGCACGGTTCACCCCCACGGGCGTGGGGAGCAGGTAGGACGGCTGAATAGCGGAACTGGTAGTAGCGGTTCACCCCCACGGGCGTGGGGAGCAGCTCGACCTGGGCACCCTCGACATCCCCGTCAGCGGTCCACCCCCACGGGCGTGGGGAGCAGGACGACACCGATGCGAGCCGCCGCGCGAGCGTCGGTCCACCCCCACGGGCGTGGGGAGCAGACATCGAAGGCGACCGACACCGCGTGCAGGAACGGTCCACCCCCACGGGCGTGGGGAGCAGCGCATCATCCACGACCTGTTGACCGACTCGGGCGGTCCACCCCCACGGGCGTGGGGAGCAGGCTTACACCTCCATTGGGGACGCGGTTGCCGCCGGTCCACCCCCACGGGCGTGGGGAGCAGTTCGTGACGCAGCACCCCGAGGGCCTGGCGGACGGTCCACCCCCACGGGCGTGGGGAGCAGACTTCCTCAGCAGCAAGGATAGACCTGACCTGCGGCGACATGGATGTCGGGAATTGTCGGTGATCGAGAAAGGACATTGAGCGGGCGCAATAGCGCATGCGACAGAACATCGCAGATCTCGAGGTGTGAACTGTGGTGGTTTATGTCCTTATGACTACATTCTTAGAAGAAGAAGTCTCATGTTCTGTAATCTCTCCCGGATTGTCGGTGGCTGACTCTACAGTGAGCTTTCGCCTGGGCGGAGAGAGAGATCAACCGCCCGCTGCTAGGTGTGACGCCGCAGGATTAAGGGGTTCGGATGAGTGGATTGGATGTCGACCTGACCCTGTGGGGCAAGTCGCGAGGGCTGCCGTCGCCCTATCCGCTGGTCTGCCATCTACTGGACACTGCAGCAGTTGCGGAAGCCTTGTGGGATGAATATCTTTCGCCTGGGCTCCGGGCGTCGATTGCGGCGGAACTGAAGTCTGGCGAGGATGAGACCCGGTGCCAGCTGTCGTACTGGGCCGCTCTGCACGATATCGGCAAGTGCACGGCCGGCTTCCAAAGCCAAGTCAAAAACGGATTCGATCGGCTATCCGGTTATGAAATGGTGGCGGCGACTCCGGTAGGGCACGATTTCGCCGCTCATGTTTGGCTGGGGCAGATGTTCCTGGCCGCGGGCTACAAAATGGCCAGGAAGAATTCCCCTGCCTTCCGGACCTCTCAGTTGCTGGGTGGTCACCATGGTGCGTTCGCCCCGTTCAACAGCCGAGAGTTCGCCAACCCGCTGGGTTCGTTGCCCGCTCTGGGGAGGGGGAAGTGGGAGGAGCAGCGGCAGACCATCGCGTCTCTGATGCACCCGTTGACGGGCAGCCCGCAACCGCCCCCCACGGTGTCGGCGGCCGGTGGAGCGCTGGCCTGCGGCCTGGTGATCCTGGCGGACTGGCTGGCGAGCCAGGAAGCGTTCCTGCTCGCCCAACTCCAGGCCGGGATGCCTGAGAGCGGTGATGTGGACAGCCTCAAGGCACATCTGGAGCGGAGCAGGACCACAGCTCCGTCGCTGCTCCGGGAGGCGGGTCTGGGGCGGCTGAGGTTCGCGGCGGGCGGGTTCAGTGACGACTTCCCGTTCGAGCCGAACGACCTTCAACGATCGGTGAGCGAGCGTCTGCCCGCGCTGATCAGCGAGGAACCCGGCCTGTTGCTGATCACGGCCCCGATGGGCGAGGGCAAGACCGAAGCGGCACTCCATGCCGGGCGGCTGATGGGGGAGGCGGCGAGCATGCCGGGCTACTTCATCGGGTTGCCGACGATGGCGACCTCCGACCAGATGTTGCAGCGGGTGGGCGACTTTCGCGGGCGCCGGATTGAGGGCGCCGACTCTCTGACACTGCTGCACAGCATGGCCTGGTTGAACACCGCGTACACCGCCGAAGGGCAGGAAGTCGGCGTCTTGACCGGCGATCCGATGGCGACACGGTGGCTGCGGGGAAGCAAGCGCGGCCTGCTGGCGAACCTGGCGGTGGGGACCATCGACCAGGCGTTGCTGAGCGTCCTGCGGGGACGGCACAACGTGCTGCGGATGCTCGGCCTGGCCGGGAAGGTGCTGGTCATTGATGAGGTGCATGCTTACGACGCGTACATGCAGGGCCTGCTGAAGGTGCTGCTGGAGTGGCTGGGCTCGTTGAAGGTCCCGGTGGTGCTGTTGTCGGCGACTCTCCCAGTGGGTACGGGGAAGCGCCTGGCCGAGGCCTACCTGACCGGTGCCGGGTGTGCGGGCGTGCAGGTGCCCGAGGTGACGTACCCGGGATGGTTGTACGTCAGCCCTAAGGCGGCGGAGTCTGTGCGGGTGCAGTCCCGTGAGCGCACGCTGCATGTCGAGACCCGCGACGTGCTGGTCGGCCCGGATCGGCGCCCTGACCGTAGGGCGGTTCTGCGTGAGGTTTTGGGGCCGCTGGTGCGTGAGGGCGGCTGCGCGGCGGTCATCTGCAACACCGTTGGTGAGGCGCAGCGTACCTACCTGGCGTTGAAGTCCTGGCTCGGCGAGCAGCGCGGTCCGATTCCGGTGGTCCGGCTACTGCATTCGCGATTCCCCGCGTACCAGCGAGAGGAGATCACCCAGGAGGTGGTCCGCTGGTTCGGAAAGGACGCCGGGGGCGCCAGGCCGACGGCGGCGATCCTGGTAGCCACCCAAGTGATCGAGCAGTCCTTGGATCTGGACTTCGATCTGGTCGTGAGCGACCTGGCTCCGATCGCGTTGCTGCTGCAGCGGGCTGGCCGGTGCCAGCGGCATCCGATGTTTGATCGCTGGAGGCGTAGCTGGGCGGTGGATGTCGCGGAGATCGACGGGACGGTGCAGGCGACCGGCAGGATGCGGCTGGTGGTCCTGACTCCGGTGGACGAGGCCGGCGATCTGCGGATACCTGCCGCCTGGCCGTTCGTCTACCCGACCGCGCTGTTGCGCCGGACGCGGACCGCCCTGGCGCACCTGCCCGAAGCGCAGGTGCAAATTCCGGGCGACATCCAGCATCTGGTGGACCAGGTCTACGACGAGACGTTCGGGGACGAGACCTCACCGATCACCGATGAGGATCTGGCCCGGCTCGCCGACGAGCAGACCAAGGACATGTACGCCCAGATGGCCGCCATTCCCGCACCGAGCAAGGTTGACGATTTGAGCCAGCTCACCGGCGACGATTTCGTGACCGAGTACTCCACCCGCCTCGGCGCGGACTCGGCCCGAATCGTCTGCTGCACGGTCGGTGCCGACGGCCGGCTCATGCTCGGTGACCGGCCCCTCCCGGCGGAGCCGAAAGGCCGGAAGGATGGGCGAACCTGGTTCACCAAGGAACAGGTCAGGCACGTGCTCATGAACACGATCCCGGTTCCGGGCACCTGGCTGCGCGGACGGCCGACAGACAACGCCGCCTCAGCGGACTGGGAGAAGAGTCCGCACTTGCGAGACCTTGCAGTGGTCTCACTGCCTGACCAGCAGTCGCCTGGGGTGCTGGGCGAACGGGAGGTGTGGCTGTCTCCGGAACTCGGCCTATCGGATTTCATGCCCAATATCGACGACTAGCTTCCGGATTCGCCGTCACGTCTGACCTCGATGAATCCGTCACCGACATCCAAGCCTCATCAATGGGATAGCGGAAAGAGTGAGCATGCGGCAGATCTACAATTTGATGTGCTGCGCAGCAAGCCCCGCCTCGCGGACCAGCAAGCACGGGGCTCGCGCGTCACCGCGTTCCTCAGGTAGGGGGTCGGACCCCTACCTGGGGAAGCGCGTGAGCCAATCGACGACGATCAGGACCGCTCTAGCTGCCAGAGCCATCCAATCGCCGGTCAACAACCGTGATCGCCGCGGTTTTCGCCGAGCAGTCACCTACGCTTCCTCCTTTTCAGCGGGACCATCACCAAGTGCCAAGTGGTCCACGACCCGATTTCAGGGGGACTCCCTGATCGGTATCCGCAGCCTAGTGCGGTGGGATCTTTCGAAGCAACGGGCTCTCGCAAGACAGCTGAACTCCTTCGGAAATCCTAGACACACCGTGGACAGCTCAACTACTTTGGAGCAGCCGCCCCAAGTACACCCCCACGGGCGTGGGGAAGTGACGTAAGCCACACAGCGCAGCCAGCTGAACTCCGGCTCACCCTCATCAAATGAGGAAGGAAAGGTCTGTCTATCATGCCCTCCCCCCCGACCCCTCGCTCGGTACCCCCTCCCCCAGTGGCCGATACCAGCGCCTATGACCTGCTGGAACGCGGGTGGGTGCCGGTCAGGGAGGGTGAGGCGCGGCGGAAGGTCGGGTTGCGGGAGCTGTTCGAGCAGGCTCATGTCCTGACTGATATCGAGACGTCACCGCCGCCAGGTGCTTCCGCGTTGTGGCGGGTGTTGACAGTGATAGCTGCCCGTATAACGGATCTTGATGACATGACGTGCGGGAGCGACGCGTGGAACGACCGCCAGGCGGACGTCTTGGCGAAAGGCTGTTTCGACCAGGACGCCATCGAAAAGTATTTCGGTCGGCACCCGGGACGATTCAGACTCTTTGATCCGAGTCGCCCGTGGCTGCAGGATCCACGTCTGCGGGAACAGTGCAAGACGAGTTCAGGTGTGAACAAGCTGGTCATGTTCCGGCCCGCCGGCAACAACCAGGTGTGGTTCAACCACGCCACCGCGCTCACCCCGCCCCCACTGCGGGCGGATGAGGCGGTGTTCCACCTGCTAACCCAGCTCTACTACGGACCGTCGGGACAATGCACGCCTCGCACAGCCGG
The DNA here is from genome assembly GCF_009687865.1 of Acrocarpospora macrocephala. Lineage (GTDB taxonomy): Bacteria > Actinomycetota > Actinomycetes > Streptosporangiales > Streptosporangiaceae > Acrocarpospora > Acrocarpospora macrocephala. The sequence continues at coordinate 240,882 of NZ_BLAE01000007.1, forward strand.
GACGGTGTCGGGCGGCAACAGCAAGGCCGGGCCGCTGCGGAGGACGATCTCATTCCACCCAGTTGGGCGCACTGTCTTCGAGTCCCTGGTCGCCGGTATCCCGCCGGTGCACCACTACGACACCGGCGGTCTTGACCAAGCGCCGTGGGAGACCGATGACCTGCCCGACCCCACCCGCCGGTTGGCGCCCCGGCCCAGCGGCATCGGCGGGGTGCTGACCGGCCGTTTTCAACACGCGGTCCTGCTACAGCCTTCCGCGGACGGCGAGTATGCGACGGATACGTGGATCACTTGGGCCTGGCGCGACCAGGAGTTCCCCGCCGAAGATCCCTATCTGATCTACCAGCAGAACAAGGAAGGGACGTACTACGCCCGGCAGGCGGACGCGAGTCGTGCCCTGTGGCGGGACTTCGACGCGCTGCTCATGGAGGACACGGGCGACAATCACGCGCGTCGGCCTACTGTTCTCGCCGCAGTCGAAGACCTGCGGGGCAGCCTGCTGCCCGAACTGCGGGCCCGCGCGTACGGCTTCGACCAGGACGGCCAGACACGGGACAAAGAGTGGATGGCCGGGATCACCCCAGCGATGCTGGCTCTGGCCAACGAAGACGGCGTGCCGCATGCGATCAGCACCATGCGCCAGACGGCCGAACTGCTGGAAGGGCAGCTTCGACACGCGCTGCGCGAGGCTTGGATCGCCATCAACGATCCATCCAACGGCGAGGGCAAGGCCCAGCGCACCGGCATCGCCCACGGCCCCTGGCAGGCGGACGGGTCCTTCCGGTACTGGCCGCGAGCGGAACGGCTGTTCTGGGAACGAGTACGGGCGCGCCGTTTCAACCAGGTGACGGAGGAGTTCAAACAGCTGGCACTGGACGTCTACGACGAGGTGACCGACCGCAACACCGTAGTGCTCCAACCCCGTATCAAGCGCGCCATTGAAATGAAACGCGAGCTGATCAACGGCCGCAAGCGGCAGCGAGGCGGAAACGGCCAGGGAGGCGATGTGATGTGATGTCGATCGAGACTGCGGACAAGTACGTGGCCCATGTCCGTAAGCAGGTGAAGGAGAACCCAGGCCGACGCTCAGCGTTGCGTCGGAGTCTGGGGCGACCGGTAGAAGACGACCTGGCCCGCAAGGCCCACTCCGTGGTCGCCCCGTGGCTACCGGCCGACCGGACGCGTTCGGCGGTGGAGAAGGCCTACTATTCAGTAGCAGCGTTGATCGCCGCGCAGCCCCGTGGCCGCTCCGCCCAGCACAGCCCGGACACCGAGGTGGAACCAGGCCGGGAGACGGCTCCAGCCGTACTTCTCCCGATCCATAACGAACCGGCGGCCGAGCCTGGCGGCGAAGGCGAGACCGGAGATACAGGCCGCCCCAAGAAAAAGGCCGGACGGCAGACAACAAGCCTGGGCGGCACGCTCGGCCGGGCCGTGGCCGACAAGAAGCTGACCGCCGACACGGTGGAGGCACGACTGCACCTGCTGTGCCGTCAGAACATTCCTGGTCTGCACCGCCACCTACCCGGCCTAGTCCGTCGGCTAGCTACCGCGGAGGTCGAGCCCGACTGGGGACGCCTGCTGCGCGACCTCAGCCGCTGGGAGTACGAACGCGGCCAGGTGACCAAGTGGTGGCTGCAGGACTTCTACCGGGCGATCAGCAAGACCGACCCCGACGACCCGACCGACGACACCACTCCTGAAGGTGAGGACCAGTGACCACCCCCCGCTACCTCGACGTGCACGTCCTGCAAACCGTGCCGTTCGCGAACCTCAACCGCGACGACCTGGGCTCCCCCAAGAGCCTGGTCTACGGCGGGGCCACCCGTACCCGGGTGTCCAGCCAATGCTGGAAGCGCGCCGTACGCCTGGACGTGGAACGCAGCATCGGCGACCCGGCGGTCCGGACCCGACGGGTGCCCGCAGAGGTCGCCGAGCGCCTGCAGAACCGCGGCTGGTCCCAAGAGGCCGCCCTGGCAGCGGGCACGCAGGTGGCGCTGTCGGCCAACAAGAAGGAGGGCCTGAAACTGGAGGACAAGGGCGGAACATCGGTGCTGCTGTACCTGCCCAAGGCGGCGCTGGACGCCCTGGCCGACCTGGCCGAGGAACACCGCGAGGACATCGAGCAGACTGTGGGGGCCAAGAAGCCCAAGGCGGTGCTGCCGGTGGACAAGGTGGGCGAGTTGCTGTCGGAACGCAACGGCGTGATCAACCTGTTCGGCCGGATGCTGGCTGAGCTGCCCGGTGCAGGCGTCGACGGCGTCGTGCAGGTCGCACATGCGTTCACCACTCACGAGGTCGCACCCGAGATCGACTTCTTCACCGCAGTGGACGACTGCCTGCCCCCGGACGCGGTGGGCAGCGGGCACATGAACAGCGCCGAGTTCAGCGCCGGGGTGTTCTACCGGTACGCGAGCCTGGACCTGGCCGGCCTGCGGACCAATCTGGGCGATGACGCCCAAATGGCCGAGGAGCTCACGCGGGCGTTCCTGGCGGCGTTCGTCTCCTCGCTGCCGACCGGCAAGCAGACCAGCTCGGCGGCCAACACCCTGCCCGACCTCGTGCACGTCGCGGTGCGCGCGGACAGGCCCATCTCCTACGCCGCCGCGTTCGAGGCACCGATCCGTCCTGAGCGCGGACTGGCCGCCCCTTCCCGTGACCAGCTCAGTCACCACGCCGGACGGCTGGAGAAGCTGTGGGGCACCACGGGGGTCGTGCACCGCGCGTACGCGTGCATCGACGACAAGCCGCTGAGCGGGTTGGGCGACCTTGTGGACTCCTTCGCCGAACTGATCGCCGGGGCTGTGGCCTCAGCTCACCAGGGAGCCTCGCAGTGAGCGGTCTCGTGCTGCGGCTGGCCGGGCCGTTGCAGTCCTGGGGGGAGCACAGCGTTTTCACCCAGCGCGACACGCTGCGCTTCCCCACACGGTCCGGCCTGATCGGCCTGTTCGCCTCTGCTGAGGGGGTACGGCGCGGCCAGCCGTTGGGCGACTACGACCTGCTGCGCTTCACCGTACGGATCGATCGGCCCGGCGTGCGGATGATGGACTTCCACACCGTCGGCGGAGGCCTGCCCCGGGGCGTACCCCGGCCAGACGGCACCCAGCGGCCCCGGGACACCGCGACAATCGTCACCCGGCGCCAATACCTGTCGGACGCGGCATTCACCGTGGCGGTCGAAGGGCCGGAAGACAGGATCGCGGGGATCGCCGAGGCGCTGCAGCGCCCGTGCTGGCAGCCGTACCTGGGACGGCGTTCCTGCCCCCCGGACCAACCGCTGCTGCTGCGCGCCATGGCGGCCGACCCGGTGAACGAGCTGCGCACTCGCGTGCCGGTGGCGCGGCAGTTGCGCGAGCACGACGCGCCCGAGGCCGAATTCGTCACCGACGACAGCGCACAGACTGCCGAGGAGGTCACCGAACTGGCCGACGTACCGGAGAGTTTCGACCGCCACGACCGGCGGTACCGGACTCGCACCGTGAGCATCGCCACCCAGCCCCTGCCCCAGCACCTGTTCGTCACCGGTGAGAAGTTCTGGGAGGACCTCGTTGCCTATGCGAAGGAGGAACGGTGACAGCCTGGCTGACGCGTATCTTCCCTGACCTGCGCCGACGGGATGTCACCAGCGACCTGGCCGATCCGGACCGCCTGCACAAGCGGATGATGCTGCTGGTCCCCGACGAGTTGGGGGCGAACGCGCGAGCAGAGGCCGGGGTGCTGTTTCGGATCGAGGACACCCGGCAGGGCGTTCACCTGCTAGCCCAGAGCCGGATGAAGCCCGACCTTGGGTGCCTGCCCGATGGCTACGGCGAGATCGCCGTGCGTGAGCTCGACGGCCTGCTACGCCAGTTGACCACCGGCCTGCCGGTGCACTACCGCATCGCCGCCAACCCCTCCAAACGGCTGGGCCGGACCGCGGGCAAGGACGCCGGGAAGATCAAAGCCCTGCATGGCGCCGCCGCCGAGGAGTGGTGGGCGACCCGGGCCGCGGTCCACGGACTCGCCGTCACCACCGTGACCTCGCACTCCCTGCAGGACATTCGCGCCAAAGGCACCGTACGCCACGCCGTGGTCCGATTCGACGGGCACGGGACGGTGAGTGACCCGCAGGCGCTGCGCACCGCAGTCCTGAACGGTATCGGCCGCGGCAAGACCTACGGTTGCGGCCTGCTCAGCCTCGCCCCGGCGGCCCTGCGGTGAGCAGATCTCCGTCGGACGCCAAACGCCGTCTCGGGCAGCCCACCTTGGCGATGCTGCCCCGCATCGCCGACTCGCTGTCGTTCCTGTACATGGAGACGGTTCGCATCGTCCAGGACGACACCGGCGTGTGCGCTCAGGTCGACTCCCCGCGCGGCGTCGAGCGGGTCTACCTGCCGACCGCGTCGCTGTCATGCGTGCTGCTCGGCCCCGGCACTTCCATCACCCAGCCCGCGCTGGCCACCTTCGCCCGCCACGGCACCACCCTGGTCTGCGTCGGCGCGGGCGGCGTCCGGTCCTACGCCGGGATCCTGCCCGCACAACTCACCACCGACTGGCTGGAACACCAAGCCCGCGCCTGGGCCGACGAAGATGAACGGCTCCGGGTGGCGGTGCGGATGTACGAGCACCGCTTCGGGTCGGCCTCGGTTCCCGCCGGCACCTCACTCGCCCAGTTACGCGGGCTGGAAGGGCAGCGGATGAAGGCGCTGTACCGGCTACTGGCCACCAAGCATGGCATCGCCCGGTTCCGGCGCAATTACGACCCTGTCGCCTGGGACGATCAAGACCCGGTTAACCTGGCGCTGTCCGCGGCCAACGCCGCCCTGTACGGAGTCGTGCACGCCGCCATCTGCGCGCTGGGCTGTTCACCCGCCCTGGGTTTCATCCATGCCGGAACCCAAACCTCCTTCGTCTACGACATCGCCGACCTGTACAAGGCGAAGGTCACCATCCCTCTGGCCTTCTCCCTGGCCGGTTCGATCCATCCCGAACGCGAGGCCCGTGTCGGGCTCCGGGAGGAGTTCCGACTGATCAAACTCATGCCTGCGATCGTCTCAGACATACAGAAGGTCATCGCCCCCGCCGCTGCAGCACAATCACCTACCGCGCAGACCGCCGACATCGTCCACCTGTGGGATCCCGACCTGGGCTCCCTGCCCGCCGGAGTCAACTACGGCGATGAAGCCGTCGGAGGAGCCGACATCCCGTGGTAGCCCCCGCCCAGCCAGGCCAGGCAGCTCCCATCGCCTGCTCCGCGACGGCAAAGAGCGGAGCCCGCCAAGGAGCCCCGCCGTGGCTTCGATGATCGTCATCTCGACCACCGCCGTACCCGACCACGTCCGCGGCGCCCTTAGCCGCTGGCTCATCGAACCCGCCCCCGGCCTGTACGTCGGCACCGTCTCCGCCCGCGTCCGAGATCAGCTCTGGGCCGCCGTCGCGGGCTGCGTCGCCGACGGCGCGGCCACCTGCGTCCACCCGGCCGACAACGAACAAGGTTTCACCATCCGCACCGCCGGGCAGCGCCGCCGCCAGATCAGCGATTTCGACGGCCTCCAACTGGTGCGCTTCCTCCCCGAACCTCCACCCGAGCCATGACATCCCGTGCCCTGCCGACCAGGGCCAGCACCTCTTGTGAATCACCGACAAACCCCGACAGTCCTATCCGCGCAGGTCAACCGAATTCCCCCAGCTCAGCAAGTCCGTTCCCCACGCCCGTGGGGGTGAGTCGCACTGGAGAACGAACTCGCCGGCGCATCCGTCCCGTTCCCCACGCCCGTGGGGGTGAGTCGGACCCGCGGATCTGCCCAGACGAGGCGACCGCCCGTTCCCCACGCCCGTGGGGGTGAGTCGGCGTCCATGCGGTCCCGCTGTTCGTCGGTCAACCGTTCCCCACGCCCGTGGGGGTGAGTCGGGCAACGCCCGCGCCTGGTACCGCCGCGCCGGCCGTTCCCCACGCCCGTGGGGGTGAGTCGTGGCCCGCGGCATCGAATCCGGCCCGGTCTCGCCGTTCCCCACGCCCGTGGGGGTGAGTCGTGGTACCTGCGCGTCGTGAAGCGGGCGAAGGGCCGTTCCCCACGCCCGTGGGGGTGAGTCGTCGAGCGCCTCATAGGAGCCGACCGTGAACCCCCGTTCCCCACGCCCGTGGGGGTGAGTCGCCCTAGCAACTTGCTAGACGGTTGGTACGACGCCGTTCCCCACGCCCGTGGGGGTGAGTCGTTCAGCGACCGTAAGAAGAGCGGCGCAAACGACCGTTCCCCACGCCCGTGGGGGTGAGTCGCTGCTCACAGACGGGGAGTGGTCTGTGAACTCCCGTTCCCCACGCCCGTGGGGGTGAGTCGTATTTACATCGGCCGACGTCAGCATTTCAGTGCCGTTCCCCACGCCCGTGGGGGTGAGTCGCCGCCATCGCCCGTGTCCGCCGCCTGTGCGAGCCGTTCCCCACGCCCGTGGGGGTGAGTCGCACGCCTTCGCGAGCTGGCCGCGCGCGATGGTCCGTTCCCCACGCCCGTGGGGGTGAGTCGGACCTCTTCATCAAGGGCGGCCGGTCCGGTCGCCGTTCCCCACGCCCGTGGGGGTGAGTCGATTCGGCCGGCCCGCGATGACGTCACTCCCGCCCGTTCCCCACGCCCGTGGGGGTGAGTCGTCGTTGGCGTCGACCGGGGTGTTGCCGTGTCCCGTTCCCCACGCCCGTGGGGGTGAGTCGTCATCAGCGTCCTCGATCACGCCCGCCTGGAGCCGTTCCCCACGCCCGTGGGGGTGAGTCGGCCCACGCCCACACCGTGTCCGGGGCGAGCACCCGTTCCCCACGCCCGTGGGGGTGAGTCGAACGTGGTGGAGACGATCCACCGCGCCAACGACCGTTCCCCACGCCCGTGGGGGTGAGTCGGTGCCGGCCATGATGTGGAGGACGACGCCGCGCCGTTCCCCACGCCCGTGGGGGTGAGTCGTCGTCAAAAGCCTGCCGAAATCCGGGGACGCCCCGTTCCCCACGCCCGTGGGGGTGAGTCGCGGGTCCACTTCATCAGCGAGCTGATGGTCTTCCGTTCCCCACGCCCGTGGGGGTGAGTCGTCGAGCGCCTCATAGGTGTCCACCGCGAAACCCCGTTCCCCACGCCCGTGGGGGTGAGTCGGTACCTGGAGCGGATGCAATGAGCCTGGACCTCCGTTCCCCACGCCCGTGGGGGTGAGTCGCGGACATGGATCTAGCCGCATAACGCAGAAAACCGTTCCCCACGCCCGTGGGGGTGAGTCGAGGGCGCGGACTCCTGGGTGGACGTCAAGGGCCCGTTCCCCACGCCCGTGGGGGTGAGTCGTTCATGAAGATGATGGCGCCCTTCTTCGGGTCCCGTTCCCCACGTCCGTGGGGGTGAGTCGGAATTGGGGGGCACCCCCGCCCTGCGGTTCAGCCGTTCCCCACGCCCGTGGGGGTGAGTCGTGGGCCCAGTCCAATCTGGACGACGCGTGGAACCGTTCCCCACGCCCGTGGGGGTGAGTCGTTGTCCACGTACAGGTGGGTCAGCGTGGGTGGCCGTTCCCCACGCCCGTGGGGGTGAGTCGCCCGCCGTGGCCGCCGCTCAGACCTATTTCGCCCGTTCCCACGCCCGTGGGGGTGAGTCGGCTCGCGAGGCGGCTCGCATGGTCCTGCCTCTCCGTTCCCCACGCCTGTGGGGGTGAGTCGGAGTACACGGGGCGCGGGTTGAAGGACATCCGCCGTTCCCCACGACCGTGGGGGTGAGCTGGCTCAGCAGGCGTTCGGAGTCACAGAACAACCATCCTCCCCGTGGGGGTGAGCCGCGCTGTGACACGAGCTCATGAATGGTCGGCGATCCGCACGTAAAGCGGGTCTTCATCCTCCTGGCTCAGGTCGCGCGGCGGGCGTCCTGTCCCGGACCTCTGCCAGTTTCCTTCACCCAGTCCCGCTCGCCCGGTAGGGCTTTGTCTTTACCGGTCATCATCTATTCCCGCCCCAGCGGGACCTGTTTGGTTGAGGCGCGACACCATTGACTTCCATTGACGTCCGCTGGGCGGGTCGTTCAACGGCCGCGACGGTAGGTGAACGTGACGTCGATCTCCCGCGAGGGGTGGTCAGGCCTCCTGTCAGCCGGGCAAAGCCGCCAGCTCGGGCATACAGGAGGCCCTTCCACGTCTAAGGGCCGCAGGTGAGGCATGACACCATCGAAGCGTGCGTCAGCGGCGGGAACCGGGCGAGAGTGGCTGCATCGATCGCGATCCGCGGCCAGATCGACGGCGCCTTTCACCGGATGGCGATACAAGGGAAGAATCTTCATGGTCGGATTCGTCTGAGCGGGATCATTCAATGGCCTTGTAGGTAGGTGAGTGTGACTTGGATCTCCCGCCGCAGTTTCGTCGCCGGGGGATCGGTGAAAGCGGCAAGCGCGGTCAGCGCGTGCTGCCACTGCGTGCGCGCCTGCGGGAGGCGTTGCAGCGAGGCCAGGGCCTTGCCCATGCCGACCAGACTGAGCCCCTGATGCCAGCGGTCGCCCAGATCGCGGTGGACGGCTTCGGCGGCGCGGTGCAGGGTGACCGCCTCCTCCGCGCGGCCCTGCTCCCGGTGGGTTTCCGCAGCTGCGGCCAGAGCCACGGCTTCCCCGCTGCGATCGCCGAACTCGCAGTGAAGGTCAGCGGCACGCCGATATGCCTCCAGCGCCTCGGCGCTCTGCCCTGCCGCGCGCTGCACATGGCCGAACTCCAGAAGCCAGGAACCCCGCCACATCCGGTTGCCAGCGGTAGCGGCGATGACCACGGCAGCATCGATACAGGCTCGGGCGCTGATCAGGTCCCCTTGTGCCCGCTGAGCGCGGGCCCGCAGGACCAGCGCGTGGCCTTGGCAGGAACGGTCATGGAAATGATCGAAGACCTCCACGATCTCGCCGAGGATGTGCGCCGCTTCCGCCGCCCGGTCCAACTCGATCAGCGCTTCGGCTTCGTTGGCGCCGGACACCGCCAGCCAGTGGGCCGTGTCGTCGAGTTCGGCGAAGATGAGGGAGCTGTCCTCAAAGTGCGTACGGGCCTCTCGCAGGCGGCGTTGGCGGAGGCGGAGCAGGCCGAGTGCGTTCAGGGAACGCGCCTGGCCGTAACGGTCGCCCAGGCGGCGGCGGATCTCCAGCGCATGACGGTGGTGGGATTCGGCTTCCCGCAGGCGGCAGGTCTGAGCGCAGAGGTCGCCGAGGCTTTCGGCGGCCAGCGCCTGCCCGGCGAGGTCGCCGTCGGCGACGGCGGAGGCAGCGCCGATGGCGCCCACTTCCCGCCAATCGTCGAAGGCGTTGCGGTGAGCGTAGACGGCGCGCAGCACCGCCGACATCCGCCACGCCAGCCCGTGCAGCCCGGCGTGCGCGGCCGTGCGGACGATGGAGAGGATGGTGGCGCGTTCGGCCTCCCACCAGGCCAGGGCTGGCTCCGGTTGGTCAAAGGGCCGGGGCGCGACCCCGGGCAGGACCTCAGTCTCCAAGTCGTAGGCGTCGCACGGAGTCAGAACGTATCCAAGCCAGTCGGCGGTGTGCAGATACCAGCACACCAGCCGGGCCAGCGCGTGATCCGCCTCTGTAGCGTTCTTGCGGGCCGACTCGGCCGACGGGGCACGGAAGGCGTCGGGGATCCGGTAACGGCCGGGTGCGGCCTGCGTGATCAGGCCCGCCCTGTCCAGCACCTCCAGTTGCTGCCGGACCGGCACGAGCGGTTCCCCGGCAAGCGAGGCGGCTGCCTCCAGTGGGAACTCCGCCCCGGGATGCAAGGCGAGCAGTCCGAACAGCCGCATGGCATCATCGGGCAGTGCTAAGAATCCTTCTTCTCGTTCAGAGCGGGTCTGGGCTTCCATTTGTCCACCTACTTGCGTCCGGCTGATCTGGAAACTGCCAGGAACGTGCACGAAAGGAGAAGGTGCGGCGGGCACAGCGGAAAGATTCGCCGCACTTCCATGACCATGTGGCTGATGGGCCGGGAAGAAACGCTGAAGAAGGGAGGAGCACTCATCACAAACAGAGGTAGTCAACCGAAAGCCGTCACCGTGTGCGGCGGCCTTTGCCGCGTTGAGCGGATCGGTCGCGAATGAGCGCCATCTGCTCGTCCCGGACCTCGTCTTTCCTGCTATGAAGTTCTCTTAACCGTTTCTGCCGCGCGTAATACCGATCGATAGATGAAAGTTTCTTCTCTTCTGGGGGGTCCTCACCGACCCAGCAATCTCTGGGTGCGGCCTTGGGCCCGACGTCTTCCAGAATGTAGACCAAACCCAAGCTGTCGAGTTTGATGATGACCTCGTGAGCGGCATACTTCGAAATCCCGTACATGCGCCTCATCCTCGGAACACCGGGAATCCGCTGATGCACCCCGATCTCGCCACCACGGATTCTGCCGGCCCACTCATTTGCGATCTGCTCGATTCGCTCCTGAACCGGAACCGTCGGAGGCGGCTCATCGCCGGGCGGGCCGGCAACATACCCGCCACCGGGAATCAGGCGGACAAGCCGCCGATCGCGAAGATCCCCCTGGATGCGAAGCGCCGCCCACTTGGAGATATCGTGACGGACGATCAGTTGCTTAACGGTGGGAATCGGGCTGCCTTCGGAAAGCCGACCGCTGGTGATCTGTTCGGCCAGGTCAGCGGCAATCTCTCGACGCCGCTGCGCCACTGATACCCGGCGATCCACTCCGGAGCCATCAGACGCCGAAATGGTGCGCTGCGCAAGCCTGTCTTCGTCTACGTGGCCGGACTCGGCATCGTGCCCGAGGCCCGGGTAAGCGTCTTGCTCGCTCATTCTGAACGCTGCTGGGGCGAATGATTGTGTGTTCGGGGGCATGTCCCATACGGTAGAAGCGGGCGTCTTTAGGGTGCCAGAAGTTTGCGACTACTTGCGGCTACTGCTGTAGAGAATCAATCGCGGCCTCGATGATTCCACGTGCCTGTCGCCCGAAAACGGCTATCTCATGGAACCGGGCGAACGTCTGCATGTACATGGCAATCTCTCTGGGTTGCGTGATCGTCAGGAACCCCGAGACCAGTTCTACGTTCGCCTGAACATCATCGAAGATGTAGAAGTTCTCAACCGGCCACCGGCCCGCCCGTTCGATATGGGAAGGTATCACTGCCAGGGAGACGGAAGGAAGCGCCATCGCCTTCAGCAAAAAGCCGAGCTGGCCAATCATTACTTCAGGTCCGCCGCGACGGTACGTCAGCGCGGCGACCTCAAGGATGAATACGAATCGATGATCGCCCTCGTACAGGATATGTTGTCGAGCCATCCGTTCGGCAACGGCATCCGTTACGTCATCAACGGGTACTTCCCTGTTGTCGCGAATCGCAGACAGGGTAGATGTGGTGTAAGCGGCGGTCTGAAGCAGTCCGGGAATGACGTCCTGACAGTAGGAGCGGTAGATCCGCGTTCGTTCGTAAAGCTCACGGACGGCGACGTTCAGGTGCGTCAGGCCGGTCTTCTCGGCTCGTCGCCAGTCCAGCCAAGCCGAATCCACTGCCCTGAGTTCAGCGATCAACTCCGGTAACAGTTCGGGTGTGCCGCACGCATGGGCCCATGCCGTCAGGTCACTTTCGGTCGGCCGCTTCTTCCCATGCTCGATTCGCGAAGTCTTGGACTCATGCCACCCCGCGCGGGCGGCCAACGTCCGCGCGCTCAATTGCGCGTCCAGTCGCAGATCACGAAGTCTGGACGCGAGCGCAAGCCTGGCTGCCTGAGCGCTTGAACTGGCCGGGTGCGGGGTGGGCATGAGGTGTGGGTACTGCAATCAGCGGTGCGGTTGGATCAGGTACTCCGTGTGATCGACTGCGCGATCCCATGCGGTGGCGAAGGCAGATGCACAGAGACGTACGACGGCGGCGTCGCTGGTCTCATCGTTGGAGGTCCATCTACCGTCCCCTGCGAAATGACAGAACTGGACCAGTCGGTCATCAAAGATCCACGCATCGTTACCCGGCAGCGCCAGATCTGATGCCTGGTGTCTCGGAAGCCACCTGATCACCTCACCAGCCGAGAGATTCACCCCCGGAGTCACCGCGTGTTCGAATCTGATGTAGGTGCTTACCGGCTCGGAGACGATGCGTACGCGCCGCATGTCCACGCCGCGTGCGATAGCCGTGCGTGCCGTGGCAGTCCAGTCCGAGTAATCGCGCACTGCCCCGTCCAGGTCTCCGGCCTCCCACGCGAGGTAGCCCGGAGCGTCTGTCATGTACTGGTCTCGCATCTCCAGTTTGAAGGCTGTGCGTTCACACGCTGCGAGGAGCCTGCTGAAGTCCGCCATGGCACGCCTCCATGATGATCTCGATCATGCGGGCCGGCAGGCGCACGACCGATTCCGTGTCCAGGATCGGGCTGTCCGCCGCAACCCTGGACAGGATCTCCGGGTCGGTCACAGTCTCACCCTGGAAGAAGAAGTCTCCCGTGGCGTGGTCCCGAAAGACGGCGGGACAGTTGTTGCCGGGGTTGTTCGGATCCTTGCCGTAGAACGCTAGCGCCATGTCGTCCTTCCCTCGCCAGGTGGTGTATTCGGCTCCTTGCGCTCTGTGAGCTTGGACTCCAATGAAGAGGCGGTCAAGCTCCGAGATCGGAGCTATAACAACGCCGTCCTACCGTCTTTATAGGATGGCTTGCGACTGTGCTCCGGCTAGGTTCACAGCCACAGGCCATAGACCTGCTAGAAGTCGAACTCGCCGTTCTTCGCGCCAACGATCATGGCGCGGAAGACCGATCCGCTGACCACGTATGGCTCCAGGTCGGGCCGCTCTGTGTCACGGATGCCGACTCGGTCGCCGGAGAGGGGGGCGAACTCAAGGCAGTTGCCACCGTCACTCCCGGACGCCGAGGATTTGCGCCACGCCGCGGTCGCCAACTCCACACTCAGCTCCATTGCTTCTCCATCGTCTCTCTGATCAACTCGATCGATTCACGCTGAGGTAACGCGCCCGCCCGAATCGAGTCGTATCTGACACTCACGCCGGCGATGGTTGCCGGATCATCCCTGAGCTGGCCATGCCCTGCCGATTCGAGGTACACGGTATCGGGCACGTTGTCTGTCTGTGCAATCACGAAGCCGCCCAAAAGGCCGGGCGTGCTTTGGGATCTGTACGGCACGACCTGGATGGTGACGCAGGGAGACGCCGCCATGTTGATCAAGTGCTGGAGTTGACCATACATGGCCTCACGGTCGCCGATGGGCCGGTGAAGAATCCCCTCATCAAGGACGGCAAGGAACATCGGAGGAGGGTTTCTGAGGAAGATCTTCTGACGGTCCAGGCGAGCGGTCACGCTCTCCTCGACCTGCTCTTGGCTGACCCCCGGCTCGTTACTCAGCATCACCCGGGCGTACTGCTCGGTCTGAAGCAAGCCCGGCACGATGAGCGGCTCCCAGGTCCGTAACCTGTGGGCGCCCTGCTCAACATCCAGCCACGGGCGGAACCATTTCGGGGCGTTCTCCTTGCTGATCGCCGCCCACAAGCGCAGTAAGTCGCCCTGAAGGCCCAGGGCCTGTTCGCATCGTTCGACGAAATCCCGGGTCGGATTCTGCGCGGCACGTTCGATAAGACCGACCAGGCTCGCGCTGAAGCGAATCGCCTCGGCCAACTGCGCTTGGGTCCATCCCCGCTCGGACCGATGTTTCCGCAGTTCAGAGCCTAGCAATGCCGCCGGGCCAGCAGTGGGATCGAGAGGCTTCGGTCCTGGCATTGAACCCTCTTACGACGTAGGAGCCATATGAAAGGGAGAGTCCGACAGCTATGTGACGACTCCCCCGCCAATTTACGCCCTCAATAGGCAATCTGTTGAGACCTGAGCAACATTGACAACCTCAGGCGAACGATCACAGGAGCTATGTAGCTCATGCCTGAGATGGCTGTTATAGCGGGATGGTGACTTCCTCGGGCAGCCGTGGGGGCGTGCGCCTGATTCTGGACGGATGCGTTGTTCTTCCTCGACGCGATGACGATGGCCGCTCCTCGTCCCACGTCAAGATCGTTCGTCCTCGGCTTCGCCTGCGGGCACTCCATCTTGACCCGCTCCTCCGAGCTGCGGACCTGGCGCTTTTGTCAAGAAGAGAACAAAATGGTCAGTCGCCACGCAATCGACTTCGACGGCCTTCAATTGATCGTGTTCGCAGCCGCACAGAACAGCCGACCGAATCCAGAACTTCATAAACCTCATGTGAAATTGTGAACTAGCAGGTCAGTAAGTGTCCTCCCCACGCCCGTGGGGGTGAGCCAGGAAGTCATGGACGCGCAGCAGGCCGAAGAACCGTCCTCCCCACGCCCGTGGGGGTGAGCCGGCCGGAGTGTCGGAGATCCCCCCAGGAATCGGGTCCTCCCCACGCCCGTGGGGGTGAGCCGGTGCGCGGGTAGGTGTGCGCGTCGAGTGTGCGGTCCTCCCCACGCCCGTGGGGGTGAGCCGGAGCCGCGCGGCGATGCCGTGGACCTGGTGGGGTCCTCCCCACGCCCGTGGGGGTGAGCCGGCGTCCGCCCGGCCGAGGGGGCGACCGCTCTGGTCCTCCCCACGCCCGTGGGGGTGAGCCGCTCGCGGCGCTGTGGAAGAAGCCGGGCGTGAGGTCCTCCCCACGCCCGTGGGGGTGAGCCGCCGTTGAGGAGGATGATCGCTCTACCTGCTGTCGTCTGCGGGGCCGGACATCAGGCAATGCCGCCGGTGATGCCGATCAATTGGTGATGGCGGCCAGATCGGGGCTCCGGGTTGATCCGGTTAGACGTACCGTTGGGAGGCGGCGGCCGATCACGTGTCGAGCATTGTCTTGATTTGACGGCGGAGGGGGTGCCAAGCCTCGCCGAGGATCGTCGGCGCGGCAGCGAGCGCGTCAAGGGGATCGATGCCGTACACCCCCGGCGGTGTTAGAGCGGTCTCCAGCGCGCTGGCAGCCCAGAAGCGACAGGAGAGTGGGTGGTCGTCTGGGCGAAGCTCACCGTCGGCGTCGCGCCAGCCCTTAGCGAGTTCTGCCAGCAGCGGCACCAGATCGCTGCTGGCCTGCCCGCCGCGCTGCCCTGATGCCATCCGTTCGAGCGCTTTCCTGACGATGGGCTCGTCGTCCAAGCCGGTCGCTTTCATGAACTCGCTGATTGCCCAGTGCAGGACTGTCAGGTGAACCTGCGCGGGAGCCAGTCGAAGGCGGACGTCCAAATCCGGGTCGACGCGGCCAAGGGCGCTTGGCGGACGCGGATCCTCGGGGATGGTCTCATCCAGCAGGAGTCTGGGCGCGTTCGGGTCCGGCCCGTCCAGGCGGACCCCGGTGATGACCTCAACAACCGCCATCGCGGCCGGGCGCCACAACCCGGGATCGCCGGATCGCACGGCCTCGTCGAGGACGATCAGTTCGAGGTCGAGCGCTTGGGGGTTCTTGCCCCAGCGTTCATTGGGGAACATCGGAGTGCGGTGACGACGGTGCCGTACACCGCGTAGTGCAGCTTGGTGTTCGCGTTGACGTTCCAGAACAGGCTCACGACCCGCGCTCCGGCGCTGAGACGTCGCAGGATCTCGGGGCGGGTGCCCTGGTAGCCGTTGTCCTCGAAGACGACGAACGACGACCCGGCCTGGCTGATCCGGCAGGCCATCTCGTAGTCATATTCGTCGAGGTCCTCGTCGACGGGCTCGTACTCCAAGTCCTCGGCCCGCGCGCCGAGACGTTCGGCGATGGTGCCGACCGTCAGGGTGTCCGTCACCGACTGCACGACGGTCCAGCAGACGGCCTGGGCCAGATAAGGATTGCGCTGGAGCAATTCCTCGTAGCGGCGCCGCGTCTCGTTGATCACCCGGCTCAGTATGGCCATGCCCAACGACAATCCGGGAGCATGGTCGGACCCGCCACGGGTCCGGCCACACCAACCCACTCCTCTTAGAAGGTGCTGTTCTCGACCGACGGCCGCTCGCCGATGAGCGACCGCCGAGGCTGGGGGCACGAGCGTCAGATTTGGGCGCAGACGATGGTGATCGTGACCTTGATATCGTAGTGGCTGGTGTTGACCGGCAGGAGGAAGCCGTAGGAGTCGTCCAGCGAACCGCCCCCGATGTTCTGGGCCCGGCCCCACATGATGTCGTTGGGGTTGATCAGTTCGCCGCGGGTCGAATCAACTCGGTGGCTCCCGCTCACCAGGAACTTGCCAGCCGGGCAGGTCGTGGGACCGCCACCGCCGTTCCCCGGCGGGAAGGTCCGGACGTTGGTGATCCGCTCCAGTCCCGTGAAGCCCGCGGGCCCAACCTCGCCCTGCGGCCCGGCGGGTCCACGCTCTCCGGCAGGGCCCTGAGGTCCGGTCTGACCGCGCTCCCCCGCGGGTCCCTCTCCCCCGCGGGACCTGTCTCCCCTTGGGAACCGGCGGGACCGGGCTCACCGGTAGCCCCCGTCGGGCCGACGGGACCGACCGGACCGGTCTCGTTCCAGGACAACTCGCGGTAGCCGTCAGGGCAACGGCCGGTCGGGAAGGTCGTCGGTGTCGGCACGGGCCTGCTCGTCGCCAGTGCCGTCTCCCCCAGGCCACTCGGGATCCGCAGCACCCCGTCAAGCCCCACGCAGGCGACGATCTCGCCGTTCCGCGCCTCCGCCACCGCCACGGCCACCCCGGCCCCACCGGCCATCAATCCCGCCAAGGCCCCCGATGACCAGCCACGTTCCCCGCTCCACGATGCGCCGCATTGTGCCATCCCCTCTTGGTACGCATGAACATCGCGCACACCGTAGGGAACCCGGCCCTCGAAGGTCGTCCCTCTGCCGGACGGGAAGGGATCATCCTCAGGCCGGACGACCATGCCTCATGCCTGTTCAACGTGGGGCCCATTCGCGCCTGCCCTTCTCAACGGTGGGACGCCAGCCCCGATCGAGACCAGCGACTACGGTCAGCTGAGTGGGATGGCGGCAATCTCCGCGTTCCTGCCCCGGCTGAGTACTCTGATCGTCGCCGGGGCTCCATCCACGGTCAGCTGTTGTTCCTCCGCGACGGCCAAGTGGAGGCGGGCGGGAGTGACCCGCCCAGCCGCCGCGGGGTCGAGGACGAAGGTGTAGTCGTCCGGATGCTGACCCCGGTTGACCAGTCGGAGAACCCACTGGCCACGCCCGGAGGAGATGAGGTCCAGGCGGGCGTCGTAGGGAGCGGTGAAGGCGCCGAGCGACTTAGCCTCCGATGCGCTGACTCCCTCGTGGCCGGTCGCCGGGGAGGTGGCGGGCTGCGAGACGCATCCCGCGCACAGCACGAGGACCGCGAGTGGAGATCGCGTTCTGGGCATGGGCTGCTCCTTTCGTGAGGTTGGGGGCGCCGTCCGGCCGGGCCGTACGGCGCCCCCATCGATCAGGACACGAAGGTCAGGGTGGTGCTGCCCGTCTTACCCGCGGCCGACCAGACGCCGCTGAACTTCAGCTTCTTGGCCGACCAGGTTCCCTCCACCGAGACTGTCACGAGCGTGCCGTCCACGGCCGTCGCGACGATCGTTCCGGTGTAGAAGGGCCACTGATTCACCGTCTCGGACTTGATGAGATCGACTTTGAGGACCGGCTGACCCGCAGGAGCCGCGGTCTTGATGGTCGTCGGTGCGACCTCGGAGGGGACGAAGGACAGCGGTCCGGTCCGGTAGGCGCGGTTGAGCTTGAGCGTGCCGTCCAGTCGGAGGTTGGCGGTGACGGGCGCGAGCGCCTTCCCCACCATGTCGGACACTTCGGCCTTCACCGCGGGGTCGAGCCCGGCGTCCGGCAACCTCGTCAGCGCGTCCTCGGCGGCCGCCCGAGTGGCGGGATCGCTGAGATCGGGCACGGTGATGAGAGCGGTGTCGGAGGAGAGTCCGGCTCCCGCCTTACCGCTGGACAGGGTCGCCGTGACATGCAGCGCGCCGGGAGCGATCTTCGTCGTGTCGACGGGGACGGTCACCCGCTTGGTCGCGCCCGCGCCGACGGAGGCCGTGACGGTGCCCGCCACGTCCGGGTCGTCGGACGTCACCTTGACGGTGAAGGTGTCGGTGACCGCGCCGCTGTTGGTGACATCGATGTGGACGTCCCGGCCTCCCGTCGACGGCAGGAGCAGGCTCGGCCCGACGATCTTCACCAGGCCGTCCCCGTCCTTGGCGAAGGCGTTCAGCGCTTTCGCGGTGGCGGGATCCAGCGTGTCGTCGGCTTCGGTGGTCTGCGGCAGCGGCGAGGAGTCACCCAGGTCGCCGACGGAGCCGCCGTCGAAACGCAGATGGTCCCAGTCGACGAAGGGAGCCGTGCGGGAGTAGTCGAGCCTGCTGTCCGGCGGCAGTCCGGGCAGCTGGAACAGGTAGTTCATGATGCTGAGGTAGTCGGGCTTGTTGTTCACGTCGTCTCCGCCACCGTGGCGCAGCGCGAGGTTGTGCCCCAACTCGTGCATGAACGTTCCGCGTTCCTGCGTCCGGGTGAACCCACCGCCCCAGCTGGAGTGCCCGTCGGTGATCACGAGGTCGCTCGCGGGGATGCCCCGGGAGATGCCGGAGGAGCCGGAACCCACGTAGGTGTTGCCGTACAGGACGTAGTGGAAGGCGTCACGGCGGGTGAAGGTGAAATTCGCGGACTTGATGGTGTCGAAGGCACTCCAGTCGTACGCGCCGCCGGCGAAGCTGCCCAGGTTCTCGACGAACCCGACGGCGTTCGCCCGGCTGCGGTCGCCCCAGGTCGCCCCGGTCTGCGGGTTCATCACGCTGCCCGGACCGCTGTCGATGTGCACGCGGATCCCGTCGCCGCCCGCGGGGTTCGGCACCGGAGCCGCCGCGAAGGCCGCCCGCACGTCGTCCAGCGCGGCCTGCTGCGGGGCGAGGTTCTTCCCGCCCCAGCAGATGAACCAGACGCAGGTGGGCTGCTTGTCCATCCAGTCGACCTCGATGAAAAGATCCCGGTGCTGCGGATCGGCCCCCATGGCCGGGAGGTCGACCTCCGGGGTTCCGTCGTTGTCGTAGTCGATGCCTTCGGTCTCCCACACGTCGGAGAGGCCGTCGCCGTCGGTGTCGGTGAGTTCGGCGGTTCCGGGCGTGCAGGTGGGACCGTACAGCCAGCGGAGATTGTCCACGAGCACGGCGGAATCGTAGACCGGGTCACCGAGATCCTGAATGGAGAGGAACAAGTCGATCGTTCCGTCCCCGCGGCGTTCCAGCGGGCTCGTCGCCGTCAGGGCCGGCGTCGCGCCGTCCATATTGGTTCCCGGTACGGGCGCGAAACCGTAGACGGTGTTGATGGAGACGGCGTTGCCCTGCGAATCGTAGGCGAAGTTGTTCGGGGTGATCAGCTGACCGTCCTGGACTTCGAATTGCGACTCGTTGAGCTCGGCCGTGAACACGTCGTTGTAGGCCGAGCCGACGTACTCCGGGTATTCCTCGGAGAGGAATGAGAAGTCGAACCCGACGCAACTCGCCGTAGCCGGCGGCCTGAGGTGGAGCTTCACCTGCGTGAGGTCGTTCCCGTCGGCGCCCGGCAACGCCGCCTCGAGATCCGTCGAGATAAAGTTCTCCGCGGAGTTTCCTGGAACGTCCGCGGCCTTTCCGGTTGAGAGCACCAGGTAGTTCCCGCCCTGCACGGGCAGCCCCGCGATCGACGCGGAGCCGACCCCCACCGCGCTGGGATCCCCGAGAGCCTCGGCTGAGACGACCGTCGCCGGATCGATGTCCAGCGCCGCGATGATGTCCTGAGCTGTGTCAGCGACCGCGGGTGCTCCCGGCAGCATGAGCGATACCCCGAATATCATCGCCATGCCGAATGTTATTCTACTTCGCATTCATGCCTCTCTCGATGCGCTAATCACACCAAGGGCATACTTTTTGCCCCCAATTACGCCCCCTTGTCGCCCACAAAGCTAATCCAGCACCAATAACACGAGATAGCCCTACAGGAATACCATTTCAATAACGCATCGATTCGGACTCTGGTGACTCCATGCCCATAAGCCCACAAAAACCCAACCGGGTGGGACAATACGGCAATAACAACCAGCAGGTGCGCATGCCGATACATGCCTTACGCCCGGACCGAATAATCGTCCACAAACGCGGCCCCTGCATGTGATCGTTTTAGTAGATCGGACAAATATCGCTCATAGCGTGCACAGGCCGCCGTAATGCCGTGTCAAGTCCTAAATCAGAAGACAGGTGCGTACCAGGGCTTGACTCCATCCGCTACAAACCGCATCCCTACCTCAGTTCGCGCGACGGAGCCATGACTTGTGGGGCTTTATCAGAAATATGCCTCGCATACGCGATGCCAAGGAGGGCGAACGTGGGCGAACGGGGCGACTTGATGGCCGCCATGCAGGCGCGGCTGAAGAAAGTCGAGCCGGGGGAAGGGCCGTCGTCGATCCTCGAACCAGGCACGCTCGATGACGCCCGGCGGCTGAGCGAACTCGCCGGCGACGACGATGCGGCGGCCCGCCAGAGCTGAAGGAGTTCTCAGATCGTGAGACCGAGAGCGATCAGCGGGTTGTGAAAGTCGTCGCAGACCCAGCGGGTTCCGTCGGCGATGTTGGTGAAGTTGAGCAGGGCGTAGCGCGCCGATCGCGTAGCTGCGCATGATCGCGAGGAGGCCCGTTCTTCGCGGGTTGAGGGCCCGCGGGTTGGTGTCCAACTGCTGATCGGGCCTGGCGGATGACTCTTCGGATAGTGGTAGGTAGATCTTTTGACGGGACCTTTGACCTGCTGTTTTATCGCGGATCAAGGCCGGGTTTTGAGTTCCTAACGGAAGTCAAGCCGATCAAGCTTTGAAGGATCAGGGTAGGCGGGGTCGACGCCGGGACTGGGTGTCACGGCGTTGCGCGTCGGTTGGGGGTGGTGAGGGCCGGTCAGGCCGTCGTGTGGCGGGTAGCCTTGCTGCTGGACGGGCCGGCTGCCGGAGCGTCGTGTGGCGACTCCTGACCGCGTCGGCTCGTCCCCTGTTTCGTGCCCTGTTTCGTGCCCTGTTTCGTGTCCTGTTTGGTGCCCTGTTTCAGCCGTGTGCTGGCGCGTTTGGGCCGGTTCTTGGCGCGGTCGGCGTCGCTGACCGCGTATCGCTCGGCGCAGATCGCCTTGGCCTCCTCCACGGT
>NZ_BLAE01000008.1:0-8572 GCF_009687865.1 Acrocarpospora macrocephala
CCTTTGACTACACGCCACCCGAGGCCGGAGGCCGATGGGGCCGAGCGCGAGCGTCCCAAAGGGCGGGTGGGTGGGAGAACCACCTGGTCTCGTCAGAACTCCGTGGCGACGATGAGTTCTGCGATCTCCGCAGCGTTCAGGGCAGCTCCCTTGCGGAGATTGTCCCCGCACACGAACA
This sequence comes from Acrocarpospora macrocephala, assembly GCF_009687865.1. Classification (GTDB taxonomy): domain Bacteria; phylum Actinomycetota; class Actinomycetes; order Streptosporangiales; family Streptosporangiaceae; genus Acrocarpospora; species Acrocarpospora macrocephala. Next base: position 179 of record NZ_BLAE01000008.1, read on the forward strand.
GATCGAGCGTGTTCGGGAAGTCGATCGCCTGGCGGACTCGTCCCACATACGTCGGGTCGGTCCCGACCACGTCCGCGGGGGTCGGATACACACCGTTCGCCGGATCGTCCATCACGACCACCGTCGGCGCGGCGTTCAGGATCCGATGGGCGTCCGCCACCGTGACCTCGCCCGCGAAAGTCGCGTGCACGGCCAGCGAATGCGTAGTGATCACCGGAACCCGCACGCAGGTCGCGGACACCTTCAGGTCCGGAATGCCGAGGATCTTGCGCGACTCGTTGCGGAGCTTGAGTTCCTCCGACGCCCAGCCGTCCTCCTTGAGGGAGCCAGCCCACGGCACGACGTTGAACGCCACCGGAGCCGGGAACGGAGACTCCTCGGCCAGCTTGTTCTGGAGGGCCTTCCGGACATCACCGGCGGTCTGGCCGATCGTCCGGTCCCCGGCCAGGGCTTCGATCTCATCGTAAAGACGGGCGGAACCGGCGACTCCGGCCCCGGACACGGCCTGGTACGAAGCCACGACAAGCTCGCGCAGGCCGTACTCCGCGTGCAGGGCGCCCATCGCGGCCATCATCGAGAGGGTCGTGCAGTTGGGCGTGGAGACGATGCCGAGCGGGCGGGTTCTCGCGTCGTCGGGATTGACCTCGGGAACGACCAGCGGAACCTGCGGATTCATCCGGAAAGTTCCGGACTTGTCGATCGCGATGGCGCCGCGCGCGGCCGCGATCGGAACCCAGTCGGCGGAGACCTCGTCGGGCACATCGAAGATCGCGATATCCACGCCGTCGAAGACCTCGGGGGCCAGCGCCTGGACGACCACGTCCTCGCCGCGAACCGGTAGGACCTTCCCCGCCGACCGCGCCGACGCGACCAGCCGGATCTCGCCGTAAATGTCCGCGCGGGACGAGATGATCTCGCGCATCACGGTGCCGACGGCACCGGTCGCCCCCACCAGGGCAAGAGTGGGCTTGCTCATCGTCCGGTCCCCCCGTACACCACAGCTTCTACCTGGTCGGCGTCCAGATCGAACGCCGAGTGCGCGGCGTTGACGGCCGCGTCCACCTCGTTCTGCCCCACGATCACCGAGATCCGGATCTCCGACGTGGAGATCATCTCGATGTTCACCCCGGCGTCCGCCAGCGCCCCGAAGAACTTGGCGGTGACCCCCGGATGCGAGCGCATGCCCGCCCCGATCAGCGACACCTTCCCGATCTGGTCGTCGAAGAGCAGGCTCTCGAACACCACCTGATCCTGGATCTTCTTCAACGCGGTCAGCGCGGTCTGCGCGTCCGCCGTCGGCAGCGTGAACGAGATGTCGGTACGGCCGGTGGCCGCCGCGGACACGTTCTGCACGATCATGTCGATGTTGATCTCGGCATCCGCCAGCGTGCGGAAGATGGCCGCGGCCTCGCCCACCTTGTCCGGCACCCCGACCACTGTGATCTTGGCCTCGCTCCGGTCATGCGCCACGCCGGAGATGATGGGCTGCTCCATCTCGCTTCCTTCGGTCTTGGGATTGGAGAAGACCCAGGTGCCTTCCCTGGTGCTGAACGAGCTTCGTACATGGATCGGGACGCTGAACCTGCGCGCGTACTCCACGCAGCGCAGGTGCAGGATCTTGGCCCCGCAGGCCGCCATCTCCAGCGTCTCCTCGTACGATATGCGCGGGATCTTCTTGGCCCGCTTCACGATCCGCGGATCGGCGGTGAAGATGCCGTCCACATCGGTGTAGATCTCGCAGACGTCCGCCTGGAGGGCGGCGGCGAGCGCGACGGCCGTGGTGTCGGAGCCGCCGCGGCCGAGGGTGGTGATGTCCTTGGTGTTCTGCGAGACGCCCTGGAACCCGGCCACGATCGCGATGTGGCCGTTCCCGATGGACTCGCGCAGCCGCGACGGCGTCACATCGATGATGCGCGCCCTGCCGTGCGACGAGTCGGTGATCACGCCCGCCTGCGAGCCGGTGAAGCTGCGCGCTTCGTGCCCGAGGTTGGCGATCGCCATCGCCAGCAGCGCCATCGAGATGCGCTCCCCGGAGGTCAGCAGCATGTCCAGCTCGCGCCCCGGCGGGAGCGGCGACACCTGCTGCGCCAGCTCGAGCAGCTCGTCCGTCGTGTCGCCCATCGCGGAGACGATCACCACGACGTCGTTGCCGGCTTTTTTCGTCGCGACGATCCGCTGCGCCACCCGCTTGATGCAGGAGGCGTCGGCGACGGACGAACCACCATATTTCTGGACAACGAGCGCCACTGGAATGTCTCCCGTACTTCAGGATGTGGAGCTCACAGTCTAACGGCGCGTCTCACGACCCCAACTGGTTTAGTCCGCCATCTGGACAGCTCACACTGTGGTAGTCTCTTCGGCCACGTCAAGCCGGGTGTGCGCGACCAGCGCCTGCAAGGCCCGCAGCGCCGCCCCCGCGTGGTTCCCCCAGGTGTTGAAATACGAGTACTGCCACCACCACAACGCCTCAAGCGGACGCCCGGCCCGATAGTGGCGCAGCCCGTGAATCAGATCCGCCGCCACCGCCGTCAGATCATCCGACAGCCGGTACGGCGTGACCGCCGTGTCCTTGTACGGATCGAACACCTCGGCGTAATCGTCCACCGGGCCCAGCCGGGCGGCGAGAGCCGTACGCAACGGATCTATGTCGGGATCCTCGCTCAGCGCGGGCTCGAAGTTGCCCTGCAGGATCACGTCCTGCACCGCCGCGAGCTGGGTTCCGGCCAGGCTCACCTGGGCGACCTCGACCAGCAGCAGCGGCAGGATGGCGTCCCCGCCCTCCCCGCCCGCCAGCCGGGTCAGGCCGTCAAGATAGTTCTGCGCGTGCCCGGCAACCCGGTCGGCCAGCGCGCTCCACTCATCAAACATCCAGGAGCCTCCGTCCCTCGAATGCGCGGCCCAGGGTGACCTCGTCGGCATACTCGAGATCACCACCCACAGGCAGACCGCTGGCCAATCGTGTCACTCTGAGTCCCATGGGCTTGACGAGCCTAGCGAGATATGTGGCCGTCGCCTCGCCTTCCAGGTTCGGGTCGGTGGCCAGGATCAGCTCCGTCACCGCGCCGTCGGCCAGCCGGGCCATCAGTTCCCTGATCCGCAGGTCGTCGGGCCCGACGCCGTCGATCGGGCTGATCGCGCCGCCGAGCACGTGATAACGACCGCGGAACTCGCGGGTTTTCTCGATCGCGATGACGTCCTTGGACTCCTCCACCACGCAGATCACCTGGGGGTCGCGGCGCGGGTCACGGCAGATCCGGCACTCCTGCTCGGCGGCCACGTTCCCGCAGACCCGGCAGAAACGGACCTTCTCCTTGACCTCCAGCAGCGCGTGCGCCAGCCGCTTCACCTCGGCCGGATCGGCCGCGAGCAGGTGGAACGCGATCCGCTGGGCGCTCTTGGGACCGACGCCCGGCAGCAGCCCGAGTTCGTCGATCAGGTTCTGGACGACGCCTTCGTACATGACCGCTAGAACCCGGGGAGCTGGCCGAAGCCGCCCCCGCCGAGGCCCTGCGCGAGCGGGCCGAGCTTTTCCTGCTGGAGTTCGGCGGCGGCCCTGACCGCGTCCCGCACGGCGGCGATGACCAGGTCGGCGATGGTCTCCGCGGTCTCCTCGGGATCCTTGGGATCGATCGCCTTCGGGTCGATCGTGAGTTCGAGCAGCTCGCCGCTGCCGTTCACGGTCGCCACCACCATGCCGCCGCCCGAGGTGCCCTCCACCTGGGCGTCGTTCAGCTCCTGCTGGGCCGATGCGAGCTGCTGCTGCACCAGCTGGGCCTGCTCCAGCAACTGCTGCAGGTTCACATCTCCTGGGTTCACAATCGTGCACTCCTCAGCCGGATGGCGACATGCCGTCGCGACCGAGCCTACGGTGTTCGCGGCTCATCTGAACACCGGCGCACGGTGTGTGTTCCGCTCCATCGGGAGCCCCAGGCCGGGTCCCGGCCCCCCTCCAAGCGTCCGAGACCCGGCCTCAACCACTCCAGGTCGGCCGCGGCCCGGTGTGGTGCGCTTAACGTAGCCCGCCTAAGGTTGCATACAGGTTGCGATCAACCGGTTACTCATGGAGATTATCGTAATCGGTTGCGGGCCCCCTTCCGGTCCACGCAGGCTCGTCCGGGAAGGTTGGGATGACAATGCAGGAAACGCGACTCCGCCGGATGCACGAAGCCGTCATGTCCGGAAATATGCCGATCGGGGGGAGCCCCCGGAAGGTCATCTCCGCTTCCTGGCGGCGCTCGCTGGAGGCGGGGATCCACCCCGAGGTGCGGGCCGCGCCGCTCGTCTACGACGTGGGCGACATCGGGGACGCGCGCTCGGCGCATCCGCTGAACGAGGTGCTGCCGCTGCTGAACCACACCCTGCTGCAGATCGCCGACGAGGCCGCGCACATCATGGTGATCACCGACGCGGACGGGCACATCCTCTGGCGGGACGGGCATCGCGAGGTGCTCCGGCGCGCGGACGCGATCGGGCTGGCGGCCGGCTTCTCCTGGTCGGAGGAGGCGGTGGGCACCAACGGCATCGGAACCGCGCTGGCGACCGGGCGGCCGACGCCGGTGTACTCGGCGGAGCATCTGATCAGGGTGCTGCATCACTGGTCCTGCGTGGGGTCGCCGATCATCGATCCGGATACCGGGGCGGTGCTGGGGTGCGTCGACATCAGCGGCACCACCAAGTCGCTGCCGCCCGCGACCGTCGCGCTGGTCGGGGCCGCCGCCCAGCTCGCGGAGAGCCACCTGGCGTTGCGGATGCGAGAGTCCGACGAGCGGCTCCGGTGTCGGCACCGGAGCCGGTTACGGGCTTCCGGGCTGCTGGTGACCCCATCCGGGCGGGTCATCAGCGGGCTTGGCGGCGAGCGACTCACGCTGCCGGTGGGCAGTGATCGAATGGTGCTTCCGGACGGGCGATCCGCGCGGGTCGAATCCCTCGGAGACGCCTATCTGATCATGCCGTTCGGCGTCTCGGATCCGCCCCGCCTCAACCTCACCCTGCTCGGCGCCGAGCGCCCCCACGCCGAACTCGACGGCGCCCACGTGCCCCTCTCCCTCCGGCACGCCGAGATCCTCGCGCTGCTCGCCTCCCATCCGCGCGGGCTGACCGCCGATCAGCTGTCCTTCTTGCTGTACGGCGATGAGGGCAATCCGGTGACGATCCGGGCGGAGATCCATCGCCTCAGGGCGCAGCTTTCCGGTGCCGTGGCCGCGAAGCCGTACCGGTTGGTCGGGGAGGTCGAAGCGGACGTGCTCAGCGTCCGCCAGGCCCTCTCCGCCGGGGATCTGGCGACGATCGCGCGCCTGTATCAAGGGCCGCTGTTGCCGCGCTCCGAATCCCCCGCTGTGCGCCGCGAACGGGACGAACTAGATGCGCGGGTACGCTCCGAGTTCCTCGCCAAAGGGTCCATCGACGACCTGTGGACCTTCGCCCAGACCCCGACCGGCCACGACGACTGCGAAATCCTCGAACACATCATCACCAACACGTCCCCGCAGGACCATCGCCATGCGGCTGCCCGCGTGCGCCTCAATGCCGAAATGTAGGAGATCGTGTTGTTCGGTCGGTTGCTGGTGTTGTTTGTTGCTCTTGGGTCGACGTTGATGGGCGGGCCGGTGCGAGATGGCGGGACGTTGGATGGCTTCACGATCGGGTGGATTCCTGCGGGTGTGGGGGCGCAGGTCGCCGACTTCCCCTACGAGTGGGAGGACGTGAGTTTCGTCTCTCGCGTGTGGGAACGCGAGGTCGATGGCGTATCCCAGGTGGATCTCAAGATCGCTGTCATGCGTGGCCCTCGCTTGGCGACACTCGCTGATCTGCGGGCGTTCTTGGCCGAATATCACGAGCACGACCCGGGGGCTTGGCGTCTGGACGAGTTCCAGAACGGGGGTTCCCGGGGGTTCATCACTGAGTCCGAGGCGTTCTGGGTGAGTTCTGCCGGGGTGGGGGTGTCGGTCAGGATTCCGTCGGGTGGGGTTACGCGGGAGGAGCTTTACCGCACAGCTGTGTCCATCCGGCCCACGTGAGCCGCTCCTGGCCTGGGCTAGATGACGTGGTCGACGCCGCGCTGGACAAAGAAGCCACCACCGGGAGGATCACTCCTGGCAACCACTCGAGCAATGCGAGCGTCCGAAAGCGTCACCGGATCACGCCGACATGAGTCACGAACGCAGCCTTTGCTCGGATGTCCGCGCCAGCTCCACGACAAGCTCGCGCGCTCGGCGAAGAAGCCTGTGGTCTTCCCCCACCCGTCCGGCGAGAGCAGCCACAACATCCTGAGCATGCTGCCAGGCTTCATCAACACGGCCCATCCGCGCCAGCAGCCGGGCGAAGTTATGAATGCTCACCAACGTCGTCGGGTTGTCGGGACCCCAAACCCGCGTCTTGATCGCGATGGCGCGCGCATAGAGTCGTTCCGCCTCCTCGAAGTCGTCGCCGGCTGCCGCCACGGCGGCGAGATTTCCCAGATTCACCGCCACCTCGTGATGGTCCGGGCCGTAGGAGTTCGCAAAGATCTCGCACGCTCGGGTAACGCATTGCGCGGCCTCCTCGACTCGGCCGACATCGAACAGCAGACCACCAAGATTCGACAGATCCGCGGCGACCAGCACGGAATTTTCGCCGTGCCGGGCGGTGCGGATGCGAACCGACTCCTGCCCGGCCTCGATACCCGAGCGGGCATCCTCCCGCGCATGGGCGAGCCCGGCGATGTTGTGCAGGATCGTCGCGAGGGCGTCCTCGTCTTCGATGCTGCGAAGTTCCGTCTGCGCCAGCTCGTAATATCCGGCCGCGTCGTCGAAACGAGCGGTGTATCGGCTGAGCATGCCAAGCGCGTTCAAGCACATGCCATGGAGCAGGCGCGCCGCGCGGAGATGGGTGTTGACGTCGTCAGCGGCCGCGCGCAACTGCCTTTCGGCGTCGTCGTACTGCCCCAGCGCGGTCAGGATGTTGCCCAGGTCGACTCGAAGAGCGGCACGAGCAGCCAGCGCCCCGTCGGCTCCCTCGAAGATCGCTGCGATGCCGCAGCGCAGAATCCGCTCGGCGGCGAGGGCGTCCCCCCGCTCGAACGCCGCCGATGCCGCCTCCTGGTGCGCTACCGCACCCGGCGACACGTCACCCGTGGTGAGTAGGCAAAGATGGCAAGCAATACCGAGCTTGGCGGTCACATCTACGCTCCTGGGCTGGACGGGGATGGCATAGCACCTGGGACGGCCGGTCATCAGTGATGGCCGGCCGTCCCTGGAATCAGCCGACGATCTCAGAGTGGTTCATGGCGTAGGTGATCATCAGGTCCCCTCCTCACGGACTGGCTGGACAGTTCATGAACATCCGGACCGCTCACAAATATCCGCGAGCTGTTGCCATGCTGTTGCCGCTCATGTCTCTCCTGTCTTTCGACCGCGTCTCCCGCGTCCCTTTCCCCTTTGGCTCTCGCGCGGTGAGGCCGCCTTGCGGGCGGTGCTGCGCCGCCTCATCGTCCTGATGTTTCGGCTCAGTGGTGCATCCCAGGCTCGCGGGCCACGGGCCGGCGTTGTTCGCGGGGCTATCGAAGTATGTCGACTTGAAGCTCGTGAGCCGGCTGGAGTTCGGCTCGGGGGTCGTGGCGATGCGGTACGAGCCGAGAAGGTAGCCATCGGGCTTGCTAGCCCCGTTTTCCGCACATGCTGCATCGTTGCAGCTCAGTTGCTATACAAGATCCAGCACCTTAGGTGATCGCCCCAGGTCAATGGTGGTCACGTGCGGAATGCAGGGCTAGCCCGAGTCGGCCGCATCATGGAGCCCTGGTTCGCGGCTCTTGCGCGCCCAGCGCAGCGGTTCCCTCCGCGGCGGCCTACAACAACGCCTTAGCTTGGCCTCCCGAGCCAGCGCGGTGTGCGAATGCACAAGCCCCTGCAGCTCAACGCGCTGGCCACCCGTCATCTCCAAAGCCCCAGCCGCAGCCCACCCGCACTACAACAGATCACCATTTAAGCGACGCACCTCGATCAAGGGCGGTGGGTGGGAGAGCCACCGGCGGTGGAGGGCTTGTTAGGGGTGGGAGTGGTCGATTTCTTGAATTACTCGGCCGCCTAGTTCTCGTTGGAGGAGGGCTAGGCCGCTTAGTTCTTCAGCGTTGGTGTCGTTGAAGGGGTCTGATTCGGATGTGGTGGGGGTTTTGCGTGGGGGGATGGAATCTGGCCAGGCCTGGCGTGGGCCGGATTGGGCGGCGGCTCGGGCTGCGGATTTGGCGGCGGTGATGCCGGTGGTGGGTCCTGGCGAGGGTGGTGGGGGGGTGGGGGCGTCGAAGTCGTCTGATGGGGCGTCGGGCCAGGATTCGTCGGTGGTTGTGGGCTGGGCCGGCTTGGGTTCGGGAGGGGTTGGGTGTTTGGGGGTGGATGCGGCGCTTCGGGGAGTGGTTGGGGG
>NZ_BLAE01000008.1:9122-55552 GCF_009687865.1 Acrocarpospora macrocephala
GTCTGGGGGCGCTGGCTTGTGGGGGGTTGATGTGCTGGCGGGGGAGGCGTTGCCGTACCGGAGGGGGAGCCGCTGGGTGGAGGGCCTGCGGGTGGGCGGGGGGTGCCGCCGGTTGGGCCTGAGCCGACGACGATGTCGACGCGCCAGTTGCCACCGAGGACGTCGCCGAGGGCGGCCGCTACCACCTCGTCGCGTTTGCCCTTGAGGAAGCCTTGGACGTCGCCGGGCTTTTCGAAGCCCACGGTGACCAGGTTGCCTTCGGCGCCCAGGAGGCGGCCTTGGGCGTTGAGGATCATCCAGGCGACTCGCTGGCGGGTTTTGACGGCTTCCAGGACGTGTGGCCACGCTTGCATGACAGTGCCCATCCCGGCAGATTCCGCAGGCGCGGACGCGGGTTCGGCGGCGGGGAGTTGCGGGCTGGGCATACCCGGACGAGCCGCCGCAGGCCAGTCGTCGTCGGATTGGGTACGGCCGCCCGCCGGCCCGGTTGACGAACCGCTGCGAGGTTCGGGGACGGCGCCAGCCGAGGGGGTGGAGACCGTACCGGGGCGGGAGCCGGAGGTCGCATCTGGTTCATGGTCGGGGCGGGAGCTCGCGGCGGAGGCCGTACCAGGGCCAGCGGGGGGCGTGGCGTGGCCGGTGGAGGGTGTGCCGGATCCGGCTTGGGCCGAACCGGCTCCATGGGTTGTGGCGGGAGCCGTACCGGATGAGGGGCGGGGGCCTTCGCGTTCGAGGCGTTCGAGGCGGGCCAGGAGGGCGGCTTCGCCCTGGGCGGCGGCGGGGAGGAGGAGGCGGGCGCACATGAGTTCCAGCAGCAGCCGGGGCGAGGCCGCGCCACGCATTTCGGTCAGACCGGCGTTGAATACCTCGGCGGCGCGGGTGAGTTCGGCGGGACCCATGGAGGCGGCCTGCCCCTGCAGGCGCTCCAGCTCGTCGGCGGGCCGATCGAGAAGACCGTTTCCTGCGGCTTCCGGCACATTCGCCAAGATGACCAGATCGCGGAAACGTTCCAGCAGATCCATCGCGAACCGCCGCGGATCGTGACCGCCCTCGATGACGCGGTTCACGGCATGGAAGACGAGCGAGCCGTCCCGACGGGCGAACGCGTCGACGATCTCGTCCAGGAGGTCACCGTCGGTGTAACCGAGCAGCGAGACCGCGCGCTGGTAGGTGATGCCGGCGTCGTCGGTGCCCGCGAGCAACTGATCCAGAATGGAGAGCGAGTCACGAGCGGAACCGGCCCCGGCACGGACGACCAGCGGAAGCGCTGCCGCCTCGTACGGCACCGACTCCGACTCCAGGATCTCCTCCATGAGCTGCCGGATCGTCGCGGGCGGCATCAGCCGGAACGGGTAATGGTGGGTCCGGGACTTGATCGTCCCGATGACCTTCTCCGGCTCCGTGGTCGCGAAAACGAACTTGAGATGCGGCGGCGGTTCCTCGACGAGCTTGAGCAGCGCGTTGAACCCCTCCCGGGTCACCATGTGCGCCTCGTCGATGATGTAAATCTTGAACCGCGCGGAAACCGGCGCGAAGAACGCACGTTCCCGCAGATCGCGGGCATCGTCCACGCCACCGTGCGACGCCGCGTCAATCTCGATCACATCGAGATGGCCGGGCCCCGTCGGCCCCAGCGCCACACACGACTCGCACACCCCGCACGGATCGGGCGTCGGCCCTTCCGCACAGTTCAGACTCCGCGCGAGGATCCTTGCGCTGGAGGTCTTCCCGCAGCCACGCGGCCCGCTGAACAGATACGCATGATTGATCCGCCCGCTCCGCAACGCCTGGCGCAGCGGCTCGGTGACGTGTTCCTGCCCCTTGACCTCTGCGAACGTCCCTGGCCGGTACTTGCGGTAGAGCGCGAGACTCATACGGTCTCCTCGGGGAGAGCGTCGCCGATGGTCGGCCCTGAGATCGCGAGGATCCCAAAACCAGAAGACCCCCCGCACACCCGCCAGAGCCCGCTTATCCTTGCTGCCTTCCGGCCCTGGGGAGGTTCACAGGATGACGCCGCGCGAGGGGTCCTGACACAGTCTAGCCCTGCCCGGCAGTGCGTGAGGCCACCTCGGAATGGGCGCGGCATCCCTTGGGTCATGTAAGCTTCTCGGCGGAGGATTCGCCTAGTTGGCCTAGGGCGCACGCTTGGAAAGCGTGTTGGGGGCAACCCCTCACGAGTTCGAATCTCGTATCCTCCGCGCTTGGTTGAGCAGCAGAAACACGAAAGGGCCGGTCGATCCAACCGGCCCTTTCGTGCGTCTTGGGTCAGTTGCTTCTTAAGCACCCTCCGAGACCTGTCGCCGCGAGTAGATCCCTCACTGGGTGTGTTGGGGTCGGTAAGCGCCCGTATGCGTCACGACGACACCCCACATGCTGATCCGTTTCTGCGCAGTCAACGTGCCGGCCACCTGGTGATGTCGCCGGCGTTCCCCAGCCGCGAAGAGTTCACCATCCCTTTGACGATCTTTCTCTTCACTTGACACGAGTCAAAGGTGATCATCAGGGGTGTCACTGCCCTCGCTTTCCCTCATGGAGGCTTCGTGCACACCCCGCATCGCCCCCGACCCTGGTGGCCGGCACGGCTCACCCTCGTGCTCGCCACCATCGTCTCCCTGACCGGTGTGGCCGGCATCACCCCCGCCGAGGCGTCGGTCTACAACTCCTGCACCATCTCCCGATGCTCCGACGCGCGTTCGGCCAACGCGACCTGGAGATCCAAGGGCTACCCCACCACCAGCGGCTGGTACTCCTGGCCGGACGGCCGGTACAACTACACTGGCGGGCGCCACTACAACCGCGAGGGCCAGCTGCCCAGCGGCGCCACCTACTACGAGTACGACGTCTACTCCCGGGCGCGGGGGGCGGCACGTGACGCGTACCGGATCGTCGTCAACCGCAGCACCGGCGTGACCTGGTTCTCGCCGAACCACTACACCGACTTCTACCGGCTCTAGGAACTCCCATGACCGCCGCACGTCCGCTGCCGCACTGGCTGACAGTCTCCACCGGCCCGGCGCCGGCGGTCATCGACGGACGCGCATGCCGGACCCGCGCCGCCTTCTTCGAGGAGGCGGCACGGGTTCTGCGCTTCCCCGACTACTTCGGCCGCAATTGGGACGCGTTCGCCGACTCCCTCAGCGACGCGACCCGCGCCGGAACACTCACCCTTGTCGTGGAGCACGCCGAGGACCTCCTCAGCGCCGAGCCTCCCGAACAGTTCGCCACGCTGCTGAGCATCCTGGCCGAGGCCGCCCATACCGGGCTGACCATAACGCTGCACACCGACCCGGACCACGAAGCCCCGCTCCGCCATCGAGCAGCCCAAGCCCTCACCTGATCAGGGGAGCGGCGTCGTTCAGCGGTGGCTGTCGTAGCGCTCATGCCCTGCTCGGCGACCTGCCTGGACTGGCGCGTACAGAGATCCGCACTTGAACGCGCATTAGGGGCAACCCCTCAGGAGTCGAACCTCGTATCCTCCGCGCTTGGTTGAGCAGCAACAACGCCCAGGGGCCGACTGACCCAACCGGCCCTTTTGCCGCGGCTCGGACCAGCTGCCCCTTGAGCACATCTTGCGACCTAGCCGGGTAATAGATCCCGGCCTTCTCGCCTTACTAGTGAAACCTCGGACTCTGCCACAGAACCACGTGTACTCGCATTCTTGGACCACTATCGCTATCCATAGGTCCGCATTTCCATACCATGACCAGAGCTTGCTATGACAATGACATAAAACGTCCTCCGAGCCGAGCCACCCATTCAACCAATGGCGATATCCAATGGCGGTTCTCCGCGTGCATCGCCCCTGGTAGTGGTCTAGAGACACTTTATATAGCACTAGGAGACGATACGATTGCCGACACCTAGTGTCATTTCGTTCGGAGCCTGGCGGTCTGCCGGAACTCGCCGAACACCGACTCGTCGAATAAGTTGCGATTTGGGGCATCCTCAGTGGATAGGCGCTACTCTAGGCCGCACGAACGGATCTCCAGAGAACCGTCTGATGACGGCCCAGGCTGCGTAAAAGAACAGCCCCTCCGCTGGAACGGAGGGGCCGTCATTTCCTGCCCGTACGACTAATAGGAGCCATACGTGCGTGTCAGCTTACGCCAAAACTCGCGGACCGGTCAGAACATCTCGGACACTCAATCCGAAAGCACTCTCCTGACCTCGCGTTGGATCTTCCCGCTCATCATCCTGGGCGTGGCCCTCCCCGCCGTGTGGTCGCGACGCCCCGGACGGCGCAAGGACGCCCGTCAGGTCCTGGAGCAACTCCTGACGCCGATCCGCCCCCGCGCATAACACCCCTAACGGCACATCCGGGAAGGTCAACCCACAAGGTGATCTTCTCGGATGTGCCCCGCGTGAACCCCCCGAGCATGGGGATGATTACGAAGAGTAATCGCCCGGGCGCTCAGGAGGACTGCGCGGATGGATTTCAAAGACGACGCCGAGCTGGACCCGTCCCAGGTCGAGGACGCCAGGGCGTCGGGTCCGCAACCGGGCGGCGGCGGCTCGATGCCCGGTTGTGGCGCGATGCCCGGCTGCGCGCTGCCGATCGGCGGCAAAGGCGGATGTCTGCTCGTCATCATCGGCCTCGGCGCCATCCTCCTGCTCGGCCAGCCTCTCCTGAACGGCTTCTCCGGGGAGTACGGCAACCGGTACGAACCCTCGCCCCGCCAGCCCCAACCCAGCGGAAACCTAGCCGACCGCTGCAAATTCGGCGCAGACGCCGACCAATCCGAAGATTGCCGAATAGTCGGAATCGTCAACAGCATCCAGACCTACTGGAAACAAGCTTTCGCCGGCCGCGGTCGCACGTACACCCCCGCACGTACCCACCTCTTCGGCGGCACTCGCACAACGGTATCCACAGCCTGTGGAAAAGCCGACTCCTCCGTCGGCCCCTTCTACTGCCCAGCCGACCGAAAGGTGTATCTAGACCTAAGCTTCTTCAACGAGCTCCAAACCCGCTTTGGCGCACAAGGCGGACCTTTCGCCCAGGCTTACGTCATCGCCCACGAGTACGGTCACCACGTACAGAACCTGCTCGGCACCATGCGGCGCGTCGGCAACGACCGGCAGGGCGCCAACAGCGGCGCGGTCCGGCTGGAACTGCAAGCCGACTGCTACGCCGGGGTGTGGGCGCACAACGCGCTGCGCACCGGTTTCTACACCGAACCCTTCAGCAAGCAAGACATCGACCAGGCGCTCAGCGCCGCCTCCGCGGTCGGCGACGACAGCATCCAGCGGCGTACCCAGGGCTACGTCACCCCCGAGGGCTTCACCCACGGCACCTCGGCGCAGCGCGAGAAGTGGTTCAGCATCGGCTACGACTCCGGCGACCCCGGACGATGCGACACGTTCGCGGGACGGATCTGAGGGCAGCTGCGACGGTCGGAGGCAACCGACCGCGGGAGCGTCCCAGATGGACTTCGACGATCAGGCACAACTGGACACGTCCCAGGTGGAGAACCGGGGCGGCCGCGGCGGCGGGCTCGCCATCGGCGGTGGCGCCGCCGGAATCATCGTCCTCATCGTGGCCCTGGTCTTCGGGATCAACCCCGGCGACATCATGGGCGGCGGCCAGCCCGCCGGCCTGGAACCCACCTCCGACCTCAGCGAGAAATGCAGGACCGGCGCCGACGCCGACCAGGACGAGCAGTGCCGCGTCGTCGGCGTGGTCAACAGCCTGCAGGAATACTGGTCAGGCGAGATCCAGGGCTACGAACCCGCCAAGACCGCCCTGTTCACCGGCGGCGTGCAGACCGGCTGCGGCAACGCCGACTCCTCGGTGGGCCCGTTCTACTGCCCCAGCGACCGCAACGTCTATCTGGACTTGACCTTCTTCGACCAGCTGCGGTCCCAGTTCGGCGCCTCCGGTGGGCCCTTCGCTCAGGCGTACGTAATAGCCCACGAGTACGGACATCACGTACAAAACTTGCTCGGCACCATGGGCAAGGTGAGCCAAGATCAAGGCCCGGAAAGCGACTCCGTCCGCCTAGAGCTCCAAGCCGACTGCTTCGCTGGAGTATGGGCGAAGAACGCGGTAAACACCGGCTTCTACGCCAAAGAATTCACCCAGACCGACATCAAGGAAGCACTCGGCGCCGCGGCCGCCGTCGGCGACGACAGCATCCAGGAGCGCACCCAGGGCCGCGTCGCCCCCGACGCCTTCACCCACGGCACCTCCGAGCAGCGCGTCACGTGGTTCACCTCCGGCTACGACTCCGGCGACCCCGCCCGCTGCGACACCTTCTCCGGCACTCCCTGACCAGCAGGCAAAGCAGCCCCTTTTCTCCTAAACTACGTAGCGTGATCTTTAAGACGGTCGGCGATGGACGCCCCTACCCCGAACATGGCCTTGGCCATCGCGAATGGGCCCAAATACCACCCAGACAAGTCAGACTCGACACACTAGTCACCACGAAAGCGGTCCTAGATCTCCACTCTCTCCTGGCCAAAGACTCCACCTTCTACGGCGACCTGTTCCCCCACGTCGTCCAATGGCAGGGCGAGCTCTACCTGGAAGACGGCCTCCACCGCGCCCTACGCGCCGCCCTCCACCAACGCTCCGTCCTCCACGCCCGAGTCCTGGAACTAGAAAACTAACCCCCCGTCGGCCAGCCGGAACAAACAAACGTTGTTCCTCTGGCCGATCCCAACTCAGCCCCACACAACCCTTAAGCCCGCGCCTCAGGCCGAATCACCTCGCCGCGAAGGATTCCTCGGTATCCGCGCTATGGCTGGTCTGGCGACAGAGAGTTCACGGCCAAGCAGGCTGAAGCCCTGATGTGCTAGTGGCTAGTGTGACAAAATACGAACTTCTCCGATTTGTCGCGAGCTGCGCTGTGCTTACCCGTTGGTGGCTTCTTCGAGTGGCACCCGTATCGATACGGGTGCGGTTAGCCACCATGATCGCTTTGCCAGAGTCACCACGCCTGAGGCGATGATTGGGCGCCGATCTTCGTGGGCGCGGATGGCGAGTCGGTAGTCATCCCCGGCGAGTCTCATCTTTACCCGGCGTCGGGTGCGGCCCAGATATCCGTCGACCACCACGACGCCTTCGTCCTGGCCTTCAGCCCGTTCCAGGCGGATTACCTGGCCAAGGACGTCATCCTGCTCCACGACCGGGCGGCCACGAAGCGACTCCTGAACTCGTTCCAGGCGGGCTGGACTCGGACGAGGAAGGATTACACGGCTCAGCGTGCCCTCCGGCGGGGGTTGGCTTGGTGACCAGCGGAATGACATATCCAGGGCGCGGACACCTGGCTGCTGACTCATCTTCTCCAGCGAGTCGATCAATTCTGCGCTGGCACCGCGTTGAACCGCGTCGTCAAGTTCGGCCTCCGAACCGTCCGCGAGCAAGTCGCGCGCGGCGGCCAGCCCCGTCGCCAGCGTCGTCATCACCCGACGTGTGTACGTGCCGATGACCGCCTGATCGTCGGCGTCAGGTTCAGGGAGTTCCTCTGACCTGGTATCGACATGACGGGCAAGAATGGTGAGGACGAAGCTGCCCCGCAGGGTGTGCCCCATCCGGACCTCCTCGGCGAGGAATTCCTTCACCGCGTCAGGACGTCGCCCCGGATTCGAGGCACGCGGCCTGATCGCGCTGCAGGCGGCCGCTGTGAGCATCTGGCTCACACCGTTCAGCAGTTCCTGCGCCTCACTTAGCGGTATCGATCCGTCAAGGGTCTGCTGATCCGTACGAAGCAGCAGAATGTCACTGCGAGCACTCGCGATCTCCAGAGCGAGATCTTCCTGATTGCCAATGCCATACACGTCCGCGATCGTGGCCAGGGCATCTGCCAGGCGCGCTGAGAAGTCACGGTAGGAGCGATCGTACGGAAGCATCAGACTGGCGTCCGCCAGCACGTTCTCCCAGATCGAGAACAGACCATCCCGCACGTCGGTCTGAACCCATCCGCTCACCTCAAGGAAAGCCTCGATCGCGGCAGGCGACAGATCTTCGGTGAGGATCAGTGGCCGGGCAGCGTGGTCACTCGTGGCGTTCATGGCTGTCCTCCATCACCCACACGCTGAAGTATCCCCAGGAGCTGCTCGACATTGAAGACGTTCACCCTGGGAAGGACCACGGTCTTCGACGCGGTTTCGATGGGTTCATGCCCTTCGAGGCACACCCAATATGCAGTCTTGCGGAGCAGCATGCCCTCTTCCTGCGTCTCCAGCCATCGATCAAGCCGGTGGGGCACCAGGAGAACGACAAGAATCTTCCGGTTGTAGGTCCTCAGATCACGCAAGGCGTCATAGTGACTGCGATCTAGAGACCAGTGCACGCCATCATCCCTCAGGACATCCTGCTCGGTGCACTTCATCTGCACGTCCACCGTGGACGAGCTGAAACGACGATGATTGGCGACCTGACGGATCGTGTAGTCGACGCGCTCGTCATCTACCCTGAGGTCCGAGATCTTGCATCTGCTGGCCGCTGTGATCGCATGCGTGAAGGCGAGGCTGAACTGCTCCTTGCACTTACTGGCGTGCAACGAGCCGTAGGGAGCACCAGCGGAGGTCCACAGCTCACCCCACTGATCTTGCTGCGAAAGCACTCGTGTCCCTCCAACGTCAGGAGAGCTGCCAGGTCTAACACACCGGACCGACAGAACGAGGGCGGCCACGAAACGCAAGAGAGCCGCTGACCTGCGCACGCAGATCAACGGCTCATTTCGGGTGGCGGTGGTGGTGGGATTTGAACCCACGGTAGGTTGCCCTACACGCGCTTTCGAGGCGCGCTCCATCGGCCACTAGGAGACACCACCGCGCAGCAGCTTACCGGACAAAGGTGGGTGGGTGCGCCCGCATTCAGGGGCGGCGGGCTGCGAAGAAGGTGCGCAGCAGGGCGGTGGATTCGTCGGCGAGGACGCCCATGAGGACTTCGGGGCGGTGGTTGAGGCGGCGGTCGCGCAGGACGTCCCAGAGGGAGCCGGCGGCGCCGGACTTCTCGTCGGGGGCGGCGTAGACGACGCGGGCGAGCCTGGCCTGCACGGCGGCGCCGGCGCACATCGTGCACGGTTCGAGGGTGACGACCAGGGTGCAGCCGGTGAGGCGCCAGTCGGCGCGCGCGGCGGCGCGGATGGCGAGGATCTCGGCGTGCGCGGTCGGGTCGTGCGTGGACTCGCGGGCGTTCCCGGCTTCGGCGAGGATCTCGCCGGTGGGGGAGAGCACGACCGCGCCGACGGGGACTTCACCGCGCTCCCCGGCCTGTACGGCTTGCGCCAACGCCACCCGCATGGCGCCCTCGTACGTCACCGCAACCGGTCGAGCTCGTCCCCGAAGGACAGCCGCTCCGCGACGACGGAGAGCGTGTCGGCCGGAAGCATGCCCTCCTCCATGCTGAGCTCCAGCAACTCCTCCGCGCTCAACCCGAAATCGGCGAGCAGCTCGAAGTCCCCGGCGGGCCGTACCCCCAGATCGGGCGTCTCCTTGTCCACCGCCACCCCGGCCAGCTCGGCGAACAGCTCGCCCAGCGAGTCGGCGAGCCCGGCCTGCGCGTCGGAGAGGAATACGCGGGGATCGGCCTCCCCGTCGTACCGGACGATGGCGAACCATTCATCCTCGACCTCGACGCAGAGCACGGCCAGCTCGTCGCCGGTCAGCCCGAGGGCTTCCTGGACGGCGTCGCCGACGTCGTCGGCGATCTCCGCTTCGGTGAGGTCGACTTCGGCCCCGGTCCAACCGGAGCCGTTGCGAAGGAAGGCGGCGGCGAAGAGATTCGGTCTCGGTGGCATGTCCAGCTCCCGACGTCAGCCGGTGGCGGCGTCGACGGCACGTTCGAAGGGGTCGCGGAATCCGAGGCGCGCGGCGATGCTGAAGAGCACCTCGTCGGGGTAGAGGTCGTCGTCGCCGGAGAGGGCGCCGAGTTCCATCTCGTCTAGGCCGAGGTCGGCGAAGACCGACAGGTCGCCGCAGGGCAGGACGCTGTCGAGCTCCTCCTCCTCGGGCACGGGCACATCGAGGTAGTCGAGCACCTGGCGGGCCAGCGGCCATTCCCAGGCGGCGGTGATGTCGGAGAGGAAGACACTGACGCGTTCGCCGAAGACCCGTAACGCCACGAAGAAGTCATCCCCCACCGCGACCAAGCCAATCGTGCCGCCGTCGCTGGGCTGCTGGCGGAGAGCTTGGATGAGGCCGCGGAGGTCGGAGGTCAGCGCCACCGGCAGCATCTCGGCTTCCCAGTGATCGTCCTCGCGGTAGACCACAATGGCGAAGTCAAGCGCGTCTTCGTCTGTCATCGGTGCTCCACCGGCGCGGTCTTCACGTTGGCCATGGTCCCAGAAGTGCACCGATGCCGTCCGGTGCTCACGCCAAATTGTGATCAAAACAGCCGGGCTGCTTCCGGCGGAGCTAGCGGTTGGCGGTAAATTTTGCTGTCATGGAGACCCTTGTCGTTGATCATCCGCTTGTCGCCCACAAGCTGACCACGCTGCGCGACGTACGGACCGACTCGCCGACATTCCGCCGGCTGGCCGACGAACTGGTCACCCTCCTCGCGTACGAGGCGACACGCGACGTCCGGGTCTCCGCGGTGACGGTGGAGACGCCGCTGACCCCGGCCCAGGGCGTACGGCTGTCGCGGCCGGCCCCCATCGTGGTCCCGATCCTGCGGGCCGGCCTGGGGATGCTGGACGGGATGATGCGCCTGCTGCCGACGGCCGAGGTCGGTTTCCTCGGCATGATCCGCAACGAGGAGACGCTCGAAGCGTCCACCTACGCGACACGGTTGCCCGAGGACCTCTCCGGCCGGCAGTGCTACGTGCTGGATCCGATGCTGGCCACCGGCGGGACCCTCGCCGCCGCCATCCAGTACCTGTTCGACCGCGGCGCGGAGGACGTGACCGCGCTCTGCCTGCTGGCGGCCCCGGAAGGCCTGGCGCACCTGGACGGGATGTTCCAGGGTTCCAGCCGCCCGATCCGGGTGGTCACGGCCGGCCTGGACGAATGCCTCAACGACCAGGGCTACATCCTCCCCGGCCTCGGCGACGCGGGCGACCGGCTCTACGGCGTCGTCTAATCCGTCTCTGAGCACTCCGAAACTCGGGCTTTCCCTGGCCATAGTTACAGCGCGTGCCGACACGGGTACGTAGAGTAATGACGACGTCTCTTTTGCGTCACTCGACGGGCGCGTGCCAGGGAGAGCCATGAGTCAGCTTCCGGACAATAGTGATCGTTACGAGCAGGTCGAGGCCGCGCTCCTAGATGAGTTCGCGGGGGTGCACCCCGCCACGACCGTCACGCGCTGTATTCAGGCCGCCCACCATGGCGCTGTGGAAGTGACGGGTCACGCCTATCCCGGGCTGGTGGAGCGGATCGCACGGAAACACCTGCAGGTCCTCGCGGCCGCGCAACGCGGATAAGCAGGGGTCATATCGACGCCGGATGTTCCGACTTTTTCCGCTTTACCGAACATGGTGCCTGGGTAATCTATACCTCATGGGAGTGGTGACGGCAGTGCAGGTCAAGAAGATCCTTAAGTGGGGAGCTGTGGCCCTGGTGGCGTTCTACCTGTTGTCGAGGCCGCATGACGCAGCCGACACCGTGACGGGCGCCGTGACCGGCGTCATGAACGCGGCGGACTCGGTGGCCCAATTCTTCGCGCGTCTCACATGAGGCTCGTGACCCACGGGGATTCGGCCCCGTCATCGGTCAACCGCTACCTCCTCCCCCACGAGCACCAGGTGATCATGGTCCGGCGTCACCCGGCCGTGCTGCTCCGCCCGGTGGCCGAGATCTTCGGTGGCCTCATCCTGGCCGGCCTGCTGAGCAAGTGGCTGGGGGAGAACAACGGGGGCAACGCCCTGGTCGTGATCTGGTGGGCCTGGCTGCTGCTGCTGATCCGGTTTGTCTGGAAGGTGGCGGAGTGGTCGGTGGACTACTTCGTGGTCACCTCGGCGCGCATGCTCCTCACCACCGGGCTGATCACGCGCAAGGTCGCGATGATGCCGCTCGGCAAGGTGACCGACATGAGCTTCCAGCGCGACCTGCTCGGACGCATGCTCGGCTACGGTGAGTTCGTCATGGAATCGGCCGGTCAGGATCAGGCCTTGCGGTCGGTCCCATACATCCCTTACCCGGAGACGTTGTACCTCGAAGTTTGCCAAATGATTTTCCCCAGCAAGGACGACTCGGACGACTGACGTCCACAATTGTCGCTTTCTCTGGTCGAATCCCGAGGTGTGGACAAAGGTTCGCCCTCGGGATTCTTGACGGGAGGGTTACCCGATTGAGGGGCTTCGTGCCATCATGGCGGGACCATTGACCATTCCCATGCCCTGAGAGACCAGATGCCGAGTCAGGGAACCATAGGTGACCGCGTCCGAGGCCTGCGGTTGAGCAGGCGCATGTCCCAAGCCCAACTTGCCGGGCCGGATCTGTCCGACTCTTACGTCTCGCTGATCGAGTCAGGTAAGCGAACGCCGACGCCGGTCGTCGCGCGCCTGCTGGCCGAGAGACTCGGTTGCACGACGGAATTCCTGCTGCACGGGATCGAACCGCGGCAGCGGATCGACACCGAGCTGAGCCTGCGCCACGCGGAGCTCGAGCTCTTCCACGGCGACCCGGCGATGGCGGCTGACCGCTTCAGCGACATCGTCAAGGCCGCGGGCGAGGAGAACGCGATGCTCGCGGCCCACGCCCGCTTCGGCCGGGCCCGGGCGCTGGAGTCGCAGGGCCGGATCGGCCGCGCGGTCGAGGCGTTCGAGCGGCTGCGCCGGGAGGCCGCCGCGCATCCCGAGCGGCTCGCCGGGCTGCCGCTGACGGTGGCGCTGTGCCGCTGCTACCAGCGCGCGGGCGACCTGCAGCGGGCCCGCGACCTGGGCGCGCAGGCGCTCTCCCAGGTGGATCAGCTGGGCGTGGACCAGGGCGAGCTCGCGGTCGACCTGGCCGCCGCGCTGGTCGAGACCGAGACCGGGCTGACCTTCGTGGACCGGGTGATCGCCTCCAACGGGGTGACGCCGGTGGCCGACCGCAGCAACGAGATCCTGGCGCTCTGGCAGGCCAGCGTGACCGCCGCCGAAGGTGAGGACTCCGCGCTGGCCGTGCAGCTGGCCGAGGACGCCATCGCCGCCGGACGGCCCGCCCGGATGGCCATCAGGATGGCCAGGATCGCGATGCGCTGGGCCAGGATCACCGTGGTCAACCGCGCGGACGAAGATCTGGACCGCGCCAATGAGCTGGCCACCGCCGCCGGTTCGGTCTTCGCGACCTTCCCCGCGGAAATGCTCGAGCACGCCCGCAGCCTGATCGTGCTTTCTCACGTACGGCTTCGCGCGGGAAACCCCGACGAGGCCGGGGAACTGGCCAACCGGGCGCTCGACGGCCTGGTGGGCGTGCGGGGGACGACTCCCGCGGCGGCCTATCTGGTGCTGGCGGAAGTGGCCCTGTCACGGTCTCAGGACGCCGGTGGCGAGCTGCGCCGGGCGCAGGAGTTGCTCAGCGTGGCCGGGCCGCAGCCCGACCGCGAGACCGCCAGGACCTGGCGCGAGCTCGGCGACCTCTGGGGCCAGGCCGGTGCGCGGGAGAACCAGGCCAGGGCGTATCGTAGGGCGCTCGAAGCCGTGGGCATCCACGCGAACGTGCCGGGCACCGCGGTGCCCGCGGTGCTCACCCGATAGCTCCTCCCAGGGCACCCGGATTTGTGCTGGATGCCCTGGAATAATTAGGGTCGACCAGTCATTGACTCATGGGATGACTGGTTTCCCCGGAGGAGGCGGACTGTGAGTCTGCGTACGGCGCAGCGTGCGTCTCTCGTGGACCAGGTGATCGACCAGCTCAAGGAGCAGATCACTTCTGGTTCATGGCAGCTGCATGGCAAGATCCCCACCGAGACCGTGCTCGCCGAGCAGCTGGGCGTGGGGCGCAACACCGTTCGCGAGGCCGTCCGCGCGCTCACCCACGCGGGCTTGCTCGACTGCCGCCAGGGCGACGGCACCTACGTCCGCGCCACCAGCGAACTGTCCGGCGCGATGGCTCGCCGCCTGCGCACCGCCGAACAGCTCGAAATCCTTGAGGTACGGCGTGCGCTCGAAGTGGAGGCCGCACGCCTGGCCGCCACCCGCAGGACCGACGCCGACATCGTGGCCATGGAGACCGCCCTGGCCCGCCGCGAGCAGGCCTGGTCCGGGGGCGACCCCACCATCTTCGTGGAAGCCGACCTGGCCTTCCACGTCGCCGTCGTGCAGGCCACCCACAACCGCGTCCTCATCGACCTCTACGCCGACTTCTCCGCCGCCCTGCGCGCCAGCATCGCGGCCGCGGGCGGCACCCTGGAGCAGAACTACATCCCCCACGACGGCATCGTCCGCGCCATCGCCGCCGGCGACGCCGCAGCCGCCGAACACGCCGGCCACGCCTGCATGGAACACATCCTCATCGCCCTCACCGACGCCCAAGACCTCAGCTAGACCGTGCCCGGTCACGGTAAGCGCAGGGACATGACCAGGTAGCGGAAGGACGGGTCGTCGCCTTCCTCGGTGATGAGGGCTGGGCGGGTGGGCGAGTCCATGTTGAGGCGGACCTTTTCGGTTTCGACGCCGGCGAGGCCGTCGAGCAGGAACTGCGGTTGGAAGGCGATGACGATGTCGTCGCCGTCCAGCTCGGCCTCGACCACCTCGGCTCCCCGGCCGATGTCGCCGCCGCCTGCCTGAATGAGGACCTCGCCGCCGGAGAACGTCAACCGGACCGAGGCCGTGTTCCGCTCGGCGACCAGGGTGACGCGCTTGATCGCCTCGATGAAGGCCGCGACCGGGATGGTGGCGCAGATCGGCCAGTCGCTGGCCAGGCGGGCCCGATAGTCGATGAACTGGTCGTCCAGCAGCCGCACGGTGGTCGCCTTGCCCTGGCTCTCGAAGCCCGCGACATTGTTGCCCAACCCCACGGACACCTCACCGCCGCGCAGTGACTTCGCCACGTCGACGAGCACCTTGGCGGGCACGACGACGGCATGGGCCGCGTCATCGAGCTCCGGCGACCAGAGAAAATCCCGAGCCGCGATCCGGTAACGATCCGTGGCGGCCATCGAGACGTTGATCCCCTCGATGTCCATCCGCACTCCGGTCAACATGGGCAGGGTGTCATCCCGGCTGGCCGCCACCGCCACCTGCGCCACCGCCGTCGCGAACACACCCCCGCTCACCGCGCCGATCTTCGGCGGCAACGTCGGCAACGTCGGAAAATCCTCCACCGGCAACGTCAGCAGCCCGAACTCGGCGCTCCCACAGGTCAGCACCGCCTCCGACCCCGACGTCACGATCTCCACCGGCTTCCCCGGCAGGCTCCGCGTGATCTCCGCCAGCACCCGCCCCGGAATCAGCACCCGCCCCGGCTCAGCAACCTCCGCCTCCACCTCGGCCCGCGCCGACACGTCATAATCAAACGCCGAAACCCGCAGCCCCTCGCCCGCCTCAAGCAACAACCCCGACAACACCGGCAAGGCCGGCCGCCCCGGAATCACCCGAGCCGCCCACGCCACCGCCTCACCCAGCACATCCCGGTTGACCTGAACCTTCACCGCAACCTCCCTCGAGCCACAAGTCCCGCTGCCAAGCTATCGACCACCACCGACAGAATCCGGCCCCTCCCAGTCTGTCACCACCCTCTAGATCACCACAGCGGCCCAACTGTCCCTCATGTCCTCCAACACACGGGAGGGCATTGCCGTCCAACCGTCACGTCCCCGCCTGCGTGCGTTGAGTTGATCGGTGTGCTTCGAGAGGCGCGAACAGGCGCTCACGCCCGGAGTCACGTCCCCGCCCGCGTGCGTTGATCCGCGATCTGGCGGAGCGTTCGCAGCCACGCCAGGTCGCGTCCACGTGCGTTGATCAACTGGAACAGCCTGCCACCCGAGTCTCCAGCGACATTCCTCGCGAAACCCGACCCCCAGACCAACGTGATTCGATGGCCAGGGCTGCTGGGTTAGCATCGAACCGGCGAATCAGCACTCGCGATAGCCGCTGGGAGGCGTGATCATGAGCGGACCTGGCTTGGCCCACGACGTGGGATTCGGGCCGTACACCGTGTTGGATCTGCACGAGCTTCCGGAGGACGGCAAGGGGTTCGAGCTCGAGGACGGGTGGCTGATCGAGGTGGCGGCTGGATCACGACACAACTGGGCGGCACGGAACCTGTCCCGAATCATCGAAGCGGCGGCTGTCCGAGCCGGCGCCGCAGTGATCGTCTGTGACGGCGGCGAGTGGGAGATCAGTACCCCGGCCGGAATCCGCAAACCGGATATCTTCGTCATCCCCCGTGAAGTCGCCCGGGCTGTGATCATCGATGAATCGCCGAAGGTGATCCCCGGCAGAGAGGTGCTGCTGGCCGTCGAGGTCGTCTCCCCCGGAAGCAGCAGCGAGCGCAACGACCGAGTGCGCAAGGTCGGCGAGTATGCTGCCGTCGGCATCTCGCAGTACTGGATAGTGGACCATCATCCGAACCCCCGCGTGCAGGTGCTGACGCTCGGCGAGCACGGCTATACGGCTACACCTGCAGTGATCGCGGGGACGATACTGACGAGCGAGATCGAAGCGGACAAATCCTTCGAGATCTCTTTCGACCCCGCCGTGCTTCTCGAATTCTGAGCTCGATGGTCGCGAGCAGACGTTCGAAGGCGACCTGGCGCGCTTCTCGAATCTGAGTGGCTACTTGTCGTTCAGGTAGGCGAGAACGGCCAGGACGCGGCGGTTGTCGTCGTCGCTGGGGGCGAGGTTGAGTTTGAGGAAGATGTTGGCGGTGTGTTTGCCTACCGCGCTTTCGCTGAGGAACAGGCGCTGGCCGATGGCGGCGTTGGATCTGCCTTCGGCCATGAGTTCGAGGACTTCGCGTTCGCGGGGGGTGAGGCGGGCGACCGGTTCGTTTCTGGAGTTGCTGGCCAGGAGTTTGGCGATGACCTCGGGGTCCATGGCGGTGCCGCCCGCGGCTACCCGGCGGATGGCGTCGATGAACTGTTCGGCGTTGAAGACGCGATCCTTGAGCAGGTAGCCGATCCCGCCGGTGCCGTCGGCCAGGAGTTCCCGGGCGTAGAGCTGTTCGACGTGCTGGGACAGGACGAGGACGGGGAGCCCGGGGATCTGGCGGCGGGCGGCCAGGGCGGCTTGCAGGCCCTCGTCGGTGAACGTGGGCGGGAGGCGTACGTCCACGACCGCGACGTCGGGGCGGTGGGTGATCAGGGCGGTGAGGAGGTCGGGGCCGGATTCGACGGCCGCGACCACCTCGAAGTCGTGGGCTCTCAGGAGGTGGACCAGACCCTCGCGGAGGAGGTGCAGGTCTTCGGCGAGAACGACCCTCATGATCAACAGTCTATGGCCTCTTCTCTGGCTACCGAGGCCGACAGCACGATTCCTCCGGCCAGCATGGTGGCGCCCAGGGTGATCATCGCGAAGACGGTCGGCCACTGCAGCGGCTCGGGCATGTAGAGGGCGAGGAACCAGGACTTGGTCGGGGCGCCGAAGGCCAGCATGAATCCGGTCACGATGCCCTGCGGGATCAGCGGGATCCAGCACAAAGTCCAGCAGATCGCCACCAGCGCACCGCGCCAGCCCGCGGACCGGATCTCCGGCTCCTGAGCGGACAGCGCGAACGGGAGTTCCAGGGTGGCGACCGTGGGCCCGCCAGGTGGGCTGGTCAGCGCGAGCACGCCGTCGAAGGTGGCCAGCCGGCGCTCGATTCCGGACAGGCCGCCGCCGGGATGGATCACGGCGCCACCGGACCCGTCGTCGGCGACGGTGACGCGCAGCGCCCGGCCGCGCCTGCTGATGTCGATGGAGACCTTGGTGGCGTGCCGGGAGGCGTTGGCGAGGAGCTCGGCCACCGCGAAGTACACAGCCGACTCGACGGGTGATTCCGGTCGTTCGTCCAGGTCGACGGAGACCTCGACCTTCAGCGGGCTGTCCAGCGCGAGCGCCCGGATCGCGTCGCCGAGGCCGCGTTCCGCCAGTACGGGCGGGTGGATGCCGCGGACCAGCTGCCGCAGTTCGGCGAGCGCGGTCGCGGAGGACTCGCGGGCCTTCGCCAGCAGCGCTTTCGCGGCTTCCGGATCGCTTGCAATGAGTTGCTCGGCCGCGCCGATCGTCATGCCCACGGCGACCATCCGAGCCTGCGCGCCGTCGTGCAGGTCACGCTCGATCCGGCGCAACTCGGCGGCCTGGGCGTCGACGGCCTCGACGCGTACCTGGTTCAGGTGGCGCACCTGGCCGATCAGCTGGGTGGAGGCGGTCGGGCCGAGCATGCCCATCGCGTAGAACCCGTAGATCCGCAACGCCCAGGGCGCGACCACGATCGCGGCTACCGGGAGTGCCAGGCCCCAGAGGTTGCCCTGCCAGGTCTGGTAGACGCCGTATCCGATCAGGAGGGTCGGGCCCGCGGCGAGGACCGCGCGGGTCCAGGGGTCGATCAGGAGCCAGACGATTTCGCGCCAGGTCGATGGGTCGCGCAGGAACCAGTTCAGGCGGGCGTTGAAGGCGGGCATGGTGGGTTTGCGGTAGAGGGTACGGCCGTCGCGGTACCAGCCGTCGCGTTGCCGTACCGGCGGAGGGGGTGGGGGATGGTACGGTTCCTCGATCTTGATGCCGGTCCAGCGGAGGATCAGGCGGCGGTCCAGGCGGGCGACCGAGCGGATCAGGCGGATCGAGGGGGGAAACAGGAACACCATGCCAAGGATGAACGACAGCACGACGCCGACCAGCGCGATCAGCGCCGCGGGAATCTGGATGAGCACCACCGCGAACAATGCCAGCCCGTGTCCGAGCACCTTGATGTGTTTCATGACCCCAAGTTTGGACGAATGACTCTCGGCAGGGCAGTGGCCGAAGGCGTACGGACGGGGTGGGGGTAGGTACACCGGCACTGGGTCGCCAAGCGCATTCTGCGGCGGGCGCGGGATTTCTACCTTTCGAGGTATGGAAATCATCACGGTCGAGAACCTGCACAAGCGCTACGGCGACAAGGTAGCGATCACCGATGTCTCCTTCGCCGTCGAAGAAGGGGAGATCTTCGGAATTGTCGGGCGCAACGGCGCCGGCAAGACCACCACGGTCGAATGTGTGGCCGGGCTGCGTACCCCCACGAGTGGCACGATCAATGTCGTCGCCGATCTCAAGCAGCAGGTGGGCGTGCAGCTCCAGGACTGCTCGCTGCCGGACAAACTACGCGTCGGCGAAGCCCTCAGCCTGTACGCCTCCTTCTACACCAACCCCGCCTCCCCCACGGACCTGCTGGCCGAAGTCGGCCTCGACCCACGCGTGCCGTTCGCCAAGCTCTCCGGCGGCCAGCGGCAGCGGCTGTCGATCGCGCTGGCCCTGGTCGGCAACCCGCGGATCGCCATCCTGGACGAGCTCACCACCGGCCTGGACCCGATGGCCCGGCGCGAGACCTGGGACCTGATCGAGCGGATCAAGGAACGCGGCGTCACCGTGCTGCTGGTCACGCACTTCATGGAAGAGGTCGAGCGGCTCTGCGACCGGGTCGCGGTGATCTCCGAGGGCCGGGCCCTCGCGGTCGACACCCCGGCCGGTCTGATCGCCCGCGCCGAGGGCTCGGACCGGGTGATCTTCCGGACCACCGGGTCGGTGGAGCTGCTGAAGGCGCTGCCCGAGGTGGCCTCGGTCGTCATCGAGGGCGACCTGGTCACGGTCACCGGCAACGCGAACGTGCTGCACGCCGTCGTCGCCGCGCTCCCCGCCGGGCGGATCGCCGACCTGCGCACCGAGCGCACCACCCTGGACGACGCCTTCCTCATCCTGACCGGCCACTCGGCCGTCTGACTCTTTCCGAAGGAGCCCCCCATGCCCGCCACCGCCCTCTTCCCCCGCCGGCTCGCGATCACCGAGATCAAGCTCTACCTGCGCGAACCGCTCGCCACCTTCTTCGCGATCGGGCTGCCGCTGGCGCTGCTGCTGATCTTGGGTGCGGCCATCCCCGACTTCCGCGAGCCCGCCGCCGACATGGGCGGCGCCCGGCCGGTCGACACCCACCTGCCGGGCATGATGATCCTGCTCTCCATCCTGACGGTGGCGTTCAGCGTGATGCCGTCCGCGCTGGTGATCTACCGGGAGCGTGGCGTGCTGCGGCGGATGTCCACCACGCCGGTGCGGCCGATCTCGGTGCTGACCGTGCAGCTGGTGATCAACGCGGTGACGTCGATCCTGGCCACCGCGCTCATGCTGATCTTCGGACATCTGATCCTGGAGGTTCCGTACCCGCGCATGTTCCTGGCCTTTGCCGGGGTGTTCGTCCTGGGTTCGGTGACGATGTTCGGGATCGGTCTGGCGCTGGCGGCGGTGGCGCCGAACTCGCGGGTCGTGCAGAGCGTCGGCGCGGGCATCATGTTCCCGCTGCTCTTTCTGGGCGGTATGTGGCTGCCCCGGCCGTTGATGCCGGAATGGCTGCTGGTGGTCAGCGACTACAGCCCGACGGGCGCGTTCGGGCAGGCGCTCACCGACGTGCTGGGAAACCACGCGCCGAGCCTGCTGCACCTCGGGGTGATGGTCTTCTGGGCCGCCGCCGGCATCGTCGCCGCCACCCGGTGGTTCCGCTGGGAGTAACCCGTGCTGATCTGGTACGGCCTCCGCCTCCTGGCGGGGGCCGTTTACGTTCGAGGTAATCGCCCGCATTCTGTCGGGGGGCGTAGTTTCGGGGTTGTGACGGTGACTGAGCGGCCAGTGGGCGAGTTGCTCCGGCGGTGGCGGGAGCATCGGCGGCTCAGCCAGGTGGAGCTGTCGATCCAGGCGGAGATTTCGACCCGGCATATCAGCTTTCTGGAGACCGGGCGGGCCAAGCCCAGCCGGGGCATGGTGTTGCGGCTCGCGGATCATCTTGATCTGCCGCTGCGGGAGCGGAATCGGTTGTTGCTGGCGGCCGGGTTCGCGCCGGTGTACGGAGAGTCGGGGCTGGGGTCGCCGCGGATGGCGGCGGTGTATGACGCGATCCGGAGGATTCTTGACGGTCACGACCCTTATCCGGCGGTGGTCGTGGACCGGAGATGGAACCTGGTGGACGGGAACCGGGGCATCACCCACCTGACCTCCGGAATAGATCCGGATTTGTTGGGAAATGTGTTGCGGGCGTCGTTGCATCCCGAGGGCCTCGCTCCGCGGATCGTCAATCTAGGCGAGTGGCGGGCGCACCTGCTCGGCCGGCTGCGACGGCAGATCGCTATCACGGCGGATCCTGAACTTTCCGATTTGTACGGCGAGCTACGCGCCTACCCGTGCGACCAGCCGGAGCCGGAGGTCGAGCTGCCCGGACCCGGCGACATCCTCATTCCGATGCGGATCCGGTACGGCGATCGCGAATTGTCGTTTCTAAGCACGATTGCGACTTTTGGGACGCCGCTGGATGTAACCGTTGCCGAGTTGGCTATCGAATCGTTCTTTCCCGCTGATGATCAGACGCGTCGTGAGATGTCACAATTCGCGGATTAGATCATTGTTCCACAGCAGGAGGCAGGCGTGCCGGAAACGGTACTGACGAACACGTTCCACGTCGACACCACCCCCGAGGCGGTGTTCGAACATCTGACCACCCCCGAGAACTATGTGGGCCTGTCCCCCATCGTGATCGCCGTCCACGACGTCGACCGCTCGTCACCCGGAGTGATCCGCTACACGGCCGTCGAACGCTTCCGCTTCCTCGGCTTCATCACCCACGACAACCCGATCAAGGTCGAACTGTTCACGGAGGGATTGTCGTTGTACGGGGAGGTACGCAGCCCGGGGAACATCCGGATGGGATACCGGTTCGACCTCCACGCGGACGGGGACCGCACCCGGATCGAGGACCGGCTCGACCTGCGGGCTCCCTGGTTCCTCCTCCGGTACGCGGCGGGCGAGGCACGCAAGGTGCAACTGGCCCGAGGCCGCATCCTGGCCGAACGCCTGGCCCCAGCGGAATCCGCAAGCTGAGACTCCCCTGCGTGTGGTCACCGGGAGCTGTCAGCCGCTCCCCATGAGAGGCTGGCAGTCCGGTCTTTGAGGAGTGCTCATGATTGTTCTGGCTCACGTCAGCGATGTCCACATCGACGGAAGCGACCGCAACACCGAACGGACCGCGCACGTCATGTCGTACGTGGAGGAACTGGACGTCTCCGCGGTCATCGTCACCGGCGACATCGCGGACAACGGCGCCGAGGACGAATACACGATCGCCCGCGCGGCACTCAAAACCCGCCACCCGTCGATCGTCTGCCCTGGTAACCACGACAGCCGGGAGCCCTTCCGCAAGGTCATGCTCGACTCGGATGCCGAAGTTGTCGAGCCCATCAACCAGGTCTTGAGGATTCCTGGAGCCACGATCATTCTGTGTGACTCCAGCATTCCCGGTCGCGCCGAAGGACGTCTGGACGACACGACGCTCGCCTGGCTGGACGACACGCTCGCCGCCGAAACCGGTCCTGTCTTCGTCGGCATGCATCACCCAGCGACAGCGCTCGGGATTCCCTACGTGGACGGCATCGGCCTACGTGAGCCAGAACGCTACGCCGCCATCCTCGAACGCCACCCGCACGTTGTCGCCACCCTCGTCGGCCACGCCCACACCGGCGCCGCCACAACCTTCGCCAACCGTCCCCATCTGGTCGCGCCCGGCGTCGTCAGCACCGCCCTCCCACCCTTCGAGTGCACCACCCAACCCCCAGTGAGCTTGGACCTCCCACCTGCTCTCGCCCTGCACATCTACGACAACGGCCAGCTGACGACCCACTACCGAGCACTCCCGCTGCCCTAGGGCTCTTCTTCTTAAGGGTTGACACGAGCTGCGGCAGGACGCATATTCAACCTACAAGTTAATTAACCGATCGGTTGAGGAAGGCGGAGACCGTGGACCGGCTGAGCGAGGTGTTCAGCGCCCTCGCCGACCCGACCCGGCGGGCCATCCTGGCCCGGCTGGCGGAGGGCGAGGCGACGGTCAACCAGCTCGCCGAACCGTTCCCGATCAGCCTCCAGGCCATCTCCAAGCACCTGAAGGTGCTGGAACGGGCAGGGCTGATCACCCGCGGCAAGGAAGCGCAATGGCGGCCATGCCGCCTCGACGCGGGGCCGCTACGCGAGGTGGCCGACTGGATCGCCGACTACCAGCGGTTCTGGGAGCAGCGCTACGACCAGCTCGGCGAGTACCTGCAACAGCTTCAGAAGCAACAGGAGGAGTGAGATGAGCGACAACCTGACGGTGACCCTGCCGTCCGACCTGGAGGTCAAGATGGTGCGCGTGTTCGACGCGCCGCGCGCGCTCGTCTTCGAGGCGCACGCGAACTGCGAGCACCTCAAGCACTGGTGGGGCCGGGGCAACCCGCTCGACTGCGTGATGGACTTCCGCCCGGGCGGAACGTACCGCTTCGTCGAACACACGCCGGACGGCGAGCAGTACGCCTTCCGCGGTGAGTACCGGGAGATCCAGGCGCCGGAGCGGATCGTGCAGACCTTCGAGTTCGAGGGCATGCCCGGCCACGTGTGCGTGGAGACGCTGGAGCTGACCGAGGAAGACGGCAAGACGACGGTCACCAGCGTCACCCGGTTCGACACCAAGGAAGACCGCGACGGCATGGTGTCCTCCGGCATGGCGGACGGCGCCCGGGAGTCCTACCAGGCCCTGGCCGCCTACCTGGCGAAACTCTCCTGAATCTCTACGGTCACGGAGGAACCAATGCGCGAGCTGACAGTGGACCTGTTCTGCACGGTGGACGGCTGGCTCTCGGGCCGCAACTCACCCGGCTACTTCGGGTACGCCGGTCCCGACCTGCAGGGGTGGATCGACGAGCAGGTCGCCCTCCCGCACGTGATGCTGATGGGAAGCAACACCTACACCGCGCTGGCACAGATCAACGCCGAAGGCGGCGATCCGACGATGCCGGCCGAGTCCCCCGCGTTCAAGCGTATGGACGAGCTGCCCAAAGTGGTGTTCTCAAAGTCGTTGAAGCCGCCTCTGACATGGATCAACACCTCGTTGGTGGCCGAGGACGTCGCGGTGGCCGTACCCGCGATGAAGGACGAGCCCGGCGATCCGATGCGAGTGATCGGCAGCCCGACCCTGGTCCGCAGCCTGTTCCGGCTCGGCCTGGTGGACCGCCTGCGCCTCATGGTGTTCCCGCAGGTGCTCGGCGAGAGCGGACAGGAGCGCTTCCTGCAGGGCCTGCCCGATGTCAACCTGCGGCTCATGTCCACCGAGGTGCTCGACCAGCGGCTGGTCCTGCTGGACTACAAGCTGGAGGAAACTCCAGCCGTTCAGGGCCCGGAGGCGTGATCTGCGTCCGTCCCCGCGCGATCCAACGATCGCGCGGGGACAGTGATTTGGGTTATCGGCGGATGACACCTGGGTTGGGTTCGAGGCTGATGGAGTCGAGGTTGACGTTGCCGTTGTCGCTGGGGCCGTACACGAAGGTCAGCGGGGTGGTCGTGGTGAGGCGGAGGTCGACCTGGTGCTCGGACCAGGTGTCCCAGTTCGGCAGGGTGGGCAGCCGGAGCTGGAGGGACTGCGTTCCGCTGGAGAGGGTCATGGTCTGGGTGGCGCCCATGGCGTTGGCGTAGCGGAGGCGGATGGTGTACAGGCCGTCGGCGGTGACGGGGGCGTTGAAGCGTACGCCGCTGTCCTTGGTCTTCAGGCAGGCCACGAAGCCGGTGCCGGTGTAGCCGGTGTGGTCGGTGCGCCGGCACGCGCCGCTGACGAGCTGCGCGGACTCCGCTTCGATCGTACGGGGGCCGGTGGCGAGAAGTCCGCTGACGGACAGCAGGTCGGCCGCGACGTCCGGGGCGATCGGCTCGGCGTTGACCAGGGCGGTGAACCGGTTGAGGGCTTCCCGCATCCCCGCCGGGTCGTTGGCGATCGCCGCGGTGATCGCGGCTTTGACCTCCAGGGCGAGGCTGCCGGACAGGGCCGGGCTGAGGGCGCCTGCTTCTGTTGCCAGCCGCACCTTCAGGGCGAGGGAGAAGAGCGCCTCCGGTGTGCCGAGTCGGGAGGTGAGCCGGTCGTCGATGGCGGTGCGGGCCGGCGAGGTCACCTCGGTGAGGGGGAGACCGTAGAGGGCGAGGCGTACTTCCTGGAGGGCCAGGAGACGGCCGGTCGAGTCACCCTGACGGAGGAGGGCCTCGGCCCTGGTGATCGTGGGCTGGAGGAGCGCCATCGCGGCCGAGGTCACCTCGCCGGACTTCCGCAGTTCCCGGACGAGGCCCAGCAGCGGACGCGTCTGTGCGGTGAGCACCGGTTCACCGCGCTCGCCGGTGGGTGCGCCGACCGCGACCCGGAAGTCCTGGTCGGGCACCTCGGCGGCGGGCAGTGTCCATTCGACCGTCCGGGCTCCGCCGCCCGCGACGCGGACGCGCTGGGCATCGCCGGCGGCGCGGCCGTCGAGGAACACCTGGGTCTGGAACTCCGCCACGGTGCTGCCGGTGTTGGTGAGCTGGGCCTTCACGGTGAGCTGCTGGGTGGCCGGGTCCAGTACGGCTTCGGGGGTGCCGTAACCGGCGCGGGGCGTGGCGTACCAGGGGAGGTCGGCGAGGTCTTCGGCGGTCGCGGGCCTGATCTTGACCGCCTGGCCGCCGGCGGCGACCAGCGACATGGACAGCCGGGTGGATGATCTGACCAGGGTCCTGCGGATCTCGACGGGCAGCGGGTCGCCCTTCCAGGTGGTCTCCTGGGCGTCGGCGTAGGTCTCCGCGACGAAGGTGCCGTTGGGGAGGAACGACAGCGGCACCTGGAGGGTCCGGTCGTTCTCGTCGGTGATCGCGCCGAGGTACCAGGTGTCGCCGCTGCGCCGGGCGGTCGTGGTGTAGTCGCCGATGACGCTGTCCAGGACGCGGGTCTCGTCCCAGGTGGCGGGCATGTTCTTGAGGAAGGCGAAGCCGGGGTGGGCGGTGTAGTTCTCGGGGGTGTCGGCGAGCATCTGCAGCGGGCTGAAGAACGTCGGGTACAGCGCGAGTTGCGCGGCCGAGGTGGTCTGGACGCGGGTGCCGAGCCGGGCCGGGTCCCAGGTGACGTTCAGGACGCCGGGCGTGTAGTCGGCGGGACCGCCCATGAACCGGGTGAAGGGGAGGATCGTGGCCTGTGCGGGCGGGTTGCCGTTGACGCCCATGTAGTTCTGCTGCTCCATGCCCGCGACGCCTTCGCCCGTCATCATGTTCGGGTAGGTGCGGGACAGGCCGGTGGGCTTGATCGCCTCATGGGCGTTGATCGTGATGCGGTGCCGGGCCGCCGCGTCGATCACCCGCTGGTAGTGGCGGACGGCCTCCTGGTCGTAGTGGCTGCGGTTGACGCCGCCGAGCAGGAACTTCGTGGCGTAGCCGGTCTTGATCGCGTGGATGCCGAGTTCTTCGTACCTGGAGAAGATCTTCTCCAGGTTCTGGTCGTAGTAGTCGATGTCGCCCCGGGTCTCGTTGTGCGCGATGTACCCGATGCCGTTGTCGGCGGCGTACCGGAGGACTTCGGGGAGGTCGAAGTCGGCCTGCGGGGTCAGGAAGTCCTGGCCCGCCCAGGACCCGCCGGAGTTGGTGTTCCAGCCCTCGGCCAGCACGAACTTCGCGCCCGCCGCTTTGGCCAGGTCGATGTACTGCTTGAGCCGTGCGGTGGTCGCGCCGTGCTTGGGCCCGGCGTTCCAGGTGGTCTGCCGGCGCTGGAGCTCCCACCAGACGCCGACGTACGTCGCGGGCTTGATCCAGGACGTGTCCTCGCAGATCGCGCACGGGTCGTTGAGGTTCTCGATCAGATGGGATTCGCCCAGGTCGCCGGGGCGCTCGCCCACGGTCAGGGTGCGCCAGGGCGTGGCGAACGCGCCGTTCAGCTTGGCCTTGGTACCGTCGGGGAGGGCGATCAGGTCACTGGAGAACCGGCCGGGCCGTCCTGGCACCGACTTCAGCGTCATGCTGGGGTAGTCGGTCAGGTCGGCCTCGTGCACTACCACGTAGGAGTCAGCGGCGAGGGCGGCGGTGATGGGGGTCTGGGCGGTGGAGACGCCGGACAGGGGCAGGTCGCGGTAGTGCTGTTCGTCGGCGGACCAGGTCTTGCCCGCGGCGATCGACCAGCTCCGCGCGCCGGGGTCGAGGGCGAACTCGGTCTGCTCGGCGGTGACGGTGTAGGCGTCCAGGCCGGGCTGGTCGGGGAAGCGGTAGCGGAAGCCGACCCCGTCATCGAAGACCCGGAACACCAGGTCGAGTTTGAACCCCGTGCTGGCCTGGACCGCGTGGACGGTGAGCTCCCGCGCGTGGTTCCTGACCTTGCTCGACGTCCCCCAGACCGGCTGCCACGTCTCGTCGATCGTGCGCCGTTCGACGGACTCGATGGCCATGCCCTGGGTGAGGCTGGGTCGTCCCGCGAGATCCACACCGAGCCCGGACGCGCCGACGAGTGTCTTGTCATGCTTCGTCACGCTGTAGGTGAGACGCCCGCCGACGGTGGTGACCGCGACCCGCAGGTCACCGTCCGGCGACTCGACGACCTGAGCGCTCTCCTCGGGTGCGAGTTCCTCGGCCAGCGCCGGCACCGCCGCGATCCCTCCGGAGACCAGGATGGCCGCCGTCATCGAGAGCAGTCCCGCCCGTCGTCTTCTCCGCTCGGCCTTCTTACGTTCCATGCATGCCTCTTCTAACGGGGGTGCTGATGCGATGGTGAAGATTCCGCTGTTCCGTGACGGTAGAGGGCAGGAAAGACTCTGGTCAACACTCTTAATATTTATTAATTAGTGCACTAAGCATCCAAATTAGCTATGCTTGGCCAGTGTCCACCACGCAGAACCAGCGGATCGAACGCAGCAGGCGCGCGATCCTCGACGCGCTGAACCAGTCCTTCCCCGCGACCCGGCAGGAGCTGAGCCGCCGGACCGGCCTCGCGCCGAGCACGGTGGCGGGAATCGTCCGGGGCCTGCTGGCCAACGGACTGGTGCAGGAGACCGAGGCCGCCGACCACACCGGACGCGGCAGGCCGACGTCACGGCTGTCGCCGCGCCGCCCGCCGGGGCATCTCGTCGGGATCGACTTCGGGCACACGCACATCTCGGCGGCGCTCGCCTCGACCGCGCAGGAGATCGTCGTCGAGGGTACGGTGCCCCTCGACGTGGACGCCTCGGCGAGCAACGCCTTCGACCAGGCGGCGATCCTGGTCGCCGACCTGCTGGCCCGGGCGGGAGTTCCGGCCGGTTCGGTACGGCGGACCGCGGCGGGGATCCCGGGGCCGATCAACCAGGCGACCGGCAAGATCCAGTCGGCCACGATCCTCGCCGGCTGGGCCGGGGTCCGGCCTCGGCAGGAGCTGATCGCCCGGCTCGGCGGGGAGGTGGTGATCGCGAACGACGCGGAGCTCGCCGCGCTGGCCGAGCACACGCACGGGGCCGGGCAGAACGTGTCCGACCTGATCTACGTCAAGGCGTCCCACGGCATCGGAGCCGGGCTGATCCTCGCAGGCAGCCGGTACACCGGGGCGTACGGGGCATCAGGGGAGATCGGGCACACGCTGGTCCAGGAGGGCGGGGCACAGTGCCGTTGCGGACAGCGCGGCTGCCTCGAATCGGTGGTGTCGATCGACGAGGTGTGGCGGCAGCTCATCGCGGCGGGCCTGCCGCCCTCCGAACGGCCCGACGACCTGTTCCTGGACGCCCTGGTCGACAACCCGGTCGTGGCCCGGATCGTCGCCGACGCGGGACGCCGGCTCGGCCGGGTCCTATCCGACCTGTGCAACGCCCTGGACCCCGCGATGCTCATCATCGGCGGCGAACTCGCGACCGCGGGAGACCCCCTCCTGGACGGAGTCCGCGAATCCCTGCGCCGCTTCGCCCAACCCGCGATCAGCGACCGCGTCCAAATCCGCTCCTCCACCCTGGGCCCCCGCGCCGGCCTGGTAGGAGCCTTGACCCTCGCCGCGACGGCACCCACCCCATGAACCAGGCCCGCGCTGGAGAAGTCAGCCCAGCGCGGCCGCCTTGCGCAGCAGCACTGAGCGTTCGCGCTGGTTGGCGCACAGCCGGGCCGCCAGCTCCAGCTCGGCGCGCGCCTCCGGTCGCCGTCCGAGCCGGGCCAGCAGCTCACCGCGTACAGTCGGAACCAAATGCGAACCGGGGAGCCGGTCCAAGGCGATCAGCTCGTCCACGATGGCCAGGGCTTGCGCCGGACCCGAGGCCATGGCCACGGCGACGGCCCGGTTGAGCTCGACCACCGGCGAGGGCGCGACCCGGCCGAGCGCCTCGTAGAGCACCACGATCCGTTCCCAGTCGGTCGCCTCCACCGACGGCGCCGACGCGTGGGCGGCGGCGATCGCAGCCTGCAGGCCGTAGGGGCCGAGCCCGCGAGCCGATGCCTTGACCAGCGCGGCCAGCCCACGGCGGACCGCCGAGAAGTCCCACCGCCGCCGGTCCTGGTCCGCCAGCAGGATCGGCGAACCATCCGGGCCGGTCCGGGCCGGGAAGCGCGCGGCCGTCAGCTCGCACAGCGCGAGCAAACCGTGCACCTCCGGCTCGTCCGGCTGCAGCGCGGCCAGCGTGCGGGCCAGCCGGATTGCCTCGTACGCGACGTCGGGGCGTAGCAGCCGCTCGCCCGACGTGGCCGTCGACCCCTCGGTGAAGATCACGTAGACGACGCTGAGCACGCCGCCCAGCCGTTCCCGGCGTTCACCGGCCGGCGGCAGCTCGAACGGCACCCCGGCCGCCGCGATCGTCTTCTTCGCCCGGGTGATGCGGGCCTGCACGGTCGGCACGGGTACCAGGAACGCGCGGGCGATCTGTTCGGTGGACAGGCCGCCGACCACGCGCAGGGTCAGCGCCACCCGGGCCTCGGGGGAGAGCACCGGGTGGCAGCTGACGAACATCAGCGCCAGGATGTCGTCGTCGATCTTGTCGGGGTCGACTTCTTCGTCGACCGCCGGGGCGGCCGCCAGCAGGGCGTATCGGTCCTGGAGGGCGGTCCGGCGGCGGATCGCGTCGATCGCCCGCCGCCGGGCCGTGGCCATCAGCCAGCCGCCCGGATTCGCCGGGGATGCGAGCGGCCACGACAACAGCGCCTCGGCCACCGCCTCCTGGGCCGCGTCCTCGGCCAGCCCGAAATCGCCGGTGAACCGGGTCAGCGCGGCGACGATCCGCGCCGACTCGATCCGCCAGACAGCCTCGACGTCGGCCGTACCCATCAGATCCGGCCAGTGCTCTCGCTCCCGGCCCGTTCCTCGACGGACCCCTGGTTGTCCTGCGGCATCTCGTCGTCTCCGGCCACCCGGCGGACCTCGATCTTGGATCCGGGGACCGCCGGGACCCGCTTGGCCCACTCGACCGCCTCCTGTTTCGAGGCGACATCGAGCAGGAAGTAGCCCCCGAACAGTTCCTTGGTCTCTCCATACGGCCCGTCAGTGACCACCGGGGTCTCGCCGCTGAAGTCGACCACGACGCCCCGGCGCGGATCGTCCAGCCCTTCGGCCGCGAGGAGAACACCTGCCTTGATCATCTCCTCGATGTACCGGCGGGTCGCGGCCATCGCCTCGTCGATCGACGCCATCATGGCCGCGTTCGTCTCATCGGTGCCCCGCATGATCAGCATGTACTTCGGCATCGCGTTCTCCTCGTCCAGCGGGGCCGCCTCTCGGCCCTCGCACTCGCACCCACACGTCGAACGAGCGGCGCACGGATCGACACAGTCCCGAAGAAATCTCTCGCCACGACGCAGCCGATCCCTCCGGCCCGCGTTTCGCCCGTCAGACCGGCCCCTGAGCGGTGGCTGACGCGGACGCCATGCTGCTCAGAAAGCTTAACGTCGCTGCTACGTCCTGATCGAAGTCGGCGTAGAGCAGGCGCGCGCCAACTCCAGACGCGACTCATAGATCACATGGCCATGGGTAGTGGCGCTCCAATAGGTGCCCGAGTAGTGCCGCTGACCTGCATGCATCGGAAAGTCCGCCACGGAGCGGCCGCTCCGCACGCCTCCGCAGATGCACCACGCCAGAGATGACCTTCCTCGCTACGCCCGTCCTAGACGGCGGAGGCTGACCTGTGCGGTCTCGACATCGATGTGAACCGCCATGTCCTACTCCTCAACACAGCAGACCAATAGGTTCCGTCTCCGATACGTGGCGGTGGATTTGTCTCACCGATATGGCGCTTTCCTCAGTTCTCGCCCATGTTGATTCCTTGCGATGCGACCCTGACCGTATGATCTCCGACGCCGAGCGTGCCCTTCGACCGGCCTGGCGCTTCCCGTTGCTTTTCTTCGGCGCCTTTGCCGTGGCCATCGCACCGCTCTACTACGGACATCCGGCTAACCTCCTGCCCTTTGATTTCCTGTGGTTGATGGGACTGACGGTCGGCGCCGTTCTGACTCGATGGTGGTACACGCGACGCGGCCGACCGGCCAAACTCCTCCCGATCGTGCTGTGGGTGATCCTGGGATTCGCCCCGATGCTGCAGAGGCTGGGCTGGCTGTTCTACCTGTGGCCGTTCTTCGTCAGGAACGACTTCGGCCTGTTGGCGATCGGGATCGGCCTCATCGCGCTGGCGGTCCACGAGCGCAGCCGGTTCCTATGGATACTCACCCTGGCCTACACCACACTGGCCACACTGGGTGTGGTCTACGACATCGAGAACGTCTACTACGACGTTTTGGGCCTGTTCGGCGTCCGGGACCAGGACATGCCCTTCGATCTGATGCAGGTGACACCGGTGCTGCTTCCCGGACTGCTCCTCCTCGCCGGAGGGCTGCTCACCCCACGCACCGCAAGCCGGATGGAGCACTGATACCCACGTTTCACCCAATTGGCGGATCCACCATCGGCCCGTCAAGATCGGTGAGATTCCGCCAAGATCCTCGTGACCCTACACAAGCGAAGGTCAGTGCTGGGCCATGTCGACGAAGCGGCTGTAGTGGCCCTGGAATGCGACGGTGACTGTGGCTGTGGGGCCGTTTCGGTGTTTGGCGACGATGAGGTCGGCTTCACCGGCGCGGGGGGATTCGCGCTCGTAGGCGTCCTCGCGGTGGAGGAGGATGACCATGTCCGCGTCCTGCTCGATGCTGTTGTGGACAGAAATGCCGTTGGCGACGAAGTTGTGGGTGCCGAGCACCGTCGCGTCGTACACCATCTGCTCGCCGAGCGCCTCGACGGAGTCGATCTCATCCCAGAAGACATCGTTGGTCGCCGTGATCTCCAAATCCTCACGATCGAGAATCGCGACCATCTGACCAAGCGTGCCCGCCTCCGCCCGAGGACCTGGTCCCTGCGGCTGGCTCAAGACATCGCGCAACTGGTCCCACATCCCCTGAGGAAGACGACCGGGATCGGTTGTCCCCGTCCTCAGCCGAAGTTCCCGCACACACATCTCAGCCGCCGCACCCGACATTCCCACATCTTCAAGAAATCGCAACTGGTTCTCGGGCCCGTAGATCATCAGTCGATGAGCTCCACCCACCGCCACGATCCGGGTCATCACATTGAACCGCAGCAACAACCTCGCAAGATCATCCACCAACCCCCGACTCCCCACGAAACTGATCCGCGCTTCACCAGGCGCATAGCTCCCAAGCGCTTCGTCATCGTTCACCTGCCCGGCAAATATTCCGCCTCCGTGTACACGTCCGTCTTCCACCGCTATCGCATGCCCAGACTGCATATCCGGCGCACTCGCGTGTCCTGAATGCGCTCCGCCTCCATGCACATATGCGGGCGTTTCGCACTCAGGGGCAGACCCGGATTCCCCATATACCGGTCTTGCGGCTATTGCGGCGGAGGCTTCTCCCTTGCGCGTGAGCACAGGGTTCCCCTCCCAGTGGATCTCGCCGTTGCTCGCCCACAGTTGCCTCAGAAGTAAGGCGAGTTGGGTCTTGCGTAGGCCGAATACGGCGTCAGGTAGGGAAGTCGCGTTGAGGAGGCGTGGGAGATCTATCCCCTGCGAAGGGACATGTTCCGTGGTCTTAAGTGGGGGAGGGACGTGGCGAGGGACGGCTACTCGGGTGCCCTGGGGGAGGTCGCCTACGGCGTGCCAGCCGTCGTAGGTGAGGAAGGGGTGGTTGGCGGTGGCTTCGAGTTCGCGGCCGGAGCGGAGGCGGACGCGGTAGACGGGTTTGATGCCGCTGGGGAAGACATGGGTCAGGGTGCGGGGGACGAGTTTGAGGCGGTCGTCGAGGGACCAGACGGGGATGTCGCGGGTGTCGGAGTCGAGGAGGTCGCGGAGGGTGGTTTCGGCGCCGGTGTCGGCGCGGAGGATTCGGGTGTTCGCGGTGAGGCAGCCGGACTCACGGAGGTCGGAGACCGCGGGGCGTTTGTCGGTTCGCTGTTCGGGGCCTCGGTTGAGCTGGGAGATGGCGATCACGGGGACCTCCAACTCCTTGGCGAGCAGCTTGAGCGCTCGGGACAGCTCGGAGACCTCCTGCTGGCGGCTCTCGGTCTTCTTGGGGGAGCTCATCAGCTGGAGGTAGTCCACGATGACGAACTTCAGGTCGTGGCGCTGCTTGAGGCGACGGCACTTGGCCCGGATCTCCATCATCGACATGTTGGGCGAGTCGTCGATGAATAGGGGCGCCTCGGCGACCTCGCCCATGCGCCGCGCCATCCGAGTCCAGTCGTCGTCATTCATCAGACCGGAACGCATGGTATGCAGGGCAACCCGCGCCTCAGCCGACAGCAAACGCATCGTGATCTCATTACGCGACATTTCCAGCGAGAAGATCACCGTGGTCAGACCATGCTTAATCGCCGCAGACCGGGCGAAATCCAGTCCAAGGGTCGACTTGCCGATGGCGGGACGGGCGGCGACGACGATCATTTGTCCTGGGTGGAGTCCGTTGGTTAGGGCGTCCAGGTCCTGGAAGCCGGTCGGTACTCCGACCATCTGGCCGCCGCGGCTTCCGATGGCCTCGATCTCGTCCAGAGCGGCCGGCATGATCTCCGAAAGCGGCAGATAGTCCTCCGAGGTACGCCTTTCGGTGACCTTGTAGATCTCGGCCTGAGCCCGATCGACGAGATCGTCGACTTCCTCGTTCTGGCCACCGTAACCGTAGGAGACGATTCGGGTCCCCGCCTCGATCAACCGCCGGAGCACCGCCTGCTCACGAACGATCTTGGCGTAGTACCCGGCATTGGCCGCCGTCGGCACCACGACGGTCAGGGTGTGCAGATATGCCCCGCCCCCGACCTTCGCCACATCACCCCGCCGCTGCAATTCATCGAAGACCGTGACCGCGTCGGCCGGATCCCCCCGCCCGTAAAGATCAGTGATGATCTCGTAAACGATCTGATGGGCAGGCCGGTAGAAGTCATCGGATCGCAGAACCTCGACCACATCGGCGATCGCGTCCTTGGAGATGAGCATGCCGCCTAGGACCGATTGCTCGGCCTCGATGTTGTTCGGCGGAGTCCGCTCGAACGAAGGCTCAGACGGCCCACCCGAAAAATCGACAACGCTCATCGCAACCCGACACCCAACACCGGCTGCGGCCGCTCACGCCGCCAACCGGCTATCCCCAGACCAACTCCACACCGACGCCCTCGTGGGCGGCGACGAGAGCCACCCCTCGCGGCGGGATCTCGTCGTGTGCCGTCGCGGTGTCCGGCTATTCGATCGGTCATGCGTCCCCCTCCACTCCGGCCGCACCACCCCCAGTTGTAGAGGACCGGGACGACAGTTTCCCGGGTTGTGGGGGCAACCGGCAACGAAGCCTGTCGACAGACCTGTGGATAAGGTGTGCACTTCTGCCGCCAGGGTGTGGGAAGCCTGGGGACGAGCCTGGGGATAACCTGTCCACAGGCTGTGGATAATCACTGTGACCTGCGGAAACAATATCCACCGGCTGTGGAGAAAAGAAAGTCGGGGCACCGATCGGAATCGGTCCGAAATGTCCCGTATATCCCTAGTATGGATGATCTTGCGGTAATCAGCATAATGGGTCCATGCCACTTACCCATGGCCAAGGCCGTACCACCGACCGGGAGATCCTCCGGCTTGCCGTGCCGGCCTTCGCGGCGCTGGTCGCCGAACCGCTGTTCCTGCTGACCGACTACGCGATCGTGGGACGGCTGGGGACGAGCGCGCTGGGGGCGCTCAGCGTGGCGGGGACGATCTTGGCCACGATCGTGAACCTGTGCGTCTTCCTGGCGTACGGCACCACGGCCGCGGTCGCCAGGCAGGTGGGGGCGGGCAACCATCGGCAGGCCGTACAGCGCGGGATGGACGGGGTGTGGCTGGCGGCGGCGATCGGGGTGGGCGTGGTGGTCGTCTGCTGGCCGCTGGCGCCGGGGCTGGTGGGGCTGATCGACGCGCCGCCGGAGGTGACCGCCGACGCGATCACGTACCTGCGGATCAGCCTGGTCGGGACGCCGGCGATGCTGATCGTGCTCGCGGGGACCGGGGTGCTGCGCGGGCTGCAGGACACGGTCACGCCCCTCGCGGTCTCGGTCGGCGGGTTCGCGCTCAACGCCGCGTTGAATGCCTGGTTCGTGCTCGGGCTCGGATGGGGGCTCGCAGGGTCGGCCTGGGGCACGGTGGCCGCCCAGTCGCTGGCCGCGGGGGCGTACCTGATCGTGGTGGTGCGGGGCGCGCGGCGGGTACGGGCTTCGCTGCGGCCGGATCCGGCGGGCATCAAGGCGTCGGGAACCGCCGGGGTCGCGCTGCTGATTCGCACCGTCTGCCTGAGGATCGTGCTGGTTACGGCGACCGTGATCGCGGCCAGGCTGGGTATCGCCGAGGTCGCCGCGCACGGGATCACCACGCAGGTGTGGACGTTGCTGGCCTTCGCGCTCGACGCGATCGCCATCGCGGGTCAGGCGCTCACCGGGAAGCTGCTCGGTGCCGGCGACGTGCTGGGCGCGCGGCGGGTGACCGGGCGCATGGTGATGTGGGGCGTCGTCAGCGGCGTGGTGCTGGGCCTGGCCGTGATCGGCTGTCGCCCGTTCATTCCGGGGATCTTCGCCGCGGAACCGGCGGTGGCCGCGCAGATCGACGCGGTGTTGTGGACGGTCGCGCTGTTCCAGCCGATCGCGGGCGTGGTCTTCGTGCTCGACGGGGTGCTCATCGGTGCGGGCGATCAGCGGTATCTGGCCTGGG
This sequence comes from Acrocarpospora macrocephala, assembly GCF_009687865.1. Lineage (GTDB taxonomy): Bacteria > Actinomycetota > Actinomycetes > Streptosporangiales > Streptosporangiaceae > Acrocarpospora > Acrocarpospora macrocephala. The sequence continues at coordinate 45,112 of NZ_BLAE01000008.1, forward strand.
CCGCCGCGGTCACCACCCTCGCGTACCTGCCGTTCGCCCTGCTGGCGGGCAGTCTGGTCGGGCTGTGGCTGGCCATCGGGGTCTGGATGCTGGCCCGGCTGGCCACGCTGGGCCTGCGCGCGCGGGGTGACGCCTGGTTGGTGAGCGGCGCCTGACCATCGGGCCGAGGGCCGAAACCGCACAAACAGCCGACCGTAGCTGTGAATAAATGGAATCCGGCTCGGCGATTCATGAGCATTTAAGGTTGAACCATAGCCGGTGAGTATGGCCGACCAAGCCTCCAGACCAGGGCAAACACTTCAACTTCATAACATGTCCAATAAATGACGGGAGGGTAGTCATTTGGGCCCTTGTCGGCAGTAGTGAGATGAGGCACTGTTGCCTACGGTCTTGCCTCTGACGATTGGCCTGTCGTGACGTCTGTACGCCAGCCCACATCGACCTCCGTGCTCCGTCGCATGCCCGCGACGGAGGCCACCGTGCTGCGCACCGCGGGCCTGCGGGAGATCTACACCCGCAATGACCTGATCGTGCTTGGTTTGGGCGTCATGATCGGTGCGGGCATATTCAGCATCGCCGGCAGACAGGCCGCCAGTATGGCCGGTCCCGGCGTCATCCTCTCTTTCATGATCGCCGGAATTACCAGCCTGCTGGCCGCGATCTGCTACGCCGAACTCTGTTCCACGATGCCGGTCTCCGGCAGCGCGTACACCTACACCTACGTCATTTTCGGTGAGGTCTGGGCCTGGATCATCGGCTGGTCGCTGATCCTGGAGATGGAGCTCGCCGCCGCCGTGGTGGCCCGGGTCTGGTCGCTGTACTTCGCTCAGATGCTCACCGAGCTCGGCATCGCCGTGCCCCCGCTGCTGAGCCGCCCCGAAGGCTTCGACCTGTTCACCCTGCTCATCCTGACCACGCTCACCGGAATCGTGGCATTCAACGCGAAAGTCGGCCTGCGCGCCCTGTGGGTCATGGTCTCCGCCAAGCTCGTGGGCATCTCGGCGGTCATCATCATCGGCGCGCTGCACTTCAGCCCCAGCAACATCGCCCAGATCCCGGTCGACCCCGCCCCGCTGGTGACCGACGCGGACACGCTGCACTCGACGGTCTTCGGCCTGCTCATCGGCGAGACCCACGCGTTCGGCTGGTTCGGGATCCTGGCGGCGACGCCGGCCATCGCCTTCGCCTACCTCGGTTTCGACATCGTCACCACGGCGGCGGAGGAGACCAAGGACGCGACTCGGACCGTTCCGCAGGGCATGATCCGGGCCCTGGCCACGGCGACCGTGATCTACATCGCGGTGGCGGTGGTCATGATCGGAATGGTGACGTACTCAAAGATCACGCAGGGGGCGCCGCTCGCGGACGCGTTCCGGCTGGTCGGCGAGACCTTCATGGTGCACGTGATCAACATCACCGCCGTGCTCGGGCTCACCACTGTGGTGTTCGTGCTGCTGGTCGGCCAGACGCGGGTGGTGTTCGCGATGGCCCGCGACGGCCTGCTGCCCACCCAGCTGGCACGGCTCAGCGGCTCGCACCGCACCCCCGCGACCGCGACCTTGGTCATCGGCGCGATCGCGATCCTGCTGGCCGAGTTCGGCCCGGTCCTCACCCTGGAACAGCTCGTCGTGATCGGTACGCTGTTCGCGTTCATGATCGTGTCAGCCGGTGTGATCAGTATGCGGCGGAGCATGCCCGACCTCCCCCGCGGCTTCAAAGTCCCGATGTCCCCGCTGGTCCCGGCTCTGTCCATCGTGGCGACGTTATGGCTGATGCTGAACCTGCAGGTCATCACCTGGCTGTATTTCGTGCTCTGGATGGCCGTCGGCGTGCTCGTCTACCAGTTGTACGGCCGCAGGCACAGCGCCCTGGCCCCCACCATCGGCCGCCACCGGCGCCCGCAACCGCCCAAACACCAGTCCCGGACATGACAATGGCCCCTCGTTTCGGCGAGGGGCCATCGTTCGCGCCGGAGATCAGATGGCGAGGACCTCGATGTCGAGGGTCGCGGAGACCTCGGGGTGCAGCTTGACGCTGACCTTGTGCGAGCCGGTGCTCTTGATCGGGTTGCCGATCTCGATGCGGCGACGGTCCAGCAGCGGGCCGCCGGCGGCCTTGACGGCGTCGGCGATGTCACCGGTGGTGACCGCGCCGAACAGCCGGCCCGAGTCGCCCGCCTTGGTCTTCAGCTTCACCTTGAGCGCGCCGAGCTGGCCGGCGACCTCCTTGGCGGTGCCGAGGTCACGGATCTCGCGGGCGTCGCGGGCCTTCTTGATGGAGGCGATCTGCGACTCGGCGCCTCGCGTCCAGCGGATCGCGAAGCTGCGCGGGATCAGGTAGTTACGGCCGTAGCCGTCCTTGACCTCGACGATGTCACCCGGAGCGCCGAGACCGGAGACCTCAGTGGTGAGAATGAGCTTCATGGCTGAGTCCCCTTTCCTTAGCGCGCGGTGCTCGTGTATGGCAGCAGGGCCATCTCACGGGCGTTCTTGATAGCGGTCGCCACGTCGCGCTGGTGCTGGGTGCAGTTGCCCGTCACCCGGCGGGCACGGATCTTGCCGCGGTCGGAGATGAACTTCCGCAGCAGCCCCGTGTCCTTGTAGTCGACGTAGGAGATCTTGTCGTGGCAGAAATGGCAAACCTTCTTCTTAGGCTTGCGCAGTGCCGGCTTGGCCATCGTGGTGCTCCTTTCAGAGCCCCGCTCAACGCGGGAATGGTCGCTCGGTTATGGATGTGTGGGTGAAAGCTAGAAGGGCGGTTCGTCGCTGAAGTCTCCGCCGCCGCCGCCGAAGCCACCGCCGCCGCCCTGCTGGCCGCCGTAGCCGCCACCACCGCCGCCTTGGTAACCCCCGCCGCCGCCTCCGCCGCCGCCGAAACCGCCGCCACTCGGCGGGGCCGGAGACGCGGACGCCCACGGGTCGTTGGCCGGGCCGCCGCCGAAACCGCCGCCCCCGCCACCACCGCCCTGCCGCGCGGTCTTGTTCACCTTCGCGGTGGCGTTGCGCAGCGAGGGGCCGACTTCGTCGACCTCGACCTCGTAAACCGTGCGCTTCTCGCCTTCCTTGGTCTCATACGACCGTTGGCGCAGCCGTCCCTGCACGATGACCCGCATGCCACGCTGCAGGCTCTCGGCGACGTTCTCCGCCGCCTGCCGCCACACGTTGCAGGTCAGGAACAGACCTTCGCCGTCTTTCCACTCATTGGTCGTCTTGTCGAGGAACCGCGGAGTGGATGCGATGCGGAACCGGGCCACGGCCTGCCCCGTCGGGGTGAAGCGCAGCTCCGGGTCGTCGACAAGGTTGCCGACGATCGTGATTGTTGTGTCGCCTGCTGCCATCGGTCGCTTTCGCCTTCCTATCCCGGTTCTTCAGGGGCTCAGAGTACGACCTGCCTCCGACAAAATCGGGGCTTCCCGTAACTCCCTGTCTACTCCCCTTCAGCCGTCCGGGACCAATGTTCGTCAGTGAAGCTCGGGACGGAGAACCTTGGTGCGAAGGATGCCCTCGTTCAGGTTGAGCTGACGGTCCAGCTCCTTGATCGTGGCAGGCTCGGCGGTGAGGTCGACGACGGCGTAGATGCCCTCGGACTTCTTCTCGATGTCGTAGGACAGCCGGCGGCGGCCCCAGACGTCTACCTTCTCCACGGTGCCGCCATCGTTGCGCACGACCGTCAGGAACTGGTCGAGCGAGGGCTGCACGGTGCGCTCATCGAGGGACGGGTCAAGGATGACCATCATCTCGTAACGACGCATGCGGAATCCAACCTCCTCTGGACTCTTGCGGTCACGGCGCCTTGCCGTGACAGGAGGACGCTGCGGTTCGCGCGGGTGATCACACGCGCTTACCAGATGCAGCCGAATAAGGCTACCAGGGCCGGGATTGTGCGCTGGCCGAGCCGGGAATCCTTAGCGGGGAGAGGGGGTGGCAGGTATGCCACACATGCTTGGCCCGATCGAGAGCGAGCCCTTCCGTTTCACCCTCAACACCGACGGCAGACCCCACACCATGGAAAACATCCTCGCGGTCGGAACCTTGATCGTGGGAATCGTGGCATTCGTCCTGGGTTTCATCGTCAGCGCCCACGCCGTCGCCACCGCCCTCGGCATCATCGGCTTCGCCGGCGGCTTGTTCTCCCAGTACGTCTCCGTCACCACGCCGCAACGCAGCCTCATCATCATGGGCGTCGTCGGATCCTTCGTCGGCGCCGTCCTGGGCATCGCCCACGGCGGCTTCTCCTAACTCCGGCGGATCAGGTACGGCAGCTGAGCGACGAGCGCGGCTGCTGATTCTTCTAATGACATGCTCGTACGTCCCGCGTGGCCCGTACCCGTGTTCGTAGGCCCTTTCGGGTGGTCCGGTGCCTCCGCTTGTACGACGCCGCCGGGGTGGTCCAGCACCTGTGCTCTGATACCCGTGCTCATAGGCTCTTGGCCGGGTGATCCAACACCCGTGCGCATAGGCACTTGGTGGAATGTCCGATACCCGTGCCCTTACGCCCCCCATTGGGGTGGTCCGGTTACCGCGATGGGCGGGTGCTCGCGGAGGCCTGCGGTGCCCGCCCATCGGGTGCGTGGTCGTTATGTGGTGCTTGGCTTGGTCGGCTTCATCTTCCGAGGTTGAGATTTACTCCTAGGAGGACGAGGAACCACAGGAAGATCGAGAGCAGGGCCTCTGCGATGTCGCGCAGGAGCCTGGGGGTGAGGTAGTCGTAGATCCAAGCGACATATATGCCGACCAGTATGTAGATCAGCACGATGGCTCTCCCGATCCGTTGGTTCATGTGATCTCCTTCTGTCGCGACACGCGGGTGGCAGGGCGTGTCAGCCGCCCCAGCGACTGCCCGGCGAAGAAGCCTTGAAACGCTCTTGAAGGAGGCATAGGGTTCCGCCGCCCTTTGTCCGGGCGGTCTGGATGGGGAAAGCAGGGAGACTGTCGGAGGGCTCGGATACGCTCGGTTTCATGGTGCGTATCGGAGCTCACGTCGATCAGGATGATCCGCTGGCCCACGCCGCCGCGCGGGACGCCGATGTGGTGCAGTTCTTCCTCGGCGATCCGCAGGGGTGGAAAGGCCCGGTGATGCCGGCCAGCGCGGATGCGATCCGGGATTCCGAGGTGGATGTCTATATCCATGCGCCGTATCTGATCAATGTGGCTACGGCCAACAACCGGATCAGGATTCCCAGCCGGAAGCTGCTGGAGGGGCAGTTGAAGGCGGCGGCGTCGCTGGGGGCCAAGGGGCTCATCGTGCATGGCGGGCATCTCAACAAGGACGACGATCCTCAGATCGGGTTCGACAACTGGCGCAAGGTGTTCGAGCGGATGGACTGCCCGATTCCGGTGCTGATCGAGAACACCGCCGGTGGTGGGAACGCCATGACCCGGCGGTTGGACACCATCGCCCGCCTCTGGGACGCGGCGACCGCGGGCGCCCAAGACCCTTCCAAGATCGGTTTCTGCCTGGACACCTGTCACGCCCACGCCGGCGGCGAGGACCTCATCGGCATCGTCGACCGCGTGCTGGCCATCACCGGCCGAATCGACCTGATCCACTGCAACGATTCCCGCGACAGCTTCGACTCAGGCGCCGACCGCCACACCAACCTGGGCACCGGCCAAATAGACCCCGATCAGATTCTCACCATCTGCCGCACCGCCAATGCCCCCATCGTGGTCGAAACCCCCTCCGAAGGCCAAGCCGACGACATCGCCTTCCTCCGCAAACACCTCTAACCCCAACGCACGCACCGCCCACCCAGCCTTGTGACGAGGCTTCGTCCCCATCCCTCCCAGCCCTTCGATTCCCTTGGGCTCCGCCCGACCCTGCCAGCGCCGTGGTCGCCCGAGCGAAGCGGCAGCCGATCTGGGTTTCCCACCCCCTCAGCCCGTTGCTTCCCCTCAGGCTCCGCCTGAGCCCGCCATCCTGTGGTTCCTGTACGAAACGACAAAGTGGGAGAACCTCCGCTCGGGTCGAATCGGTGCCTGCCAGCGGATCGTTGTGAGGAGAGGGAGTGCGGAGGGGAGTCGGCGGTGTGGTGCGTTCTTTCGACGCAATTTTGCTGGCTTCGGTTATCGAATAGTCCCGCACATGGCGTGATCACAATCAAGAATTCTTTGTGAGGGAATGTCGCTTTGGGGGCTTGGGAACTGTGGGTGGAGGTCGTGTGGCCAGCGCTCGCTTGGATGACATTCGCTGATAGTGCTTATGTTCAAGCAGGTCAGCAGCCATGGGTTGGGTAGTGCGCGGGCACGCGGCCCGAGGTCACCTCATTGCGGAGTCGGACTGTCACACATGGTTAGACGTTCTCGATAGGTCTGAACGGGTTGCAAACGTAAGTCGAGAGCTGTGAGATTTGCTTTGGCAACTCCCGGATCGCGCATCGGACATGGGTGATGAGGGCCGAGCCTTGGCCGGTCCGGTGCCGTGAGGAGGGGGTCGGCGGCTCGTGTGGGTGTCTCCGGCAGGACGGGAGACCGATGCGAGCCGTTCGTCGTTTTGGGGGCGGACCCCGGGAACCAGGAAGGAACGTTCGCAGTGATTCGTAGCCGCTCGCGAGTTCAGCTGGAGGATCCTGGCGAACCGGCCGAGGAGCCCGAGGAGGAATCCGCCGATCCGGGTGAATCGGAGGATCCGGACCAGCCGTCCGATCCTCGGCCTTCGACATGGATAGCGACTGCACCACCAAGCGTGACCCGGACCTTCCACACCACGCCCGTAACCGAGACCATAAGCACCACGCCCGTAACCGGGATCGTCCGCATTACACCCGTGGCCCGGACCGCCGGCACATCGCCCGTGGCCCGGACCATCCACACCGCCCCGTGGCCCGGGCTGCCCGCATTACGCCTGTGACCAGGCCGCCCGCGCAGTGCTCAGTGATCCGGACCACTCAACTACACCCAGGCCGTTCGCCTGTGCATATCGTCGCGGTGGTTTCCCACAGCCTGTGGATAAACTCTCTGGATTCGCGAGCTTAAATAGCGGGTACAGGTTCCGGTTTCGCCAGGGCGGGGCGGGTGCTTCGCCAGAGGGCTACGAATGAGACGATCGCTGCGGCGAGCAGGATCAGGTTGCGGGTGACCAGGATCAGGGTGCCGGGGAGTTCGCCGGTCCAGCTGTAGTCCTGCTCGACCCAGGGGTACATGATCCCGGTCAGCAGCATGGCCGTCAGGAGCAGCCAGGCGGCGGGGCGCTGGCTGGACTCGCGGACCGCGAACGCGACGGCGGCGATGCCGATCAACCAGATCAGGTACTGGGGGGACAGGACGCGGCTGGTCAGGACCAGGAAGAGCACGGTGGTGAAGGCGGCGTCGTAGTAGGTCGTCTCGGTGGGGGTGGCGCGTAGCCACCAGACGAACAGGAGCAGTAACGCCACGGGGGTGGCGATCACGCTGATCCGGGTGGCAGTTTCGATGCCGTCGCCGACGAGTTCCATCGCGCCGTGCTGGTAGCTGGTGAAACCGCCCCACCAGCCGAGTACGCGGCCGAGCACGAACGGCGTGCCAGCCAGAGACTCGACCTGGAGGCCGCGTTCCTGCTGGTTGGTGAGGAAATCGAGCGCGTTCGGCATGACCAGGGCGGCGGCTCCACAGGCCACGATCGTGGCGCCGAGTGCGGCGCCGGTGCCGGTGAGGAGTTCGCGCCAACGGCGGAGGCCGACCAGGAGGGCGATCGGCCACACCTTGATGGACAGGCCGACGCCGATGAGCATGCCGCGGATGAGGGCGTCCCGGGAGACGGTGAGCGCGGCGACCGCGACAAGGGTGACCATCAGGTCGTATCGCGAGATGAGTACAGGCCCGAGCATCGCGGCGCCGATCGTCCAGGCCCAGATCGCGGCGGGGCCGGTGCCGGAGCGGGTCGCGAATCGGTTGATGAGCAGCAGGATGGCGAGATCGCAGAGGATCGCGATCACGTAGAACGAGATCTGGTAGCTCCAGGGGAGCAGGTGGGGGGCCAGCATGGGCAGGGCGGCGAACGGGGGATACTGCCATTTTTCATCGCCTGCGGGGAACTCGCCGCTCAGCAGGATGGTCGCCCAGTCGCCGTACAAGCGGACGTCGTTGTCGAAGGAACCCTCGTGGCCGACCGGGATGACCTGGGTCGCAGCCAGGAACAGGACGGTTCGGGTGATCACCCAGACCGGCAGTGCATATCGCACGATTACCTGACCTTCCCCGAAAAAACCGTCATCCCGAACAATCCGTCAGACGCAGGTTAGCGGGCGATCATCCGTCCGAGCAGACCTCAGGTCGGGAGCGACAAGAAACATCAACGACTCCTCCAGGAAACCGGCACCGGCGACAAAGATGGTCACCGCCGACAACTCAACGACGCCATCGCCGTCCTCCTCGGTTCCACACACGCCGCATCCGACCTCGGCGTCACCCTTTCGCCTAGATCACGAGCTCCGCCATGGCCGCCCTCGACCGGTTCGCGCTGCCCGCCCGCGCGGGGAACCTCGCCCTGCAACCGCCAAGTCCGGCCATTGGGCTGCCCCGGTCAGACCTCGGCCCGCTCCATGGGCGAGGGCGCGCCGTTCGCGGGACGCCGCCGCACCAAACAACGACCTTCCAGACGCACAGGAACCTCCCCCCACAAGCCGCCCGGTCCGCCTATCGAGCTGCCCCGATCAGACTCCCCCAGCTCCTTGGTGAGGCACGCCGTGCCGAACGCCGCCGCCGTACCAAAACGCGAGCTTCCAGATGCACGGGAACCTCGCCCTGCAGCCAACAGGTCCGCCCGTCGGGCTGCCCCGATCAGACCTGCTCCTTGGTGGGGCGCGCCGTTCGCGGGACGCAATCCGCTCCCACAGCGCGGCCTTCCCTGTAGCCGCCGAGTCCGGCCGTCGGGCCGTACCAGGACGCGGCCCTTCAGATCCGGTGAAAGATTCAGCTCACTGGGGCTGGGGGGCGGCGGAACAGGACGAAGCGGTCGGGGGCGTGGTTGAAGACGCCGCCGGATTGGTCGTCTATGTCGTTCTGGCGGACGAGGTCGTGTTCGGGGCGGAGGATGTCCCAGACGACGAGGGCCATCAGGGCGATCACGGCTAGGGCGCGGGCCCAGACCGCCAGGAAGTACGGGCCGTCGCTGATGCCTTCGGCGGTGTGGGCGGGATCCATGCCGACGAAATAGAGCCAGATCGCGAAGAAGTACCAGACCTCGGTGAGTTGCCAGATCGCGAGGGCGGGCCATTTCGGGCGGGCGAGGACGGCGAGGGGGATCAGCCAGAGGACGTATTGGGGTGACCAGACCTTGTTCGTCACCATGAAGGCGGCCAGGGCCAGGAAGCAGATCTGGGCCAGTCTGGGGCGGCGGGGGGCGGACACGGTGAGGACGGCGATGCCGAGCAGCAGGATCGCGAGGGTGCCCATGGCCATCTCGTTCAGCGTGTCGGCGTTGGCCAGGAAGCCCCACTGGTACTTCTGGAAGAAGAACCAGAGCCCGCCCCAGTCGACTCCGCGCTCGCTGCTGAAGACGTAGAACTTGCTCCATCCGGCGAAGCTGATCAGCATGATCGGGACGTTGACCAGGAGCCAGGTGGCGACGGCGGCGCCGAGTGTCTTTCCGAACGCGAGCCACTTGCCGGTGCGGACGGTGAGCAGGAACAGGGCGCCGAGGAACATCAAGGGGTAGAACTTGGTGGCTACGGCGAGGGCGAGGAGGATGCCGGCGAGGTACTGCTTCTCTCGGGCCCAGGCGAGCAGGCCGCCGAGCGCGAGTGCGCCGGCCGCGAGGTCCCAGTTGATGTACGCGCAGAGCACGACGCCGGGGCCGATCGCGTACCAGAGGGCGTCCCAGCGGCGGGTGGGACCGGCCAGGGCGGCCATCAGCAGGACGCCGACCACCAGGCTGGCCCCCATGAGGATGACCGTGATGTCGTAGAACGTCACGCCGTCGCCGAAGGACAGGCGGCGGGCGAACTCCATGATCGCGCCAATGCCGACGGGATACTCGACGTCGGGATTGTCGATGTACGGGATGCGTCCGTCGCTCAGCTGGCGGGCGAACCAGAGCGGATAAATGTCGGTATAACAGAAGTTGCTGTACTGCTCGACCCCCGTGTTCCACGCCCCTCCGAACCGGCACGCCGACTTCCAGAAGTACGCGAGGAACGCGCCCAACACCGCGAACGCACCAAGCGGAACGTACGGCACGGCGCGGAACGCGACCGACGCCAACGGTCCCGGGGCACTAGAGGTCCGAGTCATGCCTGGTATTTGACCATCCCCTCACCCCCGTTGGCGACCTCCATACTCAGAATCCCCCACGTGTCCACCCTCCGAATCACCGCAGGCCCTGAGCCGGACATGTCATTCGATGAAGTGGTTCTCCACCCGCCCAACCCTTAGTTTCCCCTCGGGCTCCGCCCGCCCCCGCCATCCCCGTGGTCGCCCGAACAAGGCGGCGGCTTGATCCCGGTGGTTCCCCCACCCACCCGCCC
>NZ_BLAE01000008.1:56047-80782 GCF_009687865.1 Acrocarpospora macrocephala
GCTGGTGGACGAGCGGACCGCCCACCTGCCGGACGAGGACCTGGCGTGCTCGGCTACCTGGAGTGGCGGGACTACCTGGAGCCGCAGCCTGGCCATACGACCAACCCGAGTCCAGTGGCTCACCCTTCTTACCGGTACTGAGCGCCCACTCTCCGTCCGACCGCCACAACTCACAGGTCGCCGGGCTCCGCTCCACCACCGCCCCCGAACACCAACGCCCGGCGGTCCCCAAGGACGCGCCGGGCGAGGATGTCACTACTCCGTCACCTACTCCCGGCGATTCGCCGCTGTAGGCACAGGCAGCGGAGCCGTAGCTGGAGCCGCGGGAGCCGTGAACGGGTCGACGCTGCCGTCGTCCGCGGGAATGTCGACGTCACACCCGTCCCCGCCGGGGAAACACTCGACGCCGTCGTCCGGGAAGTCCTGCGGGAAGTCGCCCTCCACCTCCGGCGTGGGAGTGGGAGACGGGCTCGGGACGATGTTCTCGGGGGCGCCGGTGCCGGCCTTGGGGGGGAAGTCCTGGACTTCCCAGTTGCGGTGGGCCTCGATCATGAAGTCGCGCCAGATTCGGGTGGGGGCGTCGGCGCCCTGGAAGCCTAGGCCGACTTCGACGGAGACGGTCTTCTTGGGGCAGTTGGAGTGCCGGGGCTGGACGATTTTGCCGCTCTTGGTCTTGCACTGTTCGCGGTACATGCCGACGGCCGTGGACAGTTGCGGGGTGAAGCCGACGAACCAGGCGTCTTCCTCGCCGGTGTTGGTGCCGGTCTTGCCGCCGGCGGGGCGGCCGATGTTGCCGTTGCCTGAGGCGGTGCCCCCGGTGATCACAGCTTTGAGGGCGACGATCGAGTCGGCGGCGGCTTCGGGGGAGATGACCTGCTTGACCGGCTTCTTCTCGCCGAGGACGACGCTGCGCTTGCCATCCTTGAGCACGGAGACCTCGATGACGGTGTGCGCGTCGACGTGTTTGCCGGCATTGGCGAAGATCGAGTAGCCGGCGGCCTGTTCGACGGCGGTGACCGGGGCCGTGCCGATGGAGAACAGGTACTTGTGCTCCGCGACGTCGTCGGTCATGCGCTTCTCGTCCAGACCGGCGTCGACGGCGATCGCCTTGACCGTGTCCAGCTGGCCGGGAACCGCGTAGGCCATCGACGCGTACGCCGTGTTGATCGAGGCCGAGGTGGCCCGGACCACGTCGATCGCGTCCTTCTCCGGGTGGCTGTTCTTGATCGGCGTGGTGCCGTCCAGCGGATCGGTCGGGAAGGTCTTGTTGCCGGGGACGAAGCTGTTGAGGCTGAACCCGGATTCCAGCCAGGCGGCCAGCACGTACGGCTTGAAGGCGGACGCCGCCTGCTTCTTGGAGTCCCAGGGCTCGTTCCACGGGTCGGTCACGTAGTCGTTGCCGCCGTAGAAGGCGACCACCCGCCCGTTCTTGGGGTTGACCGCGGCCAGACCGGTGTGGAACTCCTTCGACATGCCGGAGGTGACGTTGGTCACGGCCTTCTTGGCGGCCAGCATGAGCCGCCGGTCGAAGGTGGTCACGATCTTGTAGCCGCCGCTGCGCACCATGTCGGGCGTCATGCCGCGGGTCTTGAGCTCCTCCAGGACCTGAATGACCATGTAGCCCTTGAGGCCGCCCAGCTCGTCGACGTCCTTGTCCGGCTTGGTCTTCGGGAACTTGGCGGTGGCGGGCAGCTTGCCGTACTTCTCGGGGTTGTAGGACGCCATCGCGTTGATGACGTCGGTGAAGCGGGCCTTCAGCTCCGGCGCGGTGGCCTCCCAGCTCGGCGTCTGGATGCGCGCGGCCAGGTAGGCGCCTTCGACCTCGGTGAGCTTCGCGGCGGACTTGCCGAAGTACGCCTGGGCGGCCGCCTCGATTCCGTACGCGCGACCGAAGTTGATGGTGTTCAGGTAGTTGATGAGGATCTCGTTCTTGTCCATCTCCTTGTTGATCTTGACCGCGACGAAGATCTCCTTGACCTTGCGCTTGAGCGAGACCTCCTGGCTCAGGCCGTCGTAGTAGTTACGGGCCATCTGCTGGGTGATGGTGGAGGCGCCCTGGAGCTGCTGGCCGGTCGCGGTCATCCAGACCGAACGCGCCATGGCCGAGATGGAGATGCCGGAGTCCTCGCGGAAGCTCCTGTTCTCGATCGCGATGACCGCGTCCTGGACGTGCTCGGGGACCTTGTCGATGCTGACGATCGTGCGCTTGGTGCCGAGGTGGGCGATCTTCGTCTTGCCGTCGTTGTAGTAGAGCACGCTGCCTTGCGCGAGCGCCTCGGCCTGCTCGACCGTGGGCACGGGGGTGTTGGCGTACGCGACGGCGATCATCCCGAACAGACCCGCGGTGAGCACCGTGACCCCGATGACCACGATCTTCCAGTTGGGCAGGAAACGCTTCCAGCCCCTACGACGCGGCTTCTTGTGATCATCGAAATCCCCCGGACCACCCGGGCCGCCGGGACCCCCTGGACCGCCCGGGCCACCGGGCCGAGGGCCGGACGCGCGACGGCGGCGCCCGGGCGGCAGCGCCTGGGTCTCGGCCGCGTCCGCGCGCAGGCCGGGGGGCGCGCCAATCGCCTGAGTACGGTCACCGGGCTGACCACCTGGGCGACCAGGCTGACCGCCGGGGGCGGGATAACTACCAGTAGCCCCGCGACCCCCAGGACCAGCCGAACCGGGATAGCCGGTCGGGGCGCCCGGTGGGCGCAGGGCCTGGGTGCGATCGGCCGGTCCCGTCGGGTACGGCACATTGCCCCCCCGCTCCCGCTCATATCCCCGCCCAGCCGGAGGCGCGGGCCGCTGCCCGGGGGACGCCGGGGGACGCTGCTCGGGGGGCGGTACGGCCGAGAGATGCCTACCGGGAGGGACGGCCCCCATGGCGGCGGTGTCTTCGAAGGCGGCCTCGCCACGCCGTGGCGTACCGCTCAGGTGCGCGCCCGTCTGGGGGATCCCAGTGGGTGCGGGAGGCTCGCCCCATGAGGCGGCGGGGGGTTCGCCGGGAGAACGACGGCGCCGCCCAGGGCGAGGGGCCCCGCCGACGCCCTCACGGGGGCTGTCGGCCGACTCCGGGCCATAGCTGCTGCTGTTACTCACGCGTCCTCGATCGGTCGTTGGGGTTGCTCGTCAACGTCTACTCGGCAGGCGGGCGGGGGTTCGGCGGCTTCCTTGGCGGCGTGCTCACGTGCGTACTCAACCTGGAAGCCCGCCCCGCGCAGGGGGGTCACCTGTTCCGAGAAGGAACGAGACCGCCAGGTGGTTCCAGCCACAACCTTGACAGACCTCGACGACGTAGACCCTGAATTCCTCGTATTCACGGGCCATCTCAACAAGGTCTGACGAAGCCTTTACGCGGCCTGCGGAACGCCCTAGTTCGTCCCCATACACATAAGTGACGTGCGTGACGTTCTGACGCTCGCATATCGGGCAGCTGAAGTCGGTGGGTTCCCCCAGCGTCCGAGCGGCCCGAAGCAGATAGGGGTGAGCGTCGCAGACGTCCCGTGACTCCATGTGGCCAGAGCGGATCGACTGAATCGCCGCCCGCTTCGCGAGGCCGTAATCCACGACCGCCCGCTGTGACCACACATGCCCCAGATTACGACCCTTTACCAATCCATGCCGAACCTATGACCGAGTCGGCCTTGCCAGGGACACCTTGTTGCACGATATGACGGGCCGACGTATCCTCGTGATGTATCAGTTCGATACATCGGTCAGACACACAGGGAGGTGGTTTCCGTGACCGGGCCCCGTGGCAACGTGCTGGAACTCGCCGTCCTGGGCTCGCTCCACGAGACTCCCCTGCACGGCTACGAGCTCCGCAAGAGGCTCAACACGCTGCTCGGCATGTTCCGCGCATTCTCGTACGGCTCGCTTTACCCCTGTCTGAAAGGCCTGCTCACCGAGGGTCTGATCGTTGAGGAGGAGCCGCCGGAAGACGTGGTGCTCGGCCGCCGATCCAAGATCGTTTACAAGCTCACCGCCGAGGGCAAGGAACGCCTCCAGGAACTGCTGACCCAGGCCGGCCCCTCCGCATGGGAGGACGAGAGCTTCGGCATCCACTTCGCCTTCTTCCGTCACACGGAGGCAGAAGTGCGGCTGCGCATTCTCGAAGGCCGTCGAAGCCGCCTGGAAGAGCGCTTGGACGTGGTTCGCACCGCCCTCGCCCGGACCCGGGAACGTCTCGACAGTTACACGCTGGAGCTGCAGAAGCACGGCTTGGAATCGGTCGAGCGCGAGGTCCGCTGGTTGAACGAGCTGATCAACACAGAACGGGCGCAAGCCGTACAAAACCAAGCAGATCGGGATGAAGATCCCGATTCTCAGTAGCGAAGGAGCGAGAGCGATGGGTTCGGTGCGTGTGGCCATCGTTGGTGTGGGGAACTGTGCCGCGTCGCTGGTGCAGGGAGTTCACTACTACCGGGACGCCGATCCGGCGATCCGGGTGCCGGGCCTGATGCACGTGCGGTTCGGCGACTACCACGTCGGCGACGTGGAGTTCGTGGCGGCCTTCGACGTGGACGCCAAGAAGGTCGGGCGGGACCTGTCCGAGGCCATCGTGGCTTCGGAGAACAACACCATCAAGATCTGTGACGTGCCGCCGGTGGGGGTGACCGTGCAGCGCGGTCACACCTTCGACGGGCTCGGCGAGTACTACCGCGAGATCATCGAGGAGTCCGACGAGCGCCCGGTGGACGTGGTCCAGGTGCTCAAGGACGCCCGGGTGGACGTGCTGGTGTCCTACCTGCCGGTG
The DNA here is from genome assembly GCF_009687865.1 of Acrocarpospora macrocephala. GTDB lineage: Bacteria > Actinomycetota > Actinomycetes > Streptosporangiales > Streptosporangiaceae > Acrocarpospora > Acrocarpospora macrocephala. The sequence continues at coordinate 60,798 of NZ_BLAE01000008.1, forward strand.
GGGTCCGAGGAGGCCGACCGGTTCTACGCGCAGTGCGCGATCGACGCGAAGGTGGCGTTCGTCAACGCGCTGCCGGTGTTCATCGCCTCCGACCCGGTCTGGGCGCAGAAGTTCACCGACGCGGGCGTGCCGATCGTCGGCGACGACATCAAGTCCCAGGTGGGCGCGACGATCACGCACCGGGTGATGGCCAAGCTGTTCGAGGACCGCGGGGTGGAGCTGCTGCGCACGTACCAGCTCAACTTCGGCGGCAACATGGACTTCATGAACATGCTGGAGCGCAAGCGCCTCCAGTCCAAGAAGATCTCCAAGACCCAGTCGGTGACCTCGCAGATCCCGCACGAGATGCGCCGCGCCGACGTGCACATCGGCCCGTCCGACCACGTGCCGTGGCTGGACGACCGCAAGTGGGCGTACGTGCGACTGGAAGGCCGTTCCTTCGGCGACACTCCGCTGAACCTGGAGTACAAGCTGGAGGTGTGGGACTCGCCCAACTCGGCGGGCGTGATCATCGACGCGCTCCGGGCCGCCAAGATCGCCCTCGACCGGGGCGTCGGCGGGCCGATCCTCTCCGCGTCCTCGTACTTCATGAAGTCGCCGCCGGAGCAGTACTCCGACGACGAGGCCAGGGACTACGTGGAGAAGTTCATCCGCGGCGAGGTCGAACGCTAAGCGCCTCTCCCCCTCAGCGCGGCTCTCGAAGTCGCGTGAGATATATGGAACGCCCCGGGCGCGATGCCCGGGGCGTTCCTCATAGTTGGGCCGCTCGAGGCAGCCGGGCGGAATCGGCGATGGGCCAGCGGAGGGGGTCGGGGCCGAGCGCGGCCAGCAGGGGCACCTGCTCGGTCGCCCACGGGGAGATCTGCAGCTCGCCGCTGAGGACCCGATCGGCGAACTCCTTCCAGGGCGCCCACTCCACCGAACCCACCTCCTCCGGGTTCGGCTCGGCGCGTCCGGCCGCGAGCGCCCGGTAGACCGGGCAGAGCTCGTGTTCGACCGTGCCGTTGTCCATGATCGCCCGGTAGGAGAAGGTCGGGAGCAGCAGGTCCACCGATTCCACGGTGATCCCCAGCTCGAAGGAGAGGCGGCGGATGACGGCGGCCGGCAGCGGTTCCCCGGGCAGGGGATGGCCGCAGCAGGAGTTGGTCAGCACCCCAGGCCAGGTGATCTTGTGCGCGGCCCTCCTGGTGAGCAGCACGTTGCCCTCACCATCGAAGACGTAGCTGGAGAACGCCAGGTGGAGCGGGGTGTGAGCGCCGTGAACCGTGGACTTGGGGGCGGTGCCGATCGGGTTTCCCTCGCCGTCGACCAGCACGACATGTTCGTCTGGGGTCACGCGATCGAGCGTACGAGATCATGACAGGTGGGCGGGCCTGTATCCGGGATGACCCTGATGTCCTGTTCTGCTGGCGGCACTAGGCTATCCGGGTGTCCTATCTCTCGGATCTGCGCGTCGTGCTCCAAGGCCGGGACTTCCGGCGGTTGTTCGGCACCCGCCTCGTCTCGCAGTCCTCCGACGGGATCTTCCAGGTCGCCGTGGCGGGGTACGCGTTCTTCAGCCCGGAGAAGCAGACCTCGGTGGCCGACGTGGCGGCGGCGTTCGCCGTGTTGCTGCTGCCGTACTCGATCGTCGGGCCGTTCGCGGGCGTGTTCATCGATCGCTGGTCGCGGCGGCAGATTCTGGTCATCGGGCCGCTGGTGCGCGGGGTGTTCCTGTTCGGGGCCGCAGCGGCTGTGGCCGCGCACGCGCCCGACTGGGTGTTCTACGCGGCGGCCTTCGGGGTGCTCGGGGTCAACCGGTTCTTCCTGGCCGCGCTGGGAGCCTCGCTGCCGCACGTGGTCCCGGCCGATCGGCTGATGATGGCCAACGCGGTCACCCCGACGTCAGGCACAGTGGTCACGTTCATCGGCGCGGGCGTGGGATTCCTGCTGCAGCGCGCGTTCGGCACGGGGCACGGCGGCACCGCGGGCATCCTGGTGATCTCCGGGGTGATCTTCGGGTCCAGCTCGTTAATCGCCGCCACCATGAAACGGGATCTGCTCGGCCCGGCGTACGACCCGGATCGGCCGCAGACCAAGGAAGCGCTGCGGAACGTGGTCACTGGACTGCGCGACGGCGCCAGGCACGTCCTGCACCGGCGCGGGCCCTCCTCTGCGCTCGGCAGCATGGCGGCGCACCGGCTGCTCTACGGCATGTCCATGGGCTTGGTGCTGCTGCTCTACCGGTACTACTTCTCCGACAACCCGGTGGCCGGGCTCGAGCAGATCAGCGGCGTGGTGGCCACCTCTGGGGTGGGATATTTCGCGGCGGCGCTGATCACGCCGTGGGCCACCCAGCGGTTCCGGATCGAGACGTGGATCCCGATGATGCTGGTGGCCGCGGGCGCGCTGGAGTTCGTGCTGTGCGTGCCGTTCTGGGAGCCGGGCTTCCTGGTGGCCGGGTTCGTGCTGGGGATCACCGGGCAGAGCATCAAGATCTGCACTGACACCGTGGTGCAGCGCGACATCGAGGACGCCTACCTGGGCCGGATCTTCTCGATCTACGACTTCCTGTTCAACGGCATGTTCGTGGTCGGGGTCTCGATCGCCGCGCTGCTGCTGCCGCCGAACGGGCGCTCGGTCGGGGTGCTCGCCCTGATCTGCGTGCTGTACGGCGTGTCCGCGCTCACCTACCGCGCCGTCGCGCGCCAGCCGGTCACGGCGACGTGACCGTGCGGGCGGCGGCCACCATGGCGTCCGTGATCATGGTGAGGTCGCCGGGCTCGCAGGCGTAGGGCGGCATCGTGTAGATCAGCCGACCGAACGGCCGCAACCAGACCCCGTGCTCCATGACGATGTCCTGAATTTTCTGGATGTCCACGGGTTCGTGGGCTTCGATCACGCCGATCGCGCCGAGCACCCGCACGTCTTTCGCGTACGGCACCGCCGGCGCGAGACCCTCGATCAGGGCGGCCTCGATGCCCTTCACCTCCGCCCGCCAGGGACGTTCGGCCAGCAGGTCCAGGGACGCGCCCGCCACGGCGGTGGCCAGCGGGTTGCCCATGTAGGTCGGGCCGTGCATGAGCAGTCCGATGCGGTCGGCCACCTCGGCGGTGCACAGGGTCGCCGCCAGGGAGAGATATCCGCCGGTCAGCGCCTTGCCCACGCACATGATGTCCGGCCGGATCCCGGCGTGGTCGCAGCCGAACAGCTCGCCGGTCCGCCCGAACCCGGTCGCGATCTCATCGGCGATCAGCAACAGCCCATGCGCATCGGCCATTTCCCGAAATTTCCGGAGATAGGTGGGGTGGTAGAAGCGCATGCCCCCGGCGCCCTGGACCACGGGCTCCAGGATGATCGCGGCCAGCTCGTGTGCGTGCCGGGCCAGGAGATCGGCCACCTCGGTGAGGTAACCCTCGTCCGGAGCCGCCTCGTAACCCAGCGGGGGCGGCGGCGCGAACACGTGCTGCGCCAGCGCCCCGGTGAACAGGTGATGCATGCCGTTCACCGGATCGCACACCGACATGCACTCGAAGGTGTCCCCGTGATAGCCGCCCCGGACCGTGAACAGCCGGGTCCGCCCAGTCGCCTGGATCGCCATCTTGATCGCGACCTCGACCGCCACCGAACCGGAGTCGGCCAGGAACACCCGATCCAGCCCGGTCATCTCGGTGAGCCTGACCGCCAGCCGTACCGCGGGCTCGTGAGTCAACCCGCCGAACATGACGTGCGCCATGTCGTCCAGCTGGGTCCTGATCGCCTGATCCAGCCGAGGGTGACGATAACCATGAATCGCCGCCCACCAGGACGACATGCCGTCCACGAGTTCGCGGCCGTCGGCGAGCGTCAGCCGTACCCCGTTCGCCCGGGCGACGGCGTGCACGGGAACGGCGGGCGGGAACGCGGTGTAGGGGTGCCAGACGTGCTCCCGATCCAGCTTCAGGAGATCATCCATTGGCGGCCGCCCAAGCCAGGAGCCGCTCCTTGGCGGCCTCCTTGCCGATCATGCCCTCGTCCATGCGGATGTCCATCATGAACTTGTACGCCCGCCCAACCAGCGGCCCCGGCGGGATGCCGAGGATCTCCTGGATCTCGTTCCCGTCCAGCTCCGGGCGGATCTTGGCGATCTCCTCCTCCTCGGCCAGCCGGGCGATCCGCTCCTCCAGCTCGTCGTAGGTGCGCGACAGCGCCGCCGCCTTGCGCTTGTTGCGGGTCGTGCAGTCGGCCCGGGTCAGCTTGTGCAGCCGGTCGAGCAGATGATCGGCGTCGCGCACATACCGCCGGACCGCACTGTCGGTCCACTCGCCCTCGCCGTAGCCGTGGAAACGCAGGTGCAGTTCGACCAGGCGGGCCACGTCGTTGGTGACCTCCTTGGGGAACTTCAGCTCGCTCAGGCGTCGTTTGGCCATCTGCGCGCCGACCACCTCATGGTGGTGGAAGGAGACTCGGCCGCCCGGTTCGTTCTTGCGGGTCTTGGGCTTGCCGACGTCGTGCAGGAGCGCCGCCCAGCGCAGCACCCGGTCGGGACCCGCCGCCTCCTGGGCGATCGCCTGCTCCAGCACGATCAGGGTGTGCTCGTAAACGTCCTTGTGCCGGTGATGCTCGTCGATCTCCAGACGGAGTTTCGGCAACTCCGGCAGGACATGTGCCGCCAAACCGGTCTCCACCAGCAGGGTGAGCCCGGCGCGCGGGTTCGGGCCGCAGATCAGCTTGTCCAGCTCGGTCTGGATGCGCTCGGCCGAGACGATCTCGATGCGCTCCGCCATGTCGCGCATCGCGTCGATCGCGGCCTCGTCGACCGTGAAACCCAGCTGCGAGGCGAACCGCGCCGCGCGCAACATCCGCAGCGGGTCGTCGCCGAAGGACTGCTCGGGCGTCCCCGGGGTGCGCAGCACGCGGCCGGCCAGGTCGCGCAGGCCGCCGTGGGGGTCGACGAACTCGTGGCTCGGCAGCCGGACCGCCATCGCGTTCACCGCGAAATCCCGGCGGGCCAGGTCGGCTTCGAGCGTGTCGCCGTACCGCACCTCGGGTTTGCGGGATTTCGGGTCGTACGCCTCGCTGCGATAGGTGGTGATCTCCAGCTGCCAGTCGCCCTTGCGCGCGCCCACGGTGCCGAACTCGATGCCGATCGTCCAGAACGCGTCGGCCCAGCCCCTGACGATCTCCAGCACCTGCTCGGGGCGGGCGTCGGTGGTCAGGTCGAGGTCGTGCCCTGCGCGGCCGAGCAGCACGTCACGGACCGGACCGCCGACCAGGGCAAGCTCGTGGCCGCGCTTGGCGAACACCTCGCCGAGGTCGTCGGCGACGGGCTCGACCCGGCGGAACAAGTCGCTCACAGCGCTCTCTACACGATTTGAAGGGGACAAGCTGGGTAGTCCTTCGATTACGGAACAGGTGCTTCTGGGCTAGTACACCTATGGCGATCACCAGGTTACGGTCAGTCGCAGATCTGTCGGGGGCACGATGAAGGAGCGCAGACAATGCAGGACGCCCTCGCGATCCACCGCCGCCTCCTCGCCCATCAGATCCACCATGAGATCGTACGGCTTCCGCGTGTGCTGACTTGCTTCGACGACCTGCCCAAGGTATTGGGAGTCCCCGCGCGTACCTGTGTCGGGGTCAGCGTCTTCGAGACCACCGTCCGCGGGGTGCGGGAGCCGGTGGCCGTGATCGGGTCCGTCGCCACGCCGCCCAAACCCGCGGGGGTGAGCGCGCTGCTGGGCGCGCAGCGGGTCAAGCTCGCCTCGGCTTTCCTGGTCAACGCGGCCACCGACTACGCCGCCGGTCTGGTCGGCCCGCTGCTGCTGCCGGAACGGCTGACCGTGCTCATCGACCAGCGGCTGATCGACGGCACCGACCCCGACGAGTTCGTCTACACCGCGACCGGAGAACGCAGCACGGTATTGCGATTACGCGCAATCCATCTGTTCGCCCTTGTGGACGCCAAGCCCGTGGATCTCACCGGTCACGGTCGCATCGGTTAACAACGGCCACATATCCCAGGCCTATAGCATTCAGGGCGTGCGTCGCCTGGTTTCCCTTCTGACCGCCGCCTGGCTCGTCGCGCCAGGTCTGGCACACCCGGCGAGCGCGCGCGCCTCCGCCGCGGCCGCGGACGGGGTGGTGCTCACGGAGATCACCCCGGAGTCACCGGACCCCCGCGCCCCGATCACGATCTCCGGCGTGGTCAGCGGCACGCCGCAAGCCGCCGTCTTCGTCCGAATCCGCTACGGCTCGGGCACCCCCCTCCGGTCCCGGGCCGACATGGACGCCCACGCCACCGGCCAGGCCGACTTCACCAACAGCTACAAGACCAGCATTCAGGGCGCCGTCCTCGATGGCACCGGCAAGCTCCCGTTCACCCTCGACCTCGCCCCCGGCCAGCTGAGGCTGACCCAGCCGGGCGTGTACGCGCTGACGATCGAGGTCGCGCACGGGCTGAACGAGCCCCCGGTGGCCGCCGTGCGCACCTTCCTGACCTACATCCCGGCGGGCACCCAGCTCAGCAAGACCAGGGTCGCCGTCGCGCTGCCCTTGATCGGCCGCCAGCACCAGGCCGACGACGGCGTCTTCATGGACGAGGACCTGCTCGGCGACGGCCGCCTGGCCAACGTGCTCAAACTCGCCGAGACCGTGGACAGCAACGTCACCTGGTTCGTCGACCCGGCCCTGCTGGACGACGCCCAGCGACTGTCTCAGGCGCACAAGGACCGCGACAGGGCGAACCGGACGGCCGACCCCAATACGGGCACCTGGCTGAACGGGGTCCGCACCGCCCTGGCCGACAACCCGGTGATCGCCACGCCGTACGGGGATCCGGATGTGGCCGCCCTGGTGCACAACGGGCTGGACAACGCGACCGGGCAGGCCGTGGCACAGGGCTCCGCGGTCGCCAGCCAGCTGCTCAAACGGCAGATCCCGGCCACCACCGTGTGGCCGGCGGGCGGCCTGATCGACCGGGACGGCCTCGACGAACTCGCCGTCAACGGAACCCGTTCCGTGCTGCTGACCGGGTCCGCGCTGCCGCCCGTCAACCCGCTCGACGCCGCCACCGCCGTCCCCGCGGCAGCGCTGGACACGGTCAAAGGCCAGGTCACCGCCCAACTGGCCGATCCGGTCCTGGGCCAACTGCTGAGCACCGACACCAAAGCGCCCGGGGCGGCACTGGCCGCACGGCAACGGTTCCTGGCCGAGACCGCCATGCTCAGCCTCTCCGCGCCAACGAACCGAGTGGCCAGCGTGATCGTCGCGCCCACCGCCCGGATGTGGAACCCCGACCCGGCCTTCGTCGCCGACCTGCTCAAGCCCCTGCCGTGGACCCGGCCGATCACACTCGACTCGGTGAAGCCAGGCAGGACCCCACGCGGCGATCTGGTCTATCCGCCGCAGGCGCGCCAGGCCGAGCTGTCCAAGGCGTACATGACGACCGTCCGCAAGCTGGCCAAAAAGGTAGAGACCGCCACCAAGGTGCCCACCAGCGGGGCACGGATCTTCGAGACTGCGGTGCTACGGCTGGCCTCGGCCTCCTGGCGCGGCCAGCGCGGCGAGAAGGACGCGGCGGCATTCATCACCAAAGTCGAACAGGCGGTGGACGCACGGATCGCCCTGGTGTCGGTAGCCCGGCCGGATGACCCCCGCTCGATCGCGGGAGAAAACGGGCGTATCCCGGTCACCGTCACCAACGGGATGCGCGAGGACGTCAAAATCGCCATCCGAGTGAAATCCGCCCAGCCCGCCCTACTCGCCGTAGAGCGCCCCGGTGGCGTCTACGAGACCGAAGCCGTGACCATCCCCCAGGGCAAGACCCAGTCCTTCGACGTGCCCGTCACCGTACGCGGCGACGGCGGCCAGGCAACCCTCAACGTCCAACTCCTCACCCCCGACGACCGCGTGTACGGCAAAGCCGCCAAACTCACCGTGTCGGCAACCGGATACGGCGGGATCGCTTTAGTAATCGTCGGCGCAGCTGTCGCGATCATGCTGGCAGCCGTGGTGATGCGCATCCTCCGCCGCCGCTCAAAAAAGCGACCCCTGTTACCCACCCCAGTCCGCGAACACAGCGAACCCCAGGAGGCGTAAACATGACCACGCCCCCAAATCGGCGGGTTAGAACCGATGCGAAGTACGGCGGGTCACTTCGCGGGTGGGCAGGGCGGACACGTAGGCCGACGTAAGACCGTGCCAGAGACCACCGCGCCCGCGATGGCCGCTGACCAGCGGCTAACGAGAGGCTAGCTATCACGGTCGGCCGGAGTGTCCGCCCTGCCCACCCGCTACGGACCTCAACCCTTCGGACTGGTGTCGATTGGTTACGGTGGAACTCCCACCCCTTTTATGCCTGTCCGGGCTCCCGCCCGGCCCCGGGGGCGCCGTGGCTTTCGCCACCCATCCGCTACGGAACTCGACCACCTCACGCTCGATTGGTTGCGGTGGAACTCCCACCCTCGTGCCTGTCCTGGCTCCGCCCGGCCCTGGGGGCGCCGTGGTTCTCCCACCCGGGTCAAGCTCCCGCTTCCTTCGGGCGACCAAAGGGATGGCGGAGGCAGGCGAGCATTAGCGGGCGATCCCCAGTAGCCTCGTGGTTCCGCCGTACCAAGGAGTGACATGAGCCGGTTGTTGCGCGCTAGCGCGATCATGGCGGCCGGGACGCTGGTCTCGCGCCTGACCGGCTTCCTGCGGACCGCCATTCTGGCCTCGGCCATCGGCGTGGCCATCCTCGGCGACGCGTACAACGTGGCCTACACGATCCCGTTCGTGCTGTTCGACCTGCTCATCGGCGGCGTGCTGAGCAGCGTCATCGTGCCCGCCATCTTGCGCCACCACAAGCAGGACGCGGACGGCGGGCGGGCCTACGAGCAGCGGCTGCTGACGGCCGCCACCCTCGCGCTCACCCTGATCGCCGTCGCGGGCGTGCTGCTGGCCCGGCCGCTGGTGCTGCTCTACGCCGACGACCTGGCGCCGAAGGGGATCGAAGCGGCGGTCACGCTGGCCCGGCTGATCCTGCCGCAGATCGCCTTCTTCGGCGTGGGCGCGGTGGCCGGGGCCATCCTGAACACCCGGGACCGGTTCGGCGCGCCGATGTGGGCGCCGGTGCTCAACAACGTCGTGGTGATCGGCGTCGGCGTGGCGTACCTGCTGCGGCACGGCACGCACGACGTGGCCAAAGTGACCGACGGCGAGCTGCTGCTGCTCGGCCTGGGCACCACGGCGGGCATCGTGGCGCAGGCGATCGTGCTGGTCATCGCGCTGGGGCGGGCCGGGTTCCGGTTCCGGCCGCGGTTCGACATCTGGCGGGCCGGGCTCGGGGAGCTGAGCCGGCTCGCGGTCTGGACGCTGACCTTCGTGGCGATCAACCAGATCGGCTTCGTGGTGACCACGCGGCTGGCCACCGGGGCGGGCAGCGCGGCCGTGGCGGACGGGATCGCGGGGCGGGGGCTCACGCCGTACTCGTATGCGTTCCAGCTGTTCCAGTTGCCGTACGGGATCATCGCGGTTTCGGTGATCACGGCGATGTTGCCGCGGTTGAGCGTGTTCGTCCGGGACGGGGAGTTCGACTCGGCCCGGGGCGAGTTCGCGTCGGCGGTGCGGATGGTCTCCTCGGTTATCGTGCCGGCGGGGCTGCTGCTGATGGTGCTCGGCCCCTCCGTGACCGTGCTGATCCTCGGACGAGGGGCGGTCACCACCGAGCAGGCGATCTACATCGGGCACGTGCTGCAGGTGTTCGGGCTCGCGCTGGTGCCGTTCTCGATCTTCCAGCTGCTGCTGCGGGTGTTCTACAGCTTCGGCGACACCCGGACCCCCGCGCTGGTCGCCGGGGTGAACATGCTGATCAACGCGGCGATCGGGATCACGCTGTATGTCACGCTGCCGCCGGAACTGGTGGTGATGGGCCTGGCCGGGGCGTTCACCGTGACCTATGTGCTGGGCGCCGCGCTGGCCTGGCTGCTGGCCAGCCGCCGGATCGGCGGGCTCAGCGGGCGGATCGTGGCGGGCGGGCTGTTGCGGATGTATCTGGCGGCCATCCCGGCGGCGCTGGTCGCGCTGCTCGTGCTGTGGGGGAGCGTGCGGGTGGCCGACATCACCGCGCTCAGCTCGGCCGCCGTGCTGGCGGTCGGCGGCGGGCTCGGCATCCTGGTCTACCTGCTGGTGGCGCACCGGCTCCGGATCACCGAGGTGAGTTCCATCATTGGAATGGTCACGAGACGGGTAGGACGCTAAACGGTTTTTCGCGCGTTCCCAGCGGGCGTGGCGTGGCCCCGGCGCGGCACTAGCATGGTCTGGTAGAGGTAAAACCGGTGAGCGGAGGCAAAAGCGTGGGCGGATGCACGTCGCGTCGCTGGCCTGGTGCGGGGGCGGCCCGGTGAGCATGTCCGCCGTAGAACCCGGCACCCGTCTCGCCGATCGATTCCGGCTCGAAGACCGGGTGAGCGAATCCGGCGGGGCCACCCTGTGGAAGGCCATCGACGAGATCCTGGCCCGGCCGGTCGCGGTGCACACCTTCAGCCCCGAGTTTCCGCGCGAGTCCGAGGTGGTCCTGGCCGCGCGCGCCGCGAGCCGGTTGACCGACCCCCGGCTCACCCAGGTGTTCGACGCCGCCGACGAGGACGGCACCGCGTATGTGGTGAGCGAGTGGGTGCACGGCGAGTCCCTGCTCGACCTGCTCGCCGCCGGGCCGATGGAGCCCGAGCGCGGCGCGGTCCTGGTCGCCGAAGCCGCCGAAGCTCTCGCCCACGCGCACGAAGCGGGCATGTGCCACCTCAACCTGACGCCCGGGCGGCTGATGTGGACCGAGGGCGGCACGGTCAAACTGCTCGGGGTGGGTGTGGACGCGGCCATCCTGGGCCGGGAGGCCGACTCCCCCGAGGAAGCCGAACACGCCGACGCCGAAGGGCTCGGCCGTCTGTTGTATGCGGCGCTCACCGGCCACTGGCCCGGCGAGGACGATTGCGGCCTGCCGCCCGCGCCGCTCGACGACGGGAAGATCTGCACACCCCGCCAGGTGACCGCCGGGGTCCCCGGATATCTGGACACGATCGCCGCGCGCATCCTGGGGGTCAAGCGCGGCCCCACCCCGCTGGCCCCCCCCGCCGAGGTGGCCGAAGCGCTGTCGCAGGTCCCCCGCCCCGTGCCCGCGCCCGCCTCGACCGTGCCGCCGTCGGTGGAACTGCGCGCCGAAGCGGTGGACACGCTCCACGCCCGCCCCGTACCCCCGCCCCCCGCGCCGCCGCGCCGCCCGCCCGGCATGTTCAGCCGGTTCCTGGTCACGCTCGTGGCCCTGCTGGTGATGGCCGTGGTCGGCGTCGGCGCCTGGAGCCTGGGCAAGAGCCTCGGCACCGAATCCGAAACCCCCGCCAGCGATGCCCCCACGACACCCGGCGCGGAACCGGCCAAGACCGTCGCCCTCACCCCCGCTGGCGCCATCGGATTCGACCCGCTCGGCGACGGCGAGGAGCGCAACGAGCTGGCCCCCCGGGCGATTGATGGGTCGTACGGGACGGACTGGCACACCGAGAGTTACAACGACGCCAAGTTCGGCGGTTTGAAGAAGGGCGTCGGGCTGCTCATCGACCTCGGGCGCGACGCGAAGCTGACCAAGGTGATGGTGGACTTCGGGGATGTGCCTGGAGGGTCCGCCGAGCTCAAGCTGGGGGGCGAACCCACGCCTGAGGCGCTCACGGTGGCGGCGTCCACCAAGGAGGCGATGGGGAAGGTGACGTTCGATCTCGCGGGGAGCGAGCCGAGCCGGTACCTGATGGTGTGGTTCACCGAACTTCCGCCGTATCAGAACAGGTTCCGCGGGATGATCCTGGATCTGGAGATCACGGCAACTGAGGATTAGGGCCGCAGAGCGATAGCTCATAGATCCTTGAGCCACTGACCTCGGCGAGCCCTTGGTGAGCACGCAAGTGGGCCCTTAGTTGTGACATGGCCGGATCCTTCGGATCTGGCGGGGCTCGGGCGGAGCCCGAGGAAGGGCGACGACGGGGTCGGGCGGAGCCCGAGGGAAAACAATGGGCTGGGTGGGTGGGAAAACCACGGTGACAGCGGGGGCAGAGCGGAGCCCCGAGGTAGATCAATGGGCTGGGTTAGTGGGAGATCCCTCGGCAACCAAGTGCCTGTGCGACCAACGTACGCCGGTCCAAACACGGCGCGACCTAGCCATTTGATCTGGTTTACGCGCCTTGTTGCCGCTGGAGCGAAGTATTGTGGCAGCATCTTGGACCTGAACACCCTGGGATCGGCGACGTGACCCCTCAACCAGAACAGCCGGCGCCGGCCGAGCAGCCTACCGCCGTGGGCGCTCGACCGGCGGTGACGGATGCCGACCTGCTCACCCGCCATATCGGTGGCGACCCGCACGCGTTCGGCGAGATCGTGAAACGGCATCGGGATCGTATGTGGGCGGTCGCGTTGCGTACGTTAGGCGATCCGGATGAGGCGGCGGATGCCGTACAGGATGCGTTCATGTCCGCTTATCGGAAAGCGGATAGTTTCCGGGGTGACGCGGCGGTCACCACCTGGTTGCATCGGATCGTGGTCAATGCCTGTCTGGACCGGATGCGGCGGAAGTCGGTCCGCCCGGTCGCCGACGACGAGCTGATCGAGGCCGCCGAGCGGGACACGCCCGGCCCCGACCAGACCGCCGAGCGCGAGGTGTCCATGGAAGTCACCGCCGCGCTCAAGCTGCTGCCCGCCGACCAGCGAGCAGCCCTGGTGCTGGTGGACATGATGGGATATTCAGTAGAGGACGCGGCATCCGTCCTAGGGGTGCCCGCGGGAACCGTGAAGAGCCGATGTGCGCGAGGTCGTGCGAAACTCGCCCCGATTCTTTCGCATCTACGGAACCGAACCGACCTGAGTCGCGTCTCATCCGCGAAGGGAGCAGAACTTCGTGACGGGTGACACGCACTACGACCTGGAAATCCTCGCAGAGCTGGCGGAGGGACTGCTCGACGACGCCACCGCCCATCGGGTGCGGCAGCATCTGGCTGTCTGCGACCCTTGCGGGGAGAGCCTCGCCGACCTGGCCACCGTGCGGGAGATGCTCGCGACGGTCCCGGTTCCGGCGATGCCGCTGGGGGTCGCGATGCGCATCGACCGCGCCCTGGCCGCCGAGCCCAACCCGTTCGCAATCCCCGCCCACTCGGCTCCCACCATTTCGGATATTCCGGTTAGGCCGACGCTAACGAGTGTGTCTGTGCCGGCGGATGAGCCTGTGCTGGCGACCGTCACGCCGTTGCGGAAGCCGTCCCGCGGCCGTCGCGCCTGGCTGACCTCGCTGGGAGCGGTCGCCGCCGCTGCCGGAGTCTTCGGTGTGACCACCCTGGCCACCAGCTTGTTCTCATCCCCCAGCGGGACCGTGGCCGAGCCGACCACGAGCGTGTCCACCCCCGACCGGAGCCCGCAACGGGCGCTGGCGTACACGGTTCGGGCAAGCGGCCACAACTACACGTCCCGGGAGCTGTCCGGCCCGCTGGTGGGCTACTTCGGCCCCGAACCCGGCACGGGAACCAACAACGACGAGCAGCTGGACGCCTGCGTCCAGGCCAAGTCCAACGAGCTGGACCGCGCGCCGATCGCCGTGGACCGCGCCCTGTACAACGGCAACGAGGCCACCGTGATGGCGTTCTGGGAAGACCAGAGCCTCGACAAGGTCCGCGTCGTCGTCGTCGACGACAACTGCCACGAACTCCGCCAAGACGGCCTAGCCACCTGGAACTGATGTTCCACTCGAAGCCCCCGCTCCACGGCGGGGGCTTTGTCATGCGCGGGGTGTCGCCGAGCCCGACGATGGTCGTGTTAGAAACGACCATTCGTTTGAATGTGCACGATCTGTGCACCGTCCGAGGCGGCACGGGCGTCCTTCAGCGGGACGTTCCTGCGGGACCGGGAATCGTGGACGCCTAGGATCTGTTGACGCCGGTGGCTACATCAGAGAGAGGCGAGAAGCGTTGAGCGACGTCCGTAACGTGATCATCATCGGGTCGGGGCCCGCCGGTTATACGGCGGCCGTCTACTCCGCCCGCGCCGATCTCCGGCCGCTCGTGTTCGAGGGCTCGGTCACGGCCGGGGGCGCGCTGATGAACACCACCGATGTGGAGAACTTCCCCGGCTTCCCCGACGGGATCATGGGGCCCGACCTCATGGACAACCTGCGCAAGCAGGCCGAACGCTTCGGCGCCGAGCTGGTCGCCGACGACGTGGTCGAGGTGGACCTGGCCGCCACTCCCAAGGTGGTCAAGACCCACACCGACACCTTCTACGCCAAGGCCGTCATCCTGGCCACCGGCTCCGGCTACCGCGAGCTGGGCCTGTCCAACGAGAAGCGGCTGTCCGGGCATGGGGTGTCCTGGTGTGCCACCTGTGACGGGTTCTTCTTCCGTGACCAGGACATCGTGGTGGTGGGCGGTGGGGACACCGCGATGGAGGAGGCCACCTTCCTGACCCGGTTCGCCCGTTCGGTCACCGTGGTGCACCGCCGTGACGAGCTGCGCGCCAGCAAGATCATGCAGGATCGGGCGTTCGCGAACGAGAAGATCCGTTTCGTCTGGGACAGCGAGGTGGTGGACGTGCTGGGGGACAAGAAGGTCAGCGGTGTCCGCCTGCGCAACCTCAAGACCGGCCAGGAGAGCGAGCTGGAGGCCACCGGCCTGTTCATCGCGATCGGCCACGACCCCCGGGTCGAGCTGGTCAAGGGCCAGGTCGACCTGGACGGGGAGGGCTACATCCAGGTCGCCTCGCCGTCCACCAGGACCAACCTGGACGGCGTGTTCGCCTGCGGCGACGTGGTCGACCACAGCTACCGCCAGGCCATCACCGCCGCCGGCACGGGCTGCGCGGCCTCGCTGGACGCCGAGCGCTGGCTGACCGAACTCGACGACTGATTCACCGATCCATCACGAAGGGGAGACAACAGTGGGCGCCATCAAGAGCGTGACCGACGCGGACTTCGGCACCGAGGTCCTCAAGAGCGACAAGCCCGTCATCGTGGACTTCTGGGCCGAATGGTGCGGGCCGTGCCGCCAGGTCGCCCCCATCCTGGAAGAGATCGCCGCCGAACACGCCGACAAGCTGACCGTGGTCAAGCTCAACATCGACGAGAACCCGGCCACCCCGCGCGACTACGGCGTGCTCCAGATCCCGACCCTCAACGTCTACAAGGGCGGCGAGGTCGTCAAGCAGATCATCGGCGCCAAGCCGAAGGCGATGCTGCTCCGCGAACTCGACGGAATCATCTAAACCCCGCCAACCGAAAGCCTCCTCACCTCTGAGGAGGCTTTCCGTTTGTACGGGATTAGCCGCCCAATGCCCCTGGAAGCGCCTGAGACGGCTCAGACAGGGCGCAAGGCTCGCTCCGGACTCATGGACCCCAGCAGCCTTTCCAGTGCCACCTCGACGTCCTCACGCCACGACACGGCCGTCTTGAGTTCGAGCCTCAACCGCGGAAACCGCAAATGCGGACGAACCGTCTTAAATCCCACCGAAAGTAGGTAGTCGGCCGGGGCCATACACCCCGGTTGCTCCCACTTCAAATCCCCAAACGCCTCAATCGCCCGTACGCCCCTGCGAGTGAGATCCTTCGCCACTCCCTGCACCAGCATGCGGCCCAGGCCACCACCCGAGAACTCCGGAATGATGTGCGCGGTCATCAGCAACACCGCATCCGAACTCACCGGCGACGTCGGAAACGCCACCGACCGCGGCACGTACAACGGCGGCGCGTAGAGCACGAACCCCGCCGCCACCCCGTCCACGTACGCGACCTTCCCGCAACTCCCCCACTCCAGCAGCGTGGCCGAAATCCACGCCTCCTTCTCCAGCCCCGGATCCCCCGCCTGCACGGCCCGCTCCCCACTGACCGGATCAAGCTCCCAGAACACACAACGCCGACACCGCCGCGGCAGATCGTCAAGGTTGTCCAAGGTGATACTGGCCAGCCGACGCGACACGTGAAACCCCTATTCCCCACCCAGGAGTCGTGACCCGGAAGCCCGCGAAACCCGCGCGGCCCCAAGCTGGCATAGTACTGCGCTTACGGCCACACCTCCGGCACGGCAGGCTCAGCCGCGACATATGACTTACGGGAACCACGGAGATGACGGGGGCGGGCGGAGCCCGAGGGAAAACAAAGGGCTGGGCGGGTGGGAACATTCACGGCAATCAGGGCCAGAGCCACGGCAGCGAGGACTCAGGGGAGCCCTCAGGCAGGGCATCCGCCGGAGAGCGGAGATCGGGCATGGGTTGGCGGGGGAGCTCTGATGTGGGGTTTTGGGTGAGGGGGTGGGGCGGAGTCTTGGGGTGAGGTTGAGGGAGGGTGGGGGGAGATCCCCGGCAAGCAAGAACTCAAGGGATGAGACCGGGTGTGTGCGGTTCGTCCGGCTGCCTTAGTCTGGATTTCCGGCTACGAAATGGAGGTGGACCGTGACGTACGAGACGGATCACGGTCGGACGCCCGCGGCGCATGGGTCGCGCATTGACGCTTATGTCGATCGGTATGCCGCACGAGCTACCGGGATGGTCGCCTCCGAGATCCGAGCTCTGTTCGCCGTCGCGTCGAGGCCCGAGGTGGTCTCGCTCGCCGGCGGCATGCCGTACGTCACCGCGCTGCCCCTGGACGTCGTGGGAGAGCTGGTCGCGGACCTGATCGCCAAGCGGGGGCCGGAGGCCCTGCAGTACGGCTCAGGACAGGGAGACCCCGCACTGCGGGAGCAGATCTGCGAAGTGATGCGGGAAGAGGGCATCGACGCAGGCGCCAACGATGTCGTGGTGACCGTGGGGTCACAGCAAGCACTGGATCTCATCACCCGGATCTTCGTGGACCCAGGCGACATCGTGCTGGCCGAAGGGCCTTCGTATGTGGGCGCCCTGGGAACGTTCTCGGCCTACCAGGCCAAGGTCGTGCACATCGCGATGGACGACCAGGGCCTCATTCCGGAATCACTCGCCCAGACGATCTACGCGCTCAAGTCCGCAGGCAACCGGATCAAGTTCCTCTACACGATCCCCACCTTCCAGAACCCCGCGGGCGTGACCCTCAACGAGGTGCGCCGGCGGCAGGTGCTGGAGATCTGCCAGCGAGCCGGGATCCTGATCGTCGAAGACAACCCATACGGGCTGCTCGGGTTCGACGGAGAACCACTACGAGCCCTCCGAGCGGACGATCCCGACGGGGTCGTCTACCTGGGCTCGTTCTCCAAAACCCTCGCCCCCGGATTCCGCGTCGGCTGGGCGCTCGCCCCGCACGCGGTCCGGGACAAGCTCGTGCTGGCCATGGAGTCGGCCGTGCTCTCGCATTCCACCTTCACCCAGCTGGCGGTCGGGCAGTTCCTGGCCACCCAGCCGTGGCGCGAGCAGATCAAGACCTTCCGCGAGCTCTACCGTGAGCGACGCGACGCCTTGCTCAGCTCGCTGGATGTGCTCATGCCACCGGGCTGCACGTGGACCCGCCCCGCAGGCGGGTTCTTCGTATGGATGACCCTGCCGGAAGGCCTCGACTCCAAGGCGATGCTGCCGCAGGCGGTGGACAAGCGGGTCGCGTTCGTGCCCGGCACCGGCTTCTTCTCCGACGGCGGCGGCGAGCGCCAGATGCGCCTGTCGTACTGCTATCCGAAGCCGGACCGCATCCGCGAGGGCGTGCGCCGGCTGGCCGGAGTCATCGAGGAAGAACTGCGCACCCGCGAGATGTTCGGCACCGGCCGGGCACCCGGCCATGCCGGGGTCGACACGCCGGGTCCGGACCTCGCCTGAGATCGGGTACGGCTAGCCTGTTCGGGCTAGCCGTACAGGGATCCTGGAAAGGCCTGGAGATGAGCGATCTCGGACACGTCCTGGTGTTGGCGGGCGGACTGTCGTACGAGCGGGAGGTCTCCATCCGTTCCGGACGCCGGGTCGCCGAGGTGTTGCGCGCGGCGGGGGTGGACGTGGAGACCCGCGACACCGATTCTTCGCTGGTTCCTTCCGTGCTCGCCGATCCCCCGGACGCGGTGTTCGTGACGTTGCACGGCGGCGCGGGGGAGGACGGCGCGATCCGCTCGGTGCTGGAGCTGCTCAACGTGCCGTATGTGGGGGCCGCGCCGGACGCGTGCCGGGTGGCGTTCGACAAGCCGACCGCGAAAGCTGTGGTGCGCTCGTGGGGGTTGAACACTCCTGATTCGGTGGCGCTGCCCAAGGAGACCTTCCACGATCTGGGCGCGTCGGCAGTGCTGGCCCGGATCGTCGCCTCCCTCGGACTGCCACTGTTCGTGAAGCCGTCCAGGGGCGGCTCCGCGCTGGGCGCGTCGATCGTGCGCTCCGCCGAAGAGCTCCCGGCCGCGATGGTCGGCTGTTTCGCGTACGGCGATACCGCGCTCATCGAGAAGTACGTCGAGGGCGTCGAGGTCGCCGTATCGGTCGTCGACCTGGGGGAGGGACCGGTGGCGCTGCCGCCGGTGGAAATCGTGCCGGACGCCGGGGTGTACGACTACGCGGCGCGTTACACCGCCGGGCACACCGAGTTCTTCGCACCGGCCCGGCTCTCCCCCGAGGCCACCGAGGCGTGCCTGGCGACGGCCGTGGCCGCGCATACGGCCCTCGGCCTGCGGGACGTATCGCGGACCGACCTGATCGTGGACGGCTCCGGGCGGCCGTACTTCCTGGAGGTGAACGTCGCTCCGGGCATGACGGAGACCTCGCTGCTGCCGATGGCGGCCGAGGCGGCCGGGCGTGATCTCGGCGCGCTGTGCCGGGGGCTGCTGGAGATCGCGGCGGGGCGGCCATAAGCCGGGCTGGCTAGGCTGGCCGGGTGATTCATGGGAAGAGTTTTGGGAGTGACAACCACGCCGGAGTGCATCCGGAGGTGATGGCCGCCATCGCGGCGGCGAACGTGGGGGACGCCGTGGCGTACGGCGCTGATCGGTGGACCCGGGAGATGGAGGACGCCTTCCGGGCCGCTTTCGGGGAGCAGGCCTCCTCGTATGCGATGTTCAACGGGACGGGCGCCAATGTGGTCGGCCTCGGGCTGATGCTGCGGTCGTTCGACGGGGTGATCTGCCCGGCCAGCGCACACATCAACGGTCACGAGGCGGGGGCGGCGGAGCGCGTCTTGGGGACCAAGCTCCTGGCCGTCGAGACCGACGACGGCAAGCTTCGGCCGGAGGATGTGCTGGGGCAACTGGGCGCCCTCGGGAACGAGCACCACACCCAGCCGAAGGTGGTGTCCATCTCTCAGGTGACCGAATGCGGCACGCTCTACACGGCGGATGAGGTGGCCGCGCTGGCGGAGGTCGCGCATGCGCACGGGCTCTATCTGCACATGGACGGGGCACGGCTGGCCAATGCCGCCGCCGAGGCGGGCTGCTCTTTGCGGGCACTCACCACGGATGCCGGGGTGGACGTGCTGAGCTTCGGCGGCACCAAGAACGGCGCTCTCGGCGCGGAGGCGTTGGTCATCCTGCGGCCGGAACTCGACGCGAGCGCACTCTTCCTCCGGAAGCAGGGCATGCAACTCGCCTCCAAGATGCGCTTCGTGGCTGTCCAGCTGACCGCCCTACTGACAGACGACCTCTGGCGACGAAACGCAGCTCACGCCAACGCAATGGCCCACCGCCTGGCGGACGGCATCGCCGGCCAGTTCACCCTCCGCTACCCAGTCGAATCAAACGCGGTCTTCCCCATCCTCACCGAGAAGGCCCTCGTCGAACTCGCCCAACGCCACCTCTTCTCGATCTGGGACCGCCCAACCGGCGTCATCCGCCTCGTCACCTCATTCGACACAACCCCCGACGACGTCGACACCCTCATCACCGACCTCCAAGCACTACACGCCTAGCCGCTCCCACGCAGATCGCCGGCAACTGTTTCACGTGAAACATGCACGCCCGCAGAACACCCCCAGCTACCACCTCTGGCCACCAGCCCTGAGCCTTGGCTGCCGGGGATCCCCCACCCACCCAACCCTTCGTTCTCCCTCGGGCTCCGCCCGACCCCGCCATCTACCGCAGTCACCCCAACGACGCGGCATCTTGATC
>NZ_BLAE01000008.1:80955-262361 GCF_009687865.1 Acrocarpospora macrocephala
CCCCTTGTTCTCCTCCGGGCTCCGCCCGGCCCCACGATCGCCGTGGCGCCTCCCACCCGCCAATCAAGGCTGACTGGCCGACGGCTCCCGGGGTGAGGGCAGTCCCGGCGACCGCCCTCACCGTGGCTCCTCCCGCCCTGCCCTCCAAGGCTGACTGCCCGACGCCCGCGGGGGCCAGACCCGCCCTCTCCGTGGCTCCCCCGTCCAGCCCTCCAAGGCTGACGCCCGCGGTTCCCGGTGAGGGGAGTCCCAGCAGCGTGCCCTCGCCAGCCAGGAGCTAGCCGCGCACCGGGTGATCGTCTGGACTAAAGAGGCGCGGGCGCTATCCCCACCCCCGCCCTGATTTCGCGTGGCACCCCCCGCGGCATGTAACCCCGTCGCTTGGCGTGCGAAAGGCTCCGGCATGGGGACGTGTACCAGGAGTCGCTGACCCTGGATCGGGTGGGCAGCGCGCTCGTGAGGAGCGACCCCAGCTAGGCGGAGCGGTACTGGCGCCAGGCAATTGGGGAGTTCAAACGCAGGGCGTGCCGGAGGGCGCGACCATTCGAGAGTGGCGTCAATGGCCAGGCTCTGAAGGGGTTCGGTCATCGCTCTGCTCTCGTCCCCCTGGGAGTCGTCCCCGGGCGATGGCCGACAGCGACGATATCCGCGACCGAAAGACCCTCGCCGAAGCCTCGGCCCGCTTCCCCCGTTCTCGCGGAACTCGGCGATGTTCCTCGTGGCTGTGGCTTACAAAGCTCCACCACTTCACGATCTCCTCCTCGAGCGGCTCGCCACCGAGGAGCAGAAGGCGGGAGGGCCGAAGCGGCGGAGGCCTGATTTGAGATGCCGATTGGCTGCGGGATTGGATTCACGGCGGGCTTCCCCGCTCCCTAGACGACCCGCCGCATCGCCCCCGCCTCCGAGCGGCAAGGGAGTCACCCGAGCTCGCACTGACGCCGAAAAGGTGATGTCTGTGGTCGCGTTTCACGTGAAACACAGCTACGGTCGAGCGTCGCGGGGGAGAGCTGCTCAGTCAGCGCTCGTCGAACACTGCGATGTTTCACGTGAAACAGTCGTCGCCGCCTATGCCCAGCCACGCAAAGAGGCAAGCCTCAAACCCGCAAAGGTCCGGCACTGTTTCACGTGAAACCACACCGGCTCAGTCGAGTCCGGAGCTCGCACCAAGAACCAATCTCCCCCGGGCCAAGCAAGAAGATCTTCGACAAGCGACCACCGAACGGCGAGCCCAAGACACTGGCCGTACTCAACGCGGAGCCAAGACACTGGCCGTGCTCAACGCGGAGCACGGCACCGTCCTAGCTATCGTCGACCGACCCGCCGCCATAGGCGCCCTGCCGCTGGCGGTTACCAAGGGAACGCCAGATGTCGTGTCGCCACCTGCCCGGCCTGACGAGCGTCCTTCCTGGCCGCATTCGCCTCCCCCAGCGACCCGGTTTCCCGGGCCTACTACGAAATGGGGGTGGCCAGAGCAAACGCCACACCCAAGCCCTCCCACCTCTGCCCGGCCAGACGCCAGGGTCGACGTCCTGTTCGTCATGCTCCGGCGACAACGACTTCTACGCATCCCGGCCAGCCGCTCCGGTCAAGGTGCGTGGGGGCGGAATGTCGTCGCGGTGAGTTCAGGTCTAGGCGGTGCTGCCAGCGCCGGAGAGCGAGCACCCCACACCGCGGAGTCGTGGGTCCGCCAGCAACACCATGCGGTCGGCGACGGGATCGAACCCGAGCACCGGGTTCCCGTAGTCGCCTTCGGCGGTCATGGCCACCGGCTTGCCCAGCCGGCGGCCGATCGCGCTCAGGAAGCCGCACAGGACGTCCACCCCGGCCTGGCCCTGCAACTCGCGGAGGTCTACGTCGAAGTCGATCTCGTCGGCAGAGTATGGCCGGAAGATCGCCAGTACATCCGCGACCGGCCAGACCCGCAGTTCGACCGCCTCGGAGTCGACCGGACGCGTCAGCACCTCTGCCGCCGACGGCAGTGGCCCAACAACGCCGCCCTCGGAGAACTCCCACGTCCATCCACGCGACTGGACCAGGTCGAACACGGCCTGCCAGTCATCGACCGAGGTGCCAGCCACGAACACGTCCGGCAGAGTACCCATCAAGTCAGGATCGAAGAAGTTCCTGACGTCGTCCCACAGCAGATCCGGCATCCCGTCATGCTGCCCTGCCGGCCCGCTCGAATGCAGCCCGATTCCCTTGACGAACCCCCACAGACGCAGCCCCAGATCCGGATCCGATCAAGGTGATTTGACCAGCGACAGCTGGCCCTGAGAGCGGTCATCAGGAAACCCAGACTCACGGCCGCGTGGGTCCTGCCAGGCGGACACCAGATTCCGGGCCAGCGGTCAACTCTGATGGCCGCCCGCCTGGAGGGACAAAACCCCGGCGCCGTGGTGATGACGGCCGTGACGATCGACTGCGGTAGTTGAGCACCGGTGATGGCTAGGGCGATCGGCGCCGTGTGCCTCCTTCGTCGGCCCACGCCATCGTCGTCGTGGGCCCTCATCTCACGGCAGAGAGAGGCCACGTA
Organism: Acrocarpospora macrocephala; assembly: GCF_009687865.1. Taxonomy (GTDB): domain Bacteria; phylum Actinomycetota; class Actinomycetes; order Streptosporangiales; family Streptosporangiaceae; genus Acrocarpospora; species Acrocarpospora macrocephala. The sequence continues at coordinate 83,489 of NZ_BLAE01000008.1, forward strand.
CCTGGATGTGAGATGGCCGTCAGCCGTCATGTCACGTGACCATGCACCCAGACCCCGCCGTCCGTGGATCAGGAGAAACTGATGACCGCTAGCAGGCCCCACGTCCAAGCACTCTGGCTCCACTTGTGGATCCTCGGTAGACGCGAAGTTCGCGTGGGTTTTGGCCTCATCTCCAAGTGATCGGCGGGCTTGGAACTGCATCGACGAGGGGCAGCTCGGGCGAGGCCAGAATTCACTGGTCCCTGTTCCCATCTCGCGGAAGGTGACCCGGACGGCCATGCCGATCCCCACGTCCGCTGGTGCGCAGTCCACGACGTTCCCATGATCGGCTGGCTGCGGCCACCCATGTTGGGCGGGTGGGGCCGGGAGGCGTTGATACAACCAATCACGGGCCGTTTCACGTGAACCATTTCCGACACAGCTCGCCACCACCAGCCCGATCGGTCACATCCACGAGATCGACTCGTTCACCGTCGCAGAGAGAGGGCGACCGCCGATCCTCGTCTGGGGCGGCGGCGACAGCGCGAGCAGGCGAGTCCCCGAACCCGGCACAAAACCAAACCCCCGATCCGGATCGGATCGGGGGCTGTTTCACGTGAAACCATGATGGTTTCCTGGTGAGTTCGTGGGCTACTCCTCGAAGGAGCGCATCTGGTTCGCGGTGTCGGGGGCCATCGTGCTGATGATGCGTTCAAGGTCGTCGATCGTGGAGAACTCCACCACGATCCGCCCCTTCCGGCGCCCTAAATCGACTTTGACCCGAGTCTCGAAGTGATCCGACAGGCGATCGGCCAAGTGCCGGAGGGCGGGGGCTGCGGGCTGCTTCGCGCGGGGTTTCCGGGGGGCCGGGCCGGACTTGACGTCTCCGATGGAGACGATCTCCTCAACGGTTCGGACCGTCATGCCCTCGGCCACGATGCGGTCGGCGAGGCGTACCTGCGCGGCCGGGTCGTCGAGGGGAAGGAGCGCTCGTGCGTGCCCGGCGGTGATCGTCCCGGCCGCCAGGCGCTTCTGCACCTCGGGTGCCAGGTTCAGCAGTCGCAGCGTGTTGGTGATGTGCGACCGGGATCGGCCCACCTTCTTCGCCAGCTGCTCGTGCGTCGCCCCGAAGTCGTCCAGCAGTTGCTGGTAGGCCGCCGCCTCCTCCAGGGAGTTGAGCTGCTCCCGCTGGAGGTTCTCGATGAGCGCCTCGCGCAGCATCTCGTCGTCCTGCGTGCTGCGGACGATGGCGGGGATCTGGTCGAGCCCGGCCAGCTGGGAAGCGCGCCAGCGCCGCTCCCCCATGATGAGTTCGAACGTGCCGGCCCCGGACGCCCGGACCACGACCGGCTGCAGCAGCCCGACTTCGTTGATCGACGCGGCCAGCTCGTCCAGCCGATCCTCGTCGAACACCTCACGCGGCTGGCGCGGGTTCGGCACGATCGCCGTGAGCGGGATCTCCTGGAAGTACGCCCCGGCGACCGGCCGCAGCCCGGACAGCTCGTCGAGGTCGGCCGGGGGAGATCCCGCCGATGAACTTCCCCCGTAGCTCCCGGATCCCCCTGAACCGCCCAGGCCACCTGAACCACCAGGACCGCCTGGCCCGCCAGGGCCCCCGGGACTTCCCGCGGCGACACCCGGATCGACGATCGGCCCGGTGGGAATCAGGGCACCCAGGCCCTTCCCGAGTCCCCGACGCTGCTGACTCAACGATGCTCCTTACCGACCGAACCGCACGGCCCTATGGCTTGGCCGCGCCTGTGTCTGGCCTGAGGAACACAGGGAGCGAAGCGACCAGAGAGACGAAGGGAAGACACAGACTCCCCAGCGGCCACGCCCGCCGTGCCGGAGGCGCGGCCATCAACAAGGCTACCGGTTCACGCGTCGGCAACCGCCGCTCCGCGATAGGCCATCTCGCGAGCCGCCTCCATATAGGCCATAGCCCCACTCGAACCGGGGTCGTATGTCATGACCGACTGCCCATAGCTGGGCGCCTCGGACACGCGTACGCTCCGGGGAATGACCGCGTCGAGGACGGTGGCTCCGAAGTGGGAGCGGACTTCCTCGGCCACCTGAGAGGCCAGGCGGGTACGGCCGTCGTACATGGTGAGCAGAATCGTGGACACGGTCAGCGTCTGGTTCAGGTGTGCCCGGACGAGTTCGACGTTCTGCAGGAGCTGGGTCAGGCCTTCCAGCGCGTAGTACTCGCACTGGATCGGGATCAGCACCTCCTGGGCCGCCGCCATCGCGTTGACCGTGAGCAGGCCGAGCGACGGCGGGCAGTCGATCAGGATGTAGTCGAAGTTCATCTTCGACTCGAAGGCCGCGAACGCCCGCTTGAGCCGGGTCTCCCGGCCCACCATCGGAACCAGCTCGATCTCCGCGCCGGCCAGGTCCAGGGTCGCCGGCGCGCAGAAGAGGCCAGGCATGTCCGGGACCTCGGTCACGATCGATTCAAGCGGCAGATCCTCCACCAGGACCTGGTAAATCGACGGCACTCCGGCGCGATGTTCGGTCGCCAGGGCGGTCGACGCGTTACCCTGCGGGTCCAAGTCGACGACCAGCACCCGCAATCCGTGCATGGACAGCGACGCGGCCAGGTTGACGGCACTCGTCGTCTTGCCAACGCCGCCCTTCTGGTTGGCAATCGTCATCACCCGGCATTTGGGCGGGTGCGGCCAGCCTTCCTCACGACGAGCGGAATATCCGACCGGCGTCGCAGCCGCCGCCGTAGGTGCCGCAGTGGGTGCGGTTGTTTCACGTGAAACCACAGAACTCAGTGCCTCTCGAACCAGCGGGGAATCACCTGGGTTAAGCGGGGGCTGGGACACGACGGTCGTCCTTTCATCCGGCGGTGCATCCGGCAATCCATCGGACAGCACCTCCGACAGCATCTCCGGCAACGCGTCCACCGGTACATCCGGCAGACGGAGAAAGTGGCCAGCCGACCCCCGACAGCTGCCCCGATCGCCCGTCCGCGAACTCATTCGGCCACCCCAAGCCCGTTACCGCACCAGGAACGACCGTCACCTCTTTCGTCGGCGCCGTGCACCTCGCTTCGCGACCTCATGCCGACCTCTGAGATCACCGTCTCTCACGCCCTCATGCCGACGTCCCACACTGGGCTTGGGCCCGGCGATAACCCGGACAAGAGTTGCGGGTGGCTCGACTTTACCGTGCCCGACCGTGACTAGCTCGGCCGTTCGCGCCCCAGAGGCACGCAATTGGGACGCGGCACCGTGCAATTCCTCGGCCGCGCGCTCCCCCTTCATCGCCAGCAGCATGCCGCCCGGTGCGAGCAGCGGCATCGCCCAGGTCAGCAGCCGATCGAGCGGCGCCACCGCCCGCGCGGTGGCCACCTCGAACTCGCGCTCACCGGCGACCTCCTCGGCCCTGGCTCGCAGCACTTCGATGTTGTCCAACCCCAGCGCGTCGACGCACTCGTGCAGGAAGACCGTGCGGCGCAGCAGGGGTTCGAGCAAGGTCACCTGGATGTCCGGCCGGACGATCGCCAGCACGATGCCGGGCAAGCCGGCGCCGGAGCCGATGTCGACCAGGCGCACATCCGGCGGTACGGCTTCCGCGATCACCGCGCAGTTGAGCAGATGGCGATCCCAGATGCGGGGGACCTCCCGGGGTCCGAGCAGCCCTCGAACTACCCCGGGGCCCGCCAGCAGATCGGCGAATGCCTCGGCCCGCGCCATCGCCGCACCGTGAAAAACCTCGTAGGCCACATCGGGGGCAGGGGGAAGTTGCTCGCTCATCTCTCCGGTCATCTCTCGTAGGGTATCGGCCGGGCGGCAAACCACCGGCCAGGCATGCGGGGGTGGCTTGCGTCTACAGCACGACCACCGAGGCACGGCCACAACAATGCAATCGGGCGACGCGAATCCGGGGTCCGCCGAGCACCCCAGTGCGGCCGGGAAGTTTGCGGACGCCCCCACACCAATCGGGTATGGCGTCGCGTTCCCGGGGTTCTGCATTGGCCCGGAGGCTTGGGCACGCCCACACCGCGTTTCCGCGGTTGTGGGTTGGCCGGGGAGGTTTGCGCAGCCCACTTCGATTGGATACGGCACCGCATTCCCCCGGTTGTGCGTTGATCCCGGAAGCTTGCGCACTTGGTACGCGCAAGCCGTACACAACAGGAAAGCCGTCGATCCCGATGAGATCGACGGCTTTCGATGGGGGACTCAGACGGGGAGGATGACGACGAAGCGGCGGGGCTCCTCGCCTTCCGACTCGCTGCGCAGGCCGACGGTCGCGACCGCGTCGTGCACGACCTTTCGCTCGAACGGGGTCATCGGCTGGAGCGCCTTCGGCTCGCCGGTGGCCTTGACGTCCTCCGCGGCGGCCGTGCCGATCTTCGTCAGTTCGGCTCGGCGGCGCTCGCGGTAGCCTGCGACGTCGAGCATGAGCCGGGACCGCTCGCCGGTCTGGCGGTGGACCGCCAGGCGGGTCAGCTCCTGGAGCGCCTCCAGCACCTCGCCGGAGGGGCCGACCAGGTCCCCACCCTTGAGGCCGACGACCGACACCATCGCGCGGTCGCCCTCGACGTCCATATCGATGTCGCCGTCCAGGTCGGCGATGTCGAGCAGGCCTTCGACGTAGTCGGCCGCGATCTCACCTTCCTGTTCGAGGGCGGCGACATCGGGAGCCGCCTTGACGGTCTCCTCAGCTTCGGTCACGTCCGAACTCCTTCTCACATTGCTCGGTATTCACGACTTCTTGCTGCCGGTCCGCTTACTCCGCGACTGGCGGGTCGGCTGCTGCCGGACGATCTTAGGCTCGGGCGGGGCCACGGGCTCCTCGGCCGTCTCCTTGGTCTTCCGGAACCGCGAGAGCAGGCTGGCCGGCGGCGTGGGCGGGATCAGGTTGCCCTTGGCGTCAAACTGCGGCATCGGGTTACGGCTGTAGAACCAGTGTTGCTGACCCAGCGTCCACACGTTGGTGGTAACCCAGTAAAGAATCAGCCCAAGCGGGAAGTTGAGGGAAAAGACGGCAAACAGCGGCGAGATGTACATCAGGATCTTCTGCTGCTGCGCCATCGGATTGTCCGGCATCTGCGCCATCGAGCGGGTGACGCTCTGCCGCACCGTCAGGAAGGTCGTCAGCGAGCTGATCGCGACGAAGACCACCAGGACGATCTTGGCGACGACCGGGTCGGCGTTGTACTTCGCGATGTCGGCCGCGCTGGTGAAGAAGGTCGCCGGGAAGGGCGCGCCGAAGATGTGCGCGTCGCGGGCGTTGTTCACCAGTTCCTGCGACATGCCGAACTTGGGCTGCCCGTGCGCCATCGCGTTCAGCACGGTGAACATCGAGATGAAGATCGGGAACTGGGCCAGGATGGGCAGGCAGCCGCCGAGCGGATTGGCGCCGCCCTCCTGGTAGACGCGCATGACCTCTTGGTTCATGCGCTGCTTGTCGTTCTTGTACCGCTTACGCAGGTCCTGGATCTTGGGAGCCAGTTCCTGCATCTTCTTCGACGAGCGCATCTGCTTGAGGAAGAGCGGGAAGATCAGGATACGCATCAGCACGGTGAGCGTGATGACGGTCAGCGCCCAGTTCAGGCCGCTGTCGGGACTAATGACAGTGCTGTAGCCCGTGTGGATCCACGTGATCACTTGAGCGATGGCCGTATACAGCCAATTCAGCCAGGACAGCTCCACCGAGCTAGCTCCCTTGCGTGTTGTGGGGTCGAGGGGGCACGGGATCGAACCCGCCGGGGTGGAAGGGATGGCATCGGCCGATACGCCTGATGGTCAACCACACCCCGCGCAACGCCCCGTGAACGGCGATCGCCTCCACACCGTATGCGCTGCAGGAGGGGAAGAATCGGCAGCGTGGCCCGAAAAGGGGGCTGATGAAAGCCCGGTAAAATCTTATCGGAGCCACCAGAATCCGGGCAGCGGGCGACATCGGGACGGGCGTGGTGCCCGGTGTTCCCGAGGTCGCTGGTGCGGGCTGCTCGGCTGTCATGACCGTCCATCTCAGGGCCGCCGGAGAAGTCGTTCGAGCGCGACATCGAGATCGGCGGCCAGGTGTTCGCTGCGCGCGGACGCGGCCGGAGGATTGGCGCGTACCACCAGCAGGCTACCTCTCGGAAGTAGGTGTATACGTGCCCGCATCAGGTGTCTGAGCCGCCGCTTGACCTGATTGCGCACAACTGCCCCGCCGACGCCCTTGCTGACGACGAATCCGACAAGTGGGGGAGAATCCCCTTCACCGGCGCGGAAATGGGCGACCAGCGATGGACGTCCGGCGCGGCGCCCGCGACGGATCGCCTCGGCGAACTCGTCACCCCGCCGCATGCGGTAAGCGGACGGCAGCACCGGCTACTTCCTTATATAAGGTGACCCGCCGCCACGGGGCGGCGGGCGTTCCTCAGTTCGGCTGCGAAATCAGGTTGTGGATCAGACGGGTGGATCAGACAGTCAGCTCGGCGCGGCCCTTGCGGCGGCGGGCGGCCAGGATGGCGCGGCCGGCCCGGGTGCGCATGCGCAGCCGGAAGCCGTGGGTCTTCGCGCGGCGACGGTTGTTCGGCTGGAAAGTACGCTTGCTCACGAGTGGGCTCCAGGCTTGAGTGACACCCGGGACGGTCCTCGGGCGTAGTCCGATGCACGATTTCCGACTCACCGATCGCAGGGCATGCGAAATAGCCGTCACGGATAAGCCGACCGCAACACGTTACGGGGGATCCGCCCGATGGTCAAACCGGCGGGCATTCCTCATTAGTCTGATCATCAGCGCAGAGCGTGACCATACCAGTGTGCAGCGGAGTTTTCCCCAGGCTCGTGACCTGGTTTTCCACCGGTGGTCCGGCCGTCCACACCCTGTGGTCGCGGCAACCACTAGGCTGTGGACAACGTCTTGAACGCGGGTGGGCACACCGCTACTGTCAGGCGTTCAGACCTTCCTCCCCATCCCGAAGGCTGTGCACGACCTGTGCACAACTTGTGGATCCTCTGTGGATCTCTGTGGATCAAGTAGCGGGGACTGGTGCCGCCGGAACGACCCCGGCCATAAGCGGGTGTGGATAACGGATCGCGGCGTGCGAGCGGGGGCCGCGTAGGGAGGGAGGGCCGAGCCGTGGACGGTGTCGACCTCAACGCGGTATGGGCCCGCGCACTTGCCACCCTCACCGAGGAGGGCGTTTCCGGGCAGCAGCGTGCCTTCCTGCAGATGACCACGCCATCGGGCCTGATCAACGACACGATCCTGCTGGCCGCCCCCAATGATTTCGCGAAGGAAGTCCTGGAAGTACGGCTTCGCCCGCTGATCGCGCACGCGCTCTCGCAGGAGCTGGGCCGCCCGGTCCGGATCGCGGTCATGGTCGACTCGACCAACCAGCAGCAGGGCGGGCAGCAGCAGCGCGAAAGTTATCCCCAGGGTCCTGGGCAGAACTACCCGCGCCCCTCCGGATATCCCCAGCAGGTGGACAACGGTTTTCCCCAGCAGGGAGGGGCACAACCAGCCTTTGGCCAGGACTTTCGGCAGGGCGGTCCGGCGTTGTCCCCCGATTATCCACAGGGTGGTCCACAGGCCAAGCCGGGTTTCTCGTTCGCTCAGGATGGTCCACAGGAGGCCCAGCAGCCGCACGCGCAGCCGTCGGCGGAGCCGTACCCATCGCCGGGAGGGCAAGGCGGGGGTATTCCGACAGAGCCGCCCAAATTCGTAACGGAGCCGCCCACGCCAGAGCCCGTGCAGAACCGGTGGGAGAGTCGCGGCGGGAGCCGTACCAGCGGGGAACCGGCGCGGTTGAACGCCAAGTACACCTTCGACACCTTTGTCATTGGAGCCAGCAACCGGTTCGCGCACGCGGCCGCGGTGGCGGTGGCGGAGGCGCCGGCGAAGGCGTACAACCCGCTGTTCATCTACGGGGACTCGGGGCTGGGGAAGACGCACCTTCTGCACGCGATCGGCCACTACGCGCAGAGCCTGTACGACGGCGCCCGGGTCCGGTATGTGAGCTCGGAGGAGTTCACCAATGACTTCATCAACTCCATCCGCGACCACAAGGCCGACGGGTTCCGGGCCCGCTACCGCGCGGTGGACATCCTGCTCGTGGACGACATCCAGTTCCTGGAGGGCAAGGAGCAGACGCAGGAGGAGTTTTTCCACACCTTCAACACCCTGCACAACTCCTCCAAGCAGATCGTCATCTCCAGTGACCGCGCGCCGAAGCAGCTGGTCACGCTGGAGGATCGGCTGCGCAACCGGTTCGAGTGGGGCCTGATCACCGACGTGCAGCCGCCCGAGCTGGAGACCCGGATCGCGATCCTGCGCAAGAAGGCCATCCAGGAGGGGCTGGCCGCGCCGCCGGACGTGCTCGAATACATCGCCAGCCGGATCGCCACCAACATCCGCGAGCTGGAGGGCGCGCTGATCCGGGTGACCGCGTTCGCCAGCCTGAACCGGCAGTCGGTGGACATCCAGCTGACCGAGGTCGTGCTCAAGGATCTGATCAGCGAGGACGCGGACACCGAGATCACCATCGCGCTGATCATGTCGACGACGGCCGAGTACTTCGGGGTCTCGCTGGAGGATCTGTGCGGCGGCTCGCGGTCGCGGGCGCTCGTGACGGCCCGGCAGATCGCCATGTATCTGGCCAGGGAGCTGACCGACCTGTCGCTGCCGAAGATCGGCCAGCAGTTCGGCGGCCGGGATCACACCACGGTCATGCACGCGGAGCGGAAGATCCGGTCGCTGATGGCCGAACGGCGCTCGATGTACAACCAGGTGAACGAGCTCACCACCCGCATCAAGCAACGCGGTCGCCAAGCTTGATTCACAGGCTGTGGATATCTCTGTGGATCACTGCCGCTACACCTCACAGCCGTGTTAACAACGCTCTGAAGATCTTTTAGCGAGCCACTTTTCCCACACCCTGTGGATAACTCTGGGGACAAGTTGGGGATAACTTGGGGACAACCTGTGCATGGTCTGTGGACGCTCTGTGCACAGTGGAAAAATCACCAACCGGGATGGGCGTGTCTCCCGTGGATAACCTGGGGAAAACCTGTGGGTAACCTCCAGTAACCAGTGGATGACGGACCGTTTTCCTGGGGATGGCCTGTGGACGACCGAAAGTTCCCCACAGGCCACGCTTCGTCATCCACCGTTTACCCACAGGTGCGGTGGACAACGGCAGCCATGCTGAGCTGCGAAAACAGGGGTTCATCCACATATCCACAGCCCCTATGAATGTGACTACGTTCTCTCTCACTAGGGAAATCAAGAGCAACAGAAGGGCTTCGCGGAGCGCCAAGGTGCGGGAGAGTTGACACCTGTGGGCGAGCGACGAGGATGGGCGTTCGCTGCTACGTCCGCCGAGCAGACCGCACATCCGCAACGGGAGTACTGCCCACTCCCCGCGAGGGATAACCGCGTTCGTCGGACATGCGACCGCAGAGACAGCAACAAGCCATGAAATTCACAGGAGGCTGATCCACGTGATGTTCCGGGTCGACCGAGACGTGCTCGCCGAGGCGGTCGCGTGGACGGCACGTAGCCTGCCCGCTCGCCCTTCCGTGCCCGTGCTCGCGGGCATGCGACTGGAAGTGACCGAAGACCACCAACTGAAGCTCTCCGGCTTCGACTACGAGGTCTCCGCCGAGGTAACCCTCGATCTGCAGACCGGCGAACCGGGCGTGGTCCTGGTCTCCGGCAAGCTGCTCGCCGAGATCACCCGCGCGCTGCCCGCGCAACCCGTCGACCTGGTCGTCGAGGGCGCCAAGGCGGTCGTCACCTGTGGAAGCGCGCGCTTCACCCTGCTGACCATGCCGGTGGAGGACTACCCGTCCCTGCCGGCCATGCCTCCCGCGGCCGGGCGGGTCGGCAGCGACGTGTTCGCGGCCGCCGTCGCCCAGGTGGCCACCGCGGCGGGCAAGGACGACACCCTGCCCATGCTCACCGGCGTCCGGATGGAGATCGAGGGCGACACCGTCACGCTGGCCGCGACCGACCGCTACCGGCTGGCCGTGCGCGAGCTGAAGTGGCAGCCCGACCAGCCGGACTTCCAGGCGATCGCCATGATCCCCGGGCGCACCCTGGCCGACACCGCCAAATCGTTGATCACCGGCGCCGAGGTGGAGATCGCGCTCAGCTCGGTCGGCGGCACCGGCGAGGGTATGATCGGCTTCTCCAGCTCCGGCCGCCGCACCACCACCCGCCTGCTCGACCCCGAATTCCCCAAGTACCGCTCGCTGCTGCCCACCGAGTTCTCCGCCCACGCCGACATCGCGACCAGCTCCTTCGTGGAGGCGGTCAAGCGGGTGGCCCTGGTCGCCGAGCGCAACACACCGGTCCGGCTCGCCTTCCGCGGCACCGAAGTGGTCCTGGAGGCCGGCAGCGGCGACGAGGCCCAGGCGGTGGAGGTCCTGCCGGTGGAGTTCGAGGGCGACGACATCAACATCGCCTTCAACCACCAGTTCCTGCTGGAGGGCCTGGGTGCGATCGACTCGGACGTGGCCCGGCTGAACTTCACGACCTCCACGAAGCCCGCCATCCTCACCGGTGGAAAACCTGTGGATGAAAAAGCCATCGCGGACTACCGCTACCTGATCATGCCCATCCGCTTGAGCAGCTGACGCGGCCCTCAGACGTTTACGGAGGGACCGTATGATCTACCCCCGTGCCGGGTAGGGCGCTCACGATGAACCAAGAGGGGGTGGCCTCGATGCAGATCGGCCTGATCGGGCTCGGGAAAATGGGCGGCAACATGGCCGAGCGGCTCCGCCGCGGCGGCCATGACGTGGTCGGCTACGACCGCGATCCGAAGATCAGCGACGTCGGGAGCCTGAAGGAGCTCGTGGAGCGGCTGGCGGCGCCCAGGGCGGTCTGGATCATGGTCCCGGCCGGTGACCCCACCCGGGCGACGATCAACCACCTGAGCGAGCTGCTCGCCCCCGGGGACGTCATCATCGACGGCGGCAACTCCCACTATGTGGACGACCAGAAGCACGGCGCCGAACTGGCCACGCGGAACATCGGCTTCGTGGACGTCGGCGTCAGCGGGGGCGTCTGGGGCCTGGAGAACGGCTACGCGCTGATGGCGGGCGGCACGGCCGAGGACATCCAGCGGTTGCGGCCGATCTTCGAGACGCTCAAGCCGGTGGGCGCGGACGGTTTCGTCCACGCGGGCGGGATCGGCGCGGGCCACTTCGCCAAGATGGTCCACAACGGCATCGAGTACGGCATGATGCAGGCCTTCGCCGAAGGCTGGGAGCTGCTGGAGGCCACCGACATCGTCACCGACGTGCCGGGCGCCTTCGCCAGCTGGCGGCACGGCACGGTGATCCGCTCCTGGCTGCTGGACCTGCTCGTACGGGCGCTCAAGGAAGACCCGGAACTGTCGGAGCTGAAAGGTTATGCACAGGACTCGGGCGAGGGCCGGTGGACGGTGCAGGCGGCTGTGGATCACGCGGTCCCGCTGCCGGTGATCACCGCCGCGCTGTTCGCCAGGTTCGCCTCCCGGCAGGAGGATTCGCCCGCGATGAAGATGATCGCGGCGCTGCGCAACCAGTTCGGCGGGCATGCGGTGAACGCGGTGGACGGCCAGACCGGACTGGGCGCCGACGCCCCCGGCGCGGACACCGTGCCCCCGGTGGAAGCCGAGAACTGAGCGGCAGCGGCAAGCGCGCTCAAGATGTCGGTGGGGACCGCTAGCGTTGCGGCATGCACGTCGCCCATCTCTCGCTCACCGACTTCCGGTCCTATCCCGGGGTGGAGCTCGCGCTCGACCCAGGCGTGACCGCGTTCGTCGGCCCGAACGGGCAGGGCAAGACGAACCTCGTCGAAGCACTCGGCTACGTGGCCAGCCACGCCAGCCACCGGGTGGCCACCGACGCCCCCCTGGTCCGGCACGGCGCCGCCCGGGCGGTGATCCGCTCGATGATCGTCAAAGACGACCGCCGCGCGCTGATCGAGCTGGAGCTCAACCCCGGCAAGGCCAACCGGGCCCGGATCAACCGTTCCCCCCTCTCCCGCGCCCGGGATGCCCTGGGGCTGCTCAGAACGGTCCTGTTCGCCCCCGAGGACCTCGCCCTGGTGAAGGGCGACCCCGCCGAGCGGCGCAGGTTCATGGACGATCTGCTGGTCGCCCGCCATCCCCGGTTCGCCGGGGTCAGGGCCGACTACGACCGCGTGCTCAAGCAGCGCAACGCCCTGCTCCGCACGGGGGTGCTGGCGCGCCCTGGAAGGCGTCGTAGCGCCCGCAGGCAGGACGAGGAGAGCGGATTCGCGGAAGCGGGCGCCGGTGACGTCCAGAGCACGCTGGAGGTCTGGGACAGCCATCTCGTCCGCCACGGCGCGGAGCTGCTGGCGGCCCGCCTCGACCTTGTGGACGAGCTGCGCCCGCTCGCCGCGAAGGCCTACGCCACCCTCGCCCCGGCCTCCGACGCCGCCCAGCTCGAATATTCGTCCACAGCCCTGGGGACAACCCGCGACGACCTGGCGGGCCAGCTGCTCGCCGCCCTCGCCGAGGCCCGCAAGTCCGAGCTCGAGCGCGGCATCACCCTCGTCGGCCCGCACCGCGACGACCTCCAGCTCCGCCTCGGCGAGCTGCCCGCCCGCGGCTACGCCAGCCACGGCGAATCCTGGTCGTTCGCGCTGGCCCTCCGCCTGGCCGCCTACGACCTGCTCCGCGCCGACGGCGGCGACCCCGTGCTGATCCTGGACGACGTGTTCGCCGAACTCGACACCCAGCGGCGCCGCAGGCTGGCCGAGATGGTCGCCCCGGCGGAGCAGGTCCTGATCACCGCCGCCGTCCCCGCCGACGTGCCCGGCGAGCTCATCGGCGTGCGTTTCGACGTGACAGAAGGGAGCGTGACCCGTGTCTGAACCCCTCGGCTCGGGTGGCCAGTCCCCGCAGAACTCGGCGGCCAAGGGCGCCGCCCTGGCCAGGGAGAAACTCGCCCAGGCCAAGGCCGACGCGCAGCGCCGCGGCCAGCTGCCGCGCAGCGAACCACGCCGCCGCAAGAACGGCGCGCGGCGCGACTCCGCCGATCCCCAGCTGTTTGGCGGCGCGATCCGCGACCTGCTGGCCGAGCGCGGCTGGGAGCAGTCGGTCGCCGTCGGCGGGGTGTTCGGCCGCTGGCGGGAGATCGTCGGCCCCGAACTCGCCTCGCACACCAAGCCGGAGACTTTCGAGGACGGCGAACTGCTGGTCGCCGCCGACTCCACCGCCTGGGCGACCCAGGTGCGTCTGCTGGCGGCGTCCCTGGTCAGACGACTGAACGAGGAGTTAGGCGACGGCACGGTCCGCCGGGTCAAAGTGCACGGGCCCAACACCGGCGTCCGTCCCGGTGGCCTGCGCGTTCACGGGAGCAAGGGGCCAGGGGACACCTACGGATAAAGGCTGACGCAGGTCCGTACACGATCGAAAGTGAGCTGTGAAAAAGTCTCGCGGTGGCCCGAAATCGCGCCTGGGGCGAGAGACCCCTGTCTCGCGGGGTTGACATTAAAAACAAGATCATCGCATTAGCGGGCATCACAGCGCCCGTCAATGCCACCTCAGGTCCCGAAGACCGGTAGAATGAAAGTGGACTTAAGGACACGTCCGTTTGCGTGTCACCCCGGCCTGACGAGCCGACTCCCCTGGGTGAGCGCATCGGGGCACTCACGACGGTGACGGGCACGGCAGGGTAGCCATCCTCGGATGTCTCCTGCCGCGTGTCCGCGGCAGGAGGATTTCACACTTGTCCTACGACGCAAGCTCTATCACCGTTCTCGAAGGCCTGGAGGCGGTCCGCAAGCGCCCGGGTATGTACATCGGCTCGACCGGCGAGCGCGGCCTGCACCACCTCGTCTACGAGGTTGTGGACAACTCGGTCGACGAAGCCCTGGCGGGCGTCTGCGACAACATCGAGGTCACGCTGCTCGCCGACGGCGCTGTCCGGGTTGTGGACAACGGCCGGGGCATCCCGGTGGCGATGCACCCGGTGGAGAAGAAGCCGACCCTGGAGATCGTGCTCACCGTGCTGCACGCCGGCGGCAAGTTCGACGGCCAGTCGTATGCGGTGTCGGGCGGCCTGCACGGGGTGGGCGTCTCGGTGGTGAACGCGCTGTCCAGCCGCCTGGAAGCGGAGATCAAGCGAGACGGGTTCCACTGGCGGCAGTCGTACATCGGGTCGAAGCCGACCACGGATGTGATCAAGGGCGAGCCGACCGACGAGACCGGCACCACGATCACGTTCTGGCCTGACGAGGGCATCTTCGAGACGACCACCTGGAACTTCGAGACGCTCAGCCGCCGGTTCCAGGAGATGGCCTTCCTCAACAAGGGCCTCACGATCATCATGAGGGACGAGCGCCCCGATCACTACGTGGAGGAGCCGGTCCAGGTTGAGTACTGCTACCAGGGCGGCCTGTCCGACTTCGTGGCGCACCTGAACTCGAAGAAGGAGACCGTCCACAACTCGATCATCGACTTCGAGGAGCACGGCGACGGCATCTCCGCCGAGATCGCCATGCAGTGGAACGGGTCGTACTCGGAGTCGGTCTACACCTTCGCCAACACGATCAACACCGCTGAGGGCGGGACCCACGAAGAGGGCTTCCGGGCCGCGCTGACCACGATCGTCAATCGGTACGCGCGCGAGCAGAAGTTCCTCAAAGAGGGCAAGGACGACAACCTCACCGGCGACGACGTGCGCGAGGGCCTCACCGCGATCATCTCGGTCAAGCTGGCGGAACCGCAGTTCGAGGGCCAGACCAAGACCAAGCTGGGCAACACCGAGGCCAAGTCGTTCGTCCAGAAGGCCTGCAACGATCACCTGCGGGACTGGTTCGAGCGCAACCCCGGCGAGGCCAAGGAGATCATCAACAAGTCGCTGCAGGCCTCCCGGGCCCGGATCGCGGCCCGCCAGGCGCGCGACCTGACCCGGCGCAAGTCGTTGCTGGAGAGCGGCTCAGGACTGCCCGGCAAGCTGGCCGACTGCCAGTGGAGCGAGCCCGAGCGCTGCGAACTGTTCATCGTCGAGGGCAACTCGGCCGGCGGCTCCGCCAAGGGCGGCCGCGACTCGCGGTTCCAGGCGATCCTGCCGATCCGCGGCAAGATCCTCAACGTGGAGAAGGCGCGGATCGACAAGGTCCTCAAGAACACCGAGGTCCAGTCGCTGATCACCGCGCTCGGCACCGGCGTGCACGACGAGTTCGACCTGTCCAAGCTGCGCTACCACAAGCTGATCCTGATGGCCGACGCCGACGTCGACGGCCAGCACATCACCACGCTGCTGATGACGCTGCTGTTCCGTTTCATGCGCCCGCTGATCGAGGCAGGGCATGTGTACCTGTCCCAGCCCCCGCTGTACAAGATCAAGTGGGACCGTAAGGGGGAGGACGCGTCGTATGCGTACTCCGACCGGGAGCGGGACGCCGTCATTCAGGCCGGGATCGACGCCGGCAAGCCCGACCCGCGGCCGCGCGACAACGTGCAGCGCTTCAAGGGTCTCGGCGAGATGAACGCCAACCAGCTGTGGGAAACCACGATGAACCCGGACACCCGGCTGCTGCTGCAGGTCACCCTGGACGACGCGGCCCAGGCCGACGAGATGTTCAGCGTCCTGATGGGCGAGGAGGTCGCGCCGCGCCGCGAGTTCATCATCAGGAACGCGCGCGACGTGCGATTCCTCGATGTGTAATCGGCCTGCCGTACAGAGCAGAAAAGGATTGACGTGACGGAAGTGAACCTGCCTCCGGGCCCGCCGGCCGATCGTATCGAGCCGGTGGACATCCAGTCCGAGATGCAGCGCAGCTACATGGACTACGCGATGTCGGTCATCGTGTCGCGCGCGCTGCCGGACGTGCGGGACGGGCTCAAGCCCGTGCACCGGCGGGTGCTGTACGCGATGTTCGACGGCGGTTACCGCCCCGACCGCGGCTACTTCAAGTGCTCCCGGGTCGTCGGCGACGTCATGGGCTCCTACCACCCCCACGGCGACACCTCGATCTACGACACTCTGGTACGGCTCGCGCAGCCCTGGTCGCTGCGCTACCCGCTGGTCGACGGCCAGGGCAACTTCGGCTCTCCGGGCAACGACATGCCCGCCGCCATGCGATACACCGAGTGCAAGCTCGCGCCGATCGCCATGGAGATGCTCCGGGACATCGACAAGGAGACCGTCGACTTCCAGCCCAACTACGACGGCCGCTCCCAGGAGCCCGTCGTGCTGCCGTCGCGGTTCCCGAACCTGCTGGTCAACGGCTCGGCCGGGATCGCGGTCGGGATGGCCACCAACATCCCGCCGCACAACCTGCGCGAGGTCGGCGCGGCCGTGCAGTGGGCGCTCCAGCACCCGGACGCCACCGAGGAGGAGCTGCTCGAAGCCCTCATCGCCCGGGTCAAGGGCCCCGACTTCCCCACCGGCGCGTTGATCGTCGGCAAGCGCGGCATCGACGAGGCGTACCGGACCGGGCGCGGGTCGATCACCATGCGGGCCGTGGTGGAGGTCGAGGAGGACAACAAGGCGCGGCAGTGCCTGGTCATCACCGAGCTGCCGTACCAGGTCAACCCCGACAACCTCGCGCTGTCCATCGCCGAGCTCGTCAAAGAGGGCAAGGTCACCGGCATCGCCGACGTCCGGGACGAATCCTCCTCCCGGGTCGGCCAGCGCCTCGTCGTCGTGCTCAAGCGCGACGCGGTCGCCAAGGTCGTGCTCAACAACCTGTACAAGCACACCCAGCTGCAGACCACCTTCGGCGCCAACATGCTGGCCCTGGTCGACGGCGTGCCGCGCACGCTCCGCCTGGACCAGTTCGTCAAGTACTACATCGGCCACCAGATCGAAGTCGTCGTCCGGCGCACCCGCTTCCTGCTGCGCAAGGCCGAGGAGCGCGCGCACATCCTGCGGGCCCTGCTCAAGGCCCTGGACCGGCTCGACGAAGTGATCGCGCTCATCCGCCAGTCGCCCTCGGCCTCGGCCGCCCAGCAGGGCCTGATGAGCATGCTGGAGATCGACGAGATCCAGGCCCAGGCCATCCTGGACATGCAGCTGCGCAAGCTCGCCGCCCTGGAACGCCAGCAGATCCAGGATGAGTACGAGAACCTGATGGCGCAGATCATCGACTACCGGGACATCCTCGCCTCCCCCAGCCGCCAGCGCAGCATCGTGGCCGACGAACTCGGCGAGATCATCACGCGGTATGGCGACGACCGGAAGACCGAGATCATCGCCTACGAGGGCGACATGTCCATCGAGGACCTGATCGCCGAAGAGGACATGGTCGTCACGATCACCCGCGGTGGGTATGCCAAGCGCACCAACACCGACCTCTACCGGGCGCAGAAGCGCGGCGGCAAGGGTGTCCGCGGCGCCCAGCTGCGCCAGGACGACATCGTCGAGCACTTCTTCGTCACCACCACCCACCACTGGCTGCTGGCCTTCACCAACAAGGGCCGGGTGTATCGGGTCAAGGCGTATGAGCTGCCCGATTCCGGCCGCGACGCGCGCGGGCAGCACCTGGCCAACCTGCTCGCCATGCAGCCCGACGAGCACGTCGCGGAGATCCTCGACCTCCGCGACTACGAGGTCGCTCCCTACCTCGTGCTGGCCACCCGCAGCGGCCTGGTCAAGAAGACCAGACTTTCCGAATACGACTCGCCGCGCTCTGGTGGCCTGATCGCGATCAACCTGCGCGAAGATGACGAGGTGATCGCCGCCAGACTCATCTCCGAGGAGGATGATCTGCTGCTCGTCTCCAAGGGCGCGCAGTCGATCCGCTTCACCGCCTCCGACGAGGCGCTGCGCCCCATGGGCCGCGCCACCAGCGGTGTCATCGGCATGCGGTTCATCGACGGGGACGAACTGCTCGCCATGAATGTGATGAGCCACGGCGACGACGTGCTTATCGCGACCGAGGGTGGGTATGCGAAGCGGACCCCGGTCGACCACTATCCGCTTCAAGGTCGGGGCGGCAAGGGCGTGCTGACCGCGAAAATCGTGAGCGCCCGTGGCAAGCTGGTTGGAGCGGTCATGGTGAGACCCGAAGACGA
Source organism: Acrocarpospora macrocephala (assembly GCF_009687865.1). Classification (GTDB taxonomy): domain Bacteria; phylum Actinomycetota; class Actinomycetes; order Streptosporangiales; family Streptosporangiaceae; genus Acrocarpospora; species Acrocarpospora macrocephala. The sequence goes on from NZ_BLAE01000008.1 coordinate 101,457, forward strand.
AGTCTTCGCGATCACCTCAGCCGGTGGAGTGATCCGTACCAGCGCCGGCGAGATCAAGCAGTCCGGACGCCAGACCATGGGGGTTCGGCTGATGAATCTTGCCGAAGGCGACAGCGTCGTGGCCCTCGCCCGGAATGCCGAAACCTTGGCGGCAGCCGAAGCTTTGGAGACAGTGGAGAATGGGGCAGGAGACGAGGAATGACGAACTCGGGGAGCGCCAGCGCCAGAACAAAGAAGGGCTCGGCCGCCAAGCCGATGACTTTCTCGATGCGTGACGGGGTGTCCGAGCGGATCGAAGACGAGGGGCCGGAGTCTCGTCCCGCCGAGGAGCCGAAGCCGGACGACTCCACGGTTCGCATCCGCACATCGGGCCCGGACCCGAAGCCGTGGTCGCCCGCCGCGCCCGACCTGAACGAAACCAACCCGCGCCCCCCCGCCGTCCCGTCCGTCGGCACGGCCGCCGACCTGACCACACCGGCCGACCGGCCGATGCTCAAAACCCAACCGGCAGAAGACCGGAAACCGGCCATCCGCGCCCCCCGGAAGGCCCACCTCGTCCTCCGCCGGGTAGAACCCTGGTCCGCGATGAAGTTCAGCTTCGTCGTCTCCCTGGTCTGCTTCGTAGTCCTGTTCGTCGCGGTCGCCGTGCTGTACGGCGTGCTGTCCGCCATGGGCGTCTTCGACGAGATCGTCAAAGCCGTCAACCAGCTGACCGTCGGCGAGGGCGCGACGCCGTCCTTCGACGTGGCCAGCTGGTTCGAGCCGGTGCGCATCCTGGGCTACACGGCCCTGCTTGGCGCGATCAACGTGGTTCTGATCACAGCCCTGGCCACGCTGGGCGCCGTCATCTACAACCTCTCCGCCGACCTGGTCGGCGGCGTCGAAGTCACCTTCAGCGAAGCCGAGTGACCTTCGTTCCTGTACGGCCACCGGCCGAGCGTGGCCGTACGGGAACGACGGTGCGAGGAACCCCTCGGACACGGTAAGCTTTTCCTCGTCCAGCCAAGACCTACGGGTTTTGAGCGTGGCTGGGGGCTATAGCTCAGACGGTTAGAGCGCTTCCCTGATAAGGAAGAGGTCCCAGGTTCAAGTCCTGGTAGCCCCACCGCAGGTCAGAGGCCATATCCCATCTCGGGACTGGCCTCTTTTCATGTCCGTACAGCTTCAAGGTACAGCTGTTGACGACAGCGGACGTGTCCTTTGAGCAACGGGCCGACCCGTCACAAGCCCCTTCCTGTCCAAGGGTGCACTCGAGGGCCGTCGCAACAAACTGATCAGTTGTTGGCAGCAAGTACCATAGCGAGACGCTCGGCTGGGATACCCCAGCCGAGCGTCTGGTGTTCGGGTCCAGCCGAGATACGGGAAGAACCGGCCAGGGCTCGATCTTGATGCTTTGAGCCGAACCATTGTCGGCCAGCCGCCGTTGGAGCGCCGTGGTGAGGGAAGATCATCCGTGGTGCTGCTGCGCAATCTCGGAAGTTGTCCTGCCCGAGTAGCTCTTATGTGAGCTGATCGAAATCTGCTCTGCGGCGGCCCTGCCTACCCGCTGCCATACCCCCATCCATCTACTCTTTGTAATCATGCTTACACAATCAGTTGATGCACCTTGCGGGGTAGGCTCCGGGATAGTCCGCAGGAGCGTGCGGGTGTGCATTTTGCTCGCGGTGGGCGCCGCCCTGCTTACAGCCGGAGGCGTCTCCGCCGCCGAGAGTTCAGCGACCTTGATCGCACAGCAGGCCCGGTCTCTGCCTCCGCAGCAGAACGTCCCCGATCTGGACGTGCCCGGCCCTCCGCAAACCGTCACCTATCCGCCGGACGGCAAGCGCCGCTACCACCAGAGCACAGTGACCGTCCAAGCTCCGCCCTACACCCGCATCACCGCCCTGAACCTGCGCTGCAGCTGGGCCTGCCCGGTCACCATCGCTCCCGACGGCAAGTCAGCCACCGGCACGTTCAATGTCAACACGTGGGACTTCCTCTATCCCTACGATGTAGAGGTGGTCGCTGACGCCAACGCCAACGTGCCACTGGCAGGCGGCCAGTTCAGCGGCACCTTCACCCTCGACGGCGACACCCAGCCGCTCACCGTGAACTTCAAGCCCGGCGTCCAGGCTGTTGTGGCGGCCAACCTCAGGAACACCAGCCCCCCGGGCGGCGGCGTCCGCGTAATCTCCGTCGACCCCGGCAGCAAGGCCGACGTATCGGGGCTGCAACCAGGTGACGTCATTACCGGCATTGCGGGAACTCCAACCCCGACCGTCAACGATCTGGACACGTTTCTGGACCAAAAGCGGGCCGGCACCACCTATCCGGTGACCGTCCAGCGTGGCGGCACCACCGTTACCCTGCAGCTCACCTTGGACAGCTAGAACACCGAAGACTCCCTCCAGAGCTGGTTCCCTTCACTGCGGCCAGCGTCTATGTCCGGTCCTAGCGCCACCGCACCACGGCGTTCCGGCACCCATGGCAGGGTTCCTCACATCCGGGGCACCTTGTCAGGAAGCAAGCTGCAACGGCCCGAGCCTCGCAACAACTGATCAGGCGTTCGCGGCAAGGAGCATAGCGAGACGCTTGGCTGGGGTATCCCAGCCAAGCGTCTTTCGTGGTCTGGAGTTCAACTCGGTGGCGACGGCGGCGAGGCCCTCCCGGATCTCGAAGTCCATCGCATCTCCTGTGGGGTGTTGCGACGACCACTAGAACGGAAGAAGCAAAGCTGAGGGGGCTCTGAGGGGCGGTTCGACATGCGTCGGAGGTGGGCCTCTAACGCTAGACCGCAGGTAGATCACGGAATCCGGCTCTAGGGCACACGATGCGTACCGTCAAGAACAATCTACTGAGCCTGCCGATGCTCGCCGTCGCGTCGGCGGCATCGGTCGGCGCCATGTCCGGCCCCAGCCACGCCGCGACCGGCGACGTCGCCATGAATTATGTTCAATGGATAGCACAATACGGAAAGTCCGTTATGCGGCTAACGAAAAGGAGCGGACTCCGGGCGGTGGCTGCCGGTGTCGTGGCGGTTTCCCCGCTCCTGGGGTTGTTATCCATGCCGTCGGCTGCGCTGGCAGTCGGCGGTGAGGTGCTCAACGCAGGCGCACCGGGCACCATCGAAGGAAGCTACATCGTCGTGCTCAAGGATCTTGAGCGGGGCGGTGCCGGTGTCCGGGCGGTAGGGGAAAGCCTGGCGAGCCAGTACGGCGGGCAGGTCGCGCGCACGTACGGCCATGCTCTCCAGGGTTTCTCCGTCACCATGTCCGAGGCGGACGCCGAGCGCCTCGCCGCCGATCCCGCGGTCTCCTACGTCGAGCAGAACAGAAAGATCAGCATAGCCGCCGGTCCCGAAACCGAGATCGTCCAGCAGAACCCGCCCTGGGGTCTCGACCGGATCGACAAGAGAAGCAAGACCCGCGACTCCAAGTACAACTACGTCAGCGGGTACACCGGATCCGGAGTCCGCTCGTATGTCCTCGACACCGGCATCCGGGTAACTCATGCCGAGTTCGGTGGCCGCGCGACCACCCCGCAGGACTTCGTCGGGGATGGCAGGAACGGCAACGACTGTCACGGGCACGGTACGCACGTCGCCGCAACGATCGCAGGAGCCACCTACGGGGTCGCCAAGAACGCGTCGGTCGTAGGCATCCGCGTGCTGGACTGCGAGGGCGCGGGGACGTATGAAGGTGTCCTCGCCGGCATCGACTGGGTAACCGCGAACGCCATCAGACCCGCCGTCGTGAACATGAGCCTGGGCGGTCCCGCGAGCCAGTCGATGGACGAGGCGGTCCGCGGCGCGGTGGCTTCCGGCCTGCCCTTCGTCGTCGCGGCGGGGAACCTCGGATGTAACGTCAACGGTGGCGGTTTACTGTGCAATGAGAACGGTTACTCGCCCGCGCGCGTGGCCGAAGCCATCACCGTCGCCGCGAGCGACAAAGACGACCTCCGCGCGCACTTCTCGAACTTCGGGAACGGTGTCGACATCAACGCCCCCGGCGTGGACGTGAAGTCGGCCTGGATCGGCAGCAACACCGCCACCAACACCATCAGCGGCACGTCGATGGCCGCGCCGCACGTGTCCGGGGCCGTCGCGCGCCTGCTGGTGACTCACCCGAACGCCACCCCCAGTGCGATCGCGCTCGCTCTCAAGCACAACTCGCACAGGGGCTCCATCGGCGAACCGGATGAGCCCTACGACCCGCAGCCGCCGATCCCGGCGGAAACCGATCCCGTGGTGCAGACGACCGGCGACCTCCTCCACACTTCATGGCAGGCGCAGCCGCTGTCCACCTGCGTCCTGTCCGGCACTAACGCCAACAACATCACGATCCCGGACGTCGGTCCGGGCACCATGTCCCCGATCAACGTGACGGGGTGCGCCGGAGTCGGCTATGTCCAGCCGCTCCACGTGTCGTACACCGTTTTCCACACCCGTCCAGACGACATTCGCATCGACCTGGTCGCCCCGGACGGCACCCGCTACCGGCTGCGGACCGAGGGGCCGCCCGTCTCCACCCCCAACGCCTCGCCTGAGGCGATCTCGGCCACGCTCAACGTCAACGTGAACGAGACCGCCAGGAACGGGAACTGGCGGCTCGACGTCCAGGATCTCTGGCCCGACAACTTCGGGTACCTGGACACCTGGAATCTTAAGTTCTGACAGCTGAGACCGGCCGGCGGTGAGGTGTTCATCCAGGCGATCCCGTTCGGGGATCGACAACGAAAGGCGCCACGCCGTGGAAGCGCTGAACACCGAAATGCTGGCCGGTCTCATCGTCGGTAATTACGTGGGCCGCACCCGCCATTAGCCCGATCAGGCTCCGCGAAAGAATTCCAGGCGGTCGGCGGGGCGGCTCAGCATCAGGTAGTGGCTACCGGGTATCTCGTGGGGGTGAGACCGAGTCGATCGTGGACCACAGTGCTGAACGGTTCGTGCTGGTCGATGAGTACCTGGGTGTCTGGCCGATCGGAACGTCCATCCAGCGCAGTCCGAGCGCCTCGCCACGGCGGAGCCCGTACACGAGCATCAAGGCGACGGCGCACCCACCGACTCCGGCACCGCGCCGCCGCCCTCAGCGTGAGCCTTCATCTGAGTATCGGTACTCAAGACGTCGCACCCTAAGCACACCAGGCTCGGAATCATGCGACCAGTACGGACCATGATTCGCTATATCTCCCGATACGACCGGGGGCGCTTCGCCCTGGCCATCGCCGGACCCTATGCGCTGATCGTTGTCGGCGTGACCATCTACGTCGAGATCAGCACGCGCCAGCCAGGGAGCCAAGGCCTGGAGGCGATATGGCTGTTCGCGGTCACCTCTCCGGCCTCTCAGATCTTGCTCTTGCTCCCGCTCCCCGCCCCAGAGATCTCTCGTTTCCTGTTCCCCGCCGCCGGACTACTCCAAGCGTGGATCCTCTGGCTGATCGTGCGCGGACGTAGAAAGAGCATGACTCCGGCGGGGGCGCTCCCGCTCCGGGATGATCACGAAGGGCAAGACCAGAACCGTATGGGGTGAGAGGGCCACCAGTTCGGTGGTTGTTTGCCCACCATTTGCCACCAAGGTTGGCCGTTAGGGGATGAAGGTGACCTCGGGGAACTTTGGCGATGGTCTGTTCAGCAGGTGGCCTTTGCCGCGTAGGTGTAGATCGAAGAAGGCCAGCGGGTAGGTTCGCTGAACGGCTTCAGCCCGCGTGGGGTCGAGCGTTCCGATCTGCTCGGCGAGCTGAGCGGGTGTCCAGTTCAGTAGTGAGGCTAGTTGTGGGACGATCACTTCCAGGTCGCTGTAGGAGGCGTGCTCGACGCCCGTCGTTTTGATGTTGAGCTTCCAGCCCTTGAGGTTCGACCAGAATCTGGCCAGGTCAGGGTCCCGCTCGCGTACCGCCTTGGTGGCGGTCATCAGCATGTACGGCCGTGTCAGGCCGCTGTTTACGACGGGTCCCGCCACTGGGCCGTCCATGGCCAGCCCCGCCTTAATCTTGGGGTTCTCGAACATGGCGGAGGCGACCGTGGCGCCGCCTGCTGAGTAGCCGAACATGCCGATTCGTTGTAGGTCGAGTAGGCCGCGTAGGCCTGTGGGGAGTTTGCGGTGTTCGGCGTCGGGGTTGGTGCCCCGCTGCAGTAGTGCGAGTTGGTTGAGGACGAAATGGGTGTCGGCGATGCGTTGCTGGTAGATCAGTGTGCCGTGGCTGTCGGGAGTTGGGGTTACCACTTGGCCGTCGGGGAATTCGACTGTGCCGTCGTGGGTGTGGTCGATGGTGACTACCGCGTAGCCGCGGCTGGCCAGTTCCTCGACTACCACGGTGTTGGCCGAGCGGAAGGAGTCGTTGCCCGGTGAGTACAGCACCACCGGTAGTTGGCCCCGTCGGCGGTCGGCGGGGGCGCCTTCGTGGGCGTGAGTGCGGGGCAGTTGTACGGCGTTGGGTGGTAAGCCCTGTTGGCGTAGGTACTGGGCGGCGGCCTTGGGGGTGAGCCAGGGTGCGGTTGGGTATCCGGTGGTTTTGCTGGCGGGGTAGGTCAGGCTGATCATCAGTTCGCGGGCGCGGCCGCCTGACAGTGGGTCCTTGCGTGTGTGATCGACCAGGTGCATGGAGATGGTGCCGAGCGGATGAGGGCCCGTCGGCGCGGGCAGGGTCAGCCGGGGTGCCGAGGTGGGCTGGGCTGCGGCCAGGGTGACCGGTGTGGTCACGGGCGTTGCCTCCTGGGCGGGTGCGCCGGTCGCTGCGGTTGGTGAGGCGAGGGAGAGGATGACGGCGAACGTTGTTCGCGAGAAGATCACAGAGGCTCCTTCGGTGATGGATCGCAACGCCTCCAGAGTGCCGACGGCTGTGGTCGTTGATCGTCTGCCCATGGGCTCATCCGGTGCCGTCTGGCTCAGCCTTTCGGCTGATGTCGGGATCAGCTCAGCGGTACCAGGCCGCTGCGGTAGGCGATGATCACTAGGTGGACGCGGTCGCGGGCGTCGAGTTTGGCCAGCAGGTGTCTGACGTGGGTTTTGGCCGTGCCTGGGCCGATGTGCAGCCGCTCGGCGATCTCGCTGTTGGTCAAGCCCTCGGCGATGAGAGTGAGTACCTGCCGCTCGCGTTCGGTGATGTCGTGCGGAAGTGCGGAGTGGTCGCGCTGGGCGAACTTCGTGATCAATCGTCGGGTGACGCTGGGAGACAGTAGTGCCTGGCCGGCTGCCACGACCCGGATCGCCGTCAGCAGGTCCTGCGCGGGGGTGTCCTTGACCAGGAAACCGCTGGCGCCGCCGCGCAGCGCCACGTAGACGTACTCGTCCAGGTCGAAGGTGGTCAAAATGACCACTTTGGCGTCGCTGGAGGCGGTGATCAGGCGGGTGGCTTCCAGGCCGTCCAAATCGGGCATCCTGATGTCCATGAGCACCACGTGTGGTGCTCGTGTGCGTACGAGACGCACTGCCTCCAGGCCGTTCGCGGCCTCGCCGACGACAGTCAGGTCCGGGGCGGTGCCGATGATGCCGCACAGTCCCGCCCGCAGCAGGGTCTCGTCGTCGGCGACCACTACTCGGACGGTCATCCCAGGTGCTCCGTGGAAGGGATGGGCAGGGTGGCGCTGACGCGGAAACCACCTTCGGGGCGGGGTGCCGCATCGAATGTGCCGTCGTACAGGTGTACGCGCTCCCGCATTCCGGCCAGCCCGTGACCCCGGTGCGGCCTGGCCGCCCGGCCGCCCTGGCCGTCATCGGTGATCTCGATGGCCACCTCGTCGGCTCTGTAGTGCACGTTCACCCTCGCCGAATCGGTGGCCGCGTGTTTGACCACGTTGGTCAGCGCCTCCTGGACGATCCGATAGGCCGCCAGGTCGATCCCTGCGGGCAGCGCATGGCGTCGGCCGGTGACAGAAAGATCTACCCGGACGCCTGCCCCGGCGCTCTGTGCCAGGAGCCGGTCGAGGTCGGCCAGCCCTGGGGCGGGCGCCGTTCCCGGTGGATCGCCCTGGTCTTCCACGCGTAGCACGCCCAGGAGCCTCCGCATCTCGGCCAGGCACTGGCGGCTCGTGGTCTCGATGGCCGTGAGCGCGTCACGTGTCTCCTGCGGCCTGTCGTCGAGTACCAGAGCGGCCAAGCCTGCCTGCACGGTGACCACGCTCATGCCGTGCGCGACCACATCGTGCAGTTCGCGGGCGATGCGCATCCGCTCGGCCATCACTCGCTGCCTGGCTAGAACGGCCTGATGACGCAGCGCCTGCGCAAGATGGCGGCGATGTGCGCCCACGGCGTACCCGACGCTCCACACGGTGGTGAACAGCAGCACTGACATCACCGGAGCCCCGACCAGGCGCGGGAAGGCAGGAATCCCGCTCGCCACCGCGGCGGCCAGTGCCACTCCCAGGGCGACGAAGGCGGTGCGCGTACGGCACATGGCCGCCACCGTGTACAGCACGCATGCCACCGACACGAACCCCAATGCGAGCATCTCGCGCGCGGCCAGCTCAACCGCAGCCAGCCCGGCCACCGCGATCGCGAAGGCGACGACCGGCCGCCAGCGTCGCCATGCGATCGGCAGCACCAGCACGGCCACCCCCGCTATCCGCCGCCCGATTCCGATACCGGGATCGAGTAGCGCGAACGCAACGACCCCGCACCCGAGCGCGGCCAGCCCATCCAGGCGCCTCGGACTCAGCCGCCCGATGATCCGTGAGCGTGGCCCGGCACGCGTGATGAGATGCACGGGCCAAAGGCTAGGCATGCTCAGGCGCCCGGCACATCGACCCAAAGGCTGGTTCATCCGAGGGCACCGCCACTGGTTCCGCCGGCCGAGCGCGAGCCTAAAGGCCAGGGTAAATCTTGATGGGCTGACCTGGACCGAGGGGCCGCTGACGTCGCGTGGTGACCCGGTGAAATTCCTGCGCCCACGCGTGTACGCGTGCCGAGAGGCTGGATCTACCTGACGCGACCGGAACTAAATGCGGCCGTCACCTAGGGACGAATTCCACTTACGCCCGCCGTGACCGCGTCGTTATATCAGGAAGAGCGCCGCGGCTCGCGAGCGTGGTGAGGACCGGTACGCGCGCGGGAGAAAGGGGCGGTCGTGGCTGTCGAACGCATCGACGCGGTCCCTGGATTCCAGGGTGCCCAGGCGGTCGCCGACGCGATTCTGTACGAGGGCTACCTGCTGTATCCGTACCGGCGTTCCTCGGTGAAGAACCGGGTGCGCTGGCAGTTCGGGGTGCTGCTGCCGGAGCCGTGGGCGAAGGCGAACGGGCTGGCCGACGTGCGCGCGGGCGTGGCGGGTTCGGCCGAGTCGTGGTGGCAGCAGACCGAGTGCCTGGTCAGGGCGTCGAAGGATGTCCTGGTTCACTGCCGGCTGCGGTTTCTGCAACTGCGGCACAGGTCGGTGGAGGAAAGTCTTCCCGATGGCACATATCGTGCGGTCGATCAGGCGGGTACGGCACTGAGCTTTGACGAGGCGGTCGCCCGCGAGTTCGACGTCCACGTGCCCATTGGTGAACTGCTGACCGGCGAGAAGCGGTTCGAGGTTCGGATGCCGGGCGGCGTGGACGTGGAACCGCTTGCCGAGGGCGGGCGGTTGCGGTGGGAGGCGTGGCCGCTGCGGGCGTCGCTCACCCTGTCGATGGTCGCCTGCGATACCTCCCTGTTCAGGCTGCGGGTCCATGTCGAGAACACCGGGCAGACGGCCACGCCGGACGCCTCGCGGGATGAGGCGCTGCGCGCGTCGCTGATCGCCTCGCACGTGCTGCTGGCTGTGCCTGGCGGCTGTTTCGTCTCGCTGCTGGAGCCCCCGGTGGGAGCGGAGGCCGCCGCGAGCGCCTGCGCGAACGTGCGGACCTTCCCGGTGCTGGCCGGCGCCGAGAAGGACAGCGAGGTGGTCCTGTCCTCGCCCATCCTGCTCTACGACCACCCGAGGATCGCCCCGGAAAGCCCAGGCGATCTGCACGACTCGGCCGAGATCGACGAGATCCTGTCGCTGCGGACGCTGACACTGACCGAGGCCGAAAAGCGGGAGGCACGGGCCACCGACCCCCGCGCCGCCGCGATCCTCGACCGGGTCGAGGCGATGCCGCCGGACGTGCTGGCACGCCTGCATGGAACCACACGCCTGCCAGTGCCCGCGTCTTCCGCGCGCCAGGCCGTCGATCCGGCTCGCGAACCCGCTGCCGGCGATCCGGTTCGCGGAGCCCAGGTCTCGTGGTGGAGTCCGGAAGCGGACGCCGCCGTCGCTCCGGAGATCAACAGCGTCATGGTCGGCGACACCCTGGTGCGGCGCGGCAGCCGGGTACGCCTTCGCCCCCGCCTCCGCGGAAGCGACCCCCAGGACATGTTCCTCGACGGCAGGGCGGCCAGAGTCGAAGCCGTACTGCTGGACGTGGACGGCGCTCACCACCTCGCCGTAACCCTGGAGGACGACCCCGGCGCCGACCTGCACCAGTGGTACGGCCGTTTCCGCTACTTCGCCCCGGACGAGGCAGAACCCTTGCCCGACGGAGAACCGGCATGAGCGGCCGGGTTCTCGTCGCGGGTATCGGCAACGTCTTCCTGGGCGATGACGGCTTCGGCGTCGAGGTGGTCAACCGGATTGACGCGTCCGCCCTCCCGTCCCGCGTCGACGTCGTCGATTACGGCATCCGCGGCGTGCATCTGGCGTACGAGCTGCTCAACGGCCGGCACGACACCTTGATCATGGTGGATGCCGTGCCCATCGAGGGCCCGCCGGGCACCCTGGCCGTTCTCGAGGTCGATGACGCGGATGCCGTCGTCGCGGGACCGGTGCCGGTGAACGGGCATGGCATGCATCCGCAGGCCGTACTCGAGCTGTTGCGGAACTTGGGCGGCGGGGTGCGGCGGGTGCTGATCGTGGGCTGCCGGCCCGCGGTGATCGACGAAGGTATGGGCCTGTCCGCCCCGGTTGCCGCCGCCGTTGACGACGCGGTCCGGCTGGTGGCAGATCTGGCCCGACAAGCGGACGTGGAGTGTGCTGATGCATGAGACGGGATTGTGCGACGCGATCGTTCAGGTGGTTCTGGACCGGGCCGATGGCCGGCGGGTGAGCGCGGTCCGGGTCCGCGTCGGCGGGCACGTCGGCGGGCACGAGATCAATCCGGACATCATCGATCAGGGTTTCCGGGTGGCGGCTGCCGGGACGCCGGCCCAGGACGCCGATGTCGAGGTGGTGATCGAGCCGCTGTCGGTGCGCTGCCGGGGCTGCGGCGGCCAGGGGCCCGCCGTGGAGGCGTCGGCGCTGGTCGCCTGCGCGCGGTGTGGCGGCGTCGACATCGAGGTGACGGGCGAAGCCGAGGTCGAGCTGGAGGCGATCACGTTCGCGCACAGAGTTGACGGAGGTGTGACATGACCGGATTCAACGAGATGCACATCCTGTGGATCTCGGAGGGCATGAGCTGCGACGGCGACACCGTCTCGGTGACCGCGGCCTCGCAGCCCGCGATCGAGGACGTGGTCAACGGCCTGGTCCCAGGGCTGCCGAAGGTGCACCTGCACAACAAGGTGCTCTCGCCGACCGTGGGCGGCGAGGACTTCCTGGCGCCGTTCCGGGCGGCCGCGCGGGGGGATCTGGCGCCTTTCATCTTCGTCATGGAGGGTTCCGTCCCCAACGAGAAGATCAACGGGGACGGTTACTGGACGTCGTTCGGCAACGACCCGGTCACCGGCGAGCCGATGCCGGTGAACACCTGGATCGACATGCTGGCCCCGCGGGCGTGGGCGGTGGTGGCCATCGGAACCTGCGCGACGTACGGCGGCATCCACGCCATGGCCGGCAACCCGACCGGATGCATGGGCCTCGCCGACTACCTGGGCTGGGATTTCCGGTCGGCCGGTGGACTGCCGATCGTCAACGTGCCCGGATGCCCGGTCCAGCCCGACAACTTCATGGAGACCCTGACCTGGGTGCTCTACCACGCCGCGGGCAGCGCACCGCCGCCGCCGCTGGACGAGATGCTGCGCCCGCAGTGGCTGTTCGGCCGGACGGTGCACGAGGGCTGCGACCGGGGCGCCTACTACGAGCAGGGCGACTTCGCACGGGACTACAACTCGCCCAAATGCCAGGTGAAGGTCGGCTGCTGGGGCCCGGTGGTCAACTGCAACGTGCCCAAGCGCGGCTGGATGGGCGGGGTCGGGGGCTGCCCGAATGTGGGCGGTATCTGCATCGCCTGCACGATGCCGGGCTTCCCCGACAAGTTCATGCCGTTCATGGACATGCCGCCGGGCGGCAGCCTGTCCACCATGCTGATCAAGCCGTATGGCGCGTTCATCCGGCGGATGCGCGGCATCACCAATCACACGGCCAACAGAGAGCCCCGGTGGCGCCACAACCGTGATGCTCTGACCAGCGGATTCAACCCGCACTGGCGTCCTTAGACAGCAACAGGAGAGACAGGAGCACGGGGATGGTCATGGAGCAGGAAGCCACCGAGGAGGTCGGCAAGCTGGTCGAGATGTCGTGGGATCCGATCACCCGCATCATCGGGAACCTCGGCATCTACACGAAGATCGACTTCGCGAACCGGGAGGTCGTGGAGTGCCACAGCACGTCCTCGCTGTTCCGTGGCTACTCGGTGTTCATGAAGGGCAAGGATCCGCGGGACGCGGGATTCATCACCAGCCGGATCTGCGGCATCTGCGGGGACAACCACACCACCTGCTCGGTGTACGCGCAGAACATGGCCTACGGCATCAAGACCCCCAAACTCGCCGAATGGATCATCAATCTCGGCGAGGCGGCCGAGTACATGTTCGACCACACCCTCTTCCAGGACAATCTCGTCTTCGTCGACTTCTGCGAGGCGATGGTCAAGGACACCAACCCGGGCCTGCTGAAACGAGCCAGGACCACCGAGGCGCCGAACGCCGCCATCCACGGCAAACGCACCATCGCGGACATCATGGAGGCGTTCAATCCGTTCGAAGGGGACATCTACAAGGAGGCGCTGCGCGTCAGCCGTACCACCCGGGAGATGTTCTGCCTGATGGAGGGCAGGCATGTGCACCCGTCGGCCGTCTATCCGGGCGGCGTCGGCACGATGCCCACCCCGACGGTGTTCACCGACTACCTGTCCCGGTTGCTCGGCATCGTGGATTTCGTGAAGAAATCGGTCGCCTTGAACGACGACGTCTTCAACTTCTTCTACGAGGCGCTGCCCGGCTACGAGGAGGTGGGCCGGCGCCGGGTTCTGCTGGGCTGCTGGGGGGCGTTCCAGGATCCCGACGTCGTCGACTACCGCTACGAGTCGATGAACGAGTGGGGCAAGGCGATGTACGTCACCCCGGGTGTGATCGTCGACGGCAAGCTGATCACGACCAATCTCATCGACATCAATCTGGGCATCCGCATCCATCTGGGCAGTTCGTTCTACGACGACTGGGTGGCCGAGGATCCGTTCGTCACCCATGATCCGCTCGGCAATCCGGTGGACATGCGGCACCCGTGGAACCAGACGACGTTGCCCGCGCCGCAGAAGCGTGACTTCAAGGGCAACTACAGCTGGGTGATGAGCCCGCGCTGGCTGGATCCGCGCACCGGCGACCACCTGGCGCTGGACACCGGCGGCGGCCCGTTCGCCCGGTTGTACAGCACGGCGCTGGCCGGTCTCGTGGACACCCCGTACGTCAAGTCGACCGGTTCCTCGGTGCGGATCTCGCTGCCGAAGGGCGACGAGCTGCCGGAGACGACGCTGGAGTGGAAGATCCCGCCCTGGTCGAACGCGATCGAGCGGAACAGGGCCCGGGTGTACTTCGTGGCGTACGCCGCCGCCATGGCCGTCTACTTCATCGAGCAGGCCCTCGGGCGGGTGCGCGGCGGCGACACCAAGGTCTTCCAGGACTTCGAGGTGCCGGACGAGGCGATCGGCGTCGGCTTCCACGAGGCGGTACGCGGGATCCTCTCGCACCACCTGGTCATCCGGGACGGCAAGATCGCCAACTACCACCCGTACCCGCCCACGCCGTGGAACGCCAGTCCGCGCGACGAGTTCGGCACGCCGGGGCCGTACGAGGACGCCGTCCAGGGCATGCCGATCTTCGAGGAGAACGGCCCGGACGACTTCAAGGGCGTCGACATCATGCGCGCGGTGCGCAGTTTCGACCCGTGCCTCCCCTGCGGTGTGCACATGTATCTCGGCAAGGGCCGCACGCTGAAGAAGCTCCATTCGCCCATGTTCGGGGCCGGTCATGGGTGAACGCCTGGACGACCGGACCGTCGCCGTCCGGCTGGAGGTGCTGGAGGAACTGCTCGCCGAGCTGGAGGCGACGGCCGCGGAGACGCCGCTCGACGCCGTCGCCCTGCTCGCCGAGGTGTACGGCGAAGCGCTCGCCCGGGTCATGGAGCGGGCGGAGCCCGAGCTTCAGACGGTTCTGGCGGGAGACGTGCTGCTGGCGCATCTGTTCGCGCTGCACGGGATCCGTTCCGGGCCGGCCGACACGAAGACGTTCATCCCGACGGACGCGCTGCTGCGAAAACCGGAGGTGAGGACGTGACCGTGCTCGATCGGGTGATCAACAGGAAGGTCGTCCGGGAACGGCGGGCCGCCGAGCCGTGCGAGCTGTGCGGTGCTCCCCTGGCGGGCGCGCACGCCCACCTGTACGCGGAGCAGCAGGAACACCTGCTGTGCGCGTGCCGAGCCTGCGCGCTGCTGTTCGAACGCGGCGGGACAAGTCTGGGCCGCTTTCAGCTGGTTCCCGACCGCCGGATCCGGCTCACCGGCCCGGCCGACCTCGGCATTCCCGTGGGTTTGGCGTTCTTCGTGCTGCGCCCGGACGGGGTCGTCCTGGCCCACTACCCGAGCCCGGTGGGAGCCACCCGCTGGGAGCTGGACGCCGACGTGTGGGCGCGCATCACCGGCCAGTACGAGCCGCTGCGATCGATGCGGCCGGGGGTGGAGGCGTTCCTGGTGGCCGTCGTACGCGGCATGGACGAACGGTGGCTGGTTCCGATCGACGACTGCCACCGCCTGGTCGCGCTGGTACGCGGCGAGTGGAAGGGCATGTCCGGCGGCCAGGAACTCTGGACACGGCTGGCCCGATTCTTCGCCGAACTACCTGTCTGAAAGGGAGGACCGATATGGCTGGAATCCGCGTGGGCAAACCCGACGTGGCGCCGGACACGACCGCGCACGTCAAGGGCGTACGCCAGGGGAATCAGCGGCGCGCCCGCCGCTACCAGGCAGGACACCACAAGGACGGCACCGCCGACGCGCGCCGGTCCACGGGTGTGCGGCCCAAGAAGGAGAACCCCATCCTGCCGGTCATGCCGAACCTGCCGCCAGGCTGAGAGGAGGTGTGACATGCGACCGAACAAGAAGATGCTGGCCCTGCTCGGCGGGGCGCTGCTGATCGCGCTGTTCTGGCGGGAACTGCCCGCGATGAAGCGCTACATCAAGATCGAGAGAATGTGACGCAAGATGTGCCTGGGCATTCCCGGCGAGATCGTCGAACTCCTTCCCGGACCGACCGAACTGGCCACGGTCGACGTCGTGGGCGTCCGGCGGGCCATCAACATCGGCCTGCTGGGCGAGCAGGGAGTTCGCCCAGGCGACTGGGTGCTGGTCCATGTGGGCTTCGCCATGTCCAAGATCGACGAAGCGGAGGCGGCGGCCACGCTGGCCCTGCTCACCGGTCTCGGGCAGGCCTATACCGATGAGCTCGAAGCGCTCGCGGAATCAGACATCACCTGAAAGGCGACCGACGTGCGGTTCATCGATGAATATCGCGATGCGGGCAGGGCCAGAATGCTGGCGTCGCAGATCCGGGAGCTCTGCGAACCGGGTCGGCAGTACACGTTCATGGAGGTGTGCGGGGGCCACACGCACACCATCTACAAACATGGGCTGGAGGACTACCTGCCGGAGGCCGTGACGCTGGTGCACGGCCCCGGCTGCCCGGTGTGCGTGATCCCGATGGGACGCGTCGACGACGCCATCGACCTCGCCCGCCGGCCGGGGGTGATCATGACCTCGTTCGGGGACATGATGCGCGTGCCCGGCGGCCAGGGATCGTTCCTGGACGCGAAAGCGGCCGGGGCGGACATCCGCATGGTGTATTCGCCGCTGGACGCCCTGAAAATCGCCCGGATGAATCCGGATCGCACGGTCGTCTTCATGGCCATCGGCTTCGAGACGACGGCGCCGTCCACCGCGATGACCGTGCTGCGGGCCGCCGCCGAAGGTCTTTCCAACTTCTTCGTCTTCTGCAACCACGTGACCATCATTCCGGCCATCAAGGCGATCCTGGACTCGCCGGACCAGCGGCTGGACGGCTTCATCGGGCCCGGCCACGTCTCGACCGTGATCGGCTGCCGGCCGTACGAGTTCATCGCCCGCGAGTACGGCAAGCCGCTCGTGTGCGCCGGGTTCGAGCCGCTGGACATCCTGCAGTCGATCCACATGCTGCTCCGGCAGCTCGCGGACGGCCGGGCCGACGTGGAGAACCAGTACACGCGGGTGGTGCCCTGGGATGGCAACCGCACGGCGCTGGACGTGATCTCCCGGGTGATGGAGGTGCGGCCGTTCTTCGAATGGCGGGGGCTGGGGTTCATTTCGCAGTCGGCGTTGCGGATGCGGGAGGCGTACGCCGCGTACGACGCCGAAGTGCTCTTCGACGTGCCGGGCGTGCGGGTGGCCGACCCCAAGGCGTGCCAGTGCGGGGAGGTGCTCAAAGGGGTGCTGAAACCGTGGGAGTGCAAGGTCTTCGGGACGGCCTGCACGCCGGAGACGCCGATCGGCACGTGCATGGTCTCTTCGGAGGGGGCCTGCGCCGCGTACTACAACTTCGGCCGGTTCACCCGCAGCCGGCACAAGGAGACGAGCCGTACATGACCGCCGACCAGACCGCCGCGTGGGCCGAGCAGGCCATCGCCGAGGCCGCCCACGAGCCCGGATCCGCGCACCCGTCCCGGGAGGAGCAGGTGCTGCTGCGGATCGAACGCGCCCGCCGCCGCAGGCCGAAGGTCAGGGAGGAGCGGATCACCCTGGCGCACGGCGCGGGCGGCAAGGCGACCCGGACCCTGATCGACGCCGTCTTCGTGGACGCCTTCCGCAATCCCGCGCTCGAGCCGCTGGGCGATGGGGCGGTCCTCGACGTCAACGGCGGGCGGCTGGTCTTCACCACCGACTCCTACGTGGTGTCGCCCCTGTTCTTCCCCGGCGGGGACATCGGCGACCTCGCGGTGAACGGGACCGTCAACGATCTCGCGGTGTGCGGCGCGCGCCCGCTCTACCTGTCGGCGGGATTCATCCTGGAGGAGGGATTCCCCGTCGCCGACCTGCGCCGGATCACCGCGTCCATGGCGGCGGCGGCCGCGCACGCGGGCGTCACCATCGTGACCGGGGACACCAAGGTGGTGCAGCGCGGCCGGGGAGACGGCTGCTATGTCACCACATCCGGGGTCGGCGTGCTGGAGCGGGAGATCACCCTGGGCGAGCCGATGGTACGGCCCGGCGACGCCGTGATCGTGTCCGGGCCGATCGGCGAGCACGGCATCACGATCATGATCGCCCGGGGCGAGCTGGACATCGAGGCGGACCTCGCCTCCGACACCGCGGCCCTGCATGACATCGTCGCGACGCTCCTCGACGCCGTTCCGGTGCGCATGCTGCGCGACGCCACGCGCGGCGGGGTGGCGACCGTGCTCAACGAGGTCGCCCAGGCCGCGCAGGTGTCCGTCGTGATCGAGGAACCGGCGATACCGGTGCGTCCGGTCGTGACCGGGGCCTGTGAACTGCTCGGCCTGGATCCGCTGTACGTCGCGTGCGAGGGCAGGTTCGTGGCGGTTGTGGACGGCGATCACGCTGATGCCGCGGTGGCGGCGCTGCGCGGGCATCCGCTTGGTGAGGGTGCCGCAGTCGTTGGGGTGGTTGAGGCGGATCCGGCGGGGCTGGTGCTGCTCAAGACGGCTTTCGGGGGTACGAGGATCGTCGATGTGCTGGTCGGGGATCCGCTTCCGCGCATCTGCTGAGGCGGTCGCGGGCCGCGGCGACTACCGCCTGGCCCAGGGAGATGCCGCCGTCCCCCGGCGGCACCCGGGAGTGGACCAGGACCTGGAGGCCGTGTCGCTCCAGTCCGGACACCACCAGTTCCAGCAGGATGACGTTCTGGAAAACGCCGCCGGACAGCGCGACCGTCTCCAGCCCGGTACGGTCCCGCAGTGATCGCACCGCCCGGACCACGGCGGCGGCCAGCCCGTTGTGGAACCGGGCGGCGATGCGTTCCACGGCGACGCCGGATCGCACGTCCTCGGCGGCGCTGCGCACCAGATCGCTGCCCGCCATGACCAGCAGGTCGCCGTCGTCCACTCGCATCGGATAGGCGCCTTGTTCGGCGGGATCCACGCGGGCTTCCAGTTCGGCCGCGGCCTGGCCCTCGTAGGTGATCACATCGCGGATACCGGCGACCGCGGAGACGGCGTCGAACAGCCGCCCGGCGCTGGAGGTGAGTGGAGAATTCGTTCCGGTTCGTGCCAGCGCGACGGCTGCCGCCCATCGGTCGTGGTGCCGCCGTCGCACCGGGAGATCGGGGACGTCGTCGCCGTAGCCGCGGTCGAGGAAGGCGGCCGCCATCCGCCAGGGCTGCCGGATCGCCGCCGCGCCGCCGGGCATCGGCACCGCCTCCAGGTGGCCGGCCCGGTGAAAGGTCGTGAGGTCGGCGATGAGGAGCTCGCCGCCCCACAGGGTGCCGTCCGTGCCGAAGCCGAGGCCGTCGAACGCCACCCCGATCACCTGGCCGGCGTACCCGTTGTCGGCTAGGCAGGAGGCGATGTGGGCGTGATGGTGTTGCACGCCTACCAGGTCAGGTTCGTGCTGTTCCATGGCGTATTTGGTGGAGAGGTACTCCGGGTGCAGGTCGTGGGCGATCACGGCGGGGCGTACCCCGAAAATTCTGCAGAAGTGGTCGATGCCTTCGGTGAAGGACCGCAGGGTCTCGTAGTTCTCCAGGTCGCCGATGTGGTGGGAGACGAACGCCTGGACGCCCTTGGCGACGCAGAAGGTGTTCTTCAGTTCGGCTCCGCAGGCGAGCACCGGGCGGGGGAACGGCCACGGCACGGTGATGGGCGCGGGCACGTAGCCACGGGAACGGCGGATCGGCAGCTCCCGGCCGCGGTAGACGCGGATGAGGGAGTCGTCGGCGCGTACGTGGATGCGCCGGTCGTGCAGCAGGAACCCGTCGGCGACGGAGGACAACCGGCGCAGGGCGTCCTCGTCGTGGCAGGCGATCGGCTCGCCGGAGAGATTTCCGCTGGTCAGCACGAACGGACGGGCGGTCTGCCCGGCCAGTAGGTGGTGCAGCGGCGTGTGCGGCAGCATCACCCCCAGGTCGCGGCTGCCCGGGGCCACCGCCTCGGCGATGGCGGCGTTCTCGCGCCGGGGAGCCAGCACGATGGGGCGGCGGATGCCGGTGAGGAGCCGTTCCGCCTCGGGCCGCAGGTGGACCAGCGCTCCGGCCGCGGCCAGATCGGGCGCCATCACGGCGAAAGGACGGACCTCCCGGCGTTTGCGGGCCCGCAGCACGTCGACGGCTCGCGCCTGGTCGGCGAGGACGGCCAGGTGATAGCCGCCGAGTCCCTTGACCGCCAGGATGCGACCCTGGCGAAGCCACGTCACCGCCGTCGTGATCGGATCTCCCGGCACAGGGAGGCCATCCGCCCCGAGCAGGCGCAGGGCCGGGCCGCAGGACGGGCAGCAGACCGGCTGCGCGTGGAACCGCCGATCCTGGGGATCGCGGTATTCGCGCTCGCACGCGGCGCACATGGCGAAGTCGGCCATCGTGGTGGTGTGCCGGTCGTAGGGGACTCCGGTGACGATGGTGAAACGCGGTCCGCAGTTCGTACAGTTGGTGAACGGGTGGCCGAAGCGGCGGCAGGCCGGGTCGACCAGCTCGGCCAGGCAGTCGGCGCATGGCGCGGTGTCCGGCGCGACCAGGGCTTCGCGAAGCGCGCCGCCTTCGCTGGCGACGATACGAAACCCCGTCTCCCCCGTTGGATCCGTCGCCTCGACGGTCACCTGGTCGACGATCGCCAGCGGCGGGGCCTGCTGGCGCAGCGCGGCGACGAAGCCGTCCAGGTCCGGCCGGTGCCCTTCCGCCTCGATGAACACGCCTCCGGCGTCGTTGCCCACGAAACCAGCCACGCCGTGCTCGCCTGCGAGTACGCACACGAAAGGACGGAACCCGACCCCCTGCACCAGCCCATGGACCCGGACCCGGATGCGCTCCACGCCGGTCATCGGAGTGCGGTCAGCTCCCACAGGACGTGATAAAGCGTGATCTGCGCTTCCTGAATCCGGTGTACCGACGTGGACGGCACGACGAACAGATGGTCGGCCAGGTCGTCCCGCGCCATCGTGCCGCCGTCGTAGCCGACGAGACCGACCGTGAGCATGCCCCGCCTGCGTGCCTCCGCCAGGGCGTTGAGGACGTTGGCCGAGCCGCCGCTGGTGGACAGGCCGACCGCGATGTCACCGCGGCGGCCGAGGGCGGCGAGCTGCCGGGCGAAGACCAGGTCGTAGCCGACATCGTTGGACAATGCCGTGAGCACGGCCACGTCCTGAGCGAGGGAGATGGCCGCGACCGGACGCGTCCCCGCCAGCGGATTGGCGAACGTCTGCGCGATGTCCTGCGCGTCGGTGCTGCTGCCTCCGTTACCGAAGGTGAACAGCCGCGCGCCGCCGTCGATGGCCGCGGCCATCGCCTGGGCGCAGGCGACCAGCCGCTCTCCGTGCAGGTGGGCCAGCGACCGGCGCAGCGTGCCGATCTCGGCGATCTTGTCCTCGGTGGATCGGCGCAGCTGCGTTTCGTCTGGCTCGGCGAGGCCCGCGTACAGGAAGGGGTAAAGGGTCTCCAAGCCGCCGGGCTCACTCATGGGCTTCCCCCTCAAGTTGTACGGCGATGGCCTCCTTGGCGTGAACGAGCACGATGTCACCGGGCCGGGCGTCCACCAGGGCCACGCTGATCTCCTCCGGGCCGGACTCGGTGTCCACCATCGCGAGGCCGTCGGGCAGCAGCCGGTTCACCCGGCGGGGCAGGGCGACGTCGGAGCAGGTGACGCAGATTTCGGGGCGGTCTTCGCCGGTCATCGGGCGGCCGCCGGGTCGGGTTGCTCGATGAAGACGTGCACCAGCTCCCAGAGGAGGTGGTAGATAGTCACGTGAACCTCCTTGACGATGAGCGGATCGGCGGAGCGTGCGACCAGCAGGTGATCCACGGCGGGTGTGTCCCGTTCGCTTTCGCCGGTGAGCGCCACGGTGAGCAGGCCGAGCTCGCGTGCCGTGTCCAGGCCGCGCGACACGTTGGCGCAGACGCCGTCGGCGGAGATGCCGATGGCGATGTCATCGGGGGCGGCCAGCAGCCGGAGTTGGGCGGCGAAGATGTCGTCCAGCCCGTCGGTTCTGGCGATTCCCGTCACGAGCGCGACGTCGTTGGTCAGTGAGACGGCGGGAAGCGCCTGTTTGCCGACGATGACGGGGTGGACGAACTCGACGGCGACGTGCTGGGCGTCGGTCGCGGATCCCCCGTTGCCGAATACGATCAGCTTTCCGCCCTGCTGGAATCGCAGCGCCATGTCCCGGCAGGCGTGCAGGATTCGGTCTGCGTCCTCGGACAGGGCGGTACCTGGACTTACCCGGCGTTCGAAGGCGGCTGTCACGACGCTCTCGTGCATGGCGGACCTTTCTATGTGTACTGCGCAGTCGGGACGGCCGGGGTGATCCGCCGCCAGCGGGTCAGGCAGGACTCCACCACGTTGCTGAGTTGCGTCAGCCGGGCCATCCAGGTCTCCAGCGCGGCCATGCCGGTCGCGGTGAGTTCGTAGCGCCGGCGGGCGGGTCCTGTCGCCGAGGCGACCCAGGTGGAGGCCAGCAGGCCTTCTCGCTCCAGGGCGCGCAGGACCCGGTAGATCTGACCGGGTTCCATGTCATCGGCTCCCAGCAGGGAAAGGCGCTCGATCAGGTCGTATCCGTGGGCGGGGCGTTCGCAGATCAGGAGAAGCAGGAAGGGGTGGAGGAGGCTACGGATCTCACTACCGGGCATGGCGCTCCTCCTCGCGGGACCACTCGTTGGTGACCTGCATCAACTAGGACGGTAGGCGCCGTGATACCGGTGTTCACGGCGCGCGCGCGGCACTTGTGGCAGTCATCGCCCGCTTAAGGGGAGAAATTGGCACCCCGCCCTGAACGCCCCGTCTCGCGTGCGTCCCGCTGTCTACAGCGTCGTCCAGTAGGTGTGGAGGCGGTCGGCGAGTTCGGCTGGGCGGCTCAGCATCGGGTGGTGGCTGCCGGGCATGACGTCGGGGGTGATGCCGAGCCGGTCCTCGGTGACGGTGCGCATGAATTCGAGGGGGAAGAAGCGGTCGTCGGCGCAGATCAGGGCGCGGGTCGGGACCTTGGGCAGGGCGTTTCCCGGCCAGACGGCGTTCGCTGACGTGTCGGCTTGGTCCCGGCTGTCCGCCAGTGCGGCGTCAGCGAGATCGCGGGGGACGTCGTGGAGGAACAGCGCGTACACATCGGGGTCGGGGCCGTGGCGGAGGTTGCTCTCGGCGAGGGCCGTCGCGTGGTCGGTGTTCTGCCACCAGTCAGTCGGGCGCTCACCCGGACGGGGAATCATCCCGGCGACGAAGACAAGCAGGTCGACCGCGATCCGGTCGCAGACGAGCGGCGCGGTGAATCCGCCGAACGAATGCGCCACCACGACCAGGTCGCGCTGATCGCCGACGGCCTCGACCACGGCGTCGGCATACTCCGCCAGACCCGCCGTCTTCTCCTCATACGGCAGTTCGACCGCGACGGCGCTGTGACCGCGCTCGCGCAATTCCGCCGCCAGCAACGACCAGTAACCCG
The DNA here is from genome assembly GCF_009687865.1 of Acrocarpospora macrocephala. Taxonomy (GTDB): domain Bacteria; phylum Actinomycetota; class Actinomycetes; order Streptosporangiales; family Streptosporangiaceae; genus Acrocarpospora; species Acrocarpospora macrocephala. Next base: position 124,261 of record NZ_BLAE01000008.1, read on the forward strand.
GTCCGGAACCCCCACCGGGGATCAACACGAAGGTAGCCATAGACCACTACTACCGGTTCCCACCGACAATCCTGGGACGGGCACGTGGCGGTTGCCGGCGATCGCGAGCACGGGCTGGTGTAATTCGCGGAGTCGGCGCATCGGGAGCGCCCATTGGATGGCCTGGTCACACGAATTATCAAACGACGGTGTGGCTTGCTAGCCCTGCATTCCGCACGCGACCACCATTGACCTGGGGCGATCACCTAAGGTGCTGGATCTTGTATAGCAATTGAGCTGCAACGATGCAGCATGTGCGGAAACGGGGCTAGCGGAGGTGGCTCAGCGTGTCATCTGTCCGGATTCGCGGTGGGCGACCCATTGCGACCACGGTGTTCATGGAGAGATGACATGCAGTTCTGGCCGTTCCACCGTCATCGCTGGCGGGAGATCGAGCGAATCGGGACGGTTGCTACTAGTTGGTGTCCCTGCGGCAAGACCAAGACGCGAGTTGGCAAGGTCGTTCCGGAACGATCCAGGAAAGTCCTGCCCGCGAGCCCGGGCAGCCACGACCACGATCCGGCGCGGAGCATCGTCTGGGATTTGATCGTCCGGGATGTGGAGGACGTTCGGGGTCGGGAGCCGGAAAGTCCGGTGATCTGAAACGCGAAAGGTCACGCACGTGGTGCGTAGCCCGGGGTCGGGAGCCGGAAAGTCCGGTGATCTGAAACGCGAAAGGCTACACACGTGGTGCGTAGCCCGGGGTCGGGCCGCTCGGAGGCGACGGCGGCCCGGGGGTGTTTTGCCTTTGACCTGCGCGATGGGCGTCGCGCGAAAGTCGGATCAGTAGCTGAAAGTGGTCGCGCCCTCGTCACCGATCCACTGCCACATGGGGACGGTGCCGCCGAGTTCGGCGTTCTTGATGAGCGTGTTCTTGTCGAGCTTGCGGGCGTCGAAACAGATCGGGCAGACCAGATACTTGCCACCGGCGGCCTCGTACCGGGCGACCAGGTCGGCCAGCGGCGGGCAGCCCTCGCAGGCGACGGCGTTGGCCACACCCTCGGTGGCCAGGCGGGAGGCTTCCTTGGTGAGGAACATGAGCGTGGGGCGGCCCTGCTCGGCCGCGCCGAGGGCGACGAGGAAGGCCACGGTGACGCGCTCAGGGTCCTCAAGTCCCGTGATCAAGCTGATGACGGCCTTTCCGGCCATAAGGAACTCCTAGAGTGGATCGGGTTGGTTTGTCACCCCAAACCATGCTCGATCCACGTGTGATGGACCGTGTGAAAAGACCGACTTGAGCGCAAAAGCCGGTGAGCGCCATCACGCGGAGCGCGGCTGACCGCAAAAGCCGGTGAGCGCCATCACGCGGAGCGCGGCTGACCGCAAAAGCCGGTGAGCAGCCATCAGGCGGAGCGCGGCTGACCGAAGGCGTCGATCGCGGTGCGGATCTCGGGGGCCAGCTTCTCGTATTCCTGGTCCGGTACGGTTCCCACCGCACTGACCACCCCGCTGAAGAAGCGGCGCAGGCAGACCGCGAGCACGACCTGAAAGACGTCGACGTCGCTGAGGCCATACTGCCGGAGGGTTTCGGCGTCGGTTTCGGTGATTCTGGTGGGGTCCAGGGCGACCTTCTCGGCGAAGTCCATGATGGCGACATCCACCGGCGCGAGTCCCGCGTCGCGGTGGTCGCGGAGGATCGCGCTCAGGGCTTCGTCGTCGTAGAACTCCTCGAGTTTGGTGGCATGGGCGAGACCGCAGTATTTCGAGTCGATCGCCCGGGCGGTGGCGATGGTGACCAGTTCGTACCGCCGCAGGTCCATGCCCGCGCGGATCGCGCCGCCGAGCTGGAGCCAGCCTTCGTAGACCTCGGGCCGGAGCGCGAACACACGGGTGTAGTTGGGCACAAAACCGTAAATGGCCGCGTCGGCCGCGTACAGCGGTGATTCGTCGGGCGTGCTGAGGTACGTCATCGTCTCGCTTTCGGTAAGACCGTCGAAGGGTTACGGTATTTCGCTGGCCGGGCCGGGCGCTTCAGTACTTCTACTTAGGTTTTCGGCTCCGTGGCGAGATTCAGCCGGTACGCGACGGCGGCGGCCTGACCACGTTCGCCCAGGATTGCAGAGATCAGCTTTGCCCATGGCCGCAGAGATGACCGAGAATGCGGTGGTCCACGGTGTCGGCGGATAGGGCAGGCGGCGGGCGATCGCGGCGTTGGGCAGGCATTCCTCGGCGAGTCCGGCCACGAGCACCCAACACAATGAGCAGGTCGCTCAGTTGCTCGCCGTAATCCGGCGCCGTTAACGCTGGCGGTGGTCCTCGCCGCACCGGCGCTAGGAGTGGTAGCGGCATTCCGGGCTCTAAATGGGCCCGAAAACGCCATGACCACGGCCGTGGTGACACCCGGCCCAACGCATGCCAGTGGTACCCCGTTCGGCGTAGGCCAGCGTCACCCGGTTCGGCGTAGGCCAGTGTCACCCGGTTCGGCGCGGGCCAGTGCAACTGGCTCGGGGCCAGACCATTGGCACCTGGCTCGGGGCGGGCCAGGCGGAGGCTCTTGCCCGAGATCGGCGTCATTGTGGGCGAGGTCCAGGTTTGAGCTTCCGGCCGCCGCACGGACAGCGGCCGGAAGTGCTCGGTGTGCCGACCTCCGGATTAGTCGATGCCGGTGGCCACGATGCCGGCCTGGGCTACTGCCGGGGCCCAGAGCAGGACCAGGCTGATCACCATCGCGACAGCTGCGGTCAGCCATCGACGTGCACGTCGGCTCATCGCCGCCTCCTTCTATTGGTTCGGTGACGAATCACCGCGTATTCGACACCGCTCGCGTCGTGGATTGGCGGGTGTTGAGGCGGGCTGGCTGAATCGTCAGATAGTAGCGTTCGGGCAGGCTGGTGGTCCGGCTTGCGGCCGGCCGGTAGCAGCTGATGGCCGTGTCGCGATCTCTGGCTCGTTCCAGCAGGTGACCGCGCACGGCGTCCAGACGGTAGTGCCCCGCCAGGCGGTCGTCGAGCGTGTCTAGCACCACCAGACCCGCGGCCGGGACGTGGATCACCGCCGTCGCGACCGCGCGGTTGAGGGGTGGCCATCGGGTTGCCGTCATCTGATCGAGCAGGCTGTACAAGCCCGACGATCTGGTGCCAGTTCGCACGGCGGCCTCCAACCGAGGGATTATGCATAAGAAACGCCTATCCCGGTCGCCACACGCCTATCGACGTTGGTGTCTTTGACCTGGGCTGCCTTCGTGGACAGCGGCGATGGCGGCCTGGAGCTGATATTCGCCCACAGCCTCCTGGTGATCGAGTTGACGGTGAGTGCGATGCTCTCGGCGATCAGATCGCGGATCCGGCGGCTTCCGGGCCTGCTCGCTCCGCAACAGATCAGTCATCTGCCGCACGCTGGGCTGGATCAGCCACCCACGCGGATTGTCCGACACTCCATCCTTCAGCCAAGGCACCGCCGTCGCCAGAAGCGCCTCCTGAAGCCCCGGTGTTATGCCGGGGTCGTTGACTTCAGTAGGAAGGGGGCGGTGGCGCGGACGGCGCCGTTGATGATGATCTCTAAGGTTCGGGGGCCGGGGGGCTCGTTTCTCGTGGTGACGGGGCGGAAGGAGTGGGACTTGGTCACGGTGATCGGCTGGCCGGGTTTTGCGGTGGGGCGTTCGGCTAGGTGGTAGACGCGGTGGGAGGCGTCTCGGCGGATCGCGTACTTCAGGACGAGTGGGCCGGGGTGGTCGGCGGTGAGGGTCACGGTGAAGCGGAGGTGGTCTCCGATCGCGACCTGGTCCTCGGCGAGGGTCAGATCGTTGACGGTGCCGCTGCCGGGGAGGGCGCCCATCAGGGTGAGGGCGCGGGGGTGGCCTGCTTTGATCAGTCCGCGGGAGGCATGGCGGAGGACCCTCTCGACGTGGGAGCCGCCCTGGTCTCGCCATCGGCCGAGGAGATCGATCGCGGTCTCCGGGTGATCCTTGGCGATGTCGTTGACGTGATTGGCCACCGAGCGGCGCACGTATTCGCTGGGGTCGTCGCGTAGGGCGTCGAGGATGGGGATGGCCGGGCCCGGTTCCATCAGCCAGCGCACTCGGGATCCCCAGGGCAAGCGCGGGCGGGTTCCTTCCGAGGCGAGCCGTCTCAGGTGCTCGTTCGGAGAGTCGGCCCAGCGATACATGATCTTCAGTGCGTCCATCTGATGGCGCTCGAGCAGCGGCCGCACGGCGAATTCGCCGGTCGAGTGGGGTGTCAGCACGGCTAGGGTCGCCATGGATTCGTCCAGATGCTCAACCCCGTGGGTGCCGACATGTTCTGTGGCCGGCCAGCCACTCCACAAATCCAGCCGAACCTGCCCAGCACTCTCCCTGAGCACCTTCGCGGCATCCGGAAACGGCAACGGCAGCGCCTCGTGTAGCGCCCGCGCGACATGCCGCACGCGATCCTTCAACTCCAGCCCGGCAAGCCCAGCCAAGGCGGACCGGACGAACGCCGCCCGCGCGAAGGGCGCCCACACGGCCGCGATCCCGTCCGCGAGAACCCCCACAGACCCGGCATTGATCAATTCCTTCAGCGGTTGAGCCACAGCGACACGTTGCCACACGCCACCGACAATTCCGGGTCGCGCTACAAGTCGAAGGCTGGCACGAAGCGCCTAGGAGTCTCGCGCCCGGCCGGCCTCCCAAGTGGCGGATGATTTCGCGGGCCACCGCGTCGGCGTCGACCCGCGGCGGATGATTTCGGCGTAGGCCCGCGGCGGATGGGCGGATGGGCGGATGATTTCGTCTAGCGTGCGTCTTCGCGTACTCCCCGTCATCCGGTCCGGCTGACCGAACGAGATACCCTCCTGGTTTTGCCGTGGCGTACTCCCCGTTGAGCACGTCTGTCACTCGGATTCAGCAGGCGGATTGCGAAAGATCCTCGGAGGGAACGTTCCTTCCGAATGGGGTCAGACCAGACCACGTGGTCAGAGCTCGGTCGAGCCAGGGCGGGCCGTCGAGGACGGCACCCGTGGGCGGGGTCGAACCGGATTGCCAGCGGATCAACCAGTCGGTGTCCGTGGTGAGGACGCCGTCCTCGGTGAAACCCGGATCCTCCAGGCAGACCTCGTTGCCGGACACGCTCAGGACCAGCCAGTAGCGCTCGGACCTGTCGGTCAGATTGAAGCGGAGCACGACGCGCGGGCAGGGCAGAAGGGCCGGTTCGATCAAGCGGGACATGGTCCACAGCGCCAGGTAAGGATCATGATGTGACGGCTGGGGCTCCCGCCACCGGGAAGCCCACATCCCGAGGGCCATGCAGACATCGGTGAGTTCACGGCCGCATTCGGTCAGGTGATACTCATGATCCCGGCGTTCGACCACACCATCCTCTTCCAGCCGGCGCAGCCGCTGGGAGAGAACGCTGCGCGGCAGGCCAGGGGCCCCTTCCAGGATCGTGTTGAAACGATGGCAGCCCACCATGAGGTTGCGGAGAATGATGGGCGTCCAGCGTTCAGCGAAGACTTCGGCGCCCAAGGCGATCGGGCAGTGCTGTCCGTAACCCTTCTTCACAGGGCAACCATGCCAGGTGACAAGTCCCCTGTTAGGCCGAATTTTCAATTGTTTACCTGGCGTATTTATTACGCGGAAAGGGCCAGACCCACCGGGCCTGGCCCTAACCACCGCACCCTCACCCGATCAGCTCGCTGATCTTCGCGGGAACCGCGAAATCGCCGGTCAGACTGTTCTTGGTCACCGCCACCGCGATCCCGGTAGCCGTGTCCGCGTACGCCGCACTACCCCCCGCCCCCGGCATCCCGAAAACCGACGCCGTGGCTTCGGCGTCCGCACCGGGACGGCCGATCCCGAATCCAAGCCCCCACGTGGCCGGATTCCCGAACACCTGATCCACCCCAACGAACGACACCGCCGAAATCTCCCGCAGCCGCTCCGGCGAAACCAGCCGCACGCCGTCCACCTCGCCCAGCAGTGCCGCGTACATCCGGGCGATCGCCCGTGCCGACGTCTTCCCACCTGCCGGGATATCGGCCGCCAGCACATCCGTACGGTTCCCCAGCGTCGCCGACGGGAACAACGACATCGGCCCAGCCTTGAACATCGGCAGATCGGTCGGCATCTCCCCGGTCCACGCCGCGGCCACCGGCTCATCCTCCAGCACCGCCAGCCGCCCATGCTCGGCCACCGGCATCCCGAAGTAGATCTCATCGGCCACCCCCAGCGGCCCGGCCACCTCCTCCCGCAGCACCTGCGAGATCGGCTTCCCGGTCGCCCGCCGGACGATCTCCCCCACGATGTAGCCGAAGCTGTACGCGTGATAGCCCGTCTGCGTCCCCGGCTCCCACCACGGCTCCTGATCCGCGATGGCCGCGCACATCTTGTCCCAGTCGCAGATGTCGGCAAAGGTGCTTTCCACCGGAATGCCGGGCACCCCCGCCGTGTGGTTGAGCGCCTGCCGTACCGTGACCTGGCCCTTGCCATGAGCGGCGAACTCCGGCCAGAGCTCCGCGATCGGGGTGTCGTATCCGAAAAGGCCGCGTTCGACGAGCACGTGCAGCACGGTGGAGGCCGCGCCCTTGCCGATCGAGAAGTTGTAGAACACCGTGCCGGAGGTGACCTCGCGCCCGGTCTCCGGGTCGGCGATGCCGGCCACCGCGTCCACGACCAACTCGCCGCCGGAGTAGACGGCCACCTGCACACCTCGCTCGGCCCCGGATTCGACCAGCTCGTCGATGGCCGCCTGCACGTTCTTCTGAAGATCACTCATGTCGTTTCCGTTTCTGTGCGTCTATCCGTACGTCGAAACAAAGGAGGACGTTCTCGACAAGGTCAGGCGGGCTGGTAGGTGAGGATCGTCATGCCCGACGCGAACGTCTCAGTGTTTGCCAGCGTGAACGCGGCCTTCGTGCCCTCGCGGAAGAGCCGCTGCCCCGCGCCGACCGCGACCGGGTGCACCCACAACCGGTACTCGTCGAGCAGGCCGCTCTCCCGCAGCGCGTCGGTCAACTGCCCACAACCGTAGATGAGGATGTCCCCGCCGGGCTGTTCCTTCAGCCGGGTGACCTCGGCGATCAGGTCGTCGCCCGGGATGATCGTCGTGTTGTTCCAGTCGGCCTTGTCCAGAGTGGAGGTGACCACGTACTTGTCCATCGCGTTGATCCGGTCGGCGAAGTCGTCCGCGCCGGCCCGGCCCGGCCAGGCCGCCGCGAAGCCCTCGTAGGTGACCCGGCCCATCAGCAGGATGTCGCTGGCGAACAGCAGGGCGTGGGCGTACTGGGCGGCTTCGTCGCTCCAGTAGTCGAACGACCACAGGTGCGGGTTGTCGATGAAGCCGTCGAGCGTGACGTACGTGGAAGTGATGATCTTGCGCATGATTTCTCCTATGGGAGGTAAGGGCGCTTGGCGCGGGCATCCCGCAGCGCGTGGGCCCACCAGGACAATTGATCCAAAGTGGTCTTCAGCTCTGAGTTGCAGGCCGCCGTCGGCTTGGGCCAGCTGCCGTCGGCCGCGAACAGCTGCCAGTAGGAGGGCAGCGACACCCCGTCCCTGATGGGCACCGCGTGCAGTTCGGTGAAGACCTGCCGCAGTTGCTCGGTGGCGTGCCGTCCGCCGGACTCCCGGCCGTACGAGATGAAGGCGACCGGTTTGGCGTGCCACTCCGTGTAGAACCAGTCGATCGCCGTTTTGAGCGGAGCCGGGAAGCTTCGGTTATATTCCGGGGTCACCACCACGAAGGCGTCGGCGGCGGCCAGGCGTGGGGCGAGCTGCCGTACCGGGAGGGGAAGCGGGTCGTCCTGGTCGCACAGCGTGGCCGGCAGGCCGGTCTCGGCCAGGTCGATCACGTCCAGCTCCAGCTCGGCCCGGCGCCGGGCCCGGGACACCAGCCAATCGGCCACGGTGGGCCCGAAACGCCCGGTTCGGGTGCTGCCGATGATGACCGCGAATCTCAGCATGTCCGCCTCCTTTCTGACACCTCCAAAGCTGCCAGGAGCGGCTTACGGTCTCCTTCCCGTCCTCTTACGACCAGGCGTGCGGCGGCGTAAGCGGCTAGCGTGGCGTTTATGCGCTTTGGGGTGCTGGGGCCACTCACGGTGTGGACGGCGGACGGGCGCGCGGTCACCATCCCCGGTCTGAAGGTCCGCGCTCTCCTCGCCGACCTGCTCATTCACGAAGGCCGGACGGTGTCGGTGGACCGGCTGGTCGATGACCTCTGGGGGGAGGACGCCCCGGCGAACCCGTCCGGCGCGCTTCAGGTCAAGGTCTCCCAGCTCCGCCGCGCCCTGGACGAAGCCGAACCGGGCGCCCGCGATCTGGTCGTATCCCTCCCGCCCGGCTATGCCCTCCGTACCAGCCCGGAAGCGGTCGACTCCGCACACTTCACGCACCTGACCACACAAGCCCAGGACAGCGCCGACCCGCGCACGGTCGCCGCCCTGCTCGGCGACGCGCTGGCCCTCTGGCGTGGTACGGCATTCGCCGACTTTTCCGACGACGACTTCACCCAGCCCACGATCGCCCGCCTCGACGAGCAGCGCCTGGCCGCGCTCGAGCATTGGGCCGAAGCCCGCCTGGAGCTGGGCGAACACAGCCTGCTGGCGGGCGAACTGGCCGATCTGACCGCCCGGCACCCGCTCAGGGAACGCCTGCGCGCCGCCCACATCCGGGCCCTCTACCTGGCCGGACGCCAGAGCGAGGCGCTCGCCGCCTACGCCGACCTGCGCGAGCGGCTGGCCGAGGACCTCGGCCTGGACCCCAGCCCCGACCTGGTCGCACTGCACCAGGCGGTCTTGAACCAGGCGCTGAGCACGACCGCGGTTATCCGCACGAACCTGCCCGAACCCCTGGGCGACCTGATCGGCCGGGAGGACGCGGTCACCGAGGTCCGTACCCTGCTGGAAAAGAACAGGCTGGTCACCCTTACCGGATCCGGAGGAGTCGGGAAAACCCGGTTGGCCCTGGAGACCGCCCGCGGGTTGATCTTCCCTGACGGCGTTTGGCTGGTCGAATTGGCCGCGATCGACGGGTCCGGCCTGGCCGAGGCGATCATGGCCGCGCTTGAGGTCCAGGACCTCGGCGACAACCGGCTGATTGACGCGATGCGCTCCCGGAACCTGCTGCTCGTGCTCGACAACTGCGAACACGTCATCGACGACGTCGCCAAACTGGCCGATGCCCTGCTCCGGGCCGCGCCGAACCTGCGCATCCTGGCCACCAGCCAGGAAGCCCTCGCACTCCCGGGCGAAACCGTGTGGAGCGTGCCCCCTCTGGACGTTCCCTCCCCAACCGCCGACCTCGCGACGCTCGACCAGTCCAGCGCGGTACGGCTGTTCGTGACCCGGGCCACGGCCGCCGCCCGAGATTTCACCCTTGACACCGACACCGCCCCCGCGGTCGCGACACTGTGCCGCCGGCTGGACGGCATCCCGCTGGCCCTGGAACTGGCCGCCACCCGGGTCCGTGCGCTCGGCGTGCACGGCCTGGTCGCCCGCCTCGACGACCGGTTCCGCCTGCTGGCCACCGGCCATCGCGGCGCCCCGCCCCGCCAGCAGACCCTCACCGCGATGATCGACTGGAGCTGGGAGCTCCTGACCGACCCCGAGCGGATCGTCCTGCGGCGGCTCGCCATCCACGCCGACGGCTGCACCCTCGAAGCCGCCGAAGCCGTCTGCGGCACACCGGACGTCCTCGACCTGCTGGCCCGCCTGGTCGACCGCTCCCTGGTCACCGTCAGCCATGGCCCCGAAGGCCCGCGCTACCGCCTGCTCGAATCCGTCGCCGCGTACTGCGTGGACAGAATGCGCGAAGCCGACGAATACCACGAACTCCAGGACCGCCACCGCGCCTACTACACCGACCTCGCAGAACAGGCCCAGCCCCACCTTTACGGCCCCGCCCAGCGCACCTGGCTCCGCCGCCTCGACGCCGAAGCCGCCAACTTCCGCACCGCCGTCAACCTCCGCCTGGTCAACGCCCTGACCTGGTACTGGTTCCTCCGCGGCCGCCTCACCGAAGCCCGCCGCGCCCTCGAAACCGCCCTCTCCCAGCCCGGTAAGGCACCCGCCGCCGACCGCGCCACCGCCCTCGCCTGGCAGGCCGGAATCGCCCTCCTCCATGGCGACACCGCCGACAAAACCGCCCGCCGTGAGGCCGCCCTCGCGCTCTTCACCGACGACCCGGCCAGAAAGGCCAGGGCGCAGTGGTTCCTCGCCTACACCGCCTCCGACACCGGCGTGGCCGCCTGTGCCACGTTGCTCGACGAGGCATTGGCGACGTTCCGGCAACTCGGCGACCGCTGGGGGGAAGCGGCCGCGTTGAGCACCCAGGCCAAACTCGCCCACGTACGAGGCGATCTGAGCGCACTCGGCACCGCGGCCGAGCGGAGCAACGTGATCTTCACCGAGCTGGGGGAGCGCTGGGGCCAGTTGGAGGCCACCGGCTGGCTCGGTGCCCGGGCCGAGCTGACCGGCGACTACGACGAGGCCGAACGCTGGCAGCGGGATGGCTTGGCGATCGCCGAGGAGTTCGGCCTGTGGACGGAGGTATCCACGCGGCTGTCCTGGCTGGGCTGGATCGCCCTACAACGCGGCGATTATGCGCAATCGCGGCTCTTCTCCGAACACGGGCTCCGGCTGGCCGTCGAGCAGGCCCACCTGCCCGCGCTGGTCTTCGCCGAGATGACCCTCGGTTTCGCCGCCCGCAAGGACGGCCTCACCGAGCTCGCCGAAACCCACCTGCGCAACGTGCTGGAGCGTACGCACCCGATCGACGAGGCCAGCCCGCCGCCGCACCTGCCGATGGTCCTGGCCGAGCTCGGCTTCGCCGCCGAGCAGCGCGGCGCCGTGACCGAGGCGGTCGAGCTGCACCGCCGGGCGTTCACCACGGCGCTGGCCTTCAACTCGCCTCGGGGACACGCCTTCGTCGCCGAGGGCCTGGCGGGCGCGCTCGCGCTGGCCGGTGATCACTGCCAGGCGGCGCGGCTGCTTGGCGCGGCAGCGCGGGTCCGTACCACGAAGGAACTGCCGCTGGCCCCCGCCGAGGCGCGCGATGTCGACCGGATCACCGCCGCCACCCGCGCCGCGCTGGGCGAGGCGGCCTTCGAGGCCGAATTCAGCCGGGGCGCCGACCAGCCCCTGGATCGGCAATTCGATTGAACCCGCCCGCCGGGCGTCGCGTACCTCCCCGCGAGGAGGCTGATGATGCGTTGGATTCTGGCGTTTGCCACGTTCCTGATCCTCGGGTGTTCGGCCACGGCTGACGCCCAGGACCCGGACGTGCGCTTCTCGCTGGAGATGATCACCCATAACCGGCAGACCCTCAGACTCGCCGATATGGTCAAAGGCCGCAGCACCGATTCCTTTGTCACCGGCCTGGCCGCGAAGCTCAAAGTCGACGAGCGTACCGAGATCGACGTCATGTCCACCTGGCTCCAGATGTGGAACATGCCACCACCCAAAGGCACGACCTACCAGATGCCGGGCAGCGTGACCACCGCCGACTACACCGCGCTCCAGAGCCGATCAGGCCCGGAGTTCGACAAAATGTGGCTCACCACGCTCAGCAGACACCTCACCACCGGCGTCATGATCGCCCAGGTCGCGGTCGCCACCGGCGATCACCCGCCCACCGGCGACCTGGCCCGGCGCATCGTTCGGGAGCAACGCGAGAACATCGCGGAGATCGGCCAGCACATCAGTTGATGCTCCACACGTGTGCCCGCCCCCGATTCGGGGGTAGTGGCAGTAGAGCGTGGAAAGGCGGCGAGCAAGGTGGCGGGCATCCTGCTGAGTCTGGAGTTCGAGCATGGCGCGATCACCCAGATCCGCCATCTCGTCCAGCGCTCCGCCGCCACGGCCGGCCTCACCGGCGCCGCCCTCGACGATTACGTGCTGGCCGTGCACGAGGCCGTCACCAACGCCGTCAAGTACGGCAACAGGCCACGCAGCATCTCCATCTGGGAAGAATCCGGCGCATTCTTCAGCGAAGTCCGCGACAGCGGGCCCGGCATTCCGTACCAGACCCTGACATCTAACGACCTGGCCGAACGCTCCCCGTTCGGCGGCCGGGGCCTCTGGCTGATGCGCCACCTCACCCGCACCACCATCCAGACCGGCCCCGACGGCACCACGATCCGACTCGCCGCCTCCCTGCCCTGAGGTTCGCTCAAAGCTGAGCCGGTGCGGTACGGCATACGCCCGAAACCTGTCCGAGATAGGACCTGTTCGATAGATTCCTACCGAAAAGAACAAGGCTAGCGAGCCCCATCCAAGGTTCACTATCACCAGATTCGGTACAACCAGTTATCGGGCAACCCCAGGGCCACACCGATCCCTTGCTAGGCTGGCGGGAACCTAGTTGGAACCGGGCGTTGTCTCACCCGGCTGGTGAGACCGTTGGGAAGTGGGGTCACACCATGAAGAAGCTGCTCGTTCTGGCGCTTGTCGCTATTGGGGGGCTGCTGGTCTGGCGTAAGGTGCAGTCCGACCGCGCCGAGCTGGACCTGTGGACTGAGGCGACCGGCAGCGAGAACTGACGACCACCCGGAGATGGGTTTGCTTGATCGTGGCGAAGGTGCGGGTATGACCCCCGTCAGGCTGGCCTGCCTGGACCTGGCGGGCACCACGATCGGCGACGTCGCCATGGTCGACCGAGCTTTCGCCGAGGCGATCGCCACCCAGGCGATCGCCACCCAGGGGATCGTTCCCGGGACCAGTGCGTACGCGCGGGCCATGGTCCACGTTCACCGGTCCCGGGGGTGCCCCAAGATCGACGTCTTTCGTGGCATATTTCCGGACAACGAAGCGCGGGCTCAGGCGGCTAATCTGACGTTTGAGCGCTCGTATGAGGGTGCCATCGAACGTACCGGTCTTATCCCGCTTCCTGGCACTGTCGAAGCCCTGGAGAAGCTCCGGGCCGCCGATATCCAGGTGGCCCTCATCACCGGCTTCAGCCGGGGCACCCTGGGGCGCGTTCTGGGCGCCCTCGGTTGGCACGACAAGCTCAACCTGGCCATATGTCCCGAAGATGCGGGACGTGGTCGGCCGTACCCGGATATGGTGCTCACCGCCGTACTCAAACTCGGCATCGACGACGTCCGCCAGGTGGCCGTCGCCGGCGACTCGGAGAATGACATGATCAGCGGCCGCCGCGCCGGCGCCGGCCTGGTCGCGGGCGTCCTCACCGGCGTCCACAGCCGCGAACGCCTCCTAGGCGGCGGCGCCACCCACATCATCGACTCCATCGCCGACTTCCCCGCCCTACTCCTCGGCCACCATCAGGCGATCCCCGCAATCCGCTAGCCGCGGGGTCGTTCTCGGCCAGCAGGCCAAGACCCGGTTGTGCGATTCGCCCTCGACCAGCAGGTCATTCGCGTGATCGGCTAAGGCCTGGCGCGCGGCTAGCCCTCGACCTGCCAATACTCGGCTACGCAGATCCGGTGTCACTCCCCGAGGGACTACTGGCTATACGACCACCCTCGCCAGCGCTCCACAACGATCGCGACAACAGGACCTTCGGGACGATGATCCCGATACTGCCCATAACGCGCCACCAACCGCGCAATCCACTCCCCCCGGGTCACCTCGTCCTCAACGATCGACGCACGCCCATCCGCTCGCACCCACCACAGCCGCGTCCAGTCATCCTCATAGTGATCGACCAGCAGACAGACCCGCTCATTACTCACAATGTTCCGCAACCGACGAAGATCCATCGTCCGCTTCGGCTTGTGATCGACCGCGAACGCGATCACATCCCCCTCAACCGCGAACACGATGGGCACAAGATGAGGACTCCCCGTAACATCCACAGTGGCCAACTTCGCCGACCGCGCCGCCACAAACCTCTCCCGAGCCACACGTTCATCCACAGAGCTAGACCTACCCTCCCCCAGCCGGACGCCGCCCTTCACCAACTCAACCAAGCTCGACCGACGCCCTAGCTGCCTCGACGACCCGGAACACCAACTCCGACCAACATCAGAGTTCGTCGTCGCCCAGAACTCAGATTGATGGGCGATCATCCGTTTGATGGGTCCCGGACCGTCTCCTGGTGGTGGCGTCGCGATACCGAGTGGCGCGATGACCTACGCTGTTGCTACGGTGTACGAGCCGGACAGAGCCGCGGCCAGCTCTAAACATGCAGGTCAGCGACTAGATTCACGGGGCCTTAGCTCAGCTGGCAGAGCGCCTGCTTTGCAAGCAGGATGTCAGCGGTTCGAATCCGCTAGGCTCCACCAGCCAAAACGCCCCGCTCTCGATCACGAGAACGGGGCGTGGGTGTCTAACTGGGTGACTAAGCCTCCCGTTCGTCTCCGAAGAGGTCATCCATGGCCATGGCTCCCTCCTGCATCACCGGGCGGATCTGGAGACGGTAGACGGTTTCGGTGACCACGGTGTTGGCGTGGCCCACCAGGCGAGAGATGTGTTCGATCGGGACGCCCGAGGCTGAGAGCAGCGACACGAAGCTGTGGCGCATTTCCCTGGGTGTCCAGTCCTTGTCGATCAGACCGGCATCCTTGAGGACCCTCCGGAAGTCGCGCCGGACGTTGCCAGCGCTCAATGCCGTTCCGTTCTTCGTGCAGAACACCAATCTGCTTCCGACGTCAGCGGGCTTTTGCCCGTCGTCTTCCCAGAGCTGTTGGAGTGCTTCGACGCACTTTTGAGGCAGCTTGAGGGTTCGCCGAGACTTGACGGTCTTCGTGTCGCCGCTGCGCCGTACCGACCGCCAGACGTAGATGGCGTATTCGGTGTGATCCCAGCCCGCTTCCTCGACGGAAACCCACTCCTTGCGCGTGTCATCGAACGCCACCAGGTGCGACCAGTTCAGCTCTCGGAGTTCCTCAGTGCGCGCTCCCGTTAGCAGCGACAGAACGACGTAGCAGCGCATACGCACGTTCGCCCGATCAGCAGCGGCCATAACAGCCACGGCCTGGGCCAACGTGAGTGCCTTCGATTTGCGACCCGCACGACCTTCCGGGACCTCGCAAAGATCCACGACGTTCCTCTTGACCTTGTCGCGAATCATGGCGTTCTTCACCGAACGGTTGAGAATGCCGTGGATCATCTTGAGAGTGCGCGTGCTGAGCCCTTGGGCTTTGCCCGCCAGCCACCGGTCAACATCTTCCACTGAGAGGTCACGGAGCTTGCGCGCACCGAGCGCAGAGATGACGTGATTCTCGGCGAACTCGGTATAAAGGGCGACCGTGTTGCTTCCCCGCCCCTTCAGGCCATGCTGAAGCCAATACCTGACGGCATCAGCCACGGTGTAGCCGCTCGACTCGACAGCCAAGCCGTCTTCGTAGTCACGAATGATCTTTTTGAGCTTGGTATTGGCCTCGGTCTTGGTCTCCCCGCTGGCCTTCTTAACGATCCGCTTTCCGGCTGGGGTGTAGCCAACAGTGACCGAGGCGATCCACCGCTGACGCTTTTCGTCCCAGTGCAGGCCGCCGTCTCCCCTGCTACGTCGCTTGGTCATCAGGCAGTCCTTCCTTCTTGTTCGAGCAGCGCGACGTAGTCAGCGATCGCCGACGCGGGGATGAGACGTACGCGACCTTCCTTGACGGAGCGAAGCCGCTTCCCGCGGATCAGCTCGTATACCTTGCTCCGCCCCAAGCCGAGGACCTGAGTGGCTTCGGCGACGCGGTACATCTGGCGATTCATGAGCATCAGGCCTCCTCATTGGTGATCTCGTATCGGTCTGAGCCATCAGGCGAGACCGACGCGAGAGACGGGCATTCAGGGGACGGATCGTGGGACAGGCCACTGGAGAGGCCGGAAGCCAAGGCGAATTCGCCCGGCGTGTAGCCCTGGCCCGCGAACTTCCAGTGCGCGAGAACGAGCGTGGTGCCAGGGTCGAAAGCTCGCTCATGGTCGGCCCGCTGGGTAAGGCGGTAGTCGACACGGGCTTGGCGCAGGGCGCCCAGGGTTGTGGAGTAAGCGCGAGATCGGGTCGAGAAGTGGCCTCGGAAGCCGAGCATGTGAGCCCAGTCGCGGAGCCGGAGGTGGGCGAGGTCAGGTCGGGCGAGGGCGTTGCCGAGCCGCCAAGCTGTGCGGATAAGCCGGATGGTGTGGTCGGGGATGCCCATCGTGTGGAGTCGGGGTATCTCGTGTATCTTGATGGCCCGGTCGAGGGTGCCCGATGTTTCAGCCGATTTTGTGGCGTATTTGGCCACGTATCCGGCCACGGCTCGTTCGCTGAGCGCGGTTCCTTGGCCAAGTGCGCCGGGGCTGATCGTGGCGACGTCGACTTGCTGGCCCCAGGTGAGTGGCCCGTACTCGGGCACATCGACCCGCACGGCCGCGACCGCTGACCTGATGGCACCGCTCAGCAACTCGACCGTGGCCCAAGCGGGCGGAGAGACGAGCATGCCGCCGCAGGACCGGCCGTCGAGGCGGATCACAGCGTGGAAGTGGACGACTCCGCGTGTCTGGTATTCGGCGACCTTGGCGAAGGAGAGCCGTACGAGGTTGTTGAAGGCTTTGCGGGTGAGCCCTGCGGCGGCGGCCATGTGCCGCCGGAGGTAGATGGTGAAGCGTCGCCATAGGTCGCCTGCGTGGGCGTTCCACAGGACGTGCCCGGCGTAGTCGTACGTCTCTTGGTCCAGGGGTTGGCCGATGCGCTGGTCGCCGGTCTTGTGCCAGGTGAAGCAGGCCGGGCCGGTCCGGCGGGGATGGCAGACGATGGTCTTGCCGTCCTTGCCGGGGCCACGGTGGACCGGCCCGAAGGAGGGCGCGGTGAGGGTGGCCAGGACGCGCGGGTGCGCCCGCACGCTTTCCGGCACGCCCTTGTCTCCGCCGAGGAGTCCGGAGCGGATCAGGTGGAA
Source organism: Acrocarpospora macrocephala (assembly GCF_009687865.1). Taxonomy (GTDB): domain Bacteria; phylum Actinomycetota; class Actinomycetes; order Streptosporangiales; family Streptosporangiaceae; genus Acrocarpospora; species Acrocarpospora macrocephala. Next base: position 141,042 of record NZ_BLAE01000008.1, read on the forward strand.
GGTGTCGCGCCGGTAGGTCTCGGCGCAGGCCGGGCAGCGGGAGGCGCGGCGGTTGCCGCAGCGGATGAGAAGTTGCCCGTGCGGTTCGGCCTTGGTGCTGTACCGCGTGAGCACCTCGCCGGTGTTGCCGTCGATGGTCGTTCTATGGCCGGTGAGCCGGAGGGGCTCGCGGCAGCCGCCCAGCCGGTGGACCTGGTCGAGCCAGCGGGTCAGATCGCGGCCGGAACGCCGGGCCAGGTCGCGGATGACCGGGCCGACGAGGTCGCCGACCGGGACGGGAAAGTCGGTGGCGTGGGTCATCGGGCCACCGTTCCCGTGCCGACGCAGACCGGGCACTGGACGCAGACGAGGGCGCGGGAATCGGTGTCGCGGATGACGACGGCGGCGAAGCCGTCGCATTCCGGGCAGAGGCGAAGCAGAACAGGCGTAGCCATAGTGATTCTCCAGGTGAGCGATATGGGATACAGCCGGGCGAGGCGGGGAGCTGGCAGGCGTGAGACCGCCTCGCACGGGTTGAGTTAGAAGGTGTGGCCGGTGCCGTCACAGTCAGGGCAGGTGACGGCGTCGCCCTGGTCGTCGTTGATCAGGCCGGTTCCGCCGCAGGTGCAGCACCGGTAGCGGATGATCACAGGAGGGTTCACCTCCCCTCCGGGGTGTGGCCGGTGCCGTCGCAGTCGAAGCAAAACGCCCACGTGTCCAGGCGGGTGGCGTTCTTGCCGCGACCGACGATCAGGAAAGCTTCGGTCTGGCCCTCACCGGCGCAGGTCGGGCAGACCGGTGGTGAGGGCGGGAGCTTCTTGGTTCGGGCCATGAGGCTTCTCCTTGATCAGGCTTGGAGTTGAGTGAGGAGGTCGGCGGCGAGATCGGGCGTGACGCGCAGACGCTTGCTCAGTGCTTCGCGGGTGATCGGCTTGCCGTGCGTGGCCGCGTGCTCGTTGGCCACGTGCCGGGCGAACGCGATGAGCGGGTCATCGCTCCTAGGAGTCGGGTGGTTGGCGGGCTCGGCCGGAGCTGGTTCCGCGGCTGGTTCCTCAGGCGTGCGTACGGGAGCGTGGCCGTGGCCGGCGCGGCGTTCCAGCATCGACACCGCGACGAGGAACGCTACGGCCGGGGTCGCGGCGGTGATCCATCCCCAGGGGGAGGGTTCGGCCTGGGCGAGGTTGGCGGCCAAGGTCAAGACGATCCCGCCCGCCAGGACCAGACCGGGCCAGGAGACCAGGCCACGCCGGGGACGGCCGGTCCTCTTGTCGCGTTGGAGTTCGCGGGCGGCCATCACGCACATCAGGTCGATGCACACCGCGACGGCCCAGGCTTGCCAGCCGTCCTGGCCGTGGTCGGCGGCGAGTGAGCTGATGTGGGTGAAGGAGCCGACGGCGGCGATCAGGGCCAGGACGAGCACGGGGCCGGAGTCCAGCGGCCGGAGGCGTTGGCGGCGCATCAGGTTCCCCCTGTGAGGGTCGATGGACGTGACGGGGTAGGGACGTGGCGTGATGTGGGCTCACGCCAGCCCGGGGACCGGGTGGTCAGGACACGTCGGGCTCGAACTGCTCGAACTCGGTGTCGGTGACCGGCTCCACGCTGACGGTCGTGATCTGCGCCCAGGTCGGCCGCAGGTGCGCGTTCGCGGTCGCGGCGGCCTCGGCCTGCTTCTCCGGGACGTACGCCGAGCGCGCCCGATACCAGCGCCCGTCGGAGGCGGCGAAGATGGCGGCGCCGGGCATGTCGGCGGGGATCAGCCGGGCCGCCTGGAGGGCGGCGGGGTCCATGTCGCCCAGGGTCATGTTCGCGGTCTCGGGATCGTTGACGCGGTGGCAGATCCGGCCCGACAGCTGGGCGCGCAGGGCGGTGACGCCGGGACCGAGGTCAGAGCCCACCCGCTGCCCGCACACCAGCAGATACAGCCCGAACGCCCGCCCGAGCTGGGCGAGCCGGATCAGCTGCACGGCTGTCGCGGAGATCTCCTCCTTCTCGGACTTGTCGGCCATCAGGAACAGCTCGGCCACCTCGTCGACCAGCAGCACGACCGGCATCGGCCGGGCGTTGTCCGGAAGCTTCCAGATGTCGCGGACGTGGTGGGCCCGGCACAACGCCATCCGGAGTTTGATCTCGGTGATCAGCTTGTTCAGCACGGCCACGCAGTGGCCGCGTTCGGTGGCCAGCTCAGTCAGCCGCGCCGCATACGGCGTCAGTTCGACGCCGCCCTTCAGGTCGAACCCGATCAACGCCACCGGCTGTGCTGCCAGGCCGGTGATGAGCGCGTTGAGCAGGGTGGACTTGCCGGACTGGGTCGCGCCGGTGATGAGCCAGTGCGGGATGGTGGTGAAGTCGATGACCCAGGGCGCGGCCGTCTCCAACTGGCCCACCTGGACCCGGAGCAGGCCGTCATCCTTGACGGGTGTGGTGATGCGGTTGAGCGGATCACGCACGGTGGCCTGCAACCTGAGGCGGCCGGGCTTCCAGTCCAGGACGCGCACGGAGTGGACCCGCCAGGCGTGGGAGAGATTGACCAGCTTGGCGGCGTAGTGGTCGGGGGTCTGGCCGTCGTCGAGCCGTACCGCCATCCGGAAGCCTGTCGCCAGCGGGCGGATCAGGCCGAGCCGGGGTGGTGTGTCCACGGTGACGCGGCGCAGCTTGCGCGTGGGCGGGATGACATGCGTGGTGGTGATCAGCGCCGGGCCGAGAACGGGAACCCCGTCCAGGGTGAGCCGCCAGCGGCGCCGCTTGCGGGCCAGGCCGCAGCCCGCCGACACATTGGTCCAGGTGAGGTAGACCGCCAGGGCCTTGTACGGGAAGCCGACCGTCAGCCAGAACGAGACCGGGTGAAGCCGGTTCCATACGGCCAGGGTGGCGGCGAATGCGGTGAGAATGCCCAGGTAAGGGGCGAGGGTAAGAAGCAGGTGAGTCATACTGGTGTCTCTCTTCGTGAGCGAAGGGAAGGCCCCGGAAGCGGCGGAGCTGGCAGGCGTTGAGGCCGCTCCCGGGGCGCTAACGTGCGGGTGGATCAGGCGGCGGCGCGCGTCTGCGCCGGAACGATCGCCTCGGCGCGAAAGCCGAGCCCCGCGCGGCCGTTCATCTGCCAGAAGAACGCCGCCAGTCCAACGGGCCGGACCTGAACGCCTTCCGGGATGGACGGGAAGTTCTCGGACGGGAAGGTCACCACGATCACCGGGTTGCGGCGGTCGTCGTTTGGCTTGGGAAGCAGCGGGATCGTGTACAGGTCCCGCCCTTCGGCGTCCTTCTTGACCTCGCCGGTGGCGCGGTCAACGATCTTCGGCTCGGGCTCACCGGCGACGATGAAGGCCAGGGCGGACAGATCAACAGGAATGTTGCGCATGGTCGAACTCCTTGAGTTGGCTATGTTGCCTAGACAACTTCTGATGAGTTGATGTTGCCTGGGTTGGCTAGCCAAGTCAAGAACATCGGAACAACTAGCCTAGCCAGCCTAGGTGCCCTAACCTGATTCGTATGAGTCTCGACCCAGATGACCCCCGCCCGCCGTACCAGCAGGTGGCCAACGCCCTCCGCGCGGCGATCCTCACCAAGAAGTTCGAACCCGGCCAGAAACTCCCGTCCGGCGTCGAACTGGCCAAGACCTACGGCGTCGCCCGAATGACCGTTCAGCAAGCGATTCGCATATTGCGAGATGAAGGCCTGATCGTGTCCCGCCAGGGGAGCGGCGTCTACGTCCGGGAACGCACCGAACGCCCGGTCGAGCTACGCCCGCACATCGAGCATGCCTTCGAGAAGCCGAACGTCGGCATCGACTTCGCAGGCTTCTCCGGCGAAACCCTGAACGGCATGCTGCAAGAGCCGCTGGACAAGATCCGCATCGGACGGCTCACGCCCGAATCGATCACCATCCGCATCCTGGTCCCCGACATGACCCAGTCCCTCGCGCTTCCCGTCAGCGCCGAGGACGGCAGCCACGACCCGGCCATCAGAGAACGCGCCCGCCGCATCATGCGCCGCAGCATCGGAGCCATTCAGGACGCCGTCCACGAACTGGCCGACCTGGGTCTGGTCAAGTCCACGACAGTTGAAGTACGCGCCTACCCCGGCACCCCAATGTTCAAGATGTACGCGATCAACGCCGAGCACGTGTTCTTCGGCTTCTACCCCGTGGTTAAACACGCGGTACGGATCAAGGGGGAGCCTCACGAGGTGTACGACGTGATGGGCAAGGACGCCGTCCTGTTCCATCACGCCGCCAACGAGGACACCGGCTCAATGGCATCACAGTTCGTCGACCAGGCGCGGATGTGGTTCGACAGCGTGTGGAACACGATCAGCCACGAGGTAGAACTGTGAACCTGAATGAGCGGTTGATCGACCTCTTGAACGAGGCGAAGGCGCTGTTCCTCGACTTCGACGGACCGGTGTGCGACATCTTCTCCGGGCTGCCGGCTCCGGTGGTGGCCGAGCGGCTCAAGTCGTTGCTTGTCGCAGCAGGGGCGCAGTTGCCACCTGAGGTGGCCGAGCTGGACGATCCGCTCAAGGTTCTCCGCCGAACGCCGGACTTCGCACCTGACCTCCTCGATGTTGTTGAGCGCGCGTTCATGGCGCACGAGCTTGAGGCTTCCGAGAGCGCCCGCATCACGCCGGGTGTGGATCAGGTCATCAAGGAGTCGGTGGACAGCGGGCGGCCTGTCGTCATCGTGAGCAACAACTCCGAACCCGCCATCAAGGCGGTATGCGAGCGCGCGGGATTCGCTGACAAGCTCAGCGGCATCGTGGGCCGCCCGATCGGCTACCCCGGCCTGATGAAGCCCCATCCGAGGCCGATCTTCGCCGCGTGCGGGATCGTGGGCGTTGATCCATCCGAGACCGTCCTCATCGGAGATTCGGACTTCGACATGCGGTCCGCGGCTGACGCCGGTGCCCCCTCAGTCGGCCTGGCCCACTCACCCCAGAAGGCCGAGGCGCTGAAGTCCACAGGCGCCGCCGAGCTGATCGGCGACATGAACGAGCTGGCCCGGTCGCTGACCCAGGTTTCCGATTGGTAGCCCGATCAGGCTCGTCTACTAGCGCGGTGGTTACAAACTCCTTTACGGGTTCAAGCCGCCGCCCTGCGGGCGACGGCGGCGCGACGCGGCCAGTCGCGGCCGGGCGTGCGGCCTCTTCGGGCCGGTCCCGGCCGCGCCGCCGCTCACCGCGCCCAACCAGGACGACGACCAGATCACGTCAGGACATAGACCAGGTCGAACGACAACGCCGAGCGGAGCGCGGCGGGGAGCCCAGCGAGCGGCCTGCCCAACGATCAGGGCTTTGTTGCCTCCGGCGGGGGATTCCGGCCCCGAGGTGATCCCGGCTGCAAGACGCGCGGACCGTAGGGGGTGGCGGGGGCTGATCACCCCGCACACCGTCGCCCCAGGCAAGCCCAGCAGACCGGCTCCTCCGGCTCAAGCCCGGCCTGTGCACGTAGGGCAACCAGCTCGTGCGGAAGGTCACCGGGCACATGTACACGCAAGGCCGGGCTTGCCCCTCCGTCCCCGGCCCGCTGCCCCTCCGGGGTGGGACGACGGCGCACGAGGTGATCAGGGCTCAACCGTGCAGGCTGCGACAAGACCCCGGCTCAGACAAAGGTGATCAACAACAAGCCGCTTTCGTTGGAAATGAAGATTCCAACAACCACCAACATTCGGGAACCGAGAATGCCGAAACCCTCCCAACCCGTTCAGCCAAGCGAATCACCATGGCATCTCCTGGGCGCGGCCATCCGGCATTGGCGCGAAGACGTTAGGTGCATCAGCCTGAGAACAACCGCCCAACGGATCTACGCCGACCCGTCGGACCTGTCCAGATGGGAACGGGGCCTTACCCACCCGCACATCAGCGCCGTTCAACGCCTCGATGACGCATTGGATGCCAAGGGCCAATTGGCGGCGCTCCATGATGCTGTTTCGGATCTGGATCGTCTGCGTACCCTGGAAGGAAATGCAGCGCTGACCGAGGAGACCGCCACGGAACGTCGTCGCTTGATCCAACTGGCGGGCAGCCTCGCTCTGGGAGCTGTCGGCGGATCTGAAACTGTCCGGCAAGCGCTCGACCACGAGCCCGGCCGCAGCGTCGAGGAGTGGGAGGTCACCTGTGCCGACCATCTCCACGCACTGCGTACGCGCCCGCCCACCCAGGTAATCGCTGATCTCACCGTCGATGTGCTGGCTCTGCGGCGCCAGGCACAGTCCACGGCACCTGCCGATCTCACGGAAGTGCAGCGCACCACAGCAGCGCTTTCGGCCATCTTCGCCAACGCGCTCACCCGATTGTCCGATCATGGGGCCGCTATTCGGTGGTGGCGCACTGCGAGGCAGGCCGCTGATGCGTCCGGTGACCTGTCATTGAGCTTGCTGATTCGAGGAGAGGAAGCCGGGCACGGGCTTTATGGTCAGCGCAGCCCAGAGACCGTCCTCAATCTGGTGAACGCAGCTCAACACCTCGCGAAAGGGCCGAGCGTGGACCTGATGACCACCGAAGCCAAGGCACTCAGCCTGCTCGGCCGCCACCAGGAGGCAGTCAACGTGATTCGTCGGGCAATGGCTCAGGCTGGAACGGTGAAGGGTGATTCGCTGGGGTTCTGGAGCCCCGATATTCTCCGCTTCGCGGCTTCGTGGATCTTCTCCGCCGTAGGCGAGGAGAACCAAGCCAGCGAGTCGGGAACAACCGTTCTGGCCTCGACACGTGATTACGTATATCGCACGAACATCGTGCTGCACCGATCATTGTGCACGGTCGTCAACGGCGGAGTCACCGAAGGCACACAGCAGGCCGCAGCGGTGATCGCCGAAGTGCCACCGGCATATCGCAGCGGTCATGTCCTGGCAACCGGCCGTATGGTTCTGCAAGCCGTCCCCCTCGACCAGCGCGACCATGCAGGTGTGGACGATCTCAGAGAGCAACTGAAACTCGTCTAGCCCACCCCCGAACCAACGGCTCCTCCACTCCCACATGTGGGAGATGTCAACCACGGGCTCTTCCCCACATCAATTCCTTAGATTCGCCGCCAGTTCTCTCCAATATGAGATGAGAACTCGATGAAACCTGAGCACAGGTGATCATCAAAGCGGATCTCTGGATTTGAGGGTGAGGACTGGGCCTATGTCACGGATTAACGGCGCCGGAGGGTCGCCGACTTCCCTGCGGAAAAACGGCGACCCCAGATCGACCGGACCAGGAAGAGCGAAGTTCCTTTCGCGGGAATCCGCACAGCCCGTGGACGAGACCAGGGCACGCTATAAGGAAATCGCTAAGACGCTGGCCAGCCAGATCAAGAGCGGCGACTTCGCACCCGGCGCGCCCTTCCTGCACCAATGGGAATTAATGCGGAACTACCGCATAGACAGCAGCACAGCCGCGCTGGTTTGCATGGAGCTCAAGAAGCAAGGTCTCATTCGCCATTGGAACGGCCGCGCCTACATTGTCAACCTCCACGCGAAGGCCAGGGACGCCGCCCCTATCGTCGCCGCCATCATCGAGAAGATCCAGTCGGGGGCGATCGGCCCGCACCAGCGGGTTCCCAGCCTGACAATCGTGCAGAAGGAATACAGCACAACGATCTGGACCGCCCGCAGGGCAATAAACGCCCTGATCGAAAGCGGCTGGGCATACCGAATTCCTTACCGGGGCACATTCTCTGTGCCCGAGCACCTGTGGCCGGCCAAGAGCACGTACGGGATCTCTCCCGGAAAGCCGGATCTCTCTGACTGCCACGGCATAGCCGACCTCGAAAATCGGCTTGCGGTGCATCTGGGCTTCCCTGAGGCACACGAAAGACGCTCGTAGAAGCCGCACCCAAGGCTGGGCATTCGCTCCCTCCTTCGCCTGCTGCTCTCCGGATGGACAACGGCGTACGAGGTGATCAGCGGCCTACTGTGCGAGCGCTCTCCATGACCTCCAAAGCCCCACCCCGGATTCCGCACGAATGCATGGTTCGAAACCAAGATCCAACAAGCATCGACAACCTGGAGACCGAACATGTTGAACACCCCCGATCAAGCCCACCCCGCCAAAACGCCGACCACCGAGCCGCCACCTCTGACCTTGGACTCGACCAGCACGATGCTGGGCACCATCGAACTCCCCGGGAACCTCGCCGCGGCTTCCAACGCTCGCACCTTCGTTCACGGCCTGCTCACCGGGTGGGCCGATGACCGGCTCGAAGACGCGCTCCTGCTGGTTACCGAACTCGTCTCCAACGCCGCCCTCCACTCCGACTCCGGCCGCGACCCGAACGGGACGACAACGCTCCAGGTCACCAACACCGACGGGTTTATCCATATCCAGGTGACCGACCAGGGGTCAGCGCGCAGCCTGCCCTACCTGGTCCCCGACCCTGAACAACGAGGCAGCGGATTTGGGCTACGGCTGGTGGACCAGATCGCCTCCGAATGGGGACACGATTACGAATACGAAGGCAAACGCGGGGTGTGGTTCACCCTGGCCCCGCCCCCCGAAGACGGCGAGAGCGCAGGTGGTCAGAGGCTGACTTGGACCGAGCTGATGTGCCAGCGCGCAGGCGACCAACTCGATCTCTACGTGGACGCCGGACTCATCAGCCTGCCTCCCGGCATGCGCCCCACCCCACCCGCCAAGCAAAGAAGGCCACACCGAAGCGAGCAGGCAGCACACTGGGAACAGATCGCGGAGAGCCTGGCGAACCGGATCACCAGCGGTGAACTCGCCCAGGGAACACCGATCCCCACTCTTCACACCCTGATGGACGAACACGAGATCTCACTAAGGCTGGCCTCACAGATTCAGCGTTCACTGCGGGATCGGGGCCTGGTCCGCCTGATCCCTGGCCACGGCTACGTAGCCGGTCCCCCCGGCCCACCACCCCAACCCCAGCGTCCTCCGGTGCGGGAACAGATCGTCCACGTCGCCGCCGTGCTGGTAAGGAAGATCCGCCGCGGAGACATCGCCCCGCACGCACGCGTCGCCACATTCCCGGAACTGGCAAGGGAGCACGGCCTATCCAAGCACGCGGCCTGGGACGCGCTATGCCTGGTCCGCTCCCGCGGCTACGCCTACGACACCAAGCACAAAGGCACCAGAGCCACCACCTTCGACAAATGGCCCCCCGAAGACACATCCCTGGAGAGACGCAACCCGCCCCCCAACCACGTACGCGAGCCCCGCCGCCGAAAGCCACAACTGGCACTCGTTCCCAACGATTCGGGAGTTGAGTCGCGTGAATGGGTGAATAACAGCGAGCAAGGCCACCGTATCGAAGTCGGCTCCTAGCCCGTCAGCACGCACTGTACCTATGGAGTGCCGTGGCCACGCAGATGTTCGCGAACTCGTTGAAATCCTTGAGAGTGACCCGTCGACGATGCAACGGTGACGTAGACAGACGTGTCGGCATGCGGATCTCGCCCGCGATCATCCCGTCAACGCACGGATGCCAGGATAGGCCGATGGCTCCTGAGGGAGATAGTCCACCCTTCTCGCCTAAGTCGATGCTGACACAGGGGACTGGTTTCGAATAGTAAGAACGCACGCCTCCTTACTTTGCATTGCGAATAATGAAAAATAGGAAGCCGGCGATAGATGTTGCAGTGCCCAGCACGGTAACGAAAGTCTGCAGCCATGTCGACCCAAAGAAGGCCTGTATCACTAGGACGGAGAGGGCAACGCCCGCTGTTACAAAGGAGAGCTGGCGAAGTGTCAGAAAGTTTGCCAGCATTCGCTTTCGGGCGATTTCAACATGTCGACTGTCGCCCAGGCTGCGGTATGTGAATTCCGATTCATCAAGTGCATGAATTAGGTCGGACTCGTCATAGTTGGGGGACTTGAGGAGCTCGAAGTTGTAGACGCGAATGCAGCCGCGTGAAAGAAGTAGCGAGACAACATCAACCAAGAGGTTCTTTTTCAGGCTCGTCACATCAAAGATGGATGATCCTGTAGTAGAGAAGATCTTCAGCTTCTCATCTAATTCGACCCAGGGAATAACCTCATTGCTAGTAGAGATCGAATCGAGCTTGTCTAGGCACTTCTCATAAACTGCGGCCGCAGGCTTATCGTCAGCAGCTAAACGATCTCTAAGGCTGTGGAGATATGCATGGATTCCTGCAGTGATCGAAATAAGCCGATCATTCACCTGTTCTGCTGAATATCCGTGTTCCCGAATGGAAATATAGTGAACGGAGGATATGGGGCGAGTCCGGAGGACGTGAGCAAGAACATTAACGTAAGGATCGGGACGCGCCGACGTCACGAAAATGTAAAGCTCTTGCCCGTCCGTCCGGGTACTTCCGCCGATCATTCTGCTGCCTCAACGGGAAGGACGACCTGATTTTTGCCCATCAGTTTGGCTCTGTGTAGATTTTCGGCGGCTTCTCTAGGTGATCTCCCAATACCGACGCTCATAGTTCGCCCCGACAATCGATGGAAATCTGCCGCTATCTCATTGATTGTTTTCAACGATATAGACCCTCGTGGCCAAGAGACGATTAGATCGTCGCCGCCACAAGCTATGACATCGCTAACACCCGCCGCCTCTAGCATCTCTCGAACTCGATTGAGAGCCTTGCTAACGGAGAGACTGTACGTCCGTGCTTCCTCGATCTCATTGTCAAGGAGCCGTAGCTCAAGCTGAGGGCCAACATCGTCGCCGTCGAAGTACGCGTAGATCACCTGGGCGGAGTGACTTAGCTGAGCCATAATGATCAGCCTAGAGGAAGCTCAAGCGCTCTCGAGCCCGCGCGGTGGGGACTGCCGACATCGACATGATGATCAACTATCTAGACGTCTTAATGTGGGCCACGGGATTCGTGGAGCGGTACCGCCCGCGTTCATCTGGTAGCAGGTGACCTCGGGCCAGTTACTCGGCGACGCTGACCTAGGAGCACCATTTGTGTGCACCCGGCGACACTTCTGCCCCTCGCCGACCCAGCTCGCCCTTACAGAAGCCGCAGGGGTCAGAACCCATGCGGGCCTCGGTTCTCACCGTCGCGGTAGCCGGGTGGAGCGCCCCGCGAGGCGCCGCAGGAGCAGAAGTAGACGTAGGTGCCGACGCCCGGGTAGAACATACGGTCGCGCCGCACCGAGTGGCCGAGGCGGAAGATGTGCCAAAGGGCCCAGATCACAGATGCCACCTTAGGCGACCACGACAGCTCGGTCGAGCAGCTTATCCAAACGACCAGCGCCAGCGCCCGGCACTGCGTGCCTCCCCCGGGAACGCGTGGAGGGGCGGGTGAACGCCTGCGTCGACGTCTTCCTGAGAGTGGCTGAAGGTAGGACGCGGACGGGTGCACGGCACGCCCTCGGCACTGAGGTCGCCATGGCGACTGCTGGCTGCTGGCGAAGGCACTCATCTGCCGCGAAGAGGGCACTGCACGCGGGCGCTGGTTACCGCTACGGCGAAACATCCCGGCGACAGCTTGAGCATGGCTGGAGGTTATCGGTCAGGACATATCACAACGTTGATGTGCACCTGCAATGACGTCCCGTGCTCACGACCAGTGACGCGTAACAGTCGAGGACGCGGACACCTCAGCGGTGGAGGCCAAGCTGCGGAAGCGGCTGTAGGCGCCGGTCGCGGGCTAGATCATGATCGGCAGGAGTGGCGGCGGAACCGGCAGGCGAGTACGGCATACGGGGCCGCCCCAGGTCGTACCGCCGCCCGTCCACTCGCGGCCCTGAATCTGGACAGGTAAGGGGGCTACCCGCGCCGCCAGAGACTCCGTCAGGGCACATCGGAGGACCATAACCATGGCGTGGGTGACGAAGTGGGTGACAACGGGGGCGGACACCGCTGGACGTGTTTGGATGTTGGCGGGCCGTTCTCGCAGCTCAGCACACATAAGACCGCAGACAGGCCGACCATGATCCTTGCTTTGCAAGCAGGATGTCAGCGGTTCGAATCCGCTAGGCTCCACTCACACAAAAGCCCAGGTCAGGGACGATTCCCTAACCTGGGCGTTGATCTTTTTTCGGGCTTCTCCCGCTTCCGTGCCCGATCCCTTTGAGAGCGCCCCTTCGATGAGATCACCGAGCTGTGCCAGCGGGGTGACCGTTCGGTCGGGCAGGTGGTTAAGGACTTCGATCTGACCGAGACCGCGGTGCGGAACTGGGTCCGCCAGGCCGAATTTGCATCACGGATCATGCCAACCGCGTCCAGCAGATGCTACGAGTTGCCGTGTTCGGCCACCTGTCCGGGCGTCCGGGAACCGGCCAGCGCCGTGAGCTGGGCCATGTCCACCCCGTCGCAGGTGAGCTCCGTCGATGCGAGCGTGGCGCGGATGACGGGATCAGCGGGTCCCGGCACGGCCACCGTCGCGGTCTGCATCGCCGCCCAGTCGCGGAGCGCGTCGATCGACGGCTGCGGCAGCTGCGGCGAGTACTGGACGATCAAGGCGTTGTCCCGGACGAGGAGGTGCTCCAGGCTGCCGCCGGTGGGCACATCCTGGTCGGCCGGGGCGTAGAAGGACTGGTCGGGGTGGCGCCACTCGGTTTCGCCGGGCGCAGCCAGAGCCGTACGCGGCCCTGATTCGCAGGTGACCGCCCCCGGCGGAGAACCGTCCTGTGCGCCGCACGCGGCGCACAGGACGAGCGCGGCCACGGCCGGGATGAGAGAGCGGCGCATCAATCCACTCCTGATTGGTCGCCAGGCCGGTGGCCCGAAGCACTCGGGCCACCGGCGGTGAGACGGACGGGTCAGTTGACCCGCAGGACCGCCGAGCGCGAGATGATCTCGCCGGTCGGGTCCGACGCGCGGACCCGATACTCGGAGCCGGCCAGTTCCGGCGTCGCGGTGACGGCGATCGCGAACGAGGTCTGACCGGGCACGTCCGCCCAGTCGGCCGAGCCCGGTGCCTTGACCTGCCACTGGTAGGCGACGTTCTGGCCGTCGGCGGGCGCCGCGAAGACCGCGTCGTCACCGGGCTGGTGGATGGCCGGCACCGGCTCGGACAGGAAGCGCAGGATGACGGCGTCGTCGGCGAGCACCTTCATCCACTCGGCGAGTTCCTTGGCGCGCTCCCGGATCGGGGTGTTGTCGGGCCCGGCCAGGTTGGCCTTGACCTCCCGGCGGACGACCTTGGCCTGCTCCATGGCCTCGATGTAGTCCTTGACCAGGTACGCGTTGTACGAGGCGTCGATCGCGCCGTTCAGCGTGGCGGCCAGACCGGCCCCGACGGACCCGTCCGCCACTCCGGCCGCGACCAGCCCGCGCATCTCGATGTGGGTGGAGCAGTTCCCGGAGGACGCGCCGGCGGCCCACTTGATGCCTTCCAGGATGTTCTTCTGGAAGATCGGGTCGGCGGTGTTCTGCCAGTTGTGCAGGAGCGCCTGGGTGAAGGAACGCCCGCCGTCGTAGTTGGCGCACCACGAGATCGGGTGGTCGGGACCCTCGATCCGGCCTGCGCTGCTGCCGATGCCGCCCGCGTAGGTGGACTCGGTCAGCGTCTGCAGAACGTGCACCTTCTCGCGGGGAAGGAATCCCCGCCAGTTGTAGAGCTCGTCCGAGATCGTCATCTTCTTGGCAAAGTGACGGGTGGCCGGGTGGGTGTTGTCCTCGGTGACCAGTTCGCCGACGACGCAGCCGCCACAGGTGTTTTGGATGCCACCGCCGTTGGAGCCGTGGTTGTCGAACTCGCCGCCGACCAGGTTCTTGTACCAGTCCCAGTTGTGCATGGAGTCGGTGGCGCCGTGGATGGCGACGAAGCCGCCGCCGTTGCGGATGTAGGTCTGCAGCGCGGCCTGCTCGTTGACCGTGACGGCGGGGTTGTCCGTCGAGGGGCGGTTGGTGACGAACACGTCGTTGCCGACGCTGGAGACGCCGACCAGGGCGTCGTACTGGGACAGGCGCTCGGCGCTCTCGAACGGGTTGCCCGGAACGGACACCTCGGGGCTGAGGTAGTCGTAGACGTCGACGTCGAAGGAGTTGGCCCGGCCGAGGTCCTGGATCACCGCCATCGTCAGCGGGATGTGCTCGTGCCGGAAGGCGCCCGGCCGGTTGCCGAACAGCAGGATCTTGAACTTGGGCCGCTTGTTCCGTACGGCCTCGCCCGGAGCCCGGAACGGGTAGCGGTCCATGCCCTTGCCCGCGCTCACCGCGACACCGGTGACGACGTCGGGGTGGTCGACGCCCTGCAGTTCCTCCACCAGGTAGGCGGCGTCCTTGACCAGCGAGTCCCGCATGTAGCCGGCGGGCGTCACCTTCGCGGCCAGCGTGCCGAAATTGACCAGCGCCGACTCGGCGGCGCCGCCTTCGGCCTCGGTGAGCAGCGCCAGCAGGCGAGCACCGTTGGGCGAGGAGACCTTCCCTGCGGTCACGTACCGCTGGACCAGGGCGCGCAGGTCCGGGATCGAGGTGGTGATCTCGAAGGTCAGCGTGTACTTGGCGCCGTTGCCGGCGGAGTCGCCGATGTTGACGGCCCAGGTGTGCTCGCCGACGGCGAGGGTGGCCAGGTCCAGCGGCATCGGGTAGGTCCAGACGCCGTCGATCCACATGTCCCGCACCGCCGCGCCGCCCGAGCCGGGGGTGGGGTCGGTACGGGTCGGTGTGATGGCACTGGCGAGCGCGCTGTGCGCGACCTTGCCGTTGGCGATGCCCGGCCAGGCCGCCACCGGCACCTTGGTGTCGATCCGTACGGTGATAGTCCGGGCGGCCGAGGCGTTGCCGGCCGCGTCGACGGCGACATAGCTCACATTGCTGTTGCGGTCACCGCTGATCACGTACGCGGCCGTGCCCCGGGTTCCGTTCTGCACGGCCGGCACGTTGACCGTGCTCCCCGCGATGGTCACCCGGAACAGGGCGACGGCGTCGTCGTCGGTCGCCGACAGGTTCAGCGTGACGTCGTTGCCGGTGAACCAGCCGCCGGCGCCGGTGGCGCTGGAGGTCACGTACGCGTTGTTCGCCACGCCGTTGTAGTTCAGGACGGGGTCCACCGGGGAGAGCGTGGCCACGTCGAGGACGGGCGGGGCTCCGGTCTCGGCGGCGATGGCCACCCCGGGCGTGCCGATCAGCAAGACAGGCACTGCGAGCAAGGCAGTGGTTAACGATCGTGTGGTGGGACGTGGGCGAGAGGACGGCATGTCGCTCCTCTTATCGGGTCGTACAGGGACTCCACCGCGCGTCTGGTGCCGACCCAATCCCTAACGCGATGAATGTCGGAAGTGTGAGCTTCGTCCCACCCATTTGTCAATGATCATACGAACTTGTGATTTTCATCGGCGAAAGTTTCCACCTAAAAGTTTCGTTCGATCATCCGCCGTACGCGGCCCCGGTCCACGCCCAGATGGTCGAGGGCTCCGCCCGGCATGGGATCCTGGCCTGGCCGCCTTGTGGGAGTGGTCTGGTGCGTATCGGCAAGATGATCCCTGCCGAACTCCTTGCCGTTGTGACCCGGCTGCTGGATTGGCCCTGGAAGTGGGTGATGGCTGACCGGGCGCGGCACGCTTACCCCTCGAAACGCGGGTCGGCACCGGGCCGCGGCGAGTTCGTACTCCTAGGCTCCACCAGCCAAGACGCCCCGCTCTCGACCATGAGAACGGGGCGTGAGTGTCTAGCTGGGTGGCTAAGGGCACCCTCCTGCATCACGGGGCGGATCTGAGGCGTGCTGCTTCCTCTGATCTTTTTGGCAGATCGAAGTTATTTGATGGCCTGGTGCAAGGGAGGAGCCGTGTGAACCCTGGGTTCCGCTCTGCTGTCCCGCTGCCAGGCGAGCAGTGCGATGACAACAATGCTCTGTACCGCCAGGATGAGTGCTTGCGTCAGAGGTGAACTCACGCCCAGCAGCGCCATTGTGGCGTTGACGCCGAAGTGAACTGCGATCGACGCGACCACACCGGCGCGTTCGTAGGCGTACCCAGTCAGCAGTGCCATCGGGATGACGCTGAGTGTGAACAGCAGGCCGCTCCAGCTGATCAGACCGAAATTGCTCTGGACGGTTCCGGAGATGAAGAACAGCGGCAGATGCCAAATTGCCCAGACGGCTCCCAGTACCAGACTGGCTTGAACGCGGTTGAGCGACGCGCGTAGGCGGGGATATGCGGTGCCGCGCCATCCGGGTTCCTCGGCCAACGGGCCGGCGACCAGCATGCTGACGACGAACGGCACGGGTCCGCCCATGGTCGCGATCAGGCTCTGCCCCGCGGTCAGGCTCACCGCAGGGTCGCCCAGGAGGTGTGCGAGCAGCGCACCGGCCAAGACGGTCGCCGGTGCCATCACCAGCAGGAGCGGCACCCAGAACAGGCGCGTGCTGAGCCGGAGTCTCACCGTATGAGCAGGGACGGATTGACGGAGGCGGGCCCGGCGTGCGCGGATCACGATTGCGCCGATCACGGGGCCGAAGCCGCCGAGGAGGTAGGGGATGACGGTGGGGAAACTCATTGGCGATCCACCGAGTGCGATCGCGGTAAGCCAGAATGCCCAGGTCGTAGCGAATGTGACAGTGAAGAAAAGAGCAAGGCCGCTTTTCTGGCCGGCGGGGGGTGTGGCGGTCACGCTTTTCCCTTTCATGGATACCGTGTGAAGGAATCTCCGATTCCATCCACAGCGGCGAGCGGAATCCGTAACTGAACCAAGAGCAACGAGGTCAGGGACTTTTGCTTTGCGCAGAAGGGTCCGTGAACTCTGTGGCGTGAATCTCCTGCGGCCGGAGTCGGTGGGCGAGCCAGGCGGCCACCTGCGTAAGCAGGTCGGGGTCGATCGGCTGGCGCAGTAGCCGAGGGTAAGAGCGCACCGAGGCGGGGCCGGGGTCACGACGCAACAGGTGGGTGAGGTCGGGGATCAAGTGGATCTCGACCGCACCGGGCACTAGTCTGCGGATCTCCGCCAAGTCCGCGGGGTCGACCTGGATGTCCTTGCCGCCGGTGATCGCCAGGACGGGGGCCTTGATGGCCGCCAGGTCCGGGCGGGGGTCATGGACGAGCAGCTCGCGCATCCACCGCGCGTTCACTGGCAGCCCGGCGACGCGGGCCACGTCTGTGCGGGTCGTCTTGATCCGAGCCAGGCACCGGGCGGCGAGGGCTCGCAGAGCCGGCATAAGCGGTTTCAGGATCGCCGGGAGATCGCGGGCGAGCATGCCGGCCTGCCAGCGCAGGGCGCTCTCGCCCGGGCGGGCGAACCCGGCCAGCAGCACTACCGCTGCGACCTCAGAGTGGGTCCCGAGGGACATGGCGTGGAGCGCACCTTCGCTGTGCCCGACCACGCCGATGGCGTCGGCCCGGATGTCGGGTCGTGCGGCCAGGGCGCGTAGAGCTGCGGCGGCGTCGCGGCGGTTGTCGGCGAATCCGGTCGCACGCCAGTTGCCGGGTGTGGCGCCGACGCCACGCCGGTCATAGCGCAGCGTGGCGATCCCGTGGTCCGCGATCGCGGCGGCCAGCGGTGGTCCGAGCGCCATGCGGAGCCGGTCGGTGTTGGCGTCGCGGTCCAGCCGGCCGGATCCCTGCAGGAGCAGGACGGCCGGGTGCGGGCCTGGCCCCGCGGGCAGGGTCAACGTGCCGGCCAGCGGCAGTCCGTCGGCTGCGATGGCTGTCATGTCGACATCCCGCATGTCTCGCTCACCATCCCTCTCATTTTTGGTGACGTTCTCAATATTGAGAACGTTATCGTATGTGAGAGAATTCGCCTATGGCAACCGCAGACCTTCTCCTGCACCCCGTACGGATGCGCATCCTGCAAGCGCTGTTCGACGCCGATCCGCTGACTACCAACCAACTGCGTGACCGCCTGCCGGACATCGCACCGGCGACGATGTACCGGCACATCGCCCTGTTGACCGACGCGGGGGTGCTGGAGGTGGCGGGCGAGACACGCGTGCGCGGCATCGTGGTGCGCAGTTACCGGGTTCGCGCGGAGAAGGCGGTGGTCGACCCGGCGGCGCGGGCAGCCATGACACAGGATGATCACAGACGGGCGTTCACCGCGTTCGTCGCCTCGTTGCTGACGGATTTCGAGCGCTACCTTGGGCTCGAAGACGCCGATCCCACCTCGGACGGCGTGGTCTACCGGCAGGCGGCGGTGTACCTGACCGACGACGAATTCGCCGCGATGATCGAGGAGATCGAGCGGGCGGTCGTCACCCGGGTCGGTCATGCCCCGGGTGACGGCCGCACACGTCGCATCGTCAGCCTCGTTGTCCTGCCGGACAAGAGCGCAACGGAGCCTCGGCCGGCGAGCGTTGCCGAGTGACCAGGGGTCAGTGGCGCGGCAGGGTGGCCAGCACCAGGTTGGGGTCGGTGGCGGTGAGGTAGGCGGCGCTGAGCACGTAGAGGGTCCGGCCGCGTACGGCTACCGAGGTGGGGTTCTGCAGTCCGGCGATGGGAAGCGTGTTGGAGTGGCCGTCCGCATCGATTCGTACCACCTTGTTCGGCGCGTTGAGGGTCGCGATGACCTGATCGTCCGGGGTTCCGGCGAAGGCGATGTCGTCGATACCGGCCAGCCCGGCGGCCTTGACCTGTACGGGTCCGGGGCGGCCTTGCCTGATCGGGATCCGCAGCAGGGTGCCCAGGTCGAGATTGGTGGCCCAGACCGCGCCATGCCGTACCTTGATGCCGTTGGCACCGAGGAATCCGGTTGCGGCGAGTTCAGGTGCCGACGACCAGACCCTGGCGTTGCCGCCGTTAAGGGGCACCGTGGAGATGGAACCGAGAACCGAGTCGGTGAGGTAGAAGGTCTTCGCCGGTTCGTCGTACGCCAGGCCGTTGGGCAGCCCGGTGGCCGGCAGCGCGGCGATGCGCTGTGGCTGCTGCCCCGGACGCAGCCGGTAGAGGCCGGTGGTCGCGGCGTCGCCACTGGCGTACAGGAAGTAGAGCGTGCCGTCGGCAGTACGGACGATGCCGGTGGTGAGCGCGAACCCCAGGGCCGGAGTGTCGGCACCCCCGTCGGCGGGCGCAGCAAGGGTCGCCAGGATCCGAATGGCGCCGGCTGGGCTGATCGCGGCAACCTGGCGGGCGGCCGCGAAGGTGACGTACGCCGTACCGTCCGGACCGAGCGCAACATTTTCCGGCAGTTGCCCCTTGGCCAGGTCGAAGTGCACCGCGATCCGTGATGTCACCGACGGGCGGGCCTGCGCCGCGTTCGACGTCGGTACGGTCACCAGTCCGATCCCGGCGGCGACCGCGAGGGCGAGCATTCTGTTGCGCATTTCTGGTCCTTTCTGCATGGCTTCGCGAACGTGGAGTTCATGGGCGCGCGACATGGGACGCTCCGTTCGGAGCGTCTGGGAAACGTGGGGAAGGAGTCAGCCGGTCATTTCCGCGTCGGCGCATCGCGCCGAGGGTCCTGAGCGGAGGCACGCCCGGTGACCACGCTGTGGACGAGCAGTGTCATCGCGGAGTGTGAGGGCGAGTCGGGTTCGGTGGTCGCGACGACCACCGCCTGGTCGTCGGCGGTCCGCAGTGTCTGCTGGGTCACCTTCATGGTGCCCACCAGCGGGTGCCGCATCTCGTAGATCGCGTCGCCGCCGGCCTTGACGCGGTGGTCGGCCCACATCGCGGCGAATTCCGGGCTCTTGACCGTCAACTCCCCGATCAGCGCGGCCAGCAGCGGGTCGTCCGGGTGGCGCCCGGAGGCCATCCGCAGGGTCGCCACCACGCCCTGTGCTTTGGCGGCCCAGTCGGCGTACAGGTCACGGGTGTGCGCGTCCAGAAACACCAGGCGCGCCATGTTGGGCCGCCGCTGCGGTGTGTCCGGGCCGTCCGGGTCCAGATGGCCGGCGTATAAGGCATGGCCCAGGGTGTTCCACGCCAGCACATCGCTGCGCCGGCCGAGCACCACCATGGGCACATCGCCGAGCACCGTGATCAGCTGACGTGTCACCGGGCTGACCCGTTCGGGAACGGGTCGGCGCCTGGCGCCCCGGCGGCGGCCGCCGGAGGCCAGTTCATGCAGGTGGCGACGCTCCGCATCGTCCAGGCGCAGCGCTCGGGCCAGCGCATCCAGTACCTCGGGCGAGGCATTGGAGGCCTGACCCTGCTCCAGCCGTGAGTAGTATGACGCGCTCACCCCGGCCAGCAGCGCCAGTTCCTCTCGACGCAGCCCGGGGACCCGGCGTTGGCCACCGTACGTGGCCACCCCCACGTCCTCAGGTCGCAGCTGAGAGCGCCTTGTTTGAAGGAACTCCCCGAGCTGCCGTCTCGTGTTCATGGCTCACAGTATTCGCGGCCGGTTCACGACTCAGCCACACTCTGCCAGTGATAGGCACGGCAGGACCTTCTGTCGAGCCCCGATCGGGGAGGTCAGGCATCTTCCGGCAGCGGTTCGCCGGTCTCCAGCAGCGACTTCAGGCTCGCCACCACGTTCGGCCAGCCGTGGCTGACCATCTCGGCCAGGCTCGATCCGGGCTCGAAGCTGTCGTGCACGACGGTGAGCTTCACGACCTGCGCGGCGGCCTCCTCAATCGTGAAGGTGACCTTCGAGCGGGCCTCGCCGGACAGCCGGGTGAGCAGCTCCTCGTCCCAGCCGAAGCGCTTGGCGAGCTCCGGGGTGATGGCGTGCCAGGTGTAGGAGAGCCGACTGTAGGGTTCGGCCTCCAGCACGACCTGCTCCGGGTCGCTGATCAGCACGCCGTGGTTGTCCCAGGTCATCGGCGAGCCGACGGACCAGTCCGTGGTGAACTCCGTGGCCCAGTAGCGGCGGGTGAAGGCGGGCTCGGTCAGCGCCTGCCAGAGCTTCTGCGGGGTGGTGCGGATGTAGGTGGTGTAGACGAAGGTCGGCGCGTCCATCGGGGTCTCCTCCAAGGCGAGTTTCAGGTCCGCCAGGGCTTGGACCCTGGCCTGGTCGTAGCGGCTGATCCACCGGTGGGCGATCTCGTGCACGGGCGCGGCGTTGAGGTAGTGCAGCTTCTCCCGGCCCCGCCGCACCGTGGCGACGAGCCCGGCCTCCTCCAACACCGCGAGGTGCTTGCTGACGGACTGCCTGGCCATGTCGAGTCCGGCGCACAGCTCGCGCAGCGTCTGCCCGTTGCGGGCGTTGAGCGAGTCGAGCAGCGCGCGCCGGCTCGGATCGGCCAGCGCCTTGAACACCTCGTCCATGCCCGCCCCCGTACCCAGGTTGCCGCCTGTCGATATGCAGCCTTTCGGCTGCCTTTAATTTAGGCAGCCAAATGGCTGCCTGTCAAGAAGTGCGGCTACGGGTCCGGCGCAAAAGGACTCTACCCAATGAGTATACTCGCCAGGTATAGTCGTCGGCATGTCCGTTCCGTACACGCTGCTGGGGCTGATCGAAGAGAACGCTCGCCACGGCTATGACCTGAAGCAGTCCTACGACCGCCGATTCGGCGATGCCAAGCCAATTAGGTTCGGCCAGATCTACCGCATCCTCGCCCAGTTGGTACGCGATGGGCGGGCCGAGGTCGTCGGTGTGGAACCGGGCGCGGGACCGGACCGCAAGCGGTATGCGATCACTCCGGATGGTGTGGCCGATTTGGACCGCTGGCTGGCCGAGCCGGAGGATCCGCAGCCCCAGCTCCAGAACGTGCTGTTCGCCAAGGTCGTGCTGGCGCTGATCTCCGGCCGCTCCGCCGAGGGATTTCTCGACGCTCAGCGGGAGCGCCACATGGCCAGAATGCGTGAGCTGACCAAGCTGCGGCGCGAGGCGACGGAGACGCACGCCGCGCTGCTCGCCGACTACCAGCTCTTTCACATCGAGGCCGACCTGCGCTGGATCGACCACGCGGCCGGTCGGCTGGGCGCGCTCGCAGCGGAGGTGCGGTGATGATGGACGCGCTGGCCTGCCGCGACCTGCACAAGAGTTTCGGCCTCACCCACGCATTGCGCGGCGCCAACCTCTCGGTGAGTGCCGGGGAGGTGCTGGCGGTCATGGGCCCCAGCGGATCCGGCAAGTCGACGCTGCTGCAGTGCCTGGCGGGCATTCTCACCCCCGACTCCGGCGAGGTGAGCCTCGACGGCATGCGGGTCGACCTGCTGGGTGACGACCGGCGCACCCGGCTGCGACGGACGATCTTCGGTTTCGTCTTCCAGTTCGGGCAGCTGGTGGCCGAGCTGCCGGTGGCGGAGAACATCGCGCTGCCGCTGCTGCTGGCCGGGGACCGCCGCCGGGCCGCGCTCTCCGCCGCCCGGGATTGGCTGCCGCGGCTGGGTCTGGACGGGCTCCACGACCGGCTGCCCGGCGACCTGTCGGGAGGGCAGGCGCAGCGGGTGGCGATCGCCCGGGCGCTGATCGCGGGTCCCCGGGTGCTGTTCGCCGATGAGCCGACCGGGGCGCTGGACTCTGTGGCGGCTGACCAGGTCATGGAGGTGCTGATGGACGAGGTTCGGGCGCAGGGCACCTGCGTGGTCATGGTGACCCACGAACCGCGGGTCGCCGCCTATGCCGATCGGACGGTCACCGTACGAGACGGACGGGTCGTCCACCCCGCCAGGGAGTGGGAGTCTGTGTGATGAGTGCGCTGCTCGGGTTGAGGATGGCGCTTACCGGCGGGCGAAGGAGCCTGCCCGGGCTGGTGCTGACGGCTGTCGGCGTCGCTGCCGGGGTCATGCTGCTCCTGTTCGGTCTGGCTGCCCAGTCCGCGCTCCAGGGGCGGCTGGAAAGGTCGGCGTGGCAGGACACGGAGGCCTCGACCGAGGCGACGGCGCCCGATCCGGCGCTGTGGCTCGCGGTCAGCGATCATTACGCGGACAGGCCACTGCACCGCGTCCATGTGGCGGCGCTTGGGCCGCGTCCCCCTGTCCCGCCAGGACTGGATCGGCTGCCATCGGCGGGCGAGGTCGCCGTCTCACCCGCGATGCATGACCTTCTCGCGGCCACGCCGGACGATCAACTCGACGACCGTATCCCCGGCCGGGTCACCATGATCATCGGTGCTGCTGGGCTCCGCCATCCGGATCACCTCGTGGCGGTTATCGGCCATACGCCCGAGGAACTGCGCCGGCTCGGCGGAGCCCAGGTGGTGCACGGGATAGAGACGCAGTCTCTCGACCTCCTCGACTTCCTCAAAGCCGGCCTCATGATGGCGACGATCCTCATGCTCTTCCCGATCCTGATCTTCATGATCATGGTCGCCAGGCTCGCCGCCGCCCGCCACGAGCAGCGCCTCGCCACGATGCGCATGGTCGGGGCGACCAGGCTGCAGACCGCGGCGATGGCAGCCGCGGAGACCGGGCTGGGCGCCGTGGCCGGCACCATCGCCGGATTGCTGGGCTATCTGACGGCGCGGCCGATCCTGGCGAACATCGTGGAGTACGGCGGCTATCAGGGAGGTCACTTCTTCCCCGCCGATCTCGTCGTGCCGCTCGCCCAGCTGATCGTCGTCCTTGCCGGTGTGCCGGTGTTGGCGACGCTCACCACGGTCCTCTCGCTGCGCCGGGTGCAGATCACCCCGCTGAGAGTCGGCAGCCGCGTATCCCGGAGGCCGCCCACGGCCTGGCGGGCGCTGCCGCTGGCAGTGGGTGTCGCCGGGTTTGCCGTCGACTCCGTCGTGCTGCACAACTGGCCCGACCTCATGGCCGCGAACGACTGGGTCATCAACGCCCTGCTGCTGTGCAGCCTGACAGGTGCCGTCGTGATCGGGCCGTGGGCGTGCCTGGTCGTCGGCCGGGCCATGGTCCGGTACGGCCGGCGAGCCACCACCCTCATCGCGGCACGGCGCATTGCGGGTGACCCATGGGCGGCCTACCGGTCGGTCGGCGGTGTTGCCGTGGCTGTGTTCGTCACCACGTTGGTGGCCAGCTTCCCCGGTATCGGTTCCACTGGGGCGGCTGGCGTGTCGTCCGATGTACGGCTCCGCCCCGGCGTGGTGGAGATCTACGCGGGCGGCCAGCCCGCCACCGCGCTGGCACCGCTGATGTCCAGCGGGGTGGTCGTGGCAGGTGCCGTACCCGGTGGCGGTGTTGCCGTGGCCTGTGCCGAGCTGGCCCGGGTCGTCCGCGTGACCTGCCCGCTGCCGTCGGAATTCCAGATGCCCAACACCGCCGCCATGGGGATGTGGGTCACGAGTGGGCGGGTGGTCGAGCCCGGGCCCGATGCCGCCGGCCTGCCGGTGCACGCCCTGTACGTGCAGACCGACGGCAGTGTCGCCGCCGAGGAACGCATCCGTACGCAGGCATCGTCCCTGCTGCCGCGGGCGATCGTCAGCACCAGCCGTGACGTCTTCCGCCAGACCGTCGAGTTCCGCGTCTTCTCCGACATAGGCACCGGGATGCGCGTCGCCATGCTCTTCGTCCTCCTGGTGGCGGGCTGCAGCCTGACGATCTCTCTCATCGGCGGGCTGACCGAACGGCGCCGGCCCTTCGCGCTGCTCCGTGCCGCCGGGCTCGGCCTCGGCGAGCTGCGCCGCATCGCGCTGCTGGAGACGACCGTGCCTCTGGTATCCATGGTGCTCCTGGCGGTCGGGCTGGCGTCGGTGCCTCCTGTGGCGATCTCGATCATCGCGGCGCAGCCGTACGCAGCGCCCGGCTGGGATTTCGCCGCGCTCCTCGGCGGCGGCGTACTGGCGGCCTTGGCCATGACGACGCTGACGCTACCCCTGATCGATAGCGCCACCAGGCATGACGCCGTGCGCTTCGAGTAGAGAAGGCCCTAAGGGCAAGAGCCGCAACCTGGTCGAGCGCTGCTTCGCCAAACTCAAGCAGTGGCGCGCCATCGCCACCCGCTTCGACAAGCTCGCCAGCCGCATCTCGCGGGCGCTGTCATCGCGTCCTTGATGCACTGGCTCCGGGTGGCAGACCCTCCCCGGCCTGACCCCCGCCCTGCCCAGACACGAAGCCCGATGGACGCAATAGATATAAACAAATAATGACTTCCTATTTCCATCTATGCGTGATTAAAAATTTATCTTCGTATGATATGATGTCCACCAGATCAAATTTATGCGAATAGCATCGTCATTCAAACGGCTAGAGAACTGCGAAAGGGAATCAGCCGATGAATGACGAAGAGCCGAGCCAGAGCGCGCTCATGGCGGCGGCGGGCCGCGCGGCCCATCTGATCGTGGACCGGGAACCCTTCATCTTCGAGGACACCGTCGCCCACGCCCTGCTCGGCGATCAGGCCGAGGAACTGATGGGCTACCACAAGGCCTACGGCGACCACCCGATCCTATCCGGCGTCCGCGCACAGGTCACCGCCCGAAGTCATTACACCGAACACCGCCTGGCCGAACTCGCCGTCCAGGGCCTGACTCAGTACGTGATCCTCGGCGCCGGACTGGACACCTTCGCCTACCGCTCCCCCTTGGTCGGCCAGGTCACCGTCTACGAAGTCGACCACCCAACCACCCAGCACTGGAAGCGCGCCCTCCTGGCATCCGCGGGAATCACCCCGCCAGACAATCTGTCCTTCGTCGGAATCGACTTCGAAACCGACACCCTCCCCGACCGCCTCACCGCCCACGGATTCGACCCCAACAAGCCCGCCCTGGTCAGCTGGCTGGGCGTCAGCATGTATCTGACCACCCCAGCCATCACCACCACCCTTACCGCGATCGGCCACCTCGCCCCCACCACCGAACTGATCATGGAGTACGCCCTGCCCCCCGCCCAGCGCGACGAAAAGGGCGCCGCCTACGCCGACATCGCCATGACTGCCACAGCCGAGCGAGGCGAGCCCTGGCTGACCTTCTTCACCCCCGAGGAACTGTCGGCAACACTGGCCGACCACGCCTTGGACGTAGCCGAACACATCCGCCAGCAACAGGCGATACCTTCCACACTCTGGCAACGCCATGACCCACTGGTACCCGTCGACGTCTGCCGCCTGGTCCGCGCAGCGGTGAGGGCCAAGCCATAGTCCCCACCACATCGCACAAAAGCCGAGCCGGGGAACTGCCGACTCAGATGGCGATGAAGAATTCCAGCAGTTCTGGGGCGAGGGACTGAGGGGCCACATTATGCGTCTGGCCCTCCAGGATTCTGTGCACCGCTCGGGGTACGGTTGCAGCGACCGCCTTTCCCGCGTTGGTCATCCACGCAGGGCTGTTCTCGCCGATCAGCACGAGCGTGGGCTGCGTGATCGAGGTGAGAAGTTCGGTGGGCAGGGCGTTGCCCGGCCCCATGAGAGCAGCCTCGTACGCCAGGGTGTGAGCGATCGCTTCCACTCCTGACCAGGAGGAGTGGGCGCGCATCGCGGTCACCGTCTCGACGGGGACCTCGGCAGCCTCGACCATGAACAGCTCGACCGCCTCCGCCCGCAGGCCCTGTTTGACCAGGATTTCCAGTCGCGATGCGAAGTCGTACGACAGACTGGGTGCGCTGTCGTCAACGTGGTACGGAGGCTCCCACACGGCGAGTCTCGAGATGGCCGGGTTCCGGGCCGTGGCCTCCAGCGCCAGGGCGGCGCCGGAGGACCCACCGAAAACCATGGCCGACCCGCCCGCCGCCTCGATGAGGGCGGACAGGTCCTCGATCTCACGCTCAACGGCATACGGCTGGGTGTCGCCGCTTTCGCCGCGGCCACGACGGTCATAGTTGAAAACCGTGAACCATGGGGCCAGGGCGGCCGCTACGCCGTACAGCGTGGGATGGGTCTTGTCGGTGAACGCGCCGTGCACCAGGACGACCGCCGGCCCGACGCCGGATCGGTCGTACGCGATGGAGGTCCCGTCGGCCGAGGTCACCCTTCCGGTCATCATCTCGTTCATGGCGCGCATTCCTTCAGCCTGCCGGTGCCACCAGGCACAGGGCCTCCCAGTGGTGGCCGTCGAGGTCGGTGAAACCGCGCTGGTACCGGTAGCCGTCATTCCTCAGATCGCCGACGGGGGCGGCACCCGCCGCGAGGGCCTTGTCGAACAACTCGTCGACCTGAGCGGGGTTCTCGACGCCCATGACCAGGATCACCTGGGTGCTCTTGGTGGCGTCGGCGACATCCGTGGCCGCATACGTGGCGAACGTCGGCTCGGTCAGCAGCATGACCTGCGCGTGCTCATTGATCACCACGGACGCCATGTCGTCGGCCATGCCGAAGAGCGTGAAGCCGAGGTCGGTGAAGAACGTCTTCGACCTTTCCAGGTCTCTGACCGGCAGATTGACGAACAGTACGGTGGACATCGCTGGAGCCTTTCCTGATGGTTGTTCTCGCCGGTTGGTGCGAACACCTTTATCCTGCGGATCCCGGCCCGCCGGGGCTTGGCTCTCGGTGCCAGCCGATTGACTTTCCGTGCCAGGCCCTCAGCCCGGTGGCATGAGGCAGGTGCGGCGGTACTCGGTGGGAGGCAATCCGTACGTGCGCCGGAACAGCCGGCTGAAGTGAGCCGAGTCCGGAAGGGCGTACCTGGACGCGATGACCCCGACGGGTACGTTGTGGAAGGCCGGGTCGGCCAGGTCTTTGCGACAGCGTTCGAGCCGCCGGTGCCGTATCCACGCGGCCACGGTGGTGTCCTGTGTCTCGAACAGTCGGTGCAGGTAACGCAAGGAGACATGGTGCGCGGCCGCGATGGTGCCCGGGGCCAGATCGGGTTCGCCCAGATGCTGCTCGATGAAGGTGTGGATGCGCAGCAGCAGCGTTCGTGACCGTGACTCCTCCGAGAGCGTCTCGGTCTGCTCGACGCGCTCGGCGATGGCCATGGTGACCAGGTCCATCACCACTGTGGACAGCCGGGCCACGTTCGCGGGCTGGTAGGTCTCGAGATCCAGGGCCACCCTGCGAAGCAGGGGGGCCGCGAGGGCGCCGGCCCCGCTATCTGGTGTGATCGGGACCGCGGTGAGCTTGGCGATGGAATCGAAGGGCAGGGCCAGCATCGTACGGGGAAAGCCGAAAATCGCCAGATCCACCGCCGAGTCATAGGCCAGCTCGTACGGCCGGCCGAAGTCGTAGATTGCGAACTCTCCGCGTTTGAGCTGCGTGGACCTGCCGTCTTGCATCAAGGCGGGGCGTCCCGAGATCGCCAGCACCACCCGATAGAGGTCGGGGTTGTCGCGGCGGATCAGACCAGGTGTCCGGTGGACGCTGTGTGGCGTGGAGGTCTGCACCCTGCCGACACCCAATGGGCCGAGTTGCCCCGCGCTGATCTCACCCCGTAACGGTGCGTCCCCCTCGATCCGGAAATCGAGAGGACCGAGCGTGTCACAGACGATGCTTCGCCATTCGTCATATCGGCGCGCGGCGGGCACGTCACGAGTGCGGATCAGGATGCCCATCCTCATTGCCCTCCGTTGCGGCTTATGGTCGAGTCTCTATCCGATTGTCCCGTACCGAGATCTCAAACGCGACGAGCACCCCATGAGGCGGTTGACTGGCTGATCGCTCTCGACCGTGCCAGCTGGTCGTAGGGGAAGAGAGCGTTCTCGAAGTTGAGGCGGGCTGTCGGCGCGGGTCAAGATCGGCGCAACGTGGCCCGAGTCAGCCGCTCCCACCGTCGCCGCGCCTCGAGAACGGATCCATCATGATCAGACCCCATGCCCGGTCACAGGCTCGTCGAAGAACCGTCGCGGTGCTGGCGGGCTTCGTATTACTGGCGGGTGCTGCCGCCGGAGTTCCCAGCGCCGAGGCCGCCAAAGGCACTCACCAGCCGGTGATCGGAAAACCTAGCCTGGATGACGACGGCTGCGCTCGTATTGAGCGGAGGCTGCCCACGCTCGCCGAATGGCCGAAAGTCAAGAGCCAGGTCGAGCAGAACCGAGCCGACGAGAAACGGGTGGTGAAGATCCTCGCCGGCATGACGCTCGCCGAGAAGGTCGGGCAGATGACACAGCCCGAGATCGGCGCCATCACGCCAGAGGAGGTCAAGCAGTACGGCATCGGCTCGGTGCTCAACGGCGGCGGATCATGGCCAGGCGGTGACAAGCACGCCTCGGCCAAGGCATGGCTCGACCTCGCTGACGCCTACTGGACGGCGTCCGTCAGCACGAGGACGAAGATCCCGATCATCTGGGGCATCGACGCCGTTCACGGCAACAACAACGTCTACAGCGCGACGCTCTTCCCGCACAATATCGGCCTGGGAGCCGCGCAGGACCCCTGCCTGATCCGTGACATCGGATCGGCGACCGCCGCGCAGGTCCGCGCGACCGGGCAGGACTGGGCATTTGCGCCCTCGGTGGCCGTGGTCAGGGACGACCGGTGGGGTCGCACGTACGAGGGCTACTCCGAGGACCCACGGATCACCCGCGCCTACGCATACGAGGCCGTCAAGGGTCTGCAGGGCAAGCTCGGGAACCGTGGCGGCGTCATCGGGACCGCGAAGCACTTCATCGGTGACGGCGGCACCGTCAAGGGGCAGGACCAGGGAGTCAACCCGTCCTCCGAGGCCCAGATGATCAACATCCACGGGCAGGGCTATTACGGCGCGCTGGCGGCCGGCGCCCAGACCGTGATCGCGTCCTTCAACAGCTGGACCAACGCGGACCTCGGCATCAACGAGGGCAAAATACACGGCAGCAAGCGCGTCATCACCGACATCCTCAAGCAGAAGATGGGCTTCGACGGCGTCGTGGTCTCCGACTGGAACGCCATCGGCCAGGTCGCCGGATGCACCGCCTCCAGTTGCGCGAGGGCCATCAACGCCGGGATCGACGTCGTGATGGTGCCGTACGCCTGGAAGGCATTGATCGCCAACACCATCGCGCAGGTCAGGAGCGGCGAGATCCCGATGTCGCGCATCGACGACGCGGTGACGCGCATCCTGCGGGTGAAACTGCGCGCCGGCGTGTTCGACGCGCCGAAGCCCTCTGCCCGCGCCTTGGCCGGGTCCGCCAAAGCACTGCAGGCGAAGGCGCTCGCCCGCAGGGCCGTCCGGGAGTCGCAGGTTCTGCTCAAGAACAACAACAAGGTCCTGCCGCTCGCACCCGGCTCCAGGGTCCTCGTCGTGGGCAAGAGCGCGGACAGCATGCAGAACCAGACCGGCGGCTGGACCCTCACCTGGCAGGGCACCGACAACACCAACGCCGACTTCCCGAACGGTACGACGATCCTCGGCGGACTCAAAGAGGTGCTGGGCACCGCCAACGTCACGTTCAGCGAGACGGCTGACGGCGTCGACTCCTCGGCGTACGACGCCGTCATCGCGGTGATCGGCGAGACTCCGTACGCGGAGTTCCTCGGTGACCTCGGCCGGCGCTCACTGGAGGCGCACAAGCTCTATCCCGGTGACCTCGCCGTCCTGGAGAAGGTCAGCGGCAAGGGGACGCCGGTCGTCACCGTGTACGTCACGGGCCGCCCGCTGTGGGTCAACAAGGAGCTCAACCGTTCCGACGCGTTCGTCGTCGCGTGGCTCCCTGGCACGGAGGGCGGTGGCGTGGCGGACCTGCTCGTGCGCGGCTCGCACAGAGGTGTGGGTTACACCGGCAAGCTGTCTTACTCCTGGCCGAAGACCGCGTGCCAGACCCTGCTCAACCAGGGTGACGACGGCTACGACCCGCTCTTCCCACTCGGGTACGGCCTGCGTTACGGGCAGACCGGATCGGTCGGGACGCTCGACGAGACCACCCCGGCCTGCGGCCCGACGGGTGGCGGCGGCACCGCCACGGAGGATCTCGAGATCTACAACCGGATGGATGTCGCGCCGTACAAGAGCTTCATCAACTCCGCCGACACCGACACCGAGATCGGCGTCGATGGCGAGGCGGCGCATTCGGAGATCAACGTGGTGCCGTCCGACGTGAACGTGCAGCGGGACGGCCTCAAGGTGACCTGGACGGGCAGCGGGCAGGGTGTGATCTACATGCAGGATCCGGCGGGCGGTAGCGACCTGCGGAGCCACCTCAACGCCGACAGCGCCCTGGTCTTCGATACCGTCGTTCACCAGCCTCCGGCCGCGAGAACCGTGATCGGCGCCCAGTGCGTCTTCCCCTGCTTCGGCGAGTTGGCCGCGACCTCGATGTTCCAGAAGCTCCCGGTTGGGAGCAAGACGACGATCAAGATCCCGATCGCCTGCTTCGCGGCTGCGGGCCTCGACATGGAGAACGTGAACATGCCCTTCTTCGTTCTCGCCGAGGGGGCGTTCTCCGTGTCGTTCGCGAACGTCCGCTGGGTGCCGAAGGCGGCCAAGGACGCGGACGCCCAGAGCTGCGCCAGTCTGGCGTAGCCACGGGGACCTCCGGCGTGGCGTGAGCCGTCCGCGACTCGCGCCACCTGGAGTTCCGCCGCGAACGCAGCACCCAGCTGGGATTTCGCCGCGGCCATGGCGATCACGTGCCGCATGTTCGCCCGGGCATTCCAAGCAGGCGACCCGCACACGGGAGGGCACTGAGGCGCCATCCCCGCCGTGCACGGCAATGACCGCCCGGCGGCGAGTGGCGTACTTCCATCCGCGTTCGCCACACAAAGAGCACGACGGCGCAGCGGATGCGGTAGCTGTGGTGGCGTGGCTGATCATGCATCCAGCCTCGGCCAGTTCCTTACAGCGTTCCCATCCCGCCCCGATATCCCTTGACGGGGTGGGCTACGGGCACTGCACGATGAGCAGGCGCCTACACCCCGTGGTCGAACACGAAGGGAAGACCATCCCCGTGAAGCCCGACATCCCCGGTTCACTGTGGGAGCGCCCCGACACTATCGCCGCCCTGCGCGCCCGCGACATCGGCCGCCTGTTTCATCTCCTGCGCCAGTACGCCGGACTCTCCCAGACCATCATCGGCAGCCATACCAACCTGTCCCAGGGCAAGGTCAGCGACATCATGAACGGCCGCCAGAAGGTCGTCGTCTTCGAGGTCATCGAACGCATCGCAAACGGCTTGTCCATGCCCGACCCAGCCCGCATGGCCCTCGGCCTGGCCCCCCGCAACGTCACCGCCCTGCTCATCCCACGAAAGGATGACGCCCAGGGATTCGCCCCCCAGCAGGCAGCTTCTAGCGTGGAGGTGGTCCGGGCCTCAGACGAGGGGGAATCTGTGCGACGCCGTCAATTCGTTGGTCTCACCGGAGCCGCTCTGTTCAACGCCGTAATCGGACGTGGCCCTGTCGGTCAAGACCCTCAAGAGGGATCCAGCGGAGTCGAGGACCTAGCGGCCGTCCTGGCCGAACCAGCACCCGCGCTCCTCAGCGAAGCGCCGGACATCGCGGCTCTTGCCGGTGCAGTGGTCGCGGCCAAAGAGGCATACCAGGCGTGCCACTACACCGAAGTCCTGGCCCTTCTCCCGCCGCTCCTCCGCACGCTGCGCATCGCTCCCAGCGTGATGGACGGCGATCAACGGCGAGGGGTTCACGCGCTCTCGGCGGAAGCGCACCACGTGGCCGCATCGATCCTGCTCAAACAGGACGACAAGGGCCTGGCCTGGCTTGCCGCCGACCGGAGCGTACAAGCTGCCCATGCGTCCGAGAGCCCGCTCATGATCGCATCCAGCGCCCGGATCATCACCCACGCCCTCATGGACGGCACCCACCACCGCGCCGCCTACACCAACGCAGCGACAACCGCGGAACGCATGGCCGCCACCTTCACCCAGCCGACCCCCAACGACCTGTCGGTCTACGGCTCCCTGCTACTTCGGGGAGCCATCGCCGCCGCCCAGCACGGCAACCGCGCCACCACCGCCGAACTCCTGGACGAAGCCGACCAAGCCGGGCAACGCCTCGGCCACGAAGGCAACCACATGTGGACCGCGTTCGGCCCTGGCAACGTGCTGTGCCACCGGGTGAACATCGCCCTCAGCATGGGAGACGCCGGAACCGCCATCGAAGCCGCCCGCCGCATCGACATCGATTCCCTGCCGATCAACGAACGCAAGGCCACGCTTCTCCTGGACACCAGCCGCGCGTTTCTCATCTGGGGCAAGCACGAACAAGCTCTCCACGTCCTGCGGGCAGCTGGGCAGATAGCCCCCGAAGAGATCACCGGCCGACCGGCCACCCTGCGCCTGGTGCGCGACCTCATCGAAACCGCACCGATTAGCACGCGCCGGGAAACCCGCGAATACGCCGAAACCCTCGGAGTCACCCCGTGACCACCCCGCACGGCAAGGTCCTCTACATCATCGTGTGTGCCGCCGGCCCAGCCGCAGACGTCGGCAAACTCGTCACCATGGCCCAACGCCAGCAGTGGACTGTTCAGATCATTGCCACTCCACCCGCGCTGACCTTCATCGACGTCCAGCAGCTGGAGGCCCAGACCGGCCGCCCCGTCCGCAGCCAGTACCGCACGCCAGGCGAACCCAAATCCCCCCGAGCCGACGCCATCATCGTCGCCCCCGCCACCTACAACACCATCAACAAATTCGTCCAGGGAATCGCCGACACCTACGCCCTCGGCCTCCTCGCCGAAGCCCCCGGCCTAGGCATCCCCGTGATCATCCTGCCCTTCGTCAACAGCGCACTCGCCCAACGCACACCCTTCCAGCACGCCGTGGACACCCTGCGCACCGAAGGCGTACACATCCTCCTCGGCCCCGGAGAATTTCAACCGCATCCGCCCAGCTCAGGCGGCGATCGCCTGGACGCCTACCCGTGGGAACAGACGCTCAAGGTTCTTGCCGAATTGCGCTCATAGAGGATCAAGACGGCACCGTGCCGCGCCGCCGTACCCGGCCCTCTGCCGACCGGGCGTGCGGCGTGGGCCCGTCCACCAACCGGCGCGACCGCCGTTGCCGAACGCACTCGCCGACCATAGCGCCACGCCGCCATTGGCCCTCTCGCATGACATTTCCAGGGCGGCATGGGCGCGGCCCCAAGATCGGTGCTCAGGCACCCGACATATCCGAGGGTCAGGGCGTAACCCACCTTCGCCCACTGCCCCTTTCGGCCATTTAGAAGTCAGCGATCTTTGACGGATGTATTCACTTCTCCCGCAACGAGCGATTCGTGAACACCGTACGGACGCATGCCGAAACCTGTAATATTTGACTCATGAGCGTGGCAACCGTTACCTACGATTTCCCCGTTGAGGATCTGTGGATCGATGGCCGCTTGCTTGGCTATAGAGGCTCTGTCGAATACGGTGAAGTCACATGCACCCTTTGCTTCCCGTCGGCTGAATTCGCTTTCGGTGACAAGAAATGGCCGTGGAATTCAACTCTTATTGAAGGGTATCGCAAAAACGAAGAGGGTGAGATGGTCGAAGCATGCATACAGGTTGTTCGGGTAGAGGTCGACGTTCCACCAAGTCTTCTCGCAAGGTTTCCCGTAGATCAATCCACGGGCGTCGTCAATATGGACATTCTCAGGATGGTCGAAAACGCCGCTCGCGACTTTGTTGCTCATTATATTGGCCTAATTCGGATAACTACTGGTCAATACTGGCTTCTTGCAAGTTCAAGTCGCATCCAGTCGCAATGGGACGAAGATATTCGCGACAGCGATGGTAAGCGAATCAACTCCGGATTCCACACGATGGAGTTGCCCGCACATTTTCTGCAGCCGAAGCCCAGTCTTATGTTGGCGCAGCACGAATCCTGTCTGGCCTCGATCGCAAACGAGGAGCACCCATCACTCGCCGATACACTATTGGCCGACGCCGGATATGCGAACTCTAGAGTTCACCCCGACTACCGCATATGCGTTTTGCTCGCGGCCGTTGCCTGTGAAGTCAAGATCAAGGATACCCTTCAAGTACTTGCCAGGCCGGAGCAGAAGGACCTTGTAGACCTGATTCTCGACAAGCCGCGCGACGTATCGATTGCCGCGTCCTTCTTGTTTGATTCGGGGCTGAAAGCAGTTTGTGGACGCTCAATGAAGGAGGAGAATAGAGGACTTTGGAAGGATGTGGACAAGCTCTTCCAGGTCCGCAATAAAGTTGCCCATGTTGGCGGGCAAGGACTACCCCCCGACATGTTGAGAGGCAAGGTAGAGATTGCAGTTCAGGCTTTCGAGTGGCTCAACCAGGTCATTCAAGAGGCTAGATCAACACAATGATGGAGCAGAGCTGCGGCACCCGCCTAATCGATTGAGATCATCCTAGATCGCGCGGTTCGGTCTCAAGAGCTTCGGTGAGGCCGATAGCGCCCGCCTCGGACAGAGCATCGATGATGTCCAGGCACCGGCGCCGCACGTCAAGGGTGCCTTGCCGGTAGAGGCGCGTCACGAGTGAGACAAGGTGGAATCCAGTAGCGGCGTTGCTGGTCCTGATATCGCCAATCTCATTACCAGCAAGTTCAACTACTCGGGCGCACACATCGATTGTCGTCTTCGGCAAGATCCCGGGGTGTCCGTCCAGCGCGGTCACCAAGTCCTGGACTCCCGCAGAGAAGGCCGGGTTACCAAGGGCGGCTGTAATGAGCGTGTTTGCGTCATTTTCGTTGAGTCCGGCTATGCCACCTAGGGCGGCCAACGCCGCTGTGCGCACAACATCATCGGGGTCATCGAGCAGTTCGATCAGCGGCTGTACTGCATACGAGGGCTGAGTGGCAAACGCTGCGGCTGCCCCCTGCCGCGCGGTGGTGGGAAGGGCGTGAACCACTGTGGGAAGTTCAGGGCTTAGGATTCCTCGCACCGATGCGATCGCCCAGACCCCACCCGCTTCATGGGCCACCGGTGCTGGCCCATGAAGCGCTCGGGCAAGCTCCGCACCGAAGCGCTCAGGTGCGCGAATGAGAGCCTCGATGAGAAGTCGGTTCGTGGTTATCGTGTTGTGCACTCGTACGTCGGGGTGGGACAAAAGTTGTTCGGCGAGATCCAGGGCAGTGTCCTTGTCGTGGTGCATCATGGCTCGGACGGCTTCGGCCGCACAGGCGCGCACAGCAAGGACGGAATCCGTGGCCAGCGAGGTGATGATCGGCGTGGCCGC
This sequence comes from Acrocarpospora macrocephala, assembly GCF_009687865.1. GTDB lineage: Bacteria > Actinomycetota > Actinomycetes > Streptosporangiales > Streptosporangiaceae > Acrocarpospora > Acrocarpospora macrocephala. The sequence goes on from NZ_BLAE01000008.1 coordinate 176,597, forward strand.
AACCAGATGCCGGTCACCTTGAAACAGTAGAGCCGCGAGGGCCAGCCCAGCCTGTCCACGCGTCGAGTTCATTCCGGCTGTGAGGATGGCCTCCGCATCCTCACGTTCAAGTGCGGTGTCGGATTCCGGGTGAGGATCTCGTGCAATGCGATCGAGAACGTCGATAAGTACAGGATGAACACGGGAGGGCGCGGCCTGGATTGCTCGGCAGATCGTTTCGGATGCGGGGGACCCAACCAGCTGAAATGCTCGCAAGATTAGGACCGCTAGACGTTCTTCGTCGAGTAAGGGCGCTGTCTTGTCGAGAATCGCCATGAGGTAGTCGGACAGCTCAGAGTCGAGTGTGAGCGCGAGCGCGAAGAAGCGCTCGGGATCACTCTCAGCGCGACGTGCCAGGACTTGGGCAAGCTCATATGCGCCGCCCACGCCGATGCGGCGCTCGTGGCGCGCTCGCGTGTACTTAATCAGCGCGCGTCTCCACTGCTCGTCGGTCATGTGTGAGGCCGCGTCTTCGCTGATTGGAGAGCGAACCGTCCCTATGACTACTGTTGGGCTCGGTCGCCCTGAAATCGGGCCGGGAAACTTGCGTTCCCATCCCGCGACTCTGCGGCGGACCTGCCCGTCACGGCGGGGTGGTGCGATCGCTGATAGCAGCTCGTACTGGGACCAGCCCCATGTACTGTATTCCCCCCTCTGCCGCTGGAGTTCCCAGGCCGGGTAATGCACGAGAAGGGTGTCGGACAGGCGCCGAATCATGTCGTCCGTGCATCCTGGGCTGGCAGCCTCGATGACCTGTCGGCTTGCCCAGCGGTTGCCGGGCCACCCTAGGTTCAGGTTGCCCGTGTCAGAAAGCAACCATTGCATTGCACGGTCGGGCTGATTGATCGTGGAGTAGATGCCAGCCGCGAGAATTTGCAGTTCCTGTATGGGCGCATCTGCGAGCTGGGAGAGTGCATTCTCAGTCATCAGAGGGTCGGAGGTAGCAAGAGTCCGCAGCGCTTGGTCGAGTCCCGCATACAGCGTGGCGGCGGTCGTCTTGCTGCCGATAGCCATGTACGCCCAACGGCCACATGGAAACGGGTCAGTGGTGGATGGTCGCGCAGTGGCCCGGGCCACCTCGATCACGAAGGGAAGCACCTCGCTGACAAAGGAGTGCGGCGCACCTGCTGCCCCTTGCGAGATCACTGTGTGCGCGGTCTGCGAGTGGTCACTTAACCGGCCCGACTCGAACGGATCGTCGGAACCGGTCGCTTGAGCAATCTCCAGATTCCGCCGCAGGAACGCTCCCATGATCCGGACTGCCGCAGCAGGAGCCGATCCGGCAATCTCGTATAGCAAACTCCAGAAGTCGCTATTGATGGCGATCGGACCACGGACTCCGTCCACATGCCCGCCGGCGACGAGGTCGACGGCAAGGTCTGCCAGGTCCTCGGTCAGGGACCAGGCCAGCAGCGCGGACAACCGCCCCCGCCATCCGAAGTCGACGCCCACGTACGGCCGGACGAGTTGCTCGACGCGGCCGCCCCGTTGCCGCCCGGCATAAACAAGTTGTTGGAAGGCGAGATCAACGGTTTGAGGATCGGCCAGCCATCGTTCCCATCTACCCCCGTGATCGGCAGCGTCAAACCACGCCGGATGTGCCAGCAGCCCTCGAACCTTGGGGGCCATACGGGATTCGCTCCACGCGATCGCTTCGATCGCCAGCCAGTCCTCTGTACTCGGCTGAATCTGTCGCAAGACCGAGACAACAACATCCTTGAGATGTGAGCGGATTTCTTTGGAGCTGATGAGTTGTGCTGCCGTCACCCCGAAAAGTTCGGGGTCCCTTGCGTGCAGGTATTCAAGGATCTGCCGCGTCTGTGCTCTCCGAAACAGGAGTTGGCCGGACTCTATGAGGAATCTGTGAAGGTCGCGTCTGCTCGTGACGAACGCTTGGGCGAACAGGAAGTCGAAGTAGGACTCGTGGAAGAAACCGATCCGGTGCCCGTCCCGCACCAAGACTCCATCGGATACCAGTGCCTCAACCTGCTCGGGAGGAATACTGTGCAGGATCTCGGCGGGAGCCGTCAGGGTCTCGCGGCTATTCATGTGGTCGATCAGAGCGTTCGTGATGCCCACCCAGTCCAAACCAGAGACTCTGCGAGCAACATCCATCCGGCGCTCGCTGGTGTACTGCTCGTACAGATCTTGCAGCGTGCTGTACGCCGTCGCGCGATTGGCGGGGGCCAGGCGACTAAAAACAGACAAATGCAGCGGAACAGTCAGCAGTTCGACCGTACTCTTCGTTAGGTTGCTCGGGTTGATTACGCCGTTAGACAAGATCGCTCTGACCGCCTGCTCATCTAGCTTTTCTAGCGGGAAGCGTGTGACTCGGGTCTCGCGCGTCAGCGCCACCAGGCGCGGGTCCTTCTCGATATCCACAGTCCGCGCGACTAGCAGCACCTTGATGTTCGGCGCAGTCAGCAACTGCTCCAGCACATCCGCGACCGATTCATACGCCTCCGACATCCGTCCTGAATAGTGACTGACCGCGTCCAATTGGTCGATCACAAGGATTCCGGGGCCTCCATTAGCGACACCCGCGAGCAAGATGGCCGGCGACTCTGCCAGGTTCATGTGTCTGCCCAATGCGGCGGCGGTCTGCGTGCTCACTTCCACCGAATCCATCCGCACGGCAGCACTGGTCCAGCCCGCTGCGGTGAGCATCGATAAGACCTCGGCCGCCACAGTGGACTTGCCCATGCCCGCGCTACTCTCGCAAATCACTACCTGTGGCCCATGCTGAGACTCCAGCAAGATTCTTAGGTGGGCGGCGTGTGAACGCGAGACTAGGCCAAAGCTAGGGACGGCCTGCTTGATACGGCGGGAGAACCGCTCGGCTGTCGCAGCCAAGGCCGTGAGCGTGTTGGAATCGCCTGCCAATAGACGTCGGCGGATGCCTTTCGCTGCAAGGTGCTGCCAGATCTGCGGCCCAGTGACCCGCTGGTGGATGTGGTCGACGAAGAATCCGTGCAGGACGTCGACCGCGGTTTCCGGATCTCCTTCTACGAGGGTTTCAAAGGTCACCGAGACGATGCGACGCAATGATTCCGAAGGGTGATGCTCCACGTGGATCAGTTGGAGGTAGCGCCATCCGATCTCCTTGCTCACTGACCAGCCATCTGTATACGAGCCAAATACCGGCTGCTGCGTCTTGGTTAGGACACCTTCGAACTCGGCCAAGCTTTCAGCGGCACGGGCCCTGTAGGTCAGCTCATGGAGTTCATCCGAGCCCGTCGAGAGAACCAGCCGGACATTCTTGCCCTCGGCCAGATGCCCGCTGACTGCCGCGAGAACGGGTTTGAGGCGTGCTAACGTCCAAGGGCCAGAGGCGCGAGCGTCCTTGACCTGCTCACGCCACACACCATCGGGTCCCTCAACTTCGAACTCGATACCGCTGCCTGCTGGTCCGAGCGGTTCAAATCGCATGTTGAACGCCCGACCACGCAGAAGATCTGCTGCGCGCAGCGCAGTCCACCAGTCCTCATATCGGTTGCCCAGCTTGTCAGCGGCTCCGCCTGGCAGCGGCATGCGAAACCCCCTTGCTCAATCTTGACGTCCAGTATCTAGCGCATCTGAGGGTTGCTCGGCCTGAACTTAGCCCATCCGCTGGCAGGTCGGGAGCGTGCCCGCTGCGTGGCCGTCAGGGCTTGACCTGCGCCGAAGCACGCGGGGCAAGATCGTGCGCAATATTCCAACCTGGTGGTTAATGTCGTATCAGTACGGCCCTGGCGATCGCCTGACTGTGGCTGGCGTCGTGGATGGTTGGGGCAATCGATGTTCGCGGACCGTTCTCGCAGCTCAGCGCACGCAGGACCACAGATCCGCGAAGCGCGATCGTTGTTTTGCAAGCAGGGTGTCAGGAGTTCGAATCTCCTAAGCTCCACTCAAGTAGAAGGCCACGTCCTCAGGTCAGGAAGTGGCCTTTTCGATCTTGTGTGGCTTGGGTCGGGTTGCTGTCGGCAGCTGCACCAGTGCGATTGACGTCAATGAGGCCTTGCCGGATGGTGGCGAGGATGCGGTGTATTGATGAGACGCCGATGTCATCGGTGACCGACGGCCGCCGTGCGTATCATCCCGGCATGTTGCTGAACCAGGAGCTGCGGCTCAGCCGGCGGGCCGTGTTCCTGGCCGCTGGCGGGCTGCTCGTCGGTTGCTCTCAGCAGCCTGAGGTCGACAAGGTCCAGCTGCGACTGGCCACTGGGCCGGCGGGGGCGGTATATCGGCGCATTGGTGGTGCGCTGGCTGAACACATTTCCCAGCAGGTGCCGGGTGTGACGGTGATCACTGTGCCGAGTGGGGCGTCCACCGACAACATCCGGATGTTGCGGGGCGGTGAGGTGCACCTTGGGCTGACGAGCCTGGATGCGCTGATCACGACCGATGGTAGCGCGCCCGAGGGGCTTTCGGCGATATGCCGGCTCTACGACAGTCACCTGCATCTTGTGGTCATGGCCGGGTCAGCGATCGACGAATTCCGGGACCTGGAGGGCAAGCGCATATCGCTTGGTGCGCGTGACTCGGGCACGGAGTTCACGTCGCTGCGGGTTCTGGAGCTCGGCCTGGTGAATGCCGATGGTCGGTATATCAGCCAGGCCGAATCGGCGGCGGCACTGCGCGATGGGGAGATCGACGCGATGTTCTCGCTGACCGGCGTCCCGACACCCGCCATCACGGAGCTGGCGCAGCGGCACTCGATCCGGCTGATCCCGTTGGATGAACAGGCAGACGCGCTCTTCACGGCGTTTCCAGGTCCCTACACGCCGGCCATGATCCCCGCAACTGCCTACGCTGGCGTCCCGGCCGTCCGCACCGTCGCTGTGCCGAACGTGTTTCTTGTACGCAACGACCTGCCCGATGACCTGGTCTACGCCATCACCGACACAATTTTCACGCACACCGGCACGATCACCTCCGCCAGCCGCGACGACGCCGAAGCTGAAGCCGTTCCCGAAGCGTGGCGGATCAACGTGCGTACCGGGATCTCCACCGCGTCGATCCCGCTCCATCCGGGCGCGGCCGCCTGGTTCCGCGACCGCAAGCGCTGACCCGGGGCCTCAGGTCGGCGACGGAGCCGCCACCTGCGGAGCGGTCGGCAGCGCAACCACCGCGGCGAATCCGTGCCCGGACTCGTCCGGACGCGGCAGGCCCTCCTCCAGCCGCAGCTCGCCCCCGGCCGCCGCGACCAGGTCGGCGCAGATGGCCAGCCCCAGGCCGGTCCCGGACACGTTCTGATGCCGCGGCGATCGCCAGAACCGTCGGAGCGCCTGGGCCCGCTCGGACGCGTCGATCCCCTGGCCGTCGTCACGGACTGCGATCGTGACAACGCCTCCGGTGTCCGTACCACCGGGGACGACTCGGGCGGTCACCTCCACCACCTGCGCGTCCGATAGCCGTAACGCGTTGCTGATCAGCTCGTCCAGGATGCTGCCCAGTCCGCCCGGCGGCTCCAGCAACCGCAGCCCGGGCGGCACGTCGACCGTCAGTGTCTGCCCCGCCGTCGCCGTCAACGCTCGCCACCGGTCCACCCGGGTCGCCAGCACCGCGTCGAGATCCACCGGCGACGCCGTCCGTATGCTCTCCATTCGCGCGCTGGCCTGCAACGAGTTCAGCATCCGCTGCATCGCCTTCAGCTCGTCGACCGCGACGTCGTACACCTGCCGCCCGTTACCGTCCGCGCGCAGATGCGGCTCCAGACTCTCCACCGCGAGCCGGAGGCTGGTCAGCGGGTTGCGTAACTGATGCGACGCGTCGGACACGAACGCCCGCTGCCGCTGCACGGCGTTCTCGACCGCGTCCATCATGGTGTTGAACGACTCTGCCAGCCGTCGCAGCTCGACCGGGCCGGCCTCGGCGTCCGCCCGAATGGTGAGGTCGCCCTGGGAGATCCGCGAGCTCGCCGCGTCCAGCTCCCGCACCGGCCGCAGCACCCACGCCGATACCGGCCAGGCGACGGCCACCAGCGCGATCAATGGCAGCAGTCCGAGCCCGGCGAGCTGGGCCCATCGCACGAGGATGCGATAGCGCGTCTTCGACAGGTCGGAAATCGTCACGACGGCGCCGACGACTTCGCTGTCGCGGCCCACCGGCTCCGCGACCACGAGTGCGGAGTCGTCCCACGGCGCCCATTCGCCGGACGGTTCGGACCTCGCCCCGGCCAGCGCCGCGGTCACGATCCGGGGCAACGCCGACTCGGCCCGCGCCGCCTCCTGGTACGTACCGGCTGGTCCGAGCAGCACCCGGCCCGAGGTGTCGATCACCGCGACCGGGATGCCGTACAGCTCCTGGTAGCGCGCCAGTTCCTGGTGGAGCGCCTCGGTCCGCCCGGTTGACAGCGCGGTCTCGGCCAGCGGCGCGAACCGGCCGACGTCGTTGAGCCGGTCGACGTACGTCTCCTGCATCTCCCGCTCGGCCACCGTGACGCTGAGCGGCACCCCGAGCGCCGCGATGAGCAGCACCGCGAGGGGCACCAGGACGACGAGCAGGCGGCGGTGCACGGCGCGTCAGCCGATCAGCTCCGGCTGGTCGGCCTGGAGCCGATAGCCGACCCCGTGGATCGTACGGATGAGCACGGCCGGCCCGAGCTCGTGCCGCAACGCCGCGATGTGGGTGTCCAGGGTGCGACTCGAGGACTCCCAGGTCGCGCCCCAGATCTGGTCGAGGATGACGTCGCGGCTCACCACGTTCGGCGCCCGCCGGGCCAGCAGCAGGAGCAGCTCGAACTCCTTGCGGGTCAAGGTCACAGGCATGCTGTCGACGGTGACCTCGCGGGTGCCGAAGCAGATCCGCATCGGGCCGAGGACGAGCGGCTCGTCCGGGTGGCTCAGGGCACGAGCCACCCGGGTGCGCCGCAGGACGGCGTCGATCCGGGCCAGCAGCTCCGGAATGCCGAACGGTTTCACGATGTAGTCGTCGGCGCCGGCACGTAAGCCACGGACCCGCTCGTGCTCCTCCGATCGTGCTGTCACGGCGATGACGGCGGTCTCCGGGCGGTCACGCAGCTTGCGGATCACGTCGAGTCCGTCGCCGTCGGGCAGGCCCAGGTCGACGAGGACCACATCGGATGGGGAGGCACGCACGGCCTCTGCGGCGGTGGCGATGCGGTGGACCTCGAAACCCGCCTGGGTCAGGACGGTCACCAGACCCCGGGCCACGGCTCGGGACGGCGGTCGGCGTGCTGCCCGGCATCGGGCCGACGGCGACGGTGGCGATGCTGCTGCCGATCACGTTCAGCTTCGAGCCGGTGACGGCGCTGATCATGCTGGCCGGCATCTATTACGGCGCACAGTACGGCGGCTCGACGACCGCCATCCTGATCAACCTGCCCGGTGAGTCGTCGGCGGCGGTCACCGCGCTGGACGGGCACGAGATGGCCCGGCAGGGCCGGGCCGGCGCGGCGCTGGCCGCCGCCGCGGTCGGGTCCTTCATCGCGGGTACGGCGGCCACCGTCGTCCTGGCCGTCGCGGCTCCACCGTTGGCCCGCGTCGCGTTGCGGTTCGGGCCGGCTGAATACTTCTCGCTGGTGGTGCTCGGTCTGGTCGTGTCGATCGCGCTGGCGCGTGGCACGGCGCTCAAGGCACTGGCGATGATCGCGCTCGGCGTCCTGTTCGGCACGGTCGGCCAGGACATCTACACCGGTATGCCCAGGTTCGTGTTCGACCAGCGCGAGCTGTACGGCGGCATCGACTTCGTGTCGGTCGCCGTCGGCATGTTCGGGGTGGCCGAGATCCTGCGCAACCTGGAGAACGAGCAGACCCGCACGGCGGTCATCAGCAAGGTGAAGAACCTCTGGCCGACCCGCGAGGACCGGCGCCGGATCGTCGGCCCGATCCTGCGGGGGACCGGTATCGGCGCCGCACTCGGCGTCCTGCCCGGCGGTGGCCACGTGCTGGCCTCGTTCACCTCGTACGCCGTCGAGAAGCGGATCTCGAAGCGGCAGCAGGAGTTCGGGCGCGGCGCGATCGAGGGCGTCGCCGGCCCCGAGTCGGCGAACAACGCCGCCGCGCAGACGTCGTTCATCCCGCTGCTCACCCTAGGTCTGCCCGCCCATCCGGTCATGGCGCTGATGGTCGGCGCGTTCATCGTCCACGGCATAACCCCCGGCCCGAACGTCATCACCGACGAACCGGCGCTGTTCTGGGGCCTGATCGCGTCGATGTGGATCGGCAACGTGCTGCTCGTGCTGCTGAACCTGCCGCTGATCGGCTTATGGGTGCGCATGCTGCGCATCCCGTACCAGGTGCTGTTCCCGATGATCATCCTGTTCGCCGCGATCGGCACATACTCCCTGGGGTTCAACGCGTACGACGTCTACGCGATCGTATTCTTCGGGATCCTGGGCTACATCCTGATCAAGTGCGGCTGCGAGCCGGCGCCGCTGCTGCTTGGCTTCGTCCTCGGGCCCTTGGTTGAGGAGAATCTGCGGCGGGCGCTCATCATCTCCCGCGGCGACGCGTCGGTTTTCCTGACCCGACCGATCTCCGCGGTGCTCCTGGCCCTGGCTGTGGCGGCGCTCGTCGTAACCGTCCTCCCGACAATTCGCAAGCGCCGCGAGACCGTGTTCACCGAGGAGGAGTAGAGACCCAATCCGCGGGTCCGGCTGATCGCGTCCCCGCCGGGTCACACGGACTCGGCGGGTACGGCTTCGATCAGTAGTAGCCGGTGATGACGGCGGAGTCGAAGCTGCGCGTTCCGGTGCGAGGGTCGGCCAGCACGATGCGGCCGAACAGTTCATCGACGTAGCCGTCGAAGAATCCCTCATCCTCGTTGAGTTGGGCGAAGGTCGCTAGCCGGTCGAATTCGGCCGACAGCCCGCCTTCCCAGGCGGCGCTCCAGGTGACCGGCACCGACACCAGGCTGTTGTCGTAGACGGGGTCGTCGCCGATGATTTTCGCGGAGAACTCCTCGCCGGGGTGGTCGATGATGGCCTGGGCGTCCGCGCGGCTCATGGCCACGTCGATGCCGAGGTGGACGGCGATGTTCCCGTCGTTGAGCCGGTCGAGGCTGAAGCAGACCGTGTAACCGCTGCCGCTCTTGCACTTGTTCACAGGCTCGGCCGACGCGGGGCCTGCCAGGCCGACGGCGGCAACGACCACCGCCGTGAGGACGATCAGCATCCGGCCGACCCGGGTGAACCTCCGGTGGCTCGGGGGACGGGGGAGGGAACTGTGGTCGGTGTCCATGGGGGGCTCCTTGAGTAGGGCGACCCGAGGTCGCTGTTCCATCTACCTCTTCTGCGTTCCATCCCGTTCCATCTGGACTCGCCCCGTTGAGCCCTTTGGATATTTGTGCTCATGCGCCGCGTGCAGGGGCACGGGACGTCTCCGGCGAGGATTCAGCTTCGGGTGATCACGAAAAGGCTCAGGCAGGTAGCACTAGACGGCGTGAACCCGATCTTCCTGCCCGCCACACTGCGCGCTCGGTCCCCCAAACACTCGCGCGCTGAGTTATGGGTACTCAGCTAGGGCTGAGTAGACGGACTCTGGTGCGCCGAACGGTTGCAGAAGAGCATCACGGTATGCGAGAGATGTCCACATGGGCAGTGGTCGGCAGGGGCGCGTTGGTGGGCCTGGCCGTCGGCATTGTGATGGCCGTCATCTGGGTGGATGGGCTGAATCGCGAGCTCGACGGGATCTTCCACTATTTCGCGATGTTCATCGTCCCCTTCCCCTTCGGCGCGATACTGACCTGGCTGCTCCAGCTACCGCGTTTGTGGGTCGTGGCGCTCGTCGGCGCGTTCGCCACCATCGCGCTGACCCAGGCCATATTCCGGGTGGCCCCGGTCCCGAACCTTTATGGCTTCGACGACGTGCTCCTCGCCGGGATCCACTTGCTCGCCGGAGTGCTCGGCTACGTTGCCGCAGCGTGGGTTGCGAGCGACGCTAGTGGTTGGTGGTCCCGGGTGGCGGTCGTGGTCTCGATCGTCGTCCTCTACGCGGTTTCGGGCCAGGTTCAGGAACCGGCCCGCCGCTGGCACCAAGTGCGTGGTTTCGAGCAGCAAATGCGCGGCATCGAGCGGCTTGGCGTCCCGCTGGTAGCACCGGACATTCCGGATCATTCGCTCAGTGTAAGGATAAGGCGGGACAATACCGGCCCAGCGCTTGTCTTCAGGCTCTGGGCGGATTACGAGCTTTTCGTCCTCCCGGGAGGAATCGCCAGTCTCGAAGCCGCGTGCGCCAATCCGTACCCGTCGATGTTCCACCCTTCCTGGAGCAGTCAGGGTGAGCCTTGCCGCCCCATCGCCGGTGGCCGCTGGCTCCGTGGGAGCGAATCGGACCCCGGGATCGCGATATTCGCCCGGTATGGGGACGCGCTGATCCAGCTTGAGAGCCAGAACAGGGGCGAAAGACATCTGCTCCCCATCCTTGATGGGCTTCGTCCGGTCTCCGCCAGGTGGCTCGCTGAACGTACCCAATAGGAAGGGCTGTTTGATGAGAGCACCGCACATGACGCAGGCGTTCTCGTTGGAGAGGACTGCCTTGCGGGTGAGCGACGGCGACGGGATGATCCCATCGCATGGGCTGCACTTCACTTCGCCCGCTTGCAGCTAGTCCGCCGTCGCTCTCCGGACGGATCGCGGTGCCGGCACCGTTGAGGTATTCGCGGCGGGCCGACCTCGACCGTCCTGGTGACCAGCCGGGCCAGGCTCACCACCCTGGACGCGACCACCCGTCTCCACCTGGACACGCTCGGCGAACGCGAGGCGATCTGGCTGCACAGACCTAGGGTGGCGATATGGGTACTTTCGCGCCAGGTGAGACCTTGTTGATCACTGATGGTGGTTTGGCGACTGAGCTTGAGGCGCGTGGGCATGATCTTTCGGACCCGTTGTGGTCGGCGCGGTTGCTGGTGGACGCACCCGAGGAGATCAAAGCGGCTCACCTGACGTTCTTTGGCGCGGGTGCCGTGATCGCCACGACGGCGAGCTATCAAGCGTCGTTCGATGGGTTCGCGGCGCGGGGGATCGGGCGGAAGGACGCTGTGCGGTTGATACGGCGGAGTGTCGAGTTGGCGCAGGCTGCTCGTGCCGAGATGGCCGGTGACGGGCGGGAGCGGTGGGTGGCGGCCTCTGTCGGGCCGTACGGGGCGGCTTTGGCGGATGGGTCGGAGTATCGGGGGCGCTACGGGCTGAGCGTGGCCGAGCTGGTGGCGTGGCACCGGCCCCGGGTGGAGGTGCTGGTCGATGCGAAGCCGGACGTGCTGGCGTTGGAAACGGTGCCGGACATCGATGAGGCGGAGGCGCTGATGACGGTGGTTTCCAGGATGGGAGTGCCGGCGTGGTTGACGTACAGCGTTGCTGGGGATCGCACTCGTGCCGGGCAACCCATCGCCCAGGCGTTCGCGGTCGCCAGGGATGTGCGGCAGGTCGTGGCTGTGGGCGTCAACTGCTGTGCGCCGTCCGATGTGCCGCAGGCCATCGCCGTCGCGCGTGAGGTCACCGGAAAACCGGTGATCGTCTATCCGAACAGCGGCGAGGGTTGGGACGCGCAGCGGAGGACGTGGGCAGGAGCATCGCGCTACTCCGCCGAGCAAGCCCGGCACTGGGTGGCCGCCGGGGCGCGGATCGTGGGCGGGTGCTGCCGGGTGAGTCCCGCCGATATCGCGGAAATCGCTAGCCAATACACCCGCCCCTGAACCGGCCGAGAAGGGCGACGCTGCTCGTCCGGGCTGGCCACGCTTGGTGGTCACGTCCATAAGGCTCCAGGCTCGTTGCCGGCGGCGCAGGGTCATGTCGCTTTCGCGAGCGACTGGGCCTTGCGCAACGATTCACGGTCCTTTACGCTCCCGGTCAAATTAGGAAACCTTCCTAACGATCCGTCCCTTACCTCTCGTCAGGAGCGCCAATGTTACGTGCGGAGCACCCACCGCCCCCCACGCAAGACCGCCCCAGACGCCGCCGCTCGCTTGTGGCGGCCGCGGTAACAGTGCTCACGTTCGCCGTACCGTCCATGATCGCGACCCCGGCGACCGCCGCTCGCGCGATCGGCGTCAGCGCCGCGATCACCGCGCCCGTCCAGCTCATCTCCAGGGGAAAGCCGGCCACGGCCTCGTCGATCGAGGGCGCGGGATTCGAGGCGGGTTTGGCGGTGGATGGGAACACCGCCAGCCGGTGGGCTTCGGCTGAGGGTATAGACCCGCAGTGGATTCGGATCGACCTGGGCGGCTCGTACTCGATTTCCCGGGTGCGGTTGAACTGGGAGGTGGCTTACGGATCGGCGTACCGGATCGAGGTCTCCCCCAACGGCAGCAGCTGGACCAGCGTCTATTCCACCAGCTCGGCCGACGGAGCCATCGACGACCTGACCGTCTCGGGGACCGGCCGCTATGTGCGCGTGTACGGCACCGCGCGGGGCACCCAATGGGGCTACTCCCTGTGGGAGCTCGACGTCTACGGCACTCCAGCCGCAGGTGGTGACACCACTGCCCCCAGCGTGCCCGGCAACCTGCGCTCGACGGGCACGACCTCCAGCAGCGTGTCACTGGCCTGGGACGCCGCCACCGACAACGTCGGCGTCACCGGCTACGAGGTCTACCGGGGCGCCACCCAGGTGGCCACGGTCACCGGCACCAGCCACACCGACACCGGCCTGACCGCCGCCACGTCCTACACGTACACCGTCCGTGCCCGTGACGCAGCCGGCAACCGTTCGGGGGCCAGCACCGCGGTCACCGTACAGACCGGAAGCGGCGGCGGAAGCACCCCGGCCGCGGCCAACGGGCAGCTCCGGGTGTGTGGCACCAAGCTGTGCAACGAGGCCGGCAAGCAGATCCAGCTACGCGGCATGAGCAGCCACGGCATCCAATGGTACGACCAGTGTCTCAACAACGCCTCGCTCGACGCCCTGGCCAATGACTGGAAGGCCGACATCCTCCGGATCTCGATGTACATCCAGGAAGGCGGCTACGAGACCAACCCCCGCGCGTTCACCGACCGGGTTCACCAGCTGATCGAGATGGCCACCGCGCGCGGCATGTACGCCCTGGTGGACTGGCACATGCTCACCCCCGGCGACCCGAACTACAACCTCAGCCGGGCCAGGACGTTCTTCACCGAGATCGCCCAGCGGCACAACGCCAAGAAGAACGTGCTCTACGAGATCGCCAACGAGCCGAACGGCGACTCCGTCACCTGGTCCGTCATCCGCAACTACGCCAACCAGCTCGTCCCGGTGATCCGCCAGTACGACCCCGACGCCCCGATCCTCGTCGGCACTCCCGCCTGGTCCTCGCTCGGCATCTCCGGCCCCGGCGACCAGACCGACACCATCCGCAGCAACCCGGTCAGCGGGACGAACATCATGTACACCTTCCACTTCTACGCGGCCTCACACGGCACCGCGTACCTGAACGCGCTGTCCCGCGCAGCCGACCTCCTGCCCATGTTCGTGAGCGAGTTCGGCACCCAGACCGCCTCCGGCGACGGCGCCAACAATTTCACCAGGTCTCAGCAGTACATCGATCTGATGGCACAGAAGAAGATCAGCTGGGTGAACTGGAACTACTCCGACGACTTCCGCACCGGCGCGGCCTTCACCACCGGCACCTGCCCGAACGGCCCCTACGCGGGGACAAGCAGGTTGAAAGAGGCCGGCGTCTGGGTCCGCGACCGAATCCGCACCGCCGACGACTTCTGACCAAGGAGCCCCACGGAACGCGCGAGGACGCATCCCTTGGCGGATGCGCCCTCGCGCGAACCACCCGTACATACCGGTAATTGACCGTCCAAACGAATTTCGACTGCAGTGCGCAGTACGACCCGCGCGCTTACGGCATCCCGGAAGAATCGGAATAGTCGTGACGAAATGCATTGCGAGACGGCAGCCTGACCAGGATCCACTCTAGCGGCGAAGCCACGAGCGAACCGCTGAGACGAAAACTGGGGCTCCGCAGTTCTCCAGCGAGGCCAGTACGTCTTCAAGGGTCATCGAGCGATGAGGCGGCTTGCCGGTCGATGAAGCTTGTTCCCGCAACACGTTGAGGATGACAGCCGGAGCCAGCTCGAGCTCGTACAACAGAAATGTGTCCGGGTGCTGGACCTCGACATCCCACGGTTCACAAGCAGCGCTCGTGAAATCACGGAGATTGGAGGTAACGATCACATCGGCGTGCCCGCGAACTGCGGCAGCGAGAACATGCCGATCCTTGACATGGTTGCCCATCGAGTCCTCTAAGGGCTCCCAGCCCTCCACCATCGCTTCGGGGAACGCGGCCCGTACAAAGGACAAGGTGCGATCTACGTTCAGTTCGGGGAGCCCGTTTCGTAGCAGAGCTCCCCGAACTTCCGCCAGTATCCGCTCACTCCATAGGGGCTGGTAGATACCAGCCTCAGCGACTCTTAGAAGAGTGTCACGCAGGGCGTTCGGGTACAGCACGCAGGCGTCCAGTACGGCAGAGAATGGCACCGCACCAGCATAAGCTTCTCAGAATTCGTTGGCGGGCTTGTCGTACATGCCCGTACCTACGGATTCTGCGGTTAGCTCATCTAGGAGTCGGCGCCGCTCAAGGCGGCGTTTCTCTCTGTACGCCATGACATCTTGCAACTTCACCCGCCGGTGCGCCCCAGGGCGGTCCGTGGCACGTTGGTAGGGGATCTCATTGCTCTCAAGAAGTTTGACGAGAGTAGGTCGAGAGACTCCCAGCAATTCAGCGGCCTCGTAGGTTGACATCGTCATGTGCTGCGGTGCGACCGTAACGGCTAGGCCCTGCGATAGAGCCTCTGCCACCTGCAGCAACGCCTCATAAACAGGCAACGGCAAAGGCAGTCGCGGAGACCCGTCTGGGCCTGTGAGGAGGGCAGGACAGTCAGCGACTGCTCGCCCTCGCTTGCGTAGCTCCGTAACTAGATCAACTATGGCGGCCTGGGTCTGAGGATCCTCTTCTGGCAGGAAAGTCCTAGCATCCGCGGCGGCCAACGACGTGTTGCCCATCCGAGTCCTCCATCACCGCATGTCCGTGTACCCGAACTGTACCTCGAAACGAAACTAACGAAAACCCTCTTCGTTCCAAGGGTCGCCAACACTGCGTCAAGATCTCATGTCGGGTCAGCCCTTGACCTGGGACTTCGCAAGTCATGCGGCCTGCAACGGTGCGAGTGAGGTAGCGGCCGAAGTCCCTTACGTTCGGCTCCAGGCGAGCGCTCACGTATCCCGGTAAGGGGCGCCCCCGTGATGCCGTGCCACGCGCGTGCAAGTGTGGGCGGCCAACGAGGCACCGATCGGTGGCGAGGTTCAGGAGAGAGAAGCTTCTCCGGGGGATCTTCCAGTCGTCCACTCCCGCCGTCTCATCGGCGGATGGGAGCGCGATGTCGGTCTCGGCGCCTCAGCCGGTCAGGCCGGCATCGACAACATGTACATGATCGCATCCAGGCGGGGTACGGACCAGATCGCGCATGGATGGCTGTGTCACCGGGTGAGGGCATCAAGGAAGAGGCGCTCGATTTCGTTGGGGCGGTCAAGAACGGTTTCGACGATGCGCATGGCTTCGTCGACCGTGTTCGCCACGTGTACGTCGGGACGATCGGCCATTTGCTGGCCCCAGCTTGTCCGATCGATCACCGTGCTCATCAGGATGACGGGTCTACCGTGTTCGACCGCTTTGCGAGCCTGAATTCGCGTCCCGCTGTGTTCGCTGGCCTCGACGATGATCGTCGCTATGGCGTATCCGGACATGGTGCCGTTGCGCATGGGGAAGGTGAGCTTGTTCGCCTGTTGGTCGGGCCAGAACTGGGAGAAGACAGTTCCGTGGTCGGCGATCACTCGGTGTAGCTCTTGATTCTCCGGTGGATACGCGCGCCTGATACCGGTCCCGATGACGGCGACGGTACGACCGCCGGCTCGAAGCGCGCCCTGATGCGCTGCGGTGTCCACCCCGGCCGCCAGGCCCGAAACGACCGTGAGTTCGCGTTCGACGAGACGGGTGGCGAGTTCGGAGGCGATTCGGCGGCCGTTGTCGGAAACATGGCGTGATCCGATCACCGCTACTCCCTGGTCGTCCGCCCAGACTGTGCCTCGCGCGAAAAGTAGCGGTGGCTTGTCGAACACGTCGCGTAAGCGGTGGGGGTACAGATCATCCCCCATGGTGAGGACCTGGATGCCATCTTGTTCCCACGAAACGATCTCAAGCCGCGCTTCTTCCAGGGCGGCATCGATTGGGTCGGAGAAGAGATCTGCCGGGCCGAGGCGTTCGCGAAGGAATGTCTGGACCGAACCCTCTTCGGTGACACGCTGGACGAGCTCCCGTTGATCCCCCTCCGAGGGAGCACGGTGCAGTGCCGCGACGAGCTCAGCACGTTTCCGGCTGTCCCAACGAGCCATGTGGCCAAACTAGTACCAGGTCGTCGACCGCGCAGCTCGATATCGAACGTGCATGCTAATCACGACGAAACTGTCCGAGATCTGTCACCAAGCGAAGCTCTGTGACGGATCGACGTGACTCCTGGCACTTTCGGCGAGTTCACCATCTCGGCGTACGCGGTCGGAGGAGGCACCGTCCTGGCCGAGACCGGATGGGCGACCCGCTACGGCTGCGCGAACTCACCTCTGTCGTAGGCGCGGTCGTAAGGATCGTAGAGATCGTCGTTGACGTGGTGATCCATGTCTTCGCGATACTTCTTGTCGTCCAGACGAGGCATACCTCGGGAAACGGTCGCGAACTCCGCCCGAGAGACAGCCCGGCGCCGACGACGGATGGGCACCAGGTCGCCGATGTGGTGCCCATTGCGGGTTACGGCGTATCGCTCTCCCCGTTCCAAGCCGTCCAGGATCTCGGCTGACCGGTTGCGAAGGTCACGCTGGGAAATCTGGTGCGAGGGGTCGGGAGCACTCATTCCTCAAGTTTCCAGCGGGTGTGCCATCGAGTGCCACGTGGTAGCGCAAGATGCGCGGTCAGAATGTGTACGCGGGATAGAAGGCCAGCATCCACACGCCGAACGCGATCTTCAGGAGGCTGTCCGACAGGAAGAACGGCTTGATCGGTGTCTTGGTGAAGAGGCCGATGGTGGCGTTGATCGCGGTCAGGATGCCCAGTGCGGCGATCAGTGGGCCGTGGGCCAGGCCCATGATCACGAAGTGCAGGCCTACCACGAGCATGATGCTCAGGGTGAGGCGTCGCTCGTCACTGTCGCCGATCTTCTTGACCAGGTAGACGATCACGGCTGCCTCGAACGCGACGGCGACCACGAGGGCGGCGATGTTGAGAATGGAGGGGGTGCCGAGTGAGGGCAGGAGTGCGCTCAGCCCCGAGCCGGTGAAGCCGACGATGAACCCGCCAGCGGCCAGGGGAATCCACCGGCGCGGGAAGAACAGCCCGAGGAAGAAGCCAAGGCCTACGCAGATGAGAAAGATGCCACCGCCCCGAATCAGCGGGTAGGGATGGGTCAGGGCGGCTAACGATGCGGTCATGGCCTCTTCTCTCGGCGGAGTGAGGCGACATTATTGCCTACTGGGCATGTTTTGGACAAATCACCACTTATCGACCAGCGTCGCCCCCGTCTCAGAGCGGTCGATCAGAAAAGGGTTGGGGGTTCGGCTGGCATTGGGTCGGGGAGTGGGTCGAGGGCAGGTAGCCGGGTGCGTACGTCGTCGTGAAAACGGCGGGCGAGTATCAAGGCATCCGCGTTGTCTGGCGTGTGGATGAACACGGTTGGCGAGCGCCCTTCGCGCAGCCACGTGATAACAGTGTCGATCCAGGGTTGCCAGCCCTCGACTGTACGGGCTGTGGAGTCACGACCGAGATAACGGACGATAGGGCGGTCGGTAAGGGCCCGCATGCGACGAGCCACGCGAGGCTTCCTCATCCAGGCTTCACGTTCGGCATTAGTGGTCGGCGGACTCTCAAACAGAGTCGTCGTATCGAAAGGAATCCACTCCGCGTTGGCGTTGACGAGCACCCTTTCGAGAAGCTGCGCGGACCGCGGGTCATCGAAGAAAGCACGATGGCGGACCTCGACGGCGTAGCGCTGTGAGCGAGGAAGACGGTGCAGGAAAGCCGCCAGCGCGCCAAGATCGGCGGGCGCGAACGACCCCGGAAGCTGCACCCAGAGCGTGTGCATCCGCGGACCGAGTGGCTCGATCGCCTCCAGGAATGCCCCCAGGTCCTCGTCGGTATCGGCGAGCCGCCGCTCATGCGTGATCACCTTGGGCAGCTTGACCACGAAACGAAACTCCGGAGCGGTCTGCTGGGACCACGACTCCACGGTGCTCCGCGCGGGCGTCGCATAGAAGGTCGTGTTGCCCTCAACCGCATCGCACCAGGTCGCGTACGCCTTCAGCCGCTCCTTGGGCGAAAGCGGATGCGGCAGGAAGCGCCCCTGCCAAGGCGCGTGAGTCCACATCGCGCAACCCACGTGCAATTCATAGCACGGGTTCATGAGTCTAGAAGATCGAGAACAGCCACGAAGACACCGTAGCGTGGCCAGAATCAGGGCGTCCGAAGCGCCCACAATGACTATGGCCGTATCGAGATCGATCAGAACGACCTTTGGCCCAGCACGTACGAGAGTAAAACCTAAGATGTTCGAGGGCGCGCGGCCGCAGGGAGCTGGCCTCAGAGCTGGATCAGCAGCTTCCCGACGTGTACTCCCCGGAACAAACTCACGAAGGCGCGGGGCACGCTGTCGATCCCCTTCAGGATGGTGACCCGATCCCGCAGACGTCCGTCGCGGATCAGTTTCGCCATCTCCGCTTGAACCGTGGGCAGGAGTTCGGCGTAGGACCTGGTCAGATAGCCTTTCACCGACAGTTCCTTGGCGACGATGTCGAAAAGATTTCGCGGGAGGGAACCTGACTGGGCGTCGTAGTTCGACACCGTCCCGCACATCACGATGCGGGCCCCAGGCCGGGCGTTGTGGATCGCCGCTTCGAGTTCCGGTCCTCCCACGCAATCGAAGTATCCGTGAATGCCGCCGGGAGCCGCGGCTTTGAGTGCCGCGGACAGGTCGGGGACACGTCGGTCGAGCGCCACGTCCGCGCCCAACCCCAGGACGAGGTCCCGCTTCTCGGCGCTCCCCGCACTGGCCACCACCCGCGCACCCGCGATCTTCGCGAGTTGCACCGCGAGGCTCCCGATACCGCCTCCGGCGGCGGAAACGAAGACGACATCACCGGGCCGCGGGTCCAATAGCTTGACCATCCCGACGTATGCCGTCAAACCGGCGGGACCCAGCGCGGTGAGGTATGCGGCCTCGGACATGCCCGGCTCCTCGACGATCCGGTGCGGACCTCGCCAACCGGTCTCGTCGGCGCGAATCACCGCGTGCGTCCGCCAGCCGGAGCTGTGTAGCACCAGATCGCCCTCCGCGAAGCCCGAGCGGCGCGAGGACAGCACGCGTCCCAGGGCGAAACCACTGATGGGCGCACCTAGCGGGATCCTCGGCATATAGGGCGAATCCGATTCGCGCATGCGAAGGCGGGCCGAGGCGTCGAGGGACAGCCAGGAGTTGGCCAGCAGGAGCTCGCCGGCTTCCAGGGAGCGCGGCGCCGGCGCCCGATGGAGCTCGAAGTCTTCCTCGCGGAGGGTGTCCGGCGGGTAGGCGCGGAGTCGTATCTCGGTCGCTTCTCTCCGGCCATCGGGAATTCGATTCATCGTTCCGCCAGTATCTTGAACTCAGTATACAATAATCAAGCATATACGAGTCGATGTTCGACAGGAGAGCGACCAATGGGAGCGAACGCGGTCAACGTTCCGCTGCTGCACGCCGCCGTGATGGACCGGCTGGTCGAAATGATCGTGCGAGGCGAACTGCGGCCCGGGCAGCGCCTGTACGAGATCGAGCTCTGCGAACGGCTGGGCGTCAGCCGGTCCCCGTTCCGTGAGGCGATCCGGAAACTCGCGGCCGACGGGCTGCTGCACATCGAACCCCGCCGAGGGGCCGCAGTCGCCCATCCCGACAAAGCGGACGCGGCCGCGCTGTACGCCTGCCGGGAACTCGTCCAGATCGAGTGCACCAGGGTCGCCATGCCCAACCTCACCGAGGCAGACACCGCAAGGATGGCCGAGGTCCTCAAGCAGATGCGGGCCGCGGCCGACGCTGCGGACACCTACTCCTACCTGCAGTTGGTCGGTGAGTTCCGTGGCGTCATCGACCGGGCCTGCCGCAACAAGGTGCTGGTCGAGCTCGTGGAAGGCCTCTGGCGGCGCACTCTTCGCTTCAGGTACATCGCCGTTCAGAACGCCGCACATCTCACGAACTCCCTCTCCAACCACGAGCAGCTGCTCGCCGCCATCCAGGCAGGCGACACCGAGCATGCCCTGGAGCTGACCCGAAGGATGATCAACGCCTCCCTCGACTCCATCCTCAAGGGAATCGACATGCTTGAGGACATCAAGCATGAGGAGACCAGGGCATCGTGATCACCGGCCGCGGGGGGCGAGCAGGCTCCACGAGAGCGTGCCTCCGGCGGCGACAGCGAGGCCGCCGACCAGTAGCCACCCGAGCCGTGGCTCGCTGACACCGCTGGTGACGGCCATCACGAGCGGTCCGGCTGCGGAGCCGAGCATCCCTCCGGACTGAACCACCGCGCCGGCCAGGGCCGGACGTCCCAGCCCTCTGCGGATCGCGCCGGCGAACATCAGCCCCGACCATCCCCAGCCGAAGGTGAAGGCGACCAGGATCCCCACGGCCGACGCGGTCGCCTGCCCGATGGCCAGGAGTAGGGCGCCCCCTCCTCCAGTCAGGATCATGCCGGCCAGCACCAGGTCCGTGAGCTCAGGGCGAGCCTGGACCAGGAGCCCGGAGACGATCCGCGAAGCGATCCCGAGGACGTTCGCCGCGATGAGCAGGTGCGCCGCGTCCTGGTTCGCGAACCCGGCGGCCACAAGCCCGGCGAACGCGTACCCGGTGAGCGCTCCGGGGAGGAGCGAGGCCAGCAGCGTCACCCAGCCGAGCACGGCGAGCCCGGGCCCCGGGCGCTCGGCCGAGGGCCCGTACCCGGACGTCAGGGGACGTGACGCGGGCGGCGGAGCCGGGAGGACGGCACGGAAGCCGACCACGGTGGCGAGCGACACCGCCGCCGCGATGGCGAAAGGCGCCCGCCAGCCGACTCCGCTCACGGCGGTGCTCACGTAGGCCGAGGTCATGAGCCCGATCGGGATGGCGGCCTGCTTGACGCAGAGCACCACCACCAGTCGCCGGGGGGCGACCACCCCGTCCAGAACGGCGTTCGTCGAGGGGAGCGTGAGGCCGAAGGCCGCTCCCGAGGCGACGCTCGCCAGCAGCAGGACGGGCGGCCACTGACCGCCCAGGGCGACGGCGAGCAGTGCCACCGCGCTGCCGGTGGTGGCCGCCGAGGCGACTCTGCGTGGCCCGATGGCCTCCAGCCGCCTGCCCAGCACGGCCGCGGCGAGACTTCCGCCCAGGAAGTACGCAGCCACGGCCACTCCGACGAGCCAGGTCGGCTGACCGCCGGGGGTGGGCAGCTCATGCCCGACGACCCCCAGGAGCGCGACCAGGATGACCGTCGAGATGTCGACGGCGATCGCGGCGACGACGATGACGGCGACCCCTGACGCACGCCGCATCGTCAGGCCGGGAGGGCGTCGCGCGCACGGCAGGCGTCCGGATCGACGCCCAGCAGTCGCGAGACACGATCAGCGGCCGCAACCAGCTGCACGGCCAGGTCCCGCATCTGCGCCCAGGACATCTCCGGCGGCAGCCCCAGGAGCCGGAGGGCGAGTTGCACCTTGCCGTCGGTCCCGAAGACCGGAGCGCCGAGGAACCGCACCGCGCAGCGCTCCCCGGGGTCTAGGTCGGCCGGTTCGACGGATGCCTCAAGTCTGTCGATCGCCTGGGACACGCGCTCCACCAGGTCGGTCGTGATCTCGCCGGCGGAGGCCGCGTCGAACAGCCGATCGAGCTCGGAGGAGTCGTTGGCCAGCCAGATCGACCAGCCGCGTTCCCTGATGCGGTGGAGCATCCGGGACCAGCCGGCGGGTGTCTCACCCATGTGGCTCCACCGCAGGTTCTCCTGCGGTTGCCAGGCGGCGAACAGACCGCCCCGTGGCGGAACCAACGGGATTCGCAGCCCCACGCGCGTGGGCGCGTGGCCGTGCGGGCTGACGCCCGCGCTCGCGATGAAGACGAGCTCATCGCCCAGCAGCGCTTGGGCGACACACTCGAAACCGGTGCGCTGGGCGATCTGTTCCATCTCCGCTCGGGCAAGGTCGGCGAGCCGGATCTGGGGGAGCAGGTCGATCTCGGGGGCGAGAACGAGAGACGCCGGTGTGAACTGCCCGTAGCCGCCGCGGAAGAACACCAGTGGCGGCGCGTCGCTGCCTTCACCCAGCGCCGTGACCCGCCCGATGACGATGTGGTGGTCTCCCGCCTCGTGCACCGCGTAGTGCTCACACTCGACCCACAACAGCGCGCCGGGAAGCGATGGGGCGCCGCCCGGCGTGGGCTGCCAGGTGATCCGGTCCCAGCGGTCCGGGTACCGGGCCGCGAAGGAGCGGCACACTTCGGCCTGCTCCGAGCTGAGCACGTTGACCGCGAAGCGTGCCGCCTTCCTGATCTTCGGAAAGGTGGTGGACGACCGGTCAGGCATGAAGCTCACGAGCGGTGGATCCAGGGAAACCGACGAGAACGTCCCGACGATCATGCCGACCGGATCTCCGGCGGCGTCCAGGGCGGTCACCAGGGCCACTCCTGTCGGGTGCCGCCCCAGCGCCCGCCGGAATGCGGGACCATCGATGGTCATCGTTGCACCTCTCCTCACCAACCACGATTTCTGGGCCCTGTTCGGCGTGTGACGTCACTCCGCGTGAGAGTGACCTTCGAGGAGCGACGTCACGTGCTCGGCGACAGAGCACTTATCGGACCCCGGTTCCGCTCGCACTCCCCGTCCGGCGTCCCTTGTGCTCACCCGTAGTCGTCGTACTTGACGATCTCGCCGTCCCGGATGGTCATGACGGTGCAGAGTTCGAGCTCGATCGACTCGCCCGCCTTGGCGAAGCCGGGCATGTCGGCCTTGGCGGTGGCCGCCCAGGTGTGTTCGATGAGGACCACGTCGTCGAAGGCGACAATGCGCCGGCGATCACGGAAATGCTTGTCGGGGATGACGGCCGCGGCGCCTTCCTTGCCCGCGAAGACGATGTCCCGGCCGACCCGGTGCACCCCCCGGTTGTGGTGGGTGACCTCGACGTCCTCGCTCATCAGCGTCTTCATCGTGGCGAGGTCGTCGGAGTTGTAGCACTCCACGTACGCATTGGCCACTGCCAGCAGTTCCTCTTGGGTCATGTGCGCTCCATTGACGGTTGTGGGGACGGGTTCCGGTGGCGACCGCCGCCACCGGACGATCAGTCGGCGACCGGGGCGAGCTTTCGCAGCCTCGGGGCCACCTCCGCGACCATCAGCCGGAGCGACTCGTTCCAGGGCTCCGGGTTGGCGGCGTAGTTGTGTCCGGGGACGAGGGTGGTGCCCCACCCCCCGCTCTCCTCAAGGCAGGCGGCCAGCTTCTCGGCGACAGTGTCGGGGGATCCGACGATCCAGACGTGGTCGGCGAGGTAGTCCAGGTCGACGCTGAGGGGGTCGGCCACGCCCTGGACCAGGCCATCCAGGAGCCCCAGCCTCTTGAAGTGCGGAAGGAGGATCTGACTCCACGCGTAGCCCAGGCCGCCCTCGATGGCCCACTTGCGCGCCTCCTTGTCCGTCTCGGCGACGAAGACGTCGCGCTGCACCCGGAGCATCGACCGGTCGACCGTGTGGCCGGCCGCCTCGGCGGCCTCCGAGAACGTGGCCCAGTGCTGCGCGACCCTCTCGTTGCCGGAGAAGACCGAGAGCGGGATGTAGCCGCGCGAGCCCGCGAAGGCCAGGGACTTCGACGGCGAACTCGTGCCGGCCATGGCGATCTCGACCTTGCCGCCGTACGGCCGGACGTCGCGGAGCGGAAGCTGTCCCTCCTTGGTCTGCGGATAGCCTGCCTTCCAGAACCTCCCCTCGTGGTGGAACGGCTCGGCAGCCCAGACCTTCTCCATGATCGCCAGAGCCTCCACCACCATTTCGTGGTTGCCCCGCATGTCGGTGATGCCGCGCAGGGCGGCGTCCGACGGGTAGGCGCCGGCGCCTACCCCGAGGATGTAGCGGCCTTCCGCGAGATGCGTCAGCCACGAGACCTGCACGGCGAGGGACGCGGGGTGGTGGTAGGGAAGCAGGTGGGCCCCCGGGCAGAGCTTGATGCGCTCCGTCCTCGCCGCCGCGGCGGCGAGGATGATCTCCGGGTTCGGGACCGGCTCCCAGGCCACCGTCGCGTGTTCACCCACCCAGTACTCCGTGAGGCCGGCCTGGTCGGCCACGACGGCCTGGCCGACGACCCAGTCGTACACCTCACGAGGCGTGCGCTCGGGCGGCGTGTGCGGCGATTGGAACAGTGCGAACTTCATGCGAAGCCTTTCTTCGTCACGCTCAGAGGGCTGAGGAAAGGAGGTCGGGCGGGCTCACTTCGTGTCGACCGCACCCGTGAACATGGCGGGCGAGGTGGTCAGGAATCCGCCGTCCACCGGGATGATCGCGCCCGAGACCCAGCGGGCCCACGGGCTCGCGAGGAACACCACGGCCCTGGCGACATCCCAGGCGTCGCCTCCCGGTCCCAGCGGGGCGGTGCGCTGGCGGTCGGCGATCTGCTCCGGGGTCAGGGTCATCCGCAGCAGCGGGGTGTCGAGCGTACCCGGCACCACGGTGTTGACCCGAATGCCTTGTGGCCCGAGCTCGGCGGCGAGGACGGTGGCGACCGCCTCGATGGCGCCCTTGGAGGCGGTGTAGGCGACGGTGCCCGAACTCGACACCCCGCGATGGGCGGCGATCGAGCTGATGTTCACCACCGAGCCGCCACCTGACGCGGCCATGGCCGGTGCTGCAGCCCGCGTCAGGAAGAGCGTGCCCTTGAGATTGACCCCTAAGTGGAGCTCCAGATCCTCGTCGGTCATGGCCGCGAGCGTGCCGGAACGGAAGACGCCGACGTTGTTGACCAGGGTCGTGAGCATTCCGAACGTGTCCACCGCGGTGTCCACGGCGCGCCGGGCGACGGCCGGGTCGCGGACGTCGCCCACGCAGCCGACCGCGCGACCGCCCTCCGACTCGATGAGCTCGACCGTCTCCCCGGCCCGCTCGTCCACGCTGTCGAGGACGACGACGCCGCACCCGGACCTGGCCAGCAGCACCGCACTCGCCTTGCCCGTGCCGAAGCCCGGTCCGCTCGATCCCGCGCCGGTCACGATCGCGGCGCCGTCCACCATGGGCTCGAACCTCATCTTCACTCCTGGCATTCGATCCGGATGACCTGCGCGAGTTCCGCGCAGGTCATCGGTTTCCGGCTCACTGTCCGGGCGTGACCAGCTTGCAGGTCCCGTCACCGTCGCGGAGTTCGCAGACCGCGATGGGCGCCTGGAGCACCCCGTCCTGGGCGAAGGAGACGTCGCCGTTTCCCGCGTTGACGCTCACCGTCTTAAGCGCCTTGGCCACCGCGTCGGGGTCGTCGACGGTTCCCGCCTTCTCCATGGCCCTGGCGAGAGCGTTGATCGAGGAGGTGAACTCCGTCGCGTACAGCTGCGCGTCCAGGGCCGGCGGCTTGCCGTTGACCTGCTCGTACTGCTGGAACAGCTGGGTGACGTCCGGGTTGCCGGTGTACGGGTCGAGGCCCCGGTTCATGATGTACATGTACGGGAAGGGAAGGGGCTTGCCGTTGTTCCCCGTCAGCCCGGTTCCGGCGGTCGCTCCCAAGACGATCATGCTGCCGAACGGGCTGCCGAGCTGCACGGCCTGTGAGGCGAAGGCCTGGACCGCCCCGCTGGTGGTGCCCGTGAAGATGATGTCCGGCTTGTACGACTTGAGCTTGGTGAGAATGCCGGAGAAGTCGGTGCTCGCGATGTCGAAACGCAGCTTGTCCACGACCTCGACCCCCTTGGCGGCGAAGGCCTTCTCGATCAGCTCGACATAGGGGTCGGACGCGGCCCCGGACGGCCACACGATCGCGGCCGTCTTGGTGCCGGGCTGGTACTGCAGCGCCCCGTTCACGGCCGCCGGGAACACCGTGGCCGCACTCGGGTTCGTACCGAAGATCTTTGCGAAGGCCGGGTCACCGGCCTTCGCCTCCAGCCGGCCGGAGATGTAGGTCGACCCGGCCAGCCACAGCACGTCCTGCTTGGTGACCACGGACTCCGCCGCGACCACCGACGGGGTGTCGGCCGGCCCGATCAGGTACTTGACCCCCTCGTCACGGATCATGCCCAGGACCCCCGCCGTCGCCTTCGCGGGGTCGCTGGCCGAGTCCTTCGTCGTTACGGCGAAGGTGTACTTCTGGCCGTTGACGGTGATGCCGCCGGCCTTGGTCACCTGGTCGATCCCCAGCTTGATGCTGCCCAGATGGGCCTCGCCCTGGGCGGCGAAGGGGCCGGTCAAGGACAGCACGGCCCCGATTTCGATCACGTGATCGTTGACGCTCGTTTCCCCGTCCGAGCCACAGGCGGCGGCCGTCGACAGCGATATGACGGCGGCCACAACCGCGAACTTTCTACGCATGACTCTCCTTTGGTTCTCCCGGACGTGGGTGTCCGAGCCCGTGACTTTCCCCGGGTTGTATTTCGAGCGCGGTGCTCAGGGGTCGACACCGAAGTAGGCGGTGTTGATGGCGTCGCCCTCCGACAGTTCCGCGCTGGAGGCGGAGGCGACGAGGCGTCCGTTCCGCAGCACGTAACCCCAGGTCGAGACCTGTAGGGCCAGCGCGCTGTACTGTTCCACGATCAGGACCGCGGCCCCGAACGTGGTCTGCGCCCAACGGATCAGCTCCACGATCGTCGGGAGCATCACCGGTGCCAGACCCAGCGACGGCTCGTCGAGCAGCAGCATCCGCGGGCGCGACATGAGCGCGCGCGAGATGGCGAGCATCTGCTGCTGTCCACCCGACAGCTGACCCGCCGGCTGCTTCGCCTTCTCCGCGAGAACCGGGAAGTGGTCTAGCAGCAGCGCGATGGTCTCGTCTTGGGTTTCGCCCCCGCGCCGGACGGAACCCAGCCGGAGGTTCTCCAGCACGGTCATCTGCGCGAACACCTGTCGGCCTTCGAGCACATGGGCCACGCCCCTGGCGAGGGTCTGGTCGGGGCGGAGACCGACGATCGGCTCCCCGTTCAGCCGGATGTCGCCGGACCGCGGCTGCACCTGACCGGAGACACTGCGCAGGATCGTGCTCTTGCCCGCACCGTTCGCTCCGAGCAGGGCGACGGTCGTGCCCACCGGCACGGACAGGCTGACGTCCTTGACGGCGACGACCCCGCCGTACCCCGCGGTGAGTCCCGAGATCTCCAGCTCGGTGTCGACGGTGTTCACGACTTCTCCTCCAGCGCTGTCCCCATCGAGGTCCCGAGGTAGGCCTCGATGACCCGCGGATCCTTTACCACCACCGATGGAGGGCCCTCGACCAGCTTCTTTCCGGCGTCGAGGACCACCACCCTGTCGCACATGGACACCATCAAGGTCATGTCGTGGTCGACGATGCCGACGGTGACACCCAGATCCCGCAACGTCAGTAACAGCGCCTTGAGCTCGCGCGTCTCGAAGTCGTTGAGCCCGGCCGCAGGCTCGTCGAGCAGCAGCAGGTCCGGCTGCGCCGCCAGCGCGATGCCGATCCCGAGCCGGCGGAGATAGCCCAGGGGAAGGTCGGACGCGAGCGCGTCGAGGACCGCGTCGAGGCCCACGAGCGCGACGAGTCTCTCGCCGACGAGCGCCTCGTCGACGCGCTTGCCCTTCGGGCGACAGCTGTGCGCGATGGCGAGTGCCTCCCGCACGGTGACCCCGCTGAAGACCATCTGGTTCTGCGACGCCATGACCAGCCCGTGCCGGGCCAGCTTGTCGACCTTCCAGCCGGTGACCTCCTGGCCTCGCCAGAAGACGCCGCCCCGCGTCGGCGGGTGAACGGAGGACAGCGCGCGCAGCAGCGTGCTCTTTCCCGAGCCGTTCGGGCCGATGATGCCGAGAATCTCACCGGCCGCGACGTGGATGTCCACCGAGTCGCAGGCGACCAGCGCGCCGAACCGAACCGTCACCCCGGCGCCGCGCAGCAGGACCTCACTCATGAGATCTCCTCTCGCACCAGGTCGGACGGGGACCGCACGTCGGCGCCACCGGCCGCGGGCCTGCCGGAGTCGGCGGCCGCGGCCGGGTGGCCGGTGCGGATGAGACGAGACCGGAGCGTCGAATAGCCGGTGATCAGCGCTGGGACCAGGCCGTGCGGGAGAAGGAGAATGATCATGATGAGCAGCACCCCGAACAGGAACTGTTGGTCCACCGGATCGAGCCGCAGGAGCTCGGGCAGCAACACGAAGACCATCGAGGCGACCAGCGGGCCGGCGAGTGAGATCCCACCCAGGATCAGGATGATGACGATCTTGATGCTGAAGATGGTGTCGAACGACGTGGGGACGATCACGGTCTGCGTGTAGAGGTAGAGCACGCCCCCCACGGCTGACACGGCTCCGCTCAGTGCGAAGGCGCCGACCTTGGCCCGGCCGACCCGCAGGCCGATCGAGCGGGCGAGGCTCTCGTTCTCCCGGACTCCCGCGAGCTGCCGGCCGAAGCGGGTCGGCTTGAACCTGCGGAGGCCGAAGGCGGCCAGGAGCGCCACGAGGAGCACCAGGTAGAACTGCGACCGGAGGTCGGTGAAGGTGATGGAACCGATCACGGGGAGGCTTTCCGGCAGAATCAGCCCGTTGTCGCCGTTCGTCAGGTCGATGGCGGTCAGCGTCACCTGGGTGACGAGCGCGGAGAAGGCCAGCGTGACGAGGAGCAGGTAGTGGCCCGTACATCGGGAGACGACCAGCCCGAGGAGCGCCCCGGCCACCACCGTCAGCGGCACCGCGACCAGCAGCGCCCACCAGAAGCCCAGACCCAGGTGCACGGCGATGACCCCGGCCGAGTAGGCGCCCACGGCCATCAGGCCGCCCTGCGCGATCGACAGGACACCGGTGGTCTCATACACGTACGCCAGCGCGTAGACCTGGATGGCGTACAGGACGCTGAGCAGAACGAGTGACTGCAACCGGGATGTGCCCACCGCCTCGAAGATCACGATTGGCAGGAGCACGAAGGCGGCGCCGCCCAGCAGTGTCTCCACCCGGCTGTGCCGCCGCACGTGGGCGACGCCCCTGGAGGACCGGGCGAAGGTCGAGTCGCTGGGCGGGTGCTTCTCGAAGAGACCACCCGGCCGCACGAGCAGCACAACGATGATCACTCCGTAGGTGAAGAACGGAACGTATTCGGCACGGCCGTAACCCGCCACCAACGTCTCACCGATGCCGTAGAGCACGCTGGCCTTCGCCAGCCCTGACACGTTCCCCAGACCGCCAAGCAGGGCGACCGCGAATCCCTTGAGGATCAGGTGCGCACCGTCGAAGGCGCCCACGGGCTGGAGCGTGCCGTAGAACACGCCGCCCAGCCCGGCGAGCGCGGAGCCCGCCACGAAGGCGACCGTGACCATGCGCCCGACGTTCACGCCGACGTGCGATGCCGCGACGGGATTCTCGTGCGCGGCCCGCAGTTGCGCGCCGAGCTTCGTCCTGGCCAGCAGCACGAACAGACCGGCGGTGACCAGGCCCGCCATGACGAGCACGAGCACCCGGTTCCAGGCGAAGTAGGTGTCGCCGAGGCCGGCGCCGCCGTCGAGCGCGGCGGGGACGCCGACCTGGAAACCGCCCCAGATCTTGAAGGCCGCCGACTCCAGCACGAGCAGCAGCCCGAGGCCGATGATCAGTCCGTTGTAGGGGTTGTCCATCGTGAAGCGGAACAGCAGCCGTTCACTGAGCCAGCCGATCACGCCGGCGGCCACGACGGCGGCCAACGCGGCGAAGACGAAGGGCACCCCCGCCGTGATCAGGTCGAGTGCCACGAAGACGGCGAGGACGAGGAACTGACCGTGCGCGAAGTTGATCAGTCGCGTCAGCCCGAACACCAGCGTGATGCCGACCGCGATGAGCATGTATACGGAGCTGGCGACCACGCCGTTGAACAGGTGTTGCATGAGGAGATCCATGCCCACCCCTTTCCTCGTCCTGCCTGGGATGTGGAGTGCCCGTAATCAGCCACTCAGGAATATACGGATTCAGTATCTTGAATACAATAGTCAGGGATAGGGGTTTCACTTGCCGGTCCGGAGACCGGTGAGGCCAGCGGATCAGCCCAGCAATTCCCTGGTCAGCTGCCCCACGCTGACGTATCTCTCGACCACGTGCGCGCCCGCCTCGGCGAGCGTCGCCATCTTGGCCTGGGCGCTTCCGGCAGGTCCGTCGGCCTGGGCGCCGGCATGGCTGTAGCGGATGCCCGCCGGGGCCGCCGCGCCCGCGATGTACGCGACGACCGGCTTGCCGACCTGGCCCTTGCGGATCAGCTCGGCGAGCCGCTCCTCCTGCGTGGTCCCGATCTCGCCGAAGATCACGATCGCCCGGGTGTCCGGATCCTTCTCCGCCAGCGTGACGGCCGTGGGCATGTCGATGCCGATCACGCTGTCCCCGCCGATGCCGATGCACGTGGACGTGCCTATGCCGGCGCGCGCGAGGGTGTCGGCGATCGTCGACATCATCCCGCCGCTGCGCGACACGACGGCGACCTCGCCCGGCGTGAACCTGCTGGGATCCAGGGCCCCGAGCAGGCACTGGCCCGGGCTGATGATTCCCGGACTGTTGGGACCGATCAGCGTCACCGCGCTTTCGCGCGCCTTGCTCAGCAGTTCGATCGACAGGTTGAGCGGAACTCCGTCGACCATGAGCGCGATGGGGTCCATGCGCTCATGAATCGCCTCAAGAGCCGCGTCCCGCAGCCCGGACGGGGGCACCAGCACCAGGGACGCGGTGCACCCGGTCTGGTCGGCCGCTTCGGCGACGGTGTCGAAGACCGGAACTCCGCCGACCGAGGTGCCGCCACGGCCGGGGGTGACGCCGGCCACCGGCAGGTAGCCGGCCTCGGACATCAACTCCGTGACGTACACGCCGAGCTGGCCGGTTATGCCCTGAATGAGAACGCGCGTGTTCCGGTCCACCAAGAAACTCATCGGCCCTGCTCCTCGCTTGAGTTGACGTCCTCGATCAGGTCACGCAGCATCCACGCGGCCGTCCACTCATCGGTTTCCTCACCGACGACACGGAGGCGATCCATGCGGCCCGCGGCCCACCGCACTACGATGTCCCGCGCCTGCGGCGATTCGTTGCCCGCGAAGCGCACCACGCTGGGGCCCCGCCAACCGGCGCGTTCCCAGCCGTCGACCAGCCCGTGCGCCGTCGTGGTGAGCGGTTGGTTGGCGATGCAGGTCGAGAAGAGCACGCCCTCGATGTGCGGCTGACCCGCCACCAGCTCGGCCGCCACCGCGACCTTCTCGGCGGAGGGAGATCCCGAGGTGTCGCAGTAGTTGGTGGGCGCGAGATCCGCGGCGGCGAGGGCGTCGAGGACGACCATCGACTCGCCCCCTCCGACCGAGTGCGAGGCGACCCGAGGCTGCTCGGCGGGCACCGCCCCTTCGGACAGCAGCTGCACGTAGCGGAAGCTCCCCCGGTGGTCACGGGACTGGTATTCACGGGCCAGCCGCTCGCGCGGGTCCGTCTCCACCGCCTCCAGGTACGCCGCGTCCGGGATCAAGGCCTTGGAGTAGTCGTCGATGTCGGCCTTGCCGTCGAGTGCGACCAGGCCCTGCGGGGTCAACGCGATCGGGTTCAGCTCCAGGAGGTAGGCCGACCAGCGCGCGACGCACCGGACCATCGCGGACAGCGTCCGCGTCACCTCCAGGAGCTCGTGCGAGGCGAGGCCGGTGCGCCGGAGCTCCCGTCTGATCACGTGGGGTTCGACGTGCGAGTCGAACTCCAGCTGGAAGGCCGCCCGCGCCGGGTCGAAACCGGTCCCGCCGGAGCGGGAGAAGCGAAGCACGCGGCGCGGCGGGCCTTCCACGATCGAGACGCTCGCGTACCCCTCCCACTCGGCCTGGATGCCGGCCTCGACGAGTACGGCCTCGACCGGCATGCCCTGGATGGGGGTCGCGAGGAGCTCCGCGGCGATCGCCTCGGCCTCCGCCGGGTCCGCGCCTGACCGCACCCCGCCGGCGGACGCCCGGTCCCCGGCGGCGACCTGCGCCTTCACGAACACCCGGCCGCCGAGCTGCGCCGCCGCCTCCCGGGCCTCGGCCGCCGAACGGCAGACCA
The DNA here is from genome assembly GCF_009687865.1 of Acrocarpospora macrocephala. Lineage (GTDB taxonomy): Bacteria > Actinomycetota > Actinomycetes > Streptosporangiales > Streptosporangiaceae > Acrocarpospora > Acrocarpospora macrocephala. The sequence goes on from NZ_BLAE01000008.1 coordinate 208,796, forward strand.
GCCCGGGGGGCGTCGCGATCCCCTCCCCGCGGAGGATCTCCTTCACCTGGTATTCGAGCAACTTCGTCATCGCTACGCTTCCTCCTGCTTGGCGGGTGACACGAACCGGATCGTGTCCAGGGACGGGGCGCGGAAGGGCTTCTCCTCCATGAGCTCCTCGCGGGCGTGCGCGGCCAGCCCGAAGGCCCGCCCCAGCCCGGTGACGAGGGTGATGTCGGCGGTACCGAGCCCGGCGTCCAGGAGCAGCGCGGCCACCGCGGCGTCGGCGTTCATGCGCAGGTCACGCCCGGACTCCGCACGGAGTGCCGCCTCGCAGAGCCGGGCGATCCGCCGGTGAGTCCGGTCCTCGGCCACGCCGCCCATGAGGCCGGGAACGCGCGGATCCCGCCGGTGGTAGGGATGCCCGTACCCGGGAAGTCTCTCCCCGCGGTCCAGCAGCCGCCGCACCACGTCGCGGGCGCCGGTCTCGTGGTCGTCCGAGGCCGCGATCTCGACGAAGAGATTCGCCGCCCCTTCGGCCGCTCCGCCGTGCGCGGGGCCTCCGAACGCCATCAGGCCACCGGCGACCGCGAAGGGCACCGCCGACCGGGTCGACGCGGTCACCCGCGCGACCAGCGTGGACGGGGCCGAGACACCGTGGTCCAGTGCGGCGATCAGAGCGCGGCGGAGCGCGTCGGCGGAGCCGGTGCCGGGCGTTCCCCCGAAGAGCACCAACCACAGCGTGGTCGCCAGGTCACCGTCGTCGATCAGGTCCTCGATGGGGACACCGCGATAGCGGATCGAACTGTCTTTGACGTCGGTGATCGAGGTGGACCATGAACTCAGGTCAGGAATGGGGGTCACCGCCTTCTGGCAGGGTCGGCTCCTCGAATTCGAGGAAGGACAGGTCGTCGATCACGTCTTGGTAGGAAAGCTCGCCGGAGCCGCTGCGCGCGCGGCGGGAGGCGAGTCGCTCGGCTTCGATCCGGAGCGCGGCGGCGGGCAACGGCAGCGCGCCACGATCGAGGAAACGCACCGCGCCGTCGGCGTCGCGGACGGGAAGGACGTTTCCCCGCACATGCACGTTCGGCGAGAACGGAATATCCAGCACACCGACCGCCAAGGCGGAGATAGACCCCCGAACCGGGTCGCCATCTCCCATGTCCAGGACCGCGTCGAGTATCGCGCGAGCTTCCATCAGGTTCAGTTCGAGCTCGAACTGAACCTCGGGAGAGATCAGCGACGCGGCCTGGCGGGAGATCAGGTGAGTCAGATACCGCGTGAACCGGATGCTGGCGGCGTTCGCCGCCGCGGTCGGCACGCCGATGCCCTCCTCGATCGTCTTCACGTAGTTGACGGGCGTCCGGGCGATCGCGCAGGCCAGCACGTTGGCCGCGAGCAGGCCGTAGGCGTCGGGCTGGCGGGATGGGAATGCGCCGTTCCAGTCGCTGCTGGCCACGTAGGTCCGCACGTCCCCGAAGCCCAGCTTCGCGAGGTACTCGTCGGTCAGCGTGCCCACCGCGAGGCAGCCGGCGACGTCCTGGGCCACATGCCCCTGGAGCATCTGGTACGGGACGATGTGTTTCACTCCCTGCCCGGCCATGATCAGCGCGTCGAGGACGACCCCGACATGCATCAAGGAGGGAACCGAGCACGTCCCGCTCTGCGCGAAACCGATCGCGTCCTCGACGATGGGGACGCCGTGGGCGGCGTACTCTCCCATCAACCGGAAGATGTACTGCCAGTTTGGGATGGACACCTCAAGGGACCCCAGCTTGGAGTACTCAAGGGTCGCGTACATCGGGCCCGACACGAATCCCGTCGCCCCCGAGGCGAACGCGGTTTCGGCCACGAGCCGCAGGTCGATGGCGTTGGCGCGCACGATGACCGGCCGATCGACGGAGGAGATCAGCTCCCGCGTGCGTTCGACTCCGTGGGCGAGGAGCGGATATCCGTTGAGCACGGAGCGGTCGGGCGTGCTCTGGGCGAGGGCCTTGGCCGCGTCCTCGAACTTCAGGGACCGGGTGAGGCTGTCGACCGTGATCGGGACGACGCCCGCTCCCGCCGCCGAGAGCGTGCGCATCAGCTCAAGCTGCGCGTCCCAGTGCGCGACACCCGCGCGGGGAATGGCCACCGTGTCCCCCGTGGACTTGGCCCGGGCGAGGGTGGCGGCCATGCCGCAGCGCTCCGCGTTCGACCGCGCGAAGTCCCAGGCCTCGTCGAGGTCGTACGGCTCCCGGCTGAGCTGCCGGTGGAAGACGGACGCGCGTTGCGCCCTGAGCTCGTCCAGGTCGAGCATCTCGTTGGAGACCTGGTCAGACATTCTGGCTCCCCTGCTCCGGCAGGTCCGAACTCCCGCGCGCCCGCAGATCGGCCGCCAGATCCCGGACCGCCTGGTCGGGCAACGTGCGCGGCGGGTAGACCCGGTCGAACCCCATGCGCGCGAAGCGTTCGCGCACCTCGTCCCACGGCGTCGCGGCGCTGACCGACAGGTTGCCTCCGACGTACAGGATGGGGTCGGCGCCCGCCTCGCGGAGTCCTGCCACCAGATCGGGGCAGAAGATTCCCGCGTGCCCGTTGCTCGACGAGACGAACACGGCGTCGGCGTCCTCGGTCACGGCGGCCGCGACGAACTCCGCAGGCGAGGTCTGGATCCCCAGCTGGATCACATCGGCGCCTGCGTTGCGCAGGGCATGGCCCAGCAGGGTGATGCCCACGACGTGGATGTCGTCGCCGATCGACCCGACGACCACGCGGATGCGCCTCAGGACGCTTGTCACCACTTCCACTCCCTTCAGTCTTGTATCTTGAATACAGAATTTTTGCGGAGAAAGAACCCTCTTGTCGAGGTGCCTTCGAAACTCAAAGCCCCAGGTCTCGCCCGATGATTTCCTTCATGATCTCATTCGAGCCGGCCCAGATCTTGGTCACCCGCGCATCGCGCCAGGCACGTCCCACGCGGTACTCATTCATGTACCCGTACCCGCCGTGCCAACCGCCAGCCGTCCCCGTCCCGGACGGCACGCGTGCGAAGGGCCGCGAGGTCGGATCCGCCCGATGGCTCCGTCATCCCGATGGCGGTCAGCAGCTCTCCCGAGCAGAAACCCGGTAGCCATCTCCGCCGCTGGTCACCCGTCGTCAGGTGCAGCAGGTAAGGCGCCACGATGTCGGCGTGGATCGAGTACGCCGACCCGAGCGCCACCGTCACGCGCGACAGCTCTTCCAGGACCACGGCCATGAACCGGTAGTCCGGCGCGTCGGACCCGCCGTACCGCTCGGGAACGTGGAGGCCGAGCAGCCCGAGCTTCCCCGCTGCCAGCCACACGTCCCGTGCGATCGCGCCGGCCTGGATGAACTCGTCGACCCGGGGAGCGACGGACGTGGCGACGAAGGAGCGGACCATGTCGCGGAAGTCGTTGTGGTCGGTGTCGAAGATCGTGCGTCTCATCGTCAGGACGCCAGGTACCGCAGGGCCTGGGACGGACAACCGTCCGCCGCTTGGATCACATCGTCCGCGATCACGGGGTCGATCTCGGGGACGACCACCTCCACCAGGCCTTCGTCGTCGTCCTGATCGAAGACGTCCGCGGCGGCGAGAACACACTGGCCGCTGCCGATGCACAACGATCGATCGACGGTCAGCTCTCCGGCCGTCCCGACCTGGAACTTCACTTCGGATCACCCCACGCCACCGGGAGCTCGTACAGGCCGTAGATCGTGTGGTCCGTCTTGAACCGCAGCCGGTCGCGGGGGACGGCGACGCGGAGGGCCGGCAGCCGGCGGAACAGCGTGGTGAGGACGACCTGCAGTTCGATCTCCGCCAAGGTCTCTCCGATGCATCGGTGGGTTCCATGGCCGAAGCTCGCGTGGTCCTTGGCGTTGGGACGGTCAAGGTGGAGCTCGGCCGGATGGTCGAAGAATCGGGGATCACGGTTGGCGGTCTCGCTGGAGACCACGATGCCTTCCCCTGCCTTGATGGTCGTGCCGCCGACCTCGATGTCGTCGAGGGCGACCCGGCACCGGCCGGCCTGCGCGATCGTCGCGAAGCGAAGCAGTTCGTCGACGGCCAAGGCGACCTGCCTGGGGTCCTTCGCGTTGAGGAACGCCGCGAGCTGGTAAGGGTGGTCGATCAGCGCCATGACGGACATCGCGATCGAGTTCGCCGTTGTCTCGTGACCCGCGAGGAACAGCAGGCGGGTGCCCTCCGCCAGCTGCTCCATGGTGCAATGGCCGGTCTTGACGTGCTCGGAGATGGCCAGGGACAGGACGTCGTCCTCCAGCGGGTGCTCTGAGCGGTCCTGGATGAGGCCGTAGCAGTAGTCGAGAAGACGCTGCGAGGCGGCCCGCGAATCCTCGGCCGAGGAGCGCCACGACAACATCGTGTGCGTTTCGTGCTCGACGATCTCGTGATCCCGGTACGGCGCGTTGAGCAGCTCGAAGATCACCTGAGAGGGGATGGGCAGCGCGAAGTGCTCGACGAGGTCGACCGGTGAACCCATGGCGATCAGCCGGTCGACCGCCTGGTCCACGAGGTCCTGGACACGGGGGCGCAGACGTTCGATCCGCTTGACCGTGAACCACTTCGTGAACATGCGTCGTTCGACGTTGTGCTCTGGGTTGTCCTTGTTGTTGAACGTCTGAAGGCCACTCTTCCGGTAGCCGGCGAGGGCAGGGCTGACGTGGGGGTACCCGGGCAGGTCGGGTCGCGCGCTCACCCGGGGATCTCCCAGCAGCATGCGTCCCTCCTCGTATCCGGCCACCACCCATGCCTCGTCGCCGTTCCACAGCCGCATCCTCAGCATGGGCTGCTCTTCGAGCCGCGTGGTGTAGGCCTTCGGCGGCTCATAGGGACAGCGAGCGTCCTTTGGGCTGGGATAGGTCCCGACGGTCGGCACGGCCTCAGTAGACATGGCGCTCCTTTCCTAGCGCTTGAATTCTGTATACTTAAGACAAGGGACGTCAAGGGTCCGCGATGGCTCATTTCACTGCAGCTCACACCCGGCCGTGAAGAAGAGCAGCTCATCAACGACGTCGGCTGGCCGCGTGTGGCCAGTCAGATGTGCTTGTTGCCACACCGTCCGCTGGGGGCGCCCTGTGAGCAGGAGGCGGGTACGTCGCCAGAGACGTGCCCGGTGGTGGGGCGATTTCGGCGAGCTGTGCCCAGACGACGTTACCGAAGCCGAGGGATAGCACCGGGGTCTCCGCCCGGGTGACCTTCCATTATGGATATGGCGTGAAATTCACGGGCGAGTGGGTGACAATATCATCACTCTCGGTTCATGACAGGCTAAGGACGCCAATGGCCCACGTGCAGCTTCCTGAACTGCCGGAACACACTCTCAGCTTTGTTGTCGACGGCCGGGTGCGTGCTCCGTCCGGACCGGAGGCGGCGGAAGAAGAAGAGCCGGAGGATGAGGCGCTCGAACTGGCGGGCCGGGTTGTTCTCGGCGGGCCGGTGGCCTTTCCGATGACGGCCGAGCGCTATCCCGATGTCGCCGCCTATATCGAGCAGGAGGCCGCTCACCATCGCTATCACGAGGTCCATCTGTCGGTCACCTTCGTAGAGAAGCAGGACGGGCCGCCGTTGCATTCGGTCACCCTTCGGGTGAATCTCGCGGCGAAGGCTCCGGCGGACCAGCCGATCGCGTGGTCGATGGCGCCCGCCAGGATCGACGATCCGAGCCAGCGGGACGTCCAATTCGAGATCAAGCCGCAGCTCAAGGTGGCCGGAATCGAGGCCTCGATCGGCACGCTGGGCGGGAATCTGCCCGGTTCGCGCACCCCGTTCCTACGCGCGACGCGGGAACTGCGGTCCGATCCCCGGTGGGAGCTCAAGCGGACCAAGAATCTGCCCTTGGACGGGACGCAACGCGTGGTGCTGGTCGTCCGGGCCGACGCCGCGGCGGCGGCCACAATGGCCGTGGAGGTCACGGCGGCCACCAGGTCATCGATCTTGCGGCGATATCGGGCGCTGCCCACTCCGCTGCGGCTCGCGGCCGATCTCTGATGAGCGACGCGCTTTCCGACGCCGAGGTGGCGGCATTCGCCGCCGCCTATCCGACGGTACGGGCCGAGAAACTCCTGTGGACCGCGAGATTTCCCGACTCGGTGATTCCGAGCACCGTATTGAACGCCGGTGACTTCTGGAGCGAAGTATCCCGCGTGCTGGCCAACGGCGCGTTTCCGGGAGGGCGGCGGCGTTTACTCGCGCTCGCGCACCGCAGTTTCCCGGCTAACGCCGCGTTCGCCGCCGGGCGGGTTCGGCGGGTTCTGCTGGTCGGGGCCAGCCCCGATGAGGAGGTCGCGCTGCGGGCCGACCGTGAGCTCAGGGAGATCCGCAAGGCGGCTCGGCTGGGTCATCTGGAGGTGGCTTCGGTGCTCGCGGCGCAGGTGTCCGATTTGCGGGCCGTACTAGCGGAGCGGCCGGACATTCTGCATTTGTCCGTGCATGGGGATGGGACGTACCTGTATTTCGAGTCGGCGCTCGGGGACGGGCAACCCGTCGCGGCCCGCGACGTGGTCACCACGCTGGCGCGTTATCGTGACGCCGACCAGGTCAGGCTGACCGGGCTGATCCTCCAGTCGTGCGAGAGCGAGTCGGTCGCCGCGGAGTTCCTGGACGTCGCCGAGGTCGTCGTCGCGCATCGGGGCCGGATCGACGACGCCTGCGCCGTCCTGTTCGCCGGACGGCTGTACGAGGAGCTGCGGGACACCCCGTCCCTGCCCTCAGCAGTACGGAATGCGAGTGCGGACGACGAGCCGAGCTGCGACTTCCGCGACAACGTGATCGTTCTCGTGGGGCGGGCCTGACGTGGAACCCGAGTGGCGTCCGGCGGTGCTGACCGCGCCCCTGCCTGGGGGGCGGGTCCGGTGTGGACTCTGTCCGTACAACTGCGGGCTTGACGAGGGCCAGACCGGGCCCTGCCAAGTGCGCAGAAATCGGGACGGGGTGCTGGAGACGGCCACGTTCACGGCGGCGGTCGCCCATGTCGACGCGATCGAACGCAAGCCGTTCTACCATCTGCGACCCGGCGCGCGAGTGCTCACCGTGGCCAGCCCCGGATGCACGTTCTCCTGTGGATACTGCATCAACCACCGGCTCTCCCAGTACGGCCGGGAAGCTACGGCGCCATGGCTCGGATCCGCGGCGATCCCCGCCGAACTCGCCGCCCAGGCCCGGGCGGCCGACGCCATGCTGGGCCTGTCCTACACCGAACCGGGCCTCGCGCCCGAGCTGACCTTGGCGCTGGCGGAACAAGGCCTGCCGATCGTGTGGAAGACCAACGGCTTCCTTACCCCCGCGGCGATCGACCTGGTGGCCCCGGTGCTACTCGGTGTCAACATCGACGTGAAAGCGGCCGATACCCGCTCGCACCGGGATCTCACAGGCGCCCCACTCGGACCAGTTCTGGACGCGATCGAACGTTTCCTCGCCGCCGGTGTCTGGGTTGAGGTCTGTACGCCCCTGATCCCCGGAGTGTCCGCCTCACCCGAACAACTCGACACCATCGCCCACCGGCTGGCCGCGATCTCCCCCGACCTGCCTTGGCATCTCCTGCGCTTCACGCCGGACTTCAAAATGCTGCTGGACCCACCCACCCCGCCCGCCATGCTCGAATCCGCCCGGAAGATCGGGCACGAGGCAGGCCTCCGGTTCGTCTACGTAGAACGGGCACTAGGCGCGCCAGGCCGACGAACGGAATGCCCGGGTTGCGCGACCACGCTGGTGGAACGCGGAATCTGGGCAACCCACGAAGTCCACCTCCGTAGCGACAAATGCCCCAACTGCGGCGCCCACATCCCCGGTCGCTGGGAGGTTCGCCCATGACCGACCCACGCCTCCGCGCCTGGGCCACCGCCCACGCCCGCTCAGCGGGCCGCTCGGGCATGCACCAGTCCGCCGGTACGGCAGGCGCCATCGAACTCGTCGACCAGGAAACCTGGCTCCCCCGCGACACCGCGATCCGCGCCCTGGACTGGACGTTCCTCGAGGACGGCCGCCCGGCGCTCGCCTGCTCCGACGGCGCCTCGGTGTACGTGCTGGACGGGGAGACCGGCGCGATCATGTCAGGCTGGGGGACACCCACCGCGGTCGTCCGATGGTGGCGGCGGAAAAAGCCGGACGCCGACTATCTCATGATCGCCAACGGCGACCTGGCGTTGCTCTTCCACCCGCACGGCGATTCCCCGGAGCGGCCCGAGATCCGCGCGGCCCCCCTCGGCACGGCCATTCAGACCGTCGCCGCCTCCTCGGAGAATTCCCTGTTCGCGGCCGCCGGGCTGAGCAAGGAAGTGGTCCTGTTCCGCCTGAGCCGGTCCCATGGGCTGACCCGGGACTCCACCCTGCTTGGACATCGCGACTGGGTCGTCGACCTGGCCTGGTGCCGTGATCTCCTGGCCAGCGCGAGCGCGGACGGCACCGCCAAGGTGTGGAACGGCAAGACCGGTCGGCTCCTCCAGACGCTCGACCACCGCGGCTGGGTCTCGCACGTGGCCTTCGCGGAACTCCCCGACGGCACCATGCTCCTGGCGACCGCCGCCCAGGACGGAAAGGTACGCGTCTGGAACCCCCTCACCGGCGAGCTGATCCACACGCTGACCGGCCACATGATGGAGGTCTCCTGCGTCGCGTGGACGGTACTCCCCAACGGCCGGGCATTGCTGGCGTCGAGTGGTTACGACCAGATCGTCCGGGTGTGGGATGGCCAGACCGGCGCCCGCCTGACCGAGAGCGCGCCCCTCGGCGACATCCTGCACGCCGTCATCTGGGGACCCACCCGCGATGGCAGGCTCAGACTGGTGGCCGGCGGCGCGGCGGGCGGCCTCGACGTCTTCACTCTGATCATCGACACCTCGACGACCGAGACCGATTCGCGCAAGGCCAAAGCGGCCAAGAAGGTCAAGCCGATCAAGTCGCTGACCGCCGACTCCGTCCCGCTGCCCGCTGGAGTCGACCCGAATCTGAGATCCTGGCCCCTGCCCGGCGATCTGATCGCCACCACGCTCAAGACCCACACGATCCGCGTGGTCAACCGAACCGGCGAGCACGTATTCGATCTTGCGGGCCACAAGGGATTGATTCTGTCGGTAGAGGGATATGTTGACGCCGCTGGGCGATTTCTGGTGGGGAGCGTGGCGGCTGACGGAGCGCGAGTGTGGAGCGACATCAGCCCCCACCTTGGGGCGATTGAGTCGGGACCCATCTGGATGATGGGAAGCCCGGTGGATGACGGTGTGGGAATGCCGACCAACCCGGTGGAGGTCGCATCATCACGTGAATCATCAGTCGGCCAGATGCGAAGCGTGGCCTGGGGGACACGTCCAGATGGTGACGTCATTTTCGCCGTGGGGGGTACTGCGGGCGTCATAGTGTTGAACCTGTCGCGCGACCGAGCGCCCATACGTCATCGTCGAGGTCAGGTGACGTCGGTCGCCTCGGCCGAACTCCCCGACGGAGAGCTTCGGCTGGCCATCGCGGTTCCCCGCGCGGGCATAGAGATCCTCGACTCGAGGAACGAAACCATCGCCACGCTGCACCACACCTCCTCGCCGAACGCCGTCGCGTGGGCGGTTCTCCCTGACGGAGATCTGCGTCTGGCGAGTTGTGGTGTCGATGGTGTCGTCAAGGTCTGGAACGCCGAAGACGAGCAGGTCACGACCTTGTCCGGGCACAACAAAGCCGCCAACGCGGTCGCGTGGGCGGTGCTTCCCGACGACAGGCTGCTGCTCGCGAGCGGCGGCAGCGACGCCGTCGTCCACATCTACAACGGCCACTCCGGCAAGGTGCTGGCCTCGGTGACCGGATACGGCGGGCCGGTCATCTCGCTCAGCTGGGAGATCCGCCCGGACGGCACCATCGAGCTGTGGACCAGATCGTCCAGCGGCACCGACCGCTTCGAGGTCAAGATCACCCCACCGCTCCCACCGCTTCCACCGGTTGAGCCGGTAAGGGCAGCACCCCCTCCACCGAGAGAGCGTATTCTTCCCGGATCGATCGCAGCAGGACTGCTCAAACTGGGCGAAGGAGCCCTGTGGCCCGCGCTCGGATTGGTCACCGATCTGATCAGCCTCACCGCCCCCACGGTCGGCTCGCTGCACGATCCCCAGCTCAAAGCCTTCGAGCAGCACCCGGGCATCGTCCGGCTCCGCGCTCTCGCCTGGCCGGAAGCGGCCCGCACCGCATTCGCCGCCCTGCTCCTGGCCCCCCTGGACCACAGCCCGATCTTCACCCCTCCAACCGACGGATCGGACGAGATCGAGACAGCGCTCGCCCACGCCCTGACCACCGATCCCATCCGCGCCGTCGCCACCGGCTTCGACCTGGACCAACTGAGCCGCGCCGCCTACGGAATCACCGAGCAGACGATCACCCTCCTGTCGCTGATCGGGTCACAAACCGCCATGGACGACCCGCTGCTCCCCCTCCGGATGAACCACCACGTCCCGCACCTCCCCACCCTCACCGAACGCCAACTCCGCCTGCTCGCCGACCAAAGCCACACCCCTGACCGGCGGTTACGCCGCTCCGGCGGTGGAACGCTCCGGCACACTCCCGGCACAGCGGGCATCATCCGCCATGGCCAGCCGACCCACCTCCTCCACACCGACCTAGCCCTCCCGGTCGACCTGTTCAACCTCCGCAGCCTGCAAAGCCAACTCCTCTACCGCCGCCACACCACCCCCCAACCCCCGGTCCCCCGCCCGCTGACCCTCATCCTCGACACCACCCCTCCCACGTACGGGCCGGCAGAACAAGCCCTACGCCTGGCCGCCCATGCCCTCACGGTGGCCTCCTGGGCGTACGGACTGGAACCCATCCTGATCACCCTGACCGACCCCGACCAGCCGATGCCCCTCGCAGGAATCGAGCAACTCCTGCGAATGTGGACAAGCCGCACCCTCGAAGCCCCGCATCCCGCCCTGGAGAAGGCCCTCGACACCGCTTCGGCGACCGCCAGAACGACGGTGGCCCTGCTGCACCAGCACGCACCACGCCGCGGCCACACCGCCAGCTCGTCCGTCCCTTTCGTCACCACCCGGCACCCGGCCGAGCCCGTGGGGCCGCGCGCCGGAAACGCGTACCACTACGAACTGCCGCCCAGCCCGGGCGGCGCCGATCTCACCGCGCTCATCAACGCGCTCCTGCTCCCCGGAACGGCCCGCCAAGCCTCCACCCGACCACGCCCGTGAGGAGTCACCCCGATGGCCGACCACAGGTTCGTCGCCTCCCTGCCCGACTTGATCGACCCCGCCGAATATGACGCCCACCCGGACGGCGGCCTGATCCGGCTGCGGATCACCGTCACGGACACGGGCGTGGAGGTGCTCGGCGACGGGATGCGCCCCGAGCAGATCGAAGCGGTGCTCGACGCCCTCAACGGCCCGGACGAGGAAGGCCCCGAGATGGAGCAGATGCTGTGCGGCTAGATGACGCCCTCGCGGGTCCTGACGGCACTGTGCCGGTAGATGACGCCCGCACCGGTGCGAGGAGGAAAGCCCCGTGCGATTAGAGGAGGAGTTGACGCGCGGCATCGAGGCCGGGCTCGCGCCGGCGCCGAGCGAACCGGAGACGCGCGAGGGCCGGGCGGTGACCGTGCCGTCGCACTGGTGGTTCAACCTGGTCTGCCACACGTGCGGGCATACGTTCCGGCGCGGCGACGCAGTCCTGGTCGACTTGGTGGCCCGTATGGTGCGGCATCTCGAACCGGGACTGGACTGCGCGGGTGGACCCGGCGCCGAGCCGTCCGCCACAGTCGCTGAATTCGCCGCCGGTCTACAGGACGGCTGGCCCGCGTCCGTCCCTTTGGTACGGCTGGCGAAGGACGACTGGCGCGTGCCACGCCCGGGACAGCGCCACGCGGCCCCGCGCTGTCGCTACTGCGCCCACACGTTCCGCCCGGGCGAGCACATCGTGGTGTGCCCGTGCCGGGTCGGTGATCCCGCCTGCGGGGCGGCCGTGCACCGCGACCCAGCGCGCGGCCTGTCCTGCTGGGAACGCTGGCAACCGGACGGCGTGGTGGCCATCTGCCCGGTCGCCAAGACCAAGGTGACCGACCATGGCTGATAGCCACCCGGTGATCGACCCCGGACGGGAGCCCACAGGGACCGGAATGGCTGACGGCCAGCCCCTGGTGACTGACATGGCTGACAGCCTGCCCGGTCGGGAGTCCGCGTACGACCGGCAGCGGCTTATCCCCGGCTGGGATCAGGACCGGCTGGCCGCCGCGACGGTGGTGGTCGCCGGGGTGGGCGCAGTCGGAAACGAGATCGCCAAGAACCTCGCGCTCGCGGGTGTCGGCCGGTTGATTCTGTGCGACCCGGACACCGTGTCCGTCACCAATCTGAGCCGTACCGTCCTGTTCACCCCCGATGACCTGCACGGCGCGAAAGCCGAGGTAGCGGCCGAGGGCCTCCGCCGCCTGGTCCCCACGCTCCAGGTGGAGCCCCGGATCGCGCCCTTGATCAGTGGCGTCGGTCTCGGCGAGCTGGCGGACGCGACCCTGGTGGTCGGCGCCGTGGACACCATCAGGGCCCGCATGCAGCTGCTCGGCCGCTGTGCGCTGGTCGGCGCCACCCTCATCGACTCGGGCACCCAGCCCTGGGGCGGCGAGGTCCGCTTCCGCCCGCCCCAGCCGGACGAACCGTGTTACGCCTGCACCCTGACCGAACACCAGCGCAGCCACAGCGACCTGCCGTGGAGCTGTTTCGAACCGCGTGACACCGGCCCGGAGCCCGCCAGCATCGCGGCTGCGGCACTGATCGGAGCCTGGGCCACCACCGCCGCGCTGGAGTTCCTGATGGGCCGCCCCCCGGCCTGGCGGCTCCTCTCCGTCGAGTTGAGCGGGCGCACCGGCCCGGTGCAAATCCGCCGCGACCCCTCCTGCCCGTACCACCATCCATGGACAAACCCCCCGTCACCGCTGGCGTCGAGCGCCGAGACGACCGTGGCCGAACTCCTCACCGAGTTCGCCCCAGAAGACGAGCCCGAAACATGGACCGACTTCCCGCTTCCCCTGTTCTGCCGAGTGTGCGGCCTTTATCCTCAACTGGCAGATCGGCACGACGGAGTCACCGACCGTGACCACGTCCGGCTGTGCGCGCGGTGCGGCGCGCTGCTGCGGTCCGTCACCAGCGTGCGCCTGCGGGACGCCGCACCTGACCTCCGGCTGCGGGAGTTGGGCGTCGCACCAGAGGAGATCCTGCCCGTCCGCGGAGCACAGGGAGAGCGCCGATGTGTGCGTTTGAGTCGCGACTAGGCCGCGAGGAGGAGCCGGACGGACCGGACGCCGTCCCGGACATCCAGATGACCCGGGCCGATCGGGCGGAATTCCTCGGCGTGCTGGCCAACATCTACTCCACGGTCGCCCGCGCCGACCTGATCCTGGACTCCATCGACTTTCCGCCGCAGCGTCGGCCCTCGTTCGCCGACACCGCGGAAAGCGCCTGGAACGACATCTTCCGCGAGATCAACAACGGCATCGTGCAGGCCGGCTACCGGGGGCTGCTGGAGCATGCGCTGCGCGTCTACGGCAACAACCCGCACCTGCAACGATTGCGCGACCACTACCTGCGCCCGTCACCCCGGCCGGCGCCCGCGCCGGAACCCGAGGAACGCGAGGAGCCCGCGCGGGCGGCGCCGCCGGAGACCTGCCACGTGATCTTCCGGGCCGACAACGAGAACGACCGGGCCGCGGCGCGCGACCTGCTGGAGGCCGCGGGGCTGGCCCCGGCCGAGGTCTGGTCGACCCCGTCCGCGGTGTCCTTCCGGGTCGGCTCCGCCGACTCCACGATGATCCGCCGGATCCTCGACCACACCGACTTCGGCTGGACGGTGGTGCCGCCCGGCATCCCCGACTACCTGCTCAGGCAGCTGTTCATCGAAGGCCCGGACGGGCGCCGGTTCCGGATCGTGGACGCCCCGGCGCAGCAGACGGTGGGGCATGTCGCCGCCGAGGTCGTCGGCGCGTACGGCCAGAACTTCCCAGGCGGAAAACGGCCGACGGTGATCGACCACGTCAACCCGGACGGCTCGGGACGGCGGTTGAACCCGGACGGAACCCTGCACGAGGAGGGCGTGCACGACGGCGACCACCTGCGGGTCGGGTTCCACGCCACCGCCGCCGCGGTGAACCCGGTGGACCGGGAGGACGCCCTGTTCCGGGTCAAGAACCAGGTGCTCGACTACGCGGCCGCCCACCCCGATTTCCGGGTGGAGGCGAATTCGCTGCTCGCGCCCACCGAATACCGGCTGGAGTTCGAGCAGCCCAGTTTCGGGCCGCCGGAGGTGCCGGGCGGCGAGCCAGTAGACATCAGTTTCCACGTGGTCGTGATCACGCTGGGGCCGGAGTTCCCGGTGGTCGCGCCCAAGGTGTTCTGGATGACGCCGTTCTTCCATCCGAACGTGTGGCCCAACTACGACAGCCCGCGGATGCGGGAGAACAAGTTGGCGGCCGGGCTGGTCTGCCTGGGCGCGCTGGACGAATCGTATGAATCTTCCCTGGACTTCGGCACCCTGTGCGCGATGCTGCGCGAGATCGCCGCGTACCGCAATTACAGCGTGTGGAAGGACGACGGCTCGGTGGACTTCTTCGACGGCGACGCGGCCCGGTGGGCGGAGCTGGCGGGCGGGCCGCGCATCGCGCGGATCGGCGGCACCCCGTCGCACGCCAGGCTTCAGCAGAAGGGCAGCTACCTCAACGTGATCGAGCGGCTCGGGGCCGACGAAGCATGAGCTACGAGGTTGAGCTCTTCCGGGGCGGGGATCAGACGCCGGTGCGCCGGGTGCCGCTGGAACCCGTGCTGCGCCGGTTTTTCGAGAGCCAGCTCGACCAGGCGCTGAGCGGCGCCGTCATCCAGCTGCTCTTCCTGCCGGAACCGGAACCAGGCCCTGCCGTCTCGCTGGAGAACACCGGCGGCTTCTCCGTCGCCAACCTCCGCCCCAGGTACGGCCACGTACAGGTGCGGGTGCTCCTCAACGACGAACTGCTGTACCAGCATCCGCACCCGGTAAGTGAATTGCTGGGACGCGCGCTGCGAGACACACTCAGGGAGTTGGCACCCGACGAACGGCATTGGGGGTTCGGGTTGCACGGGCCGAACTTCGACCATGGACCGCTGGTGCGTCCGGTGCCCGAGATGGAGCACGGTGTGCACATCGAGGTCGGCGCGCACCGGGGCCGCATCTTCGACCTGGAGGAGTTACCCCCGCCGGACCCGCCGCTGAGCACCCTCGCCGAACTCGGCGCGGACGCCACGCCGA
Organism: Acrocarpospora macrocephala; assembly: GCF_009687865.1. Classification (GTDB taxonomy): domain Bacteria; phylum Actinomycetota; class Actinomycetes; order Streptosporangiales; family Streptosporangiaceae; genus Acrocarpospora; species Acrocarpospora macrocephala. The sequence continues at coordinate 224,034 of NZ_BLAE01000008.1, forward strand.
GTCCGGGCAAACCTATCGCGGTAGTCCTCGGCAAGAGCATGTACGCCGCGTTCACCGAAACCCATCCGTTCTCCACCGAAGTGGAGGAGGGCGGCTTCCTCGCCGGGCGCGTCTACCGGGACGCGGCGGCCCCCGGCCGGCACCTGATCGAGCTGACCGCGATGATCCCCGCGCAGCGCACCGGCGCCTCCATGCTGAGTTTCACCTTCACCGGCGAGAGCTTCCTGAGCGTCGGCGAGCTGCTGGCGGTGCGGCGGCAGGGCGAGGAGCTCGTCGGCTGGTATCACACCCATCTGTTCGCGGCCGGTCGCGGCCTCGGGCTGTCGTCGGTCGACGTACGGCTGCACCGGTCGACGTTCCAGCGTCCGTGGCAGGTGGCGGCGCTGGTCAACATCTCGCGAGGCGCCCGGGTGCTGCGGTTCTACTGCCGGGATGACGCCAGGGGGATGATGCTGGCGCCGTACTGGACGGTGCCCTGATGGGGGCGGTGGAGACGGCGCAGCGGGTGCTCGACTGGGTGGCCCGCCCGGCCGGAAATGTGCCCAACGGCACCTTGTGGAAGGCCGCGCGGCTGGCCGACCCGCCGCCGGACGTGGTCCGCAGGCTTGCGGAGATCACGTGGCGGAGTAACGCGGTGCGGGGGATGGGCAACCCGCCGTTCGGGGAGGCGGCGCGGGTCGGGCTCGGCGGGGTACTGCTCGCGGCCGTGATCGGCGGTCGCGATCACCCGGAACCGGCGATGATGATCGCGAACTCGCTGGTACGGACGAGGTCGTGGCTGCCGGACGCGACGGCCCGGCACGCGGTGGTGCTGCCCGCGCTGCGCGGGGTTCCCGCGTGGGAGGGCGTCGAAGGACTGCCGGACATCCTGCTGCGCGCCTCACCCTTGACCGCCGTGCTGCACCATCCGCCGGGTGATCCGGATTCCTCGGAGTACCGCGCCGTGCAGGAACGCGTGGCCGAGCTGGTCGCGCGGCCACGTGGGCGAGCTGTCGTGGTGGGCACGATGGCCGAATGCGACTCGGATGTCCGGGTGCTCAGCTGGCGGGCGTACCTGCTCAACCAGTGGCTGCGCCACGGCGAGCTGGACCTCGTCCGGGACGTCTACGCCACAGCCTGGCTTCGGCACGGCAAGGCGTGGGCCAGGCAGATCGGCCAAGCACTGCGCTGGGAGGGCAAGCCGACCCCGGTGATGAAAGCGACCGGAACCTATTGGGCGGCTGCTGAGCGAGTGGACCTCGGCAGAACACGACCGGTCGCGCGCGGCTATGACAGCGCGCTCCGGCTGGTCCACCGCTACCGCACCTGGAGAGGGAGATGATGGCGCCCCGGCCGCACTTCCGGTTCGTGAGCGCGGATCCGCAGCGGTTCGACGATCTCGTCATCATGCACTCCGACGACTGGACGCTCGGGCAGCTCCTGGCGGAGGTTCCCGCATTCCTGCTCGAACCGGACTTCGATCCCGCCCATCTCGACGTCGGCCTGAGATCGCTGAAGCTCACCGTGACCGGCGATCCGGGTGGCCGCCCGCTCTATCTGCCGCCGGGTGTCGCGCTGACCTCGCTCACGCCCGCCGAGCCGCCCCCCGCCGAACTGATCGTGGAGACAGCGCCCGCACCCTTGCGGGAGTTCGCGGACGAGGGCCACCCCGAGCACCTGAGCGAGCGAGCCGCCGTGCTGATCGCCCACCAGGTGGAGATCGACCGCGCCGGCGCCTACCTCAAACGCGGCTTCTCCGTCCTCATCCAGTGCGAGAAACTCCTGGTCGAGCACCTCATCGACGAGATCGTGCACCAGTCCGACCGGGCCAGAACCGTGATCAAGGCGGAGACGGACACCGACTCCACGCTCGGCCTGCCCCCCGCCGGCCGGCGCAGCGCCCAGCTGGCCGCGCTGGAGAAGGAGGTCAACGACGCCGACGAGGAGCGGATCGTCGTCGTCCCCCACCTCGACCTGCTCGCGGGTGGCAGCAACACGGCGATCAGCTCCGAGGCCCGCGAGCTCACCGACGTCCTCTACGAGAACAGCACCCGGGTGCTGCTCGCCTTCACCGACCCGTCGCTGGTGCTGCCCGAGGTCCTGGCCGACCGGTTCGCCGTCCGCCTCTCCCTCGACGTGCTGCCCCGCGAGGTCGCCACCGCCAGCGGCCGCCGGGTCCCCGTCGGCCAGGCCCTCGTCCGCCGGGAGGAAGCCGAGCTGTTCCGCGATTTCAACCCGATCGCGCTCTACAAGAACATCGCCGGCATGAACGCGGTACGGCTCAGGCACGGCCTGCGCTTCGCCTACCACGAGCACCACCAGCGCCCCGACCCCACCTTCGCCGACCTGCTCCAGGAGCTGGCCCTGTTCAAGGCGCACACCTCGAACTCCTTCGAGGTCCCCAACGTGCCCTTCCGGAAGATCGGCGGCTACCAGCCGGTCAAGGACGAGCTGAACCGGGCGCTGTCCATCATCTCCGGCGCCGCCGCGGGCTTGGCCGACCTGCCCGAGGAGGTGCGCCAGGACCTGGTGCCGCGCGGCTTCATCTTCCACGGCCCGCCCGGCACCGGAAAGACGCTGTTCGCCAAGGCGGTGGCCAGCGAGCTGGACGCCACCATCCTGGTCGTGTCCGGACCCGAGGTCACCGACATGTACGTCGGCGAGAGCGAACGCAAAGTCCGCGAACTCTTCGCCGAAGCCCGCCGGAACGCCCCCTCGGTGCTGGTATTCGATGAATTCGACTCGATCGCCGCCAAACGCACCGGCAGGGACGACGGCGGCAGCCGCGCGGGCAACGCGGTGGTGGCCCAGCTGCTGACCGAACTGGATGGCTTCCGCCCGGAAGTGCCGGTCCTCATCATCGGCACCACCAACCGGATCGACATCATCGACGACGCCCTGCTGCGCCCGAGCCGGTTCCGGGCCATCAAGATCGACCTGCCGGACGAGGAGGCCAGGGCGGCGATCGCCCGCGTGCATGCTGGCACGTTCCTGCGCGAGCAGCCCGACGACGAGCTGTTCGCCGCGATCGCCCGGGCCACCGAGGGCATGAACGGCGACGAGATCCGCTCGATCTTCCGCGACGCCCGCGCCGACGAGCTGATCGGCGGCCCCGACGCCCGCCCCGACGCGCGACGGCTGGGCGAGCTGATCGGCGCCCTTCGCCGGGCGGCGCAGCAGCGCGAGATCGACCAGCGGCGCCCTGCGGGCAGGCCGGCCGAGGCCGCCTCCTACCTGCCGCTCACGCCGCGGCACCGCCCGATCCTGGCGGAACTGACGGTTCCCACATCGCGGGAGGATGAGTGAAACGTACGCCGGAGAAGCTTGGGAAGGCTTTCGCGGGGCGTCTCGATGATGTCAAGGATATGTTCGTCGATCGCGGCGACGTGGTGGACGTGCTCGCCCTCGGCGTGCTGAGCCGGGAGCATGTACTGGTGGTGGGCCCGCCGGGCACCGCCAAGTCGCGGCTGCTGGAACGCTTCTGCCGGTTGCTGGAGACCAAGCCGTTCAGCTACCTGCTCACCCGCTTCACCGAACCGGCCGAGATCTTCGGGTCGATCGACGTGAAGGAGTTCCAGGACAACAGCGTCTACAAGATCAATACGGCGGGGATGCTGCCCGAGGCCAGGATCGCCCACCTGGACGAGGTGTTCCGGGGCAGCTCGGCCATTCTCAACACGCTGCTCAGCCTGATCAACGAACGGACCTTCCACACCGGCCAGACCGTGCTGCGCAGCCCGCTGATCTCGCTGGTCGGCTCGGCCAACGAGATCCCCAACGACCCCGAGCTGGAGGCCTTCAGCGACCGCTTCCTGCTGCGCTGCATCGTGCAGTACGTCGGCGACGACGACCTGGACGACGTTCTCACCCAGGGCTGGAAGGACGAGCAGAACCGCATCAAGGCGGACGTGTCTTCTGACGACGATCGCTGGGACCGGGAGCTGGTCCCGTTGCAGCCCGCGGAGCTCGCCGACCTGCAGCAGGCGGTCGGCAAGGTGGAGCTGGCGCCGGTGCGGGCCACGTACACCAAGATCCTCAGATCGCTGCGGGCGGAGGGGGTCACCTTCTCTGACCGGCGGGCGGTGAAGGCGCAGAAGGTGTTCGCGGCGTCGGCGCTCCTGCGCGGCCGGATGACGGCCGATGAGAGCGACCTCGCCCGGATGGTGCACTTGTGGACGGATCTGGCGGATGAGGGCACCTTGCGCAGGATTGTCGCCGATCACGGCGTGCCTGTGGACGCCCCCGGCAGCGGGGCCAGGGATCCGGTGCTCATCAAGATCGACCTGCGGAGCATCGCCCGGTTGCGGGATCAGGCGACCACGGGCGCGGAGCTGCAGAAACTCGCGCAGGACAACAAACGTCTGGCCCATGAGCTGCGGCGGCAACATCCGGGTGAGGCGGATCTGATCAAGGCGGTCGAGCAGGAACAGATCGCGCTGATCACCAAACTCCGGGAGCTTGACCCGGAAAGGTGGCTGAGCTGATGTGTAACCCGCGCCGGATCCGTGTCCGCGCCACCCGGCTGCTGGCCGAGTCCTGGGATCACGAGGTACGCCGGTCGGTCGAGCTCACCGACCAGGTCGTCGGCGAAGCCCGGGTTCGGGAGCGGCTGAGCCGGTCGGTCGGGCTGCCGACCCTGACCGCGCTGGCCCGCGTGCTGGGCCGTACCGAGGGCTGGGAGGAAGGCGAGGACGGCGTGTTCCGGCACCCGCTCGACGGGGGTGTGCTCTCCTATGATCCCGACTCCCGGGACCTGGAGATCGTGGCCCGGGTGAGTGACCGGGTGCGTGCCACCGGCGCGGCCAGGGCGACGGTCCGGGCTGAGATCAGGGACACCGTGGCGGCGACCGGCATCGGCACCTACTACGACGACGAGTGGGGTGGAATCACCGAGGAGGACGCCACCAGGGAGGCCAACCGCGACGCCGAAGTCGCCCTCGACGCGGCAGCCGAGACCGCACGGGCCAAGCAGCGGGAACAGGCCGAGAAAGCACACGGGGACGTCCTGGCAGGCCAGGCCCATCGCAACGCTCTCGACACGCTGGCCGTGCTGCGCGGGGCCCGGGAACGTGAACTCGCCGACGAGGCGTCCCGGCTGCTCACCGACATCGGGGCCGACGCCCGCGCGCTGTTCCATCGCGCTCTGGCGGAGGCCTACCGCGACGCGATCCTGGCGTACGCGAGGACCCGCAGGGCCACCGGGATCAGCTCCACGGAGGGTCCCGACGGCGTCCTGGACATCGAATTCGAGCTGGAGGTCTGAGGTGCGGGTCCGGGTCAAATTCCGGTACGACCCCGTCACCGGCGAGGTGGCGATGTTCCAGGTCGAGGACGTGTCCACCGGCCCCCAGGAGGCCGACCACAACGCCCGCCACGACCGGATCACCTCCGAGATCGCAGGCCTGATCGAACGCGGCGCGCACATCGTCGAGGTCGCCCCCGGCCAACTCCCCGACCGACTGATCGAACCCACCGAGACACCCGAGACCGAGGACGAACAACGGGAACGGCGCCGCGATGGTTGATGCCACGCTGTACCGGAAGGCGGCGCTCTGCCGCGAGTTGTGGGTGCGGGGTCGTGATGGTTGACGCTATGCCGTGCCCGAAGGCGGCGCTCGGCTATGAGCTGCCAGGGACGAGTCGAGGCACCTTGTGCCGGAGGGCGGCGCTTTACTGCGGGTTGCGGGTGCGGGGTCGTGATGGTTGACGCTACGCCGTGCCCGAAGGTGGCGCTCTGTTATGAGCTGCGAGGCACCTTGTGCCGGAGGGCGGCGCTTTACTGCGAGTTGCGGGTGCGGGGTTGCGATGGTTGACGCCACGCTGTACCGGAAGGCGGCGCTTTGTTATGAGCAGGCCAGGCATTGGGAGGACGCGGCGCGCTGCTACCGCGCGGCCGGTATCCCGCTGCGCGCCGCCGCGCTGCACGAGCAGATCGGCAGGTACGACGAAGCCGCCACGGACTACCTGGCGGCCGACGAGTTCGAGATCGCGGGCTGGCTGCGGGTGCACCACCTGAATCAGCCGGAACCAGCCAGGGAGGCGGTCGAGGCCGCTGAGGACGGTGCTCGCCGCGCGCTGGTGCTGGCTCGGTGCGATCTGGCCGAGCATCGCCCGTTCGAGCTGGTCGTGCCCGCGCTTGACCTGGTCAGGGCGGATCTCGCCGATCCGATCAACGTCCCGTTTCCGCATCGGGAGCTGGAACTGTGGGCGGTCGTGGTGGCGGAGCTGGCGGGCCGGTTCGACCAGGTCGCGCTGATCTTCGCGGCCGCGGTCAAGGGCGGACGGCACAACGCGGGGGAACGCTGGACCGAATGGGCCAAGCGGGTGCTCGCCACCCCGCTGGTGATCCCCGAAAGGTAGTCGCGATGGCAGGGCGGTTTCCTTTGGGCGGGGACGTGGACAGGTGGTCGTCCCTGGGTGGGGATTCGGATGAGTGGTTGTCCATTCGCAATGGCGCGGATGGGGGTCGTCCTTGGGCGGGGATTCGGATGAGTGGTTGTCCATTCGCAATTGGGCGGATGGGGGTTCGTCCTCGGGGGGGAATCGGATGAGTGGTTGTCCTTGAGCGGGGAGCGCGGATGGGTGGTTTCCGTCGGGCGGACGAGTGGTTGTCCTTGGTAGAGGACGTGGAAGGGCGGTTTCCTTTGGGTTCGGAAGGGTCGTCGCGGCCTGGGTTTGTGGTGCGCTTCGGGGCCGCGACCACGGCGTTGATGTTCGCGGCGCAGTTGCACCGTTCGGACGATCTTGCCGGGATGGGGTTCCTGCGCTCGGAAGACGCCTGGTGGGTGCGGGTGGATCTGTCCCTTGACGTGGTCAGGGAGGCGGCGCTCAGTTGTGGTGGGCGGGTGCACGTGATGTGTGCCGGGCAGCTCGTGCCAGACCGTGGTTGGGGCGAGCCGCCCACCGAGGGCGTCGGGCCGGAGCTGTCGTCCCTCACCGAGACGCCACTCGTCGATGCCGTCAGGATCGCCGGGCTGGTCAAGACGCCGCCGACACCGGTGTCTCAGGTCACGATCGTGGTTCCGGGGCTGCGGCTGGCGGAGCTGATCCGGCGCGCGCTGGACCTGAACCTGACAGTCACCTACCAGCGGGTCGATCTCACACCGCTGTTCGAAACCGACGATCGAGCTCACGGCCCGGGCGGAAGACCTGGACGATCCGGGTACACCAGGGACGGTGACCAAGCGCACGCTCCGGGCGGCGGGCCTGGGCGTACCGGGGACGGCGACAGAGCTTACGCTCCGGGTGGCGGGCCTGGGCGTACCGGGGACGGCGACAGAGCCTACGCTCCGGGCGGCCGGTCTGGCCGATCCGGGTATGTCGTGGACTTGGTGGCGGGTGCGGGGAACGTCTCGCCGTCCCTGGTCGCGGCGCTGGAACGCGACCCGTTCGTGCTGGTCTGCCGCAGGGTGCGGGACCGCCTTCTGATCCAGCACCGCCACGCGTCACCGCTCCCCGACCGAGTCCTCGCCGCCCTCGTCGACCACGGCGTCTGGGTGCTCGCCGCCGACGGGTACGGCTGCGCCCGCCTGACCGCCCACGGCGAGCCCCAATCGGGAACCGCGTTCGTACGCTCGCCCGTCGACCGTCCCCTGCAACCGCTGGAATCCCTCCCGGAATGGCCTGACGCGGTGCCGGAGCCGCCCACCCTGACCGTGGTGCCCGCCAGGGCGCACGGCCAGAAGATCGACGCGGTGCTGCTCAGCGACGAGGGACTGGCCGCCCTGCCCCTGGTGCTGGAGGGTCTGCCCCTCGCCGAGACCGCCCAGCTCACGCTCGGCCGTGACCGCCACCTGCTGACCGCCACCGGCGGCGTGCTGGAGGACCTGCCGGTAGGGGAGCCGCTGCGTTGCGTCGGACCCGGCCAGCTCTACCTACCGCTCGGCTTCCGCCTCAAGCCCCGGCTCCCACCCGCAGCACGCAGAGCCCTGTTCCCGACCGACCAGGGCGACGCGATCGTGCTGACCGCGGACGCCTGCTACGCGTTCCTGCTCAGGACCGCCGTACCCGTCTGGCAGCTATGGGCGGGCGAACCACCCGAGGTCGACATGCAACTGCCGCCCGAAATGGAGCGTTCGCTGCGGTTGATCGACGATGGGCTGACACCTCAGGAACGCACCCGGCGAGTCGATTTCCTCCCCGGCCTGCGCCGCCCCCGGAGGTCCGGACCCCGCGGTATCAGGCCGACGCCGATGGAGCGCGGCAGCTGGCAGGACCAGGCCTGGGCCCTGGAATCCGATGGCCAGCTGATCCGAGCCGCCGAACTCCACAACCGCCACAACCAGCCCCTCCAAGCCGCCCGCCTGTACGAACGAGCCGCCGAACTCGAAGAAGGCTGAGCTCTCCCCGTATCCGGAGAACCGAACGCCCCAACAGACCGCTGCGTGCACGCGGGAGTCCGCCCAGCACGTTGAGCATGATCAGCGTCCCGTCATTCTTCCCCGTGGCGTTGAGCGGCAGAGGGGAGCGGCCTGCTAAGCGGAATCTGGCGTTGGTGTCATCGAATTTTCAGATGCGAGGTGAAGGGTGGTCGCTACCAAACGGAGGAGGGCACATGCACGATCACGACCGAGGACTCGCGTTCGATCTTTCCCGCTTGATAGGCCGCCGAGGGATGCTCGGACTGTTCGGCGGCGCAATGCTGGTCGGCGCAGTGGGCTGCTCCGAACCCGAACAAAACACGTCCACCCAGGCAACCGGCCAACCAGCGAACGGCCAATCGTCAAGCTCCCAGGAAGAGATTCCAGACGAGACAGCCGGTCCCTATCCCGGGGACGGATCCAACGGCCCCAATGCGCTGACCCAGAGCGGCGTCGTCCGCCAGGACATCCGATCGAGCTTCGGCTCCGCATCGGGAACAGCCCAAGGAGTTCCGCTGGTCGTAGAACTCAACATCATCAACGCGGGAGCGCCATACGCGGGCGCCGCCGTCTACCTATGGCACTGCGACCGCGAAGGCAGATATTCGCTGTACTCCGAAGGCATCACCGAGGAAAACTATCTCCGCGGCGTCCAGGAAGCCACCCCAGCCGGCCTGATCCGCTTCACCACAATCTTCCCCGGCGCCTACACCGGCCGCTGGCCACACATCCACTTCGAGGTGTACGGCAACCTCACCGAAGCAACCACCGCCTCGGAACCCGCAAAAACCACCCAACTGGCATTCCCCCAGGAATCCTGCACCGAGGTATACACAAACCCCGGCTACGAACAGAGCGCCACCAACCTGGCAGCCTCCTCCCTAGAAACCGACAACGTATTCAGCGACGGCTACACAACCCAACTCGCCACCATCACCGGCGACCCCACGAACGGCTACACGGCCAGACTCGACGTGCACGTCTAAACCTCAACTCACTGCCACTTCTGGCACCGATACCCCGAGAGCCCAACAGGATGCAGCCACTGCTGTCGGCGCCGGTGCGGCGAGAAGTATCGCCTGCGTGAACGGCGCCGGATAACGGCGAGTGACCTGGCGGCCTGTTCACGCTGTTGGATGCTCTAGGACCGCTCGACGTTCGGGTTCAAGGGCCTTCGATGTTCGGATCGAAGACACTCAACCGGAGGCCGCTGTCGCTTGTTGGCGCCGGTGCGGCGAGAAGTATCGCCTGCGTGAACGGCGCCGGATGACGGCGAGTGACTTGACGACCTGCTTGTTCTGTTGGGTGGCCTACGGGGTGGCGTAGCCGGGGATTGATGGCCAGCGGACGGTCATGACGACGGATTCTTCTTCGGCGTGCCAGGAATGGTCGACGTTCTTGCCCCAGAGGACGTAGTCGCCCTGGTTGGACAGGAGGACGGTCTGGCCGGGGAGCTCTACGCGGAATCGGCCGCTGATCAGGATGAGTAGGGCGGTGCGGTGTTCGCCGGTCACCCATTGGGCGCGCTCGTCACCGGCAGGGTGGATGCCCCATTTGATCTCGACGTCCTCGCTGTGCCGTACGTCGTCGGGGGCTTTGAAGTGGCCCAGGAGCCAGCCTCGATCGGTTGCCGCGTCCACGTTCGCGTTGCCTACGTACACGTTCACGGGCGATCACGGTAGCAATTGGGCCGGCGCCGCGTGGCGCCGGCCTGGTGATGGTGTTGTCAGGGCATTGGGTGGGCGAGGAAGTAGTCCCAGCTGATGCCGGTGGCGTCGGGGCCGGCGGGGTCGCCGTAGAGACTGCAGGAGCAGCCGCCGGGGTAGCTGTGCCCGGCGCCGTTGATCATGTATTGGTCGACGATGGGCTGACCGGTGTTGTTGTGGTAGGTGAGTTTGGTGTAGCTGCGTCCGCCTGGAACCTGCCCGTTGTATGTGGCGTCGGGTGTGGTGTCCGTGCCCGCGACGGTGGCCCATTGCCCGGCGATGCGGTAGGCGGTGGAGGGCGCCACGGCTGGGTCGCTGGTGCCCTGGAAGATCGCGACCGGGACGGTGCGGGCACGGCTTCCCATTTCGCGTAGTGCGGCTTGGCCGGATTGCTGCGGGGTGGTGATCTGCAGCGGGTCGCATTGGTATTCGCAGCCGGCGACGAAGCTGGCGGCCGCGTAGACGTCGGAGTAGGCGACGGCCATGATGTTGGCCATGACGCCTCCGGCGGAGATGCCGGTGACGTAGACGCGGCTGCGGTTGATGCCGTACTGGCCGGTGACGCGGTTGGTGATGCCGGCGATGATGGCCGGCTCGCCGCGACCGCGGTGCTGGTTGCCGGACAGGATCCAGTTCCAGCAGCCGGCGGGGTTGGCGAAGTTGTTCTGGTCGGGGAAGACGACGGCGAAGCCTTCCTGTTCGGCTTTGGCGCTCCAGCCGGACAGGAGGTCGAAGCCGACGTCGTTCTCGGTGCAGCCGTGCAGGGCGACCACGAGTGGCAGTGGGGTGCCAGGACGGTACGACGAGGGCAGGTAGCCGTGGTAGTCGCGGACGCCGAATACCGATACGTAGATGCCGTGGAACAACGTTCCGCCGGCGGCCTGCGCGGGCACGGTGAGGGTTGCTGCTGCGGTGGCGCTGGCGATGACGCAGGCGGCCAGTGCACGCCACCACCGGGCAGGGGTGAGTGCCATGTTCCGCTCCTTCGTTGCGAACGATCGTTTGTTCGGCAAGCATCAGAGTGGGACGCGGCCGTGTCAAGATGACGACCAGGTTTCGTTCGCGTGACGTGCCTGAGTCTTGACGTTCCCTGTCTACGGACATGAGACTGTGACAAACAGTCGTTCGTTAGGGAGCTGCGATGGATGTGTTGACAGGGCGGGAGGCGCGAGGCCGCGTCGCCGGTGACGGTGTGGAGCTGGCGTTCGGGTTCTGGCCCGGTCGGGGCAAGCCGGTGGTGGCTTTACACGGGATCACGGCGTCGTACGTCAACTTCGTCGGCATCGCCGAAAGGCTGGCCGGGCGACGCCCGCTGCTGGCCCTGGACCTGCGTGGGCGCGGGGACAGCGGCAAGCCGGAAGGCCAGTACGGCATGGCACAGCACGCCCGAGATGTCGCCGCGGCGATGGACGCCTTCGGCCTCGATGATTGTGTGATCATCGGTCATTCGATGGGCGCCTTCGTGGCCGCGGCGTTGGCAGCCGAGCATCCGGGGAAGGCGGCCGGGGTGATGCTCGTCGACGGGGGACTGCCGCTGCCGGCGCCACCCGGGGTGGATCCGGTCGCACTGCTGGACACGGTGCTCGGGCCGCAACTGGCCCGGTTGCGGCAGCAGTTTCCCAGCCGGGAGTCCTATTTCGACTTCTGGCGGCCGCTTCCGGCATTCCCGGCGGCGGCGTGGGGGCCGTGGGTGGAGGCCTATCTGGACTACGACCTGGGCGGCACCGAGCCACAGCTCATGCCGAAGGCCGCGGAGGCCGCGGTGCGTGGTGACTATCTGGACACACTCAACGCCGAGGCACTGCGGGAACGCCTGTCGGCGATCAAGGCACCGGTGCTGATGCTGTCCGCGCAGGAAGGCTTCTATCCGGGGCAGCCGCCGCTGTACGGCGAGCCGGTGGTTTCGGCGGAAAGCGCGGCGGTGGCCCGTTTCGAGCATCAGCTGGTGCCCCACACGACGCACTACACGATCGCGCTGGCCGATCCTGGCGCCACCAGCTGTGCGGACGCGCTGGTGGAGTTCGCCGGCAGCTGCGGCAAGTGATCGAGGGTACCGGCCATGATGGACATTCCGCTCAACATCTGGACCCTGTTCGCGTCGGCGCAACGGCATTACGGCGACGTCGACATCGTCACCAGCCACGCCGACGGCTCCAGCCACCGCTACACCTACGCTGAATTCGCGCAGCGGTCACAGCAACTGATGCACGCTCTGGACAGCCTTGGCCTGCCGGTGGATGCGGTTGTGGGGTCGCTGGCGTGGAACACCTACCGGCATCTGGAGGCCTATTTCGGTGTCCCGGGCAGCGGTCGTGTCCTGCATACCCTCAATCTGCGGTTGTCGGCGCGGGAACTCGCAGCGGTGATCGACCATGGCGGTGACGTGGCGATCCTGGCCGACCCTGAGTCGATTCCGTTGCTGGAAGACGCCTACGCCGCCGGCGGGCTGCTCAAGGTCAAGCACATCATCGTGCTGGCCGGGGAGGCGCCGGAGGCCGACCTGCCGGGCTTGCTGGCGTACGAGGCGCTGATCGCCGACCAGCCGCGGCAGTACCCGCGCACGCCGTGGGCTGAAGACCGGCCGCTGGGTATCTGCCACACCTCCGGCACCACCGGCCACCCCAAAGGTGTCGTCTATACGCACCGGTCGACGGTGCTGCACGCCCTCGGCGTCGCCTCCGGCGCCGGGTTCAGCCTCGGGCCCGGCGACTGTGTGCTGCCGGTTGTGCCGATGTTTCACGGTAACGCGTGGGGTGTTCCGTACGCGGCCGCCATGGTCGGGGCCAAGCAGGTCTTCGCCGCCGGGCCGTTCACCGCGCAGCGCATCATCGGGCTTCTTCGCGAGGAACAGGTCACCGTCACCGCGGGCGTGCCGACGATCTGGATCGACGTCGCCGCGCACCTGGACGGCCCGAAGCCGTTGCCTGATCTGCGGCACATCATTTCCGGCGGAGCGCAGCCGCCCCGGTCGCTGATCGCCCGGTACCGGGCTGACTTCGGGATACCGATCCTGCAGGCGTGGGGCATGACCGAGACCTCACCGCTGGCAAGTGTCGCCTGGCCCAAACATCATCTGCGCGGTCTTCCAGACGAAGAGTTCATCGAGCAGGCCGCGTCGCAGGCAGGGCTGCCGGTGCCCACCGTCGAGCTCGTCATCCGCGACAGCGACGGAGCAGACGTCGACTGGGACGGCACCCAGATCGGCGACCTGTATGTGCGTGGACCCTGGGTCGCAGACGGCTACCTGCACGGCGATGGCGCGCATCAGTTCCACGGCGGCTGGTTTCACACCGGAGACGTCGCCGTCGGCTCGCCTGGCGGCTACTTCCGGATAGCAGACCGCACCAAAGACCTCATCAAGTCCGGTGGCGAATGGATCTCCTCAGTTGACATGGAAGCCGCGCTGATGTCCCTCCCGGACATCGCGGAGGCAGCCGTGATCGCCATCCCGGATGCCAAGTGGCTGGAGCGGCCGTTGGCCTGTGTGGTCACCCGCGACGGTGGCGTACTGACCCTGGAGCAGATCCACGAGCACCTGACGTCACATGGCTTCGCCCGCTGGCAGCTGCCGGACCGCGTGGAGTTCCTGGATCAGATTCCCCGCACCAGCGTGGGCAAGTTCGACAAGAAGGTGCTGCGAGTACGGTTTCCCGCCTGAGCGTCCTCAGGTGGGGCATACGAACGAACGGTTGGCTAGGTGCGCAACATGTTACGTGCGAGGCTGGCGTACTGGGCGGCCAGTTCATCGATGGTGATGCCCAGCTCAGGGTTCCACCATTCGGCGACCCGGATACCCATGGCACCGATCGCGGCAACCCCGATCAGCGGGTCCACCTCGGCGCTGAAATCGCCGAGCTGCTGGCCGCGGTTGATCACATCCATGAACAGCCGCTCGGACTCCAGGCGGATCCCGGTGATCTCATCGCGAGCGGCGCCTTCAAGCGCGCCGAGTTCGCGATTGGAAACCCTTGCCAGGAGCGGGTATTCGGCGTGCATCCGCACGTGGGCCCGGGTGAGAGCGGCGATCTGGTCGCCTGGGTCGGCGCCGCATTCCAGCAGCGCCTGGCGCAGCCGGTCACGATGCTCGGCATGCCCGAGGCGTAGCAGCTCGGCGAGCAGGTCCGCCTTCGCCGGGACGTGGGAGTAGATGGAACTCGGGTGGATGCCGACACCGGAGGCCAGGTCCCGCACGGAGACGGCGTGATAGCCGCGTGCGGCGAACTGGCGCACCGCCTCCTCCTGGATCCGGCGCAGCGTTCCGGCTGCTTTGGCACGCGGCGGAAGCAGCCCTTCCGCGCCTTGCGCGGGCGGCCCGGCGGCGCTGATCTCGGTCAGCAGCCGGTCGGTGTCGGCCGGCTTCGCTGGGCGGCGCCGGCGACTGCCATTGGCCTGTTCCGTCACACCCGTACTCCTTCGATCTGATCTGCCCGCTCCACCTTGACACACGGTTGGAGGCGGCATCAAACTCGGCAGCCAAACGATCGTTCGTACGTAGCTTTCGGAAGGGGCTGGACATCATATGAGCCGCACCTATTTGCCGGGCCGGATGGCGGCCGTGGCCGCCCTGCTCGCCGTGGCAGCGGGATGCACGAGCCCGGACTCCGCACCGCAGCCCGATGCGCCGGTCAAGTTCGGGCTGATCTCCACCACGTCCGGGCCGCTCGCCGCGTACGGGCAGCAGTATTTGCAGGGCTTCGAGGCCGGCCTGCAGTACGCCACGAAGGGCACGGGCAAGGTCGGTGACCGCATGATCGAGGTCACCCAAGTCGACGACGGCGGCGACCCGGCCAAGGCGGTCGCCGCAGTCAAAGACCTGGCCGGTAAAGGTGTCAAAATCATTGGCGGATCGACGTCGTCGGCCACCGCACTGCAGGTCGCCACGGTGGCCGCACAGAACAAGATCCTCAACTTGTCCGGTCCTGCGGCTGCGGATGCGATCACTGGAGTGAACCGGTACACCTTCCGTACGGGCCGGCAGACGTTCCAGGACATTGCTTCAGCCCAGTCCTACCTTTCGGCAGCCGCCGGCAAGAACGTGGTGGTCTTCGCTCAGGACAACACGTTCGGCCAGGGCAACCTCGCCGCTGTCAAAGCGGTGATGGGCGCCTCCGGTGCCACGGTCGGCAGTGTTCTGGTGCCTGAAGCCACCACCGAATTCACCCCGTTCGCCATCAAAGCCAAAGAGACCAAGCCGGATCTGCTGTTCGTCGCGTGGGCCGGCACGACAGCCACCGCGATGTGGCAGTCACTGCAGCAGCAAGACGTGCTGTCCGCCACCACAGTGGTGACCGGGCTCGACGCACCGCAGACCTGGCCGGCGTTCGGGCCCGCTGGCGCAGAGATTTCCTTTGTGGCGCACTGGGTCGACGGCGCCGCCGACAATCCCGCCGCCACGGCGCTCCAGGCCGCACAGGGCAACACTCCGGGCGGAGTGTTCGGGCCGGACGGGTTCAACCTCGCGCTCATGCTGGTGCGGGCCATCGAACAGGGCGGTGGCGACGACCCGGAGAAAATGATCGCCAGCCTGGAGGGGTGGTCGTTCGACAGCGTCGCCGGCAACTTGACGGTCCGAGCGGCCGACCACGCGCTGCTTCAGCCCGCGTTCCAGGTCAAACTCACCGGCACGGCGCAGGCGTACACCGCGCGGATCCTCAAAACCCTGTCGGCGCAGGAATGCGCCCCGCCCGTCACCGCGATGAAAGGCTGACACGTGACCGGCACCGCACCGCTTCTGAGCATGCGTCAGCTGTCCTGGTCGGTCGGCGGTATGTCCATTGTCGACGACGTCAGTCTGGACGTGGCGGCGGGTGAGTTCGTCGGGGTGATCGGCCCCAACGGCGCCGGGAAGACGTCGCTGTTCAATCTGCTCACCGGCCTGTACAAACCCGTAGCCGGAAGGATCATGCTGGCGGGGCGTGACATCACCGGTCTCGCGCCACACCGCCGGGCCCGGCTGGGGCTGGGCCGCTCCTTTCAAGCCTCGGCCATCTTCGCCTCGATGACCGTGCACGCCAACGTGCAGCTGGCGTTGCAGGCCGCGGCCGGCGGCCTGAGGTCCCTGCGCCGCACCAGCGACGACCGGATCCTGCACGTGCTCAGCGACGTGGGGTTGTCGATGCTCGCGACCCGTCCAGCCGGTCTGCTGTCACACGGCGACAAGCGCAAACTGGAGATCGCGATGCTGCTGGCGGCGGCTCCCGCCGTGCTGCTGCTGGATGAACCGCTGGCCGGCGTCGCGACCGCCGACATCGACAGCCTCACCGAGGTCATCGCCGACCTGGCCGCCGGCGACAGCGGGCGCGCCGTTCTCATGGTCGAACACGACCTCGACGTCCTGCTTGGACTGTCCACGCGGGTCGCGGTCATGCACCAAGGGGCCCTGCTGGCCTACGGCAGCACCGCCGAGGTGATGGCCGATCCGGCCGTCCAGCGCGCGTATCTCGGGGCTGCCACATGACCGGATCCTTGCTGCAGGTGCGTGGCCTGTCCGTGCGCGCTGGCAGCCTGCAGTTGCTCCATGGCATCAGTTTCGACGTCGCAGGCCATGGCACCACCGTCATCCTCGGCCGCGACGGTGCCGGGAAGACCACCACCTTGCGCGCGATTCTCGGCCAGCTCCGCAGCTCTGGAAGCGTCTGTTTCGCCGGCCAGGAGGTGGCGAACATGCCCACACATGCCTTGGTGCGCATGGGCATCGGCTATGTGCCTGAAGACCGGCGCGTGTTTCCCGACCTGACGGTGGCCGAGAATCTGCGCCTGGCCGAACGGGACCGGCCCGACTACGACCGCGTCTACACCCTGTTCCCGGATCTGGCGCAACGTGGCAAACAGCGCGCCGGCACTCTGTCCGGTGGCCAGCAGCAGATGGTGTCGCTGGCTCGCGCGCTGCTCAACGACAACCGGCTGCTGGTCATCGACGAGCCGACCAAAGGACTTTCCCCCGCCGTGGTCACCACGGTCACTGCCGCGCTGGCGGCCGTGGCGCGAACCGTTCCGGTCCTGCTGGTGGAACAGAACCTGCAGGTGGTGTCCGAACTGGCCCACGGCGCGGTGGTTGTCAACGCTGGCCGTCTGGCCTGGACCGGGAACACGCGTGCGCTCCTGCACGATGCGCAACTGACCCGAACCCTGCTGGGCGTGGCGGCCCGCCGACCATGACTACCATCGTGCTGCTCGCCGTTACCGGCCTGGGGCTGGCGGCCTTGTACTTTCTGGCCGCCAGCGGCCTGACCCTCGTCTTCGGACTGGCTGATGTCCTCAACCTCGCCCACGGCCTGCTGGTATCCGTAGGCGCGTACACCGCCTGGGTGACGGCGACAAGCCTTGGTGGCAGCCACCCGTCCACCCGGGACATCGCTATAGCCGTCGTTGCCGGCACGGCTGCTGGGGCGCTGGCGGCCACCGTGGTCGAGGTGACCATGATCCGGCCGCTGTACCAGCGCACCTTCGAGCAGATCCTCATCACCGTAGGTCTGTCGCTGGCCGGTGTCGCGCTGCTGCAAATCGTGTGGGGCACCCAACCGCTGACCTTTCCCAAACCGGCCTGGACCGCCACCGTCAGCACCATAGCCGGGATGGCCGTTCCCAATCACAGCCTCATCCTCATCGCCGCCGCCGCCACTGTCCTGATCGGGCTGACGCTGTTTCTGCGGCACACCCGCATCGGCCTGATCGTGCGTGCCGGGGTGCAGGACCGGGAAATGGTGATCGCCCTCGGTGTCAATGTGCGGACCGCGTTCACGGTCGTGTTCGCCATCGGCGGTGCCGCCGCAGCGCTCGGCGGCGCACTCGGCGGCATCTACTTCGGTGCCATCGACCCGTCCCAAGGCGCGGCGCTGCTCATCTTCGCCATTGGCGTCGTCATCATCGGCGGCAAAGGATCCATCACCGGGACCGCCGTCGCCGCAACCGTCGTGGGCCTGCTGCAGCAGTTCGTCAACTACTACGCCGCCGCCGGGGCAGGCGACTTGTGCGTCATCGCTTTGCTGGCTGCGGTGGTGCTGGTCCGTCCACAGGGTCTGGCCGGAGGGAAAACCGCGTGAAATCCCTGCTGCACCGCGCCTGGCCTGTTGCCGTAGCGGCCGTCCTGGCGATCCTCCCGTTCTCCGCGGTCGATATCCCGGTGCTTTTCGACGGGCCGTTCGCCCAGCCGGGAACGCTGCAACTGCTGGCCATGTGCTTGATCTTCGCCGGGGTGGTGCAAAGCTACGACCTGCAATTCGGCCGTACCGGCTTGATGTCGTTCGGCCATGCCCTGTACTTCGCCGCGGGCGCCTACCCCACCTGCGTGCTCGTGCGCGCCGGATGGCCACTGTGGCAAGCCGCGGCAGCCGCACTCTGTGCGGGAACACTGCTCGCCGTGGTGCTCGGGGCGATCGCCCTGCACACCGATGGCATCGGCTTCGCCATGGTCACCCTCGCCTTCGCCCAGGCCGGAACCCTCACCATCACCCTCAACCCCGCTGGTCTCACCGGCGGCGACGAAGGCCTCGTCCTCAACGGTCCCGGTCTTCCCGCCTGGCTGACCGGTGTCACCAACACCGCCAACCTGTACTGGCTCGCTTTGGCCTACGTGTGCGCCGCCGTGGCCGTCGTCTGGCTCCTCATGGCCTCACCAGCCGGGCGGATCATCACTGGCGTCCGCGACGACACCCGCCGCGTCTCCGTTCTCGGCCTGAACTCTTACGTGGTCAAGCTTTCCGTATTCACCCTGTCCGGTGTGCTGGCCGCAGCCGGCGGCATCGTCTACGTGCTGACCACCGGAGGGGTGTCACCGCACGTCGCCTCGACCGCATTCACCCTTACCCTGCTGGTCATGGTCGTGATCGGCGGGCCAGGGACCCGCTGGGGACCAGTGCTCGGCGCCGTCGTCTACACCTACCTCGACCAGCGCCTCACCGCCGTCTCCGGTGCGGTCTCGGTCTCGCCTGGCACCCCGGGATGGCTGGCCGGCCTCCTGTCACAACCCTTGCTGCTGCTGGGAATCGTGTTCATCCTGCTGGTCTACTTCGCACCAGGAGGACTCTCCGCGCTGCGGCCACGGAAATCCTTCGGTAGAACGGATACCACTCCGCCCGGCGATTTCCAGAAAGCGCGGCGCCGCGTCGCGAAGCTTCGCCGGTGATCTTCTCTTTACCGGCGGGTACGGCAGATACCCGCTCCTGGTCACACGGCAGGATGTGCCGTCGCCGGCGGCTTGCAGGCTGCTTTCCATCAGGCAGACACCGCCCGGTCGAACCGGGCGATCACCTCATTCGCTGGTCCACGGCCGACTGGCTAGTCAGGCATGCGCAGGAGGCCGACGAGCGAGCCCTGGGGCCTGGGGCGCCTGCGGCTGCCCAGGCACGCGGATTCAGATGGTCCGAAGCAACTGAACAGCGTCTTCGGTCCGCGGAACGACGTGGTAGGCAGTATGACCCAGGTTGGGTGAGGCCTGGCGGTTGATCCAGATGGTTCGGAGTCCTGCCCTGTTGCCGCCCCTGGACGGATCCGGCACGCCGAACCCGTCCGGCAACGACGCGCGGGGCGGTTATGCGAGGCGGATTGAGCCCTTCTTGACGGTGATTCGCTTCTTGGGGAGGGACTTGGTGGCGGGGCCTTGGACGACGTGGCCGTCGGTGATGGCGAACTTGCTGCCGTGGCAGGGGCAGTTGATGGTACGGCCGCTGACGCTGGCGACGGTGCAGCCCTGGTGGGTGCACTTGGCGGTGAAGCAGCGGAAGACGCCCTTGCTGGGCTGGGTTACCACGTATCTGGCACTCTTGACTTTGATGATCTTTCCGCCGCGGAGCGGGATGTTCTTGGTCTTGGCCAGGAAGGCGCCCTGCGCGGCTTCGGTTTCGGTGTCGGCGGTCGCGGGTCTGACGAGCGCGACGGCTGAAGTGAGCGCGGCGGTGAGACCGCCGGTAAGGCTGCGGAAGATGAACTTGCGGCGGGAAGTTCCCGGTTCCTCCATGGAAGTGCCCTTCTGATCGCACGAACACGGATGCCCCCGTACCGGTGAACGGACGCCGGGATGATGTGGTTCATAGTGGTTTGAGGCGAAGGCGCAGAGTGGTCTCCGGGGTGTCGGCGACGGTGAGGGTGCCGCCGTGGGCGTGGGCGATGTCGCGGGCGATCGCCAGGCCGAGCCCGGCGCCACCGGCGTCGCGATCGCGGGCCTCATCGAGGCGGGTGAATCGGTCAAAAATGGATTCGCGGTGTTCCGGGGGGATGCCGGGGCCGTCGTCGATGATGTCGAGGGTGGCGTCAGGGGTGAGACGCACGGTGATCGACGATTCGGCGTGACGGAGGGCATTGCTGAGGAGATTGGTGATCACACGGGTGAGGTGCGCGGGGGAGGCGTTAACGAGCACATCGGGCGCTATATCCAGAAATATCGGGATCGGTGGGCGGATGATCTCTTCTGCGGCTGGTTGGCCCGCGGCTTCTGCGCGTCCTCGATCTCGGCGATACGGTCCACGGCGGAGGGCCTCTTCCATGGCTGATTGACCGGGTGCGGCCATCGGTTCGGTCGCGAGTGCCGACCTGCGGTGGAGGGTCTCTTCTGCGGTTGGCTGGCCGGGTGTGGCCGTCGGTTCGGTCGCGAGTGCCGACTTGAGGCGAAGGGTCTCTTCTGTGGCCAACTGGCCCAGGTCGACCTCTTGGGTGCGCAAGGGTTCGCCGGCGTCCAGGCGGGCCAGGAGCAATAGGTCGGCGGCCAGGGTCTGGAGCCGGGCCACATCGGTCAGGGATTCGCGGGCCAGCTCGGGTGCGGCGCGTTCGCCCAGTTCAAGGCGGGTACGCAGGGTGGCTATCGGGCTTCGCAGCTCGTGCGCGGCATCGGCGACGAATCGTTTGTGGTGTCCGACCGCGGTTTCCAGACGGTCAAGCGTGGCGTTGACCGTACAGGCTAGGGCGTTGATCTCGTCGCGGCCGCTCGGCACCGGAACTCGTTGGTGCAGGTCGCGTGCCGTTATGTCGGCGAGTTTGGCGGTAATTCCGGATACGGGAACCAGGGCTTTGCTCATGAAGAGCCAGGTCAGCACCGCTACCAGGATCAACAGGGCCGGAATTCCGAAGATCAGCAGTGTCCGAAGGGCGGTCAGGGCGCGTTCGGCGGGCTCCAGCGAGGCTCTCCCGTGGATCACCAGCATCCCGGACTTGGTCGCCACCGTCTCCGCGACAACGACGTAACCCTCTTCGGCCCACGCCTTGCCCGGCGTCCCCGCCGGCAGAACCTGCACGTCCGGATCGAGTACCGCACTGAGAGGTCCCTCCCCAGGCGTGGTGATTGTGGTGGAAGGTCCCGTCACGCCGGAGAGAGGCAACGCTGGAGCTGCGGCCACACCTATATGCCCCGCCGCACTGGTCACCCGCTTCGCAGCCAGGTCAGTCGCGCTCCTCTCCAAACTCCCCCGCAACACCCCATTCAGCACAGACGCCGCCCCCGCCAGCGCCACCGCAACCACCAAGGTCGCCACCACAGTCGCCCGAACCCGC
Source organism: Acrocarpospora macrocephala (assembly GCF_009687865.1). GTDB lineage: Bacteria > Actinomycetota > Actinomycetes > Streptosporangiales > Streptosporangiaceae > Acrocarpospora > Acrocarpospora macrocephala. The sequence continues at coordinate 245,560 of NZ_BLAE01000008.1, forward strand.
AACGACCACCCCCCAACCAGCCCTTTCGCCGACCACCCTCGGACCAGCTCTTTCGCTGACCGCCGTGGAATCAGCCCTTTCACCGGCCATCGTGGGACTGGCCACTTCACCGACCGCCGTGGCACTGGCCTCTTCGCCGGCCCGCTGACCAGCCCTTTCGCCGACCGCCGTGGGACTAACTTTCTCGCCGCCCATCGTGGGACCAGCTCTTTCACCGGCCATCGTGGGACTGGCCAGTTCACCGACCGCCGTGGCACTGGCCTCTTCGCCGGCCCGCTGACCAGCTCTTTCGCCGACTGCTGTGGGACTAGCTTTCTCGCCGCCCATCGTGGGACCAGCTCTTTCGCTGACCGCCCCTTGATCAGCCTCTTCATCGGCCTGCCTCCAGCCGGTATCCGGCGCCTCTGACCGTCGTCAGGGTGGTACGTCCGAAGGGTGCGTCGATTTTGCGGCGAAGTGCGCTGACATACACCTCGATGATGCTGGGGTCACCGTCATAGGCGAAATCCCAGGCTTGAGCGAGGAGTTCCGCTTTCGAGACGACTTCCCCTGGTCGGCGCGCGAGTGCGTGCAGCACGGCGAACTCCTTCGGGGTGAGCGGAATTGTGGTCTCCCCCCGGCGGCACGTGAGGCTCGCGGGATCCACAACCAGATCCCCGACCGTCAGAGCAGCCGGGCGTTCTCGGCCTCCCCGGCGGATCAGGGCACGAAGCCGCGCCAGGAGCACGACGTACGAAAAGGGCTTGGAGAGGAAGTCGTCAGCCCCGGTATCGAGGGCTTCGGCTTCGTCGTATTCGCCGTCCTTGGCGGTGAGCATCATGATGGGCGTCCAGTTCTCCGCATCGCGGAGTTGCCGGCACACGGCGTACCCATTGAGACGCGGCAACATCACATCCAGCACGATCGCGTCATAGGCATTCTCACCGGCCAGCCAGAGACCTTCTACGCCATCGTTGGCGATATCAACGGCGAAGCCCTCCTCGGCCAGCCCGGTCTTCATCAGGTCGGCCAGCCGCCGCTCATCTTCCACCAACAGCACGCGCATGCGCTTCAGCGTGCCCGAACCCACCTAAAGTCAGCCTGAAGATCACTTCAGGCGCCTTAAGCTCCATTTCAGGTACGACCCGCGAATGTGGACCCACCCAATCAGAAGGAGTCCGCATGCGCCCGAAACGCGTGCTCATCGTGAGCGCCCTGGCGATCGCCCTCGCCACCACCCTCACCGGCGCCGCCAACGCCGACGAACCCACCCCCGACTCGACCTCCACCGCCGTCTGCGGCGCAGCCAAGGGCGAAGGCAAGATCGTAGTCATGCAGCTCAAGGACGGAAGGGTCTTCGTCAACGGCGAAGAGGTCGACGCCGTCCCCGCCATCCCGGCGATCCCCGCCCAGCCCGGCGATGCCGCACCAGGTGCCCTTCCCGACTCGGTGGCCTTGACCGTCCCCTCCGGCGCCCCAAACGCACCGGACGGATCCCCCCAATTCACCGTGACCACCGAGGCTGGCGCCGTACACATAAGCGGCAAGGCCGCCCCAACAAACGAAGACGGCACGACCGAACTCCCCCCGCCACCCCCCGACGCGATAACCCACGCCTCGATCTGCGCGAAACCGGCCGAAGCCCCCACAAAGTAGCCAGCCCGCCAGGTTCCTCGCCGTTATCCGGCGCCGTTTACGCCTGAGCCGCTTCCCACCGCACCGGCGCCAAAAGGGGCTTGGCCATGGCGACCGCCCGCCCGGCAAGCGCCTGTGCAACATCAAGGTATGGCTGACCTGGCCGTGCCTGCAGATGGGCGATGGTCTACTCGGCAAGGATTGGTAGAACGTCGGAGTCGTGTCTGAAGCTGGGCGACGGCCTACCCGGCAAGGATTGGTAGAACGTCGGAGTCGTGTCTGAAGCTGGGCGACGGCCTACCCGGCAGGGGCTGGTAGAACGTCGGAGCCGTGCCCGAAGATGGGCGACCGCCCTTGTGCAACATCAAGGTACGGCCGGTATCCAACCGGCCGTACCTGGAGATAGAGGTCTACGGCTTTTTGCCGGGGACCTCGTCAGTCCGCTTGTTCAGCTTTTCGCCCATGGAACCCATGGATTCAGCTGTCTCGCCGGCCTTGCTCTTCGCCTCGTCCGCGCTGCTCTTCATCACTTCCGCCCAATGCTGGGCATTCCTGCGATACATCACGAACCCAGCCGCTCCCACCGCAAGCCCTGCGAAAAGGATCATTGTCGGCCAGGAGCGTGACTTCGCCTTCATCGGTGTCGGATCCACCCGACGCGCCGCCTGCGCGAGCAACATGCTCAGGCGTGGCGCGAGTTGATCCTCGACCGAGTGGGCCGCATGGTCTAGCTTGGGTGCAGCCCAGAAACGGGCGTCTTCCAAACGGTGGTACGCGCCCTCGCGGGCGCTGCTGGCCATCGGGCCGACCCTGTCGGCTGCCCGCACGGCCTGGGCCTTCATGCGGCCCGACCACGTCGTTGGTATCACCATTTCGACGCGGCGTCTTCTGAGATTTAGGGACACGGCAAACCTCCCCTGTGGTTGGGGCCCCGTTGCGTCCCCTTCCCGCCTGACTAGCCCTCAATCCTGGCCGGGCTCCGCCGGGAGCCTCGATACCCTGTCATCGGAGAATGAACACCGAGACCGGAACAATCACCGACCAAGGGGGCGGCTTCACATGGCTGAGAACCTCGTCGCGAATCTGCGCACCAACCATGGCACGATTCGCGTCAAACTCTTCCCGAACCACGCGCCCAAGACCGTGCGCAACTTCGTCGAGCTCGCCGAGGGCACCCGGGAGTGGACCCACCCGGAGACCGGCGCCAAGACCACCGCCCGCCTCTACGATGGAACGATCTTCCACCGGGTCATCGGCGGATTCATGATCCAGGGAGGCGACCCGCTGGGCCTGGGCATCGGGGGCCCGGGCTACGACTTCGACGACGAGATCCACACCGAGAACATCTTCAACCGCAAGTACCTGATGGCCATGGCCAACGCGGGCAAGCGCCTCGGCCGGGGCACCAACGGCTCGCAGTTCTTCATCACGGTCGGCCTCACGCCGCACCTGAACCAGGGTCACACCATCTTCGGCGAGGTGATCGAGGGCACCGACGTGGTGGACGAGATCGCCCGTACCGAGACAGACAGCCGGGACCGGCCGCTCAAGGACGTCGTGATCGAATCGGTCACCATCGAACGTTCCTGACCCACGCTGAACGCCGCCCTGGCCGCTGATCTCGCGGCCAGGGCGGCGTCTTCGTGTGGCAGTCTGTGGATAGACCCCTTTGGAAGGACCCCATGACCACCCAGCCACCCTCGATGCAACCGGGTGCCGAAGCGGTCCCCACCTGCTACCGGCACCCCGAACGAGAGACCTACGTCCGCTGCCAGCGCTGTGACCGCCCGATCTGCCCCGACTGCATGCGTGACGCCGCCGTCGGCTTCCAGTGCGTGGAGTGCGTGCGGGACGGGAACAAGGGCGTCCGGCAGGCGAAGGCGGTGTTCGGCGGCGCCGCGGTGAGCGTGCCCCGGGTGACCTGGACGCTGCTGATCATCAACGTGGTCGCCTACTTCGGGGAGATCGTGCTGGGCGGCGACTTCGTCAGCGAGTTCAACACCTCGCCCGGCGACATCGAGCAGGGCGAGTGGTGGCGGCTGCTCACCGGCGCGTTCCTGCACCTGCGCCCGACCGGCACGTTCGCGATCACCCACATCCTCTTCAACATGTGGGCGCTGTGGGCGATCGGCCCCGAGTTGGAGCGGCGGCTCGGCCATGTGCGGTTCGCGGCGCTCTACCTGCTGTCGGCGCTGGGCGGCTCGGTGGCCGTCTTCCTGTTCAGCATCTACCCGTCGGTCGGCGCGTCCGGCGCGATCTACGGCCTGTTCGGGGCGCTGTTCGTGGTCTCGCGGCGGCTCGGCTACGACGCCAGGGGCGTGGTCTGGCTGATCGGCATCAACGTGGTGCTCACGTTCCTGATTCCGGGGATCAGCTGGCAGGGCCACCTGGGCGGCCTGGTCGTCGGCGTCCTGGTGTCGGCCGTCTTCGCGTACGCACCCGAGAAAAACAGGAACACGATCCAGCTGGCCGGCGCCCTGGTGATCCTGGCCGTCCTGGTGGCGGCCGTGGTCCTCGGCGATCCGTACGCGCTGATCGCGGAGATAGAACGCAGGTTCGGCTAGGGTTCCGGGCTGTTTCCCCAGGCTGTGGATAAAGCCTGTGGAAAGTTCCAGCCCGGAACGCCCGGACGGACTAGCGCCACTTCGTGGAGAGCACCACACCGAAGATGATCAGGGCGAACCCGATGAGCAGGTTCCAGTTTCCGAGCGGCCCGAAGACCGGTCCGGTGTTGCTGACGATGTAGTACGCGGCGATCCAGCCGATGCCGAGGATCCACGACGCCACCATCACGGGCGCCAGCCAGCGCGGGCTGACCTTGACCGATGAGGTCTTCTGCGGCGGCGTGTAGACGGCCTTCTTGCGTACGTTGGACTTGGGCACGGGAAGTCTCCTGGTGGTCACCCGCGCTGTCTTGCGGGTTTGTCAGTAAGCGTAGTCGCTGGCGAGCGAAGTCCGGAGTAAGAATAGTCGCCGCCCGTCGTCAGGGCCATTCCGAGCAGGTTCGATCCTGTTGACGGGGATCAGGTCCCTGGCGATGAAATGCAAACAATGCGCCAAACGCGGGCCCGGCGGGCGGGCTCCGCGGCGCCGCCGGTCGTAGCGTGGAGCATCGTCACAGGAGGGGGTGTGCGGTGCGGGCGGTGCTCCGGACGTTCGGTGAGGTCAGCATCACCCTCGGCCTGGTCCTGCTGATGTTCTGCGCGTATCTGCTGTGGGGGACCACGGCCTACACCGAGCAGCACCAGGAGATGCTCCAGCGCGAACTGACGCAGGAGACCACGATCACAGGGGACGGCAAGCTCGACAGCATCGAGCTGGGCCGGGCGCTGGCGATGATCCGCATCCCCCGGTTGGGGGTGGACTACAAGTACGCCATCGTCGAGGGCATCGACGCCGAACACCTGCGCCAGGGCCCTGGGCACTACCCCGGCACCGCCCTCCCCGGCGAAGTAGGAAATTTCGTGGTTTCGGGCCACCGCACCACGTACGCGGCCCCGTTCAACCGCATCGGCGAGCTCCGCCCCGGCGACGAGGTGATCATCGACGCCCGCGAGGCCCGCTACACCTACCGGGTCACCAGCAAGAAGATCGTCTACCCCACCCAGGTCGACGTGATCGAGCCCGTCCCGGAACACCCCGGCAAACGCCCCAAACAGGCCCTGCTCACCCTCTCCACCTGCCACCCCGAATACTCGGCCCGGCAACGCCTGATCGTGTACGGCGTGCTCAACGCCACCCACGAACGCCGTACCTAACCGAAAGCTGACATGTACGGATTTATCTGGCGAAAGCTTCCCGGCGGCACCACGCTCCGGCTCTGCGCCACCCTGGTGCTGATCGCTGTCATCACCGCCCTACTCTGGTATGTCGTGTTCCCTTGGGCGGAACACCACATTCCGCTGGACCGGGTCACCGTCGGGTAAGGAGCAAGTCGCCATGCGCGTCCTCGTCGTGGACAACCACGACAGTTTCGTGCACACGATCGTGCAGTACCTGCGCGAACTGGGCGCCCACTGCGACGTCCGGCCCCGCGACGTCGTCTCCACCGCCGACGCCGACGGCTTCGACGGCGTGCTCGTCTCGCCGGGACCCGGCACCCCGGAAGCCGCCGGAGTCAGCGTGCCGCTGGTCCACCACTGCGCCGCCCGCCACCTCCCGCTGCTCGGCGTCTGCCTCGGCCACCAGGCCATCGCCATCGCGTACGGCGCGAAGGTCGGCCGGGCGCCGGAGCTCATGCATGGGCGTACCAGCAGGATCCAGCACGACGGGCGCGGGGTCTTCCGCGGCGTGCCCACCCCGGTCACGATGACCCGCTACCACTCGCTGGCCGTCGAACCCGGCACCGTCCCCATCGACCTCGACGTGACCGCGACCACGCCGGACGGCGTCATCATGGGCCTGCGCCACCGCACGGAACCCATCGAAGGCGTGCAGTTCCACCCCGAGTCGGTCCTGTCCGAACACGGCCATCGACTATTCGGAAACTGGCTCGCTCAAATCATGTAACACCAGCCGACCGCGAGACGACATCTGGGTGAGGGTTTCCGCCATCGCCCCCGAGTGGCGGAAACCCTCTTTTCACGCCAAAAAACAGGGCCTCCCCCCGGAGGGGAAGGCCCTGGACGATCATTGGTTCGGATCGACGCCGATGTCCACTTCGCCGTCCGTCGGGGTGTCGGTCGGGACCTCGTTCGGATCCTCGGTCGGCGGGTCGGTCGGGAAGTCGTTGGACGGGCCGCTCGACACGATCAGCGTGATCGTCCGGCCCGGCGGGTGCTTGCTCCCGGCCGCCGGGGACTGGTCGATGACCTGACCCGCGATCACCACGTCGCTCGCCTGCTCCACTTCCTTCACCCTGAAGCCGGCCTGCTCCAGCGTGGTCCTGGCGTCCTCGATGGTGATGCCGACCACGCTCGGCAGCTCCACCAGCTCGGTCGGCAGGATGATCCGGACCTTGCTCTCCTTCGGCGCCTCGGCGCCCGCCGCCGGCTTGGTCTCGATGACCTTGCCCTGCTCGGCGGAGGAGTTCTTGTAGCCGAACGTCACCGAGAAGCCCGCGTCCTGGAGCATGGCCGTGGCCTCATCCTTGGTCTTGCCGGTCACATCGGGCACCAAAACCGTCTCGACACCCTTGGAGACCTTGAGGACGACCGCCTCGCCCTTCGCCAGCTTGGTGCCAGGCGGAGGATCGGTGGTGATCGCGCGGCCCTTCTTGACGTCGGAGCTGAACACCTGCTCCGGGGTGACCTTGAAGCCCGCCTCGGTGAGCAGCTTCGTGGCCTCCGCCTCGGTCTGGTCCTCCACGATCGGGATCTCGACCTGGTCGCTCACCGTCGGCTGGTTGGGCGAGCTCAGGAACATGTATCCCACGCCGATGAACGCGCCGATGATCAGCAGCGGGATGAGGATCCAGGCGGCCGTCTTGAGCGCGGTGTTGCCGCCCCGGTCCCGGTGCCGGTCGCTGCGGCTGCCGCCGCCGCGCTCCTCCGGGCCGTACTCATACGGCTGGATGCTGCGGGTGCCCTGGGTGGGCGGGCCGCCCGCGGCGGTCATCGACCGGGTGCGGTCGGCCCCCGCATACTGCCCGTAGTTGTTGGCGAGCGCCATCGTCTGCGGGTCCATCGGCATGCCCTGGACCGCGCGCTGCAGGTCGGCGCGCATCTCGGCCGCGCTCTGGTAGCGCTGCACCGGATCCTTGGCCATCGCCTTCAGCACGATCGCGTCGCACCAGCGGGGAATCTCCGGATCGATCCGGGACGGCGGGATCGGATCCTCGCGCACGTGCTGGTAGGCGATCGCCACCGGCGAGTCCCCGGTGAACGGCGGCTGGCCGGTCAGCAGCTCGTAGAGCACGCACCCGGTCGAGTAGATGTCGCTGCGCGCGTCCACCCGCTCGCCCCGCGCCTGCTCCGGCGACAGGTACTGCGCGGTGCCGATCACCTGCGCGGTCTGGGTCATCGTGGCGGCCGAGTCGGCCATGGCCCGGGCGATGCCGAAGTCCATCACCTTGACCTCGCCGTTGCGGGTCACCATGATGTTGGCCGGTTTGATGTCCCGGTGCACGATCCCGCCGCGGTGGCTGTAGTCCAGCGCCCGCAGGATGCCGTCCACCAGCTCCGCCGCCCGCTCCGGCAGCAGCCGCCGGTCGGCGCGCAGCAGATCGCGCAGCGTCCGCCCGTCGACATACTCCATCACGATGTACGGCACTGGCGTCCCGTCCGTCATGTCCTCGCCGGTGTCATACACCGCGACGACCGCCGGATGGTTCAGGGACGCGGCCGACTGCGCCTCACGCCGGAACCGCGCTTGAAAGGTGTGATCCCTGGCCAGATCCGAGCGGAGCGTTTTGATCGCGACGATGCGGTCCAGCCGGATGTCCCGGGCGCGATACACCTCGGCCATGCCGCCACGCCCGACGACGCCGTCGAGTTCGTATCGACCGCCGAGTAGTCGTGGCTGAGTCATTTCCTGCACTGTCCCTTGCCGTTCATCTTGGGGTGCCGCCGGTGTCCATCATCGACCCCGTACGTCATGGCGTCTCCTCATTGGAGAGGGTCGAGGCGCTTGGGGTAATTGAGGGGGTTGGTGGAGTCTCACTTGGCGTCAGAGTCTCGCTCGGCGTCGCGGTCGGGGTTGGAGTCGGGGACGGAGACGGCGACGGACTTGGCGTAGGAGTCGCCGTCGTGCTAACGGTAGCCGACGGGGGCGGTGTCGGACGGGCCGACGGCACCGTTGGCGTGGGCTTCGACGCCTTCGGTGACGGTGATTTCTTGGGCGTGGGCACCTGTGAAACCGGGATGACCTGCGTAGGTTTGCCCTCATTCGCCGGTCTGCCCGGATCCCGCAATTCCATGATGGCAACAGTGCCCAGACCAAGGGCCAAGGCAACACCCGCGAGGGTGAACGCTAGGAGGGGCGACCTCCGGCGCGGCGGTGGCTTGGGCGGCAGCGCGGGAGCCGTACGGGTGCCGGGGCCGCCGGACGGCGGCGAGCCGACCCGGGTCATGCCGCCGGTCACCGGGAATCCGGACGGATCGGTGAGCGTGCTCAGCGCCTGGCTGCCGCCCCCGGCGAGGGAGTCACGCAGCACGAGCGCCCGGTCGCCGAGCTCCCGGGCGCTGGCCGGCCGCATCGCCGGATCCTTCGCGAGCATCGCGGCCACCAGGCCGCGCAGCGGCGGCGGCACGCTGTCCGGCAGCGGCGGCGGCGGATCGTTGAGATGGTGCAGCGCGATGGCCACCTGCGTCTCGGCCGTGAACGGCGGCCGGCCGGCCAGGCACTCGTAGGCCACCACGCCCAGCGAGTAGATGTCGGTGGCGGGGGTGAGCGTGGTGCCGGAGGCCTGCTCGGGGCTCACGTACTGCGCGGTGCCCAGCACGGTCCCGGTCTGGGTCACCGGCGCCGCCTCCAGCGCCCGGGCGATGCCGAAATCGGTGATCTTCACCATGCCGGTGTCGGTGATCAGCATGTTGCCCGGCTTGATGTCCCGGTGGATGATGCCCGCCCGGTGCGCCACGTTCAGGCCCCGCGCGGCCTGCGCGATCACGTCCAGCGTGACCTCCGCGCTGAGCCGCCCGTTCCTGGCCAGGATCGCCGACAGCGGCTCGCCGTGCACCAGCTCCATCACCAGGTAGGCGGTGTCGTCCTCCTCGCCGTAGTCGAAGACCTGGGCGATCGCGGCATCCGTCAGACCCGCGGTGAACCGGGCCTCGCTGCGGAACCGCTCCCGGAACGCGGGGTCGGTGGCCACGTGCGCCCGCAGGAGCTTCACCGCCACCTCGCGGTGCAGCAGCTCGTCGGTGGCGCGCCACACCTCGCCCATCCCCCCGGCGGCGATACGGGCGGTGAGCCGGTAACGATTACCGAGCAGCGGATGGCTCATTTCGCCTGCAGCACCGCCTGCATCACGTCCCTGGCCAGCGGTGCGGCCGTGTGGCCGCCGGTGGCGTCGGTGCCGGCGCTGCCGGACTCGATGAAGACGCAGACCGCGACCTCGGGGTTGTCGGCCGGGGCGAAGCCGATGAACCAGGCGTGCGGCGCGGGATTGTCCCCGTGCTCGGCGGTGCCGGTCTTCCCGGCGACGCTCACGCCCGGGATCTGCGCGGAGGTCGCGGTGCCGGCCTGCACGACCGAGACCATCATGTCCTTCAGCTTGGCGGCCACCTCGGGGCTGACCGCCTCCGTCATCGTGTCAGGCTTGGTCTCGTCCAGCACCCCGCCGTCCGGGCCGACGATCTTGTTGATCAGGTACGGCTTCATGACCTCGCCGCCGTTGCCGATGCCGGCCGCGACCAGCAGCATCTGCAGCGGCGTCATCTGGTTGTTGCGCTGGCCGATGGAGAGCTGGGCGAGGGCCGCCAGCTCCTCCTCCGGGCCGATGTCGCTCTTGGCCACCGGCAGCGTGAACGGGATCGGCTCGCCCATGCCGAACTTGGCGGCCTGCTCGCGCATCTTGTCCCAGCCCAGCTCCATGCCGAGCTTGGCGAACGGCGTGTTGCACGAGCGCTCCAGCGCGTACCGCAGCGAGACCTGGCCGCCGCCGCAGGCGGCGCCGCCGTAGTTGGGCAGGCCGACCGTGGTCTGCGGCAGGTCCAGCACCTGCGGCGCGGCCACCTGCGTCTCCGGGGTGACGCTGGGGTCGTTCTCCAGGATCTCGGCCGTGGTCACCACCTTGAACGTCGAACCCGGCGGGTAGGTCTTCTCGGTGGCCCGGTTCAGCAGCGGGTCCTGCTCATCGGCGTCCAGCTTGTTGTACGCCTTCGCGGCCGTCGCCTTGTTCGGCACCACGATGGTGTTCGGGTCGTAGGTCGGCAGCGACACCATCACCTGGACGGCGCCCGTCTGCGGATTCATCGCCACGATCGCACCGCGCTTGCCACTGGCCCGCAGCGCGTTGTACGCGACCTCCTGCGCCTTGGGGACGATCGTCAGATCGACGCTGGCGCCCTTCGGGGGCTCGTTGCTGATGAAGTCGATCGCGCGCCGGACCAGCAGGTCCGGGTGGCTGCCGTCGAGATACTTGCCGGCCGCCAGTTCGATCCCGCGGGAGCTCTCCGGCGCGAAGAAGCCGAGAATGTGGGCATACATCTTGCCGTTCGGGTACTGCCGCTCGAAGCGGTAGTCGCCGCCGACGTCCACCGTCTTGGCCAGCGTCGTCTTGCCGTCGTCGGCGGTGATCCAGCCCCGGTCGACGCTGTACCGGGCGAAGAACGCGCGCTGGTTGCGCGAGTCGGTGCGGTAGTCCTCCGCCTTGACCGCGCCCAGGTAGTTCACGTTGAGCATCAGCAGGCCGAACATCAGCAGGCAGGCCAGGGAGGCGCGCTTCAGAGTACCGTTCATCGCTGGAACACCTGTGTCATTCCCTCGTCCTGGATGGCCTGGGGCGGCGGCCTGCGGGCCGCGTCTGACATGCGTACCAGCAGGGCGATAAGGATCCAGTTAGCCAGCAGGGCGGAACCGCCCGCCGACATGAACGGTGTCACCAGGCCGGTCAGCGGGATCAGGTTGGTGACGCCGCCGACGATGATGAACACCTGCCAGGCCAAGATGAAGGACAGGCCGCCCGCCAGCAGCTTGGAGAACGGGTCCCTGGCCGCGATCGCGGTGCGCAGGCCGCGCTCGACGATCAGCGCGTACACCATCAGCAGCGCCATGAGGCCGGTTAGGCCGAGCTCCTCGCCGGCGGCGGTGAAGATGAAGTCCGAGAACGACAGCGGGATCAGTTTGGGGTGGCCCTCGCCGAGGCCGGTGCCCAGGATGCCGCCGGAGCCGAGAGCGAACAGGCCCTGCATGAGCTGGTAGCTGCCGCCGAACTCGCGGTCGTAGAGTGCCTGGGACTCGGGATTGAGATACACCTCGAACCGGGCCGCCACATGGTCGAAGAGCTGCCCGGCCAGGATCGCGCCGCCGAGGAAGAGCAGCACGCCGATGAGCACCCACGAAGTGCGCTGGGTGGCGATGTAGAGCATCACGATGAACGTGCCGAACAGCAGCAGCGAGCTGCCCAGGTCCTTCTGCAGGATCAGCACGGCCAGGCTGAAGCCCCAGGTGATCAGGACCGGGCCGAGGTCACGGGCCCGGGGCAGATCGATGAAGAGCAGCCGCCGCCCGGCCAGCGCCAGCACGTCCCGTTTGGCGACCAGGTAACCGGCGAAGAACACCACCAGCGCGAGCTTGGCGAACTCGGCGGGCTGGATGGTGAAACCGCCGACGCCGATCCAGATCCGGGCGCCGTTGATCTCCTTGCCGATGAACGGCACCAGCGGGAGCACCAGCAGCCCCAGGCCGACAAAGCCCATCGTGTACGTGAGGCGCTGCAAGGCGCGGTGGTCCTTCAACACGATCAGAGTCGCGGAGAACATGACCACGCCGAGCGCCGTCCAGAACAGCTGGTTGGTGGCCGAGGCGCCGGCCTGGCCGGTCTGCTCGATCCGGTAGATGATCACCAGGCCGATCCCGTTGATCAGCGTCACCAGCGGGAGCAGCAGGGGGTCGGCCCACGGGGCGAACCTGGCCAGCACCAGGTAGGCGGCGACCATCAAGGCGCCGAGGCCAAGGCCGTAGGTCAGCATGCCGGCGGGGATCTTCCCGTCCAGGCCCAGACCGACGCTCGCATACGCGCCCATCACGACGGCAATGGCGAAGGCGAGCATCGCGAGCTGCGCCCCCCGCCGCTTCGCGGTCATGGGGACGGGCGCGACCTCGACCGCCGCCGCGGTCACTTACCCGACTCCGTCGGGGAGGGCGACGCGGACGGTTCCGGGGTCTTGACGGTGCCCTGCAGCGTCAAGATCCGTTCCTTTCCGGCTTCCAGGCTGTCGACAGGGATGGTGCCGCGGACCCGGGCCTGCTCCACCGGAGGCAGCGCGGAGACCGACAGTTTGGGGTCGTGCACGATGTGCTTGAGCGACACGATGCCCAGGTCGGCGTTGACACCCTGGAAGACGACCAGTTTGTCGCCTTCCGCGCCGACGTAGAACTGCTGTTGAGTCCACTGATAACCGTAATAGCCGCCGAGCCCGAGCGCGGCGGCGAGAACAACCAGCAGACTGACCAGAACCGGCCACGATCGTCGTTTCCGGGCCCGGCGGCCGGAGGCCAGGGCCTCCGGCGCCGGTTCGCCGTCCAAGTCGATGATCACCGGTTGCGGCGCGGTCACGGTCGCGGCGCGACCAGCCGGGGTGTCCGGCGGCGCGGAGCGCACCCGGCCGGAACCGGCGGCGCCCACCACCGCCGCGGCGTGGTTGTGCGGCTGCACGTCATCGATCTCCATGACGTCGGCCACCACGCAGGTGATGTTGTCCGGCCCGCCGCCCCGGTTCGCGAGGTCGATGAGCTGGCGCACCACATCGTCGGGATCATCGATCGTCGACAGCGTGTGGTGCAGGGTCTCGGCGCTCACGACGGTGGACAGGCCGTCCGAGCACAGCAGGTAACGGTCGCCCAGCTGGGCTTCCCGGTCCTGCAGGTCGGGGTCGACCTCACCGCTGCCGTCGAGGGCGCGCAGCAGGATCGAGCGTTGCGGGTGGTTGGCGGCCTCTTCCTGGGTGATCCGGCCGTCATCCACCAGCGACTGCACGAGCGTATGGTCGTGGGTGATCTGGTAGAGCTCGCCGCTGCGCAACAGGTAGGCCCGCGAGTCGCCCACATGGACGAGCGCGAACCTGGTGCCGTTCCACAACATCGCGGTGAGCGTGGTACCCATGCCCTTGAGGCTCGGATCGCGGGCGACCATCGAATGCAGCTGATGGTTGGCGTCACGGACCGCTGCCTCGATCGTGCCGAGCAGATCACTCCCGTAGGCGTCCTTGTCCAAGGACGACAGTGCGGCGATGGCGACCGAGCTGGCCACCTCGCCGTGAGCATGCCCGCCCATGCCGTCGGCGACGGCAAGCAGGCGGCCGCTAGCGTACGCCGAGTCCTCGTTCCCTTCGCGGAGGAGGCCGACGTCCGAGCGGGCGGCGTAGCGGAGTGCGATTGTCATTTGCGCAATTCGATGACGGTCTTGCCGATGCGAATCGGAGTTCCGAGGGGCACCGGCATCGGGCGGGTCACTTTGGAACGGTCGAGGTACGTGCCGTTGGTCGAACCGAGGTCTTCCACGATCCACTGGCCGTCCTGGGGGAAGAGCCGGGCGTGCCGGCTCGAAGCGTAGTCGTCGCTGAGGACGAGCGTGGCGTCAGTCGCCCGGCCGATGGTGATTGGCGTCTCCGTGAGGTTGATGATGGTCCCTTGCAGGGGGCCGCCGACGACGACCATTTGACGAGGTTCCCCCCTCTTGGGCTTCGACACCGGTTTAGCCGGTTTGGGTGGCTTCCGTGCCGTAGCCGGAGCCGTGCGTGGACCGAACAAGTCTGTCCGGATCACACCGACCGCGGCAATGACAAAGAACCAGAGCACCGCCAGGAAGGCGAGCCGGATCAGCAGCAGCGTGAGCTCGGACATGGACCGTTTGTCTACCTCTAATCGCGCCTGAACACCAGAGTCGTGCGACCTAGTGTCACCCTCGTCCCGTCCTGCATCTCGATCCTGCGGACCGGTTGCCCGTTGACGAAGGTGCCGTTCGTGGAGCCAAGATCAACCAGGACGACCAGCTGACCTTCGACCCGTAGCTCGGCATGATGCCGCGATACGCCCGGATCCACCAGCCGTAGATCACAATCGGTACCACGACCGAGCAGTGTGACCGGTGTCGTCAACTCGTAGGACCGCTGGCCCTGCGGGTCGTCCTGGGTGGAAACCAGCAGCCGGGGATGGCCGCCGAACGCGCTCGACCGGCCGGCGGGCACATCGCTCACCGGCTGGCGGATCTCGTCCTGCTCCACCGTCGCGCCCCGGATCACACCCGAACGGATCCGGAACAGCCCGACCGCGAGGTCGTCGGCCGTCTCGAACCGCACCCGGACCGGGCCCACGAACGAATACCCCTGCTCCTTGGCATACTCCCTGGCGAGGTTGGCCAGCTCGTGACTGATGCTGTCCGCATATACCTCCAGCCGTTCGCTGTCGGTCGTGGACAGTTCCACCACGAAGTCGTTCGGCACGAGCGTGCGGCCCTGAGCGACGATCGCGGCCCGCTCGTCCATCTCTCGCTGAACGGCACTGGCGACCTCGACCGGTTGAAGGTCGGACTTGAACGCGCGTGCAAAGGCGCCTTCAACCAAGCCTTCGAGCCTCCGCTCGAAGCGCTGAAGGACTCCCACCGGTTACCTCCCTTCCTCCATCGTCTACAGGGATCGTATCCGGGTTCAGTAGCACTGGCGGTTCCGTGCTAACCTTTCACAGCACCTGGAGACGGGGGCATCCGCAACGGGCAAGTGGCGGAATGGCAGACGCGCACGGTTCAGGTCCGTGTGTCCGAAAGGACGTGGGGGTTCAACTCCCCCCTTGCCCACGAACGACTGACCCTGGCTGGTCGGAAGCTGGCGCTTCCTTCCCCCGGGGTCGTTCTTTGTTACACGGGGGGACGACCCCCCGAACCCCCCGATGTGGGGGGCGAAGCCCCCCACGCCCCCAGGGTTGGTTGCCCTGGTTTCGTTTTCACGATTGGGTTTCCCGGTTTCGATCCTAGGGTTGGTTGCCGCGGTTCGGTTTCCACGGTTGGTTGCCCCAGTTTCGGCGTGGCAGGTAGTTGCCTCGGATTTGGGTCCAGGGTTGGTTGCTGGGGTTTCGTTCTTGGGGTTGGTTGCCCCGATTTTGCTGTTGTGGGTGGCTGTCATGGTTTTGGGTTCAGGGTTTGTTGCCGTGGGTTCGTTTTCTGGGGTGGTTGTCCCGGCTTTGTTCTTGCAGCAAGTGGCGGGTTGCGCTTGAGGTTGTTGGCGCCGGTGTGGCGAGAACCCCCACTTGCGTGAGCGGCGCGGGATAGCGGTAAGTGACCCGGCCACATGCTCATTCTGTTGGGCGTTCTCAGGGCTGGCCGCCGTGATTACGTCCCCAGGGTTGGCCGCTGTGATTACGTCCCCAGGGTTGGTTGCCGTGACTATCCCCCCAGGGTTGGTTGCCCTGGTGTTGGTTGCCGCTGTTGTGTGGCTGGGTTTGGTGATCGTGGCTCCGGTGCCGGGTCTGAGGTCGGTGGTCGTGCGGAACCCCGGGAGTGTTGCCGGTGTGGTGAAGGGCCGGGGTGGGGGCACGGGAGCCCTCCTTTGGTGGGAGTACCGATCAAGGTAGTGGGTGGGTGGGCTGGTTTGAAGCCCTCGGGGTCTTCCGGGTGTTGCCGGTGGAGCCTCTGGTGATTTTGTTGATCTCACTTTCAAACGACTAGCCAGTCGCTTGCGGGTACTTCTTTGCCCTGGGTCTTGAGTGGCGGGATGGAATGTCCCTTCATCTGGACTTCGTCGCACGCCTGAACCCGGATTGGTCGGGTGGGGAGGAGTTGGCGGTGCAGCGGAGGGCGCTGGGTTGCCGGGAGATCGGGCGAACCCCGCCAGACATGGCTGTGCCCCGGCTGCATGCTAAGCAGAGGCAACACCGGGGCTTGTGCCAGCACGGTACCAGGGTAGTTAGCATGCCGGGTCGCGGTGGCTGGACGGCTGTGTGGCCTCCTCGCGCAGGCGCGACTGGCTGACGATGCGCTTCGGTGCGCTGGCGATCCGGTGGTAACCCTGCGCTTGAACTGACTGGAATACCGAAATATCCGAAGCTTTACGGTCCGCTGCAGTATCTCGGTGCCGCGATGCGCAGTGTGATGACACAGGAACTCGTCAAGCGTCCTCCCTCTTACGCGACCGCGTTACGACCAACGTCTGTGGGGCCGAGCCCCGGGGTTTGGGTGGGCCGAAGCCCCGGGGCTCGGCCTGCCGTCGGTTGTGGTGGCACCGAGCCGCGGGATACGGCCCACCCTCGATTGGCGAGGGCTGAGCTGGGGCTCCCCGCCCTCAGTTGTGGTGGCGTTGAGCCTGCGGGGTTCGGCCCGCCCTCGGTTGGCGAGGGCTGAGCTGGGGCTGCCCGCCCTCAGTTGTGGTGGCGTTGAGCCTGCGGGGTTCGGCCCGCCCTCGGTTGGTGGGGGGCTGAGCTGCGGGGTTCGGCTGTCCCCCGGAGGCCGTCTGTCCCCGGAGGTCGTCTGCCCCCGCCCTTGGTTTGTGGGTCGCGTTGGAATGTGGTCTTGCTGTGCCGTTCCCGAGGCCGGAGGCTGGCCATGCCGTTCCCGAGGCCGGAGGTCGATGGGGCCGAGCGCGAGCGTCCCAAAG
>NZ_BLAE01000009.1:0-14944 GCF_009687865.1 Acrocarpospora macrocephala
GGTGGGGTGGGTTGATGGGGTGGTGCATCTCGATCAGCTGGCGGTGCGTCCTGAGCATGGGGGGCGCGGGGTTGGGAGCGCGCTGCTGGAAGCGGTGTGCGAGCATGCGGCGGCGGTGTCGGATGCGGTGACCTTGACGACGTTTCGGGATGTGCCGTGGAATGCGCCGTGGTACGCGCGGCGGGGCTTTGCCGTACTGGAGGCGGAGCGGTGGGGGCCCGAGATGGCGGGGCTGGTGGCGTATGAGCGGGAGTCGGGGATTGCGGTTGAGCCGCGTGTGGTCATGCGCAGGGACGTGTGAGCTCGTGGCTACTAAGGTCGGAATCGAACGAGGAGAGGATACGGACAGCGATGGCCGATAGCAGTTTTGACGTGGTGTCGGAGATCGACCGGCAGGAGGTCGATAACGCCTTGAACCAGACGGTCAAGGAGGTCGGGCATCGGTTCGACTTCAAGGGAACCGGGGCGACTATTTCCTGGTCGGGGCAGAAGGGGATCGAGATCAAGGCGAACAGCGAGGAGCGCGCCAACGCGGTTCTCGATGTGTTCAGGGAGAAGCTCGTGAAGCGCGGGCTTTCGCTCAAGGTGCTCGACGCCGAGGAGCCGAAGCTGTCCGGTAAGGAGTATCGGCTGGCCGTGGCGCTCAAGGAGGGCATCGACCAGGAGACCGCCAAGAAGATCTCCAAGCTCATCCGGGATGAGGGGCCGAAGGGCGTGAAGGCGCAGATCCAGGGCGAGGAGCTCCGGGTCAGTTCGAAGAAGAAGGACGAGTTGCAGGAGGTCATCGCCCTGCTCAAGGGCAAGGATCTCGACATCGCGCTCCAGTTCAAGAACTACCGCTGACGAGACGGCATTTCTGTTCTCGTTCCACGGGCGATTTCCGAGGCACACGGTCGACCACACGTCTTCCCTGTGCCTCGGCCCATGTCTGGGCGCAGTGTGCCGTTCGGCACGGCGGGCGCGAGGATCAACGCTGAGAAAACATCCGAAAGCCGGGCCGGGATTCATTCCCCAAGCCCGGTTTTTCGTTTCTGATGAATTCATCGTTGTGCGAGAAGTTCACCGAGGCGGTCATGAGCCCGGGAAGCACGAGACTTCACTGTTCCGATCGGTACGCGGAGCTGGTCGGCGACTTCCTGCTGGGTCAGACCCTCGAAGTACATGAGCTCGACCACCCGCCGGTGATCCGGTTCAAGATTTTGTACGGCATGCCGCACAGAATCCAAAACATCGCTATCGGTAGTCGGTTCAGGGATGGTGTCCAGAAGTTCGACGGTGGCCGGATGGCGGCTGACCCGCCGGTGCACGCTGAACGCGCAGCGCCGGACGATCTGGTACAGCCAGGGAGCGATTTCGCGATCGCTGTCGAAGCTTGACGCGTTCCGCCACGCGCGGAGCAGGGCGTCCTGGACCGCCTCTTCGGCCAGGTGCGCGTCCCCGAGCAGGGTCAGCGCGGTACGGAACAGGGCGGGCCGGTAACGGGCCCCGATCTCGGCGAACGCGGCTTCGTCACCTGCGCGGAAACGCTCCAGCATGCCACGCCGGCAGTACGAGGGACGACCGGGCAGGCCATGTCGGGATTCGGTTGACGTGTTCACAGGACGAGCCTGGTCGATCCCGGTTTCACCGGCCTGTCGGATCGAGTTCGTCACGCGTACCCAACATCCGTTACCAATTCGTTGTGCAACCTTTGGGCGCGCGGTCGCATCTACTTCAAGTAACGAAAGGAAATGACGATGAAAAGACTGGCGATTCTGGCAGTCGCGGCGGCGTCCGTCGTTGTGGCGTATCCAGCGCAGGCGCAGGATGCGGACGCTACCGCTCGATATGCGGTGCTGAAAAGCTGCCCGAAAAAGGATTACCGGGTGCCGTGCGGCCCGTGGATGATAACGCGACGCGATGGCAAGCAGTTCGTGCTGGCGGACGCGCAGGTTTTCCAGGTCGAGGCGAACGGCAAAACCTCCACGGAGGTATCGCTGCCTATCACCCTGAGCGGTGACGGGCAACGGGTCGCGTACTTCCGCAAGTCCGACCGGCGACTCGTGGTCCGAGACCTGACCACGAACAAGGTGTTCACGCTCCCCAGCAAGGTCGCACAGGTACCCAAAGGGCTCACCATGGGCGATATTGGAACGTTCTTATCCAAGGACGGGACGCTCCTGGCCGTCGACTACCTCGGAGACACCGCCAAGCGGCCGTCCTGGATCGTGGAAGTGGGAACCGGCACGGTCAGCACGGTCAAGGGCAACGCCTCGGTCGAGTCCATCAGCCCGGGCGGGAAATACGTCCTCGCCTCCGAGTACACGAATGAGAACACCCTCAAGTACATCGCGTACGACACGACGGGCAACGTGGCGAACAGCCAGGTCGTCCCGCAGGTGGTCTCGAACAATTCGCCGGTCACCCTGGCCGACGACGGCGCCACGGTGGCCGTGATCGTGAACAGCGCCACCGGCAAGAAATATCTGCGGACCTATGACCTGGCTCTCGACACGGTCGGTGAGCGAATCGAGGTGGCGATTCCGAAGACGGAGTCGGTGCAGCGGGTGCTGTGGGACACCAGTGATCGTCTTTCGGTCTGGACGTTCCATGACACGGAGAGCTACACCGCCACCCTGACGACATCGTGGCACCTGGACGCCGGCACCGGCGAGACGAAGAAGACCGACTCGTTCAAGATCAAGTCCAAGGTCTGGGACTACCGGCTACCGGGGGGATGAGCCGGGTTATCGTCACCATATGGGCAAGATCTATGAGGAACTGACAGACCGGTTGCGGGAGTTCATCGCCTCACAGCCGGTCTACTTCGTCGCGACCGCCCCAGAATCCGGCGGGCACGTCAACGTCTCCCCCAAGGGATACGCGGACACGTTCGCCGTCCTCGACCAGACCACAGTCGCCTATCTCGATCTCGACGGCAGCGGCGTAGAGACGATCGCCCACATCCGCGACAACAGCCGCATCACCGTCATGTTCTGCGCGTTCTCCGGCAAACCCAACATCGTCCGCCTGTACGGCACCGGCACGGTCGTCACCCCGGAAGATCCGCGATTCGCCCAGCTGATCGGCAAGTTCGGGCCGCACCCGGGGGTTCGCTCGATCATCGTGGTCGCCTGCGATCGCATCACCGATTCGTGCGGTTTCTCCGTCCCGTTCATGACGTTCGAGAAGGATCGTACGCTCCTCGATGAGTGGGCGGGCCGCAAGGACGTGCAGGAACGTCGCGCCTATCGGGCCAAGAACAACCGCGAGAGCATCGACGGGCTGCCCGCCCTGCGCCCCGACGAGACGGACCCGGCCCATCAGCACTCCTGACGGGAGCCCGCTCAGGCCGGGCGGCCCGCCATACGTTCCAGGCGGGCGACGCGTTCCGTGGTCGGCGGATGCGTGGCGACGCACGAGCCGGCGCCGAAGGGGCTGGCGATCATCATGTGGCCGGCCGAGATGATCTGGGCGTTTCGCGGGAGCGGGAGATGCCGGGTGCCTGCGTCGATCTTGCGGAGGGCGCTCGCCAGGGATCCGGGGTCGCCGGTCAGGCGGGCCGCGGCCTCGTCGGCGGCGAACTCGCGGGAACGGGCGATGGCCAGGCGGATCATGGTGGCGGCGACCGGGCCGAGGGTCAGCAGGATCAGGGTGCCGAGCAGGCCGGGAGGCTCGTCGCCGTCGTCGGTGGAGCCGAAGAGCACGCCGATGTAGCCGAAATAGGTGATCATCGTGGCCAGCGCGCCCGCGATCGAGCTGAGCAGGATGTCGCGGTTGTAGACGTGCGAGAGTTCGTGCGCGATCACGCCGCGCAGTTCCCGTTCGTCCAGGAGGGTGATCAGGCCGCGGGTGACGCAGATGGCGGCATCGCGAGGGTTGCGACCGGTCGCGAAGGCGTTCGGCTGGCTGGTCGGGGAGAGGTACAGGCGGGGCATCGGGCGGCGGGCGTCATACGAGAGTTCGCGGACAATGCCGTACAGCTCTGGCTGTTCTACCTCGCCGACCGGGCGGGCGCGCAGGGCGGCGAGGGCGATCCGGTCCGAGCAGAAGAACGCCACACCAGCGGCTCCGAGCGCGATCAGCAGTGCGATCCGCACCCCCGTGCCGCCGCCGATCCAGGCCCCCACCGCCAGCATCAAACCGGACAGAACCCCCAGAAGCACCGCCGTACGCACACCGTTGTGACGCACGCCCTCCTCCTCCCGGTCAGCCCGAAGAAGCGGAGCGACCCGCGCCCGCCTACCGTCCAACGTGCGCGGTCCGGTCGAACGTTCCCGGAAACGGGGTTCAGGCGAGGGTGCCGAGCACCAGCTGGGGCACCACCGAGAAGGCGACCGTGAGCAGTAACGCCGCGCCGATGGCGATGATCACGGGAGTCCGCCCGCGCTCTTCTGTCACGGTACGGCTCTCGCCTGCCGGAGCCGGAGTGAACAGCCGGGCTGTCCACGCCAGGTAGTAGTAGAGCCCGATCACGGTGTTGACCGCCATGACGATCGCCAGCCAGCCGAGGCCGCCCGCGACGATCTCGCGGAACACGACGACCTTGGCGAACAGGCCCGCGAGTCCTGGGGGGAGCCCGGCCAGGCAGATCAGGGCGAAAGCGAGGGAGATCGCGGCCCTGGGGCTGCGATAGGCGAGCCCTCGGTAGTCGTCGAGCTGGTTTCGCGCGTGCCTGCGGGAGATCAGCATGACCACGGCGAACGCCAGCAGGTTCATGGCCGCGTAGAACACCAGGTAGGCGATCGAGGCGTTCACGGCCCAGGGCATGCCGAAATCTCCGGATAGTTCGATGGCCTGCGATTTGGAGATGACGGACGCAGCGGATCCGGTCTCGGCGGGTGCGGCCTCCGGGCTGCTGACAGCGGCGGGCCCGATCATGGCGTTCATCAGGGCGACGACGTCCATGTGGACCGCGAGCGGCGCCAGGATGTAGCCCGATTGCGCGACCGACGACCAGGCGAGCATGCGCACCGCGTGGCGTTGCCGGAGCGCGAGGACGTTGCCGACCGTCATGGTGAGCGCGGCGATGATCGCGACGAGGGGTGTCCAGGTGGCGGCCTCGCTGAACAGGGCACGGCTGAGGACCAGAATCAGTCCGGCGAAGCCCGCCGCCTTCGAGATCACCGACAGCAGTGCGGCCACCGGCACCGGCGCGCCTTCGTAGACGTCGCCCGCCCAGAAGTGGAACGGCACCGCCGCGACTTTGAACGCGAACCCGGCGACGACGAGCACGACGCCTACGGTCACGACGGCGGAGCCGTTGTGGAGCACGGCACCGGTGGATTCCGCCTGCTGGACCAGCATGGCCGAGCCGCCGTAGGAGGTGGAACTAGACGAATATGTCGGTCGCAGGGCTGCGGCCAGGCGATCCAGATGCACCGCACCGGTCATGCCGTAGAGCAGCGAAACCCCGAACAGCATGACCGCGGTCGACACCACGGAGACCACGAAAAGCTTCAACGACGCTTCGGAGGCCCGGCCGTCGTAGCGTCGCAGCGCCGTCAACGCGAACACCGGGAGCGATACCAGTTCCAGGGCGACGACCAGCATGACCAGGTCCCGCGCGGCGGGCAGCAACACCGCGCCGGTCAGCGTCGCCAGCAGCAGAAAGTACCACTCCCCCACCGGAATCCGCCCACCGGCCAGTTCCGCCATCGACAACAGCACGACGACGGCGCCCGCCACCAGGGTCAGCCCGGCGAAGATCTCCGTGAACGAATCCATCACGAACGAACACGACGCGGCGTCCCCCGGCACACAGAACGTCCGCAACTCATCCCCGCGTACGGCTTGCGCCACCACCACCCCGAGCGCCGCCAGCACCCCCACCAGCGAAACCAGCCCGAGCACAGTACGCGAGGCTCCGGCCCGGTTGGGCAGGAAAACATCGAGAACGAGCACCAACCCCGAGGTCAACGCGAGAATCAACGGCGCGGCGATCGCCCAGTAGTCGATGGACTGAATCATCCCGCCCCCTCCGTTCCTCGCTGGCCTGGGGAGCCCGGTGAGCCTGCGCGGATCATGGGTCTCCCAGCGGGGGGACGGGATCGGTGGGCCCGAGCAATGCCGACGGTTCCTCCGTCCCTCGCCATTCCGGGGAGCCCGGCGAGCCCTGCGCAGATCATGGCGCCCCCAGCAGGGATTGAACGACAGGGTCGGTGAGGCCGAGCAATGCCGACGGCCAGAGCCCGAAAAGCACGGTCAGCACAACCAGCGGAACCCACGCAGCCAGTTCGGACGGCATGACGTCGGTGAGTTGTGGCGCGGTGGCCGGGTCCTCCAGGCCTGCGGCCGTTTGCGGCGTGGTGGCCGGGTGCTTCGGGCCTGCGGCCGAGTCACTCTCACGGATCAGATCGCTGGATTCATCGCCTGCCGCGTTCCGTCGCGCGAGGGCGGCTGATTGGCCGAGTGTGTCGTCCATGGGGCTTGGGACGAGGGCATCAACGAAGGGCTCTTCACCTGTGGCCTCTCCGCGCACGACGTTGGCTGTGCTGAGGAGGAGGGGATCTTCGGCTGTTGCTGTCCCTGCGGCTACGGGCTCGGTTAGGCCGGGGATTCCTTCTGCTGTTTCGACGGGAGGGCCGGGGGGTGTGGTGCCGGGGTGGCCGTGGGTTATGCGGGACAGCATGAGGAGGAAGTAGGCGGCGGTGAGGACTGCGCCTAGGCCGCCGATGGTCATGAAGACGAGGAAGAGGGGGCGGGACAGGATGGCTGCGGGTTGGAATGCGCCTTGTAGGGCGAGCATTTCTCCCCAGAAGCCGGCTAGGCCGGGGAGGCCGAGGGAGGCGATGCAGGCGAAGGTGAGTAGGGAGCCGACGTAGGGGAGGCGGCCGAGCATTCCGCCGCCGAGGCGGGTCATGTCGGCGGTTCCGTAGCGTTCCTTGATGGCTCCGGCGATGAAGAAGAGGAGGCCGGTTATGAGGCCGTGGGCGACATTTCCGAAAAGGGCGGCGTTGATGCCTACGGGGGTGAGGGTGGCGAAGCCGAGCAGGATGAAGCCCATGTGGCCGACGGAGGAGTAGGCGATCATTCGTTTCAGGTCTTGCTGGGCCAGGCAGGCGAGTGCGCCGTACACGATGCCGACGACGGCGAAAGCGCCGAGCCAGGGGGCGATGGTTGCGGCGCCCTCGGGGAGAATGGGGATCGCGATTCGGGCGAAGCCGTAGGTGCCCATTTTGAGCAGGACGCCTGCTAGGAGGACTGAACCTACGGTGGGAGCTTCGGTGTGGGCGTCGGGGAGCCAGGTGTGTAGTGGCCACATGGGGGTCTTCACCGCGAGGCCGAGACCGATGGCGATGAATGCGATGATTTGCGTCGCTCGTGACATCGGATGGGATTGCGCGAGAGCAACCATGTCCAGGGTGCCGGTTTGGGACCAGATCAGGAGCAGTCCCAGGAGGAGTACGGCGGAGCCGAGCAAGGTGTAGAGGATGAACTTGATCGCTGCGGCGCGTCGTTGTGTGCCGCCCCAGATCGCGATCACGAAATACATCGGGATCAGTACGACCTCGAAGAACACGAAGAACAGCAGGAGATCGAGCGCGACGAAGGTGCCGATCATGCCGAATTCGAGGACCAGCAAGGTGAAGACGAGCGCTCTTGGCCGGAGCGCCTCAAGCCGGATCCCGCCTTGCGAAGATCGCCCTGCGAGGTAACCGAAACATAGGAAACTCAGCAAGGCGGTCAGGACGATCAAGGGTAGGGAAATGCCGTCGAGTCCCAAATGGAAGCGGAGATCCAGGCCTGGGATCCATGGCACATCGGTCTCGAACTGCATGCGCTCCGGTGCGGAGTAGTCGAACCCTGCCAGCAGGACGACCGCCACCGCCAGGGTGGCTCCGGAGACGGCCAAGCCGTAACCCCGAGGGACACGCCCGGCAAAAGCCGGAGCCATCAGTCCGGCAGCCCCGACCAGCGGCAACGCCACCAGCACGACCAAAAGCCATCCAGAACTGCTCATTCAAATATCACCGCCCCGAGGAGTCCCCGAGGCCGGACATAGCAAATATCTACGGGGGTTCTCCCACCCACCCAGCCCTTTGTTTTCTCCCGGGCTCCGCCCGGCCCCGTCAGCGCCGTGGTTCCCCACACGAACCGGACGAAATTCGTCTGCCCTCATCCCAGCATCACCGCCCCCACGGCGATCAACAGGACTCCCGCCAGCAAGCCCGTCACATACAACTGGGCGTTGCCGTTCTGGCTGAGCCTGGCGAGGGAAGACAGGCCGAGTGTGAGCCGGCCAGAGCCACGAACCGCCCCATCCACCACATGTGTATCGGTCCGCACAACGCCACGAGCCAGCGCCAGCGTGGGCCGGGCGATCAGCGCCGCATAGACGCGATCCACGTAAAAGGCCTGTTCACAAGGGCCACGGAACGGCCCGAGCAGGCGGGCGGGGTCTGAGTGGGGAGCTCCACGCCAGGTCGTATAGACGATTCCCGCGCCGAGGAGGGCGACGAGCAGACTGATCGCGGCCGACGGCCAGTCCATGTCGGCGACGCCGATGAAGCCCAGGAGGAGGGCGGGGATCGCGAGCAGCACGAGTGGCCACACCATCGTGCGGGGCGCTTCGCGGCCGTCGAAGACGTGGGCTGTGCCGGGGGTGGGTTCCGCGAGGGCATGGACGTGTTCTTCGCCGAAGAAGGTGCGCAGCCAGGCCCGGATCGCGTACGCCCCGGTGACGCCGACAGTGATCAACGCGGAGCCGTACAGGAAGAGGCGGATCGGGCTGGTGGAGTGTTCGATGGCGAGGATGACGGCGTCTTTGCTGAAGAAACCGCTGGTGGGAGGGAGGCCCATCAACGCGGCGAAGCCGATGGTCATCGTCCAGAAGGTGATTGGCATGGCTTGGCGGAGGCCGCCCATGTGGCTCAGCAGGTTGGAGCCGACATGGTGGATGACGGCGCCGGCGCAGAGGAACAGCAGGGCTTTGAAGGCGCCGTGGCTGATCAGATGGAAGATGGCGGCGTCGGGTGAGCCTGCGGAGAGCGCGGCGGCCATGTACGCCAGCTGGCTGATCGTCGAATAGGCCAGGACGCGTTTGAGATCGTCCTGAGCGAGAGCGGCGAGAGCGGCGCCGAGCATGCCGATGGCGGCCAGCACGCCGAGAACGTCCAGGGTGGGTTGCGGGAAGACGGGGAACAGCCGGGCGACGATGAAGATCCCGGCGGCGACCATGGTGGCGGCGTGGATGAGTGCGCTGATCGGAGTCGGGCCGGCCATCGCGTCGGGCAGCCAGGTGTGCAACGGCACCTGGGCGCTCTTCCCGGCGACACCGCCGAGCAGCAACATCGTCGCCAGGACCAGCGTTCCGGTCGATATGTCGGCGGCGATCACGTCATCGATCCGGAAGCTGCCTGCCGCGAAACCTAGGGTAAATATCCCGAAAAGGAAGGCCACATCACCCAGCCGGGTGACGAGGAACGCCTTCACCGCCGCGCGAGAGTTCGCGCGATCCTCCCACCAGTGCCCGATCAACAGATACGAGCACAACCCCATGATCTCCCAGCCGACATACAGCACCAGAAGATCGGCGGCGAACACCACAAGCAGCATCGCACTGGTGAACAAGCTGATAAACGCACTGTACGAAGGAAAGCGCGAATCGCCCCGGAGATACCCCACCGAGTAGACCTGCACCGCCGTCGCCACCACGGTCACGAGGATGGCAGTCAGCACCGACAATCCATCAACCTGGAGCCCCACCGAGATCGGGATCGCTCCGGTATCGATCACGGTCAACGTGCCCTCAGCCGACCCCGGCAGAAACTCGGCCCAGAACACATCAGCGGACCCACCCGCACCGGACACCTGCCAGGCCAGCCACACCGTCAACACCAACGCCCCGGCCGCCGGCCCCACCGCAAACCAGCCAGCCCGCCGATTGGCCCGAGCGTTGTTCTCCTCAGTACGGCTCCCACCCCGCGGCCACCGCGACCCCAACAACCCCGCCACCGCCCCAACAAAGGGCAACAGCACAATGAGCGCGGCGGCAACGATCATCCCCCGACACCTCCGGAAGCAGCCTCCGAGATCACTCCGACGCCTCCATCCGAGCGCAAACGACCAGGCCGCCACACCAGCCGGCAAACGCGAAGGCACCGATCACCCTTCGTGATCACTCCGGACCACCTCCGGTCGTGACCTTCGTCGCCACCGGTTGCGCTCCGTTAGGGCTGGGTGGTTCGGATAGTTCGGTGGGTTCGGACAGTTCGCGTAGGCGGTCCAGGTCGATGCTCTGGCGGTTCCGATAAACGGCCAGGACGATCGCCAGGCCGATGCCCACCTCGGCCGCGGCGATCACGATCACAAACAGGGTGAGCACCTGACCGCCGTGCAACTGATCCCGCAACCAGACATCGAACGCGACCAAGTTGAGGTTGACCGCGTTCAGCATCAACTCCACCGACATCAGAACAAGGATGGTGTTGCGCCGGGCGAGCACGCCGTACACGCCGATCGAAAAAAGGAGGGCGGCCACGACGGCGGGATAGACGACGTGCATGGTCAGCCCACCGCCTGGGGTTCGGGTTCGCGGGTCATTCGCGGCCCTTGATGTCGGTGCGGGAGATCACGATGGCGCCGATCAGAGCGGCGAGGAGCAGGACCGACAGGGCCTCGAACGGGAGCACCCAGATGCGGAAGATGCTGCCGCCGAGGGATTCGGCCGAGCCCGTGCCGGGCTCCAGCGGCGTGTACGCCGTGCGGAAACCGTCGATGACGACCGTAACCAGGACAGCGGCGGTCGCGATGGCGACGATGGCCGCGATGACGCGGTTGCCGGAGTTGAGGTCGGCGGTGCGGCCGATGGGGGCGCGGGTGAGCATGATGCCGAACAGCATGAGCACGACGACCGCGCCGACGTAGATGAGGACCTGGACCCACGCGACGAACTCCGCGGTCAGGACCAGGTAGGTGCCCGCGAGGGCGCCGAAGCAGGCGACCAGCCAGAGGGCGGCGTGCACGAGCTGGCGGGTGGTGACGACGAGCAGGGCCGAGCCGACCGCGACCACGCTGAGCAGCAGGAAGACGATTTCCTGTGCCGTCGGTGGCCAGAGGGCGGGGGTCACGCATCCCCCTCGGACGAGGGGCGTTTCGGGAGAGCGCCAGGAGGGCGGATGGATCTGGCGGACGGGCGGGGAGCGGATTCCGCGGCCAGTTCCTTGGGGGGTTCCGCGCCGAGCTCGTGGGCGGGTGGGGGTGGAACGCGGGTCGCCCAGGTGGCCAGCCGGTCCTTCTCGTGAAGCAAGTCCCTGATGTCGTGTTCGGCGTATTCGAAGTCGGGCGCCCAGAAGAGGGCGTCGAAGGGGCACGCTTCGATGCAGATGCCGCAGTACATGCAGAGCGAGAAGTCGATCGCGAAACGGTCGAGCACGTTCCGCTGGCGGGGGCGGCCGCCTTCGGGAGCGGGGATGGTTTCCTTGTGGGAGTCGATGTAGATGCACCAGTCGGGGCACTCCCGCGCGCACAGCATGCACGAGGTGCAGTTCTCCTCGACCAGAGCGATCACCCCGCGGCTGCGCGGCGGCAACTCCGGCTGCACCTCTGGATACTGCTGCGTCACCGATCTGCGCAGCATGTGTCGCAGGGTGACAGCCAGCCCCTTCGCCAGCCCTTTACCTGGTATGCGCGCCACGATTCAACATCATGACGCACTATTGCCTCCCCGGGAAGTTAGGGGGCGCGTGCTTCGCCGACCAGGATGCTCGGAGGGGTTTCCCGCGTATTGTTCACATATGGACCACCCGCCGCGGTCGACCGCGGGCAGCTTTCTGTGGGCGTTCGCGCCCCTGGTGACCTTTGGGTTCGCGACTCCGTTCACGCTGGGGTACGCGGCTGCGAAGCGGCGGAGCTGCTGGCTTGCGGTGGCCGCGGTGGTGTACGCGGCGGGGATGGTGGCGTGGCTGGCCATTGCGAACTCCCACGAGAATCGGGTGCCGGGGATCCCGGCGGCGATCATGGTGATCGGATTGTTCGGTAGCTGGATAGGGGGAACGCTCCACTCGCTCCTGATCCGCGCCACGGTGTTCGAGACGCGCCCGGTCCAGCGGACCCCGAACGAGCAAGCGCTTGAGCATGCACGATACCGCCGCCAGCTCCGCCATGAGGCACGTGAGCTGGTCAAACGTGATCCGAAACTGGCCAAGGAACTGCGCGTCGGAAGGCCCGATCTCCCCCGCCAGTACGACGACGGCGGCCTGATCGACTTCAATCACGCACCCGCGCGCGTAATCGGGACCGTTCCCGGAATGACGCCGGATCTCGTCGATCGGGTGCTCAACGCCCGCCGCGAATCCGGACTTTTCACCTCAGCCGAGGAGCTGTCGGTCACCCTCGACCTCCCGGTCGACCTCAATGACGAACTCGACGAGTACAGCGTCTACCTGCCGTAAGTCCCCGAGATACTGAAATAACCGAATATTTCTGGCGCTCTACAGCGTCTACCTGGCATAACCGTATCCTCGCCATGTGCATCCCACTCGCCGGCATCTGAAATCGGGCACCCGGGTCGCGTTGAGCGTCATCTGGGCTCTGGCCCCGCTGATCACACTCGGTTCTGCCACCCCGTTCGTGATCGCACACGCCGCCGTCCGCCGCCGCAGCCCGCTGCTGTTCCTCTCCGCCGGCGTGTACGCGACGAGTTTGGCCCTCTTCCTCATCCAGGCGGCCAACTACGAGACCATGGACGCCGCGCCCCAATGGCTGGACACGACCACCACGCTGGGCTTCTTCCTGAACATGTTCGGCGGCCTGGCCCAGACGCTCTACGTGCGCGCCTCCGTCTTCAACACCCGCCCGGTCGAGAAGACCGCCAACGAGCGTGCGCTGGAACTCGCCACCACCCGCCGCCGCCTCCGCCAGGAGTCCCGCGAACTGGCCGAGCGCGACCCGGCGCTGGCCAGGGAACTCGGCATCGGCCACCCGGACCTTCCCGGCGAGTACGACGACGGCGGCCTGGTCGACATCAACCACGCCTCCGCGAAGGCGATCAGGAGCATTCCCGGTATCACCCGGGAGCTGGCTGACCGAATTGTTACCGCCCGGGCCTCCGCAGGCCCGTTCACCTCGGCGAACGAGCTTTCTGTCCTGCTCGATCTGCCCGTGGACCTCAATGACGAACTGGCGGAGTACAGCGTCTATCTCCCCTGATACCCGAGAAATCCGTATTCTCGCGCTGTGAACCCGTATTGGCAGCAGCAACAGCCCAGGACCCCTGATGGCTTGACCGTATTGTGGGCCCTGGTCCCGCTGTTCACCTGTGGGTTCGGTACGCCGTTCATCATTGGGTATGCGGCATACCGGCGTCGCAGCCCATGGCTGATCATCTCGACCGGCGGATACGTCCTGAGTGTCGTCATCTTCGTCATCGCCGTCGCCTCGTACGACGACCTGGAGCTGCTGCCCACCTGGCTCGACACGACCATGACGGTCGGGCTGCTCATCAACTGGATCGGCGGCCTGATCCAGGCTCTGATCATCCGCACCAAGGTCTTCTACGGCCAGCCGGCGCCCCACCAGATGAACCAACCGCATCAGATGAACCAGCCGTACCCGCCGATGCCGGTTCGTCCGCCAATGCCGCCCCCGGGGCCGGGCTTCCCCCCACCGCCACCGCACTCGGCAGGGCACGTGACCGGCCCGCGCCCACCAATGGGCCAGCCGATGCCAAGAGGCCCGCAGATGGGCCCGCCGCAGCCGCATTCGACCGGCCCACGCCCACCAATGGGCCCGCCCATGGGCCAGCCGATGGCGAGAGGCCCGCAGATGGGCCCGCCGCAGCCGCATTCGACGGGTCCGCGCTCCCCCTGGCGCGACGCCTCCACCCGTCCAGGTGCCAACGGACCCGCCGACGGATCGAACCGCCCGCAGCAACTCGGCCACTACCGGGTGATCGGGAACTTAGGCAAGGGCGGCCAGGGCTCGGTCTACCTCGGGGTGGACCCGCAGGGCCGGAAAGTCGCCATCAAGGTGCTGCACGCACACATCGCGGGCGATGAGGCGGCCCAGGCAAGATTCCTGCGCGAGGTGGAAGCGGCCCGCCGGGTGGCCCCCTTCTCGACCGCGCGCGTGCTGGACGTGAGCGTCACCGCCGAACTCGCGTACGTGGTGAGCGAGTTCGTGGACGGCCAGTCCCTGGACCAGCTGGTCAGAGAGAAGGGCCCGCGCCCCGAGGACGGCCTGATCCGCCTGGCCCTGGCCACATCCGGTGCCCTGGCCGCCATCCACAAGGCCGGGATCGTGCACCGCGACTTCAAGCCGAGCAACGTGCTGATCGGCGCCGACGGCCCGCGCGTGATCGACTTCGGCATCGCCAAGGCGCTCGACCAGGTGACCGCTACGGCCAGCCAGATCATGGGCACGCCCGCCTACATGTCCCCCGAGCAACTCGCCGGGGAAGTGGTCGGCCCGAAGACGGACGTGTTCAGTTGGGCCGCCACGATGATCTTCGCCGCCACCGGCAGGACCGCGTTCGGCGACGACACCATCCCCGCCATCCTGAACCGGGTGATCAACCATCAACCGGACCTGAGCGCCCTCCCCGCCAGCCTCCGCGAACTCGCCCGCGCCTGCCTGGACAAGCGCGCCGAGAACCGCCCGTCAGCCTCAGACGTCATGCTGGGCATCGTGCACTAAAGCACCTTCACCACACCGGTCAACGCCAGCTGGAACAGCGCGAGCGGCACCAGCCCCACCCAGGCGAGCTTCTGGAGCTGGTCCTCGCGCATCCGCGGGTAGCTGACTCGGACCCAGATCACCACGAAGGCCAGCACGAAGATCTTGATGAGCGTCCACACCGGACCGGGCAGGAACGGGCCGTGCCAGCCGCCCAGGAACAGCACGGTGGTCAGCGCGGAAAGCACCACGATGCCGACATATTCGGTGAGCATGAACAGGGCAAACCTGATGCCTGTGTACTCGGTCATCGGCCCCATGATGATCTCGGACTCGGCGATCGGCATGT
>NZ_BLAE01000009.1:15027-115594 GCF_009687865.1 Acrocarpospora macrocephala
CCCCGCCACGAAGAAGACGACCGCGCCGATGGCCTGCCAGGGCAGCCACCACCACTGCCAGGCTTCGACGATGCCGGTCAGCGAGAGGGTGCCCGCCGCCATCGCCACACTGGAGGCGGCCAGCACCAGCGGCAGCTCGTACGACATCAGCTGCGCAGCCGACCGCATCCCGCCCAGCACCGAATACTTGTTGCCCGACGACCACCCGGCCATGATCGACCCAAGCACGCCGACGCCCATGACGGCCAGCACGAAGAACAGCCCGGCGTCCAGATCCACGCCGTACAGACCCGGCCCGACCGGGATGACGATCATCACGACCAGGTACGGCACCAGCGCGACCGCGGGGGCGATCTTGAAGATGGCCCGATCGGCGGCGGCCGGGATGACGTCCTCCTTCTGGACGAACTTCACCCCATCCGCGATCAGCTGCGCCCAGCCGTGAAACCCCCCGGCGTACATCGGCCCCAGCCGGGACTGCATATGCGCCATCGCCTTGTGCTCCATCTGCCCGACGATCAGCGGCAGCAGCAGGAACGCGCCGATGATCACGATGAGCCGGAGCGCGATCTCAAGCATCCTTGCCCCAATCGGCCGGAACCCCGGGCGGAGCCATCTTGCGGCGGCTCGGCGCGCCATGACCGGATTCGCCCGGCTCCTTGGCCCCCGGCCAGACCTTCGCCACCCGGGCGGCGAGCACGAAATCCTTACGCAACGGATGACCCTCGAAGCCGTCGGGCAGCAGCAGCGGCTTCAAATCCGGATGACCTTCGAAAATCACCCCGAACATCTCGTACGTCTCGCGCTCGTGCCAGTTCGCCCCCCGATAGACGCCCGTCGCGGAGGGCAAGCGGGGCTCTGCGCGCGGCACCCGCGTCCGGATCAGCAGGTGCGCGAAGGACTCCGGGTCAAAGACGTGCGCCACGACGGAGAAGCCATCCGGCGGGTCGTCGACCCCGGTCAGCCAGTCGAAGAAGGTGAAACCCTGATCGCGAGCGTGCCGCAACGCGTCCGCCCAGCCGGCCGGTTCGACATCGGCGGTGGTCTCACCGAAGCTCTCGGAGAGCACGGCTCCGGGAAAGTCGATCACGCGATCACTCGACCCTTCGCCCGGACAGCCCGCTCAGGCAGGCCCTTGTCGCTGGGCAGCAGCGCGGCGGCCATCAGCAGCAGGCCGACGGTGGGCACACGCGCCGCGTGCATGGCTCGATCAGCCGTGACCGATTCCCGTCCGTCGCCGCTCATGTGATCACCAGGTTCCAACGCGTCTGCCCAGCCGGACGGTTCGACATCGGCGGTGGTCTCACCGAAGTCCTCGGAGAGCACTGCTCCCGGGAAGTCGATCACGCGATCACTCGACCCTTCGCCCGGACAGCCCGATCAGCCGTGGCCGATTCCCGCCCGTCGCCGCTCATGTGATCACCGGATTGCCCGGCTGGTCCTTGGCCCAGACGTAGCGGTCGCTGAGGTTCTCGGTGGCGATCATTTCCTGAAGTTTCACGATGCCGTGGAGCAGGGCCTCCGGCCGGGGCGGGCAGCCGGGGACGTACACATCGACAGGGATGATCTGGTCGACGCCCTTGGTCACGCAGTAGGAGTCCCAGTAGGGCCCGCCCGAGTTGGAGCACGCGCCGAAGGAGATCACGTACTTGGGGTCGGGCATCTGCTCGTAGAGGCGTTTCACAGCGGGGGCCATCTTGTCGGTCACCGTGCCGGAGACGATCATCAAATCGGCTTGGCGGGGACCGTTGGCGAACGGAATGACGCCGAACCTGATGAAATCGTGGCGGCTCATCGAGGTCGCGATGAACTCGATCGCGCAGCAGGCCAGGCCGAAGTTGAACACCCAGAGGGAGTACTTGCGGCCCCAGTTGAGGACGAACTTCATCGGTTTGGGGGCGAGCCGGGAGACCGGCCCCACGGTCGGCATCGGAAGATCGGCCATGCGTGGCATTCTCCTCCTCGAATCACGTCCAGGCGAGTACGCGTTTGCGCCAGGCGTACAGGATGCCCAGCGCGATGAACGCCAAGAACACGAACATCTCCACCAGCGTGGTGAGACCGAAGCCGGCATCGGCGAAGACGGTCGCCCAGGGGAACAGGAACACCGCGTCCACCGCGAAGACCACGTAAAGATAGGTGAACACGTAGTACCTGATCTGCGACTGCGCCCACCCCTCACCAACGGGGTCGACCCCACACTCATAGGTGGTCAGCTTCTCAGCCGTAGGCCGATCGGGCCGAAGCAACCGATTGACCAGCAACCCACCCGCGAAGATCGCCACACCAACCCCGAGCAAAACGGCCACAACCACGTATGACCCGAAATATCCGGTCATCAGCCCTCCTCGCTCCTGCGCAGCCTCCCAAACGAGGTTAACCCAACAACCCCAGGGCAATTCCTACCCTTTGAGTCGTATGTCCCGGCTTGTCCGCGACTGCGCCTGGACTGAGGAATGCAGGTCGCGGAGCGGCCGGAGCGACGAGGGAAGACGCAGGCCAAAGGCGGCCAAACCACCGTGCCGGAGGCGGCCATAGACACAGCCGCAACTGCACCTGGACTGAGGAACGCAGGTCGCGAAGCGGCCGGAGCAACGAGGGAAGACGCAGGCCAAAGGCGGCCAAACCACCGTGCCGGAGGCGGCCATAGACACAGCCGCAACTGCACCTGGACTGAGAAATGCGGGTCGCGAAGCGGCCGGAGCAACGAGGGAAGACGCAGGCCAAAGGCGGCCAGGCCGCCGTGCCGGAGGCGCAGTCATGGACACAACCGCGACTGCGCCTGGACTGAGGAACGCAGGTCGCGAAGCGGCCGGAGTGACGAGGGAGAACACAGGCCGAGGGCGGCCAAGCCCGCCGTGCCGGAGGCGCAGCCAACGTCCCTGCCAAGCCCGCGATCCGAAGGATCGGCATGTCACTGCCACAGACCCGCCACACTCCAGTCAAAGAAACGCCCAAACAATGACAAAGCGGTATGGCGCGTGGACAAATCGTCCTAACGTGGCATACATGCCCTCACTTCGATTCGCCGGAGGAATTACGCTGTGTGTCGCGCTGAGCGCGGGATGCGCCGTAGTCACCTCCTCAGGTGATGGCAACCCCGAAGATCACGTCACGCTGGCATCAGAGCCGACCATGCTCACCTACGTCGACCCGGCCTCGGTCCAAGGCCTGAACCCGGAGACCATCTCCGGCGAATCACGGCAACCCCACCTGCACCTCAGCTACCCCTCCCTAGCCGACACCCCCGCGCTCAACAAGCGGCTGAAAACCGACATGACCAAGGCGGCCAACTACTACACCGCCCACACCAAGACGGCCGACCGTTTCCCCGCCCCCGAATACAACGTGGACTGGCAGCTCACCGCCGCCTCCCCCGACGTGGTCGGGGTCCGGCTGCGCACCGGCGAGTTCGAAGGCACCCGCTGGGCCAACTCCACCAGAACCCTCTGGTACGACCGACCGGCCGACCGCGTGCTCGGCTCCGCCCAATTGGTCAACGACCTGGACCTGCTGGCGGCCCTGGTCAAGCAGCACCTGGCTCGCGACCCCGCGGTGGACTCCGAAGCCGTGCGCCCCGACCCCCTCCTGTTCGACTCGCTGGACTTCAACTCCCGCGGCGATCTGGTGGCGGAGTTCGACGACTACCAGGTGGCCCCGGGCTCGATGGGCCGGATCGCGACCGCCATCCCGCGCAAGGACGCCGACGCCCTGCTCACGCCGTTCGGGCGGCGGGCCAGGCGCGCGGTGGAGAATGTCAAGCCGGCGACCGTTCCGGAGATCGTCACGATGAGCGGGGGCGGCGGGCGGTCCGGGCCGAACGCGGGCACGCCGGACCTGGGCACGGCCGCCGACCGGAAGGGCCGGGTGAACTGCGCGGTCGCCACCTGCGTGGCGCTGACCTTCGACGACGGCCCCGGACCGAACACCGCGCAGGTGCTGGACGCGCTCGGCGACAACCGGGCCACCTTCTTCACCCTCGGGTCGAACGCGGCGGTCCGGCCCGAGTTGCTGGCCAGGATGCGGGAGCGCGGGCACGAGGTGGCCAACCACACCTGGTCCCACCGGGATCTCACCACGATGCCGGAAAACCGGGTGTACGAGCAGCTGAGCCGTACCCAGAGCTTCATCAAGGGGATCACCGGGAACACGCCGACGCTGGTCCGGGCGCCCTACGGCGCGACCGATCCGGACGTGGCCGAGGTCGCCAGGGAGCTGGGCCTGGCCGTGGTGCAGTGGAACGTGGACCCGAAGGACTGGCGGGACGAGGATCCCGACGCGATCGCGGCGCGCACGCTGGGCGGGGTGCGGCGCAATTCGATCGTCCTGCTGCACGACACCAACCCGGCCACCGCCGACGCCATCCCGGCGATCGTGGCGGGTCTCGCCGCGCGCGGGTTCACGCTCGTCACCGTGCCCGAGTTGTACGGCCCTGGGCAACTCGCCCCCGGCCACACCTACGACGCAGGTGGGACGGCTGCCGTCTCGCGTCGTGGGCAACCGCTGCTGTGAGAGCGGCGGGGACATATAGTTAGACAGCGTGACCCGAAACATCCTCTTCACGCGTCGACACGTAGACCTGTGCCGGCTCGCGTCGGGGCTGTGTCGCCGGGCGACCTGACAACAGTGACGTTCCCCCCTGATGGCCCCAGGATCACTGTCCGACCGCTCCGCGTAAGTCACACCCTCGGCGAAGAGCAAACTACGACAATTTTTCGTAGTTCCGGGGACCTAGCATGAAGACAAGAACGCGACGAGCTCCTGCGCTCGGTCGCGTCAAGGAGGATTGAGCAGCTGTGACCAAACAGGTTCAGCAACTCGACCGCGTGATCATCCGGTTCGCGGGTGACTCCGGCGACGGCATGCAGTTGACCGGAGACCGCTTCACAGCGGAGACCGCCGAGTTCGGTAACGACCTCTCCACCCTTCCCAACTTCCCGGCCGAGATCCGCGCTCCCGCGGGCACCCTGCCGGGCGTATCGAGCTTCCAGCTCCACTTCGCCGACCACGACATCCTGACCCCAGGGGACGCGCCCAACGTCCTGGTCGCGATGAACCCGGCGGCGCTCAAGGCGAACCTGTCCGACCTCCCGCGCGGAGCCGACATCATCGCCAACTCCGACGAGTTCACCAAGCGCAACCTGGCCAAGGTCGGTTACGCGGAGAGCCCGCTGGAGGATGAGTCGCTGAGCGAGTGGCGGGTGCACTCGGTGCCGCTGACCTCGCTGACGGTCAAGGCGCTGGAAGAGTTCCAGATCTCCAAGAAGGACGCGGAACGCGCGAAGAACATGTTCGCGCTGGGCCTGCTGTCGTGGCTCTATCACCGGCCGGTCGACGCCACCATCAAGTTCATCGAGTCGAAGTTCGCGAAAAAGCCGGACATCGCCAGGTCGAACGTGGCGGCCTTCAACGCGGGCTGGAACTACGGCGAGACGACCGAGGCGTTCTCGGTGTCGTACGAGATCAAGCCGGCCAAGCTGGCACCCGGGATCTATCGCAACATCTCCGGCAACCAGGCGCTGGCGTACGGATTGATCGCCGCGTCTGTGCAGTCGGGTTTGCCGCTGTTCCTGGGGTCTTATCCGATTACTCCGGCCTCGGACATCCTGCACGAGCTGTCCAAGCACAAGCGCTTCGGGATCCGTACCTTCCAGGCCGAGGACGAGATCGCGGGCGTCGGCGCGGCGCTCGGCGCGGCGTTCGGCGGCGCGCTCGGAGTGACCACGACCTCCGGACCCGGCGTGGCGCTCAAGGCCGAGACCGTGGGCCTGGCGGTGACCACCGAACTGCCGCTCATCGTCGTGGACGTGCAGCGCGCCGGACCGTCCACCGGCATGCCCACCAAAACCGAACAGACCGACCTGCTCATGGCGCTGTACGGCCGGAACGGCGAATCCCCCATCCCGGTCGTCGCCCCCTCGACCCCGTCGGACTGTTTCGACATCGCCGTCGAAGCCGCGCGAATCGCCCTGAAGTACCGCACACCGGTCATATTGCTGTCTGACGGTTACCTGGCCAACGGCTCGGAACCGTGGAAACTCCCGGAGGTCGACGACCTGCCGGATATTTCCGTCGACTTCACCACCGAGGTCAACAGCGACGACGGCACCTTCCTGCCGTTCAAGCGGGACACCGAGACGCTCGCCCGCCCCTGGGCGATCCCCGGCACCCCCGGCCTGGAGCACCGGATCGGCGGCATCGAGAAGGCCGACGGCACCGGCAACATCTCCTACGACCCCAACAACCACGACCTCATGGTCCGGCTCCGGCAGGCCAAGATCGACGGCATCGACGTGCCCGATCTGGAGGTGGACGACCCGTCCGGGTCCGCCCGGGTGCTCGTGCTCGGCTGGGGCTCCACCTATGGCCCGATCGCGGCGGCGATCCGCCGGGTGCGCCGGTCGGGCGGTCAGGTGGCCCAGGCCCACCTGCGCCACCTCAGCCCGTTCCCCAAGAACATCGGCGAGGTGCTGAAGTCCTACGACAAGGTGCTGCTGCCGGAGATCAACCTCGGCCAGCTGGCGCTGCTGCTGCGGGCCAAGTTCCTGGTGGACATCATCAGCTACAACCGTGTTCGAGGGCTTCCGTTCAAGGCCGAGGAGCTGGCAGGCGTGATCCAGGACGTGATCGACAGTGAGTGAGATTACGGTGAACGGCCATCAGAACGGGCGCGGGCTCGCGCTCGTCCCCCGGGCCGAGGGCAAGCAGACGCTGAAGGACTTCAAGTCCGACCAGGAGGTGCGCTGGTGCCCCGGGTGCGGGGACTACGCGATCCTGGCGGCGGTGCAGTCGTTCATGCCGGAGCTGGGCATCAAGCGCGAGAACACGGTGTTCGTGTCCGGCATCGGGTGCTCGTCCAGGTTCCCGTACTACATGAACACCTACGGCTTCCACTCGATCCACGGGCGGGCTCCGGCGATCGCGACGGGGCTGGCCGCCTCGCGGCCGGATCTGTCGGTATGGGTGATCACCGGGGACGGTGACGCGCTGTCCATCGGCGGGAACCACCTGATCCACGCGCTGCGGCGGAACGTCAACCTGAACATCCTGCTGTTCAACAACCGGATCTACGGGCTGACGAAGGGGCAGTACTCGCCCACCTCCGAAATCGGGAAAATCACGAAATCGACGCCGATGGGGTCGCTGGATCGGCCGTTCAACCCGATCTCGCTGGCCATCGGCGCCGAGGCCGGGTTCGTGGCGCGCACGCTGGACAGCGACCGCAAGCACCTGCAGTCGGTGCTGCGCGAGGCCGCCGCGCATCAGGGCACCTCGCTGGTGGAGATCTACCAGAACTGCAACATCTTCAACGACGGCGCGTTCGAGATGATGAAGGACCCGGCGACCCGGGACGCGATCACGGTCAGGCTGGAGCACGGCCAGCCGATCGTCTTCGCCGACCAGGCGGTACGGCTCGCGCCCACCGGCGGCGTGGAAGTGGTCCCCCGGGCGTCGCTGCGCGAGGACGAGATCCTGGTGCACGACGCGCACCACCCGGACCCGTCGCTGGCGTTCGCGCTCAGCCGGTTGGACGAGCCCGCCTTCGCGCACGTGCCGATCGGCATCTTCCGCTCGGTGGACCGGCCGTCCTACGACGAGCTGATGAGCGACCAGCTGGCGGCGGCGACCGCGCAGAAGGGCCGGGGCAGCCTGGCCGACCTGCTGCACGGGGGAGACACCTGGCGGATCAGCTGAGCTGATCGGGATAATTGCGGATCTACCGCTGTCGCGATACGTGCGACGGCGGTAGGTTCGTTGAACCGTTCCAGCTCAGTGGAGGCGATGTGACCGTTCTGTTAGAAGGTGTACCTCTCTACGAACTCGCCACCGAGGAAATAGGCGGCGCGTTCAGCGGAATCCTCGCCGGCAATATCCGCCGAGCCCGCCAGCGCGTGAGCCGCCTGCTCTTCGACTACCGGTACGGCGTGGAGACCACCGAGTTCGCTCACCTCGACCAGTTCGGTCTCGCCCACGAGGAACGCGTCTACTACTCTCCCGCCCACTGGGGCACCCTCCGCCGTACCCTCCCCGCGCACGAGGTCCGCGCCGAGGACGTCTTCCTCGACCTGGGCTCCGGCAAGGCCAGGATGGTCCTGGAGGCCGCCGCCCGATTCCCGTTTCGCAAGGTGATCGGCGTCGAGCTGTCGCCGGAGCTGACCGAGGTGGCGCGGGCCAACCTGAAGTCCACCCGGCTGCCGGTCCACCCGGACCGCGTCGACCTGGTCCAGTCGGACGTGCTCGACTACGAGATCCCCGACGACGTCACCGTGGTCTTCCTGAACAACCCGTTCCGGGGTGAGATCTTCGCCGCCGCGATCACCAAGCTGCTCGCCTCGGTGGACCGCAGGCCGCGGCCGATCAAGGTCATCTACTTCAATCCGACCGAGGAGCCGTACCTGCTCGGCACCGGGCGGTTCCGGCATCTGCGTACGGTCACCCGCGGCCGGGCCAGCGAAATCGATGTGTTCGGAACGACTCGGATATACGCCGTCACCGCGTGATTTCTGTAACAGACTTCGTACAAGCCTGGATAAGAGAGGCATGGCACGCGTGGGGACGGTAACCAACCTGACGGTGCATGGGATCGGGCCTACCGAACGGGAGCTCGATCCGGGTGAGGATGCCACCTGGGTGAGCATCGAGCAGTTCGAGCTGGTCCTCGACGCCGTGGTCGGACGCGACGACGTGCGGGTCACCTTCGACGACGGCAACGCCTCCGACGTCGCGATCGCGCTGCCGAGGCTGCTCGATCGCGGCCTCACCGCCGAGTTCTTCGTGCTGGCGGGGCTGCTCGGCCGGCCGGGACGGCTGACCGAGGACGACGTGCGCCGCCTGGTCACGGCGGGCATGCGCATCAGCTCCCACGGCTGGGCGCACCGCGACTGGCGGCGCATCGACGACCGGCAGGCCGAGGAAGAGCTGGCCCAGGCACATCACCGGCTCGCCGAGTTGACCGGGCAACCGGTGTCCCGGGTGGCGATCCCGTTCGGCTCCTACGACCGGCATGTGCTGCGGCGGCTGCGGAAGGCCGGGGTCACCCGGGCCTACACCAGCGACGGCGGCAGGGCCGTTCCCGGCTCCTGGCTCCAGGCGCGGACCAGCCTGGTCTGCGGCCTGGACGCGGACTGGACCAGGCAGGTGCTGGACGAGACGCCGTCGCCGG
The DNA here is from genome assembly GCF_009687865.1 of Acrocarpospora macrocephala. GTDB lineage: Bacteria > Actinomycetota > Actinomycetes > Streptosporangiales > Streptosporangiaceae > Acrocarpospora > Acrocarpospora macrocephala. The sequence goes on from NZ_BLAE01000009.1 coordinate 24,191, forward strand.
TCGTCTGGGCCAGGAAGCTGACCGGCCGTGTGGTGAAGCGGGTGCGTGGCTGACATGCGTGAGATTCCGAGAGTCGCCGTCGTCATCGTCACCTACAACAGCGCGAGCGTGCTGGGCAGCTGCCTGGCGTCGCTCCCCGACGGGGCCAAAGGCGTCGAACTGGCCGAGATCGTGGTGGCCGACAACGCCTCCACGGACGACTCGCTGGCGATCGCCGCGCTCGCCGAGGTCCCGGTCACGCCGGTCCAGCTGGGCCGCAACGCCGGATACGCGGCCGCGGTCAACGCCGGCATCGCCGCCCTGGACCTCGACACGCTCGACGCGGTGTACGTGCTGAACCCCGACTGCCGCCTGCCGCCCGAGTCGATCGCGCCGCTGGTCCGGGCGCTGGACCGGCCGGGCGTCGGCATCAGCGTCCCCAAGATGGTCAACCCGGACGGGTCTCTGCAACCGTCGCTGCGCCGCATGCCGACCGTCGGCCGGGCCGTGATCGAGGCCGTCATCGGCGGCGGCCGGGCCGGGCGGATCGGCCGCCTGGGCGAGCTGATCACCGATCCCCGCGAGTACGTGAAGGCCGGCCCGGTGGTTTGGGCGACCGGGGCGGCCATGCTGATCTCGGTGCCCGCGATCCGGGCGGTCGGCCCGTGGGACGAGTCGTTCCTGCTCTACAGCGAGGAGACCGAGTTCGCACTGCGCGCCGCCGACCTCGGCTGGAGCCTCTGGTACGAACCGGCCGCGCTCATCGAGCACATCGGCGGTGACTCCGGCGTCAACCCGACCCTGGCCGCGCTGCTGCTGGTCAACAAGGTGAAGTTGTTCCGCCGCCGGCGCGGCCCGCTGGCCGGGGCCGCCTACTACCTGGTCGTCCTGGCCGGGGAGTCGGTCCGGGCGCTGGCCGGCCGCCGGGTGTCGCAGAAGTCGGTGCTGTGGCTGCTGCGCCCGTCCCGGCGGCTGACCGCCCTGCCCGGGTGAACGCGATGACCGCCACGATGATCGCGTTCGACCGGCTTGGCGCCGCGGAACTGGACGCCTGGCACGCGCTGCGAGCGAAGAACCCGCTGCTGGACAGCCCGTACTTCCATCCCGGGTTCGCGGCGGCGGTGCACGCGAGCGGGCGGCCGGTCACGGTGACGGTGCTCAGGGACGTCGGCGGCGAGGTGATCGCGCTGCTGGCCGGGCACCGGGACGGCGCGCTGCTGCGGCCGGTGGGCTGGCCCGGCGCCGACTTCCAGGGGCCGGTGCTGGCCCCGGGCACCGCCTTCGACCCCCGGCTGCTGCTCACCGGCGGCGTCCGCGCCTTCGCCTTCGACCACCTGCTGGACGGCCTGGCCGAGGCCGAGCCGTGGGTGCTGTCCCGGCGGCCGTCCCCGTTCCTGGACGTGACCGGCGGCCTGGACGGCTATCTGGGGCGGGCCTCCAAGTCCGGCAAGGACAACATGGGCCAGGCCCGCCGCCGGGCCGCGAAGGCGGGCCGGGAGCTGGGCGAGGTGCGCTTCGCCGCCGACGTGGTGGACGCGGCGGCGCTGGACCGGGTGATCGAGCTGAAGCGAGCCCAGTACCGGACGACCGGCGCGGCCGACTACTTCGCCGAGCCCGGCCGGGCCGAGCTGCTGACCCGGCTCATGCACACCAGGGACCCGGACTTCGCCGGGGTGCTGTCCACCCTGCACGCGGGCCCGACCCTGCTGGCCGCGCACTTCGGCCTGCGCTCCGGCGGTGTGCTGCACTGGTGGTTCCCGGTCTACGACCCGGCCTTCGGCCACCTGTCCCCCGGCTGGATGTTGCTGCGCGAGCTGGTGTCCGCCGCGCCCGCGCTCGGCGTGACCAGGATCGACCTGGGCCGGGGGGACGACGAGTACAAGCGGCGGGCCAAGACCGGGGAGTGCCAGGTGGCCCAGGGCCTGGTCACCGGAAACCGGGTGCGGCTGCTGCTGCGCCGCGCGCAGGAGTCGGCGCTGGCCACGGCGAAAACCTCGGCGGCCGGGCCCGCACTGCGCTACCTGGCGCGGCGTTTGCGAGGCCGTTAGGACGGCGGGTTGGTAACGTTCCAGAGTTAGTGCACGACATGAGTGGAGACGGGGGTTACGCGTGGGAAAGTCGCCCCTAGCCTGACGAAGGGCTCTAAATCGGTGAAGATCAGCATTCTGGGGCTGGCTCGCATCGCGATCGTCATCGTCACCTACAACAGCGCCGCGGTGCTGGCCGAATGCCTTGGCGCGCTGCCCGAAGGTTCGCGGGGGGTCGACCTCACTCAGGTGGTGGTGGCCGACAACGCCTCTCAGGACGAATCCCTGCATATCGCCAAGGAAGCCGGCGCGCAGGTCGTGCAGACCGGCCGCAACGCCGGCTACGCCGCCGCCATCAACGCCGGGATGGCCACGCTGGACCTCGACCAGGTGGACGGGGTGATGGTTCTCAACCCTGACTGCAAGATGCACCCGGGCGCGCTGGCCACGCTCGTGGGGGCCTTGCAGGAGCCCGGCCGGGGCATCGTGGTCCCTCGGCTGACCAAGCCGGACGGCACGCTGCAGCCCTCGCTGCGGCGAGAAGCCACCGTGCACGGCGCATTCGCCGAGGCGGTGATCGGTGGCACCCTGTCCGGCCGGATCGGGATCTTCGGCGAGGTGATCACCGACCCCCGGCACTACGAGCGGGCCGGCCCGTTCGTCTGGGCCACCGGTGCGGCCATGCTGATCGGCACGGACGCCATCCGCCAGCTCGGCCCGTGGGACGAGTCGTTCCTGCTCTACAGCGAGGAGACCGAGTACGCGCTGCGCGCCGCCGACCAGGGCTGGGCGCTCTGGTACGAACCCGCGGCCGTAGTCGAACACATCGGCGGCGACTCCCGCACGAGCCCGATGCTGGCGGCTCTGCTCATGGTGAACAAGGTCCGCCTGTTCCGAAGACGCAGGGGCAGGATCGCCTCGGCCGCCTACTACCTGTCCATCGTGCTGGGCCAGTCGGTGCGTGCGGCCACGGGCAGCCGTACGGCCAGAGCCGCGCTGGCGGCCCTGCTCTTTCCATCACGCCGGATCCGGGAGCTACCACAGTGAAGATAAGCGTCTTCGGCCTGGGCTACGTCGGCTGCGTGTCCGCGGCCTGCCTCGCGGCCCGCGGCCACCAGGTCGTCGGGGTCGACGTCAACCCGGTCAAGGTCGAGCTGATCTCGGCGGGCAAAGCCCCGGTGGTCGAGGAGCGGATCGGCGAGCTGACCGCGGAGATGGTCGGCTCCGGCGCGCTGCGGGCCACCACCGACACCGCCGCCGCGATCAGGGAGACCGACATCTCGCTGGTCTGCGTGGGCACCCCGTCGGCGCCCAACGGCAGCCTGTCCACCGAGTATCTGGAGCGGGTGGCCGACGAGATCGGCGCCGCGCTGCGGAACCAGCCGGGCCGGCACACCGTGGTCTTCCGCAGCACCATGCTGCCGGGCACCTGCGAGTCGCTGCTGGTGCCCATCCTGGAGAAGGCCTCCGGCCTGACCGCGGGCGTGGACTTCGGAGTCGCGGTGAACCCGGAGTTCCTGCGCGAGGGCACCAGCGTGCGGGACTTCTTCGACCCGCCGAAGACCGTGATCGGCGAACTGGACCCGGCCAGCGGCGACATGGTGGCCGACCTGTACGCGGGACTGCCCGGCCAGGTCTTCCGGGTGCCGATCGCGGTCGCCGAAATGACCAAATACGCCGACAACTCCTACCACGGCCTGAAGATCGCCTTCGCCAACGAGCTGGGCGCGATCTGCGCCGCGCTCGGCCTGGACTCGCACCGGGTGATGGACGTCTTCCTGGCCGACACCAAGCTGAACGTCAGTCCCGCCTACCTGCGCCCCGGCTTCGCGTTCGGCGGCTCCTGCCTGCCCAAGGACCTGCGCGGCCTGGTGTACGCGGCCCGTCGCGCGGACGTGTCGGTGCCGCTGCTCTCACACGTGCTGCCCTCCAACGAGGAGCATCTGCGCCGCGCCTTCGAGCTGGTGGCGGTCACCGGCAAGCGCAAGGTCGGCCTGTTCGGGCTGTCGTTCAAGCCGGGCACCGACGACCTGCGGGAGAGCCCGCTGGTGGAACTGGCCGAACGCCTGCTGGGCAAGGGATACGACTTACGGATCTATGACGCCAATGTCGCCCTTTCCCGACTGATCGGCGCGAACCGCGACTACATTGAGGGCAGGCTGCCCCACCTCGGGGATCTGCTCAGCAATTCCGTCGATGACGTGATGAACCATGCCGAGGTCTGCGTGGTCGGCTGCAAGGATCCGGCCGTACTGACCGCCCTCGCCGACAGTGGTGACCGCGCGATCATCGACCTCGTCCGCCTGCCTGACGCGGAAGAGCGTCGGCAACGACCTGGGTATGTGGGACTTGGCTGGTAAAGCGCTCATCCTCGTAGAAAACCTCTCCGTACCGTTTGACCGCAGGGTGTGGCAGGAGAGCGTCGCGCTACGCGAGGCGGGCTGGGAGGTGCACGTCATCTGCCCGCGCGGGACCAAGCGGGACACCGAGGCGGAGGCGGAGATCGACGGCATCAAGATCTACCGCTATCCGCTGCGCGCCGCCACCGGCGGCCCGCTCGGCTACCTGCGGGAGTACGGCTCCGCCCTGTGGCACACCTACCGGCTGGCCCGCCGGGTCGGCCGGGTGGACGTGCTGCACGCGTGCAACCCGCCGGACCTGTTCTTCCTGGTCGCCCGGGCGCTGCGCGGGCGCGCCACCCGGTTCGTGTTCGACCAGCACGACCTGGTGCCCGAGTTATACCTGTCCAGGTTCAACCGGGGGAAGGACCTGCTCTACCGGCTGGTCTGCCGGCTGGAACGCGCCACCTACCGGGCCGCCGACGTGGTCATCGCCACCAACGAGAGCTACCGCCGCGTGGCGCTCACCCGCGGCGGCAAGTCACCCGACCAGGTCTTCGTGGTGCGCAGCGCACCCGCCGTGGAGCGATTCCACCAGGCCGAGCCGGACGAGTCGATCAAGAAGGGCAAGCCGTACCTGCTCTGCTACCTGGGCGTCATGGGCCCGCAGGACGGGGTTGACTACGCGCTGCGCGCGCTGGCCAAACTCCGCTACGAGCAGGGCCGTACCGACTGGCACGCGGCCTTCGTCGGCGCCGGGGACACCTTCGACGCGATGGTGCGGCTCAGCGCCGAGCTGGGCCTGGCCGACTGCGTGGACTTCACCGGGCGCATCCCGGACGAGGATCTGGTGCGCTACCTGTCCACCGCCGACGTGTGCCTGTCGCCGGACCCGCACAACCCGCTCAACGACGTGTCCACCATGAACAAGATCATGGAGTACATGGCGATGGCCCGCCCGATCGTCTCCTTCGAACTGTGCGAAGCCCGGGTGTCGGCGGGCGAGGCGGCCGTCTACGCCCCCGCCAACGACGAGGCCGAGTTCGCCAAGCTGATCGCCCAGCTCCTGGACGACCCGGACGAGCGCCGCCGGATGGGCGAGCTCGGCCAGGCCCGGGTGCGCGGCCCGCTGTCGTGGGAGAACTCCAAGAAGGCGCTGCTCGACGCCTATCAGGCCGCCATCCGATGACCGAAGTCGCCGGTGTGGTCATCCCCGCGCACAACGAGGCGGCCGTGCTCGGCCGCACCCTGGCCCGGCTGCTGGCCGAGGCGGCTCCCGGGGAGTTGGATGTGGTGGTGGTGGCCAACGCCTGCACGGACGGCACCGCGGAGATCGCCCAGGAAGCCGGGGCCAGGGTGATCGAGACCCCCGTCCCCGGCAAGACGCACGCGCTGCGCCTCGGCGACGCGGCCTGCCGCGCCTTCCCGCGCGTCTATCTGGACGCCGACGTCGAGCTGAGCACCGCCTCCGTGCGGGCCCTGGCCGCCGCGCTGGCCCGCCCCGGGGTGCTGGCCGCCGCGCCGGTGCCCGTCTGGGAGCTGGCCGGGTCCGGGTGGCTGGCCCGCCGGGTGCACCGCGTCCACGACCAGCTGATCGGCCCGCGCCGGGCCCTGGCCGGGGTCGGCGTGTACGCGTTGAGCGAGACCGGCCACAACCGGATCTTCCCGCTCCCCGACGTGATCGCCGACGACGAGCTGGTGCACCGCAGCTTCACCCCGGCGGAACGCGCGGTGGTCCCCGAGGCCCGATCGGTGATCCGCCCGGCGCGTACGGTGCGGGCCCACCTGAACCGCAGGGTCCGGGTCAGGCAGGGCAACCGGCAGCTCGCCGAGCTGGGCCTCCCCGCCAGGGAAGGCCGGTTGGGGGTCCGCTCGCTGGTCGCGCTGGTGGGTCGGCGCGCGGTGAGCCCGCTGGACGCGGCCTGCTACCTGGCGGTCCTGGTCGCGGACCGCGCCCTCGCGGCCCGGCGACGTGGTGGCATAACCTGGGCCACGGACGCGAGCAGCCGGTGACACAGCTGACGAGAGGAACATCGATGCGGGGGCGCCTCGGGCGAACCGTCGGAATGGCCGCCCTGCTGACCGTCTTCCTGGCGGCGGCCTGCACCTCCAGCCCGCGGCCACCGGGCGCCGAGCCGACCAGGTCCCCGTCACCGCCGTCGTCCCCTTCACCCAGTCCTTCCGGCGGCTGCGGGCAGTATCCGACGCCGGCGTGCACGGGCGTGCCCAAGGGCACCAAGCTGACCAAGCTGAAGCTGAACATGGACGGCGAGACGCTTCGGATCACCAAGCGCGGCACCAAGCTGGACGCGGTGCACGTGCCCGGCAACCTGCTGATCACGGCCAACGACGTGGAGATCACCAACAGCCGGATCGACGGTCAGATCATGGGGATCTACGATGACAAGCGCTACTCGTTCACGGTCGCGGACTCCACCGTCGGCGCACCGAACCGCTGCGACACCGCCCCCGGCATCCTGGACGCCAACTTCACCGCCACCCGCGTCCACATCCGCGGCCACGGCGACGGCTTCAGCGTCTCCGGCGACAACGTCACCATCACCGACTCCTACGTCCTGCTCTGCTCCAACCCCGGCGACCACTCCGACGGCATCCAAACCGTCGGCGCCAGCAAAAACCTCACCTTCCACCACAACACCGTCGACCAACGCAAAGCACCCTCCCACACCGCCCCCGTCTTCCTCGTCGACGCCACCGAAGGCGTCGTCGTCACCGACAACCTCCTGATCGGCGGCACCTACACCCTCCAGGTCAGAACCGCCCCCGGCGCGATCGCCAGGAACAACGCCGTGGTCAACGAGTCCTGGGACTTCGGCCCGGCCTCGATCGACTGCGGGAACACCACATGGGAAGACAACAAGCTCGTCACCATCGACGACAACTACAACGTCACCGCCGTCGTGGGCCCGCTGGAATGCCCCACCTGACCGCCGCCCTCCTGGTCGCGGCGGCGCTGACCGGCTGCGGCTCCGACGGCGGACGCTCCTTGGCCGACCCGCCCGCCACCACCAAACCGGCCGGGTCATCCGGGTCACCCGAGCCCGCCGCACGGTCGGAGGAACCGCCGACCGCTCTGGTTGGCTACCCGAACGCGGACAGCACCGGCGTGCCCACGGGAACCCGGCTCACCGTCGTGACGGGCGACCAGACCATCAGCGCCGACAACCTGGTCATCACCGGCAAGGACTTCCACGGTTTCGTCACCGTCACCGGATCGAACGTCACCTTCCGCGACTGCGTCTTCCGGGGTCGCGCCACCGACCGCAACGCGGCCCTGCTGGACACCGAACGCGGCCGGAACACCGTGGTCGTCTCCTCCGACTTCGCTCCCTCCCACCCGTCGGCCACCGTCGACGATCTGTGGACCAAGAGCACCCGGATCTACCGGGCCGACATCCGGGGCGGCGTCGACGGCGTCAAAGCCAACAGCCACACCCTGATCCAGGACTCCTACATCCACGACCTGACCTGGTTCGACCGCGATCCGAACCAGAACGGCGGCCCCACCCACAACGACGGCGTGCAGTCCTTCGCCGGGGAACGCGACGTCACGCTGCGGCACAACACCATCGACATGTCCACCACCAAGCAGGCCAACGCCGCCCTGCAAACCTCGGCGCACGACACCCGGGTCCTGAACAACCTGCTGGACGGCGGCGCCTGCGTGCTGAACTTCGACCACACCGTGCTGAACGGCCCGCTGACCGGGATCGAGGTGGCCGGCAACCGGTTCGGGCGGCACTCCGCGTACGACTGCCCGATCCTGCTCAGCACCCGCTCGATCATGACCAGGAACGAGGGCAACGTCTGGGACGACACGGGCCGCCCTATTCCGCCCCCTGAGCGACACGACTGAACCCCCGGTGGGCCTTCGTGTCCTCCGGCGCGCGCGCCATCGCCCTGCGGTCGTCCTCGACGATGCGCAGCAGCACGCAACAGGCCCCGACCATGACGAACATCAGGGATGAGATCTGCGGGAAGGCCAGCAGGTCGAAGGTGACCGCGCCGCCCAGCGGGACGATCGTGGCCGCGGCCAGGGTCAGGGCCAGGTTGCGGTCGCGTGGGTCGTGGCTGAGGTAGCGGGCCCTGACCGCGCCGTACACACCGATCAGGACGAGCCCGACGAAGGCCGCGATGCCCAGCACGCCGGCCTCGACCAGGGAGAGCAGATACTGGTTGTCGAAGACCTGGTGCTTGGGGGCGTACCAGGTGCCGATGCCGCGCCCGAACCAGGGGCTGCGCCAGAACTCCTCGATCGCGTTCGGGTAGTCGTGCACCCGGTAGCGGATGCTGTCGTCCCTGCCGATGTTGGTGAACAGGGTGTAGAAGGCCCCGAGCAGCCCGGGGAAGAGCACCTTCACCACGGCCAGGAAGATGACGACGACGCCGAGAGACTGGAACCGGCGGCGGTTGGGCCAGCCGAGGAAGAGCACGAAGCCGACCGTGATGACGGCCAGGACGCCGGACCTGGAGACCGCGAACATCAGGCCGGCCGCGATCACCGCGGCGGCGGCCCACCAACGCCGGGGCGACTCGCCGCGGTCCCGGGCGTGGAAGCCGTAGTGGATCGCGAACGGCAGGATCATCGCCATGATCACGCCGAACTCGATCGGATGTCCGGTGGTGGCCGGCACCCGCTGGATGCCCGACCGGGCTTCCACGGCCTGCACTTCCACGTCGTTGGAGCTGAGGATGGGCAACTTCATGTAGCCGGTGAGGTCGAACCCGAAGATCCATTGGATCGCTCCCACGACCGCCATCCCCACGCCGGCCACCACCAGGGCCTTCAGCACGAAGTCCAGCCGCTCCCGGCCGCGTACCGCGTCGCACATGCCCAGCGCGAGACCCAGGTTGGCCAGGGCCAGCACCAGCGAGTGGTCGGCCGAGTTGAGCTCGTCGCTGGGCAGGTAGCCGTAGGCGGCATAGCCGTACAGGAAGACGATGGCCAGCGCGTAGGCGAAGATGCCGCGGCGGACCGCGTTGCCGCCCTTGGCCATGCCGAGGGTGGTGGTCAGGTGGGCGCACATCCACATCGTGAGGGTGAACAGGCCGAGCACGTCGGACATGGTCAGCGACATGGGCAGGCCGCGCAGGACCAGCCGGGCGGGGGTCAGCAGCAGCACCAGCACGCAGACGCCCAACAGGGTCGCGCCGTCGGCACGCCGTTCGAACGTGGTGTCCAGCGAGGCGATCGTCGTCATCCGGCCACACCGGAGGGCTGGGCGTCACGGGACTTCGCGGAGGCGGGAGCGGGGTTCCGGACGGCCCGCCTGATGGCCCGGCGAACCAGGTAGCTCTCCAGCGCGAAGGAGGACCACAGGCTCAGCAGCGCGCCCACCCCGGCCGCGGCGGCGGCGGCCCTGGCCCGGCTGCCGTGCTCCGGCTGCGGCGTGGTGGGGGGCACCACGTCCATCGCGGTGAGGAAGGTCGCCGGCGGCGCGTCCACCTTGGTCTGCCTGTTCAGCAGCTCCACCCGGGTCCTGGCCAGCACCCGCGCCACCATGTCGCGGGCCCCCTCCGGGCTGTCGCTCTCCGCCTCCACGAACACGAAGGGACCGCTGGACATGCTCTCCGGGTTGGTGCTGCCGTTGGTGACCTTGTAGGAGGTCGGATCCCCCGGCGTGACCCCCAGCTCGGCCGCGATCTCCGGCGCCCCCATGGCCTGGATCAGGATCGACGCGGTCATGTTCAGCCCGTAGTCGAAGTTGAGCAGCGGATTGATGATCGGATTCGGCAGTTTCGGGTTCGGCGGGACCGTTCCCCCGGTCTTCGGGATGCTCAGCACGATCACCCCGTTGGAGAGGTACGTCGGCGGAATGCTGGTATACACCAGGCCCGCGCCGCCGACGCCGAGCAGCAACACGGGAAGGGCGACGTACCACCGCCTAAACAGGACGAGGACCGTCCCCCAGAAGTCCATGTCATTTCCTTCCCCGAACCTTGACTGGCTATCGCCATGGGATGCGGGTGGTGTTACGGCCATGCGTAACGAGTCAGATGTAGTGCCGATAGCTGATGAGGGGCCGCCCTAGGGGCGTAGCCTAGCCTTCCATCACGGGAGATGTTCGATCAAGTCACCATATACGCAGAAGACGGGAGACCACCGGCCATGACCGAGCTGGCCGTTGTCACGCCGACCTGGAAGCCCGACGGGGAGTTCTTCGCCGAGTTGCACCGGTCCGTGCTGGAGTTCACCTCCGACGACACCGTGCACCATGTGATCGTCCCGGCCGCCCACAAGAGCGCCTTCGCCCGGTACGCGGGCCCGCGCTGCCGGATCTGGACGCACCCGGAGCTGATCCCGCGCCGCTACTGGCGGATGCCGGGCGGGGTGTGGCTGAACGCGGCGCGGCCGTGGCCCCCGGTCCGCGGCTGGGTGATGCAGCAGACCGCGAAGATCGCCGCCGCCGGGCTGATCGAGGCGGACGCCGTGCTGCTGGCCGACTCGGACGTGAGCCTGGTCCGGCCGGTCCACGTCAAGAATTTCCGCACGGACGGCGCGCTGTCGCTGTTCCGCAAGGAGAACGCGGTCCATGCGGACATGGCACGCCATGTGATCTGGCATCGGGTCGCCCGGGACCTGCTCGGCCTGCCGCCCGCGCCGCCCCCGCCGCTGACCGACTACGTGGACGCGCTGGTGTTCTGGGACCCGGCCGTGGTGCGCGGCATGCAGGCCAGGATCAGTGAGACCACCGGCCGGCCCTGGGTGGACGCCTTCAACTCCCAGCTGCACGTCTCAGAATTCATCGTGTACGGCGTCTACGCCGACGAAGTGCTCGGCCGCCGCCCCCCGGCCAGCCCAACCGTCTGCCACAGCAGCTACGACCGCTCGCCGATGGACCACGCGGCGGCCATGGCCTTCGCCGACCGCCTCGGCTCCGACGCGGTCGGGATGATGATCTCCTCGCACTCCGGAACGCCCCTGGAGATCCGCCAGGCGGCCGAGCTCCGCTGCGTCCAGGTAGCCAAGGGATAAGACGGCCAGCCGGCTCAGGAGGGCCGGTGGTCGTCGGGGGAGTTGCCGTTCTGCGCGGCCCTGCCGCCCACCCCTGCCTCGTCCCCGTCGGAGGCCGCGTCCGACACGACCACCACCACGGTGTAGTCGTCGTTGTCGACGTGGACGGGGTCGTTGCGGACAACCGGGCGGGGCTCCTCCTCCACCCGCGTCACCGACCCACTGGTGATCATCGGCGGGTGCGCCTTGCGGATCACCTGATCCGCCCGCCACTGCATGGTGCTGGTGACGTCGTCCATGTCGGCGAAGCCGCCGGGCACGACCACCGGATCGGCCCGGGTCGGCCGCGCGACCGTCCGCACCGTCGGCCGCTTCGGCAGCCGCGACCGGACCACCGCGTAGGCCAGCCCGAAGGTGCCCGCCAGGGTGAGCACGAACGCCGCGATCGCGCCCTGCCACTTGCCGCCCAACTGCAGCTCCGGCACCGACACCGGGACCACCTCGGCCACCGTGATGAAGGTGGAGCGCGGTGCGCCGAGACCCTTCTGGCGGGTGTCCAGCTGACTCCGGATCAGGGCCTGGGTCTTGTCCACCACGGACTTGGCCTGCTCGGCCGTGGGCGCGTCCACCGAGATGAAAATGTACGGCCCCGAGAGGTCCAGCAGATCGGGGTTGGTGCGCCCGTCGTCGATCACCAGGTCGACGGGTCCCCCCACGGGAGCGCCGAGCGAACGCCGGATGTCGGGCGCGTTCATCGACTGGATCATGATGCTCGCCGTCGTCTTGAGCCCGTCGGTGAACTGGAGCAACGGGTTGGTCAGACCGGCCGGTTTGGTCGGATCGGTGGACACCCCCTTGGCCGATGTGGTCAGCACCATGAGGACGTTAGACGTGTAATGGACCGGTACAAAGTAAAAAGTCGCCGCAGCCACCGCAAGCGAAAGGAGCACCAGTGGCGGTCCCACCAGCTTCCGTGCGGTCAGGCTGAGGATTATCTTCCAGAAATCCATAGTTTCCCCGCCCAGGTCATGGCGCACGGGAGCGCCTCGGGCGGCCCCGACCCTACACGGTTGGAATCGCCCACAACTCCTTGATCGTTACATTCGTAACCGAGCAGTAATCGATCACAGACGTTCCGTATACTATCCATCTACCACCCGATGACCATCTCCGAACGGTCTGCTTACCTCCACTCTATGCACTCTCCACAACCGTTACATCGCAGGCTCCCCTGCCGATAGACCCTTCGAGGCCAGAAATCGCACTCGGGGGAAGAGGATCAGATGACGTCTGCTGCGGATCGGCTGGCAACTGGGACGGCTCCGCCGACCGCCCCCGCGCAGCGCCGCCTCGTGGGCCTGGACGGCATCCGCGGACTGGCCGCCCTTTTCGTGGTCCTGCACCACTGCTGGTTATCCACGTTCCCCGGCTTTCCCCGCGACACCGGCCCCGGCTGGGCCTCCTGGCTGCTCTACGGACACTTCGCGGTGGTCGTGTTCATCGTGCTCTCCGGCTTCTCGCTGGCGGTCGCTCCGGCCCGCAGGAGCTGGGAGCTGGGCGGCCTGGGGCGGTTCACGCACCGACGGCTGTGGCGCATCCTGCCGCCGTACTGGCCGGCGCTGGCAATAAGCCTGGCGGTCGCCTGGACGCTGGTGCCACAGCCCGGTGAGGGGCCTCCCACGGCCAAGTCGGTGCTGTTCTACGGGCTGCTGATCCAGGACGTGTTCGGCTCGCCCAGCCCGAACGGGGCGTTCTGGTCGATCGCCATCGAAGCCCAGCTGTACCTGGTCTTCCCGCTGCTCCTGCTGCTGGTGCGCAGGGCCGGGGTGGCGGCGATGCTGGGCGCGGTCGGCCTGGTGGTGGCCGCCATCGGCCTGCTCGCGCCCTCGGTCCCCGCGGTGGACCTGTTGATGCGGTTCACGCCGCAGTTCGCGATGCTGTTCGCGATCGGCGCGGTCGCGGCCGGGGTGGCGGGCGGGCGCTGGCTCCGGGTGCCGTGGGGCTGGCTGTCGCTGCTGGCGGCCGTCCCGGTGCTGACCCTGATCGTGCTGCGCGGCTCGGTGTGGACGGTGCAGAACTTCTACTGGGTGGATCTGGCGCTCGGACCGGCCGTGGGCTGCCTGCTGGCCGCCATCGCGGCCGGCCGCCCCGGCCGGCTGGTCCGGCTGCTGGACACCCGGCCGCTCCGCTCGCTCGGCTCCTACTCCTACAGCCTCTACCTCACCCACGCGCCGCTGGTGGTGACGCTGCACACGCTGGTGATCGCGCCGAACACGACGCCGGGCGTGCCCGCCTTCCTGGCCACCCTGGCGCTGTGCGTGCCGGTGGCGCTGCTGGTGGCCCGGGGCTTCGCGGCCGTGTTCGAGCTGCCCTTCCAGCGGCACCGGACCTGGCCGGAGCTACGTGCCGCGATCCTGGCCCGCTGGGCCAGGATCAGCGGGAGGTCATCAGGCGGGTCGCCCGAGCGCCGAAAGATCTGATCTTCTCGTACGGCACCACCAGCGCCACGTACGTGGCCAGACCGGCGCCGCCGGCCAGCGCCAGCGAGACGAACGGGTTGCCCGCGGTGAGGTAGGCCACCGGCAGCGCGACCGCGAGCAGGGCCAGACCGCCGAACAGCGGGCGGATCAGGGCCGGCAGGATCGGCTTGAGCGTGATCCCGGTCCGGCTCACCGCGACGACGGCCAGCGGCAGCGCGACCAGCAGGGCCGCCCCCGCCTGGCCGACGGCGGCCCCCCTGATGCCGTCCAGGTGGGTGCAGGCGATCACGGTGGGCACCATGACGGCGCCGTACCCGATGTTCATCCAGACCGTGGCGCGGGTGGCGCCCTGGCCGTTGAGGATGTCCAGGGCGAAGGAGGTGAGCATGCGGACCAGCATCAGCAGCGCCAGGAAGCGCAGCACGCCGGCCGACTGGTCCCAGACGGGGCCGTACAGCACGAAGACGATCTGGTGGGCCAGCGCGCCCATCAGCAGCGCCAGCGGCAGCACGCCGCTGAACAGCAGCGTGACCGAACTCTGCACGCCCCGGGAGAGCTCGTCGTCCTCGCCCTCGGCCAGCCGGGAGAATCCGGCCAGCGACACCTGCCGGATGGCGCTGCCGACCAGGCCGGGCACCCAGCTGGAGACGTTGAAGGCGAGCATGTAGTAGCCGAGCGGCGCCTCGCCCATGATGTTGCCGACGATGACGTACCCGACGTTGACCAGCAGCGTCTCCAGGCCGATGCCGGCCGCGGACGGGAGGCCGAAGCGCAGCAGCCGCCCGGCGACGGGCCGGTCGAAGCCGATCCGGAACGGCATCCTCGCCCAGAAGAGCACCAGGATCCCGGTCACCACCGCCGCCGACACCTGACCCCAGGCGAAGCTGTACGGCCCGGCCCCCCCGGCGGCCAGCGAGATGGCCAGGGCCGCGTTGACCACGAACCCGGCCAGGATGGCCATGCTGCTCTTGTCCTGCTGGAACCGGCGCAGCAGCACGCCGGTGCGGACCGCCGTGATCGCCTCGACCAGGATGACCGCGGTCAGCAGCCGCACCACCGGGGTCGCGTCCGGGCTGCCCGCGGCGGCCGCGTAGTAGGGCGCGCCCACCCAGAACGCGCCGTACAGCGCGGTCGCCGAGAACAGGTTCAGCAGGGTCGCGGTGGGGGCCATCTCCTCGACGGAGCCACGCCACTGGATGGTGGCGGCCATGATGCCGAGGTCCTTGATCACCATCACGATGTTGGTGGCGGCCAGCGCGACCGCGTAGACGCCGAACTCCCCGGGAGCCACCAGACGGGCCAGGATCAGGCCCATGACGAAGGAGCCCGCCTTCATCACCAGGTTGCCGAGCAGGCTCCAGCCGAGCCCGCGCCCGGCCTTGCGCCGCAGCGAACCCGAGGTGAGCTGGTCAGGGCTCTGGATGGTGCTGTCAGTGCTTCGATCGGGAGTCACGGGCGGAGCGTGTCGTCTATCGTGCCGTCGACGCGCCGGGCGGAGAGCCGGGCCAGCCGGGTGAACCGGTTGGCGAAGGCGTCCTCGGTCAGCCCGTGCCGCCGGTAGGCGTCCAGCAGTTCGATCGCGCCGACCTTGACCGTCCGGCTCGCCTCGTAGCCGGGCAGGGCGGCTCTGATCTTGCCGAAGTCCACCCGGTAGGAGCGTGGGTCCGCGCCGGCCTCGCCGGTGATGGTCAGCACGGACCCGGGCACCGCCTCGACCACCTCGTTCGCGATCTCGGCCACGGTCAGGTTGTTCTGCTCGGTGCCGACGTTGAAGGCCTGGCCGTGCACCGCGGCCTTCGGGGCGCTCAGGACGGCCGCGAACGCCTCGGCGATGTCCAGGGCGTGCACCAGCGGACGCCACGGCGTGCCGTCGGAGAGCACCTTGACCTGGCCCGACAGGTACGCGTGCCCGACCAGGTTGTTCAGCACGATGTCGGCGCGCAGCCGGGGCGAGAACCCGAACGCGGTGGCGTTGCGGAGGAACACCGGGGTGAAGTCGTCGTCGGCCAGCGCGAGCAGATCGTCCTCGACCCGGACCTTCGACTCCGCGTACGGCGTGACCGGTCGCAGCGGGGCGTCCTCGGCGAGCAGGTCGTCCCCGCCGGAGGCGCCGTAGACCGAGCAGGTGGACGCGTACAGGAACCGGCTCACCCCGGCCTCCTTGGCCAGCAGGCCCAGCCGGGAGGAGGCGTGATGGTTGATGTCGTAGGTGAGCTCGGGGGCCAGCGCGCCCAGCGGGTCGTTGGACAGCGCGGCCAGGTGGGCGACCGCGTCGAAGCCGGCCAGCTGCTCGGGGCGCACGTCGCGCAGGTCCACCGCGAGGGACGGGCCCTCCGCCGGCGCGGGTCCGAGCAGGCAGTCGGCGAACAGGCCGGAGTCCAGACCGACCACCTCGTGCCCGGCGGCGGTCAGCACCGGGGCCATCACGCTGCCCAGATAGCCCTGGTGGCCGGTCAGCAGTACCCGCATCAGTTCTCCAGATCGAGAGTCAGTTTGTTGGCATGGAACGCCTCGGCATAGCGGGCGTGGCATTCGATCCCGCGGATGCGAGCCAGGCCGAGGAACGCCTCCCGGTCATACCACGGTTTGCTCCGCTGGGACGGGTAGTGCCGCTGGAGCAGGCTCACCTTGGCCTCGGCGACCTCGGGGGTGAGCGGCTGGTAGACCGAGGGCGCGGCCAGGTCGCCGTCCCATTTGACGATCTCGTACGACAACGCCAGATGATCGCGAAACACCGTGGGCACCAGCTTGGCCAGCCCCCGATGGTCCTGGTGCGCGTCTCCCCGCCAGGGGCAGAACAGCAGCTGCGGGTCGATCTGGCCGCGCAGGTTCGCCACCGCGTCCTTGGCCTCCTCCCAGTGCGCGGGCAGCCGCCCATCCGGGATCTTGAGCACGGTGATCCGCAGGTCGGCGTCCGGGCAGAACGCGGCGAGTGCGGCCCGCTCCTCGTCTTCCCGCTCGGTGCCGCCGCCGGACAGGATCAGCGCGTCCACCCGCAGCCCCGGCCGGGCCGCGCAGAGGGTGAGCAAGCTGCCGCCGGCGCCGATGGCGAGGTCGTCGCAGTGCGCGGCCAGCGCGGCGACGGCGGTCACGGAGGTCGGGCGGAGGCCGATCACGCGCGCTCCCACAGCGCCCACGGCCGCTCGCCGCGCGCGTACTCCTCGTTCAGGGCGACGCGTTCCTTGACGGTGTCGGTCGGCCGCCAGAAGCCGCGATGCGGGTAGCCCAGGAGCTTGCCGCGCTTGGCCAGTTCGGCGCAGCCGTCCGCGACCAGGTCGCCGTTCTCCGGAATGTGATCAAAAATCTCCTGCCGAAGGACGAAATATCCCCCGTTTGCCCACAACGGCATGTCGCTGACCGGCGTGATGCCGCCCACCCGGCCGTTTTCGCCGATCTCGATGCAGTGGAAGGTGTCCGACGGGGGGACGACGGTCATCGAGGCGCCGGCGTCGGACGCGGCGAACCTGGCGATCATTTCGTCCAGCGGGGCGTCGGTCAGCACGTCGGCGTAGTTGGCCAGGAACATCTCCTCGTCCGCCACATACTGGCGCACCCGGCGCAGCCGCTCGCCGATCGGCGAGTCCATGCCCGTGTCCGCGAACGTGATCGACCAATCCGAGATGTCGGTGGACAGCATCTCCACCTTGCCGCCGCGCAGGACGAAGTCGTTGGACGCGGTCTCCTCGTAGTGGAGGAAGAAGTCCTTGACGTAGTGGGCGCCATACCCCAGGCACAGCACGAAGTCGGTGTGGCCGAAATGCGCGTAATACCGCATCACATGCCAGATGAGGGGTCGAGGACCTACCGGCTGCATCGGCTTGGGGACGTCACCCGGCGCGCCGCTGCGCATCCGGGTGCCGTACCCGCCACAGAACAGGACGACCTTCACACGATCTCCAGGGGACGGAATCGGGAGACTACCCTGTCTCCCCACTTTCGGACATGACGTATCGATGACGCGGCGGGTCCGGCGGAGGTTGGCGATCCGGCGAACTTCGCCAGGTCAGGAGCGGCCGAAGGCCATCTTGGCGACCTTGCGGACCCGGCGCGCCGCGGTCTGCCGGTGCCTGCGCACGTACAGCCCGCCGACCGCGCCCCGGATCTGGCGATACTGCTCGGACGTCAGCGTGCCGTCCGCGACCTGGGCGCGGGCCCAGTAGAGGGTCTCTCGGCACTGGAGCAGCGTGGAGCAGTAGCCCTTCCAGGTCGGCACGCCGAGGCGGCGCGCCAGCTTGCCGCGGTGCTTGATGTCCCAGTGCCGCGAGGCCAGCACCTCGTTGATGTGCTCCCACGGTCCGCCCATGGCCAGCCGGGCGGCGAACACCTGATCCTCCCTGGGCATGTTGCGGCGGGGGGACATGGCGGCCACCTGGGCGCGGCGGACCATGCCGTACAGCGGGTCGATGATCAGATAGCTCTCGTTGAGCAGCCGCGACAGCTCGGCGACGCGCTCCGCCGGATCATCGGAGTTGAGGCCGGAACCCGGCGCGGCCTCCTCGTACCGCTCGGTGCGGACGATGCCGTCCCGGGTGTCGGTGTAGGAGATCTGGGTGGTGACCATCAGGAGCCGGGGATCGGCGGCGAACGCGTCCAGGCACTTGGTGGAGTAGGTGGGGTCGAGCCGGTCGTCGTCCCCGATCCACCGGAAGAACTCGCCCTTGGCGTTCTGGATGGCGAAGTCGAAGTTGCGCAGCATCCCCAGGTTCTCCGGCTGGCGGAAATAGGAGATGCGGCTGTCCTCCGCGGCCAGGCCGCGGCACAGCTCCTCGGTGGAGTCGGTCGACGCGTTGTCGGTGATGACCAACTCCATGTCGCCGTGCTGCTGAGCGAGGACCGACCGGACCACGCCTTCCATGACGTCGGCGCCGTTGTATACCGGCAGGCCGATGGACACTAACATCTGTGCTCTCCTCGGGGGTGGATCTTTTCGTGGGTCAGCGCGGCTCGACGCGTTCCAGCCAGATCTCGCGCCAGAACGGCAGGTGCCCGCGGGGGCAGTTCATGTTGGGGACGCCGGGGCAGACCACGTCCTCCAGCACGATGCAGGGCGTCTTCATGGTCAGCATCCGGCCGGTCGGCTCGTCCAGGCAGCGCTCCACCCGGCCGATCACCCGCGCGGTCTGGCCGCAGAACCGGGTCAGCCCCACCTCGAAGCCCATGCCGCGGTTGCGCAGCTGCGGGTCGAGGGTGGCCGCGATCTCCTCTTTGGACTTGACCCGGACCAGCTCGCCCGGTTTCAGGTCGAGGGTCTGCACGGGGGTGCCGCCGACGGCGGTGCCCCTGAGGAAACCCCACTCGAGCCCGCCCTTGATCCACAGCCGTCTGGGCAGCACCCGGCGGCTGAGGCTCTGCAGGCGGTTGAACAGGCCGATCAGGAAGGCGCGGAAGGTCTCGAAGGCGGTGGCGTTGCCGGAGCGCACGTCCCAGGCGTACTGCCGGAAGTCCTTGAGCGGAAGGCGCTCCGGGGCGGCGCGGAGGATCTCGGTGGCCTGGCAGGCGTAGCGGGGCGCGCCGTCGGGGAACGGCTCGCGGAGGGTGTTGCGGTGCAGGATTTGCACGTCCACCGGCCCAGACCGGCGCGGCGGCGGGTCGTCCGCGGGGCCCTCCCCCTTCCGCAACCAGGCGGTCTTCCAGTAGAAGAGGCAGGCGGTCTGGCAGCCGCCGTGCGCGCCGCCGTCGCACCTGGACCCGGTCAGGTGCACCGCGTCGGGCATGTGCCGCAGACCGGTGCGTTCGATGGTGTCGCAGAGCTTGTGGGCGACCTTGTAGACGGTGAGCTTCTTGCCGCAGTAGTCCAGCATCTCCGGCATGAAGGGGAGCCCGTCGAGCTCCCCCTGCTCGTCCAGCGTCGCGAGGATCTCCTCGGCGCTGAGCACCTCGACCAGATCGCCTACCTTGAGGGATTCTGGCGCTTTTACGGCCTTGGTGGCCTCGGTCATATTCGCTCCCCGCCCTCTGGTGACTGCTCGATCAGGAGACCGGCCTCGGTCAGGGCCTCGGCCGCCTCCACCAGCGCGGCGAACGGGATCTCCGATCGCTGGGCGATGTCCAGAAGGCTGTGGTCACCATCGGAATAGTTAAGTATCCATAAGATCGCCATCTGGTGTTGCTTGTTGTCGCGGTTCAGACTCGGTGAGGTGTAAAGTCCCCGTTTTCCGAGCTGCGGTTCTCCGTACGGCTGGAGGTTCAGGTAAACGCGATCGCCCTCCAGCACCTCCACGATCTCCCGCACCGCGGCCAGGGTGTCGGCCATGGCGTCGGGCGTGACCAGCTCGGGGTCGTCCGCCGAGGTGTGATATTCGGGGTACCCCTCGTTCGGTGACCTGGTCAGCAGGCCCACCGGCAGGTTGAATCCGGGCGAGCAGAACTGCCGCTCGTCGTAGCCGTACGGGGTGAAGTCCACCACCGTGTGCTCCCGCTCGCGCAGCGCGTACGCCGCGACCCGGTCCACGGCGGCGTCGCCGCGCCGGCTGCGCTTGTACCGCAGCGGCCCGGGATCGCCCGCGCAAGCCAGCACCAGGCCGTGCTTGACCAGGCCGAGCCGGTCCCGGTTGCGGGCCAGCCAGGTGATCGAGCCGATCGTGCCCGGGGCGAACAGGAACCGATAGGTGAGCCGCGGCCCGCCCGGGATCCCGGCCAGCGCCTGAGCCAACTCGACCGCCACCGCGATGCCCGCCAGCGTCTCGTTGGCCAGCGCGGGATGGCAGGTGTGACAGACGATCAGCACCTCGTCGGCCAGCCGACCCGGCACCACGTGCTCGGCGTAGGTGAGGTGGCCGTCGGCGAGGGTGGCGTCGATCCTGACCTCGTACTCCTCGTCCTCCTGGAGTTCCTTCAGCGTGTTGTCGCTCAGGCAGAACCCCCAGGTCCCGGAGTAGTACCCGGCCCGGTACGGGATCAGGTCCGGCTGCCCCGGCAGCGTGTGCAGGTGCTCGCGCAGCTCGGCGAACGGCAGCGTGGCGTGCACCGGCACGCTGTAGCCGACCACATGCAGCGGGGTCGCGGCGAAGTCCACCACCCGCCGGCCGGTCCGGTCCTTGACGTACGCGTCCCGGATGTTCCACTCCTGGGGAATCGTCCAGTCCAGCACCGGGGTGCCGGTCGGCACCTCGTGCACCTCCAGCGGGATGCTCTCGCCGATGATCTCCAGGGTCCGCCGGACGCCGTCGCCGGTCATGCTGCGGCAGATCGGGTGCAGCCGCCGGACCAGCGCGTGCATCCGCGCCCCGGCAGTCACACGATCTCCAGGGACGGGATCGGGAAGACCAGCTTGCCGCCCCAGTCACGGACATAGGACAGCTGGTCGGTCAGCTCCGCCTTCAGGTTCCAGGGGAGCACCAGCACGTAGTCCGGGCGGTCCGCCGCGATGCGCTCCGGCGGGAAGATCGGCACCCGCGTTCCCGGGGTGAACCGGCCGTGCTTGTACGGATTGCGGTCGACGGTGTACGCCAGCAGATCCGGCCGGATGCCGCAGTGATTCAGCAGCGTGTTGCCCTTGCCCGGCGCGCCGTACCCCACCACCGAGCGCCCCTCGTCCGCGGCCCGTACCAGGAACGCCAGCAGATCCCGGCGAACCTTGGCGACGCGGTCGGCGAACTGCCCGTACCCCGATATATCCAGCAATCCCGCGGCTTGCTCCCGCGCGATCACCTCGCCCACCCGGTCGCTCACCGCGGCGCCCAGCTCCATCGGCCGCGCCCACAGGCGGATCGAACCTCCGTGTGTCGGGAGCAGCTCCACGTCCACCAGGGCGAGACCTCCGCCGGCCAGCGCCTGCCGTGCCGAGGCCACGGAGTAGTACTGGAAATGCTCGTGATAGATCGTGTCGTACTGATTCAGCTCCATCAGCGTCAGCAGATGCTGAACCTCGATCGACACCCATCCGTCATCGGCGACCAGCGCCCGCAGGCCCTGGGTGAAGCCCACCACATCCGGAATGTGGGCGTACACATTATTTGCAACGACCACGTCGGCGGGCCCGTGCTCCGCCCGCACCCGTGCCCCGACCTCGGGCGACAGGAACTCCGTCACCGTCGGAACGCCACGCTCCCGCGCGACCGCCCCCACGTTGGCCGACGGCTCGATCCCCAGGCAACGGACCCCCCGGTCCACCACGTGCCCCAGCAGATATCCGTCGTTGGACGCGACCTCGACGACGAAGCCCGGCCGCAGCCGGTCCACCACGTCGTTCACGAACCCCTTCGCGTGCTCCACCCAGGACGACGAATACGACGAGAAATACGCATACTCCGTAAATGTCTCCTCGGGCGTAATGAGCGGAGGAATCTGCGCGAGCCAGCAGGACGTGCAAACCCGCAAATGTAATGGATATGTCATCTCCGGTTCATCCAGCTGACCCGCCGTCAGGAACAGCTCGCACGGCGGCGTCGCGCCCAGGTCCACCACACTGGACAAACTGCCCGAACCACACAAACGGCAGGTAACGGCGGCGAGCTCTCCGGCGGATGGCACGTTCCCATGGACGGTCATGGCATTCCCGATCTTGTGTGACTGATGTTTCTCAACGTATCCAAGACGCCGGTGAGGCGGGGTTGGTTGGCGTGGCAATAGGACGACATTTCCCCTCCAGACCAACGGCTCGCCAGCGAATTATTCGGGCCCTTCCCCTCAAGCGTTACAACCAGGCGATCATAGACGAACGACTGTGCGATGCTCTCGTGCATGGACCGCCTGAGCATCGACGGAGCGTGGGTTCACACGCCCACCGTCCACTCCGACCCCCGTGGCACGTTCCACGAGGCCTTCCGCGCCACCGACCTGCGCGCCGCCGCCGGACGCCCGATGGAACTCGCCCAGATCAACAGCTCCACCTCCAGGCGCGGCGTGCTGCGCGGGGTGCACTTCGCGGCGGTGCCGCCGGGCCAGGCCAAGTACGTCACCTGCGTGTCCGGTTCCGTGCTCGACGTGGCGGTGGACCTGCGGGTGGGTTCGCCCACGTTCCTGCGCTGGGAGAGCGTGGTCCTCGACGACGCCACCCGCAAGGGGATCTACCTGGCGGAAGGGCTCGGACACGCCTTCCTGGCGCTGAGCGAGCAGGCCACCGTCGTGTACGTCTGCTCCCAGCCGTACGCGCCTGGCCGGGAGCACGGCGTCCACCCCCTGGACCCGGATCTCGGCATCGACTGGCCGGCCGGCCTGACCCCGCTGCTGTCGGACAAGGACGCCGCCGCGCCCACCGCCAAGGAGGCCATGGCGGCCGGGCTGCTCCCGGATCACGACACCTGCCTGGCCCACTACCGATCGCTCGCGGGCTGAGCGACCGGGTTCAGCGACGGCCAGGCCGCCCGCAGGCCCGCCCGCCAGTCTCGGATCGGCGGCAGTTCCGCGGCGGCCCACCGGTCGTGGCCGAGCACGCTGTTGACCGGCCGCTGGGCCGGGCGCGGGAAACGCGCCGAGGGGATCGGAACCACCCGGTCCGGATCCGCGCCGAGCAGCCGGAAAATCTCCTGGGCGAAGCCGTGCCAGCTGGTCCTGCCCTGGCTGGTGCCGTGATAGATCCCACCGGGGTGCCGCCTCCGCCCCAGCTGGAGCAGCCGCGCCGCCAGGTCGGCGGTCCAGGTCGGCTGCCCGAACTGGTCATCCACCACGGTCACCTGATCCTGCGAGCCGGCCAGGCGGATCATCGTGCGGGCGAAGTTGGGGCCGTGCGCGCCGTACAACCAGGCGGTGCGCACCACCGTGCCGCCGTGCGCCAGCACGGCCCGCTCCCCGGCCAGCTTGGTCCGCCCGTACGCGTTGACCGGATCGGTCGCCTCGTCCTCCCGGTAGGGTCCGGAGCCGGTGCCGGCGAAGACGTAGTCGGTGGACACGTGCAGCAGCCGGGGACCGCAGGCCGCGGCCAGTGACCGCACGGCGTACCCATTGACGGCCAGCGCCTCCGGCTCGTGCGTCTCGGCATCGTCCACCGCCGTCCAGGCCGCGCAGTTGATCACTACCTGGGGGTTCAGGTCCCGCACGGCGACGGCCACCGCGTCCGGATCGGTCAGGTCGAGCTCACCGCGGCCGAGGGCGGCGACCTGCTCGCCGTCCCGGGTGAGCGCCTCGACGACATCGGCGCCGAGCATGCCGCGGGCGCCCGTCACCAGCCAGGTGGGGTTCATGATCTGCCTGTCTCGGGAAGGGCGAGCTCGGTGAGCGTCGCACGGTGGTCGCAGTGCGGCAGCGCGAACGCGTCGAACCCCAGCACGGCGATGCGCCGGTCGGCCAGGACATGATCGATGGCGACCTTGGGGAAGAACGGCGGCTGCTCATAGTAGGGCCAGGTCATGGTCAGGCCCTTGCCCACGACGTCGGCGGCGTCGCGGTAGCCGGTGGCGATCAGCTCGCGCAGCACGGCGTGGTCGAGCGAGGAGTTGAAGTCCCCGGCCAGCACCCGCAACCGCCCGCCGACGGGGGCGGGGGGCAGTGCCCGGATGCTCGACGCCCAGCACCCGACCCGCCAGCCGCTCGACGGCGCGCACGCGTGCACCGCCACCACATCCAGCTCCTGCCCCCCGGGCAGGGTCACCACGGCGGGGATCTGGGCCGGTCCATCGCCCGGGATCGGGGTGTCGCCGGGCCGCAGCGGATGCCGGGAGAACACCGCGGAACCCCAGGCATCCTCCAGCGGCTCCCCCACCCGGTTCGGCAGGAGCTCGCTGATGCCCCGCTCCGTCAGCGCGTCGGCCAGCCAGGGCGCGTACTCCAGCAGGATGAGCACATCGGGGCGGATGGCGCGGATCGCGGCCATCAGCGCGCCGGCGTCCACAGTGCCGTTGAAGGCGTTCAGGGCCAGCACCTTGACGCGCGGGCCCGAGACGTCTGGATTGCCGCTCGGCAGCGCCCTGGGCAGCACGATCACCGCGAACATGGCCACCACCGCCAGCCAGGCCAGCGCCGGGGGCCACCGGCGCAGCGCGACGGCCAGCGCCAGTGGCAGCACTGCGGCGGCGGCCACATACGGGGTGAAGGACACCGCCTGGGACCAGCGGAACTTCGGTTCGGCGCCGGTCAGCCTGAGCACCGCCCAGGCCGCGAACGGGACCAGCAGCGCCCACAGGGCAGGAGCGATCCACGCCCGGGGAGCGGTGGTGGCGATGTGCTGAACCTCCAGCGTGATGCGCACGACAGCGGTCGGAGGCTACCGCGAACCCGACCGCAGCGGCTTCCACCAGGACGGGTTGTCCACATACCAGCGCACGGTCTCGGCCAGCCCGTCCTCGAAACTCACCTGGGGAGCGTAGCCGAGCGCGCGCAGCCGGGAGTCGTCGAGGGAGTAGCGCCGATCGTGGCCCTTGCGGTCGGGCACCCGCTCGACCATGTCGGGGGCCGCCTCCAGAGCGGTCAGCAGCCGCTCAGTGAGCTCCAGGTTGCTCAGCTCGGCGGTGCCGGCGATGTGGTAGACCTGCCCGGGCTCGCCGCGCTCGGCCACCAGCTGGATGCCCCGGCAGTGGTCGTCCACGTGCACCCAGTCCCGGATGTTGCCGCCGTCGCCGTACAGGGGGACCTTGCGGCCTTCGATCAGATTGGTGACGAACAGCGGGATGATCTTCTCGGGGAACTGGTAGGGCCCGTAGTTGTTGCCGCACCGGGTGATGGACACCGGCAGCCCGTGCGTGGTCGCGTACGCCATCGCGATCATGTCTCCGCCCGCCTTGGCCGCCGAGTACGGCGAGCGCGGCGCCAGCGGCGTGTCCTCCGCCCAGCTGCCGGTCTCGATGGACCCGTAGACCTCGTCCGTGGACACCTGCACGACCCGGCCGACGCGAGCCGTCAGGCAGGCCTCCATCAGCGTCTGGGTGCCCAGCACGTTGGTGCGCACGAACTCGGCAGGGCCCTCGATCGACCGGTCCACGTGCGACTCGGCCGCGAAGTGCAGCACCACATCGTGCCCGGGGACCAGGTCGGCCAGCAGCCGGGCGTCGCAGACGTCTCCGTGCACGAAGGTGTGACGGCCCGCCACGGGGGCAAGATTGGCCAGGTTACCGGCGTAGGTGAGCCGGTCGAGAACGGTGACTTCGGCGCCCGCGAAGGCGGGGTAGCCATCGGACAGGACGGTGCGCACATAATGGGAGCCGATGAAGCCGGCCCCGCCGGTGACAAGCAATTTCACGGGGAGATTCACAACCTGTTCGTCGTTGCCGTTCGTTGTTCACTTCGCAGCGGTTACGTCGTACCGACTCCTCAACGGACGCTTGGGTTGACCTCGTTCAGGCCAGCCAAAGCGACATGATAGGAAATTTCGCCAAAATTGATGCGAGTCCGTTACCTCACCCGCCACAATGGTCCCCCGGTACGCACACAAGTATGGACGAGCCGAGCGCCCAAAGCGCGGAGGTCAGATAAATGGCCCATTCACACTCGCACCGTCGCGGCTCCCTGCGGCGCTCGTTATCACGGTCCCGCGTCGCGTACGCGTTGTCCGGCACGCTGGTGGCCGTCGCCGTCTCGGTGACATTCCTCACCTCAGGCAACGACGGAGGACCGGCCGGGCAGACCGCCAAGCTGACCGCCGCCACCCCAGCGGCCGCGCCTGAGGTCAATGAAGTCAGCTTCTGGACGCCGACCGCCGCGATCAAACCGCCCCGGCACAAGGACAAGACCCCGCTGGAACTGGGCACCCGGTTCACCGTGGATCGGGACGGCTGGGTGACCGGCGTGCGCTTCTACAAGGCCAAGGGCGAGAAGGGCAAGCACACCGGCAACCTCTGGAATTCGAAGGGCGTCAAGCTGGCCAGCGTCCGGTTCACCGCCGAGACGGCCGCCGGCTGGCAGGAGGCCCGGTTCGGCGCGCCGGTCCAGGTGCGCGCGGGGTCCACGTACACGATCTCTTACCACAGCACACACGGCACCTACGTCGGCAAGCCCGGCGTCACCGGCCTGGCGGCCGGCCCGATGGCCACCCCCGCCAGACGAACCGGCGTCTACCGGTACGGCAAGAGCGGATTTCCCCGCGAGTCGAACCCGAAGAACTACCACTACTACGTCGACCCGATCTTCCGCTGGATGGACTGGCGGCCGAATCCGGTCGAAACCACCGCTCCCGTGGTAACCCCGACCCCGGCCGAGCCGGCCGTCGTCACGCCGACGCCGAGCCCCTCGCCCACACCGACGCCTATCGTGACCGTCACTCCCACCCCGTCGCCGACACCGACCCTGACACCGACACCGACGCCCACACCCAAGGTGACACCCACCCCCAAGGTGACGCCGACCTTCACGGCGAGCCCGCTGCCCCCGGACCCGGGCAGCCGGACCTGCGCCGACTTCCCCACCCCGGCCTGCACCGGTGTGCCCCCGGGCATCCAGCTGAAGAAGCTGGCGCTGAACTTCGACGGTGACTCCTACCGGGTGACCCAACCGGGCACGGTGCTCGACGGGGTGCACATCCCCGGCACGCTGCTGATCACGGCGAACGACGTGACCGTGCGCAACAGCCAGATCGACGGCCAGATCATGGGCGTGTACGCGGACAAGCGCTACTCGTTCACGGTCACGGACTCCACCGTCGGCGCACCGAACCGCTGCGACACCGCCCCCGGCATCCTGGACGCCAACTTCACCGCCACCCGCGTCCACATCCGCGGCCACGGCGACGGCTTCAGCGTCTCCGGCGACAACGTCACCATCACCGACTCCTACGTCCTGCTCTGCTCCAACCCCGGCGACCACTCCGACGGCATCCAAACCGTCGGCGCCAGCAAAAACCTCACCTTCCACCACAACACCGTCGACCAACGCAAAGCACCCTCCCACACCGCCCCCGTCTTCCTCGTCGACGCCACCGAAGGCGTCGTCGTCACCGACAACCTCCTGATCGGCGGCACCTACACGCTGCAGATCAGAACCGCCCCCGGCGCGATCGCCAGGAACAACGCGATCGTGAACAACAGCTGGAACTACGGCCCGCTCAACGTGGATTGCCGTAACACGGCCTGGTCGGGGAACAAGCTGGTGACCATCGACAACGACTACAACGTGACCTCCACCGTCAGCCAGCTGGACTGCGGCGGCTGACCCCGGACATGAAAGAAGGGCCCCGGACGCATCCGGGGCCCTTCTTTCATGTCACGAGCTGATCTGAACCTGGCTGTGGTCGCCGAGGACCAGCCGGTGCGCCCGGGGCATGCTGGGCGCGGGGGTGACCACCACGTCGTGGCCGATCAGCGAGGACTCGATCCGGCGCACCCCGGTGATGGAGGCCCGGGGCAGGACGATCGAGTACTCGATCTCGCTGCCCGCCACGACGCAGTCGGCCGCGATCGAGGTGAACGGGCCGACGTAGCTGTCCCGGATGCTGGCACCCCCGCCGACGATGGCCGGGCCGACGATGCGGGAGCGCTCGATCACCGCGCCCGGCTCCACCACCACCCGGCCGATCAGTTCGCTGGCCGCGTCCACCGATCCCTCGATCCTGGTCTCCACCGACTCCAGCACCAGCCGATTGACCTCCAGCATGTCCGCGACATTACCGGTGTCCTTCCAGTAGCCGGAGATGACGGAGGACTCCACCCGGTGGTCGTGATCGATCAGCCACTGGATGGCGTCGGTGATCTCCAGCTCGTGCCGCCAGGACGGCTTGAGCTCGCCGACCGCCTCGTGCACGGCGGAGGTGAACAGATACACCCCGACCAGGGCCAGGTCGCTCTTGGGCCGGCGCGGCTTCTCCTCAAGCGCGACCACCCGGCCGTCGCCGTCCAGCTCGGCCACGCCGAACTGGCTGGGATTGGCCACCTGGGTGAGCATGATCTGGGCGGCCGGGCGATCCCGGACGAACCGCTCGATGACGCCGTTGATGCCGCCGACGATGAAGTTGTCGCCGAGATACATGACGAAGTCGTCCTCGCCGAGGAACTCGCGCGCGATCAGCACCGCGTGCGCGAGCCCCAGCGGGGCCTCCTGGCGCAGGTAGGTGACCTCGACGCCGAATCGGGAGCCGTCGCCGACGGCCGCCTCGATCTCGGCGTGGGTGGAGCCGACCACGATGCCGATCTCCCGGACCCCGGCCGCCGCGATGGCCTCCAGGCCGTAGAACAGGACCGGCTTGTTGGCGACCGGGACCAGCTGCTTGGCGGAGGTGTGGGTGATCGGCCGGAGCCTGGTGCCAGATCCTCCGGCGAGCACGAGGGCTTTCACGGCTAGTAGGCTCCGTTTCCGTTCTTCATGACCGACCACGTCTTCCACAGGATCTGCAGGTCCAGGATGAGCGACCAGTTCTCCACATACCGCAGGTCCAGGCGGACCGACTCCTCCCAGGTCAGGTCGGAGCGTCCGGAGACCTGCCAGAGGCCGGTCATGCCGGGTTTGACGACCAGGCGGCGGCGCACGTCCTCGCCGTACTGGGCGACTTCCTCGGGGAGCGGCGGGCGCGGCCCGACCAGCGACATCTCGCCCCGCAACACGTTCAGCAGCTGCGGGAACTCATCCAGCGAGAACCGCCGGAGCACCGCTCCCACCCTGGTCACACGTGGATCGTTCCGCATCTTGAACAGCACGCCGTCGAACTCGTTGTCCTCGTGCAGCTGCTGCTTGAGGCGTTCGGCGTCCTGCACCATGGTGCGGAACTTGAGCACCCGGAACTCCTTGCCGCCGCGCCCGATCCTGGCCTGGCGGAACAGCGCGGGGCCCGGGCTGGTGCTGCGGATCACCGCGGCGATGGCCAGCATCGGGATGGCGGCCACCAGCAGCACGGCGGAGGCGAGAACCTTGTCGAACAGGTTCTTCATGATGTGCTTGGTGCCCTCGAACTCGGGGTGTTCGACGTGCAGCAGCGGCATTCCGGCGACCGGGCGGATGCTGATCCGGGGACCGGCCACGTCCATCAGCGCGGGGGCCACGAACAGGTCGGTCTTGGCCGCCTCCAGGCTCCACGCCATCCGCCGCAGCGCGGAGCCGTCCAGCTCCGGGCAGGCCAGGATGGCCACCGAGTCGGCGTCGGTCTTCAGCACGACCTCGTCCACGTTGGTGAAGTCGCCCAGCACGGGCACGCCGTCCACGTCGAGACTGCTCCCGTTGGGCAGGCAGGCCGCCACGATGCGCATGCCGTGGTGCGGCTGGCGGCGGAACTGCATCACCAGGTCGAGCACGGCCTCGCGATGGCCCACCGCGACGACATTGCGGACATAGTGGCCGTCGCTCCGACGACGGTGCAGGTGCTTACGCATGCGATACCTGAAATACAAGGTCAGGAAGAGGGCCAGCGGGAACATCGCCATCACGAAGCTGCGCGCGATGGTGGTCTGCGTGGCGTAGGCGCCGATGGCGACCGAAGCCGTGAGCCCCATGCCCCCCGTGAAGACGGCCCGAAACTCGTCGGTGCCCTCTCCGTGCACCCGTTTTCGGTAGGCCCCGGCGATCGCCATGGCGATCGGCCATGCCAGGGCCAGGGATAAGCCCAGGAACGCCTCGTATTTCGGAATCCACGCACCGAGCCACAGGCGCACGCCGATAACGGTCTCGCACGCGATCATCGCGCAGGCCAGGTCTCCGGCCAGCAGGACGCGCGCATACGTTCGAGTCCAGATGCTGGTCGCCGTCCGGACCTTCTGCTCAGGAACGCCCTTAGCGGACGTCTGAAGCCCCACCCTCATGACACTCCACCTGCTGCCTCGTTGTTCGCAATGAACAAGACGCGCACCCCGTCCGATTGGTTGACCTATTTCTCTGATGCACCAGGAGAGGGGGGTACCCGAGGTAAATGCTAAAGATCGAGACCCTACAAGGGAACGATCACATCTGTCCACAATCGGCCGAAACCGGGGTACCCAGTCGCTTGACGGAACGATCCAAAGATGTACAGAGAACTTGTCCCCGAACTAGGTTCGGGGAGCATGACGGTACGCGTGGAACGGCAAGGATCTTTGACGACCGTGATTCTGGACCGGCCAGATGTACGGAATGCGGTCGATGGCCCAACAGCAGCCGGACTCGCGGCGGCTTTTCGGGCATTCGACGCCGATGACGCCTCCTCGGTCGCGATTTTGTGGGGAGCGGGGGGCACTTTCTGCGCCGGAGCCGACCTGCACGCGATCGGCACCGAGCGCGGCAACCAAGTCACCGAGGACGGCGACGGCCCGATGGGCCCGACCCGGATGCGCCTCTCCAAACCGGTCATCGCGGCCGTCGAGGGCCACGCGGTGGCCGGCGGCCTCGAACTCGCGCTCTGGTGCGACCTCCGGGTGGTCGCCGCCGATGCCACCTTCGGGGTCTTCTCCCGCCGCTGGGGCGTGCCCCTCATCGACGGCGGCACGGTACGGCTCCCGCAGCTGATCGGCACCGGCCGCGCCCTCGACCTGATCCTCACCGGCCGGGCGGTCTCCGCGCGCGAAGCCCTGGACATCGGCCTGGCGTCCCGGGTGGTCCCCAGCGGCACCACCCGCCAGCACGCCGAGGCCCTGGCGGCCCAACTGGCCGCGTTCCCCCAGGCGTGCCTGCGCAACGATCGCCTCTCCGCGCTGGAGGCGGAGTCGATGGCCACCGAGTTCCGCTACGGCCTGGCCTCACTCCAGGCCGGGCTGGACGGCGTGGAAAGGTTCCGCTCGGGAGCAGGACGGCACGGAACCTAGCGCGATGTCCAGAAATGTTCGCCGGGTGGAAGCTGCCAATCGCGGAGGCCGATGAGCCATGGTGACCCGGCCAAGGTCGTGGTCACCGCATTAGTCGTATTCCAGATCCGGCAGCGGCGACGGCGGCTCCGGGCTCCGCCATACGACGACATATCCGGAATGTGCCGTCTCCACGGCGGAGCTCAGCCGATCCAGATCGAAGTCCGGCAAGTAGCGCAGGCGCGCCAGAAATGTGGCGTCCGTCGCGGATCTGGGCACGACGCAACCCTCGCCCTCCCGATCGAGGAGGACGATGAGGACATCCGCGTCGTCGTTGTCCTTGGCGTAGGCGTCCTTGTGGTCGGCCCCGCCGACGCGGACCTCGACCACGTCCTCCCAGGCGAGCGCTTCCACGCTGCCGTCGGAATAATGACGCGTCACACCCTCTTCGGTGACATACACGTATGAATCCGGCACGCGCGAATCCGTGCCCGGCTCTGGCACTGAATTGCCGTGCATGGCCGCGATTCTGACGACTCCCGGGTGTTCCCGGCAAGAGACGGCCTCAACTGCGCCATTCCAGGTGTTCCCGGACGGCGCGCCGGGCCGCCTCGGCCGGGCCGCGCTCGATCGCGGCCAGCAGGTCACGGTGTTCCGCGATCAGTTCGGCGCGTTCGCGGTAGACCGCGCGGAGCCGTACCAGGCCGAGGCGGGTCTCGGCGGCGAGGGCGGCGTAGAGGCGTTCCAGGCGCGGGCTGCCGACGGCGACGATCAGCGCCTGGTGGAAGGCCATGTGCTCGGCGACCACCTCGGCCCAGGGTTCGTCCGGCGGGAGTGCCTCCATCCGGGTCAGCGCGGCTTCCGCCTCAGGGATGCGGTGGCCGTACAGAGCTTCGGCCATGAGTTCTTCGAGCGGGCCGCGGACGTACATGAGGTCGGCCAGGTCGGAAGTGGTGATCTCCGGCACGTACGCGCTGCGGTTGCGCTCGCGGCGGAGCAGGCCCTCGTGCACGAGCGCGGCCAGGGCCTCCCGGACGGTGGGCCTGGCCACGCCGTAGGTGTCGGAGATCTCCTGCTCGGGGAGGGAGGTGCCGGGGGCCAGGTCGCCGGACAGGACCCTCGTGCGCAGGGCGTCGGCGAGGGCCTCGACGGTGGAGACGGGGCGCAGCTTCACGCTGCCGAGCCTAGAGGGACTCGACGTTCTGGTAGAGCTACGACGATCAGGCTGGTGGCCAGCAGGGCTAGGCCGGCCCAGGAAAGGGGGGTCAGGCGTTCGTCGAGCACGGCTACGCCAAGCAGGGCGGCGACCGCTGGTTCGGCCAGGGCGAGGGTGGCGGCGGTGGCGACGGGGGTGGTGCGCAGGCCCCGGCCGTACAGGACGTAGGCGAGAGCGGTGGTGGCGGCGCCCAGGTAGAGGGCGGTGAGGAGGCCGGACGGCGTGGTCAGGAAGCCAGGGCCGGAGAGCAGGAGCACAGGGAGCATCAGGACGGCCGCGCCGCCGAACATCGTGCCCATCACCGTGTCAGAGGGGGTGCCGCGGTCGATCGCGCGGGCCGCGGTCACCGCGTAGGAGGCGTAGAGCAGGCCGCCGAGCAGGGCGAGCCCGATGCCGCCGGGATCGGCGCCGCCCTCGCTGCCGCCGCCCAGGACCAGCACCGCGCAGCCGGCGACGGCTGCGAGCGTGCCGCCGAGCCAGCGGGCCGAGGGGGTCGTGCGGTCGAGCGCCCAGGAGAGCAGGCCGGTGAAGACCGGGCCGCTGCCGATCGCCACCACGGTGCCGATGGCCACGCCGGTCCTGGCGACGGCGGCGAAGTAGCACAGCTGGTAGGCGGCGACGCAGACCGCGCCGAGCAGCAGGTCGCGGCCGAAGGCCCGGGAGCGGAGGAACAGCAGGGCCAGGATGGAGCCGCCGATCACCAGCCGGGCGGCGGCCAGGGAGACCGATCCGGCGCTCGCGAAGGCCCCGGCGGTTCCCGCGGTTCCCCAGAGAACGGCGGCGGCAACGATACGCATGAACTGATTGTCTTACAATCAGACACTGGATGCACCTCCTATGCGCATTAGGAGTCGTATCGTTAAGAAAGTCACCTAGTGGCCCAGCTCACACATTGCTAGTGTTTCGCCACTATTAACGCATGTGTACGGGGTCCCCTATGGCTGGCCGCAAACGTTCCGTCCGCGTCAAGATCTTCGCCATCCTGCTGCTTCCGGTCGTCGCATTGACCGTCATCTGGGGATTCGCCGCCGCGATCAGCGTGCAGACGGGCATGGAGTACATCCGCATCGGCACGGTTTACGAGCATGTGGTGGCACCCGCCAGGGTCGTGCTGACCGAGCTGCAGAACGAACGCCTCCGGTCGCTGTCCTACCTGGGCCGCACGAGCACCTACCACGCCGACCTGGACACCCAGCAGGAGACCACGGACGCCGCCGCCGCGGCGCTGGCCGCGCACGCCACCGAGGCGGAGAGCTCGACCCCGCCGGCCATGTGGGAGCGGGTCCAGGAGTTGCTGAACCAGCTCAGCCGCCTGGACACGGTGCGCGAGCAGGTCGAGAACCGGGACATCTCCCGGCTGGACGCGCTGGAGGAGTACAGCTCCATCGCCGAGGTCGGCTTCCAGGTCTACGACCGGCTGATGATCTCCCCCGACATCGACCTGGTCGCCCAGACCAAGGCGATCATCCTGGTCGGGCGCGGGCGGGAGATCGTCAGCCAGCAGTCCGCGCTGCTGGCGGGCACCCTCGGCGCCGGGAAGATGACCGAGGACGAGCGCGCCGCCTTCGCCGAGATGGTGGGGCAGCGGCGACTGTTGTACCAGCTGGGAACGAGCCAACTCGACGACGAGCTGCGCCAGCCGTACGACGCGTTGAACGCCTCCCCCATCTACGCCGACTATCTCACCCTGGAGAAGGGCGTCACCGAGGTCGTCCGGCCGGGCAAGGTGCTGCCGATCGAGGCCGCCCGCTGGCAGGCCACCGCCGAGGCCGTCTCCATCACGCTGGACAAGCTGGGCGGCGAGATCGCCAGGAAGATCACCGAACGGGCGGCACCGCTGGCCGAGAGCGTGCTCTGGCGGGCCGCGCTGCTCGGCGTGCTCGGCCTGGTCGCCGTCGTGGTGACCGTGTTCTTCTCCTTCCGGTTCGCCCGCAAGCTCGCCACCGAGCTGGCCGGGCTGCGGCACGCCGCGCTCGACCTGGCCGACCGGCGGCTGCCCGACGTGGTACGGCGGCTGCGCAACGGCGAGGAGGTCGACGTGGCCGCCGAGACGCCGCCGCTGGCCGTGGCCCGCGACACCACCGAGGTGGACGACGTCAGCACGGCGTTCGCCTCCGTGCAGCGCACCGCCGTCGAGGCCGCCGTCGGGCAGGCCCGGCTGCGCAAGGGCGTCGGCATGGTCTTCCTCAACCTGGCCCGGCGCAGCCAGTCGCTGCTGCACCGCCAGCTGGACCTGCTCGACACGCTGGAGCGGCAGGTCGCCGACCCGGCCGTGCTGGAGCAGCTGTTCGGCATCGACCACCTCACCACCCGCATGCGGCGGCACGCGGAAGGCCTGATCATCATGTCCGGCGCGGCGCCCGGGCGCGGCTGGCGCGACCCCGTCTCGCTCTACGACGTGACCCGCGCCGCCGTCGAGGAGGTCGAGGACTACCTGCGGGTCCTGATCGCCGTGCCGCCCGAGACCGCGCTGGCCGGGCCCGCCGTCACCGACGTCATCCACCTGGTGGCCGAGCTGGTGGAGAACGCGTGCATCTTCTCCCCGCCCAACACCCAGGTCTTCGTCCGGGGCGAGCTGGTGGCGCGCGGGTTCGTGCTGGAGGTGGAGGACCGCGGTCTCGGCATCGGCGCCGAGGAGCTGGCCCACCTCAACGAGCGGCTGGCGGAGCCGCCCGAGTTCGACCTGGCCGACAGCGACCGGCTCGGCCTGTTCGTGGTCGGCCGCCTCGCCCAGCGGCACGGCGTCCGCGTCTCGCTGCGCGCCTCCCCGTACGGCGGGACCACCGCGATCGTGCTGCTCCCGCCGGACATCGTGGTGGAGGGCGAGCCGGAGGAGTACACGGTCGAGCGGCTCATCCCGCAGCAGCCCGCGCTCACCCCCGTGCCCTCCGAGGGAGACGGCCTGCCCCGGCGCGTACGGCAGACAAGCCTGGCGCCCCAGCTGCGCGGAGAGAACTCGTGACCGACGAACGCCCCCTGCTTCGGCCTTACACGCTCACCCGGGGACGAACCCGCCCGACCGGGCCCGACTTCGACCTGGTGACGATCGTCAGGGCGCTACCGGCCTCGAACGTGACCGGTCTGCCGCCCGAGCAGCTACGGATCCTGCGGGCCTGCCAGTCCCCGGCCTCGGTGGCGGACATCGCCTCCGATGTCGGGCTTTCGCTGAACGTGGTGCGCGTGCTGCTGGGGGATCTCCGCGAGCTCCGCCTGATCGCGGCCCGGCCGCCCGCGACCGTCGCGCAGCTGCCGGAGGAGCGCATCCTGCGGGAGGTCATTCAGGGGTTGCACGCGCTCTGAATCGCCTGGTCGAGGTGCCAGCGGGCGGGCATGATCAGGTCCTCGGCGTACCGGTTGAGGACGGCGACGGGCGTGCCGGTCTCGATCTCCTCCAGGCGGAGTAATTCCTGGTCTTCGAGGGTGATCGCGCCGCCGATCGTCCACGCGCCGTCGTCGTGCGGGCGGAGGGACACCTCGAAGGACATCTCCCGGCCGTCGGGGAGGGTGAACCACATGCCGAGCCGTACCGCGCCGACCAGGTCGGTGATGGAGTGCCAGGCGCGCAGGTTCGGCAGGAAGTCGAGGTAAAGCTCCCGCCCAGCGATGCTGAAACGCTCGGCGGCGGCCATCAGCGCGGGCAGCAGCTCGGTCATCGGGGGGGCCATTTCTCAGTCAGGGAGAGAACACCACACAGCGTAACTGTTGTTTAGACCGCGCCTCCGGCCGCTCACCTGAGCATTTGAGTCCGACTCTTGACGACAATGTGCCGCGCAAGTTAAATCAAGGATCGAAATAAGGTGTTGATTTACGGCATGTCGTAAGTCGCGTCTGTTGGACCTTCACCCCCCGCTTCCGCTGTGGAGACACGCATGAGAGGTCTGTCCCGAACTGCCGCCTTATTCACCGCATCCGCGGTGGTGGCGGCACTGATCACCCTTCCCGCCACGCCTGCCTTCGCCGACACCCTGGTGTCGCAGGGCAAGCCCGCCACCGCCTCCTCCGTCGAGAACGCCGGCATGGCCGCCGGCAACGCCGTCGACGGCAACACCGGCACCCGCTGGTCCAGCCTGGCCACCGCCGACCAGTGGCTCCAGGTCGACCTGGGGTCCTCGATCCCGCTGACCCGGGTCATCCTGAACTGGGAGGCCGCGTACGCGACCGCGTACAAGGTGCAGGGCTCCCAGAACGGAACCACGTGGACCGACCTGCGATCCGTCACCGGAGGTGACGGCGGGATCGACACCTGGGACATCACCGGCAGCGCCCGCTATGTCCGCATGCTCGGCATCACCCGCGCCACCGGCTGGGGCTACTCCCTCTGGGAATTCCAGGTGTACGGCGAGCCCGGCGGCACCACCGACCCCTGCCCGGCCGCCAACGCCGCGCTGAACAAGCCCAGCAGCGCCTCCTCCGTCCAGAACGCGGGCTTCCCCGCATCGGCCGCGTTCGACGGCAACAACGGCACCCGGTGGTCCAGCGCGGCCAGCGACCCGCAGTGGATCCAGGTGGACCTCGGCTCCACCCAGACCATCTGCGCCATCGACCTGCGCTGGGAAGCCGCGTACGCGAGCGCCTTCAAGCTCCAGGTCTCCGCCAACGGCGCCGACCCCTGGACCGACCTGAAGTCGGTCACCGGGGCGACCGGCGGCGTGCAGTCCCACGCCGTCAGCGGCTCAGGCCGCTACGTCCGGATGCTCGGCACCACCCGCGCCACCGGCTACGGCTACTCGCTCTGGGAGTTCGCGGTGCGCACCACCACCACGCCCACAGACCCGATCCCCGGCGGCGGTTCGCTCGGGCCGAACGTGCACGTCATCGACCCGTCGATGTCCAGCGCCACCATCCAGAGCGCCCTCGACACCGTCTTCACCCAGCAGGAATCCGCCCAGTTCGGCACCGGACGGCACGCCTTCCTGTTCAAGCCCGGCACCTACAACGTCAACGCCCGGGTCGGCTTCTACACCTCGATCGTGGGCCTCGGCCAGAACCCCGGCGACGTCGTCATCAACGGCGGCGTGACCGTGGACGCGGGCTGGTTCGGCGGCAACGCCACCCAGAACTTCTGGCGCTCCACCGAGAACCTGGCAGTGCAACCCACCGGCGGCGAGAACCGCTGGGCCGTCTCCCAGGCCGCGCCGTTCCGCCGCATGCACATCCGCGGCAACCTCAACCTGGCGCCCACCGGGTACGGCTGGGCCAGCGGCGGCTACATCGCGGACAGCAAGATCGACGGCTCGGTCGGCCCGTACTCCCAGCAGCAGTGGTACACCCGGGACAGCACCATCGGCAGCTGGGTCAACGGCGTCTGGAACATGGTCTTCTCCGGCGTCGCCGGCGCGCCCGCCAACTCCTTCCCCGAGCCGGTGTACACCACGCTGCAGAACACCCCGATCAGCCGGGAGAAGCCGTACCTCTACGTGGACGGCGGCGGCAACTACCGCGTCTTCGTCCCCGCCCTGCGCACCAACGCGCGCGGCCACAGCTGGGCCAACGGCCCCACCGCCGGCACCTCGCTCCCGCTGACCGACTTCTACGTCGCCAACCCGACCGACACCGCGGCCACCATCAACGCGGCGCTCGCCCAGGGTCTCAACCTGCTCCTCACCCCCGGCATCTACCACGTCAACGCCCCCATCAACATCAACCGGGCGAACACCATCGTGCTCGGCCTCGGCCTGGCCACGATCATCCCTGACAACGCGGCCACCGCGATCAAGGTCGCCGACGTGGACGGCGTCAAGCTGGCCGGCTTCCTCATCGACGCGGGCCCGCAGAAGTCCGACGTGCTGATCGAGGTCGGCCCGGCCAGCTCCAGCGCCGACCACGCCGCCAACCCCACCACCCTGCAGGACGTCTTCGTCCGCATCGGCGGCGCCTTCGCCGGCAACGCCACCACCAGCCTGGTGATCAACAGCGATGACGTCATCATCGACCACACCTGGCTCTGGCGCGGCGACCACGGCGAGGGCATCGGCTGGACCGTCAACACCGCCGAAACCGGCATGATCGTGAACGGCGACGACGTCCTCGCGACCGGCCTGTTCGTCGAACACTTCCGCAAGTACGACGTCGAGTGGTACGGCGAGCGTGGCCGCACCATCTTCTTCCAGAACGAGAAGGCCTACGACCCGCCCAACCAGGCCGCCTACATGAACGGCACCGTCAAGGGCTGGGCCGCCTACAAGGTCGGCCCGAACGTGAACGTCCACGAGGGCTGGGGCATGGGCAGCTACTGCTACTTCAACGTCGACCCCACCATCGAGGTCGACCGCGTCTTCGAAACCCCCATCAAACCCGGCGTCAAATTCCACAGCCTCCTCTCCGTCTCCCTAGGCGGCAACGGCCGAATCAACCACGTAATCAACGACACCGGCGCCCCCGCCTTCGGCACCGCCACCATCCCTTCCAAGGTCGTCTCCTACCCGTAACCCATCCCTAACCCAGGAACCGGCCGCCTCCCAGCCCTCAGGGGCGCAGAGCCCGGCCGGTTCCTACGGCCACACGGTTGCGATTTCGTGCGGGTCATCACGGCGACAACGGGGCCGGGCGGAGCCCGGAATCAAACAAAGGGTGGGCGGGTGGGACTCCCACGGTAACCATCGTCATCCCTCTCCCAGCTCCTCGAAGAGCGTCAACTGCAGTCCCGCTTCCCCTTCAAGCCGCGCGTTCAGCGAACCCCACGGCGTCCGCGTCGGCGCCGCGATCACCTGCGCCCCCGCCTCGGCCAACTCCGCTGTCACCCGCGCGGCATCCCCCACCTCAAAAGCCACCCGAATATGCCCAGCGACCCGCCGCCCCACCTCAACCCGATCGATGAACTCCGCCTGCCGCGCGTCGACCAACTCCAACGTCGCCCGCCCCGCGTCCAGCAACCGAACCCGCCCATCCTCCGACGAGAAGTCAGCCAACTCAGGCAACCCCAACACATCCCGATAAAACCGCAACGCCCTCTCGTAGTCGTCCGCGGTCACAACCAGCCGAAGCTCACGCACACCCATACCGGGATAGTAGACAGAGGCCCTCCGCCCCTTCGTGCGCCAACCTCCCAAACCACCGGCAGATCCACCACCGCAACAGCGGCAGACCCACCACTGATGTTGCGGCAGATCCACCACGATCATGACGGCAGATCCACCACCAATGCTACGGCGAGACCACCACTGATCTAGCGGCAGATCCACCACGGTAGCGCTAGATCGGCCTATATTTAGGCGGTGGACATCGATGAGTTGACCGTCTTTCCCCGCCGCGCGGAGGCCATGGCGATGGAAGCCCTCGCCGACACCCGCGTCGTCGTCATCAATGGCGCACGACAGGTAGGCAAGAGCACGCTCGCGAAGGCCATCGTTCAGCGGTCACCTGGTTCTCGTGAGATCTACTTGGACCAAGCGGCGGTTCGCGCGGCCGCCCGCCGGGATCCGGACGGGATCGTCTACCACGACGGGCTCACCCTCATCGATGAGATCCAGCGCGTGCCCGATCTCCTGCTCTCCATCAAGCGAGAAGTCGACGCCGATCCCCGACCGGGTCGTTTCCTGCTGACAGGTTCGGCGCGTCTTCTGGGCCTTCGCGACCTCCCCGACGCCCTCCCAGGTCGCACGGAGACCATCGAACTCTGGCCGCTCTCCCAAGGGGAGATCGAGCGTTGTCCCGATGGTTTCATTGACGCCGCATTCCATGAGGGTCCGGAGCTCCGAGTCCCAAAATCCCGGCTTCGCCGGGCCGACTACGTCGATCGGGCGCTCACCGGCGGCTACCCAGAGGCCGTCCACCGCTCGACACACCGGAGGCGAGCCCGATTCTTCGAGTCGTATATCACCGATCTGATCAATCGGGATGTGAAGCAGGTGGCCGACATTGAGCGGCCATCAGATATGCGGCGTTTGCTGAACGTCCTATGCGGCCGCATGGGAGGTCTGTTGGTCATCGACCACCTCAGCAACGACCTCGGGCTCCCCCGCACGACAGTGAAGCGCTACATCGATCTACTCGACCTGATCTACGTGGTGCGAAGAATCCCGGCCTGGTCCGCCAACACCACCACCCGAGCCGTGGCGACCCCGAAACTCCTCGCGGTCGATACGGGCCTAGGTGCTCACCTCTCCGGTCTCACACCAGCCCGCGTGGCGGGAATCACCGCCCCGATCGGCCCACTTCTGGAGAACTTCGCCCTGAGTGAGCTGGCCCGCCAACTGACCTGGGCAGAGGAGCCCGTCCACCTCTACCACTACCGAACCCGCGACAATATCGAAGTCGACGCCATCCTCGAACGGGCATCCGGCGAGATCATCGGCATCGAAGTCAAGGCAGCCGAAGCTGTCCGAGCAGACGACTTCAGAGGCCTCCGTCACCTGGCGGACAGGGTGGGCGACCGCCTCATCGCCGGTTTCGTCCTCTACTCAGGCCAGGAAAAACTCCCATTCGGCGACCGGATGCGCGCGCTCCCGATGTCTGCCCTATGGGAGGTCGCTCCCTGAACCGGTGAGTCGTTGATCGCTTCTCCTTGGAAGGGAGGCAACAACATCGGAAGCATGATCAGCACGGTCATTGCGTAACCTGCAACGTAGCTTGCAGGTTACGCAAGTTCCCAGGTCAAGAGGGAGGGCTACGTACCGGAGTCGGCGGGGGCGGGGTTCGTTGTGCTGGGGGTGGGCCGGGGCTCGACCTTGTTGCCGCGCAATGCTGCTTCGACCTGGAGGAATGCTCGGAAGAATATGACGCACGGCTTTCCTGATTGTTTGTAGCCGAGTGCGAGGTCTTCGGCGGCGCGCCGGAGTGGGGTGCCCTTCAGGCGGAGCGCGGCGGCCTTCTCGACCTTGCCGGTGGCCTTTCCGCGCCAGAAAGCGGCCATGTCCAGAAGACAGTTCTTTCCGTTGGTGTCGTCGGCCATGATGGACGCTTCGCAGGCGAGGAGAATGGCTGCCTGGTAGGCCGCGTTCGCGTCGCCCATGCCGGCCCGGCGGAGAATCGCGGCGCCGCTCCTGCCCCAGGCTCGGGGCATCCGAAACTGGACGGACGGAATTCGCTGCACCCGTACTTCCTGGATGGTGGGTTCGAGGATGTCCCCGGGTGTCCAGCGTGGCGAACTGACGTACGCCAGGGAGCCGCCTGTTTCGAGTTTGGCCGCTTTCCAGAGGCTGCCGAACTCCGCCATCAACTCCCTCGCCGGCGGCACCTCGAGCTCGTTCGCGACCGCGA
Source organism: Acrocarpospora macrocephala (assembly GCF_009687865.1). Lineage (GTDB taxonomy): Bacteria > Actinomycetota > Actinomycetes > Streptosporangiales > Streptosporangiaceae > Acrocarpospora > Acrocarpospora macrocephala. The sequence continues at coordinate 65,949 of NZ_BLAE01000009.1, forward strand.
GACGATGGCACACGGCCACGAAGGTGTGAAAGAACTGCCAGTCCGGAAGCTTACGAAACTTGCCGCTCAGGACCTCGGACACGGTTGAGGTGGGGAGGCGTTTCCAGGCGATGTGGATTCTGGCCCCCTGCTGCTCCTCGATGAGATCGTTGGCGACCTGATCGACCATCTGCAGGGTCGGGTGGCCCGCGTCGAGATGGAGGCTCCTGGACCTCTCAAGTAAGTGATCTACATGACACCGACTTGCGCTCGCTTCACTCATGAGCAAGATCCGTTTCAGGACTACGGTCAGGCGGCAAGCAAAAGGGACATCAGGCGCGTTCAGCCCTTGCCCACCAGGAGTCACACCGGTAACTCCGGTGCATATGTCAGGCTAGTGGGGCTTAGCACGCCCTGCACCGATAATTCCTGATTCTGGGTTTGCTACCGCCATAGGGGCAATCGGTGTCAAAAATCCGCAAGCATCCGGAGCCGTCCGGATCCATCCGGATATGTCCGGCGACGTTCACACTCGTCCGCCGGCAGCGATTGTTGTCCGAAGTTCAGCCGATCCGTGGACTCAACCGTCACACGATGGTAGAAAGATCGCCCAGTTGCTCACCGCGACGATCTGAGAATAATTCTCTTTCGCATCGAATACAATGCGACGACCATCGTCACATCACATTCGCGCGGTTCCGGGCATCGCTATAACCTGATCCAGCGAAGTGAGCGTGCGAAAGTGTCACGACTGACGTCCTTGACCATTGCGGGCCTGATCTCCATTATCCTCGCGCTGTGCTGCTACATCGTGAGCGTCGCGTCCGGCATGGCCCCCTCCGCGGCGGTCCTCACCGCGGGCGGCGCGTTCCTGGCCGTGGCCACCCTCACCGTCCTGATTCTCGAATACCTCCGCTAAACCCACGATCACCTCCGGGAGGGCCTGCCATGACCAGCACAGAACTACGGCTGAGGGATGTATATCCGCACCTCACCGCCAACATCGTCGCTCTGCTCGCGCCCGACCCGCTGGCGGCCACCGTCGACGCCTTGCCGTACCTGGGCAGATGCACCTGCACACCCACGTGCGTCAACCTTCTCACCGCGCCCCCGGGCTCGGCCGGATACGACCTGATCGAACTGGAACGCGGCGACGAACCCGTCATCTGGCTCAACCTCAACCCGTCAAGAACCGCGATTGTCGACATCGAAGTGCTCGACCCCCGCGAATTGACGACCACCCGCCCGGTAGCGCAGTCGACGGTCGTCTCATAAATCCCAACCGCAAGCCCTGCCCGGATGGCGTTTTCATACTTTGGGCCCATCCGGAGTGAGGCGAGTTTTCGTACCATGATGGGGTGCTTCCCCTTCTTCGTTCTGTGTGGGACGAGCCTCGTCCGCCCAATCCGCCGCGGCGGGTGTGGCGGGACTGGGCGCTCGTGGGCCTGCTGGTGCCGATCGCCGTGCTCGAAGGGGTTCTGCGGAAAGACCTTCCGTGGCCGGTCATTTCGGTGATCCTCACCGCCGGGCTGGTGCCCACCCTGTTGTGGCGCCGGACCAGACCGCTGCTGATGGTCGTGATCGCCTTCGGCGTCCCCGGCGTGGCCGACCTGTTGGCGGGCAGCGGCTCCTTAGAGACGAACACGATGGTGTATCTGCTGCTCCTGGTGTACGCGTTGGTCCGGTGGGGATCCGGGCGCGAGGCGGTGATCGGGCTGGCAGTCATTCTCGCCAAGGCCTCCTTCTCGCTGGCCGCCACCTACACCACCACCGGCATCGCCGACGTGATCGGTGGAAGCACCGTCCTGCTGCTGGGCATCGCCCTGGGAGCGGCGTTCCGGTATCGGGCCGGGGCGAGGATGCGTGAGCTCGATCAGGTCAAGTTGCTCGAACGTGAGCAGCTGGCGCGTGAGCTGCATGACACTGTCGCGCATCACGTCTCAGCCATGGCGATCCGAGCTCAGGCGGGCCTCGCGACGGCGGCGGCGCAGCCGAACGCGGCGACCGAGGCGCTGCAGGTGATCGAGGCGGAGGCGTCGCGTGCCCTCGCCGAGATGCGCAGCATGGTTCGGGTGCTCCGCCGCGACCAACCGGCGGACCTGACGCCGGGGCGACGCATCGCCGATGTCGAGCAGTTCGCGAGCCCTGGCCGCTCGGGGCCGTCCGTCGAGGTGGAAATCCTCGGCGACGTCGACGACGTTCCGCCATCGGTCGGGGCCGCGATCTACCGCCTCGCCCAGGAGTCGATCACCAACGCCCGGCGGCACGCGCGCCACGCCACGCGCGTGGAGGTCAGCGTCGCCGCCGACGAGACGTCCGTACGCCTGCGGGTGAGCGACGACGGCGAGACCAGCCAGATTCGCCAGCCGGGATACGGGATCATCGGCATGGTGGAACGCGCTGACCTGCTCGGCGGCACCTGCGTGGCGGGCCCGAACCCGGATCGAGGGTGGACCGTGACCGCCGTCCTGCCTCGCGCCGGGGCGGCCACATGAGCATCCGGGTGATCGTCGCCGACGACCAGGAGATCGTCAGGACGGGGCTCGTGATGATACTCAACGCCCAGCCGGACATCGAGGTCATCGGCGAGGCGGCCGACGGGCGGCGAGCCGTCGAACTCGCCCGCCGCCTGCGCCCCGACGTGTGCCTGTTCGACATTCGCATGCCCGCCATCGACGGCATCCAGGCCACCCGCGCGCTCGCCGGGCCGGGCGTGGAGGATCCGCTCGCGGTCGTCGTCATCACCACGTTCGACCTCGATGAGTACGTCTACGCCGCGCTGCGGGCCGGAGCCCGGGGTTTCCTGCTCAAGGACGCCGGAACCGCGCTGCTCTCCCAGGCCGTACACGCCGCGGCCGACGGCGACGCGCTCATCGCCCCGAGCATCACCGCTCGCCTGTTAGGGGCTTTCGCCCGCTCCGGGCCGGCCGAACCGGCGATGCGGCCGATCGAGGAGCTCACGGAGCGGGAGGAACAGATTCTCGCCACGGTGGCACGCGGGCGGACCAACAGCGAGATCGCCGACGAGCTCTACATCTCGCTCAGCACGGTCAAGACCCACATCACCAGCCTCATGGCCAAGCTCGGCGTCCGCAATCGCGTCGAGATCGCCATCTGGGCGTACGAGACCAACCGGGTTAGGAACGGATGATCCATTCGGCCACGGCGAGGTTGATCACCCAGGCGGCGCCCAGGAGCAGCGTTCGGGTGAGCCCGACAGGCGTGCCGATGAGCAGCATCGCGGGAAGGTGGATCAGCGCCTGGGTGCCCGCGCCCTGGCCGATCGCGTAGCCGCGGATCATCCAGGCGCGGTGCCGGGTGATGTCCCGCCGCCGGATCGCGGCCAGGCCGAGGAGGATGCACGCCGCCATGGCCGTACCGAACAAGATCCGGAAACCGGAGAGGAGACCATCATCGCCGGCGGGGAGGGGCGAGAACAAGGTCATCCACAGGCCTGTGAGCGCGGCGAGGAGTCCGCACACGATCAGCAGGCGTCCGGCGGCGCGGTGCCAGCCTGGCCTGCGACGGCGGAACCCGGGGACGAACTGGAAGGCGCCCAGAACGCAGTACGTGCTGGCGCCGACGATGTGCAGTGCCACGGGCAGTGGAGCCTCGAAGAACCGCGCGTTCTCCGGCGTGATCGCCGCACCTCCCGTCAGCTCGGTGAGGCGTATGGCGCCCGCGACCACCGGGACGAAACTGAGCGTGATCAGCGCAACCGGCGCGAGCGTCGCCGCTCGCTTTTGGTGGGTCATGACCCGATCGTGACGGCTGAGGTGACGCTGGTTCATCGACAGAACAGCCGGAGCTGAGCTGGCCGATCATCCATCAATCGGGCGTACTTTCGGCCGATGAGCCTTTCGCGCGATTTTCCTACGCTCGGGGGAAATCAGCGGACAAGGAGAATGTGATGAAGGCGTTCGTTCTGCGCTCGTACGGCCCAACCGACGTTCTGGATCTCACCGACATCGACAAGCCCGTGCCCGGCGACGACGAGGTGCTGGTTCGGGTCGTCGCCACCTCGGTCAATCCGTACGACTGGCATAACATGCGCGGCGAGCCGTACCTCGCGCGGCTGATGCCTGACGGGCTCGGGCTGCGCACCCCGAAGCTCAGCATCCTGGGTGTGGACATCGCCGGAAACGTCGAGGCGGTCGGCAAGGACGTGACGGAGTTCCACCCGGGCGACGAGGTGTTCGCGATGCTTTTACAGGGCGGCTTCGCCGACTACGTGTGCGTACGGGAAAGTGAGCTGGCGCCGAAACCGAAGAACCTGTCGTACGAGCAGGCCGCTGCCGTGCCGATGGCGGCCAACACCGCCCTGATCGGCCTGCGCGACGTGGGACGGCTCCAGCCGGGTCAGCAGGTCCTGATCAACGGAGCTTCGGGGGGCGTGGGAACGTTCGCGGTGCAGATCGCCCGAGCCTTGGGCGGGGAGGTCACGGGCGTCTGCAGCACGAGGAACGTGGACCTGGTCCGCTCCCTTGGCGCGAGCGACGTCATCGACTACACCCGCGCGGATTTCACACGAAATGGGCGCCGCTACGACCTCCTGCTGGACGTCGCGGGAGGCCGGTCGATGTCGGCGTGCCGACGGGCGCTGACACGCAAGGGCGCCCGCGTCATCGTCGGCGGACAGTCCGGCCGATGGATACGACCGATGGGAAGCATGATCTCGGCGGTCGCGCTATCGGGGTTCACCTCCCAGCGCGCGGCCCTGGCGGACGTGGTCCGATGCACGGAGAACAAGCAGAACCTGATAGCGCTGACCGAGTTCATCGAAAGCGGCAAGATCACCCCGGTCATCGACCGGCGTTACCCGTTCGAGGAGATCCCGGCGGCCATCAGCTATCTGGAAAAGGGGCATGCCCCAGGAAAGGTCGTCATCACGGTCTGAGGGGCCAGAACACCGCTGCTGTTCGTGGCGCCGGCGCGGCGAGAACCACCACCAGCGCTAACGGCGCCGGGTAACGGTGAGCATTGGGTTAGGTGCAACGTCAGGAACAGGTGCCCTTCTTCGTGAGCCGGCCGCCGATGACCTTGTTGTCGCACGCGATGGTGTTGCCGCCCACGGTGTCGTTGATGCCGACGCCCTTGCCACCGGCAAGATCGATCCTGTTCTTGCGGAAGATGTTGCCGGTGCCCCAGCCATCGATGATCTCGTGCGTCTGGAAGCCGTCCTGCGGCGTCTTCTTTCCGGAGTTGCCCTCGATCACGTAGTTGTTGCCCTTGACGTCGACCCAGGAGTCGTTGACGTCGTCCCCGATGAGCGCGGACCCGTCGAAGATGTTGCCGACGATGCGGCCCCCGCTGGTGCCTTCCTTGATGTCGATGGCTTCGGCCGTGGCCCGGATGACATTTCCGCGCACCAGGTTTCTGTCGCTCTGGTCCATCCGCCCGCCGGTGTACTTGCCCCAGTTGGATTCCGCCGACCCGAGATAGACGCCCTCACCGAACTTCGCGCGGCGCAGGCCGGTGTTGTAGATCTTGCTGTACTGCACGATGTTGCCGGTGCTGAAATTGCGCAGATGGATCGCCTCGTCGCCGATCTCATGCACGGTAAGGCCCTGGATGATCGAGCCTCTGGTCCGGTCAGCCATGATGCCCTTCTGGCTGTTCTGGACCGAGAAGCCCACCAGTCGCCAGTAGCTCACCTTGTTGAGGTGGAAGGCGTACCCGTTCTTGATGCCGCCGCCGTCCAGAACCGCTTTGGCGGTGCCACACAGGAAGATCGGCTTAGCCTTCGTGCCTGACTTCTGGGCGACGAACTTGCCCTTGTAGATGCCAGGACGCAGTTGGATGACCTCACCCGGCCGGGCCGACTTGATCGCCTGCTGGAGCGCCGAGGCGTTGCCGACGATCTTGGTGGGCTGCGGGCAGCGTACTTTGCCGGGTCCCGCAGGCACGCGCGCGAGCGGTGCGGGAGCCGACACCGAAACCATCCTTAGACCGCGAAGCTCGCTGCCGTCCTCGCCGTTCCCAAGACTCGTCGCCACACCACTCCCGGCCACGAGCCACACTCCCGTGGCCATGACCAGCGAGCCGACCAGCCCTCCGGCGAGCGTGACATCGACCTTAGTCGTTGGTCTCCCTGTCGGGTGTTCGAGGCGCAAGAGAACTCCTGAATAACATTTGAAGTCATGACAACGGGCGTTTCAGACGATCACCCTAGCAACGGGAGCAACGCCTTCCTTCACCAGGCTCAATCCTCACAGCCGCTCGTTGTCCGATTCAGGGCCGTTGCGACTCTGTTGTGAAAATGCCGCAAAACACCAAGCGGCACAAGATCACCTAGTGGCAGCCCTGTCGGGTGAGAACGCACATCAGGATTTGTCCGTAGTGACACCCACCGGGCACGACGCACCGTCACACCAGCGTTCCACATCGGGCGACGCCTGCGGGAAGTCTCGATCAAGGCCAGACGTGATCACCCAAGCCGGATCGAACCGGGATCCGAGCATCGCTGACACATTGACACTTTTTCACCGGCTCTTTTCCGGTACGGGAATTTCACATCGGCGTTGCGTTGTGAGGTGGCTCGCGGCAACTGTAAGCATCATACCGGTCTCGTCGGCTTGCTCACTGGACAAGTAGGTCGCATTCGGGCCTACGCGTCAGCCGCGACCAAGAATCACATTCCGAAAGGAACGGTATATGCCAACGCCTATTCCCCGGACAAAAGCCCCAGCCGCTACCGCCCGGCCGAAGGCACGTCACGCGGCGAGGAGAACGGCGATGGCGACCATGCGCGGCTTCCTTTCGATAACTCTGGTCATCACCTCGGCCCCGGCGACCGCCAGCGCCGAGAACGACCAACACGAGCACTGCAAGTCAGCCGGCTTCTGTCTCAATGGCAAGCGCAAACAGTGCGGACCGCGCCACTTCTACAAGTTCGGCCGGCTCACACCGAGAAACTTCTTCATACCCCGCACCCGCTACGTCGACGGCCCTGGCGGCTCGATGAAGGTGTCGGTCCTACGGGAACACGAAGTGATGAGTTACCTCGAGTTCGAGGATGAAGGCCAAGAGTCCATCACCGCCAAAGACGTGATCCGCCACCTTCGGAGGTTGGAACGCCCCCGCGTCGAAGTCCGACACAGGATCCTCACCGGCCACGAATACACGCGAAAGATCAGCAAAGGCATGTACGGCAACACCTGGTACCGCGTCTTCGGCTACCGCATCGGCTGGTCAGCCTGGTCGGTACTCGGCACATGCCGCCACGTCAAAATCGCCAGCGGAATAGCCAACGTCCCCGCCAGAATGGAAGGCTGGCGCTACTGGGAGACCAAGCACCCGTTCTACAAGAAACCCGAGCCCACCAACAAGGAAACAGAACAGCCCAACGCTGACCCCTCAGGGGAGGCCCAAGCCACAGAACCTCCCCAGAAGGCGGTCACGAAGACCAGTCACCCTCCTGTGGCAGCGATTCCCACAGGACAGCCGAGCCCGGTGCCCACAGCACAAAGGCCCCCCGCATCACAGGTGCCTTTCGAGTGACGGGGAGTGGGCATTATCGTTCCCATAGGCTCAGTACCCGGGGAAGACCCGGCGCAAGTCGTCCAGGGTTACCGCGCCAGTGACCTCCACCGCGGCCGGAGTGTGCTCCGGAGCGTGACGCCCAACGACCAGACGCAGCCACCACTCCGCCGGGGCGGTGAGAACCGCGTCCGGCGCATCCGGAACATCGACGAGGGCCACCGCCTCACGAATATCGAGACCGAAAGACCGTTCTGGCGAGGTGATGTGCACCGCTACGGTCGCCTGGCCGCCGCCCAGCCCCGCAGGCTTGCCGGCAAAGCCGAGGACGGACCCAACACGATCCACCAGCAGCTCGACGGTCTCCGGATTCAGCGTCGCCCCCGAGTCCAACGCGACCTTGACATCCCAGGTGTGGTGAGCGACCTCACTAAGCCGCATGGCGCCAAAAGAAGCCACGTCCACCGGCTCAGTCGGAAACCAGAGATGAACGCGAACGTCCCCCCTCGTCTGCGGATCCAGCTCCTCGAAGCGCCGCACCAGCGCCTCATTCGCCGTGACGAAACCCTCGGCCCGCTGCACGCGCGACATCGCGTCCCACCGCCCCCACACCCCCTGAATGAACTCCATGCCGGGAGCACCGGCCCCCTGCACCGCCCCCTCAAGCGCCGCGAGATTGATCTCCGCACCACTCCCCAGGTGACTCAGCACCTGCGACACATCCCACTCCGCCGCCCCCGACTGCCGAGCGAGATCCTCCTCGCCAAACCCACGCACCAACGCCGCGAGCTCATCGAACTCCGAACGCAGCGCCTTAATCGTCCGATCCGTCAGGTCGGTCATCCTGCTCTCCTGTCCAGCGATTTGAACTCATCAACGCCGAACACCAACAACGCCGTGGATCATCCCAAATGCACCGGGCCGATGAGGGCAAGATCCGCGATCCCGAGCATTCGGCGATGGACCAGCAGGTCACGCTTCACCGCTGGCCACGATGTCCCTCTGATCGTGACGGCTCAGCGTCCCGACAGTATCCGAGAAGACCCTTGCTCAGATAGATCACCTGGGACCGGCACCCAACCCACCAGGCAGCTGGACAGCACGAGGGGGGCTACCCCATCAGTCAAGGAGCCCTTCCGCTTGGGCCCAGGCGAAGAAGGTAGTCCCATCGCACGGCAAGAAGGCTTCGTGATCACTCAAAAGATCGACTACGGTCGCCGCTTCCGCCACGTCGATTATTCCGCCCCGAATTCCTTCGCACAGGATTTCAAGACTCTCCGTAATCTTAACGCCACGCTCCAGGCCGTGGCGGCGACCGGCACGGTCATCCACGACCGCGGTAATGCCGTGGAATTCGGCATATGCCAGGGTAGTGGCCTCACCGATATTCTTTGAACCTCTGCCAAGCCGCTCATGATACGCAGAGAACAAGACGAGATAGTCCAGCGCCGACTCTTCCACGACCGCGATCCAGGGCTGAATGGAAACTTGATACAGCTGCGCGTACTTGGTTCCGCCCTTGAGGATCTCCTGCTCAACAGCTCCCGTAATAGAGCACGCACGATCGCCCAGCAACTTGCCCAGGACCGGCAATTGATTGGAGCGTGCGAAATAGTTTAGCGGTGAGCTGTCGATAACATATCGCTCACCATTCAACGCAATTCACCCCGCATGGCCTCCAGCGGGATCTCGTCACGCAGCGGCAATTCATCGATTTCGATCTGGCCCCGCAGCAGCTCAGTCACCCTCTCTGCCGAGAGTCGATGGCTCCGATATGCGCGTATCGCAGCGGCAGAGAACCCAGTAGCGATATAGGGTGACTGCAGCTCCTCCGTGATGCGAAGGTTGCATTCGAGATAGTCAGCCCGGGTGGGGGATCTCGAATCAAGTAGTTTGTAGTCGTCCTTCGAGAGCAACCCGAAGCTCTTCAGTTGCTTCAAGGCGGCAGTCCAGCTGATCCTATACTCAGCGCTGACAATAATCGCGGCTTGACGCAGACTGTGGTCCTGCCGTAGCTCCGACCACCGTTTAACTACCCCAACCCGAGGGAACAGCAAACTAATGGCAAAGCTATCGATTGCCCTCTCAGTTTCACTGGTGTTCGCTCCCCAATCCAGCGAGTAGGCGTCGCCGAACAGATGGTGCCCAAGTTCATGAGCGAGCGTTGAACGCCTTCTACCTGGGTCGAGATCCCCGTTTATAAGTGCGACCCCCGCGCTCTCTACCTCGACATAAGCGCCGTCCGCATCCGCTTCGCCCAAGCTCAATGAGAAGGAGAATAGACCGACCTTCTCCGCATGTTCAGCCAAGTCATGAATCGGTTCACCGGCATCGAGGCACATGGCCTCGCGAGCCTGAGCCGCAGCCGTCTCGGAAGCCCAGCCCTGGTCACCTGGCTTGATCGCGCCCACATGGCCGCCAGGAACAAGCGCACGTATATCGACCAGAAGCCTTACGTCGCGCGCGAGATCCTCAATGGCCTGGTCACTCTTCTGATCGCCAAGCGGATCAGCTATAGCAGCGCGCCGACTCACGATGGCACTAGGCGGAGCCGACACAAACCACTGCAAAGGCCGATCGAGGATCTCCGCAAGACGCACAAGCTCCAGAGATTTGATCTGCCTCCGGCCCGCTTCGATCTTGGTGATCGCAGTCCGATCCAACCCCATGGCGTCAGCAAGATGGTCTTGACTCAGGCCACGGGCCCTACGAGCCTCAGACACGCGCCTACCGACTTCAAGCAATCCTTGATCTTTCGCCATAGTGCCATTATCGCACATACCCTGGCCACCAGCACTTGACGGAGCGCCAGGATCGGTCGCCGTTACCTCAGCTCGCCGAAGAAGGTGCGCAGGTCCGCGGCCAGGACCTCCGGTGCTTCCATGGCTGGGAAGTGCTTTCCCCGCTCGTACTCCGCCCAGTACGCGCCTGCGGGCGGGTCGACCAGCTTGCGGACCGTGGCGTCGGCGCCGAACACCGCGAACCCCTGCGGTACGGCCGGTGGCGCGCCCCAGTCGAAGGAGTGGGCCTGCTCGTACAGGAAGCGGGCGGCGGAGATGCCGGAACCGGTGAACCAGTAGAGGCTCACGATGGTGAGCAGTTGGTCGCGGTCGTAGGGCAGGTCGGTCCACTCCTCGAACTTTTCCGCGATCCAGCCGAGTTGCCCGGCCGGTGAGTCGTTGAGCAGATATCCGATGGTCTGAGGGCGGCTGTTCTGGATCGCCAGGTAGCCGCTGCCTTGGCGTTGGAACTCTGCCATCCGGTCCAGGGCCAGTTTGTCCACCGGGTCCGCCGGGTCCAGCCTGTCGGCCATGCCAGGCAGGAAGGTAGCCGTGGCCGCTGCCGTGAGCGGGTCGGTCACCACGTGGACTCCCACGACATGCTCGCCGTCCATGCCCGCCACGGCGCCCGAGACACCGGCGCCGACGTCGCCGCCGTGCACGCCGTACCGGTGATAGCCAAGGCGGCGCATCAGCTCGACCCAGGCCCGGGCGGTACGGCTCATCGCCCAGCCGCTCTCGCGTACCGGAGTGGAGAAGCCGAAGCCGGGCAGCGACGGCGCCACCACGTGGAAGTCCTGCCGCAAGTGCCCGATCAGCGTGGTGAATTCGGCGAACGAGCTGGGATATCCGTGCGTGATCAGCAGCGGGAGCGCGTCGGGATTGTCGGAGCGGACGTGCAGGAAGTGAATCCGCTGCCCGTCTATTTCGGTGGTGAACTGCGGAAACTCGTTCAGCTGCGCTTCCGCGGCGCGCCAGTCGTAGTGCACCGCCCAGTGGGTGGCCAGCTTTTTCAAGGATTCCAGCGGCACGCCGCGGCTCCACCCGGCGCCGGGCAGTTCATCGGGCCAGCGGGTCCTTACCAGCCGGTCGGCCAGATCGTCGACGTCGGCCTGCGGGATGGCGATGGTGAACGGGCGAATGTCCATCAGGACGCTCCTTCTCCTTGGGATGCCACCACGTTACGAGGGAATGCGGAAAGGTTCTTTCCGCGATTGGATGGCAGACTCGGAGCATGTTGGATACCTCGGCCAGATTGCTGAAGCTGCTGTCGCTCCTGCAGGCAAGGCAGAACTGGACCGGCCCCGAGCTGGCCGACCGCCTGGAGGTCACCACGCGCACCATCCGCAACGACGTGGAACGGCTGCGCGAACTCGGCTACCCCGTGCAGGCCACGCCTGGTGTGACCGGCGGCTACCGGCTCGGCGCGGGCGCCAACCTGCCGCCGCTCCTGCTCGACGACGAGGAAGCCGTCGCCGTCGTGGTCAGCTTGCGTACGGCCGTCGGCGGCACCGTCGCGGGGATCGAGGAGATCTCCGCCCGGGCCTTGGTCAAGCTGCAGCAGGTGTTGCCGTCACGGCTGCGCCGGCGGGTCGACGCGCTCCAGGCGTACACGGTGTCGACGCCCTGGGCAGGGCCGACTGTCGACGCGGGCGTGCTGACGACGATTGCGACCGCGTGCCGGGACCATGAACGGCTCCGCTTCGACTACCGCAGCCACGACGGCGATCACGCGGTGCGTACCACCGAGCCTTATCGTCTGGTCCACACCAGGCGCCGCTGGTATCTGTTCGCTTGGGACGTGGAGCGTGACGACTGGCGTACCTTCCGCGTGGACCGCATCCAGCCCCGAACGCCAACGGGGCCGCGGTTCACCCCGCGGCCGTTGCCTGGCGATGTCGCGTCGCGCGTCTCCCGCGGCGTCGCCACGGCGCCCTGGCGCTACCGGGCGCGGGTAATCGTCCACGCGCCAGCCGAGCGGGTGGCCCAGAAACTGCCCGTACCGGCCGAGATCCAGCCGCTGGGTGAGGATCGGTGCGTGTTCGAGCCAGGGTCGGACAATCCCCTGATGCTCGCCGGCTACCTGGCAATGCTCGGCGAGGATTTCACGGTCGAGGGTTCGCCCGAACTGGTCGCGGCGCTGCGTACCCTCGCGGAAAGGCTCTTGCGAGCGATCTGAGTTCAGTGGGGAAATGCCCTGGGTGAACGTGGGGTGATCTCCGCGCGGAAGCTCTGGATGATCGATCTGATCTGGCGCATCAGGGTGGTGCCTTCGAGGCGGTCCAGGTAGAGCGAGCGGCGAGCCAGCCCGTCAGCGTCTACGGCGAAATAGATGGTCATAAGAGGATTGATGAACAGCTCGCTGCCGGTGGTACGAGCAGTGAAATGCGCATCGCCGATCTGGCCGTCTAAAGCAGCCGCGATCGACCCGTTGACGATGCTCGGACGAGCCGGTGTCTCGGCCTGGGCGTACGCGACGGCGTCAAGATAGAGCTCGGATGCCCGGCTCGCGCGCGGGATGGAAAACGCACCCAGATACGCTCCATCGCGGTCTAAAGCCGCCAGATTCTCCAGCACCTGGACATGATTAACTCCATGGTAGGCATCCACGCCGAACCCAATGCAGGCGACGATCTTCTCGCTCACCTCAAGGCCCTGTACGGCGGCCAGGCTGGCCATATCCTCCTCCGGAGTGCCCAACCCCGCCTCGTCGCCGCGCAGCAAGATGTCGGTTCCACCATCGACCAGAACGACGGCGTCGATGTCCAGCCGCTCCACTAACACCTCGTAGGCGGCGCGAAGCGGACTTACGCCAACCTTGGGGAATGCGTACACGGTGGAAGGCAGGTCGTGGGCTTCGAGCCAGCGAGCAAGCGATCGTTCTGGGAAATACCAGTCCCGGGTGGCCGTTTCCGGACCGATCGCGGCCACATCCTGATCCACCCAGACCTCGAGATCCAGCCCGTGCAGCCGGCTGAACGACAAATTCGCCAGATGCACGTCCTTGCCAAGCTCCCAAAGCGCCACAGCGAGCGGAAGCCCGGCATACACATCGAAGCCTCCCCCAGCTCCGGCCACCAGGACGCGCTGAGCCTGCTTGAGCCGAGTGAACAGCGGAGGCTCGTGCAACGAGAACATCCCGGGAACCTACCAGGGACATGGGCGTCGTTAGGCTGAGCCTGTGACACCGAAAGCCGGACGGGTGACTGCGCTGCGCGCCGATGCCGCGCGTAATCGCGCCCGGGTGTTGCAGGTCGCTCGCGAGCAGCTGGCCGCAGGCGACGACTCGCTCCAGCTGAACACCATCGCCCGGCTCGCGGGAGTGGGCGTCGGGACGGTCTACCGGCATTTCCCTAACCGGCACGCGCTGCTGGAAGCGCTGTCGGCGGAGCGCTTCCAGCAACTCGTCAGCGAGGCACAGGTCGCGGCGGCCGACGAGAACGCCCTCACAGGCCTGCACCGCTTGCTGCGTTTCGCCCTCGCACGCGCGCTGGACGATGCCGGTTTCGCCGCAGTGCTGGAATCCGCCAGCGACGCCGACGCGCGCACCTCGGCGATGAAGGCCGAACTTGACCGCGCCGTCGCTGACCTGCTTGATCGCGCCCGCCACGCTGGCGCCATCCGCCATGGCATCGAAGCCGACGACGTCCGCCGCCTGCTCTGCGGCGTCGAGCACGCGGTCCGCTCCGGCGACGGAAACCCCAAATACGCCGAGCTCTACCTCGACGTCCTCCTCGAGGGCCTGCGCCCCCCACGCTAATCGGATAACTATCCGATTGTGGTACGGTACGAGCAGAGAACCGGATAGTTATCCACTTAAGGAGGGCGAAGCCATGAGCCAACGGGCGGTGGTCACGGGAGGAACCGGGGGAATCGGCCTGGAAACCGCGATAGGCCTGGCAGCGGCCGGTTACGCCGTTACCGTGGTCGGCCGGAACGCCGAGCGCGGCGCCCATGCGGTCGAGCGGATCGGCGCTACGGGAGCGGAGGCGAGATTCGTGACGGCCGACCTCGCATCGCTCGATGCCGTACGAGCCGTGGCGGCCCAACTGGCGGCGGACGGACCACTGAACGTTCTCATCAACAACGTCGGAGCAATGTTCGCGGACCGGCAACAGACACCCGACCGGATCGAAGCGACATTCGCCGTCAACCACCTCTCCCCATACCTACTCACCGAACTACTGCTGGAACCGCTCCGCGCCGGAAGCCCCAGCCGGATCGTGAACGTCACCTCCGGCTCGATCCGCGTCGCCAAGCGCACCTTCGACGCCGTCGAACCACCGGGCGGCTACTACGGCTTCCACTGGTACGGCCGGGCAAAGCTCGCCAACCTCGCCTACACCCTGGACCTGGCCGAACGACTACGCGGCACCGGCATCTCGGTCTTCGCAGCCGACCCCGGCGGCGCCGCCACCACCATGACCAACGGCACCATGCTCTCCCCCAAGATCGTCTCCCCCGCCCTACGCCTACTCTGGCCCCTAGTCCGCCGAACCTTCGAACGCGCCACCTCCGGCCCCGCCTCAGTAGCCGCCCGCCCCTCACTCCTCGCCGCAACCGACCCCTCACTCAACAACCAAACCGGCCTAGTCATCGGCCCCAACGCCCAACCCACCACACCCTTCCGCCCCAGCCTCAACCCACAAACAGTCCAGGCCGTCCTCAAACTCAGCCGACAGTTGGCACCACTGACCCAAGCGCTGCGCTGAAGCCCCGGCAGGTCTACGCCTCGCCGGCCAGGCCGAGACACCGCAGCCCTCGGACAGCCCACCTCAATGTTCAGGAAATAGCCGCTCTCCGCTCACGACGGAGGTCCGGTTTTCCCGAACACGAAGGCAGGCGCCGTCGCTACGTCTCTCTGTGAACGAAGCCTCTCCGCCAGGCGTCGTAGGAGTGAACGGAGGGAGCGAATCATGCGTAGCGTATTCGTCTCAGGGATGACTGTGCTCGGGCTGGCGTGCGCACCGGCCATGGCGGCGGCCGGTGTGGCTCACCAGGTCGAGGGGGCCGCGCCGGTGTGGAAGTTGACCAGGGTAAACACGCTGCCCGGGGATGACGTCCTCAATGATGTGACGGTCTTGGGCAACGGGTCGGTGTGGGCGGCTGGTCACCGGGTTGTGAACGGGAAGCAGCGGGGTCTGGTTCAGTGGTTCGACGGCGGGGCGTGGAAAGCGATCCCGAACAGCCCCCCGTATGAGCTGAACGCCGTGACAGCCACCTCCAACAGGAACGTGTGGGTCTTCGGTAACGGCAAGGCCGCGCGCTGGAACGGCCGGGCGTGGACCAGCACCTCACTCGGCGGCGGCTTCTCGGCAAGCGACGCCGACGGAACGAGCGCGAAGGACATCTGGGCGGTCGCCGGGTCCGCAGCCTCGGCGAGGCACTGGAACGGATCCTCGTGGAAGAGCTTCCAGCTGCCGGGCCGCGCCAGCGCCGTCGAAACGTACAAGGCCGGTGACGTTTGGGCGGCCGGAACCAAAGGCAACCGTCCCGCGGTCATGCGCTGGAACGGCAAGTCCTGGGCACTGGTGCCCACCCCCTCGCTCAAACTCCCCGCTCCTGACGCCATCGCGGCCATCATCGACATCGCGGTGCTGGGCCCGCGCAACGTGTGGGCCGTCGGCGGCGTCACCTGGGAAGGAGCCAACGACGAGGGCGACGATGTGACCTTCAGCCGCACCCTGCTGATGCGCTGGAACGGCAGTTCCTGGGTCATCACGATCGGCACCGCCAACGCACAGCCGTACACAGAGGTGGAGCCCGACGGCAAGGGCGGCGTATGGGTCGTACAGAGCCACTGGAACTCCACCCTGTGGCACGTCACAGGTTCAGCTTGGACGGACACCCCGCTCCCACGGAAGGCCCGCACCGACGCCGTACTGTTCTCGATCGCGCGCAGACCGGGGACGGCGACGGTGTGGGGAGCAGGCTTCACGGTGCCGCAGGGCGACCCCGACGACCCCTCGGCCAACGGCTCGTTCTGGCGCACCCTCTGACCAACTGAGCGAGGGCCCAAGATCGGGCAATCAAGGGCCAGGATCGAGCTAGCTCCGCAGGTCTACGCCTCGCCGGACGGCAGACCCACCGGGCAAGCCACGCCCGTACCTACAGGTACGGGACTCAGGATCGTCGTATGGGGTGCGGCTTCCAAGTAACCGATCCAAGTTCTGCGGAACGGGAGGTTCAAGCGGCCGGAACCCGGGGTGTCAGGCGGACCTCGACGTGCGCATCTAGGGCATGTGCCAGGCGCTCAAGGACCGGAAGCGTCGGAATAGTCCCACCTGCCTCGAAGCGGGCCACTGCCGACTGGGTCATATCAGCCCTGCCGGCGAGGTCGCTCTGGCTCCAGCCTCGCGCCTCGCGCATCACCCGGACCGTCTTGCCGAGCTCGTAAGCCAAGCGTGCGGCTTCATAAGCCTCAGCGGCGCCCGGTTCGGTCATTCGACGATCTCTGAGTTCCCGCCAGTCGGATCGCTCACTCATGCCGGCTCCTCCTCGTCGAGACTGTGCGCCTGTTCGATGCAGCGACGCAGGGCTCGGCGGGCGCGCTCGACTTCGCGATTGTCGCGCATCCGACTCTTGTGAAACACCGTTAAGAGCGCAATCCGTCGCTCGACTGGGGACGACCGCTTCCTCCGAGCCATGAGACCCCCGGGAGCCCGGAGGTCTCGAGTAATCCCAGTTATTCCTCCGCAGACCCCGTCAGCCCGGTAGGGCAGCTGATCCCGGTTCCGCCGATGCCGCAGTAGCCGTTGGGGTTTTTTTCCAGGTACTGCTGGTGGTAGTTCTCGGCGTAGTAGAAGTCGGGGGCGGGGGCTATTTCGGTGGTGATGGTGTTGTAGCCCGCCTTGGTGAGGACGGATTGGTAGGCGTCCTTGGAGGCTTGGGCGGACTTTTCCTGGGCGGGGGTGTGGGTGTAGATGGCGGAGCGGTACTGGGTGCCGACGTCGTTGCCCTGGCGCATGCCCTGGGTGGGGTCGTGGGATTCCCAGAAGACTTTGAGGAGTTCCTCGTAGGAGACGCGGGTGGGGTCGTAGACGACGCGGACGGCTTCGGTGTGGCCTGTGTGGCCGGAGCAGACCTCTTCGTAGGTGGGATTGGGTGTGTAGCCGCCCTGGTAGCCGACGGCGGTGGTGATGACGCCGGGGGTCTGCCAGAACTTGCGTTCGGCGCCCCAGAAGCAGCCGAGGCCGAAGTCGGCTATTTCGGAGCCTGGGGGATACGGGGGTGCCAGGGGGGCGTCCAGGACCAGGTGGCGGGGTGCTACCGGCATGCTGGTGGAGCGGCCGGGGAGTGCGTCCTGGGGGGTGATCATGGTGATCTTGTTGGTGCCGAAGATCCAGCCCATTGGGGTCCTCCTTAGGTCCTACCGGGGAAACCGTGGCACCCGGCGGTTTGTTCCATGGGTTAGCGGTGCTTAAGAGTCACAGGAGGTTTGCTTATTTGTGGTAAAGGTCGTAAGCAGTCAAACTGGGGCACATGCCTGAAACACGTCGGGGTCTTTGGTATGGGTTTGCGGCCTATGCCATGTGGGGGCTCTTTCCGCTCTACTGGCCGCTGCTGAAGCCGTCCTCGGCGGTGGAGATCCTGGCGCATCGTATGGTGTGGTCGCTCGTGGCGGTGGTCGCGATCCTTCTCGTACGGCGGCACTGGACGTGGATCCGGCAACTGACGAAACGCCAGCTGGGCCTGCTCACCCTGGCGGCCGTGCTGATCTCCGGCAACTGGGGAACATACATCTTCGCCGTCAACACCGGACATGTGGTGGAAAGCGCGCTCGGATACTTCATCGGCCCGCTGGTCAACATCCTGTTCGGCGTGGTCGTGTTCCGGGAACGGCTGCGCCGCTGGCAGTGGGTGGCCGTCGGTCTTGGCAGCCTCGCGGTGATCATCCTGACCGTGGCGTACGGCCGCCTGCCCTGGATCGCGCTGACCCTGGCCTTCACCTTCGGCCTGTACGGCCTGCTGAAGAAGACCGCCAACGTGGGCGCGGCGGAGAGCCTGACGGTGGAAACCGTGGTCCTGCTGGTGCCCGCGCTCGCCTACCTGGCGCTGCTGGGCGAGGAGAACACCTTCGGCACGCAAGGCACCGGGCACGCCCTGCTCCTCGTGGGTGGAGGCATCGTCACGGCGGTGCCGTTGCTGGCGTTCACGGCGGCGGCGATCCGGATCCCGATGAGCATCATCGGCATCCTGCAGTACATCGCGCCCGTGCTCCAGTTCCTCATCGGCGTGCTGATCGCCCACGAATCGATGCCCGCCAGCCGCTGGGCGGGATTCCTGATCGTCTGGCTGGCGCTGTGCGTCTTCACCTGGGACAGCCTGCGCAACGGGCTGACTTCCCCGCGTGCCGCAACCGAGGCCGCCGACGAAGAGGACCTCCCGGAAACGGCCTTGGCAGCACGCGGCGGCTAAGCCATAGGTCAGCCGGAGCGTTCGACCACGTAGTCGCACAGGTTCATCAGGGCGGTTCTGGCCGGGATGTCGGGCAAGCCCTCCAGCTCCGACTTGCCGCGATCCGCCCAGCGCAGCAGCTCCGCCCGTGCCTGCTTGAGAGCTTCGCTGTCGCGCAGCAGTACCAGCGCCTCATCGACGTCGGACTCGGCCACGGGAGCGGAGATCAACGCCCGCAGCCGGGCTTCCGCGGGCGAGGTCGAGCCCAGGGCGTACAACACCGGCAGGGTGCGAATCCCCTCCCGCAAATCGGTCCCCGGCGTCTTGCCGGAGCCAAGCGTGTCGGAGGCCACGTCGATCAGGTCGTCGCCGAGCTGCCAGGCCACCCCGATGGCCTCGCAGGCGGCGGTCACCCGGGTGATGACATCAGCGGAGGCGCCCGAAAGCAGCGCCCCGAAACGGCCCGACGTGGCGATAAGGGAACCGGTCTTGTCAGCGAGAACGCTCAGGTAATGGGCGATGGGATCGACGCCAGCGGCCGGGCCGATGGTCTCCCTGATCTGACCGCGGACCAACCGGGAGAAGGTCCTGGCCTGGATGCGCACGGCCTCAGGACCCAGATCGGCGAGGAGGTCGGCCGCCTGCGCGAACAGATAGTCCCCAGTGAGGATGGCGACGGTGTTGTTCCACCGCGCGTTGGCCGAAGCCGAACCCCGGCGCACGGCGGCCTCATCCATCACATCGTCGTGGTAAAGCGTCGCCAGATGGGTGAGCTCCATCACCACCGCCCCAGGCACGACCCCCTCGGACGCGGGTTCGCCGAACTGCGCGGCGAGCAGCACCAGCATGGCCCGGAACCGTTTGCCCCCGGCCTCGATGAGATGCTTGGACGCCTCCGTGACGAAGGCGTCCTCGCTCTCCACGCAGGTCCGCAGTAAGCGCTCCACCGCGGCCAGACCGGTGGCCAGATCCTCGGCCAGCCGCTCGTCCACAACAGGCAGATCAACAACGGGCGGCGCGGCCATGGATAAAGCTCCTTAATGAACGAACAACGAGCCCGCGGCCGACTGAGCGAGGTCAAGGACAGGCTGCGGGAAGACCCCCAGCACTACGGTAGCCAACGCGGCGAAGCCGACGACGCTCGCAGTGCCCCAGGACGGCAGGACCACCGAGGGGCCGTCGGGGGCGGGGTCGCTGAAGAACATCAGGACGATGACCCGGACGTAGAAGAACGCGGCGATGGCCGAGGAGACCACGCCGACCACCACGAGCGGCAGCGCGCCGCCGGAGACAGCCGCCTGGAACACCGCGTACTTGCCGAAGAAGCCGCTGGTGAGCGGGATCCCGGCGAAGGCCAGCAGGAAGAAGGCGAACAGCCCGGCCAGCTTGGGCGAACGCTTGCCCAGGCCCGCCCACCGGGACAGGTGCCAGGCCTCGCCGCCCGCGTCGCGGACCATGGTCACGATGGCGAACGCGCCGATCGTGGTGATGCCGTAGACGGCCAGGTAGAACAGGATCGCGCTGAGCGCGAGCGCGTTCTGCTTGGGGTCGGCGGTGATGGCGACCACACCCACCAGCAGGAAGCCGGCGTGCGCGATCGAGGAGTAGGCCAGCATGCGCTTGATGTCGGTCTGCGTGATGGCCAGGATCGCGCCGGCGACCATCGTCAGGATGGCCACCCCCCACATGATCCCGCTCCAGTCCCAGTCCAGGTTGCCCAGGGCGATCCAGAACACCCGCAGCAGCGCGCCGAAGGCGGCGACCAGGGTGCCGGAGGCCATCAGGGCGGTGACCGGGGTGGGAGCGCCCTGGTAGACGTCGGGCTTCCAGGACTGGAAGGGAGCTGCGCCGATCTTGAAGAGCAGGCCGACGCCGAGCAGGGCGGCGCCGGTGTAGAGCAGGGCGTCCTGGCCGCCGACCGTGCCGAGCGCGGTGCCGATCTTCGCCAGGTCGACCGAGCCGGCGAAGCCGTACAGCAGGGCGGTGCCGTACAGGAAGAAGGCCGAGGAGAAGGCGCCGAGCAGGAAGTATTTCATCGCCGACTCCTGGGACAGGAGGCGGCGACGGCGGGCCAGGCCGCAGAGCAGGTAGAGCGGGAGGGACATGACCTCCAGGGCGACGAACATGATGAGCAGGTCGTTCGAGGCCGGGAACAGGAGCATGCCGCCGATGGCGAACAGGGCCAGCGGGTAGACCTCGGTGTGCACGTTGCCCTCGATGAGGGCGCGCTCCTCCTCGGCGGAGCCGGGCACGGCCGCGGCGGCGGGGACGAAGTGGTCCTCGTCGTTGAGGAGCAGCAGGCTGACGAAGGCCAGCACCAGGATGGTGCCCCAGATGAACAGGGTGGGGCCGTCCACGGCGACCGCGCCCATGGCCGACGGCTTGGTCGGCACGCCCTTGACCGTCTGCACGATGACGAGCGCGAACGCGCCCGCCAGGGAGAGCAGGGTGATCGGGATGTGCATCGCCCGGCGCAGGTAGCGCGGGGCGAACGCCTCCACGAGCACGCCCAGAATGGCCGCGCCGAAGACGGTCAGCAGCGGCGCGAGCTGGAGGTACTCGATAGTGGGAGCGTTCACTGGCCCTCCTTGGCGACGGCCGAGGCCGGGGCGGTCACCGAGACGTTGTGGATCGTCTCCTTGACCGACGGGTTGATGACGTCGAGCAGCGGCTTGGGGAAGAAGCCGAGCACGATGATGAGGGCGATCAGCGGGCCGACCACCCAGCGTTCCCTGCTGTTCAGATCCGCCATGCCCTGGACGGACTCCGCGGTCGGGCCGTTCATGGTCCGCTGGTACATCCACAGGATGTAGATGGCGGCCAGCACCACGCCGGTGGCGCCGATGATGGCCGGCACGGCGTAGACCTCGTAGGTGCCCAGCAGCACCATGAACTCGCTGACGAACGGGCTGAGCCCGGGCAGCGAGAGGCCGGAGAGCCCGGCCACCAGGAAGGTGCCCGCCAGGATGGGCGCGACCTTCTGCACGCCGCCGTAGTCGGAGATGAACGCCGAACCCCGCCGGTAGATCAGGAACCCGGCGATGAGGAACAGCGCGCCAGTGGCGAAGCCGTGGTTGACCATGTAGAGGGCAGACCCGGCGGCGCCGTTCTGGGTCATCGCGAAGACGCCCATCGCGATGAAGCCGAAGTGCGAGATCGAGGTGTACGCGATGAGCCGCTTGATATCGGTCTGCCCGATGGCCACGATGGCCCCGTACACGATGCCGATCACGGCCAGCGCGATCACGACCGGAGTCGCCCACTTCGAGGCCTCGGGGAAGAGCTCGAGGCAGAAGCGCAGCATGCCGTAGGTGCCGACCTTGTCCAGCACGCCGACCAGCAGGACCGCGGCGCCCGCCGGGGCCTGCGCGGCCGCGTCGGGGAGCCAGGTGTGGAACGGCCACAGCGGCGCCTTGATCGCGAAGGCGATGAAGAAGCCGAGGAACAGCCACTTCTGCGTGGTCGGGTCCGTGATCGCGCCGATCAGCTCGGGGAACAGGAAGGTGCCCTTGCCGGCGATCACGTAGAGCGCGATCACCGCCACCAGCATCAGCAGGCCGCCGAACAGCGAGTAGAGCAGGAACTTGACCGCCGCGTACGACCGCTGCGCCCCGCCATACGACCCGATCATGAAGTACATCGGGATCAGCATGGCTTCGAAGAACACGTAGAAGAGGAAGACGTCGGTCGCCGCGAAGACGCCGATCATCATCGCTTCCAGCACCAGCAGCAGCGAGAAGTACGTCCGGACCGACCGCTTGCCCGCCTCGGCGTCATGCCAGGAGGCCAGCACCACGATCGGCACCAGGATGGCCGACAGCAGGATCAGCACCAGCGCGACCCCGTCCACGGCGACCGCGTAGTGCACGCCGAAGGCGGGGATCCAGTCGTAGGTCTCGGCGAACTGGAAGCGGTCGCCGTTCGGGCTGAACTGCACGGTCATGACGATGGTGAGCACCATCACGACCAGCGACACCGCGAGGGTGGCCTGCTTGGCGAGCTTGTCGTTCTTGACGAACGCCACGCCCAGCGCGCCCAGCGCGGACACGCCCATCAATATGGAGAGCCAGGGCATCACAAGGTCCCTACGACGAACCAGGCACCGGCCAGGATGGCGGCGCCGACGAAAATGGACAGCGCGTACGAGCGGACGTAACCGGTCTGGATCCGCCGCAACCGCCCTGACGAGCCGCCGATGGTCGCCGCCAGGCCGTTCACCAGGCCGTCCACGCCGCGGTTGTCGAACCAGACGGCGAGCCGGGTCAGCCACTGGCCGGGCCGCATGAACAGCGCCTCGTTGAGGGCGTCGCCGTACAGGTCGCGGCGGGCGAAGGTGGTGAGGAACGAGCCGCGCGGGGCGAGGACGGGAACCTGCTGGCGGCCGTACTTGAGCCAGGCGTAGCCGGCGCCGACCGCGACCAGCGCGAGGGTGGCCAGGCCGACCGGGGCGAACGCGTGGAACGCGGGCAGCTCGTCAGGCCGGCCCACCGCCGGGCCAAGGAAGATCATGAAACGGTTGCCCATGATCAGGAAGGCGCCCAGCCCGGCCGAGCCGATGGCGAGCAGGATCAGCGGCCAGGTCATCACGGCCGGGGACTCGTGCGGCTTCACGCCCTCGTCCCAGCGGCGCTCCCCGAAGAAGGTCATGAAGACCACCCGGGACATGTAGAAGCCGGTGATGCCGGCGCCGACGACGGCCAGCCAGCCGAGGATCGCGTTGTGCTCCATCGCGGTCTCGATGATGCCGTCCTTGGTGAAGTAACCGGACAGCAGCGGGAAGCCGATGATCGCCAGGTAGCCGATCACGAAGGTGTAGAAGGTGATCGGCATGAAGGTGCGGAGGCCGCCGTACTTGCGCATGTCGACCTGGTCGTTCATGCCGTGCATGACCGAGCCGGCGCCGAGGAACAGGTTGGCCTTGAAGAAGCCGTGCGTGATCAGGTGCGCGATGGCGAAGGCGTAGCCGACCGGGCCCAGGCCGGCGGCGAGCATCATGTAGCCGATCTGCGACATCGTGGACCCGGCGAGGGCCTTCTTGATGTCGTCCTTGGCGGTACCGATGATCGCACCGGCGAGCAGCGTGGCCACGCCGACGATGGTCACGACCAGGGAGGCCGTGCCGTCGCCCGGGAAGAAGGCCGCGCCGGAGCGGACCACCAGGTAGACGCCCGCGGTGACCATGGTGGCGGCGTGGATGAGGGCGGAGACCGGGGTCGGGCCCTCCATCGCGTCCAGCAACCAGGACTGCAGGGGCAGCTGGGCCGACTTGCCGCACGCGCCGAGCAGGAGCAGCAGCCCGATCGCGGTGAGCGTGCCCTCCGAGGCCCCACCGGCCTTGGCGAAGACCTCGCCGAAGGCGACGGAACCGAACGAGGTGAAGATGATGAAGATCGCGATGAGCAGGCCGAAGTCGCCGACCCGGTTCACCACGAAGGCCTTCTTGGCCGCCGTCGCCGCGGTCGGCTTGAACTGCCAGAACCCGATCAGCAGGTACGACGCCAGGCCGACGCCCTCCCACCCGACGAACAGCGCGACATAGTTGTCGGCCAGCACCAGCAGCAGCATGGCCGCCACGAACAGGTTCAGGTAACCGAAGAACCTGCGCCGGTCCAGATCGTGCGACATGTAGCCGATCGAGTAAATGTGGATCAGCGCGCCGACCCCGGTGATCAGCAACGCGAACGAGATCGACAGCGGGTCGATCAGCAGCCCCATGTCGGCCACGCCGGGAATGAACTCATACAGCGACACGCCACGGCGGCGCTCCCCGGGCGCGAACCCCAGGATCTGCACGAACGCCAGCACCGCCACCACGAACGACGCCAGCACCATCAGCACGCCGAAGTAGTGGCCGAACTTGTTGGTACGGCGACCGCCCAGCAGCAGGACCGCGGCCCCGAGCAACGGCAGCGCGATCATGAGCCAGCCGACCCCGATCACACCGCCCGGGTTCGAGAGGATCTCAGCGGGTTCCACGGTCACCTCTTAGTGCTTCAGCAGGCTGGCGTCGTCGACGGACGCTGACCTGCGGGTTCGGAAGATCGTCACGATGATGGCCAGCCCCACGACGACCTCGGCGGCCGCCACGATCATCACGAAAAAGGCGATGACCTGGCCCTCGATGTTCCCGTGCTGGCGGGCGAAGGTGACGAACGCCAGGTTGCAGGCGTTGAGCATGAGCTCCACGCACATGAAGACCACGATGGCGTTGCGCCGGGTGAGCACGCCGATGCCGCCGATCGCGAACAGCAGCGCGGACAGGACCAGGTAATGGGTGGTCACTTGGAGTTCTCCCCTTCCGTGATCTCCGCGACGGGGGCCTCAGGCTCCTCCGTGTGCCGCGTGAGGTGCCGGTTGACCGACAGTTTGGAGATCGTGCCGTCGGGGAGCAGCGCGGGCATGTCGATGGCGTTGTGCCGGGCGTACGTGCCGGGGCCCGGCAGCGGGGCCGGGTTGGCGCCGGTCTCGCCGAACGCCGCGAACCGGGCGCGGGACAGGTCCTTCTGGGTCGCCTTCGGCTCGGCGCGCTCGCGGTGCGCGAGGACCATCGCCCCCAGCGCCGCCGTGATCAGCAGCGCCGAAGTGACCTCGAACGCGAAGACGTACCGCGTGAAGATGGCCTCGGCGATGGAGGGCACGTTGCCGACCGCGTCGACCGCGGTCAGGCCCTTCGGCGCGGCGAAGAGCACGTTGCCGAAGCCGAGCGCGAGCAGCGCCGCGAAGCCGAGGCCGGCGATGAAGGCCCAGAAGCGCTGGCCGCGCAGGGTCTCCACCAGCGAGTCCGAGGAGTCCACGCCGACCAGCATGAGCACGAACAGGAACAGCATCATGACCGCGCCGGTGTAGACGATGATCTGCACCGCCGCCAGGAACGGCGCGTCCTGCACCGCGTAGAGCACCGCCAGCGAGAGCATCACCACGCCGAGCATCAGCGCGGAGTAGACCGCCTTGCGGCTGAAGACGAGCCCGAGCGCGGCGGCGACGGAGACCACCGCCAGCACCCAGAACGTGACCGTCTCACCCATTGTCGCGTCCCAACCGGTAGTAGTCCTCTTCGGTCTCCCCGAGGCGCATCGGATGCGGCGGCTGCTCCATGCCGGCCATCAGCGGAGCGAGCAGCATCTCCTTGGTGTAGATGAGCGACTCGCGGGTGGTGTCGGCCAGCTCGTACTCGTTGGTCATCGTGAGCGCCCGGGTCGGGCACGCCTCGATGCACAAGCCGCACAGGATGCACCGCAGGTAGTTGATCTGGTAGGTCCGGCCATACCGCTCGCCCGGCGAGTAGCGTTCCTCGTCGGTGTTGTCGCCGCCCTCCACGAAGATGGCGTCGGCCGGGCAGGCCCAGGCGCACAGCTCGCAGCCGATGCACTTCTCCAGGCCGTCCGGCCAGCGGTTGAGCTGGTGCCGCCCGTGGAAGCGGGGCGCCGTGGGGCGCTTCTCCTCCGGGTAGTTGACCGTGATCGGCTTCTTGAAGGCGTGATGGAAGGTGACGCCGAACCCTTTGACCGGATTCAGGAAGTCGAAGAACTTAGACACTGGGGACCTCCTTGCGATTAGCCCCGTGGTAATGCGGCAGATCCAGGGCCGGCACCGGGAAGCCGCCGGCTTCCGGCCGGTCGCGGAGGCGCTCGAACTCCTCTTCCACCTGCGCGGCCCGCTCCTCGCGCCGCCGCTGCAGCACGGTGTCGAACCGGAAGTAGACGATCATCGCGCCCACCACCACGACCGCCATCACCGTGATCACCAGCGGGCTGTTGTCCACCCGCAGCGCGCGGAAGCTGGCGACCGCGAGGATCCAGGCCAGGTTCAGCGGGATCAGGACCTTCCAGCCGAAGTGCATCAGCTGGTCGTAGCGGACCCGGGGCAGCGAGGCGCGGACCCAGATGAAGCAGCAGAAGATCAGCACCATCTTGATGAAGAACCAGAGCATCGGCCACCAGCCGACGTTGGCGCCGTCCCACAGCGAGATCGGCCAGGGAGCCCGCCAGCCGCCGAGGAACAGCGTGGTCGCGACGCCGGAGACGACGAACACGTTCACGTACTCGGCCAGCATGAACATGGCGAACTTCAGCGACGAGGAGTACTCGGTGTGGAAGCCGCCGACCAGCTCGCCCTCGCCTTCCGGCAGGTCGAACGGGACCCGGTTGGTCTCGCCGAGCATGGTCAGCGCGTAGATCAGGAAGGACGGGAGCAGCAGGATCGCGTACCAGGACGGCAGCGGGATGCTGACGCCGCCGAGGTCGAACGTGCTACCGTCGGCCTGCTTGGCGACGATCTCCGAGGTGGAGAGCGTGCCCGCGTAGAGGAAGACGGCCACGAAGGACAGGCCCATCGCGATCTCGTACGAGACCACCTGCGCGCTGGACCGCAACCCGCCCAGGATCGCGTACGGCGAGCGCGACGCCCACCCGGCGAGCACGATCCCGTACACCCCGATCGAGGCCATGGCCAGGATGAGCAGCACCGCCACCGGCAGGTCGGTCAGCTGCAGCGGCGTCTTCTCCCCGAACATGGACACGACCGGCCCGAACGGGATCACGGAGAACGCCAGGAAGGCCGGCACCGCGATGATCACCGGGGCCAGGAAGTAGAGCAGCTTGTCGACCTTGCGCGGCATGATGTCTTCCTTCAGCCCCATCTTCAGGCCGTCGGCGACGGACTGCAGCAGGCCGAACTTGCCCGCCCGGTTGGGGCCGTAGCGGTGCTGCATGCGCGAGATGAGCTTGCGCTCGGTCCACACGCCGAACAGCACGCCGAGCATGAGGAAGACGAAGATGAACACGGCCTTGATGATGCTGATCCACAGGGGATCGTGGCCGAAGTCCGCCAGCGTGGGCCCGGGGCTGGTCGGCGCCGGGCTGACTAGGAAGGTCATGGCCGCTCCTGTTGGCCGATGATGGTGACGAGGTCCCCGGCCGCGGCCCGCAGGTCGCGGGTGGCCGAGACACCGCCCGAGTTCGCGGGCACCCAGATCACACGGTCCGGCAGGTCGGCGACGCGCACCGGCAGCGTCACGCCGTTGACCGTGACCTTGTCCTGGGCGCCGATCTCGGCGGCGGTGGCCTCCGACAGCAGCGCGACCGCCTCGCGGGCGGTGCCCGCCAGGTACGGCTCGCCGTCCTGGAGTTTCCCGTCGTCGAGCAGCAGCCGCCAGGTGGCCAGCACCGCCTGCCCGGCCTGCGGCACCGCGCCGGATCCGCCGGTCACGATGGGCGCGGCCTGGCGGGAGCCCTTCCAGGCGCCGAGCCCGCCGAGCTCGCGGCGGACCGCGGCGACGTCGGGCAGGGCCAGGTGCACGTCCATGTGGTCGGCCAGCGCGACGATGGCCCGCAGGTCGCTCATCCCGCCGGGCTGGGGGACGGCGGCCTCGAAGGAGCGCCCGCGCCCCTCCCAGTCCACGAACGTGCCGCCCTTCTCGGCGACCGCGGCCACCGGGAGCACCACGTCGGCGCGGTCGGTGACCGCACTGGCCCGGATCTCCAGGCTGACGATGAACGGGGTGTTCTCCAGGGCCTGCAACGCGTGCTGGGGGTCGGGCAGGTCGTAGGGGTCGACCCCGGCCACGACCAAAGCGTCCAGCTGCTCGTCGAGGGCGGCCTGCAGGATGCCGGAAGTGTCGCGACCGGGGGTTTCCGGAAGCGACGTGACGTTCCAGGCCCTGGCCACCTCGGCGCGGGCGTTGGCGTCGCCGACCGGACGCCCTATCGGCAGCAGGTTGGGCAGCGCGCCCGCTTCGAGCGCGCCGCGCTCGCCCGCGCGCCGGGGCACCCAGGCGATCCTGGCGCTGGTCGAGCGGGCCAGCCGGAGCAGCGCCGACAGCGCGCCCCGGGTTCCGGCGAGCCGCTCGCCGGCCAGGATGATCGCGCCTTCGGGGATCGTGCCGCCGCTGTTGGTCAGCTCGCCGATCACCTCGGCCTCTTCGCCGGGGACGGTCCTGATCAGGGTGCCGCCCATCTTGGTCAGGCCGGGCGTGGCGAAGGGGGCCAGCGCATAGACGCGCAGCCCCTTCTTCTCGTGCGCCTTCCTGAGCCGCAGGAAGACGATCGGCGACTCCTCCTCCGGCTCGAACCCGGCCAGCAGCACGGCGGGCGCGCTCTCCAGGTCGGCGTAGGAGATCTCGATGCCCTTCCCGGCCACCGCGTGGGCCAGGAATTCGGCCTCCTCGGCGGAGTGCGCCCTGGCCCGGAAGTCGATGTCGTTGGTGCCGAGGGCGACCCGGGCGAACTTGCTGTAGGCGTACGCGTCCTCGACCGTGACCCGGCCGCCGACCAGCACGCCCGCGCGGCGACCGGCCAGCCCGGCGGCGGCGACCGACAGGGCCTCCGGCCAGGAGGCCGGGACGAGCACGCCGTCGGCGTTGCGGACCAGCGGGGTGCGCAGCCGGTCGGGCTCGGTGGCGTAGGTGAACGCCCACCGGCCCTTGTCGCAGTTCCACTCCTCGTTGACCTGCGGGTCGTCCCCGGCCAGGCGGCGGGTGACCTTGCCGCGGCGGTGGTCGGTGCGCAGCGAGCAGCCGGAGGCGCAGTGCTCGCACGCGCTGGGCGTGGAGACCAGGTCGAACGGCCGCGACTGGAACCGGTAGGCGGCGCCGGTGAGCGCGCCCACCGGGCAGATCTGGATGGTGTTGCCGGAGAAGTAGGACTGGAACGGCTCGCCCTCGGCGACCGCCACCTGCTCCTTGGCGCCGCGCTCGAAGAACTCGATGAACGGGTCACCGGCGATCTGGTCGGAGAAGCGCAGGCAGCGGGCGCACTGCACGCAGCGTTCCCGGTCCAGCAGCACCTCGGTGGAGAGCGGGATCGGCTTGGGGAAGGTGCGCTTCTGCTCCTGGAACCGGGATTCGCCCTGCCCGTTGGACATGGCCTGGTTCTGCAGTGGGCATTCGCCGCCCTTGTCGCAGACCGGGCAGTCCAGCGGGTGGTTGAGCAGCAGCATCTCCATCACGCCGCGCTGCGCCTTCTCGGCGACCGGCGAGGTGAGCTGGCTCTGCACGACCATGCCCTCGGCCACCTCGATGGCGCAGGACGGCTGCGGCTTGGGGAAGCCCCGGCCGTTGCCCGCGTCGGTGATGTCCACCAGGCACTGGCGGCAGTTGGCCGCCGGGTCGAGCAGCGGATGGTCGCAGAACCGGGGGATCTGGATCCCCAGCAGCTCGGCCGCCCGGATGATCATCGTGCCCTTGGGCACGCTGACCTGGAAGCCGTCGATGGTGAGGGTCACCATGTCCACGGCCGCCAGCTCGGGCTGTGTTGCTTGGATGGTCACTTGGGCCCCCACACAGTGGACAGTGCGGGATCGAACGGACAGCCGCCGATCTCGAAGTGCTTCAGGTATTCATCGCGGAAGTACTTGACCGACGAGTAAATCGGACTCGTCGCGCCATCACCCAGCGCGCAAAATGAACGCCCAAGGATGTTGTCCGCGATGTCGGTGATCGTAGCCAGGTCCTCTTCGCCGCCCTGGCCCGCTTCCAGCCGCTTGAGCACCTGCTTCAGCCAGTAGGTGCCCTCCCGGCAGGGGGTGCACTTACCGCAGGACTCGTGCGCGTAGAACTCGGTCCAGCGCAGCGTCGCCCGCAGCACGCAGGTGGTCTCGTCGAAGATCTGGAGCGCCCGGGTGCCGAGCATGGAGCCCTTCGCGCCGACCGACTCGAAGTCGAGCGGCACGTCCAGGTGCTCGTCGGTGAAGATCGGCGTGGACGAACCGCCGGGAGTCCAGAACTTGAGCCGGTGTCCTTCGCGAATTCCGCCCGCCATGTCGAGCAGTTCCCGCAGCGTGATGCCGAGCGGGGCTTCGTACTGCCCCGGCCTGGTCACGTGGCCGCTCAGCGAGAAGATGCCGAAGCCCTTGGACTTCTCGGTGCCCATCCCCGCGAACCAGTCCGCGCCGTTGGCGATGATGGACGGCACCGAGGCGATGGACTCGACGTTGTTGATGACCGTCGGGGCCGCGTAGAGACCCGCCACCGCCGGGAACGGCGGCTTGAGCCTGGGCTGGCCGCGGAACCCTTCCAGCGAGTCCAGCAGCGCGGTCTCTTCCCCGCAGATGTACGCCCCTGCCCCGGAATGCACCACGAGCTCCAGGTCGAACCCGGACCCCATGATCCCCGTCCCCAGGAACCCCTTCTCGTACGCCTCCCGCACCGCCGCGTGCAACCGCCGGATCACGTGCAGAACCTCACCACGCACGTAGATGAACGCATGGTTGGCCCGGATCGCGTACGCCGTGATGATGATGCCCTCGACCAGCGCATGCGGGTTGGCCATCATGAGCGGGATGTCCTTGCAGGTCCCCGGCTCAGATTCGTCGGCATTCACCACCAGGTAATGCGGCTTGCCGTCATTTTGTGGGATAAATCCCCACTTCATGCCGGTGGGGAAGCCCGCGCCGCCACGACCCCGCAGGCCGGAGTCCTTGACCGCCTGGATGATCGTGTCCGGGTCCATGCCCAGCGCCTTCTTGGCCGCCGA
Organism: Acrocarpospora macrocephala; assembly: GCF_009687865.1. Classification (GTDB taxonomy): domain Bacteria; phylum Actinomycetota; class Actinomycetes; order Streptosporangiales; family Streptosporangiaceae; genus Acrocarpospora; species Acrocarpospora macrocephala. The sequence goes on from NZ_BLAE01000009.1 coordinate 97,054, forward strand.
GTAGTCGCCGTACCCCTCCAGGGTGAAGGAGTTCGGCAGGTCCCAGTTCTTGGTCAGGATCGGGGTGAGCGTCGTCACTTGGGAGCCTCCCAGCCGTTGGCCTTGGCGATCCGCAGGCCCTCCAGCGACGGACCGGCGGCCGCGGGGCCGTCACCGGCGAGACCGTCGGGGATCCCGGCGAGGATGCGCGAGGCGTCCTTGAACGAGCAGAGCTTCTTCGGGCCGCGGGTCGGCGTGATGTCCTTGCCGTCCCGCAGGTCGTCCACCAGCTGCTTGGCCGACGCCGGGGTCTGGTTGTCGAAGAACTCCCAGTTGACCATCATCACCGGCGCGAAGTCGCAGGCCGCGTTGCACTCGATCCGCTCCAGCGAGACCTTGCCGTCAGCCGTGGTCTCGTCGGCGCCGATGCCCATGTGCTCGGTGAGCTCCGACCAGATCTGGTCACCGCCCATCACCGCGCAAAGCGTGTTGATGCACACCCCGACGTGGAACTCCCCGGCCGGCTTGCGCTTGTACATCGTGTAAAACGTCGAGACGCCGACCACTTCGGCCTTGGACAGGCCGAGCATCTCCGCGCAGAACTCGTGACCGTCGTCGGAGACGTAACCGTCCTCGGCCTGCACCAGGTGCAGCAGCGGCAGCAGCGCCGACCGCGCCTTCGGGTAGCGGCCGATGATCTCCTTGGCGTCGGTCTCCAGACGCTCGCGGACCTCGGGCGAGTAGGTCACCGGTCCACACCTCCCATAACGGGGTCGATCGAAGCGACCGCCGAGATCACGTCGGCGATCATGCCGCCCTCGCACATGGCCGGGACGGCCTGCAGGTGGGTGAAGGACGGGTCCCGGAAGTGCACGCGGTAGGGGCGGGTGCCGCCGTCGCTGACCACGTGCGCGCCGAGCTCGCCGCGCGGCGACTCGACGGCGGAGTAGACCTGCCCGGCCGGCACCCGGAAGCCCTCGGTCACCAGCTTGAAGTGGTGGATCAGCGCTTCCATCGAGCTGCTCATGATGTGCGCGATGTGGTTCGGCGAGTTGCCCAGGCCGTCGGGGCCGAGCGCCAGCTGCGCGGGCCAGCCGATCTTCTTGTCCTCGATCATCACCGGACCGGCCTTGAGCGGCCCGGCCAGGCGCTCCAGGCACTGCTCGATGATCTTGAGCGACTCTTCCATCTCGGCGACCCGGACCAGGTAGCGGCCGTACACGTCGCAGGACTGCTCGATCGGCACGTCGAAGTCATAGGTCTCGTACCCGCAGTACGGCTGCGACTTGCGCAGGTCCCACGGCAGCCCGGCGGCCCGCAGGATCGGCCCGGTGATGCCCAGCGCCATGCAGCCGGTCAGGTCCAGGTAGGCCACGTCCTTGGTGCGGCGCAGGTAGACCGGGTTGGCGTCCAGCAGCTTGCGCATGTCCTTGAGCCGCTGCGGCATCACCTTGAGCAGCTCGCCGACCTTGTCCAGCGCGCCCGCGGGCAGGTCCACGCTGACCCCGCCGGGCCGGACGTAGGCCATGTTCATCCGCAGGCCGGTGATGTACTCCATCACGTCCAGCACCATCTCGCGCTCGCGCACGCCGAACAGGAACGGCGTGGTCGCGCCGAGCTCCATGCCGAAGGTGCCGATCGCGACCATGTGCGAGGAGATCCGGGTGAGCTCCATCATCATGACCCGGATGGCCTCGGCCCTGGCCGGGATGCGCTCGGTGATGCCGAGCAGCTTCTCCACCGCCAGGCAGTACGCGGTCTCGTTGAAGATCGGGGACAGGTAGTCCATCCGGGTGACGAACGTCACGCCCTGGGTCCAGGTCCGGAACTCGATGTTCTTCTCGATGCCGGTGTGCAGGTAGCCGATGACCGTGCGGGCCTCGGTGACCGTCTCCCCGTCCAGCGTCAGGACCAGGCGGAGCACGCCGTGCGTGGACGGGTGCTGCGGGCCCATGTTGATGACCAGCCGCTCCTCGTCGGACTCCAGCACGGTGTCGACGAGCTGGTCCCAGTCCTGGCCGGCGACGTCGTAGACCTTGCCCTCGGCCGCTTCGGTTGCATGGGTTGTCACGCGTACGACCTCCTCTGGTCGGGCGCCGGGATCTCCGCGCCGCGATACTCGACCGGGATGCCGCCGAGCGGGTAGTCCTTGCGCTGGGGGTGGCCCTCCCAGTCGTCGGGCATCTCGATGCGGGTGAGCGCCGGGTGCCCGTCGAAGATGATGCCAAAGAAGTCGTAGGTCTCGCGCTCGTGCCAGTCGTGGGTCGGGTAGACCGAGACTGTGGACGGGATGTGCCGGTCGGTGTCGGGCGCGGAGACCTCGACCCTGACCCGGCGGTTGTGGGTGATCGAGGCCAGGTGGTAGACCGCGCGCAGTTCCGCGCCGCTCTCCTCCGGGTAGTGCACGCCGGAGACGCCGAGCGAGAGCTCGAACCGCAGCGCCGCGTCGTCGCGCAGCTTCTTCATGGTCTCGACCAGGCGTTCCCTGGCGATGTGCAGGGTCAGCTCGCCGCGATCCACGACCACTCGCTCGACCGTGCCCTCCGGGAGGGCGTCCACGAGTTCGTCGAAGTAGCCGCCGTACGGGCGGGGGGTGGACAGCTGCGGCGCGCGGCGGACCACCAGGCCCCCGTAGCCGGAGGTGTCGCCGGTGCCGGAGACGCCGAACATGCCGGTGCGCGCGACCGGTTCCTGGGGAACTTCAGGCAGGTTGTCGCTCATCTCACACCCCCTGGTCGATCAGCGGCAGGCTCCGCAGCGCCTGGAGTTCGAGCTCCTGCACCTGCTTCTCGCGGTGCGCGCCGAACTTGGTGTTCTGGATCTTGTCGTGCAGCTTGACGATGGCGTCGATCAGCATCTCCGGGCGCGGCGGGCAGCCGGGCAGGTAGATGTCGACGGGCACGACGTGATCCACGCCCTGCACGATGGCGTAGTTGTTGAACATTCCGCCAGTGGACGCGCAGACCCCCATCGCGATGACCCACTTGGGCTCGGCCATCTGGTCGTAGATCTGGCGCAGCACGGGGGCCATCTTCTGGGACAGCCGCCCGGCCACGATCATCAGGTCGGCCTGGCGGGGCGAGGCCGAGGCGCGTTCCATGCCGAACCTGGCCAGGTCGTGGGTCGGGCCGCCGGTGGACATCAGCTCGATGGCGCAGCAGGCCAGGCCGAAGGTGGCCGGCCAGACCGAGTTCTTGCGCGCCCACCCGGCCACCTGCTCGACCGTGGTCAGCGCGAAACCGCTGGGGAGTTTCTCTTCAAGACCCATGGCTATCTAGTCCCAATCCAGGCCGCGGCGGCGCCACACGTAGGCGTACGCCACGAGCACGGTGACGATGAACAGCACCATCTCCACCAGCCCGAAGACGCCGAGCTGGTCGAAGGCCACCGCCCACGGATAGAGGAAGATGATCTCGATGTCGAAGACGATGAAGAGCATCGCGGTGATCATGTATTTCAGCGGGAAACGACCGCCGCCGACCGGCTGCGGAGTGGGCTCGATGCCGCACTCGTAGGCGTCCAGCTTGGCGCGGTTCCACCGCTTGGGCCCGGTGAAGGGGGCGATGCTCACGGAGAAGACGGCGAATCCCGCCGCGAGGACCGCGAGCACCAGGATGGGCGCGTAGAGCTCCATCGCTAAGGCGTCCTCTCGGTGATAGAGATCATCAGGTTCAGTTTCACGATAGTCATGCCGGCGGAGTGACTTTGGACAGGGCGTTGATGATCCGGTCGGATGCGTCGCCGCTCCTGGGGTCGGTGAGGTTCGCGAGTAACTTCATGGCGAACCGCATCAGGCCCGGGTGCGGCAGCGTATGCCGGGTGATGAAGCCCATCACCCCCGGTTTGCCGATCGCCTCCACGAACAGGCGACCGAGGGTGAAGTATCCGCCGTACGCGTCTTTGAGTATCCCCGGGTAGGCGCGCAGGGTGCGCTCGCGCTGGGCGGGGGTGGGCCGGGCCAGCGCCGTCGCGATGGTGTCGGCCGCGATCCGGCCGGTCTCCATGGCGTACGCGATGCCCTCGCCGTTGAAGGGGTTGATCATGCCGCCGGAGTCGCCGACCAGGACCAGGCCACGGGTGTAGTGCGGCTGCCGGTTGAAGGCCATCGGCAGCGCCGCGCCGCGGATCGGCGTGGTCCGATTCTCCTCGGTGAAACCCCAGTCCGGGGGCATGTGGCGGACCCAGCGGCGGACCAGGTCGCGGTAGTCGATGTTCTTGAAAGATTCACTGGTGTTGAGCAGGCCGAGCCCGACGTTGGCGGTGCCGTCGCCCACTCCGAAGATCCAGCCGTAGCCGGGCAGCAGGCGGTCGCCGTCCCAGAGCTCGAGCCAGATCTCCAGGTAGTCGTCGTCGTGCCGGGGGCTGGTGTAGTACGTCCTGACGGCCACGCCCATCGGGCGGTCCGCGCGCTTGTGCAGGCCCATGGCGAGGGAGAGCCGGGTGGAGTTGCCGTCGGCGGCCACCACCACCCGGGACCGGTACACCTCGCCGTTCTGGGCGCGCACGCCGACCACGTGGCCGCTGCGCTCGTCCAGCACGGGACCGGCGACGTTGACGCCCTCCAGCAGGGTCACGCCGCCCTTGACCGCGTTGTCGGCCAGGATCTGGTCGAAGTCCTGCCGGGTCCTGACCAGGCCGAAGTCGGGGAAGCTCTGCAGCTCGGGCCAGTCCAGCTCGAAGCTGCGGCCACCGCCGACGACCCGCAGGCCCTTGTTCCTGACCCAGCCAGGGGCGCCGAGGTCGACGCCCATGGCCAGCAACTCTTTCACCGCGCGCGGGGTGAGACCGTCCCCGCACACCTTCTCGCGCGGGAACCTGGTCTTCTCCAGCAACAGGACCGACAGGCCGGACTGCGCCAGATAGTACGCAGTCGTCGACCCGGCAGGGCCGGCGCCAACGACGATAACGTCGGCGTCCGCCGCCACCCGCTGTGTCGCGGGGCCTGACTCGCTCACGGGGGACCTGTCCTGTCCTAGGGACGAAGGCCGGGACGGTTGGGGCCTTCGTTCCTTTGTGAACCTCTTCACAAACTTGTCGGCCGCAGTCTAGTCCGTCCCCGTGCCGCTTTGTCAGGGGGTAGGTTGCTACTAGCCGGTAACAGAGTCCTGCTTGATCGCTCCGATGAAGTCTTCCCAGACCTCGCGGGGGAAGTCGAGGACGGCACCGGACGGATTTTTAGAATCGCGCATGCCGACGCGGTCGCCCATGCGCACCTCCACACATTCACCGCTGACACTGCTGAAGCTGCTCTTGACCCAGTCATGCGGCGACGGCATGAACGTTCTCCAATTATGAAGGCGCCCGTGACCCGAGGGACAGGGCGTGCGGTTGGTACGACGGGGTACCCATGATCCCCTATTTCAGGGGGTTCTGTCAGTCACTCCTGGTAATCCTGTTCGGAGCGTTCCCAATTCGCCAGGTCAAATTCACCGGCGCGTACCCCGCCGAGGAATGCCACCCACTCGCCGGGCGTGAAGAGCAGGGGCGCGCAGGATGGGTGCTTGGAATCGCGGACCGCGACGGTGTCGTCGACCACCGCGACCTCCACGCATTCCCCGTTCACACCACTGAAGGTGCTCCTACGCCAATCGATCCGCTTGCCACTGGCAGCCGCCATTGCCGCATCCTTTGCCCGGAAACCTGGGTGGGTATACCCGGGTTCTTGGGCCCAGAAATACGGCAGAGGTTTACAAAGCACCCTTACAGCGCACTACTGGCACAAGCGCCTACATCTCAGCCCGGGCGGCGATGAGGGTCATCGACTCCTCCTCGCTCAGGGAGGCGTCCCGGAGATGGTCGAGAAGCAGGCGGAACCGATAGGTGGTGGCCTCGTCCTCTTGAAACGTGCCACCGGCGACGCTCTCCAGGTAGACCACGTCGTCATACAGCGGCCCGAACCCATTTACTTCTGGAAATTTCAGGATCACAAAGCTGTCGGAGTCGATCGGGTGGGGGCCGTCCAGGGCCAGGATGCGGACCGAGACGTTGGGGAGTTCGGCCAGCGCGTACAGGTGCTGGAGCTGGTCGCGCATGACGTCCTCGGAGCCGAAGCGGCGCAGCAGGGCGGACTCGTCCACGACCGCGCTGACCCGCAGCACCTGCTCGGTGACCAGGGCCTGGCGGCGCACCCGGACCTGGGTGCGGCGTTCGACCTCGCCGGGCGAGAGGCGGGTGAAGGTCTCCGTGCTGTTGAGGGCGCGGGCGTACTCGACGGTCTGGAGCAGGCCGGGGATGCCGCGGGACTGCCAGGTCAGCATCTCCTCGGCGGCGGTCTCCAGGCCGACATAGGTCACATAAGACTCGGGCAGTGTGTCCGCGTAGGCGTCCCACCAGCCCTTGCTCTCGGCGCGAGCGGCCAGTTCCAGCAGGAACTGGCTCATGGTGGAGCCGATCCGGTAGTGCGTGAGCAGCGTGCGGACGTCGCGCTCGCGCGGCAGGATCTGGCCGTTCTCCAACCGGCTGATCTTGGAGGTGGACCACTTGAGCTGGTCCGCGACCTGCACGCCGCTGAGCCCCACCGCCTCACGTAACCGGCGCAGTTCCACGGCCAGCCGACGCCGACAGACAGTCGGGCTGAGTTCCGGCGTCACCGACCATCTCCTTCCAGCAAACCCACCCATAATACGGGTAAATATCCCAGCTTAACGTGGCTTTCAAGGCCGAAACCGGTATCCTGCCGCATCCCGAATGTGTTCCCATCGGGAATTGCACCGCGTATCCCGCCAGCGCATTCTGAGGGTAGTCCCGAAAGGGGAACTGGGGGCGGGGTAGATGGAACAGGTTCGACGCCTGTTGGCGACGCTCGAATATCGGCTATGGGTGGAGCCGGATGAATTCGCGATGTACCGGGGATGGGGTGTCGACCACTCGCGCGCCTTTCGGCGACGCTACCGCGATCCGGGCTTCAGGCGGCTTTGACCGCCCGGTGCAGGGCCACGATGCCCAGGCTCAGATTTCGCCAGGCCACCCTGCGCCAGCCTGAGGTCTGGATGACCTGCGACAACTCCGCCTGGTCGTACCAGTCGCGGATGGATTCCGCGAGGTATTCGTAGGAGTCGGGGTTGGAGCTGACCGCGCGGGCGACATGCGGGAGCAGGCGCATCAGGTACTGCGTGTAGACCACGTCGAAGGCTTTGACCGGCGGGCGGGAGAACTCGCAGATCACCAGGCGGCCGCCCGGGCGGGTCACCCGGAGCAGTTCGGCCAGCGCCTGGTGGGTGTCGGACACGTTGCGCAGGCCGAAGGAGATCGTCACCGCGTCGAAGGCGCCGTCCGCGAACGGCAGTCGCAGCGCGTCACCTCCGACGAAACTGACGCCGCCGCCGGAGAGACCGGAACCGCCGTGCTTGCGGACACCGGTGCGGAGCATGCCGAGGGAGAAGTCGCAGGCGACGGCGCGCGCGCCGAGCCTGGTGAACGCGTCGGTGGAGGTGCCGGTGCCGGCCGCCAGATCCAGCACGACCTCGCCGGGCCCCGCGTCCACCGCGCGGGCGGTGGCCTTGCGCCAGAGCCTGTCCTGGCCGAGCGAGAGCACGTCGTTGACCAGGTCATAGCGCCGCGCGGTGCGATCGAACATCGCGGCGACCTCATGCGGCTGCTTGTCCAGGGATGCGCGGGTCATGAGATAACCCTAGCGTTGCCTTTACCGCACGGAACGTCACCACGCCACTACGGAGAGTCTGCTAAGACTTGGGGAATGCGTGCCAGAAATTTGATCGCGATATTCATGTCCGCGGCGATGGTGATCCCGATCGGTCCAGCCCAGGCCGGGATCAAGCAGCCCCAGGTCGTCTCGCCGAATCCGGTGGGGCGCACGCCGCACGTGCTCGACGGCATCGTCAACGCGTTCGCCCAGGTCGGCGACACGGTGATCGTGGGCGGGCAGTTCAGCACGGTCAGGAACGCCGGCAGCCGGGCCGAGCTGACGCGCCAGAACCTGTTCGCCTTCAGCCTGAGCACGGGCAGGATCGACCCGCGCTTCGTGCCCCGGATGGACGGGCCGGTGTTCACGCTGGCCCCCGGCGCCGATGGAACGGTCTACGCGGGCGGCTCGTTCACCCGCGGCCTGGTCCGGCTGCGCCTGGCCGACGGCTCGGCCGTGCGCTCCTTCACCGCCACCGCCTACGGCGCCGAGATCTCCAGTCTGGTACGGCGCGGCGAGCACCTCTACGTGGGCGGGAACTTCACCCAGATCGCCCGGACGGCCAGGACCGCTCTGGCCCGGCTGGACGCGAACACCGGCGCGGTGGACCGGTCCTTCACGGTCACTCCTGGCGGCGGTGAGACGAAAATCACTGCCATGGCGGTCAGCCATGATCGGCTCGTCCTGGACGGGTCGTTCACCACGCTCGACGGCCTCCCCCGGCCGCAACTGGGCGTAATCGACCTGACCACCGGACGAGTGGCGGACTGGCACACCGACGCGTACGCGCCCGAGTGCTCGGCGGCCTTCCCGTCATACGTCCGAGGATTGGATCTTTCGCCCGACGGGTCATATTTCGTGGTTGTCACCACGGGAGGGCCCGCTCCGCGTACCCGAAAACTCTGCGACACCGCGGCCCGATTTGAGACGTATGCGAAAGGGGACAAGATCCGACCTACCTGGGTGAATCACACGGGTGGCGACTCGTTGTACTCGGTGGCCGTGACCGGGGCCGCGGTCTATGTCGGAGGGCATCAGCGCTGGTTGGACAACCCGTTCGGATCTGACACCGCGGGTAAGGGCGCGGTGTCCCGGGAGGGTATCGGCGCCATCCATCCGACGACTGGGAAGGCACTCAGCTGGAATCCGACTCGGGCTCGGGGAATCGGGGTGAAAGCGTTTCTCCCGGTAAAGAAGGGGCTTTTGGTCGGAAGCGACACGACACAGCTCGGACGTGAGTACCATGCCCGCATCGGAATGTTCCCGATGCCCTAGCCCTCGGGTGGGCGGCGCCTCGCACTGATCAGTGTGCTGACCTCGTCACGTTGCTTTGACAGCAGAACGTAACTGGCCAGCCCGCTGACCAAGAACGCCACGGCCAGCAGCGCGTAAGTGCGCAGGCCGAGGAGATAGAGCACGCCCAAGGCAACGGCGAACAAGCCCAGGCGGGAGAGGGTGTAAACGAGAACCGCGCGCACAGCGTCGAGGTTACGTCACTCTCACGTATCGCGGACTCTCTTCGCATCAGTCGCGAGCACTGCTAGGGTTCTCATCACGGCGCTTTCGTAAAGAAACACCCATGAGCGCCCCAAAGAGGCTCTATCATATAACAATCGGGCACTGAGCCGGTAACAACCCGTGATCTTCTCCGAAAACCACGGATAAATCAGGCTTCGCTCGGCACACTGGTTACCTGTCCGCCCGCTGCAGGACGCGGGATGCGAGGGGGAGAGATTGTGGAGAGTAGCAGCGAGCGACTGCTGACCCCTGGAGAGGTTGCCGCCCTCTTCCGGGTCGACCCGAAGACCGTGACACGCTGGGCCGCGGCGGGGCGAATCAGCAGCATCCGTACCCCCGGAGGGCATCGGCGATTCCGCGAGTCGGAAGTACACGCCCTCCTTCGCGGAGAGGAAGTCCTGACGGCCGACCGGCCGAACGGCGACTCCCCGCGAGTCTGAGCACCACTGCACCATGAGCAGCACCCTGCATCACATGACCAGCTGTTGGTGATCCTGCGCCTCCCGGAGCCGCAGGGTCACCGGGTTACCTCCCACCCGCATCACCCCAGCGAACCACCCACCTCCTGGGACACCCCGGCCCCATACCGCCACCCCCCGGCCAAGGCCAGTGAATCCCACCCGCCCAGCCCTCTGCTTCCCCTCGGCCCCCCACCGCCACCGTGATCGCCCAAACGAGACATGCGCCGTGGGTCTCTCCACCCACGAGTTCGTCCCGGGCTTTCTCGTGTCTGTCTGAGAATGCTGTCAACGGACACACCGTCGCGGGATGGCTTGGTGATCCCCTTGGTCTCGATCTCGCGTACGCGAACCCCGTTCGGCTACCAGACGAGTCCGAAACGATCACGCCGTCCGGGGTGGGGTCTCGATCGGCGTGCTGCCGCGACAACATCGATCACGGCACTGGCAGCTGGCCGCTCTTTGCACACCCCCAGGGGGAACGATCAGGTTTGCACGAGATCTTGCGTGACGACTACGTCGGCGGCGGCCAAGCCTGCGCGTAGTTCTGTACCAGGATCACCGTTGGGGTTATGAGCCTTGACGACGTCCTGAATGAACTTGACCGCACCGTGCAGTAGATCTCCCTCAAGCTCAACCGGTGACCACTCGCTAAGAGAGAGATCGTAAGCAAGAGCCAGCACAACGTTTCGCCGCGAAAACTTGCCTGTCACAAAATCCCGAAGCTCGTCATCAGTGTCAAATTCGAGATCTTGAAGGCCCTCTGCCTCGTTCTCGCTCAGACTGACGTATGCCCAGATTGATAGGGGTTCGCTAGCGTCACCAACGACAGTGAAGAGCACTGTCTGCCCATCCCAGACGAAGGTGCCAGCCAACGGCACCTCGTACTGGTGCCATACGTCAAGATCAAGGGCTTGCGCCGACGGAGACCAAGGCAGACGGCCTCGCTTCACAAGCGCGTCCAAGTTCATCTGCCCACCTCTCTACGGCTACTTCTCTTCATTGAAGCATGCATCGAACCTCACTGACACTTCTGAGGGCCAAGGAATGATCTGTTGGTTCAGTGGATCGGTGCTTGGCCACACCACGGTGACGTGGGGATTCTTCCTGATACGACCGGTTGTGTGGACGACCATGTCGTGCGAGAGGCCGAGCCGGAAGACCATGATCTCGTCGAGGAGGGCCGCCGCCTCGGTGCAGCCCTGCTCGGCGGCGTGGCGGCACAGGCGTGCGGCGAGTTCGCTGTCCTCGGCGTTCCACGCCTGCCGCGCGGCCCGGACGAACAACTCCGGGCTGGCGTTCTCGCCCGCTCCATCCGCAGGGTGGCGATCCGCAGCAGATCGTCGTTGCGGTTCGCGCCGTACGCCTCGATCGCGCCAGAGATCTCCCGGCATCATTCCCTTCTGGTGATCAGGGGGGTGCTGTGGCGTACATATTCGGCATAAAGGGGGTGAGCGAAGTCCACGCGGGTGCGCCGACGGTCGATCTCGGTCCAGCAGATGCCCGCGCGTTCCAGGGACGCGACGGTGCGGGGGGTGCTGAGCCGGGTGAGCGCGGAGGCGCTCATCGGGTCGCCGAGCGTCGGAGCCTGGCCGGCCACGCTGCCGGGGCGACTGATCACCGCACTCCCCGTGCGGGCGGTGCTCTTCGACGTCGACGGCACCCTCGTCGACCCCACCCCGGCGATCGAGCGGGCCACCCGCACGTGGGCGGCCCGCTACGGCCTCGACCCCGAAAGCTCCGCCGGAGCCACCGTGATCGCCGTAACCGTCAGCCACCCCGCCGCCGCCCTCCTGGACGCCGACCGCCTCCGGCGAACGTTCGGTGGCGGTGGGCGGCAACGTCCAGGGAACCATCGTCACCGGCGACGCCCCGATTCCCGTCAAAGGCGAGTGAAGCGTTCGACGTAGCCGCCGCCGGAGAAGATGAGGCCGTCGGCGGCGCACTCGTACGCGACCCAGGAGATCTCTCCCGGTTTGGCCGGTCGGGAGTCCGTCGTCACGCCGTCGACGGCCACCGACGATTCCGCGACCGCGGACAGCCGCTGAAGGAAAAGGCCGTGGCCGGCCGACCAGTGGTAACGCGCATCGCTGTCCCGCGTCAGGAGAACGTTCTTCGTTCCGAACGCGCCGCGCAGGGAATAGCCAGTTCTCACGTCCGTACCGGTGCCGTCGCTGTGGAATGTGGCGGTGTAGCCGCCCACGTTCGTGAGCGAAACCGGGCCGAGCCCGTTCGCGGAGAAGTCGAGCGTCACCGCCGCCTCCGCCAAGCGCCAGTTGCCGACAAGGCATTGATCATGCGAGATCCGCCGGGAATCCGATACATGTGCCGGCGCGGGATCCAGCACGATACAGAGAGCTCCGATGGCGGTCATCGCCTTGAACGCGCCCATCGTGTCGCCCTTCTGCGTGGCCTGTACGACGGCGTCGCCGATCTGCGCGATCCGGGGATCGGGCGAGCGCGCGAGCACCGGGCCAACCCATGCCTCGTCACCGGTGACCCCGAGCGCCGCACCGTAGTCGGAAGGCAGCCATTCGCACACGTGCCGCAGGTCAAGCGCCTGTGGCACACCGAAGTCGATGGCGAGAACCGGAGGTTCGTCGACTGTCGTCGTCCCGCCGAACCGGAAATTCGCCAGCGACAGCGCCAGCACCGCGATCGTGACCGTGGCGAGGGCTCGGCGTTCGCCGGAGTTCCGCAGCGCCTCCCGCCGGAAGCGCCCACTCAGTGCGGCGAACACCGCGGCCGAGATCAGAACCGTCGGGACCAGCCATGGGGTGTTGATGAGCAGGCTCGTCTGAGCCCAACCGAAAAGCCGGGGCACGCTGAGTTCGGTGTTGTGCAGGGAACGCCAGAAGGTGAACAGGACGCAGAACGCACCTGCGGCGACCAGGGTCACCAATATCGCGCCTGAACGAACCGCGGTCGGTCTCCCGGTTACCCAGAGCAGGGCCAACGCGCTCACGATCCTGGTGAAGAAGCACAAACCGATCAGCAGCACGACCACCAGGGTCAACCCATGCGAGGGCGACACCCGGATGATCCCATCCCAGGACACGTTCAACGTGGGCAGATCCCAGGCCAGTGACTGACCCGCGAGAAGGCCGGCGGTCGCGGCCACGGCCAGTCTGAACCCCCATGGCGAGGAAGATGTCCGCAGCGCCCACGCGGCGAAGACCGCGCTGAACAGGAACCCGAGCACGAGGGCGGCCAGCGCCACCGACTGGAAGCCGTCGTTGGTGAGGCGGCGGAAGGTGACCTCCACCCCGGAGAACGCCAGCCCTGCCGCGAGCGCCGCGACGAACGTGTCCGAGGTATCCGATTTGGACAGCAGCGAGGGGTTGTTCACCACCGCCACCCGGTTCAGAGCGCTCGGATGCAGTTCACGCCACTCCTTGATCGCGGCCCAGAGGCGGCGAAACGCGGACTCATCCGGCCTCTTCTTGTGGAAGGTCAGCGCGGCGATGATCGACGCACGGTCGAGTTCCGCCGCATGGAGGTCGGCCTGGAACTCGCGAGCTCGGATGACCGCCCGCAGCGCGAGATAGACGACCAGGAGCAGCACCGCCGCCGACCACAGTTGCCCAACGGCGAACCACGACCGAGCCTGATCGCGCCGGATCGCCTGGAGGACGGCCTGACCCGCCAACGGCAGGAACACCATGGCCACGAAAGCCCACCAGGCGGCCAGCGCCAGCCTCGTCAGATCGACATCGTGACGACGCAGATGGGCTAGCTCATGAAGGATGGTCCCGCGAACCACCTGCGGGTGATGCCCGTGCAGCCTGGCCAGGCCGAAATTGAGGACAATCGAGTAGCTGCCACGCCAGCCAAGCGAGCGCGCCTCGCTTTGCGGCTTCTTCCGCACCCAGAACGTGGGCTGCGGCACACCGGCCCGCCGGGCGAGGCCGGGTATTTCCGCACCCAGGCCGCTCAGGTTGAAGGACCGACCCCCGTTGAATTCGATCGAATCCCTGAGGGGCACGGATCGGGTTCGCTGGAGATACCACTGGGGGTGGAACAGATATCCCACGACTGCGGCGATCACCAGAATGCCGGCGACCAGCGATTCAATGGCCGCGTTGTATCTGTTGACCTGGGCAGGGCACTCCGTGACCTGGGGTACGGGGATCAGCTGACAATCCCGGATATCGGGCAGGAAGTTCAGCGTGTACTCGGCGAACCACTGGTAGTAGGGAATCGTCGAGACGAGCAACGTGCCGAAGAAGAGCGTAAAGCGGGCAGTTGTCCCCACCGAGGAGAATCGCGGTGCGCCCACAGGGACCGATGTCGACGATTCCATGATCACATTCCGGTGAGCAGCTTCCGGAGCATATCCGCCGCCCCTCGGGCATAGTCCTCGCTCTGCCCGCGCGCCACGAGCCTGCGGGACAGCTCCTCCACCGTCGCGTCCACCTCGGCCGCGGTAAAGATCGGAACAGGCGTCGACGGGTCGATCGGTGGCGTGCGACGACGCGACAGACGAGTGCGTATTCTGCGCCATGCGCCCGCGCCCCCCGCCTTCGCGGCGTCGGCCAGACCATCGGTGAACAAGGTCATGAGAACGGCCAGCACGATCGGGGTGAGTTCGGCGATGGCGTCGCCCAGACCGAATCCGACCGGCTCCTTCCTGCCCTTCACATGGATATTGAGACTGTCCGGGTCATCGGCGAACAGCGCAATGAACTCAGGGAAATAAACCAGCTCTTCGGGAGCGAATGCCTCGACAACCGTCCTGGCGATCGACTCCACTGTACGAGTTTCGGTCAAGCCGTCTCCCTGACGGGCCGAATGGATTGGACGGCTTCCATCATGAAGCGCTGACCGGAGCGCCAGGAGCCGGCACGATACCTATCTTTCCGGGAGCGTTACTCCTTGTTTCCCGGGCGTGGCCGGAGAATCGGGGTTCTGTTGCTCATCTCGGTTCGCGCGAATACCTGCCCGGACTTGAGCCGATTCCCCGGCGGCCACATAGTGGGACACATGCCGCGACAGTGGCCCTTCGCCGGGCGGGAAGAAGACCTGAGCCGCGTGGCCGAACTGCTCCAGGCCGGCCCCGGAGTGTTGATCACCGGACCGGCCGGGATCGGCAAGACCCGGCTGGCGGCCGAGGCTGCAGCGAACTACGGCGAGGTGATCAGAACGGTCGCCACCGAGGCTTCCCGGGAGATCCCGCTGGCGGCCTTCGCGCACCTCCTGCCCGCCTCGGGCGCGGCGGGAAACCCGATCCGCTGGGGCGCCGACCTGATCGCCCGCCCCGGCCTGGTGATCCTGGCCGACGACGCCCACCACCTGGACCCGGTCTCGGCCACAATGCTGGAACATCTGGTACGGCACCGCGGCGCCAAAACAATCGCCACCGCCCGCACCGGCCACCACGTGCTGGACAGCCTGCGCAAAGACGACCTCCTCGCCAGAATCCACCTGGACCCCCTCAGCGAGGACGGCACCGCGCGGCTGCTGCACGGCGCCCTGGGCTCGCCCGCCACCGACCGCACGATCCGCCACCTGCACCGGCTGTCCGGCGGAAACGCCCTGTTCCTCCGGGAACTGGTGACCGCCGCCCAGGACGCGGGTATCCTGGCCGATCGCGGCTCCGGCTGGGACCTGTCAGGCCCCGTCCACCTGTCGCCGCGACTGACCGAGCTGATAGCGGCCAAGCTCAGCCGGCTGGACGAAACCGAACGCCAGGTCCTCGACTACGTCTCTCTCGCCGAACCGATCGGCCTCGACCTGCTACGCCAGCTGGTCCCCGCCGTGGCGCTCGAATCGGCGGAGGCCCGGCGGCTGATCGTCTGCGAGCCGGACGGCCACCGCCGGCAGATCCGGCTCGCCCACCCCCTGTACGGCGAGGTGATCAGAAACACCTGCCCGACCCTGCGCAGGTCCCGCCGGCAGCGCGAGCTGGCCCTGGCCCTGGCGTCCACCGGGGCCCGCCGCAGTGACGACACCCTGCGTGTGGCGGTGTGGTGGCTGGACAGCGGCTTCCCCGGCGACCCGTCGATGTTCCTGCGGGCCAGCCGCTACGCTCTGGCCACCTTGGACACCCCCCTGGCGACCCGGCTGGGCTGGGCGGCCTTCCGCGCCGACGGCGGCGTGGAGACCGGCGCGTGGCTGACTCAGCTGCTCAACCTGGCGGGCGAGCACGAACAGGCGGCGACCGTCCTGCGCGGCATCCCTGCGCCCGCCGACGAAGCCTCCCTGACGACCCTGACCGAGGCCCGGCTCCAGGCGTACGGGCTCGGCCTGAGACAACTCGACCAGGTCAAGCGGATCTACGCCGAGGCGATCGGCCGGCTGCGCACGCCCACCCACCGGGCCAGGATCGAGGCCGTGTACGCCTACCAGCTGGCCGTGCTCCTCGACTGCCGGCCCGCCGCCCACCTGCCAGAACCGGTGAACGACCCCGTCCTGGCGGCTTACACGGCGCACGCCAAGACCACGGGGCTGGTGCACCTGGGCCGCTACCGCCAGGCGGCCGACCTCGCCGGACGGGTGCTCGGCATGGCCGACGGATGGCGGAACGCCCGGCCGATGGCACTGCTCGGGCTCGAACTGGACCGGCACACGGCGACCCTCCTGGGCGGTGATCCGGCCACCGCGGAACACACCGTCGTCGTGGACCACGAACAGGCGTTGACCGAGCGGCTCTGGCCGGCGTGGATCGGTCTGCGACTCATGTGCCGCGCCCGGTCGGCCCGTTACGCGGGGCGCGTCCGCGAGGCGTCGCGGCAGGCCAGGGAGGCGTTCGAGCTCACGCCCTTCGCCCACCGCGGCATCGTGCTCGGCGAGGTGGCCCTGGCCGCGGCCTACGGCGGCGACGCGGACACGGCGGCCGAGGCCGTTCAGGCGGTGGCCGACGCGAAACACCCCACCGGCTACCGCATCCTGACCTTCTGGGCCGAACTGGCCCGGCCGTGGATCGCGGCGCTGACGTCGGATTCACCCACCGTCGTGAAGACCGGAATCGCCGTCGCCGACCTGGCCCGCGCGCACGACCTGCCCGCCTTCGAGCTCATCGCCCTGCACGACCTGGTACGACTCGGCGCCGCAGAAACAGTGCACGACCGCCTGATCCGCGCGGCGTCCGCCCACGAGGGCGACCTCGCCCCCCTCCTGGCCGACCACGCCCGAGCGGCCGGTGACGGGCCCGCGCTCCTGGCGGCGGCCAGGCGCTACGAGCGACTCGGCATGATCCTTTACGCCGCCGAGACCGCCGCCCAGGCGAGCGCCGTCTTCCACAGGCCTGGCCCCCGTCCCGAGGCGATCTTCGCGGGGGCGTGGGCCTTCGCGCTCGCCGCCAGATGCCCGGGCGCGAACACCCCGGCACTGGCCGATCTCCGCGATCCTGGGCTGACCTCCCGCGAGACGGAGATCGCGATGCTCGCCGTCACCAATATGACGAGCAAGGAGATCGCCGAACATCTGGTGATCTCCGTCCGGACCGTGAACAACCACCTGCAGTCCGTCTACGGCAAACTCGGCATCAATGGCAGGGACGCCCTGGGCGCGCTACTCCCGTGATTCGCGTTCTTATTCCAGTTCGGATTTGTACGCGAGGAACTCCTGTTCCAAAGCGTCGTTCTCCTCCTGCCAGCGGCGGCGGCGGAGGGCTTCCTCTTCCTCGGTGATGGATTCGGGGAGCCATTGGTCGTAGTCCGGCTCGCCTGGCGCGATCTCGACGTACGCGTTGCCGATCAGGCGCCCGTCATCGCTGGTCAACGACTGCGGCACGCGCAGTGTCCCGTCAGCGAGCCGGATCACGAACATTGCTAGACCACCTAGATTCCGTAGCGCCTGTTGAAGAAGAGCATGACGTTCAATGCGGTCCGGGTGTTTCCGCCGAGCATGTCCACCAGGGCGGGACGCTGCCGCGACGCGATGGCCGCGAACGCGTCGGCGAAGAACTCCTTGCGACCGAGCGTGCCTGGTTGTTTGTGGAAGGCCGAGGCGAGTAACGGTCGGCATTCCTCGTAGAGTGCGGCGAACTCTGGTGAGTCCGAAACCCACTCTCCCGGACGGGCGTCCACATCGTCCAGCGCATGCCCAACTTCGTGCATCATCACATCGGGTGTCGGAGATGGCCGATCCCCCACAACGATCTTGCGATCGCCGTACGCGCCGGCGCAGATGTCCCACGTCGCCCGCCCCGACGGCAACGGCGCACCCCGCAGGTACCCCATGTCGTCAAGATCCGGCACCCCGCCCCGGCCGATGTAGATCCCGTCCAGACCGTCGGCCAGCAGATCCTTGAGCCGGTCGGGTAACCGCGCCAGGCTGTCCACCGCCCGTACGGCGTCCGGCGACGGTGGCCCGTCCTGGCCGTCCCACTGGCGGTAAATGACACGTTCCAGCGCCCCGCAGTGCCGCCTCCCATCCCTCGTGTCCGGCCGGTCGGGCCGATGCGGCGTGGCCCTGGCCGGCTGGTCGTCCAACTCGAAGTCGCGCCAGGTGTACTGTGGCCGATCCACCACGGGGGCGGTCACCGCCATCCTGCGCTCAACATGCATCTCTGGGTGCATCTCAGGCCGCTGTTCAGCGGTCTCCACCCCACGGTAAGGCGACGCATAGGTGGCCCCCACCTGGCCCCGCTGCCACCACCGAGTCCCTCGCCGGTGACGGCCTCTATCGCCCTGCTGCGCCATCGCACCTCTCTCTTTGTCGGGAAGGTGCTTGTACCGCACTACCGTACGATGCCGTTTCGCGAGAGTCATCCCTAATGATGTACGGCTATCGCGATGGAAACACGATCACCAGCTCACATCGTTTACCGTGTGGACATGGCGAACGTGATAGTCGGTCTGGCGTTGCTGGCCTTCTGGCTCTACTGCCTCTTCGACGTGATCACGACCCCGGCCGAATACATTCGGGGCCTGCCGAAAGGCGTGTGGGTGCTCATTACGGCCGTGCCCGCCATTGGCGGTTTGCTCTGGCTGCTGGCGGG
>NZ_BLAE01000009.1:116041-171497 GCF_009687865.1 Acrocarpospora macrocephala
CCGCTGGCACCCGCCGTACCGGAGCAGGCCGAGGAGCCGCCCCCGGCTCCGCGCGGGCCTGACGACGACCCGGAGTTTCTGCGGAACCTGGAGCGGCGGCTCAGGGACGAGGATTAGTTCACGTCAGCGTAGGAGTGCAGGCCGCCGAAGAAGATGTTCACGCCGACCAGGTTGAACAGCAGGCAGCCGAAGGCCACCAGGGAGACGATGAGGGCGGCTTTGCCCTTCCAGCCGGCGGTGGCCCGGGCGTGCAGGTAGGCCGCGTACGCCACCCAGGTGATGAACGCCCAGACCTCTTTGGGGTCCCAGTTCCAGTAGCGTCCCCACGCCTTGTCGGCCCAGAGCGCGCCGGAGATGACGGCGAACGTCCAGATCGGAAAGCCGATCACGATCACCCGGTGCGCGATCCGCTCCAGGTCGGCGAGGGCGGGCAGCCGGGACTGGCCCTCGCCCCGGGAGCCGCGGAACAGGTAGAGCGCGGCGGCCACGCCGCCCACGGTGAACAGCCCGCTGGCGGCGATGGCGGCGGTCACGTGAATGGCCACCCAGTACGAGTCCAGCGCCGGAACCACGGGACCTGCCTGCGTGTACAGCACCCGGACGCTGAACCCGAGCCCGACCGCCGCGATCACGCTCACGAACGCGCCCAGGAACCGGACGGGGTAACGCAGCTGCATGAACAGGTACACGGTCACGGCGGCGAGGATCATCGCCACCACGAACTCGTACATGTTGCCCCACGGCCACCGTTCGACCGCGAGCCCCCGGGTCAGCGTGGCGGTCACGTTGGCGGCCCAGCCGACCCAGGTCAGGCCGACCGCGATCCGCCCGGCGCGCATCGCCCAAGCGACGGGCTCGGCCTCCTGGGTCTCGGTGATCGTGCTGCCGTCTGAGGCGACGAGTTCTCTGACCTGTGCCGGTCGGGTGGCGAAGGCCAGCTCAAGGGCGTACCCGACCATGGCGGCCAGGTAGAGGAGGATGGCGGCCAGGATGAGCTGGTCGCTCAGGGTGGCCAGAGTGTCAGCGGTCATCCGAGACTCCTGAACGGGGGTTGAGCGAGGCGACGATCTCGGCGAACTCGTCGGTGAAATTCGACCCCTCGGTGCGGGACAATCCTCCCACCGTCACCCTTCCGTCCTTCATCCGGACCCAGACCCGGCGGCGGCGGATGGTCAGCGAGAACACCAGGCCCAGGACGGCGGCGATAGAGGCCACCAGCGCGGGCATCCGCCCGGGGTCGTACGTGGTCTGCAAGGAGATCCACTCCTTGACGCCGGTGAACTCGATCTTCCCGGCGCCGCCCGGCAGGTCGAGGGCCTCGCCGACGGCCAGCGGGCGCGGCTGCACGGTCATCGTGCCCAGCGGTTTGAGGTTCTTGTGCGCGCTCAGGTCGTAGACCGACTGCGGCTCGCCGGAGTCCAGCCCGAGGTCGCCCGCGAACGGCCAGACCTGCACGGTCGGGTTGGCGGCCCCGGGGAAGACCGAGATCCACTCCTCCCCGACCGGAAGCGTGGACGGCAGGAACCGCCCCAGGAAGGCCAGCTGCTGGGGCCGCGCGTCCGGCACCTTGATGACGCACTCGGATTCGTACGTCGAGGTGTTGGAGGTCAGGCACGGCACCGGTCCCTCGTACGCGACCTGCCCCTGCCCGTCGGTCACCTTGAAGACGGGCGCGTAGCCGTGGCCGATCAGGTAGGTCAACGTGCCGTTGACGTCCAGTGGCTCGTTGACGCGCAGATCGACCACCCGCTCGGCCGCGCCGGGGGCGTCCTTGACGCTCAGCGTGGCGGAGAACGTGAGCGGCTGGCCTACCTTCTCGTGCCCTGGCCCGATATAGGTGGCCTGGAAGTCGGTGAGCTTGAACGAGAACGGTTCCAGCGACTCGGCGGAGACGGAAGCACCGGGGACATAACGGTCGTAGGCCGCGACGGTGTTGGCGAAGCCGTCGCCTTCGACCACCAGGACGTTGCCCTTGTAGCCGTACAGCCCGCCGGCGCCGACCGCGATCAGCAGGACCAGCAGCGCGACGTGGAAGACCAGGTTGCCGGTCTCCCGGAGGTGACCCTTCTCGGCCGCCACCCAGTCGGGTCCGGTTTCGACCCGGAAGCGCCGCTTCTTGAGCGTGGCCGCGGCTTCGGCGATCGTGAGGTCCGCCGTGAACTCGTCGTGGTGTGGCAGGCGGAGCAGGTTGCGCGGCGCGGCCGGGGGTTTGCGGCGGATCTCCTTGAGGTGGGCCAGCGTGCGCGGCAGCACGCAGCCGACCAGCGACAGGAACAGCAGCAGGTAGATGGCCGCGAACCAGGGCGAGTGGAACACGTCGAACAGCCAGAACCGGTCCAGCCATTCGGCCTTGACCGGGTCGTTCGCGTAGTAGCGCGCCACGAGGCTGGCATCGACGTTGCGTTGCGGGAAGACCGAACCGGGCACCGATGCGAGCGCGAACAGGAACAGCAGGATGAGCGCGGTCCGCATCGAGGTGAGCGTGCGCCAGCCCCAGCGCAACCAGCCGACCACCCCGAGACCCACGGGCTTGGTGACTTCCTTCTGCTCTTCGTCGGTCAGCGTCATCAGATCACCGGCTCGAATCCGCCCACCCAGCCCTGCAGGCCCGCGATGAGCTCACCCCACAGGCCGGTGACGAGCAGCAGCCCCACGGCCACCAGCATCGCGCCGCCGACCCGGGTGATGAGTTGGGAATGGCGGCGAACCGCCCGGAAGGTGTGCAACGCCCTGCGGTAGGCGAGCCCGGCGAGGATGAACGGCAGGCCCAGGCCCAGGGCGTACCCAAAGGCCAGGAGCGCCCCACGAGCGGCGCTGCCTTGGTCGACGGAGAGGGTCAGCACAACAGCCAGGGTGGGGCCGATGCACGGCGTCCAGCCGAGGCCGAAGACGACGCCGAGCAGCGGCGCGCCCGCAAGACCGGCGGTGGGGAGCTTGTGGAAGCGGAACTCGCGCTGCAACCCGGGGATGAGGCCGAGGAACGCGAGCCCGAGCACGATCGTGAGCGCGCCCAGCACCTTCGTGATGACCTGGGCATTGCCGAGAAGCGCCGCGCCGAGACCGCCGAAGAGCGCGCCGCCGAGCACGAAGACCAGAGCGAATCCGAGCACGAAGAGCCCGCTGCCGAGCACCAGCGTGCGCCGGCGCGGGTCGGCGCTCATACCCGTGACGTACGACAGGTAGCCCGGCACCAGCGGCAGCACGCACGGCGAGAGGAACGAGACGAGACCGGCCAGCAACGCGATCGGCAGCGCGATCAGCAGCGAACCGGAGGCGACCGTCTCAGCGAGATTCACTGTTGACCTTGGTGACGGCGTCGAGCAACGCCTGGTACTTGACCGCGCCGAGAGCCCGCGCGGCGATCTTCCCGTTCCTGTCGATGATCAGCGTGGACGGGATCGCGGCGGGCGGCACGGTCCCCTGGAACCCGAGCAGCACCTGCCCCTGCTGGTCGTGAATGCTCGGATACCCCGGCTCCATGGCCCGGTCATAGGCGAGCGCCGCCGTCTTCTGATCCTTGAAGTTCACCCCGAGGAACTCCACACCCCCCGATTTGGTACGGGCGGCGACATCTTTCAGGATCGGCCCCTCGGCCCGGCAGGGCGCACACCAGGACGCCCAGAAGTTGAGCACGACGACTTTGCCCTTGGCCATCCCCGCAGTCGACCCATCCAGCGACTGCCCTTCAACCGCAGGCGCGGCCTTCCGCTCCCCCGGCTCAAAGATCTGGATTTTTCCGTCACCGGGGATAAATCGCGTATCTCCGGACTCCGGCTGCCCCGAACTCTGCGAACCCGCACAGCCCGCCAGCACAAGGATGGCAAGCACGAAGACGAGAGGTTTGATGGGCATCGGAGAACGATCTCCTAGTACTACGGCCAGTAGAGCAACGTCACTCTACTGCGTCATGCCCGCGCCTCCGGCACGGGGGCTCGGGCGCCTTCAGCCTGTGTCTTCCCTCGTCTCTCCGGTCGCTTCGCTCCCTGCGTTCCTCAGTCCAGACACAGGCGCGCCCTCACGGGGATAGCTCGCCCTAAGCTCCGGCCAGGGGATTGCTCTTGAGCAGGATCGCGGCCGGTTCCGTATAGCCAACGGTGACCAGCCGGTCGTCCTCGAAGGTGAAGCTCGTCAGGCTGGCCAGCGAACACTGGCGTCGCCGCGGATCATGCCAGAGCCGCCGGTTCTCCGCCGCCAGCCGGATGATCCAGATCGGCAACTGATGGCTGACCATCAGGATCTCGTGCCCGCGAACCGCCGCTTTCGCGGAGTCGATGACGGACTTCATCCGGGCCACCACGTCCAGATACGCCTCCCCCCAGGAAGGCCGCCGCGGATCCCTGATGTGCCAGAAGTTGCGCGGATCCTTGAAGACCGCGCCCGCCAGCCGCTTGCCCTCGAAGACGTTCGTCGCCTCGATCAACCGATCGTCCAGGGCGACCGCGAGCCCGCCCAGGGCCTCCGCGCTCGGCGCGGCCGTCTCCTGGGCGCGCTCCATCGGCGAACTCCAGATCGCCACGATGTCCCGCCCCGCGATGGACTTGGCCACCATGTCGGCCATCGCCCGGCCGTTGTCCGACAGGTGATATCCCGGCAATCTGCCGTAGAGGACGCCCGCGGGGTTATACACCTCACCGTGGCGCAGCAGATGAACAACGGTGGTCTCAGTCATGGTGGCGCCAGCCTACTGCGCTAAACCGGCGTGCTCTGACTCGCCGCGCCCGGCTCCAGCGCCAGCGGAGCACACGCGGTGCGCAGCGCCTCCACCGCCGCCCGGATCGCGGGACGGCGGGCCGCGTCGGTCCGCCACAGCGCATAAACACGGCGAATCGGCCGGGGCAGGATCGGGACCATCCGCACCTCGTCGGGCACCGCGCCCCGGCCCAACCGCGGGATGAGCGCGTAACCGTGCCCAGCCGCGACCATGGCCATCTGCGACGGATACTCATCGGCGTAGCACACCACCTGGGGCTCCTTCTCCGACGACCGGATCAGGAACATCAGGAAATCATGGCAGACCGTCCCCGGCGAGGAGATGATCCACTGATCGCCGGGCAGGTCGGCCAGGGCCACCTCGCGCTGGTCGGCCAGCGGGTGGTCGGCCGGCACGGCGACATCGGCCACGTCTTCGAGCAGCGCGGCCCGGGACAGACCGTCCGGGATGGCTATCGGCCGGTTGACCCAGTCCTGCACCACGGCCAGGTCGATCTCGCCCCGGGTGACCTCGCGCACCATCCGGTCCGGCTCGCGCTCGTAGACGAGCAGGTCCAGGTCCGGGTGCCGATCCTTGAGCAGGGTGAGCGCGTTCGGCATGATGCCGCGCGCGGCGGTCGGGAAGGCCGCCATGGACAGCCTGCCGACGACCGCGCCGCGCAGCGCTTCGAAGTCCGCCTCGGCGGTCTCCACCAGCGCGAGGATCTTCTCGGCGTGGTCGGCCAGCAGCCCGGCGGCGTCGGTCAGCTTGACCCCGCGCCCGTTGCGCTCGACCAGCACGGCGCCGGTCTCCCGCTCCAACTTGGCGAGTTGCTGGGAGATGGCGGACGGGGTCACCATCAACGCTTCCGCCGCCGCCCCCACCGAACCGTAGGTCGCGACCGCGTGCAGAGCCTTCAACCGGTGCAAGTCCAACATGTAGCTAGTCTAAACCATGCACCTAAGAAAATCTCGCTTGTGCTCAACTGTTAAGCACTGGAAAATGAAGACATGAGAATCCTAAACAACGTCTTCACGAAGACCACCCGCCCCGCCGAACTCTCCTACCTGGAGACCCTGGCCCGCCAGGCCCGTCAGTCCCGCTCCAAGAAGCTGAGTCGCTCAACCTGAAGCTGCTGCTCTTGCTGCAGCCGGTAGGGCTTCGGCGATCCGAGTCAGTGCGTCGTCGTCGTGCGCGGCAGAGAGGAACCACGCCTCGTACGCGGACGGCGGCAGGTAGACGCCCTGATCCAGCATCGAGTGGAAGAACGCCGTGTAGGCCGCCGTGTTCTGGGTCTTCGCCGACGCGAAGTCCGTCACCGGCTGATCGGTGAAGAAAATGGAGAAGAGGTTCCCGGCGCGCTGGAGCCGATGCGGCACCCCCGCGGCGGCCAGCGCGTCCGAAGCCGCCCTGCCGATGATCAAGGCAGAAGCGTCGACCCGGTCGTAGACGTCGGCGTCGCAGGCGATCAACGTGGCCAATCCGGCGGCGCACGCGAGCGGGTTTCCCGACAGCGTGCCCGCCTGGTACACCGGCCCCTCTGGAGCGAGGTAAGCCATCACGTCGGCCCGGCCGCCGAAGGCCGCCGCCGGGAGGCCGCCGCCCATCACCTTGCCGAAGGTCATCAGGTCGGCGCCCACGGAGTCGAGGCCGTACCAGCCGGAGGCGGTCACCCGGAAGCCGGTCAGCACCTCGTCCACGATGAGCAGCGCGCCATGCTCGGTGCACAGCTCGCGCAGCCGCCGGTTGAAACCGTCAAGCGGCGGGACGACACCCATGTTCGCCGGGCACGCCTCAGTGATCACGCACGCGATCTCGGCGGCCGCGAACGCCTCCTCCACCGCCGACACGTCGTTGTACGGCAACACGATCGTGTCCGCCGCCGACGCACCCGTCACGCCCGGGGTATCCGGCAGGCCGAAGGTGACGACACCGGAACCCGCCGAAGCCAGCAGCGCGTCCACGTGCCCGTGGTAACACCCGGCGAACTTGATGATTTTCGATCGGCCGGTGAAGCCGCGCGCGAGCCGTACCGCGCTCATGGTGGCCTCGGTGCCGGAGCTGACCAGCCGCACCTTTTCGACGGCCGGGCTCATCCGGTTGACGATCTCCTCGGCGAGCAGCACCTCGCCCTCGGTGGCGGTGCCGTAGGAGAGACCGTGGGCGAGCGCGTCGGAGACGGCCTGCACCACGGCGGGATGCCGGTGGCCCAGAATCATCGGCCCCCACGAGCAGACCAGGTCCACATACTGGTTGCCGTCCACATCCGTGAGGTACGGCCCCTGCCCGGAGGCCATGAACCTCGGTGTGCCGCCCACCGCCCCGAAGGCGCGGACCGGGGAGTTCACCCCGCCCGGCACGAGCTCCTTGGCCCGGGCGAACAGTTTCGCGGATTGCTGGGTAAATTCCACGCCCACGAGATTAGTCGGCAATCAGGTCGAGCACGCGCAGGGGATCGGGCAGCGGACGCCCGTCCGGCGGGCGCAGCCAGGTCACCACCGAGCCGTCCGGAAGCGTCGACGGCGGCGCGAGCACGTAGCTGTCGCGGCAGTGCCAGCGCAGCCCAGGTGAGGAGTCGATCGTCTCGGGGCCGTAGTCGAGATGGCAGGACCACCACTCGTCCTCGTCGTCGGGCGCACCTCGGGTAGCCACATAAAAAAGAACCCGGTCGCCGTTCGCGGCGACCGGGCCAGTGGCGAATCCGGCGGCGTCCATGGCCGCCAGCGCCGTGATCCCGGCGGCGGCGGGGACGTCGAACACGTCGAACACCCGGCCGGTGGGCAGGATCACGTTCGCCTCGGGGTTCTGCCCCCACCAGCGGGTGAGCTGGGCGGTGTCCAGCGTGGCCTGCATCTGCCAGGCGGGCGACAGCGGATGCATGCCGGGATCGGGACAGCCGATCCGATCGCACGAGCAGGCGCGCCCGCCCTCGCGGAGCGGGTGCGCCCCTAGACAGCTGGCCCAGCCGAGCGCGGCGTAGTGCAGCACCGAGGTGATGGGGCGCGGCGTCCGGTGCGCGCGCCGCCTCGATCTCCGAGCCAGCGGTACCCCCACCATGGTGCCCCTCCCCGATGCCCGACGGAAACAACAACCACACGGGTGGCTGGTGTTGCACCCGATAATGCCTGTTACCAAATGACCTTCGCAGGGCGACCCCCGCATATGGCCCGGTTAGGCCAAGCGGCGGGCGATTTCCGTGGCCCAGTAGGTCAGGATCAGATCAGCACCAGCCCGCCGGATGGCGATCAGCGATTCCATGATCACTCGATCCCGGTCGATCCAGCCGTTCGCGGCGGCGGCCTCCACCATCGCGTACTCCCCGCTCACCTGGTAGGCGGCCACGGGCACGTCCACCATGTCGCGGACCTGCCGCAGGATGTCCAGGTAGGGCAGCGCGGGCTTCACCATGACCGCGTCCGCGCCCTCGTCCAGGTCCAGCCGGACCTCGCGCAGCGCCTCCCCGACCGGCCCGGCCGGATCCTGCTGGTACGCGTTCCGGTCGCCGAACTGCGGCGCGCACTCGGCCGCCTCCCGGAACGGGCCATAGAACCCGGACGCGAACTTCGCCGAGTAGGCCAGGATCGGAATCTCCGCGAACCCTTCGGTGTCCAGCGCCGCCCGGATCGCCGCGACCTGGCCGTCCATCATGCCGCTCGGCGCGATCACCTGCGAGCCCGCCCGCGCCTGCGCGACGGCGGCGGCGGCATAACGCTCCAGCGTGGCGTCGTTGTCGACCTCGCCGGTCGCGGTGAGCAGGCCGCAGTGGCCGTGGTCGGTGTACTCATCCAGGCAGGTGTCCGACACCAGCACCAGCGCGTCGCCCACCTCGGCAGCCAGGTCGGCCAGGGCGAGCTGCACGATGCCGTCCGGGTCGTCGGCGGCCGAACCCCGGCCGTCCTTGTGCAGCGGGATGCCGAACAGGATGAGCCCGCCGACACCCGCCTCAGCGGCTTCGTGCGCGGCTTTGCGGAGCGAGTCGCGCGTGTGCTGCAGCACGCCGGGCATCGACCCGACCGGGTTCGGCTCGGCGATGCCCTCCTTGACGAAGAGCGGCAGGATCAGCTCGGCCGGATGCAGCCGGGTCCCGGCCACCATGCGGCGCAGCGGCGCGGTCCGGCGCAACCGGCGCGGTCTAGCGACCGGAAACTCAGCGGTCATTCCCCTCACCTCATGTTATTTGGCCCGGCGACGGGCGCCCCTGCGCGTCTGTGACGGGCGACGCGGAACCTCACCCGCGGAGACGGCCGCCTGGCGCTGCTTCGCACCGTACTCCGCCAGCGCCGCCGCGAGGGCCGAAGCCGAAGGTTTGTCGGCCATCACGTCCACCCGCAGCCCGAACTCCTCCGCCGTTTTGGCGGTCTGCGGGCCGATGACCGCGATAACAGTGACGTTATGCGGTTTCCCGGCGATCCCCACCAGATTCCGCACGGTCGAAGAAGACGTGAAAAGTACAGCGTCGAACCCGCCGCTCTTGATCGCCTCCCGAATCGGCGCCGGCGGCGGCGCGGCCCGGACCGTGCGGTAGGCGGTCACGTCGTCGCACTCCCAGCCGAGCTCGGTCAGCCCGGCCACCAGCGTCTCGGTGGC
Source organism: Acrocarpospora macrocephala (assembly GCF_009687865.1). Lineage (GTDB taxonomy): Bacteria > Actinomycetota > Actinomycetes > Streptosporangiales > Streptosporangiaceae > Acrocarpospora > Acrocarpospora macrocephala. The sequence continues at coordinate 125,319 of NZ_BLAE01000009.1, forward strand.
GATGTCGGCACGCGGCAGCAGCACCCGGTTGATCGGGTCCAGCATCGAGTCGTACGGCGGCCACTCGGCCAGCAGCCCTTCCGAGGACTGCTCGCCGGTCGGCATCAGATCCGGCCGGACCCCGAACTCGACCAGGGCCCGCGCGGTGGCGTCACCCACGGCGGCCACCTTCAGCCCGGCGAAGGCGCGCGCGTCCAGCCCGTATTCCTCGAACTTCTCGCGGACCGCCTTGACGGCGTTGGCGCTGGTGAAGGCCACCCACTCGTAGCGTCCGGTGACCAGGCCCTTGATGGCGCGGTCCATCTGCTGCGGCGTGCGCGGGGGTTCCACCGAGATGGTGGGCACCTCCTCGGGCACCGCGCCGTACGAGCGGAGCTGCTCGGACAGCCCGGCGGCCTGCTCCTTGGTGCGCGGCACCAGCACCCGCCAGCCGAACAGCGCCCGGGTCTCGAACCAGGAGAGCTTGTCCCGCTGGCCGACCGCGTCGCCGACCACGATGACCGCGGGCTCGGTCATCCCGGCGTGCTTCAGGTCGGGGCCGAGCCGCCCGAGCGAGGAGACCACCGTGTACTGCTCGGTGGTGGTGCCGTCGCTGGTCACCGCGACCGGCGTGTGGTCGGGCTTGCCGCCGGCGATGAGCGCCTTGGCGATCGGGACCGCCTCGGCGAGACCGTTGTAGATCACCAGGGTGCCCTGGCAGGCGGCGTGCGGCGACCAGTCGGTGACCTGCGTGGCGTCCACGATCCGGAACTCCGGCACCGACGAGGCGGCCGGGATGCCGGCGTAGGTGAGCACCGCGGTCGCGGGCGGCACGCCGGGCACGATCTCGAACTCCACCTCGGCCTTGGCGCAGGCCGCGACCTCCTCGGCGACCGAGGAGAACAGCGAGGGATCGCCGGGGCAGACCCGGACGACCCGCTTGCCCGCCTTGGCCGCGGCGATGAAGCCCTCCGTCATCACGATCACGTTGGGCGGGCAGTGGCGCAGCATCGCGCCGTACACCTCCTGGTCCAGCACGACGACATCGGCGCGCGACAGTAGGTCGGCGCCGCGAAGTGTGAGCAGGTTCTCGTCGCCGGGCCCAGCTCCGACAAATGCCACGAATCCAGATTCGGTATTGCTCAATGGGCCCCCATCAACGTGCCGGCCCCTTGCGCGATCATGGCGACCGCGAGCTCGCGCCCGAGGTCCATGGCTGCCGTCCGGGGTCCGGAGGCGGACTTGCGGACCGCTCGCGCGCCGTCGATCGCGACGACGGTGGCGGTCAAATTCAACGTGTGCCCGTCATCCGCCGCATACGCGCCCACCGGCGCGGAGCAGCCCGCCTCCAGGGCGGCCAGCACCGCACGCTCGGCGGTGACGGCGGCCCTGGTCCTGGCGTCGTCGAGCGCGGACAGCAGCTCGACCAGGTCGGGGCGCCCGGTCAGGCACTCCACCGCGAGCGCGCCCTGCCCAGGGGCGGGCAGCATCTCGTCGGTGTCGAACAGCTGGGCGATCTCGCCGTCGCGGCCCAGGCGGGCGAGCCCGGCGGCGGCCAGCACCACCCCGTCCAGCTCGCCGGCGGTGACCTTGCCGATCCGGGTGTCGGCGTTGCCGCGAATCGGCACGTACTCCAGGTCGGCGCGGAGCGCGCGCAGCTGGGCGATCCGGCGCGGCGAGCCGGTGCCGACCCTGGCCCCTGGCGCCAGGTCGGCCAGCTTGACCGCGCCCACCAGGGCGTCCCTGGGGTCGTCGCGGAGCCGGATGGCCGCGATGGTGATCTGCGGGTCCGCGGCGGTGGGCAGGTCCTTGAGCGAGTGCACGGCGAAGTCGATGTCGCCCTCGATCAGGTGGGTGCGCAGCTCGCTGACGAACACGCCGGTGCCGCCGAGCTGGCTGAGCTGCGCCTTGCTCACGTCGCCCAGCGTGGTGATGCCGACGAGTTCGACCGTCCGGCCGGTGAGCGCGGTCAGCCGGTCCGCCACCTGCTGCGACTGCGTCGTCGCCATCAGGCTCTTGCGGGTGCCCAGCCTCAGCTTCACTGTTCGAGCTCCATCCTGGATACGGCGCCCGGCGCCTTCGGGTCCAGATTGAACAGTTCGCGGAGCGCCTCGGCATAATGATCGCCTGCCGGGGACGCCGCGAGCTGCTTGACACGCACAGTCGGCTCATGGAGGAGTTTGTCCACCACGCGCCTGACCATGTGCGCGACCTCGTCTTTTAGCTTGCCATCGAGTTCGGGCACTCGTGCCGCCAACCGGCCCATCTCGGCCTCGACCACGGCCGCCGCCCGGCTGCGCAGCGCGATCACGGTCGGCGTGACCCGGGCCGCGCGGGTCTGGTCCAGGTAGGCGGCGACCTCCTCGGCCACGATCCCCCGGACCGCCTCGATCTCGGCCCCGCGCCCGCCGTCGCCGCCGATCCCGGCCTGCTGCATCGAGTCCAGGTCGACCAGGGTGACGCCGGGGAACGTGCGCACGCCCGGGTCCACGTCGTGCGGCAGCGCCAGGTCCAGCAAGAACAGGGGTCGCGAACGGCCCGCCATCGCCGCCAGCACCATGTCCGTGGTGATCGCGCGGTTGCCCGCTCCGACGCAGGAGACCACCAGGTCGGCCTGGGCCAGCTCGGCGGTCACTTCGGTGAGTTCGACCGCCCGGCCGCCGACCGTCTCGGCGAGCCGTACGGCGCGCTCGTAGGTGCGGTTGGCGATGACGATGTTGGTGACGCCCGCGCGGGCCAGGGTGGCGGCGGACAGGGCGCTCATCGAGCCCGCGCCGACGACCAGGGCGCGGCGGCCCTTGATCGGGCCGAGCACCCGCCCGGCCAGGTCCAGGCCCACCCCGACCAGGGATGCCCCGGCCCGGTCGATGCCGGTCTCGCTGTGCGCGCGCTTGCCCGCCCGCAGCGCGTGCTGGACCAGCTCGTTCAGCGTCGGGCCGACGCTGCCCTCGTGCTGGGCGGTCCGCAGCGCCGTCCTGATCTGGCCGAGGATCTGGCCCTCGCCGACGACCATGGAGTCCAGGCCGCAGGCGACCGAGAACAGGTGGTGGACCGCGCGCTCCTCGTAGTGCACGTAGAGGTGCCGGGTCAGCTGCTCCTGCGGCACGTCCGAGTGGGCGGCCAGCAGGTCGGTCAGCGCGGTGACCCCGCCGTGGAACTTGTCCACGTCGGCGTAGAGCTCGACCCGGTTGCAGGTGGAGACGACCATGGCCTCCGACACGTGCTCGTCCTGGCGCACGTCGTGCAGCAGCTTCAGCAGCGCGTCACCCGAGACGGTCACACGCTCCAGCAGAGCCACCGGAGCGGTCCGGTGGCTGAGCCCGACGATGAGCATGGTCATCCGGCCTCCCCGGCCCAGTCCTCGGCCATCATGGGCCCCCCACTCACCTTGCGCTGCTCATGAAACGCGAGGATCTGCAGTTCAATGGATAGATCGACCTTACGGACATCGACACCGTCAGGCACCGTGAGCACGACGGGGGCGAAGTTCAAGATACTCGTGACGCCGGCGGCGATGACCCGGTCGCAGACCTGCTGCGCCGCCGTCGCGGGGGTGGCGATCACCACGATCGACACGCCGCGCTTGCGGATGACGGCCTCCAGGCCGTCGGAATGTTCCACCGTCAGGCCCGCGATGTGGTCCCCGACCACGGCGGGATCGGCGTCCAGCAGCCCGGCCACCCGGAATCCCCTGGACACGAAGCCGCCGTAGTTGGCCAGCGCCCGGCCCAGGTTGCCGACGCCCACGATGGCCACCGCCCAGTCCTGGGTGAGGCCGAGCTCGCGGGAGATCTGGTAGATCAGGTACTGCACGTCGTAGCCGACGCCGCGGGTGCCGTACGACCCCAGGTGGGAGAGGTCCTTGCGGAGTTTGGCGGAGTTCACGCCCGCGGCCAGGGCCAGATCCTCCGAGCTCACCGTCGCGGTGCCGCGCTCGGCCAGGCCGTTCAGGGCACGCAGGTAGAGCGGCAGCCGCGCGACGGTCGCGTCGGGGATGCCGCGCTCACGAGCTTGCGGAATACGGCGGATCACTGGCCGGAGCTCCCGGGGGGAATGAGACGGATGTTGAGAACAAACCCCAGGTTAGTGCCTTTGTGAAGCCATGCACAAAGTCGAGGCTTATCCGTCCGTGCTCAATCACTGTGCCAGCCGGAGGGGCCGGTCTCCAATTCGCCCCCCGTACTGTGGAACGCATGGCTCATTCGATCACGCTGTACGGGAAGCCAGGCTGCCACCTCTGCGCGGACGCCCGCGCGATCATCGCCCGGGTGGCCGGGGAGCTGGGCGTGCCGTGGGAGGAACGTGACATCACCGCCTCCGCCGAGGACCTGGAGAAATACGGCGAGATGATCCCGGTGACGTTGATCGACGGGGTGCAGCACGACTTCTGGCGGGTCGACGAGGCCCGGCTGCGCGCCGCGCTCGCCTAGATCCGGAACGCCGAGGGCAGCGGCACCACCTTTGCCGCGTTCACGCTCAGCTCGATGACGTTGGTCGCCAGCACCAGCACCTGGCGTTCGGTGGCGAAGCGTTCCATGTGCGGCTGCCGCTGGTGCTCGGAGAAGGCCACCTCGTCCCGGTAGAGCTCGTAGACGATGCGCTGCAGCGGGGCCGACTTCACGCCGTGGCAGACGAAGACCAGCGTGTCCGGCTCGGCCGCCTGGACCGCTTCGACGGTCTCCTCGGCCAGCTTGTCGAACGCCTCGCCGGAGCCGTCCAGGAGGGTGAAGACCGTCAGGATGCCGTAGATGTTGGGGGACGGCTTGGCGGTCGCGCCGATCGAGGCCGCGCCCGCGTAGACGACGCCGGTGGCCGGCATGTTGTATTCGGGGACGGCGGGCTGGGGGGCGGGCATGCCGTACTCGGGGGTGCCGCCGCCGTAGCGGTCGGCGGGCATCATCGTGCCCGTCATCGGGCCGCCGAACGCGTCAGGGCCGCTGGGGCCGACCGGGGCGCCGAAGCCGCCGGTCTGCATCCGGGCCGCGTAGTCGACCTCGCCGGTCTCGCCCGCGCGGTATTCGGCCACCAGGTCGCCGAGGCCGGAGCGCAGGGGTGGGAGCTCCGGTTCGGGTTCTTGCCGGCGGCCGTACCCCTGCCAGTCCTGCTGGGGCGGGGGGCTTGGCGGTGGGGCGGGTTCGTCCTCCTCGTCCTCGTACGGGGCGAGCGGCCGGGCCACCGCGTACCAGATCGCGCCGGCCAGGCCGCCCAGCAGAGCGGCCACGAACGGGCCGGGCACGGGGAACAGGAACGCGCCCACCAGGGCCATGCCGGTCGGGGCCAGCACCACGGTGGCGTTCATGTTGTCGGCGTCGTAGTCGTCCCCGCCGCGCCAGCGCACCACCGCCACCATCAGCGAGATCAGCAGGATCAGCAGGATCACGACATGCACGACGCGCAGCAGCTGCTCCGGCCAGAGGTCCCAGAACGTGCTCCCGATCGGCAGCTCTTTCGTGAAGTCCTCCGGAGCCACCACCGGGTCGATCAGCATGATGACGCCACCGACGAGGGTGAGGCCCACGCCGAGCGCCCAGCCGGAGAACTGGGCCGAACGTTTCTCCGCCAGCAGCTGGATCAGCCCGATGGCCAGCCAGAGCGGCGCCAGCAGCGCCCCGCCGATCTGGTAGATCCGGAAGGTGAGCGGCGCGAAACCGAGCAGGTGCCCGACCCCGACCGCGCCGAGGGCCAGGCAGAGCGAGAAGGCCGTGATGATCCAGGCGGTCAGCCACCCGGACGCCTCCTCCCGCAACCGCCCGATCAGGGCGCCCGTGGTGATGGCGGCCAGAAGGGCTCCGGCGAAGGCGATGACAGCAACTAGAACTTCCATGGTGTTCCTTATGCTGCCGGACATCACCTACGAACCGGTAGCCGATGCCCAGGTCCACTGGGTGTGCTCGGCCGAACACGCGAATTCTCACCTGAGTTCTGTCTGAGTGGATTGTGTTATGTGGCCGGTATTTCTAGAGTGTGCAAGCACGCCGACTTCCCCTTCCCCGCAGGGATATCCGGATGCCGAACACGTGGCCGTTCGCCGGGATCGCTCCTCCGGCTTCCGCTGGAGCGGTGCAGACCGCGCCCATCGAGCCAAGCACGATCACGCTCTCGCCGGAACACGACGAGATGCGCACGCTGGTCCTGCGCGCCAAGACCGGCGACACCGAAGCTTTCGGCATGCTCTACGACCGTTACGTGGAGCTTGTCTACCGCTACGTCTTCTTCCGGGTCGGATCGCACCCGTTAGCCGAGGACCTGACCAGCGACACCTTCCTGCGCGCGCTGCGCGGCATCGCCGACTTCACCTGGCAGGGCCGGGACTTCGGCGCGTGGCTCGTGACGATCGCCCGGAATCTGGTGACCGATCATTTCAAATCAGGCCGAAATCGCTTAGAAGTCTCCACAGCGGAGGTCCTCGACACCCCGCTCGACGGGCCGCACATCCCGGAGAACGCCGTCGTCACCAACATGGTGAACGAGCACGTGATGCGCGCCGTCCAGCAACTCGGCCCGGAGCAGCAGGAATGCGTCATCCTCCGGTTCCTGTACGGCATGTCGCTGGCCGAGACCGCGCTCGTGATGGGCAAGAAAGCCGGGGCGATCAAGGCGTTGCAGTTCCGCGCCATCAAGGCGCTGGCCCGGGCGCTGCCCAAGGATCTCGGTTAAGACACGTGCCGTAACCTAGGCCGCCTGCGCGTCGTTGGGCAGGAGGCAGGGCGGGGATCATCCGGGTTTTCCGGGGCTGACGAAACGCGGGAGCGTTCATGGGGTGGTGGCGTCGGTGGCGCGCCGGTCGCTTCTCGGCCGACGTGGTGTCCCGCCTCGGCGACTTCGGCCACCGGCTGGGCAGCGGGCCGCGGGCCGAGTTCCGCGCCCGGCTGCGGGACGAGCTGCTCAGAACCCACCAGAGCGAGCGTGTGCCGGCCGGGCAGCCGCCGCACGACCGTCCGTCGATTCCGGCCGTTCGGCGCTGGATCCGGATGCGGCCGTGGGCCGGGCTCGGCGCGATGATCGTGGCCACGGTGGCCACCGCCATGGTGACCTACTCGACCGTCCCCGGCGACCTGCTCTACCCGCTCAAGCGGGCGGCCGAGTCGACCCTGCTGACGCTGACCACCAGCGACGCCGACCTGGCCGACCGGCAGATGACTGCGGCCAAGGCGCGGGCCGGGGAGGCGGCGGCGCTCTTACAGGCGGCCACCACGCCCAACCGCAAGGAGTTACTCAAAGAGACGCTGCAGGACATGGACACCACCACCCGGGCCGCCCTCAACCGGGTCAAGCCGCGCGCCAAAGCCGACGCCAGAGCCCAGGCGAAGGTACGGACATTCGCGCGCGAGCAGCGCAATCGCATCGAGGGCATGCTCCCCAAGCTGGACGAGGAGAACCGGGAGCGGGCCAACGAGTATCTGGTCTTCATCGACGGATACACGGTCGGCGGCTACTAACCCGCTGCGGCGGTCCAGATCACGACTTTCCCATCAATACCGAACCGTCATACGCCGCTAACAGTGCGTACCCGATCTCGTCCGTCTCGGCGGTTAAGCTGATGGGCTATGAAGCGGCTACTGAGACGGCAGGACCCGGCGGAGATCGCGGCCGAGGCGGCGGGCGCGATGGCACCCGCGGCGGCCCCGCCCGTCGAACCTGACCTCGCGGCTGCGGCGTTCTTCGACGTGGACAACACGATGATCCGTGGCGCGTCGATCTACCATTTCGCCCGGGGGCTGGCCTCCCGTGGCCTGTTCACCACCCGCGATCTGGTGCGTTTCGCGTTCGGGCAGGCGATGTTCCGGGTCAGGGGTGACGAGAACCCGGAGCATGTGGCCAAGGCCAAGGAGATGGCGCTCGCCTTCGTCGCGGGCCTCAAGGTGGAGGATGTGGTCCGCCTCGGCGAGGAGATCTACGACGAGGTGATGGCCGACCGCATCTGGTCGGGCGCCCGCGCCCTCGCCCAGGCCCACCTGGACGCCGGCCAGCGGGTCTGGCTGGTCACCGCCACCCCCGTGGAGCTGGCCCAGGTGATCGCCCGCCGCCTCGGCCTCACCGGCGCCCTCGGCACGGTCGCGGAAACCGACTCCGGCGCCTACACCGGCCGCCTCGTCGGCGACCTCCTGCACGGCCCCGCCAAAGCCGACGCCGTCCGCGCCCTGGCCCGCCAGGAAGGCCTCGACCTGACCCGCTGCTCCGCCTACAGCGACTCCGCCAACGACCTCCCCATGCTCTCCATCGTCGGCCACCCCTACGCCATCAACCCCGACTCAGAACTCCGCGACCACGCCAAAGCCCAGGGCTGGGCCATCAAGGACTTCCGCACCGGCCGCAAAGCCACCATGATCGGCCTCCCCGTAGCCGCCGCCGCAGGCGCGGTGGCAGGCGGCGTCGCCGCCGGAATAGCCCTCCGAAAGCATTACAGAACCCACTAAGGGTTACTCGCCGTTATCCGGCGCCGTTTACCTCCGCGCTGCGTCTCGCCGCACCGGCGCCAAGAGGGACCTCCCGGCCGAGAGCCAACAGCCAATGCCGAGAGCCAAGAAACCGCCCGGCCGAGAGCCAACAGTCAATAGTGTGCGTGGAGTCGATGCCTCGGCCCCTTTTGGCGCCGGTGCGGCGAGACGCATCACCTGCGTGAACGGCGCCGGATAACGGCGAGGAGCCTGGTGCGTTCAGCGGTGGAACGCAGGGCCGCGGCGCTCGCGTAGGGCGTCGAGTTGGTGTTGGAGGGTTTCGCGTACCTGGTCGGTGAGGTTGAAGACGGTCATGGGGTCGTCGGCGTCGCTGGGGGTGGTTTTGATGGGTTCGCCGAACTCGATCAGCCATTTGGAGGGGAGCGGGATCAGGCCGAAGGCTCCCAGCCAGGGGAAGAACGGGGTCATCGGCAGGTAGGGGAGGCCGAGCATGCGGGCGAGCAGGGTGAAATCGCCGATCTTCGGGTAGATCTCCTCAGCGCCGACGATCGCGCAGGGGACGATGGGGACGCCGGCGCGCATGGCGGTGGACACGAAGCCGCCCCGGCCGAAGCGTTGCAGGCGGTAGCGGTGGGTGAAGGGTTTGCCGACGCCTTTGAAGCCTTCCGGGAAGACGCCGACGAGTTCGCCCTTGCGGAGCAGGCGGTCGGCGTCTTCGGGGCAGGCGAGGGTGTGGCCGAACTTTCTGGACAGGTGGCTCAGGGTCGGCAGGCGGTAGACGAGGTCGGCGGCCAGGAGCCGTACGGCGCGGTGAGCTTCGTCGTGGAGGCAGACCTGGAGCATGAGCGCGTCCAGCGGAAGCGTGCCGGAGTGGTTGGCGACGATCAGCGCGCCGTCGGCGGGCACATGCTCGAGTCCGGAGGTCTCCACCCGGAACCAGTGCCGGTAGAGCGGGCGGAGCAGCTCCAGCAGGACGGTGTCGGTGAGTTCGGGGTCATAGCCGAACTCGTCCACCTCGTAGTCGCCCGAAACCCGCCGCCGGACGAACGCGAGCAGCTCTTTCACCGGACCAGACCCGCGAGCGCGTCCACCACGGCGAGTGGCAGATTGCTGGTCAGTCCACGCGAGCGCAGGAAGTCGGCGTAGGCGGCGGCCGTGTCGTAGGCGAAGGTCCAGCCGAGCTCGGCGACCAAGCGGGAGGAGTCCACCGCCCGCCCGTGACTCATCAGCGCCACCTGCTCGGGCGAGTAGTCCACCTGGTCGAGCCCCCGGGCCAGCTCACCAAGGAGCCGGAACGCGGGACCGGGCACCGGCAGCGTGGGCCGCCCCGCCCGCCGCACGCACTGCGACAGCAGCAGCACCCCGTCCCCGGCCGCGTTGAACGTGCCAGGATGATCCTCGGTGGCGGTCCTGCGCAACACCTCGACCGCGTCGTCCTCGTGGATGAACTGCAGCCGGGGATCGAAGCCGAGCACGGTCGGCAGCACCGGCTGGGTGAAGAACCGGGTCAGCGGCGAGTCCACCCCCGGACCCATCAGGTTGGCGAAACGCAGCGTCGTCACGGCCACATCCGGACGCCGCCGGGCGAACCCGCGCACGAAGCCTTCCACCTCGACCGTGTCCTTGCCGTACCCGGACGTGGGCGGCTCGGCGGGCTCGCTGCTCTCGGTGAAGACCGCCGGATCCAGCGGCGAGGAGCCGTACACGACCGTGCTGGAACGCACCACGACCCGGCGCACCGTGTCCGACCGCTGGCAGGCGGCCAGCAGCTGCAGGGTGCCGATGACATTGTGCTCTTTCATCGCCGACCGGCTCAGGGCCGGTCCGCTGAGCAGGCTCATGTGCACCACGGTGTCGATGTCGCACGCGGCGATCACCCGGGTGATATCCGGGCTGCGCAGATCGACGTGGACGAACTCCAGCGAATCACGGAGTTGGGCGCCGCCATCCCGCCCATCGCGCTCAGGCGACGTCGGCGGCACCGTATCGACTCCGATGACCCGGATGCCCGGGTCGGCTGCGAGCACGGCCGCCACGCGGGCGCCGATGTGTCGGCCGACCCCTGTGACCAGCACGGTGTGGGTCATTGCCGCCTCGCAAGATGGTGCACGGTCGCTCGCCCATATCTGACCACGGGCGAGCGGCTCCGTCGGTTACTTCTTGTTTCTGCGCTGGATGCGCGTCTTCTTCAGCAGCTTGCGGTGCTTCTTCTTCGCCATGCGCTTACGACGCTTCTTGATGACAGAGCCCACGGGACCCCCAGGAGTCGGTTGCCGAGCCGGTGCGCGCTCGCACACCGGCTCAACAGACTACCGGCGATCGACCGTCGATCGCTCCCCCGGGGGGATCCCATTGAGCCACTAATGAACCATCGCCTGGTGAGCGTTGGTTCCGCCGCCTGGTTACTTCATCCAGCCTCGATGAAAGCATCCCTCAGATAGTCGTGGACTGCCTGTTCGGGCACTCTGAAGGATCGGCCTACCCTGATGGCCGGCAACTCACCCGAGTGCACGAGCCGGTACACCGTCATCTTGGACACCCGCATGACCGTGGCCACTTCAGCCACCGTCAGGAACTTCACCTCGCTGAGAGGTCTTTCGCCTGCACCCATCGGACGCCTCTTCCGCACGTGTTTACGGGTTATCCCCACTGGTGCCATTGCTCACGCACGTGTACTGCCGTCAGCGTAAGTCGCGACCCCGAGAAGGCAAACCCCCCATTTCATCAGTCCTCGGGGGCTCGTGCCGCCGAAACCGGGAAAATCGCTGGCCAGCAGCCGGACCGTGCCCCTCGCCAAGATCTTGGAACGGACCAACTTCTCTCACATTAGAGTCGCTCAGGCCCACAAAAAAGTTGGCAACCGGTCGACACACTGGTGCAAAAGCGGGCGCGAAATACCCCAAATGGGCGGTCCTAAAGCCCAGCGGTGATCCAAGCCAGCAGGTACCGGGTCAACGGACCGTAATATCTGGGGAGCACATTGTCATCAAGCGGCACAGTCACCGCGATTTTCCCCTCTGCCTCCCCGACGAAGAGGCCGGGGTCGTTACTGTCCGCGAAGGCCACCGTCTCAATTCCGGCCTCGCCGGCCGCCCCGGCCCAGCCGTGGTCGGCGATCACGAAGTCCGGCCGCTCCTCGGCCAGCATCGCCCGCATCGGGGCGGCGTCGTGGGTGTGCACCAGCGCGCCGCCGTCGTCGAGCAGGGCGACGTCCTCGATGTACCTGATCCGCCTGCGGCGGCCGTACGAGCCGGGCTGGTACATCCAGCCCTCGGCCGGGGTGACCAGGGTTGCGCCGTGCGCGGCCAGAAACCGGGCCAGGGCCAGGTGGATGACCATGATCCCGGTGGGGTGCCCGGTGGCCAGGGTGAACCGGCTGCCCGGCCGGCTCAGGGCGGCCGCGATGCGGTCGCCCATCGCCTCGGTGGCGGCGACCGTGCGCTCGGGGTCGATGGTGTCCTGGCCGTAGCGGTGTTCCGGGTCGGCGATCACCCCGGCCGACTTGGCCATCAGCGCCAGCACGTCCCGGTAGCTCCAGGTGCTCTCGAAGGTGAGCCCGAGCAGGTAGTGCGGGTCCCCGACGGCCAGCGAGCGGTAGTGGTCGAGATTGTTGTCCCGGGGTGTCGCCACGTCGCCGGCGACTTGAGTGCGGACGAGCTGTTCGATCAGTTCGTCGCGCGTGGGGGCTTTCGTCATGGCATCGGGTCCAGACCGTGGAGGGGGAAGACCGCGTTCCGGGTGGCCATGATGGCGCGGTCAATGGGGTCCGCCGGGTCGAAACCCTGGGCGATATCACGATATTCCGGATTTCGGCCGTCGGTCATCGTGAGCGGCGGGACCTCGCCGGTCCGCTGCCGCACGAACGCGCGCCACTCGTCCGGCGTCCGCGTCTCGGGGTCCACCGGCACTCCGGCGGCCTCGGCGATCAGATGGGTCCAGGCCCGGGGAACCACCTGGACCAGCTCGTAGCCACCGCCCCCGGTCGCCACCCACCGCCCGCCGGCCGTCTCGTGCGCGAGCTTGTGCAGCTCCTGGTACGCCGTGCGCTGCCCGTCCAGGCTCAGCATCAGATTGGCCAGCGGATCCAGCGCATGGCTGTCGCACCCCTGCTGGCTCACCAGGACCTGCGCGTCGAACTCCCGCAGCAGCGGCGGCACCACCGCGTGAAAGGCCCGCAGCCACCCCTGATCACCGCAGCCCGCCGGAAGCGCCACATTCACCGCGCTGCCCGCGATTCCGGTCTCCTCCGGATATCCGGTGCCCGGGAAGAGGGTGCGCGGCGACTCGTGCAGGCTGATCGTCAGCACCCGGGGGTCGTCGTAGAACATCGCCTGCACCCCGTCGCCGTGGTGCACGTCCACGTCCACGTACGCGACCTTCGACGCCCCCTGCTCCAGCAGCCACGCGATCGCGAGTCCCGGATCGTTGTAGACGCAGAAACCGCTCGCGCGCGCGGGCATCGCGTGATGCAGCCCGCCCGCCACGTTGATCGCGTGCTCCGCCTCCCCCAACCAAACGGCTCTGGCGGCGGCCAGCGTGGCTCCGGCGACGAGCGCGGAGGCCTCGTGCACGCCCACGAAGGCGGGATTGTCCGGCGTGCCGAGCCCGGCGTTCAGGTCGGGCCTGCCGGTCTTGGAGACCCGCTTGACCGCGTCGATGTAGTGCCGCTCGTGCACCAGGCCGAGCTCGTCGTCCTCGGCGGGGGCGCATCCGACCAGCTCCACCGCGTCCAGCACGCCGAGCTCGCGGGCCAGCGCCATGGTGAGCTCGACCCGGACCGGCGCGAGTGGATGCTGTGGCCCGAAGTCGTACGACGTCAGCGCGTCATCCCAAACCACCCGCACCGCGTCGCTCATGCCATGAAATTACCGCATCACCTCATTCGGCCCGCAGCGCCACCACCGGATCGAGCTTGCCCGCCCGCCGCGCCGGGGCCACCCCGAAGAACACCCCGACCCCGACCGACACGCCGAACGCGAGGGAGATCGACCACCAGGTGATCGCGGCCGGGACCGGCGAGACCGCCGCGATCAGCAGCGCCCCGCCGACCCCGAGCAGGATGCCGATCACCCCGCCGATGGTGGTCAGCAGCACGGCCTCGATCAGGAACTGGCCGAGGATGTCGCGCTGCCGCGCCCCGAGCGCCTTGCGTAGCCCGATCTCCTTGGTCCGCTCGCGCACGCTGACCAGCATGATGTTGGAGACGCCGACCCCGCCGACCAGCAGCGAGATGCCCGCGATGGCGGCCAGCACGCCGGTCAGCATGCCGAGCACGGTGCCGATGGTGCCCAGCAGCTGGGTCTGGGTGACGGCCGAGAACTTCTCGCCCGGGTAGCGCTGGACCAGCGCGTCCACCACCTTGCGCTGGAGCGGCTCGATCTCGTCGGGTCCGGACGCGCCGACCGCGATACCGTTGATCCTGGCCACCCCGATCAGGCGCTGCGCGGTGGTGACCGGCACGTGCACCTCCTGGTCGCGGGCCACCCCGAAGGTCGCGCCGACCTTCTCGTAGACGCCGATGACCCGGAACCGCACCCCGGAGATGGTGGCCTGGCGGCCGACCGGGTCCACGTCGCCGAACAGCCGGGCGGCCACCTCGGAACCGAGGATCACCACCCGGCGGCGGGTGTCCACGTCGGTCTCGGTGAGGTATCTGCCGCGCCGCAGCGGCCGATCGAAGATGTTGGGCAGGAACTGGTCGGTGCCGAGCACGGTCACGAACGCCTCGTCCCGGCCGACCCTGATCGTCTCGCCGGACTGCACGGAGACGGTCACCCGGGATTCGTCGCCGACCACCCGGCGGACGTAGGCGACGTCGGTGAGGTCCAGGCGGCTCTGGGTGGGGGCGGCGGCGAAGTTCAGCTGGCCGGGCACGACCAGGATGATGTTGCTGCCGAGCCCGGCGATCTCCTGTTCGATCGCGTTCTTGGCGCCGGTGCCGATGGCGACCAGGACCACCACGGCGGCCACGCCGATGATCACGCCCAGCATGGTCAGCCCGCTGCGGAGCCGGTTGACGCGCAGGGCTTCCAGCGCCATCCGGAGCGCTTCCGCGGTTCTCACGACGACCCCGTGTCGAGCTCGATGACGCCGTCCCTGACGTGGATCTGGCGGCGGGCCCGGCCCGCGACCTCGGGTTCGTGGGTGACCAGGATGACCGCGACACCGCTGTCGGCGTTGAGGCGTTGCAGCAGGTTCATCACCTCGGCGCCGTTGCGGGAGTCCAGGTTGCCGGTCGGCTCGTCGGCGAGCACCACCTTGGGGTCGCCGACGAGGGCGCGGGCGATGGCGACCCGCTGCTGCTCGCCGCCAGACATCTGGGCGGGGCGGTGGGCCAGCCGGTGCGCCAGGCCGACGGCTTCCAGGGCGGCTCTGGCCCGGGTCCGGCGTTCGGCGCGGGGCACGCCGCGGTAGACGAGCGGAAGGGCCACGTTGTCCAGGGCCGAGGTTCTGGCCAGCAGGTGGAAGGACTGGAAGACGAAGCCGATGGTCTGGTTGCGTAACTCGGCCAGTTCGGTGTCGGTGAGCGTGGCGACGTCGACGCCGCCAACCCGGAGGGTGCCGGAGGTGGGGCGGTCCAGGCAGCCGAGCAGGTGCATGAGGGTGGACTTGCCGGAACCGGACGGGCCGATGATCGCGGCGAATTCCCCGGATGCGACGGTGAGATCGACGCCTCTGAGCGCCTCCACCGAGACGCCTTCCAGCTGGTAGGAGCGGGTCAGGGCGACCGCCTCGAAGGCCGGGGTCACCCGAGCTCCTGTCCTTCGCGTACGGTGTCGGCGCCCTTGACCACGATCCGGTCGCCGACCTGGAGGCCGGTGAGGATCTCCACCATGGTGTCGCCTTGGGCGCCCAGTTTGACGGTTCTGCGCTGAGCTTTGCCGTCGCGTACCAGCCAGACCGTGCTCTCCCGGCCGCTGGAGACGATCGCGGCGGCGGGCACGGCGACCGTGTCGGGGGAGTCGCGGACGGTGAGGCGGATGACGGCGCTCATGCCGGGTTTGGGGGCGGGGGCTTCGCTGCCGTCGTCGTACAGGCCGTCGCCGAGGGAGAGGCGGACCGGGTAGCTGACGCCGCCGGTGGCGCCCTCCTTCGGGGTGACGCCGACGCCGGTGACGCGGGCGGCGTAGGTGGCGCCGGCGACGGCGTCGAACTCGACCGTGGCCTCGGTGCCGTCCGTGACGAGCAGGACGTCGGTTTCGTCCACGTCGGCGGCGAGGCTGAGTTTGGAAATATCGGTGATCGTCACGATCGCGTCGCCGGTGGCGACGGGGACGCCGGTGGCGATCACGCCCGCCGATCGGCCGGTGGAACCGCTGGAGGGCAGGGCCATGCCCGCGGGCAGCAGCGCGCTGAGGTCAGGCTGAGCGCCGCCGGAACCGGCTCCGCCGAGGGTGACCACGCCGCCGAAGGGGGCTTTGATGGTCAGCGCGTCCACGGTGGATTTGGCCGTTTTCACCGCCGCTTTGGTCTGGGTTCTGGACGCGGCCTGCAGGGAGCTCATCGACTCGGTCAGGCCGCCGAGGCCCGCGCCGAGCTGGCCTGTCACCTGGGAGAGCGACCGGTTGACCGAGGTGTTGAGGCCGTCCACGAGCTCGCCGAGGGCGTCGTGCTGGGCTTCCGCGGCGTCCAGGGCGCTGAGCAGCTGCTCCCGGATCACGGGGTCCTCGATCTTCTTGGCGGAGGTACGGGCCTTCGCGAAGTTGCGCCGTACCTTCGCGTCGAGCTTGCCGGAGAGCTCCAGCTTCGGCAGCTGGATCGACGGCGCGGCTCCGCCGGAGGAGACGCTCCTGGCCGCCTGGGCGTCGGCCTTGCGGGCCTGGTCCAGCTGGTCGCGGGCCTGCTTGGAGGTGATCTTGGCCAGGATCTGGCCCTTCTTCACCGTGTCGCCGTCGCTCACGTAGAGCTTGCCGACCGTTCCGGCGGCCGGCGAGGTGAGGGTGGCGGTCGCCCGCGCGCCGACGGTTCCCGGAGCCTCCACGACCTCGCTCACCGACGCCCTGGTCACCTGCGCGATCTGGACGTTCGGGGGCTCGTCGCCGGTGCAACCGGTGAGCAGGAAGGTCAGGATGAGAAGCGGGGGGATGCCGCGACGAATCGTCACTCGACCCATCGTAATGTGATGCTTACTCGGCCTTTGTGACAGCTCTCAGGTTTCGTACGGCAGGGGTCGCGAGCAGCACGACAATGCCCAGCAACCCCGTCGCGCAGCCGAGCAGCAGCACGTTGTCGGCGCCCACCCGCGCCCCCACCACCGGCGCCAGCGCCTGCCCGATCGGAATGCTCAGCACCGAACCCGCCACCTCGTAGGCGGTGATCCGGTTGAGCACCTCCCCCGGCACCTGCGTCTGCACGCTGGTCGCCCACATCACCGACCAGAACGCCCAGGCCGCCCCGGCCAGGATCATCGCCGACACGATGTACGGCAATGGCAGCCGCAACGCGATGACCAGCGGCATCGCCATGAACGCGATCATCCCGACAGCCCCGGAGAACAGCGGCCTGGACGGGCGGTACCGCATGGCGATCAGGCCGCCGAGGATGCTGCCGACGCCTTCCCCGGTGACCCCGATCACGAACGCGCTCTCGCCGAGACTCTTGGTGACCAGTTCCGCGCCGAGGGGCCAGCTCGGGCCGAACAGCGTGATGCCGTACACCGACCAGACCAGGATCACCGACCACATCCAGGTGCGGGAGCGGAACTCTCGCCAGCCCTCGCGCAGGTCCTTGATCAGTTTGCTGCCGGTGATGGGCGCCAGGCGCACGCGCAGGGCGAGCAGGCAGGCCGCGCTGATCGCGAAGGTGCCCGCGTTCACCGCGTACACGACCCCGGCGCCGCCGAGCAGCACGATCGCGCCCGCCAGGCCGGGGCCGACCAGGCGGGCGATGGCGTCGGCCACCCGCAGGATCGCGTTGGCCCGCTGCGGGTCGTCGGCGATCTGCGGGATCATGCTGTTCACGCCGGGTTGGAACAAGGCGGCGCCGAGGCCGCTGAGCGCGGACATGACGATCAGCAGCCACAGCGCGGGACGTCCGGCGAAGAAGGCGAACGCGATGACGAGGTGGGTGACGACCCGCAGCAGGTCGGCGCCGATCATCATCTTCCTGGCGGTGAACCAGTCGGCGAACACGCCACCGAACAGGACGAGTCCCCCGAAAGCGGCCATCCACGCGGCGAGCACGACGCCCACCCCGACCGGGCCGTAGAGCCGTAAAACGCCGAGCGTCACGGCGATGGGCAACATCGCGTCGCCCATGAGCGCGACCGACCGCGCCACGAAATAGAGAGAAAAATCCCGCGACCACAGCGCACGACGCGCTACGACAACCGTCACCCCGGCCCGCCCCGAATACCCGAAATACAGGAAAGGTTCTTTATGATTCCCTACGTCGGGGCAGGTTGGCTAGCTGATTATCCGGAGGCGAGCTGGCGACTGCGGTCCCTGGCCGCCTCGATGGCGTCCAGGAACGCGGCCCGCACCCGATGCCGCTCCAGCTCGGCGATCGCCGAAATCGTCGTGCCACCCGGGGACGTGACGGCCTCGCGCAGGATCACCGGATGCTCCCCGGAATCCCTGAGCATGATCGCCGCACCCACGATCGACTGGGTCACCATGTCGAGCGCGGCCGCGCGCGGCATCCCGAGCAGGATGCCCGCGTCCACCATCGCCTCGACCAGATAGAAGAAGTAGGCGGGCCCGCTGCCGGACAGCGCGGTCGCCGCGTCCTGCTGGGACTCCGGGATGCGCAACACCTTGCCCACCGGGCTCAGCAGCGCCTCGGTCTGCTTCATGTGCTCCTCGGCCGCGTGCGCGCCCGCCGAGATCACGCTCATCGCCTCGTCCACCAGCACCGGCGTGTTGGACATCACCCGGACCACCGGCACGGACGCGCCCAGGCGGGACTCCACGAACGCGGTGGTGATGCCCGCCGCCACCGAGATGACCAGCCGATCGGCGGGCACGTAGGGGGCGATCTCGGCGAGCAGGGTGGCCATGTCCTGCGGTTTGACCGCCAGGATCAGGGTGTCGGCCGTCTTGGCGGCCTCGGCGTTGCTGACCACCCGCACGCCGTACCGCTCCTGCAGGGCCTCGCCGCGGTCCCGGCGGCGGGCGGTGGCCATGATCTCGTTAGGCCGCCGCCCGGCGCGGACGAGACCGGACAGCAGGGCCTCGCCCATCTTTCCGGTTCCGAGAATCGCGATCATGCCGTACACCTCGCTGTTAGGGGACGGCGGCAGTTTACGGCGTCCTGCGGCGCAGGGTGGCCGCGCCCAAGCCGAGCGCGAGCAGGATCGATCCGACGACCACGATCACGTCGCGCCAGAAGTCGCCGTTCAGGTCCGCGCCCATGACCGCCAGTTTCATGGCCTCGATCGCGTACGACATGGGCAGCACGTTGGAGATCCACTCCAGCACGGTGGCCATCTGGTCGCGCGGGACCAGGATGCCGCCGAGCAGGATCTGCGGGATCATGACCACCGGCATGAACTGCACGGCCTGGAATTCGGTCCGGGCGAACGCGCTGCACAGCAGGCCGAGCGCGGTGCCCAGCAGCGCGTTGAGCAGCGCCACCAGGATCAGCGGCCAGAGCGCCCCGGCCAGCTCCATGCCCAGCCAGGTGAGCGAGACCGACAGCGCCAGCGCCACCTGCAGGCAGGCCATGACACCGAACGCCAGGCCGTAGCCGAGCAGCAGGTCGAGCTGCTTGAGCGGGGAGGCCATCAACCGTTCCAGCGTGCCCGACGTGCGCTCCCTGAGCGTGCTGATGGAGGTGACCAGGAACATCACCAGGAAGGGAAACACGCACAGCAGCACGGGCGCCCAGGCCGCGAACGACCGCTCGTCGTCCATCACGTAGTAGAGCAGCACCATGACCAGTGTCGGCACCAGCACCATCAGCGCCACCGTGCGGCGGTCGTTGCGGAGCTGGCTCATGATCCGGCGGGCGGTGGCCAGGGTGATCGTCGCGTTCATGCCGCCAGCCTCTCCTCGATCAGGCGCAGGAACGCCTCTTCCAGATCCGTCGTCCTGGTCCGGTCGCGCAGAGCCTCCGGGCTGTCGTCGGCGAGGATCTCCCCGTCGCGGAGGATGAGCAGCCGCTGGCAGCGGGCCGCCTCGTCCATCACATGGCTGGACACGACCAGGGTGACGCCCCGGTCGGCCAGGCCCTGGAACAGCGTCCACAGCTCCTTGCGGAGCACCGGGTCGAGGCCGACGGTCGGCTCGTCGAGGAGCAGCAGTTCCGGGCTGCCGAGCAGGGAGACCGCCAGGCTGGCCCGGCTGAGCTGCCCGCCGGAGAGCGTGCCGCCGAGCTGGCGGCGCTGCCCGGTGAGGCCGACCTCCGCCAGCACCCGATCCACGTCGTTCCTGGGCGCGCCGAGCACGGCGGCGAAGTAGCGCAGGTTCTCCTGCACCGACAGGTCCCGATATATGGCGGGATTCTGGGTGGAGTAGCCGATCGTGCGGCGCAGGTTCGGGCTTCCGGCGGGCTCGCCGAGCACGGTGACCTCGCCCCCGGCGACGACCTGCACGCCGACGATCGACCGGATCAGCGTCGTCTTGCCGCAACCGCTCGGGCCGAGCAGGCCGGTCACCTGGCCGCGCGGCACCTCGAACGAAACCCCGTGCAGCACCTCGTGGCCGCCTCGGGTAACCCGCAGATCTCGTACGGAGATCGCCGGCTGAGCTAAATTCATCATGCGGTGAATTTAACTCTGGGCTATACCAGAGTCAATGGTTTTATGAACCCGCGCCGGGACTCGGCCGTCATAGGGACATGAGACGGATCTGGCTGATCGCGCTCCTGCTTACGGCGGTCGCGTGTGGAGAGGGGACCTCTGTGACCACTGGCCAACCGGTCAACCCGGAACAGCCGGTCAGCACGCCGGCGAGTTCGGGCGTCCCGAGCACCGGCCCTTCCATGGCCGTCGCCGTGGGGAACACCATCAACCCCCGCAAGATCCCGTGGACCGAGGTCAAGCCCGTGGCCGACGGCCTGGAGATCTTCTGGTGGTCGGGCGTGGAACCCTGCAACAGCCTTGACCGTGTGGACGTGACGTATTCCGCCACCGAGGTGACCGTCACACTGTGGGAAGGCACCACCGACAAGGATGCGATCTGCATCGAGATCGCCATCGAGAAGAAGACGATCGTCAAGCTCTCCGAACCGGTCGGCGACCGGAAGATCGTGGACGGTGCGAAATGACCATTCGACGGGCAGCCGTGGCTCTCGCCGCGGCGCTCACGCTGAGCGTGGGCGCGGGGGCTCTCCCGGCCCAGGCCGTGGTGGCCGACCCCATCGTGAAGCCGCAGCGGGGGACGATCAACCCGCACAAGATCAAGTGGACGTCGGCGAAGCCGTACAAGAAAGGCAAGTACCTCAAGGTGACCTGGTGGTCCGGGCCGCAGCAGTGCTACGCGCTGGACCACGTCAAGGTCAAGGAGACGCGCAAGAAAGTCACCGTCACCCTGTATGAAGGCTCGGTGAAGGACAACGGCTTCTGCATCGCGATCGCGGTCAAGAAGACCACACTGGTCAAGCTCAAGGCTCCGCTGGGCAAGCGCAAGGTGGTCGACGGCGCCAAATGATGTTGGGGACGGCCCGCGCTGATACCGGCGCGGGCCGTCGGCATGTGCGGGTTTGGGAACTTTTCGCGCGGCTCAAGGGTTGAGCGCATTAGACTCAAGCTGTTTGACAGCCCCGCGCTTGACAAGGGCGGGAAGCCCATCCCAATATTGAGTCTGTCTGACTCAACTTTGACTACAAGGACGTACTCATGGCACGTGCGGTAGGTATCGACCTGGGGACGACCAACTCCGTCGTCTCGATCCTTGAGGGCGGTGAGCCCACCGTCATCGCGAACGCCCAAGGCTCGCGGACCACGCCGTCCGTGGTGGCCTTCGCCAAGAACGGTGAAGTGCTGGTCGGCGAGGTGGCCAAACGCCAGGCCGTGACCAACGTCGACCGGACCATCCGGTCGGTCAAGCGCGAGATCGGCACCAACTGGTCGGTCGAGATCGACGGCAAGAAGTTCACACCCCAGCAGATCAGCGCCTTCGTGCTGCAGAAGCTCAAGCAGGACGCGGAGGCCTACCTGGGCGAGAAGATCACCGACGCGGTGATCACCGTCCCGGCCTACTTCAACGACGCGCAGCGCCAGGCCACCAAGGAAGCCGGCACCATCGCGGGCCTCAACGTCCTGCGCATCATCAACGAGCCTACCTCGGCCGCTCTGGCCTACGGGCTCGACAAGGACCAGGACCAGACCATCCTCGTCTTCGACCTCGGCGGCGGCACCTTCGACGTGTCCCTGCTGGACGTCGGCTCCGAGGACGGGCACGGCTTCGTCGAGGTCAAGGCCACCTCGGGTGACAACCACCTGGGCGGCGACGACTGGGACCAGCGGGTCGTGGACGAGCTGGTGACCCGGTTCAAGAACGCGCACGGCGTGGACCTGTCCAAGGACAAGATGGCCACCCAGCGGCTCCGCGAGGCGGCCGAGAAGGCCAAGATCGAGCTTTCCTCGCAGACCGAGACCTCGATCAACCTGCCCTACATCACCGCCTCGGCCGAGGGTCCGCTGCACCTCGAGGAGAAGCTGACCCGCGCCGAGTTCCAGCGCATCACCGCCGACCTGCTCGAGCGCTGCAAGGGCCCGTTCCACCAGGTCATCAAGGACGCCGGGATCAAGGTCGCCGACATCGCCCACGTGGTGCTGGTCGGCGGTTCCACCCGGATGCCGGCCGTCAGCGACCTGGTCAAGGAGCTGACCGGCGGCAAGGAGCCCAACAAGGGCGTCAACCCGGACGAGGTCGTCGCGATCGGCGCCGCGCTCCAGGCCGGCGTGCTCAAGGGCGAGGTCAAGGACGTCCTGCTGCTGGACGTGACCCCGCTGTCGCTGGGCATCGAGACCAAGGGCGGCATCTTCACCAAGATCATCGAGCGGAACACCACGATCCCGACCAAGCGCTCGGAGGTGTTCACCACCGCCGAGGACAACCAGCCGTCCGTGCAGATCCAGGTCTACCAGGGCGAGCGCGAGATCGCGGCGTACAACAAGAAGCTGGCCACCTTCGAGCTGACCGGCATCGCCCCGGCGCCGCGCGGCATCCCGCAGATCGAGGTCACCTTCGACATCGACGCCAACGGCATCGTCAACGTCGGCGCCAAGGACCTGGGCACCGGCAAGGAGCAGACGATGACCATCACCGGCGGCTCCGCGCTGGCCAAGGACGACATCGACCGCATGATGCGGGAGGCGGAGTCCTACGCCGAGGAGGACAAGAACCGCCGGGAGGAGGCCGAGGTCCGCAACAACGCCGACTCGCTGGCCTACCAGACCGACAAGTTCCTCCGGGAGAACGACGACAAGGTCCCGGCCGACATCAAGACCGAGGTCAACGACGCGCTGGCCGAGCTGAAGAAGACCCTGGAGGGCACCGACACGCCCGCCATCCGGGCCGCCGCGGAGAAGCTGGCCACGGTCAGCCAGAAGATGGGCTCGGCGATCTACGCCCAGTCCGCCGCCGCGTCCGGCGCCGAGGGCGGCAACCCGGGGGGCAACCCCGGCGGTGAGCAGCAGGCCAAGGCCGACGAGGATGTCGTGGACGCCGAGATCGTCGACGACGAACCGAAGCGGGAGGGCGGCGCCAAGTGACACCGCGCGAGAACGGTTCCGAGCAGGAGCCGGTGATCCGCGACAACCGCAAGATCGACCCGGAGACCCTGGAGGCGCGGGAGACCGCGCCCGAGGAGACCTCCCCCGCCGACACCGCCGCGCTTGGCGGAGTGGCCGCGGAGATGCTCGCGGAACGCACGGCCGACCTGCAGCGGCTGCAGGCCGAATACGCCAACTATCGCAAGCGCGTCGAGCGGGACAGGACCGTCGTCCGGGAGCACGCGGTGGCCAGCGCGCTGACCGAGCTGCTGCCGGTGCTCGACGACATCGGCCGGGCCCGCGACCACGGCGAGCTCACCGGCGGTTTCGCCAAGGTGAGCGAGTCGCTGGAGGCCGCCGTCGGCAAGCTGGGCCTGACCACCTTCGGTGTGAAGGGCGACCCGTTCGACCCGACCGTGCACGAGGCGCTGATCCACAGCTACTCCCCCGAGGTGACCGAGCCGACCTGCGTGGAGATCCTCCAGCCCGGATACCGGATCGGCGAGCGGATCCTGCGCCCCGCGCGGGTGGCCGTGGCCGAGCCGGAGGAGGGCGGCGAGGTCACCACCCCGCCGGCCGCCGCGGACGTGCCGGCGGACGAGGTCGTCACCGGTGGAGACCTGCTCGACGACGAGCCGGAAAAAGACTGAAATTCCCCGGGAGCCCCCTCCCGCACGCCGGGAGGGGACCCGATCACATATGCGGCAGCACAACCGGAGGAAGCGGTAGATGAGCACCAAGGACTACCTGGAGAAGGACTACTACGCCGTCCTTGGTGTGCCCAAGACCGCGACCCCCGACGACATCAAGAAGGCCTACCGCAAGCTCGCCCGGCAGTATCACCCGGACGCGAACAAGGGCAACACCGAGACCGAGGAGAAGTTCAAGGAGGTCTCCGAGGCCTACGACGTGCTGTCGGACACCAAACGCCGCAAGGAGTATGACGAGGCCCGCACGCTGTTCGGCTCCGGCCTGGGCGGCTTCGCCCGCAACCAGGGCGGCGGCCGGGGCGGCTTCGACTTCGGCGACCTGTTCGGGGGCAGCGGCCAGCAGGGCGCGGGCGACCGCATCGGCGACCTGTTCGGCGGCATCTTCAACCGGGGCGGCAGCCAGCGCCCCAGCTCGGCCGGCCGGGCCAGGCGCGGCCAGGACATCGAGTCCGAGGTGACGCTGTCGTTCGCCGAGGCGGTGGACGGCGCGACCGTCTCGCTCCGCCTGACCAGCTCCTCGGCCTGCGCGGCCTGCGCGGGCACGGGGGCCAAGGCGGGCACCACGCCGCGGGTCTGCCCGACCTGCGAGGGCACCGGGGCGGCCAGCCGCAACCTGGGCAACTTCGCCTTCTCCGAGCCGTGCCGCGACTGCCGCGGCCGGGGCCTGCTGGTGGACGACCCGTGCCCGGTCTGCGATGGCAGCGGGCGGGGCAAGAGCACCAGGAACATCCAGGCCCGGGTGCCCGCCGGGGTGAGCGACGGCCAGCGGATCAAGCTCAAGGCCAAGGGCGCGCCCGGCGAGAACGGCGGCCCCGCCGGAGACCTCTACGTGGTGGTGCACGTGCAGCCGCACCCGGTGTTCGGCCGCAGCGGCGAGAACCTGACCGTGTCGGTCCCGGTGACGTTCCCGGAGGCCGCGCTGGGCGCCGAGATCAAGGTCCCGACGCTGCGCGGCATGCCGGTCACGCTCCGCATCCCGGAGAGCACGCCGAACGGCCGCACCTTCCGGGTCCGCGGCCGCGGCGCGGCCCGCAAGGACGGCACCAAGGGCGACCTGCTCGTCTCCGTCCAGGTGACCGTGCCGGAGCACCTGAACGACAAGGCCAGGGCGGCGCTGGAGGAATTCCGCGACGCGACCGAGGGTGCGGACCTACGCGAGGAACTGATCAAGCAGGCCAGAAGCGAGTAGCCGATGGACGCCAATTTCTTCGACCTGTCCGATGAAACGCCCGTCTACGTGATCTCGGTGGCGGCCCAGCTGTCGGGTCTGCACCCGCAGACGCTCCGGCAGTATGACCGCCTCGGGCTGGTCAGCCCCGGCCGCACGGCCGGGCGTGGCCGCCTCTACTCGACCCGGGACATCATCCTGCTGCGCGAGGTGCAGCGCCTCTCCCAGGAGGAGGGCATCAACCTCGCCGGGATCAAGCGGATCCTGGAGCTCGAAACCGAGAACCTGCGCCAGCGGGACGAGCTGTCCCGGCTGCGCAGCGAGCTCACGATGATCAGGGCGCTGATCCGCTACCAGCTTCCCCCCGCCTAACTTCTCTCTTTTCTTGTACTGGGGGCCCACGAAAATGGACTACAAGCTCACACAGAAGAGTCAGGAAGCCCTCGCGGGGGCGATGCGCCGCGCGGCGGCGGAGGGAAATCCCGAAATTTCGCCCGCGCACTTGCTGACCACGTTACTGGCGCAGACCGGGGGCACGGCTGTGCCGCTGCTTGAGGCCGTGGGCGCGGACTGGAAGGTGTTGCGCACCCAGGCCGAGCACCTGCTGGCCGGGCTGCCGAAGGCGCAGGGGGCGACGGTGGCGGCGCCCGCCACTTCGCGGCAGCTGCTGACGGTGCTCAACACGGCCGCGCAGCGGGCCAAGCAGCTGGAGGACGACTACGTGTCGACCGAGCACCTGCTGGTCGGCCTGGCCACCGACGGCGGAGCGGTCGCCGACCTGCTGAAGGCCCAGGGCGCCACGTCGAGCGCGCTGCTCGACGCGTTCGAGAAGGTGCGCGGCCACGCCCGGGTGACCAGCGAGACCCCCGAGGACACCTACCAGGCCCTGGAGAAGTACGGCGTCGATCTGACCGAGCGGGCCAGGAACGGCAAGCTCGACCCGGTGATCGGCCGGGACGCCGAGATCCGCCGGGTGGTGCAGGTGCTCAGCCGCCGTACCAAGAACAACCCGGTGCTGATCGGCGAGCCGGGGGTGGGCAAGACCGCCGTGGTGGAGGGCCTGGCGCAGCGGATGGTCGCGGGCGACGTGCCGGAGAGCCTGCGCAACAAGCGCCTGGTCTCGCTGGACCTGGGCGCGATGGTGGCGGGCGCCAAATACCGGGGCGAGTTCGAGGAGCGGCTGAAGGCCGTGCTGAACGAGATCAAGGAGAGCGACGGACAGATCGTCACGTTCATCGACGAGCTGCACACCATGGTCGGGGCGGGCGCGGCCGAGGGCGCGATGGACGCGGGCAACATGCTCAAGCCGATGCTGGCCCGCGGCGAGCTGCGCATGATCGGCGCGACCACCCTGGACGAATACCGCGAGCGCATCGAGAAGGATCCGGCGCTGGAGCGGCGGTTCCAGCAGGTCTACGTGGGCGAGCCCAGCGCGGAGGACACGATCGCCATCCTGCGCGGGCTGAAGGGCCGCTACGAGGCCCACCACCAGGTGCAGATCTCCGACGGGGCGCTGGTCGCCGCCGCCACCCTCTCCGACCGCTACATCACCGCGCGCTTCCTGCCGGACAAGGCCATCGACCTGGTGGACGAGGCGGCCAGCCGGCTGCGCATGGAGATCGACTCCCGGCCGGTCGAGATCGACGCGCTCCAGCGCGTGGTGGACCGGATGAAGATGGAAGAGCTCGCTCTCGCCAAGGAGACCGACGAGGCCAGCCTGCAGCGCCTGGAGAAGTTGCGCGAGGAGCTGGCCAACCGGCAGGAGGACCTGAACGGCCTGGTCGGCCGGTGGGAGCAGGAGAAGGCCGGGCTCAACCGGGTCGGCGACCTGAAGAAGCAGCTCGACGACAGCCGCAGCACGGCCGAGCGGGCCCAGCGGGACGGCAAGTTCGAGGAAGCCGCCCGGCTCATGTACGGCGAGGTGCCCCGGCTGGAGAAAGAGCTGGCCGAGGCCACCCACGCGGCGCAGCGCGAGCAGACCATGGTCAAGGAGGAGGTCGGCCCCGACGACATCGCCGAGGTCATCTCCGCCTGGACCGGCATCCCCGCCGGACGGCTGCTGGAGGGCGAGACCGCCAAGCTGCTCCGGATGGAGGAGGAGCTGGGCAAGCGCCTGATCGGCCAGCGCGCCGCCGTCCAGGCCGTCTCCGACGCGGTACGGCGAGCCAGGGCCGGCGTCTCCGACCCCGACCGGCCGACCGGCTCGTTCCTGTTCCTCGGCCCGACCGGCGTCGGCAAGACCGAGCTGGCCAAGGCGCTGGCCGACTTCCTGTTCGACGACGAGCGGGCGATGACCCGCATCGACATGAGCGAGTACAGCGAGAAGCACAGCGTGGCCCGGCTGGTCGGGGCGCCGCCCGGATATGTCGGGTATGAGGAGGGCGGGCAGCTGACCGAGGCGGTGCGGCGGCGGCCGTACACGGTGGTGCTGCTGGATGAGGTGGAGAAGGCGCATCCGGAGGTCTTCGACATCCTGCTGCAGGTGCTCGACGACGGGCGGCTGACCGACGGGCAGGGGCGCACGGTCGACTTCCGGAACACCATCCTCATCCTGACCTCGAACATCGGGTCGCAGTTCCTGGTTGATCCGCAGCTGGAGAACGGGGCCAAGCGGGAAGCCGTGATGGGGGCCGTGCGGACCGCGTTCAAGCCGGAGTTCCTGAACCGGCTCGACGACGTGATCCTGTTCGACGCGCTGGGGTCCGAGGAGCTGTCCCAGATCGTGGATCTGCAGGTGGAGCACCTGGCCCGGCGGCTGGCCGCCCGGCGGCTGACGCTGACGGTGACCGCGGCCGCGCGGGACTGGCTCTCACTGACCGGCTACGACCCGATGTACGGCGCGCGCCCGCTCCGGCGTTTGGTGCAGTCGGCCATCGGCGACCAGCTGGCCAAGGAGCTGCTTGCTGGGCAGGTCAGGGATGGCGAGGAGGTCATCGTCGACCTGGACGAAGGCGCGGACAGCCTGGTGGTCCGACCCGCAAGATCGGCCGCGCCGGTGCCCGAAGACGCAGGCGCTCCGGGGGATCGGCCATGAATACAGCCGCGTAAGGTTCTTGCCACGCTTGGGGCAAGCGGGCCTCTCCCCCTGGGACTGCGGGCTACGTTCGGCGCTTGTCGGACTACCGTAAGCGAACAGGGGGACATGCGTGTCACGCAACATCGGGCGGTGCGCTGCCGTGCTGGCGGCGGTCACCGTCGTGGGAGTCGCCTGGGCCGCCCAAGCCCAGGCTCAGGTTCGGGTTCATCCGGGGGCGGCCGACATGTGCGCCCGGGCGGCCGTGGTCGGGCTCGCCAACAAGGCCGCCAACAAGGTCACGGCGACGACCGGAGCGGTGGCCGGGCGGAACGGCCGGGCCGCCGTCGGCACGGCGCTGGTGGCCGTGGGCCGCACCGGCGTGTTCACCGTGCTGCCGTGCGACGTGGATCCACGGGCGGGCTACCGGCTGGCCGCCCTCGCCGGGCTGCCGGGCCTGTCGGCGGCGTCGGGGGTGCTCAGCGTGGCCGACGCGGCGGGCGTGGCGGCCGGTTCCGGCCGGGTCGCGCTGCCGGGGCTGGAGGGGAAGCCAGGTCTGCCGGACGTGCCGGGGCTGCGGGACGCGAGCTCGCTGGTCACGCTGCCCGAGCTGCCGGGCGTGCCGCCGCTCCCGGGGAAGCCGAAGTCGCCCGCGCCCAACCTGGTGCTCGCCAAGACCATGCCCAGCGAGCTGAGCGGGGTGGCCGCCGGGATCCCGGCCACGTCCGGGCTGCCGGAGGCTCCCGCTGTTCCGGCGGTTCCCGCCGTACCCGACGACGAGCTGCTGCCCGCGGCGTCGCTGCTGCCGAAGGCCCTGCCGGACGCCCCCGGCACGGTCACCAAGATCGCCAAGAGCCTGCTGGGCGACACCCTGGTTCCCTGAGCCGCCACCAGGGACCACGAGAAGGGGCCGCGCACCCGCGCGGCCCCTTCTTTCGCGTTAGCGGGAGACGTCGAGCAGGGCGTCGAGGTCGTCCTCGGGGAGGCCGAGGTCGATGCGGATGCGGTAGCGGGTGCGGAGCAGGGCCTCGCGGAGCAGGCCGGGCGGGCAGGCGTCCACGCCGTCGGTGGCCCATTCGTGCGCGCCGTTCAGGTCACCGTACGCGGCGAGGGTCTCGGCGATGGTGAGGGCGGTCGCGGGGGTCCAGCCGGCCGTTCTGATAGTGGCGATCATGTCGACCGCCTCGTCGGGGCGTTCCAGTTCGAAGAGGGTGTCGGCGATGCCCGCGCGCGGGTCCACCGGCGCCTCACCGCCGTCGTCGGCCGCCTGCTGGAACCGGTCGAGCGCGGCCGCCGGTTGGCCCGACTGCCGCCATTCCTCCGCCGCCAGGACGAGGATCGCCGCCCTCGATACCTCGCCGGTCTCGTACGACTGGGCGAGCACGTCCAGCTGACGGGCGAGGGCACCGTGGTCGTCGAGAAGGAGTGCCTGTTCGAGCAGACGATCAAGCTGCTCCCGCGTCACATGTGCCACAGGGATGAGGCTATCTAGAGAGGGGGGTCTTTGACTGGACAACGGCAGGCATTCGTCTGTCCACGATTGGTCCAGGATCAGTTCAGCCGCGTCTGCTGGTGAGCCGGACGGGCATATTTCCCTCGCCTGAGGTGCGTCGAGGGCGAGGGGGCTGCGGTGGCGAAATCCAAGCAGACGACCTTTACGCTCCTGTGTGCGGCCGTGCTGTCCGTGGCACTGCCGGGGTTCGCGGGGTACGCTTCCGCAAAGTTCGAGGCCTATGACCAGACGAAGAGGGAACTGGCCCGGTTGCGCGCCCAGCTCGACGAGCCCACCATCCAGGGGCCGAGGATTCAAGGACCACGAATTCACAAGCCGGGCGTGGCGAGACCCACGAACTCCCCGGAACCATCCGATCCCGCCATCGCGGGATATTTCATGGGCGTTCCCGGAGTTGCCGGGAGAGATAGCTGCGGATCAGCTCTTTGGCCTGAGCGATGATCTCGGGGGCGCCGTTGGGGTCGCGGCGGAACGCGAGCTTCAGCACCGCGTCCCCCGCTTCCACGGCGACCAGGACCGCCAGGTCGATGCGCTCGCTGTCGGCCATGCCGTACTCCTCGAGGAGCATGCCGCGCAGGCGTCCGGCGATCACCGTGTTGCTGTCGGAGACCGAGTCGAGCAGGTTGAGGTCGACCGCGTCGCTGAAGTGCAGGGAGCGGAAGCCGGGCACGGTTCGGTGCATGTCGACGTACTCGTCGATGATGGTGTCGACCGCGCCCCACCATCCGTCGAAATCTTCTGACATGAACCGGCGCCCGACCCGGGACACGAACAGTTCCACGTTGCGCCGGGTCAGGGCCTGGCTGATCGCGCGTTTGTCGGGGAAGAACTGGTAGACCGAGCCGATCGCGACCCCGGCGCGTTCGGCGATGCGGGTGGTCGACAACGATTCGTAGCCGACTTCGTCCAGGAGTGAGGCGCACGCGTCGAGCATGCGCTCGACGCGTCGCGCGCTGCGGCGCTGCGTGGGCCGACGGCGTAACGAGGAGGGTTCGAAGTCGTCGAAGTCGTCAAGTGGCTGGCTGGACACTCCCCCATTTTGCCCGTTCTTCCGAGCATGGGTCAGGTCTTTATTGGCTAGTTCCCCATTTCACGTACTGCTTTACAAGCCCGGGAAACGCCCGTTGCGGAACAGGTCCACGAAAAGCTGGTGATCCTGGCGGGCTCGCGCGCCGTAGGCGTGGGCGAAATCCACGAGCATCGCGACGAACCCGTCGTGGTCGCCGTTGACCACGCCCGCGATCGCCTCCTCGGTGGAGAAGTCGACCAGGTCGTGGCTGGACTCGTCGTCGGCGACCGAGTGCATGCGCGCGACCGCCCGCCCGAGGTCGCGCACCACCGACGACAGGTCTCCCGGCTCGTTGACGTCGCTCCAGTCCAGATCCGCCGAGTACGGCGACACCTCCGCGACCAGCTGTCCGACCCCGTTGAGCACCGTGTAGCCGAGCCACGGATCGGCGTAGGCCTGCAACGCCCGCTGCGACTCCGCCGTGCGATGCCCCTGATGCCGGAAATATCCGTGCACCTTCTCGTCGGTGATGTAGCGCGCCACCGCCGGGACCTGCGCCTGCTTCATGTACAGGATCACGTCGTTCTCCAGCGCCTGCGTGTGCCCTTCGAGCAGCAGGTTGTAGGACGGCAGCCCCGCCGACCCGATCCCGATGCCCTTGCGCAGCGCCACATCCTTGATCACGTGCTCGACCGGGTTGAGCGGCGCGGGCAACGTGCCCAGATAGTCCTGGAACGCCTCGATCACCGTGCCCTGGGTGATCGCGTCCACCGGCAGCCGGCTCTCGGTGATCGTGAACCGGCGCTCGAAGTTGTCGATCGTGGTCTCCAGGTCGAGCATCGACACCCGGGTGTTCAGCCGCGCGGTCTGCAGCACCCGGTGCAGCACTCCGGCGGTGGTGTCCAGCGTGAGCGACCCGATCGCGTCGTCCCCGCCGTGCGCGATCCCGAGCAGTTCCCCCAGGTAGGAATGCGCGAAATCCCCCACCAACCTGGTGATCACCTCATCGGAGAGCGCCTTGGCGTACCCGATCAAGGCGACACTCGCCACGAACCTCTTCAAATCCCAGGTGTACGGCCCGACATACGCCTCGTCGAAGTCGTTGACGTTGAAGACCAGCACCCCGGAGGCGTTCATGTACGTGCCGAAGTTCTCGGCGTGCAGGTCGCCGTGGATCCAGACGCGGCGGGTGAGATCGTCGAGATAGGAGTCGTCGGCCAGTTCAGCGGACAGATCCGCGTAGAACAGGCACGCGCTGCCGCGATAGAACGCGAACGGCGTGGCCGCCATCTTCCGGAACTTCCGCTGGAAAGCCGCTGGTTCCCGGGCGATCGAGTCTCCGAACTCGGCCAGGAGAACGTCGAGAATGTACTGAGACCGCTGCGTCATGAGTGGACGTTAATGCCGCAGCCGCGTCTTGCACCATGACAGGTCGGGGAAATTCTGGTGACTCCAGTTAGGACGGTTTCGCTGTCAGGCCCGTACAGCCGCGTAGAGCCCGCCAGTTCGCGGTCGCCTGCTTGCCCGCGGACCCGGTGACCGGCACGGGCACCCCGCCGTTGATCCGCGCGGGAGTCCACTGATCTTTCAGCACCCGGCGGCCGTTGATGGTCAGGGTGAGCACCCCGGTCTGCCCGGTTTCCGGCCCCCAGTTGTAGAAGACGAAGTTGCCGAGCCCGTAGCTCACATAGCTCTTGTCGAGGTAGCCGGCGCCCAGCAGGATGTGCGCGTGCCCGCCCACGATCACGTCGGCGCCCGCCTCGACCAGCTTCGGAGCCAGCGCGCGCTGCGCGTCGTTGGGGCATTTCTGCAGTTCGGTCCCCCAGTGCAGGTGCACGATCACGGTGTCGGAGTTCTTGCGCGCGTTCCGGACCGCCTGTAAGAGCCGCCCCTCCTCCTTAGCCGACGCGAGCCCGCCCTTCGTGCTGGTGGCCGTCCAGGCCGAGATGAACTCGGCGTCCAGCACCTGCGTCGCCCCGATGATCGCGACCCGGTTCCCGTTCACCGTGGTCCGCCACGGCCGGTACGCCTCCGCCGCGTTCTTGCCGATCCCCACGATCGGATACTTGGTGCGCTTGATCGCCGCCAGCGAATCCTGCAACCCGGTGTCCATGTAGTCCATGCCGTGGTTGTTCGCCATCGAGGCGACATCCACCCCGGCCGCCTTCAGCGCCGTGAACGCGCTGGGCGGTGTCCGGAACGTGTACTGCTTGCCGGGCGCGGGCGTGCCGCCCGTGGTCACCGCCGTCTCCAGGTTGACCATGGCCAGGTCGGCCCGCCTGAGCACCTTCGCGATCGGCCCGAGCGCGGTCCGCGGATTGGCATTGAGCCGGGTCCGCAGCACCCCCTCGAAGTGCACGTCCCCCCCGAACGCGATCGTGTACGGCTGGCGCACCGGTTTCGGCGGCACCGTGGCCGTGGCCTCGGGCTCATCCACCGACTTGGAGACCGGCTCCCCCTCGGCCGCACTGCATCCCATCGCAAGCACGGCAAAGACGAGGACGGCCACCAAATAGCTCTTCACGCCCCTGAGCATGCCATCTCGGACGGCCTCCCAGGCAGTTCCCCGCGCCACACTGGAAATATTCCTTTACTTGAATGATTCAGCTCAGTGTCATGATTCCGCAAAAAGGCCTGCGTCCCCTCCCGGGGACGCGGGCCCTTCATACGTAAGGGCCCTCACGGGCCCTCAGAAATCGAACTCTCCATCCTTGATCCCGGCGGACAGGGCCCGCCAATCTTCCACAGTCACGACGAGAGTCGCCCCGCTCCGGTCGTTACTGTCCCTGATACCCACGTGCGTGAGACCCAGCTGGGCCACCTCAACGCAGTTCCCATTGGCGCTGTGGCGACTCTTACGCCAGTCGGCCTTGGACAGGTCGGAATCCAGCACTGCCCACCCCTTTTCGTCGAAGCTACCATAAGGATAAAGGCGTACGAGAAATCCCACAAGGTTACAAACCTTACCTAAATACCATTAATCGCGTTCCCGAGCGCGCTCGGCCTCCCCATGGTGTATAAACATGATCGTCACAAGAATGATCTAGTAAAAGTCGGCATATCAGGACAGACCGGCTTGATTTCTTGGCAGGAGTGGGGCCGGTCCTGGTGGTCATCTGAGACGGCTCCGGTGCAAGCGCATCGGGGCCGTTTGCTGCTACAAGTCGAATTCAGAGCCCTTCACGCCCTGGACGAACGCGGTCCATTCCCCGGGAGTGAAAACCAGAGTGCTCCCGTCCCGGTCCTTGCTGTCCCGGACCGCGACGTGCCCGCCGTCCAGCCGGGCGACCTCCACACAGTTCCCGTTAGAGCTCCACGAGCTCTTCTTCCACACCACATCGTTCGTGCTCATACGTGCTATATCCATCTCCGCGCCTTCGCCGGCCCTAGGCCTGCCAGTACGCCATCGTGTCCCGGATGAGACGCCGCGAGGTGGGCTCGCTGAGAGCCACCTTCATGAGGTAATCGAAGGCTCGTTCGTACAGAAAGACAGCTGTCGCGTCTTCGAGGAAACGGGTGCCCGTGAGATCTTCCAGGCACGCCGTGTCAGGGAAGTCGCGAAACTTGAAGTGGACAAAAGGACCTGTGGTCATCGGCAACTGAGTCGACTGGGTGATGATCCGCATCTCCACGTTCTCCCGGTCGGCGACCTCGTCCAGATGCTGGAGTTGCCTCCGCATCACGGCCTTGTCGCCCACCATGCGCTGGAGCACGGACCCATCGAAGATGGCCATCAGGTTCAGGGGTTCCTCGGCGTAAAGCACTCGGTGCTGGCGCTGCAGGCGCGCCTCGACCCGGCTGTGCAGAAACGCCGGCGGAATCTGATTGATCGGCTGGATCACGTTCCCCAGCAGCGCCCGGGCGTAGTCCTCGGTCTGGAGGAGGCCGGGCACCACGTGGGGTTCCCAGTTGCGCATCTCAATTGCTTCTGCCTCAAGCCCTATATATGCGATCAAGCCCTGGTCAAGGGCAGCGCCATGTTTCTCCCACCAGCCTTTTTGGGCGGCGTCCTTACGGATTTTGAGTACATCCCCTAAGACCACGCCATCCACCCCGTACAGGTTGAGCAGGGCGGTGATGTCGTCCTCACTGGGGAGTGTCCTGGCGGTCTCGATACGACTCACCTTCGCGGCGGACCAGCCCAGCTGCCGGGCCGCTTCTTCACCGGTGAACCTGGTGGTTTCGCGGAGTCGGCGTAACTCTTGACCGAGCCGTCGGCGGCGCGGCGTGGGTGCTTCGACGTCTGCCATCCCCACCACCGTCCCCTACTGCTCGCGCCAGGCTGGAGGGCTCCTATCGGAGGAGCCCTCCCTGCATCGTATGCAAATTGCATACGTTCTTGCACTGTATTCCTCGGGATTTGTTTCGTCATGTCTTGCAGTGGAATCTGTTCTGAGCGACCATCGAAACAGGAAGGAACATCGAAGATCACCGAGCCTGCCGATGATCGTCCGGCCTGGGCTCCGCTATCCGGCAAAGGCGCCGTTCCCCAACCCCGTAGATGTCCTTGCGACGAAGCAAGGAAAAGGCCGGGTCGAAGGCTGCCACCGACGACCCGGCCTGAGAGCTCCAGTCGAAGCCACCGAAAAGGAGTCTCCTATGCACTTCCACGGTACCAATGCCCTCTTGCTATGCAAGGCCCAGCTCATACTGCTTCTTGACGGTGCGGACCGGCGGCTCTGCGCGGACCAGGACCGCTGGGCTTACGAGCTGGAATGGACCATAACGCGGGCCGGCTTCGGCGCCCGGCAGTACCGCGACCCCCGCTTCGACCTCGTGCAGGAAGTAGAAGAGGCCGGCCGAATGGCCCTCATGAGCTGAGCCGTTTCCGCGCCTCCCCGCTGGAAAGGGTTCAGAAGGGCGCCTTGGCGGTCCGCGGGGGCGTCAGGGCGCCAGGAGGCCCCAGAACAGAGCTATATTCGGTTCTGGGGCTTCCGCCATTCCCCTCAGGAGCGCACATGAGCATCGTTTATCGAACCTGTCCGCTCTGCGAGGCCGTGTGCGGCCTGAAGATCACCCTCGACGACGCCGGACATGTCACCGATGTGCGCGGCGACCGGGAGGACCCCTTCAGCCGGGGATTCATCTGCCCTAAAGGCGCCTCGCTCGGCCGCCTCGACGAGGACCCCGACCGCCTGCGCGCCCCGCTCGTCCGGGACGGCGACCAGTGGCGCGAGGTCTCCTGGCCGGCGGCGTTCGCCGCCGTCGAACGCGGCCTGGCCGCCGTGCCCGGCCCTGCCCGGGCCATCTACCTGGGCAATCCGAGCGCGCACACGATGGCCGGCGCGCTGTACGGCTCGGCGGTCGCCCGCAGCCTCGGCACCCGCGCCGTCTTCTCCGCCAGCACCGCCGACCAGATGCCCAAGCACGTCTCCTGCGGCCTGATGTTCGGCAACCCGCTGGCCATCCCGGTGCCCGACCTGGACCGCACCGCCTACCTGCTCATGCTTGGCGCCAACCCGCTGGAGTCCAACGGCTCGCTCTGCACCGCGCCCGACTTCCCCGGCCGCCTGAAGGCGATCAGGAAGCGCGGCGGACGCCTGGTCGTCGTCGACCCGCGCCGGACCCGCACCGCCGACCTGGCCGACGAGCACGTCTTCGTGCGGCCCGGCACGGATGCGTACCTGCTGGCGGGCATCGCCCACACGCTGTTCGCCGAGGGTCTGGTCACGGTGGACACGCCGGTCAGCGGCCTGGCCGAGGTGGAGGCCGCGCTCCGGGACTTCCCCGCCGAGCTCGCCGCGCGGGCGTGCGGGGTGCCCGCCGCCGTGATCGTACGGCTGGCGCGTGAGCTCGCCGCCGCTCCGAGTGCCGCCGTGTATGCCCGCCTTGGCACCTGTACGGCCGAATTCGGGACGATCACCCAGTGGCTGGTGGACGTGCTCAACGTGCTGACCGGCAATCTGGATCGGCCTGGTGGGGCCATGTTCGCTCGGCCGGCTACCGAACGGGGCGCGCGGCGCAAGCCGTACCGGACGGGGCGGTGGCACAGCAGGGTGCGCGGGCTGCCGGAGGCCAACGGCGAGTTGCCGGTGGCGACGCTGGCCGATGAGATCGAGACGCCCGGTGAGGGGCAGGTCAGGGCGCTGATCACGATTGCCGGGAATCCGGTGCTTTCGGCGCCCAACGGGGCTCGGCTGGATCGGGCGTTCCGGGGGCTTGAGTTCATGGTGAGCGTGGATCCGTACCTGAACGAGACCACGCGGCACGCGCATGTGATCCTGCCGCCGCCGCGGATTCTCAACTCCGGGCATTTCGACTTCGCGCTGCTGGGGTTCGCGGTGCGCAACTACGTCAGGTATTCGCCTCCGGCGCTGCCGCTGGACGGCGCGCCGCCGGAGACCGAGATCCTGGCCCGGCTGGCGATGATCGCGTCCGGGCAGGGCGCGGACGCGGATCCGGCGCTGCTGGACGAGCTCATCCTGACCGGCTTGCTCGGCGACTCCCCGGAACGGCGCGCCGCGCTGGACGGCTCTTCGGGGGCCGAACTGCGGCTGGACGCGATGTTGCGGCTGGGCCCGTACGGCGAGTGGTCCGGCGGCGGTGACCTGTCCTTGCGCAAGCTCCGCGAGCACCCGCACGGGATCGATCTCGGCCCGCTGGAGCCCCGGCTTCCGGGCAATCTGGCGACGGCTTCCGGCCTGATCGAGCTGGCCCCGGAGGGGATCATGGCCGATCTGGTACGGCTCCGCGCGCGGCTTTCTGCGGAAATACCGGAATTTTTGCTGATTGGGCGGCGGCATCTGCGGTCGAACAACAGCTGGCTGCACAACGTGGGGCCGCTGGTGGGCGGGAGCAATCAGTGCACGTTGCAGATCAATCCGGTGGATGTGGCGCGGCTGGGGCTTGGGCGGGAGGCGGTGGTGCGGTCGGCGAAGGGCGAGCTGACCGTGCCGCTGGAGCCGACTGACACGATCATGCCGGGGGTGGTGAGCCTGCCGCACGGCTGGGGGCACGAGGGCAGCGCGCAGGCGGTCGCGGCCAAGAACGCGGGGGTGAGCGTCAACGTGCTCACCGACGAGGATGTGATCGACCCGTTGTCCGGGAATGCCGTGTTCAACGGGGTTCCGGTGAGCTTGGCGATACGATGATCTTGCCAACTCGGCCGCTAAGGGTGATCACGTCCGATTAGGCTTGCGCAGGTGACCACCGCGCATCACGAGGACCGCCTGTCGGGCCAGATCCAGTTCATTCTGGAGATCGACAAGCTGAAACGCGTCCTGCGGCGCAACCTGCTCATCGACGGCTCCCGGCGGGAGAACGACGCCGAGCATTCCTGGCATCTCGGAATGCTGGCGTTGGTCATGGCCGAGCATGCCGAGCCCGGGGTGAATCTGGACCGGGTGGTACGGATGCTGCTCGTGCACGACATCGTGGAGATCGACGCCGGGGACACGTTCATCTACGACGTGGTGGCGGTGGAGGCGCAGGAGGCGGCCGAGCGGGCGGCGGCGGATCGTATCTTCGGGCTGCTGCCGGAGGATCAGGCTGCGGAGTTCCGGGCGTTGTGGGATGAGTTCGAGGCGCGCGAGACCCCGGAGGCGCGGTTCGCGAAGGCGCTCGATCGGCTGGCTCCGATCATGGCCAATCATCACAATGAGGGCGGCACCTGGGCGTTGTACAAGGTGACGGCGCGGCAGGTGCGGGAGAAGATCGCGATTATCGCGGATGGGTCGGCGACGCTGGGAGCGTTCGCGGTGGCGCTGGTGGAGACGTCTGTGGCGCGGGGACACCTGGCGCCCTGACGCCTGGGCCGTTTGTGGCGGGAAGGTGGAGACCTCTGCGGCCCAGGGGCACCCGAACCCTGATCCGGGGTCTTGCGGCCGGATGTTCGCCTTCCTGAGGCGGGGGTAGGTCGGTCAGGGGGTGAAATCGATGGATAAATCGACTGAACCGCGCCGGGCAAACCGTCTCATCGCTCCGCCTGGGGAGACCTTGGATCGGTTGGAGCACAGTAGTCGGCTTGATCCGCCGATACGGGTGCTGGCGAAAGCCGTACGAGCCAGGATCCGGCCAGGGCGGTTGCGGGACATGCTGCATGGGGTGCCGATCGGGCATCCGCTTCATCCGTTGCTGGCCACGTTCACGCTGGGGTCTCTGGCGGGGACCGCCGTGCTCGACCTGACCTCAGTTGATCCACGGGCGGCGCGCGTGCTCCTGACGACGGGGCTGGCGGCCGCGCTGCCCACGGCGGCGGCGGGGATCACCGACTGGTCGTCCCTGCATCGGGAACAACAGCGGGTCGGCTTCGTCCACGCGGTGGCCAATGTGACCGCGCTCAGTCTCTACACCACCTCGCTCCTCATGCGGCTCACCGGCCGCACCCGAACCGGCCGGACCCTGTCCTTTCTGGGCCTCGGAGCCGCGAGCCTGGCCGGATATCTCGGCGGGCACCTGGCGCATCGCCAAGCCGCCGGCGCCAACCACGCCGAATCGGTCACCCATTTGGTCCCGACCGGCTGGCACGACCTGTGCACTCTCCGCGAGCTCCCCCACGGCCGCCCTGTCATCCGCCGCCTCGGCTACATCGACCTTTTCGTCCTCCGCCTGGGCGAAACCGTCACGATCCTCGCCGACGGCTGTTCCCACCTGGCCGGCCCGCTCCACCAGGGCCGCATCGCCGTCGAGGACGGCACTCCGTGCATCATCTGCCCGTGGCACGGCAGCGTTTTCCGCCTCACCGACGGCTCCGTAGTCCACGGCCCCGCCACCGCTCCCCAACCCTGCCTGCAAACCCGCCTCAGTGAGGATGGCATAGTCCAGGTCTGTGTCTAGAAGGCGTATACCTCGATCCTGGTCCTATCGGTCTGCCACAAAATCGCTCGCCAGGTTGAGGAGATCTTGGTGACGCCGCTGGAAGCGGTCGCGGTTTTCGCGGCGGGGGTTGGGGCCGGGGGGATCAATGCCGTGGTCGGGTCGGGGTCGTTGATTACGTTTCCGACGTTGCTGGCGGTGGGGTATCCGCCGGTGGTGGCGAATGTGTCCAACAACATTGGGCTGGTTCCGGGTGGGATTACCAGCGTGCTCGGGTACCGGGCCGAGTTGCGGGGGCAGCTGGAGCGGTTGCTGCGGTTGGGCATCGGGTCGGTGCTAG
This sequence comes from Acrocarpospora macrocephala, assembly GCF_009687865.1. Lineage (GTDB taxonomy): Bacteria > Actinomycetota > Actinomycetes > Streptosporangiales > Streptosporangiaceae > Acrocarpospora > Acrocarpospora macrocephala. Next base: position 164,863 of record NZ_BLAE01000009.1, read on the forward strand.
GGGCGCTGGTCGGGGGGTTGCTGCTGCTGTGGTTGCCGGAGCAGGCGTTCCAGGTGATCGTGCCGGTGCTGATCGCGGTGGCGTGTGTGCTGGTGGTGGCGCAGCCCAAACTCAATGTGTGGCTGGCTGAGCGGCGGCCGCACGCGCATCCGCATGGGGGGCCGTGGTTGTGGCTGGGGGTGTTCGGGGCTGGGATGTACGGGGGATATTTCGGGGCGGCGCAGGGGGTTGTGCTGATCGGGCTGCTGGGAGTTTTCCTCGATGAGGGATTGCAGCGGGTCAACGCGGCCAAGAATCTGCTCTCACTGCTGGTCAACACATCGGCGGCAGTGCTGTTCGTGGTGATCGCTCAGGTCGACTGGACGGCGGTGGCCTTGATCGCGGTTGGGTCCGCGCTGGGCGGATTCATCGGTGCCCGAGTCGGCCGGAAACTTCCCGCTCCCTTCCTGCGCGCCGTGATCGTCATCGTCGGCGTCACGGCCATCATCAAACTCCTGACATCCTGAAAAATGCGTACAAATGCTCGAATGTGGGTATGACAAGGGTGTGAAAGGGGATCGAGTAGAAATCGTCATCGACGCCGGCGGCACCCCGCGCACCTACGAGGTCGTCGCGACCAAAGCCGGCCGCCGCGTCGAGGTAACCACCGGCCGCAGCATCGTCGAAGTAAGCGAAGTAACCCGAAACGGCACCCCCGTCCGCACCGCCCGCTTCATGTCCAACCGCATCCTCGCCCTCGTCGAGCACCCGGTGGACGGCGGTCCCACTCCCCTCGGAACCTAGGAAGAAGGACGGTCGATCTGACCGTCCTGCCGAGGGTTGACCGCGTCCCGCGGAGGTTCTACCGCATCACGCGGAGGGCTGAAGAGGCCGCCCAGGTTTTCGAGGGCGCGGCCCATTTCGGAGGGGACGATCCAGAGTTTGTTGGCGTCGCCCTTGGCGATTTCGGGGAGGGTTTTGAGGTACTGGTAGGCGAGGAGGCGGTCGTCGGGGGCGCCCTCGTGGATGGCTTTGAAGACCATGGCGATGGCGTCGGCCTCGCCCTTGGCGCGCATGGCCTTGGCTTCGGCTTCGGCCTGGGCGCGGAGGACGGCGGCTTCGGCTTCGCCGCGGGCCTTGAGGACGGCGGCTTCGCGTTCGCCCTGCGCGGTGAGGATGGCGGACTGCTTGTTGCCTTCCGCGGTGAGGATGGCGGCGCGTTTGTCACGGTCGGCGCGCATCTGCTTCTCCATCGAATCCTGGATGGAGGCAGGCGGATCGATCGCCTTGAGCTCGACCCGGTTGACGCGGATGCCCCATTTGCCGGTCGCGTCGTCCAGCACCCCGCGCAGCTCGGTGTTGATCTCCTCGCGCGAGGTGAGCGTGCGCTCCAGATCCATCCCGCCGACCACGTTCCGCAGCGTCGTCACGGTCAGCTGCTCCACCGCGACAATGAAGCTCGCGATCTCGTACGTGGCCGCTTTCGGGTCGGTGACCTGGAAGTAGATGACCGTGTCGATGGAGACGACCAGGTTGTCCGAGGTGATCACCGGCTGCGGCGGAAACGTCACCACCTGCTCGCGGAGATCGACCTCGACCTTTATCCGGTCGATGAACGGCACCACGATGTTCAGACCCGCGTTGAGGGTCCGGTGGTAGCGACCGAAACGCTCCACGATCCTGGAGGTGGCCTGCGGCACGATTCTGATCGTTCTGGCCAGGGCAAATCCCGCGACACCAACCACGATCAGGGCGGCGATGAGCTCAACCATGCTCTCACTCCAGTCTTTGACCCCGGCTGGAATGCTATTTGGTTTTGCCGATACGCGTGGATTAAGACCACATATCAGAACGGACGCGCGTACCACCGGCCGTTGTCGCCGCGGTCCAGGCTGAGCGGCACGCCGAATGTCTTGGACAGGTTGTCGGAGTTCATCACCTGCTCGAGCGGCCCCTGCGCGACCACCGATCCATGCCGCAGCAGCATCACGTGGGTGAACCCGGCCGGCACCTCCTCGACGTGATGCGTGACCAGCACCATGGTCGGCGACTTCGCGTCCAGGGCCAGCGCGGACAGCCGCCTCACCAGATCCTCCCGGGCGGCCACGTCAAGCCCTGCGGCGGGCTCGTCCAGCAGCAGCAACTCCGGGTCGGGCATGAGGGCTCGAGCGATCTGCACCCGTTTGCGCTCGCCCTCGGACAACGTGCCGAACCGCCGCCGGATCAGGTGCGCGCAGCCGAGTTGATCGATTAATTCGACCGCGCGGGTCACGTCGTTGGAGTCGTACTCCTCGTTCCAGCGGCCGAGAATCGCGTACGACGCGGTGATGACCAGGTCGATGACCTTCTCCTCGGGCGGCACCCGTTCGGCCAGCGCCGAGCTGGCCAACCCGATTCTGGGCCGCAACTCGAAGACGTCGGTCTGGCCGAGGCGCTCGCCGAGGATCTCCACCGAACCTTCGGTGGGGAACAACAACGCGGCGGCGACCTGCAGCAACGTGGTTTTGCCCGCGCCGTTGGGGCCGATCACCACCCAACGTTCGTCCTCGCGCACGGTCCATTCGATGCCGCCCAAGAGCGTCGCGCCGTCCCTCCGGACGGCCACGTCCTGCAGCCGAAGCACCTGACCGCCCACGACAGTCCCCCTCCCGTTCGAACACGCTCAGACAAAACCTATTGCAGGACGAGCGCATATCGTGGACTGGGTGCGCACCGATTCACCGATCTCCGCCACCCTTGTCGCCTGGGGCAACGCCTGGCTGACCGGGCACATCGGTCTTGACGAGGCCGTGGACCGGGTCGAACGCGCCGCGGGCCCGCAGCTCGTGGCCGTCCCCGTGGATGCCACCCCCGCCACCGAGACGGCCGGTTCGCCCTTGCCCGCCGAGGTTTCCGCGCCCGCCGCCGAGCTGGCCGACGTGCCGTTGCGCGGCTTCCTGGCGGAACTGCGCGGCGAAGGACTGACCTCGTTCCGGCTGGCCCTGCCCGCGCCCGGGGATCCGCTGGGGCTGACCGGGCCGCCCGCGTTCACCCGCTCGGCGGTGGCGGCCGAGCAGGCGGCGATCGCCGTACTGGACGGCAAGCGGCTCGGCCTGGTGCCCGCCGAAGACCGCCGCGGCTCCTCCTACTCGGGCGTACGGTGGGCGACCATGCCCGCCGCGACCACCGACGCCGACGTGCCACAACTAGCCGAAGCCGAACGCGCCCTCACCCTCACCATGCGCTCCGCAACCGACGCCCTGATCGGCATAGACGGCCCCGCCCAAGGTTTCCCCTCCCTCGACGCCGCCGACGAGGCCCTCGCCCCCGGCTACCCCGGCCGGGCCCACCGTCTGGGCGCCCTGGCCGCCCGCCTCTCCCTCGCCCTCCGCCTCGCCGAGGAACGCGGCCTCACCACCAGCCAACTCACCACCCGCAACGAGGCCCTCCGCGACCTCGACCGCGCCGTACGCCGAGCAAGAATCGCCGCCCACCACGCAATCGTGGAACTCAGAACGCCCTGAAGCTCGAGTCGTCAGGGGGAGAATTCCTTGATTTGCCAGAGTTTCAGGCGGCGGTCTTTGCCTGCGGAGACGATTGCGGGTTTGTCGTCGAGTTCGACTAGGTCGACGGAGAGGACGCCGCCTTTGTGGGCTTTGACTGGTTTGCCGAGGGCCTTGAAGGTTTCCAGGTCCCATAGGCGGATTGTTCCGTCGGTGCTTCCGGAGACCAGGACAGGGTGGTTGTTCACCTCGCCGAAAGCCAGGGAGTAGACGTTGTTCTTGTGGCCGGTGAGTGTCTTGCCGACGGCTTTCCCGGACTTGGGGTCCCAGATCCTGATCTTGTTGTCCTCGCCGCCGGATATGACCACGTCACGGCCGTCGAGCACGCCGGTCGTGACCGAGTAGACCGGCTTCTTGTGGGCCCGGAACGTGGTGTTGATGCGTTTGCGGGTGGAGGCGTTCCAGACCCGGAGCGTGCGGTCCTCGCTCGCCGAGATGATGACGGTCTTGCCATCCCGCTTGCCCAGCGTCAGCCAGTTGATCACGTTCCGGTGTGCGGCGATGGCACGGCCGAGGGGTTTGCGTTTCTTCAGGTCCCACATCCGGATCCGGCCATCGGCACCGCCGGAGACCGCGACCCATTTATCCCCCACCTTGCCCACGGCCACCGCGTACACGGCGTCAGAGTGCCCACGCATCGGACTGCCGAGCGCCTTGCGCTTCTTCAGGTCCCAGACCCGGACGGTGCCGTCCCTGCTACCCGTAACCGCCAGCGCGCGACCGCTGACGTTGGCGGCGGCCACCGCGTACACCTCGTCGGAGTGGCCGGTCATGGGTTTGCCGATGGATGTGCGCTTGTCGGCGTTCCAGAGGCGTACCTGACGGTCCAGGCCGGTGGAGACCAGGACGTGGGTGTCGCCCACCGTCGTGGCGGCCACGGAGTAGACCGCGCCGCGATGGCCGGACAGCGGTTTGCCGATCGGCTTGCCCAGGGCCGGGGGCGGCGTGACCACCGGCGTCGGGCTCGGCGACGGCAACGGCGACGCGACGCTCGACGGTGGGAGGGGAACGGCGGAGGAGGTGACTTGAGCCACCGCCTGGGGATCCTCCTCCTCGCCGGAGAACATGGCGGGAACGACGAACAGAGCGGTGGCGGCCAGCGCCAGCACGACAGCGAGCCCACCACCGACCAGCCCCGCCCGCCTTCCCCGGCGCGGCACATCGGTGTCGGGAAAGAACACCGGATCCGGCAGCCGATGGTTCACCGTGACCGACTGCTCAGACTCCGGGTCGTACGACGGCGAGGCGAACGCGTTCGGCCGCGCCGCGTCAAGTGACGGCGAAGCGAACGGATTGACCGGCGCCGCAGCAGACGGGTTGAGCGGCGCCGCGTCATGCGACGGCGAGACGAACGGATTGACCGGCGCGGCGTCATGTGACGGCGAAGCGAACGGATTGGCCAGCGCGGCATCAGGTGACGGCGGAGCGAACGGATTGACCGGCGCGGCGTCATGTGACGGCGAGACGAACGGGTTGGCGGGTGTCGCCGCGACCTGCAGGCCCGCCGTCATCGAGCGTTCGAGGTCGTCGGTGTCAGCGCCCTGCTGGTCAAGCAGAATGAACAGTGCCTCGGCCGCGGTCGGCCGGTCCTCCGGACGTTTGGCCAGGCACGACTGTACGAGCGGGCGCAGCCGATCCGGCAACTGGGAGACGTCGGGTTCCTCGTTGATCACCCGGTAGATCACGGCAGGCAGGCTGTCGAACCCGAACGCGGGCCGCCCCGTCGCCGCGAAAATCATCGTGACCGCCCAGCTGAACAGATCGGACGGCGGCCCGACCCGCTGCGCGCCGATCTGCTCGGGCGACATGTACGCCGGCGTCCCCACCACCCCACTGGACAACGTCACGGAGGAGTCCAACGCCCGCGAGATCCCAAAATCGATCACCCGGGGCCCGTCCGGCCCCAGCAGCACGTTGCTCGGCTTGAAGTCCCGGTGCACGATCCCCGCCCGATGGATGGCGGCCAGCGCGGTGATCGTCCCCACCGCCAGCCGATACAGCGCGCCATCCCGGCGAGGACCCTCATCGTGCACGATCCGCTGCAACGACACGCCATCGACCAGCTCGCTCACGATGTACGGATGATCGCCATCCATATGCGCGCCGATCACCCGGGCAGTGCAGAACTGCGCGACCCGCCGGGCGGCCGCCACCTCCCGCAGGAACCCGTCGGCATCATCCACCGCCTGCTCCCCGATCCGCGCCCGGAGCAGCTTGATCGCCACATTGGCGCCATCGGGCCCGGTGCCCGCGTACACCACGCCCTGCGCGCCCTCGCCCAGCCGCCCGACCAGGCGGTAACCCCCGAGCGAGACCGGATCATCGGGACGGAGTGGTTGTGTCTGCGCCACGTCGGGCATCCCCCATCATCCCGAATCACGAAATTTACGACCCGGATTCTAGTGAGGGAAGATCGCCATCCTCATTCCAAAGTGATAATCATCAGATATACGGGGATTACCATGACTCATCCAACGGAGACTCCATGCGCCGCACTTCTGGCATGCTCGCAGGGCTCACTGTCTTAGTTCCGCTTGCGCTGACCGCACCGCCCGCCGCCGCGAAGATCACCGCGCCGACCACCGCGACAACCGCCACGGCTCTCCCGGCGAAGGCCGCCAAACGCGACCCCTACGCGAACTTCAAGATCCACCACGTGACCTACCCGAAGAAGGTCAAAGCCGGGGGCAAGGTCACCTACAGCTTCCAGATCACCAACGTCGGCCCGCACAGCGCCGACTACTACTACATCGGCGGCATCCTCCCCAAGGGCATCGTCAGCACCCTCAAATGGGGCGGCCCCAAAGGCACCGAATGTTTCTGGGAAGGCCGCGAATTCTGGTGCTGGCCCCCGCCGATCCTCTACCCCAACCCCGCCGAGGGCCAGACCGACACCACCTGGCTGACCATCCAGATCACCCTCCTCAAGGGCACCCGCGGCACGCTCACCACCAAGCTCGGCGCCATCACCTACGACGTCCCCACCGGCGCGGAGAACCTCGACAAGAGCCAGCTCAAAGAACTGGGCATCGACGGCTGGATCACCACCAGAACCGTCAAAACCAAAATCATCGCCCCCGGCTCCCGCGTCTACATCCCCCCGCCCCCCAAGCC
>NZ_BLAE01000009.1:171580-212121 GCF_009687865.1 Acrocarpospora macrocephala
CCCAACCGCACCCCCGACCGCAACCGCAAAAAGGGCACCTGACCCACACCGGCTTCACCCCAGGCCGGAGCCGCAGCACCCCAGCGACTCAGCGGGCATGGCGCCCTGACCGCGAGAACAGACTGCTCTCGCCCCAGGGATTGCCGCTCATACGCACAGAAGCCCTGGGATCGCTGACCTACGCTCCAGCGGCTGGAGCATAGAGCACTAACAAGCCCCCATGCCCGTAACGCCGCACAAGCTACCAAGGTGCTCCAATGGCCGGACCGCAATAGTCCGGCCATCTTTGGCACCGCCGACGGCGAGAGCAGCCCGCGCGGTGAGCGGGATGAGATCGAGGAGGGCCCAGAGCTTCGAATGCTGGACCTCGTGGGACAGCAGCGAGGCCAGCATCCAGCCGTTCGGCGGGAGCGAGCCCGCGAAGGCGCCGAAGGCATAGCGTGACGTGGCACTCGTCGGCCTGCCTGCCGGGCGGGACAAGGGGACGAACGTGGTCACTCCCCCGAGCACCTCCTCGGCGTACCACGGATGGTGGTCCTTCAGGACGTCACCGGTGCCGATAGACGCCGCACAAGCCACCAAGCTGCTCCAATGGCCGGGCCGTAGCGGTTCCGCCATTGGCGCCGGGACGGCGAGGGCCAGCACGGACATAACCGGCGCCGGATAACGGCGAGTAGCCCCCAGCAGACCCCCGTTAGGCCAGGCCATGTCGTACCGCGTAGAGCGCGGCCTGGGTTCTGTCTTGGACGCCGAGTTTCATCAGGACGTTGGAGACGTGGGTTTTGACGGTCTTCTCGGCGACGAGGAGTTCGCGGGCGATCTCGCGGTTGGAGCGGCCTGCGGCGATGAGAGTGAGAACCTCCCGTTCGCGTTCGGTCAGCAGGATCGGTGTAGTGGCGGGATTGGGGCCGTCGAGCATGGCGTCGGCGGCTTCGGGGGCTAGGAGGACCTGGCCGCCGTGGACGGCGCGGATGGCGCTGATCAGGGCGGCGGGGTCTACGTCTTTGTAGAGGAAGCCAGCGGCTCCGGCGCGCATGGCGGGGGCGACGTCGGCGCGGTCGCTGACCGAGGTGAGGATGATCGCGCGGACTTTCAGGTCCCTGGCGGCCAGCTCGGTCAGCGCGCCGAGACCGCTCAGGCCGGGCATCTTCAGGTCGAGCAGGAGCACGTCGGGATCGAGCGAAGCGGCTAGGGCCACCGCCTCGGCGCCGTCCGCGGCTTCGCCGACCACCTCGATGTCGCCCTGAACCTCCAGGAACGTGCGCAGTCCCTGGCGCACGATCGGATGGTCGTCGGCGATCAGCACGCGGATGGGTTCGCTCATATCGGGACCACCAAACGCACCGCCGTACCGCCCTGGGGGTTCGGGGTGATGTCGAGGGAGCCGCACGCGGATTCGGCGCGGTCCCGCATGGAGGCGAGACCGAGGCCGCGGGATTCGGCGTCGACCAGGTCGAAGCCCTTGCCGTCGTCGGCGATCTCCAGGGTGAGCCGGGAGCCGGCTTGGGCCAGCGTGACGGTGATCACGCAGGATTCGGCGTGGCGGAGCGCGTTGTGCAGGGCCTCTTGGGCGACCCGGAGCACGGCGACCTCGGCCGCCGGGGGCAGATCGCCCGGAGGTTCGCCCTCCAGCGTGAACGAGAGCTCCACCGGATGCAGCCGATCCAGCAACGCGACATGTTTGCGCAGGGTCTCCACCAGGCCGTGCCGATCCAGTTCGGCGGGCCGCAGCTCCACGATGACGGTCCTGAGTTCGGCGAGCGCCTCCCCGGCCAGGCGCTGCACCTGGTCGAGCTCCCGCGCCGCCCTGGCCGGATCGGAGGCCAGCAGCGCGGCGGCCGCCCGCGCGGTCAGCCGCAGCGAGAACAGCTTCTGGGTGACGGCGTCGTGCAACTCCCTGGCCATCCGGGTGCGTTCCTCGATGACGGTGAGCTCGCGACTCCGCTCATACAACCGGGCGTTGATCAGAGCGATCGCGGCATGCGCGGCGAACAGCGTGAGCAGCTCCTCGTCGGCTGTGGTGAACCCGCCCGGGGTGCGCTTGTTGGCGAGAAAGATGATGCCGAGCACCTGATCCCCGTCCAGGATCGGCACCCCGAGAAAGTCCTTCAGCACCGGATGCGCCTTCGGCCACCACTCGAAGCGCGGATCTCGCCGCAGATCGGGCAACCGCACCGGAGCTCCCTCGCGGAGCATCGCCCCGAGCATGCCGTGCTGCCGGGGCGTCGGCCCGATGGCCTCCCACTGCTCATCGGAGATGCCCTCGGCGACGAACTGCGCGAACGCCCCCTGATCGTCGGGCACCCCCAGCGCCGCATATCGCGCGTCCAGCAGCCGGCTGGCCGACCGGACGATCACCTGAAGCACCTCCCGGGCCGACAGATGCCGGGTCACCGCGAGCACGGCCGAACTCACGGCATGCAACACCGCGTCCCGCTCACCCGAATCCACAACCGCCACGACTTCACCCTAGGCCGCCCCACCGACATTCTGTTCGGCCCGATGGCCTAGGCCGATGAGCCCGCCCCCGGCGGACCTTCCGCCCGATGTGGACAAGCCCCCGCATTCCTAGCGTGAGAAGCCCACCAACGGAGAGGTCTGCACATGAAGCACGCACTGATCACCGGCGCGTCCCGCGGGCTCGGCCTCGCACTCGCCCAGGCGCTGGCCGCCGACGGCTGGTCGCTCACGCTGACCGCCCGCGGCACGGCCGATCTGCACGCCGCCGCCACCGAGCTGGGCGCGACCGCCATCCCCGGCGATGTCACGGATCCGGAGCATCGGGAGCGATTGGCGCAAGCCGTACCGGAACTGGATCTGCTGGTGAACAACGCCAGCGGGCTCGGGCCTGTGCCGTTGCCGGCGCTCGCCGAGCTTCCGGTGGACGGGCTGCGCGCGCTGCTGGAGTCGAACGTGCTGGCGCCGCTGGGGTTGATCCAGGCCACGCTGCCCGCGCTGCGGAAACGGCAGGGCGCGATCATCAACATCTCCTCGGACGCGGCTGTCGAGGCGTACGAGGGCTGGGGTGGTTACGGCGCGACGAAGGCGGCGCTAGAGCAGCTGTCGCACGTGCTGGCCGCCGAGGAGCCGGAGGTCGCGGTCTGGTGGGTGGATCCGGGCGAGATGCGGACCCGGATGCTCGCCGACGCGATCGGCGCGGACGAGGCGGCGCAGGCGGACCCGCCGGACGTGGTCGCGCCCGCGCTGCTCAGCCTGCTCGCCCGGCGGCCGGACAGCGGCCGGTTCACCCGGGGAGAGCTGGCATGAGCCTCGATTTCGCACTCCCGCCGATCCGGGAGGCGCACGAACCGCCGGAGGCGCGCGGCCTGGCCAGGGACGCGGTCCGCCTGATGGTCTCCCGCCGGGACACCGGCGAGATCACCCACCACAAGTTCACCGACCTGCCGTCGGTCCTCGGCCCTGGCGACCTGCTGGTGGTCAACAACTCCGCGACGCTTCCGGCCGCGGTCCGGCTGGACCGGCTGGCCGTGCACTTCTCGACCGAACTCCCGTCCGGCGAGTGGCTGGTGGAACTGCGCCGCCGTACGCCTACCGCCACCGAACCCTACGCGGGCGGCGCGCCCGGCGAGTGGCTGCCGCTGCCCGGCCGGGCCACCCTGCGCCTGATCGCCCCCGAGACGCCCCGCCTGTGGCGCGCCCGCCTGGACCGCGACGTGCCCGCCTACCTGGGCAGGTACGGTACCCCGATCCGCTACTCCTACGTCGAGCGGGACTGGCCGCTGGAGAACTACCAGACCGTGTTCGCGGTCGAGCCGGGCAGCGCCGAGATGCCGAGCGCGGGCCGCCCGTTCACCACGGCGCTGGTCACCGAGCTCGTGGCCCGGGGGGTCGCGGTGACACCGATCACGCTGCACACCGGCGTGGCCTCACCGGAGAAGGACGAACCCCCGTATGCCGAGCGATTCTCCGTCCCCGAGCACACGGCTCGCCTGGTCAACATGGCCCGCGCGTCGAGCGGCCGGGTGATCGCGGTCGGCACCACGGTGGTCCGCGCCCTGGAGACGGCGGCCCTGGACGGGCCGGTCAGGGCGGTTTCCGGATGGACGTCCCACATCGTGACGCCCACCGAGGGCGTACGCGCGGTGGATGGCCTGATCACCGGCCTGCACGAACCACGCAGCAGCCATCTGATGATGCTCTCCGCGGTCGCCGGAGCCGAGCTGGTCGCCCGTTCCTACGCCGAAGCGCTGGCCGAGGAGTACCTGTGGCACGAGTTCGGGGACACCCACCTGCTGCTCTAGCCGGTGACAAGAACGCTCCAAGTGTTCTCCGGGAAGATACCGGGAGAAAGCAAAAGTTCTTTACTCATTGCGCCAAAAACTGGTAAAAGTCTTTCCGGTTCATTTTTGGGGCGTTCCTAGCTGCCCCTTCGTCCTCCTGGAGACATCCTCATGCCTCACCCGATCGTCAAGATCGCCAGTTTCGCGCTGGCTCCACTCGTGGGCGCGACCCTGTTCGCGACCGCGCCGGCCGCCGCGAAGGCCGACGACCCGTTCTCGGTCTTCAAGATCTCGAACGTGAAGTACACCAAGAAGGTCAAGACCGGTGGCTGGGTCAAGTACTCGTTCACGGCCACCAACACCGGTCCGCACGCCGCCGACTACTACTGGATCGGCGGCACCCTGCCCAAGAGCGTCGACACCAAGAAGAAGCTGTACTGGAGCGGTCCGAAGGGCACCCAGTGTGACTGGGCCGGGCGCGAGTTCTGGTGCTGGACGCCGCACATCCTTGAGGTGGACGAGAGCGACCGGCTCTCCGTGCAGTTCAAGCTGAAGAAGAACGCCCGCGGCTGGCAGTACGGCGAGGTCGGCGCCATCGCGTACGACGTGCCGACCGGCGCCGGGGACCTGGACCGGCAGGCTCTGAAGGAGCTCGGCCTCAAGGGCTGGATCTACACCAAGAAGGTCCGCACCCTGGCCGTCAAGTAAGTCCCCAAGTCGCCCGCCCAGGCACCGGGCGGGCGACTCACCCGCCTTATACGTCGTCCCAGCGGAACAGGAACACCGCGATCAAGCCGATGACCAGGCCGAATCCCAGGATGATGCCGAGTTCCGGCAGGATGCTGGCCGGGCCCTGGCCGCGGACCATGACGTCCAGCATGCCCTCGTTCAGATGCTTCATCGGGAAGATGTTGGAGAGCGACTGCAGCCAGCCCGGCGCGCTGTCCAGCGGGAAGAACGTGCCGGACAGGAACGCCATCGGCAACACGATCAGGTTGGCGATCCCGGCCGCCGCCTCCGATGTCTTGGCCAGACCGCCCGCCACCATCCCGATCGCCATGAACACCAGCGTCCCGGCGACGACCACCGGCACGCACATCCACCAATAATCCGACAGCTGTAGCCCGAACATCGGCAGGCTGGCCACCCCCAGGAAGATCGCCGTCTGCACCAGCGCGATCCCGACGCTCGCCCCGACCCGGGCCGACACCACGGTGGCGGTGCTGACCGGAGCCAGCCGCAACCGGCGCAGGATCTTCTTCTGCCGCCAGGTCACCAGCGTCATGGCCGCGCCGAACGTGGCGCCCATCGAGATAGCCCAGCTGAGCAGTCCCGGCGTGATGTACTGGATGGCTTTGAGGGACTTGTCCTCGACCTGTTCGGCGGCCAGCGTGAACCGCTGCGGCACCCCGGCGGCGTTGGCCTGCCCGACCAGCTGGCCGAACACGCCCCGGACGGTGCCCGCCCTGACCTGGTCGGCGGCGGTGTAGAAAAGCTGATAGCGGTCACCCTGCTGCCGTACCACCGCGACGAAGTCGCCCTGGCGCACCTGCTCCTGCGCGGCGGCGAGGTCGTTCTGTTTGGTGATCTCCAGGATCTCGCCGAGCCCCGGCGCCTGGTCCAGGATCGCGACCGGACCGACCTGGATGATCTTCGCTTTGGCGAGGCCCTGGTTGGTGAAGATCGCCCCGAACAGCACCAGGAACATGAGCGGGAACAGGATCGTGAAGAACAGGCTGGACCGGTCGCGGAGGAAGCCGAGCAGCATGGCGCGGGAGAGCGACCTGAACGGGGTCACGCGCGGTACTCCCGCCCGGTGAGGTGCAGGAAGACGTCTTCGAGGGTGGCGCCTCTGACCTGGATGCCGGTCAGCAGGTTGCGGTCGGCCAGCTCCGTCAGGACCGGGGCGGGGGCGCGGGTGGCGATGGTCACCGTCACGCCGTCGTCGGTCACGCTCGCGTCGGGGCCGGCCACCTCGCGGGCGGCGGGCAGGCTGAGCGTGCCGGTGGCGAGGCTGATGTGGGTGGCGCTGTCGAGGCCGCGCACCAGCGTGGCCGGCGGCCCGAGTTCGAGGATCTTGCCGTGGTCCATGATGGCCACCCGGTCGCAGAGCGACTCCGCCTCGTCCAGGTAGTGCGTGGTCAGCACGACCGTGCGGCCCGCGTCGTTGATCGAGCGCAGCAGGTCCCACAGGTTGCGGCGGGCCTGCGGGTCGAGGGAGGCGCTCGGCTCGTCCAGGAACAGCACCTCGGGGTCGTGCACGAGGGCGCAGGCGATCGACAGGCGCTGCGCCTGTCCGCCGGACAGCTTCTCGGCCGGCGTTCCGGCTTTGTCCGCCATGCCGACGACGGTGAGCATGTCGTCGGCTTTCTTGGCGGGGATGCCGTACAGGGAGGCGAACGTGCGGATCTGCTCGCGCGCGGTCAGGCGCTCGAAGAACGAGGACGCCTGGAGCTGCACCCCGATTCTGGGCAGCAGGCGGGGGTTGCGGGGCCACGGTGACATGCCCAGAACCTCGACGGTGCCGGCGTCGGCCTGGCGCAGCCCTTCGATGATCTCCAGGGTGGTGGTCTTTCCCGCGCCGTTCGGGCCGAGGATGCCGAAGAACTCACCCTCTTCGACGGAGAACGACACCCCGTCGACGGCATGGACATCGCCATACCGTTTCTGGAGGTCCTGAACGATGATTGTTTGCCCCATGTTGCCCAGGCTAGGCGATCATCTGTCCCTGGTGTGCTCCTTGCGGTGTTCCGCTCAATCCGGTACGGACCTGCGCTTCCGCGACCGACGCCAGCGCCTTCCTGGCCTCGTGCGGGCGCCCGGAAGGCGACAGCCGTACGGGCGGAAAGAGGGTCACGGTCACGGTGAGGTTCTTGGTCATGGTCACCCGCAGGATCGAGCCGATCAGCGTGTCGCCGCCGACGTAACACGGGCGGGCGGAGGTGACGTTCTTCTCGCGATAGTGGATGGTGGCCGGGCGCACGGCGGCCTCCACGTCCAGAGCGGCCTGGAACACAGCCGGACGAAACGGCCCCATCTCCCCGCCGCACCAGGTGGTGCCCTCCGGAAAGGCGACCACGGTGTCGCCCGCGCGCAACGCCCCCGCCACCCCTTCGACCGCCTTCGGCAGCTCCAACAGCCGATCACGGTGGATGAACAGCACACCCGCACCTCGCGCCAGCGTGCGGATCAGCGGCCATTCCCCGACTTCGCTCTTCGCCAGCGGCCGGCACGGGAGGGTCGCCGCCATGACCAGGGGATCCAGCCACGAAATATGATTGGCGACCAGCAAGGTCCCGCTTCCGTTTTCGTCTGGTACGGCCCGCAGCACCGGCGCCCCACCGAGAAACGCGAACCCCTTGCTCGCCAGCACCCGCACCCCGAGCGCCCGCAGCAGCAGCCGCGCCCAGCGTTGAGTGATCTTCGCGCGGGCGTCCGGGCTGAACCGGCGCGTGAGCACCGCGATCGGGACGCCGCCGAGCAGCACCGCCGCCGCGCCCGCGATCCTGCCCACCCTGCGCAGCGGCGAGGCCACCGCCAGGGCCGGGTTGACGCACGTGGACGGCTGGCACGGGGCCAGCGGCTGCCACGGGGTGACCGAAGGGGGGATGAAGGTGACGGTCATGGCTCGCCCAGGAAGTGCCGAAGGTAACGGGTGTCCACATTCGCGAGCGAGAGCAGCACGAAGAAGTCGGCCGTGCCGAAGTCGGCGTCGTGCGCCGGCGCCCCGCACACCCAGCCGCCGAGGCGCAGATACCCGCGCAGCAGCGACGGCATCACGAACCGCTCCGGAGCGCTCCCACCCGACCAGGGGTTGTGCGGCACGACGCGGTATTCGTCCGGCCCGAGCTCGATCCGCTCCACGACTCCGGCCGCCGCGGCGCCCCGGTCGTTCAGCGGCACCGAGCAGCATCCGGCCAGCCAGGAGTACCCGCCGCCGACCATGTAGTGGGCGATCCCCGCCCACATCAACGCCAGCACCGCACCGGCCCGATGATCCTGGTGTACGCAGGTGCGCCCCACCTCCACCAGCCCGCTCCGGATGGCCGCCAGCTTTCCGAGATCGAACCAGCTGTCGGAGTAGAGCCGCTCGACCCGGCCCGGGGGAAGCAGGCGATAGGTCCCCACGACCTCGGTCCCGCTGCGAACCAGCAGATGATCGCAATAGGCGTCGAACCTATCCACATCCAGGCCCGAGACCGGCGAGTCCAGCCGCGCCCCCATCTCCTCCGCGAAGACCTGGTAGCGCAGCCGCTGCGCCGCCTGCACATCGGCCGCGGTCTTCGCCAGGCTCACGGTGTAACGCCCCCGCGCATCCGCGAGATCGATGGTCATCTCCTTCGACGCCCGCGTCGCCATGACCACCGCCGGCCCCACCCGCCCACTCTTCGACGAACTCACGGGCACCTCCACCATCGTGCTCCTCCGCGATTCCACTCTCCGGACGCCGTCTTGATCCACTCGTACATCCATCGCCGTAGGCGCCGAGCCACCCAGGGACACCTGCGCGTCCAACCGCGTGGCCATCAGCCCAGTCACGGCCGCCTCAACCTGCTCATCCGGCGGTCCAGCCATGGGCATCGTGATCGTTTGATCCACCGGCCCGCTGGTCAGTGGTGAGTTGTTTTGCATGGAGCCATGACGACATGCGGACATGACGGTCAGCTCTCCTATTGGCGTTGAGGATGCGTCCGGATGGTGAACCTGATGCGCGAGCTCGAAGGGAGGACCAGTAGCGTTGAGATGTCGTACGTTCCCCGCTCCTTTACAGAGATCCGGATGAACCAGCGCACCCTTCTGATCACGCTCACCGGCCCAGACCGGCCAGGCGTCACCTCAAGACTTTTCACCGTTCTCGCGGGATTTCCCGTCACCGTCGCCGACGTCGAACAGGTCGTTATCCGCAAACGACTCACCCTCGGCGTCCTGGTCTCGTACGCGGGTGGTCCCTCGACCGGAACCGGCGGCACGATCGGCGGCCTGTGGACCGCGATCGAACAAGTCGCCGCCGACCTTGACATGGACCTGGAGCTGACCACCGGCACCGCCTCCAAGGAGAAGCGCCGCCGGGGACGGCTGCACATCACCGTGCTCGGGTCGCCGCTGCTGCCGTCCGCGATGGCCGGAATCGCCGGCCGGATCGCGGCCAGCGGCGCCAACATCGACCGCATCGACCGGCTCTCCAGCTACCCGGTCACCTGCATCGAAATGGCCGTCTCCGGCGCCGACCCGGCCTCGCTCCGGGCCGAACTCGCGGCCGAGGCGCACGTGCAGCAGGTGGACGTGGCCGTGCAGCGCTGGGGCATCCACCGGCGAGGCAAGCGCCTGATCGTCATGGACGTGGACTCCACCCTGATCCAAGGTGAGGTCATCGAACTCCTGGCCCGCCACGCCGGCAGCCTTGAGGAGGTCGCCCGGGTCACCGAGGAGGCGATGCGCGGCGAACTCGACTTCACCGAATCGCTGACCCGCCGAGTGGCCCTACTCGAAGGCCTCCCCCAGGAGGTGTTCGAAAAGGTCACCAAGGAGGTCGTCCTCACCCCCGGCGCACGAACCCTGGTCCGCACGCTCAAACGTCTGGACTACCGTTTCGCCATCGTCAGCGGCGGTTTCACCCAGATCACCGACGCCCTGGTGACCGACCTCGGCATCGACTACTCTGCCGCCAACACCCTGGAAGTCGTCGACGGCCGCCTCACCGGCCGCGTCACCGGCGAAATCATCGACCGCCCCGGCAAAGCCAGAGCCCTGGAACGTTTCGCCCTGCAATCCGGCATCCCCCTCAGCCAGACCGTGGCCATCGGCGACGGCGCCAACGACCTCGACATGCTCGCCACCGCCGGCCTGGGCATCGCCTTCAACGCCAAACCCGTCGTACGCAGGGCCGCCGACACCGCCGTCACCGTCCCCTACCTCGACTCGATCCTCTACCTCCTCGGCATCTCCCGCGACGAGGTAGAAGCCGCCGACGCCGAAGACGGCCTGACCGACACCTAACCCACCAGCTCCGCCCGCCCCGCAGGTGGGCGGGCGGACACGTATCCCAACAAACCCGCGGATCTTCCGTTGGTTCACTTGGCGATACTTGCCTCCTTGACTATGTGGGCCGACCCCTTGCTCAGGGCGCGCAACGCTTGGTCGGTCGCGGCGGCGTGCAGGAGTGCGCGACGCACACGGGTGCGGGAGTCCGCAGGATCCGCCGCGAGTTCGTCCAGCCGACGATCGGCGAGCTTGCCCAGCCATCCGCCCAGATCGGCCAGGCGGCTGTCCACATCCCCACCCGACTGGTACGGCTCGCCGATCCTGACGGCCTCAGCTCCGGTGGCCAGCCGATCGGCGACGGCGTCCAGCACACCGGGGGCAGGCCCGACTTCGCCGGGGTCTTCGCGGAGGACAGTCGTCACGGTCATCAGGTCGTCCCGAATCCTGCGGGCGGTGTCCAGCACCTCGTCCACGTGCTGCGGCGGCACAACCCCCGGTTCGTACGCGATGGAACTCACGGACTGGGCCACAGCCTCCGCCTCCCGGGCGGCGACGTGGATTCGTTCCACGGCCAGCCGTTCCGGTCGATTGCCACGGCTTACATCGGCCACCATCCGGGCGGCCTCCGCATGCGACTCCAGCAACCGCGCCACCCGTTCGGCCAGCCGCACCGCCTCACCACGCGGCCACAGCAGACGCGTGCAGGCCAGCGCGATCATCGCCCCGCACACGGTCAGCCCCACCCGAATCGCGGCCGCATCCGGCGACAGCGGCGTCTGAAAATCAATGAGCAGCAGCACGCACATCGTCATGAACGTCGCCCAGTACGCGTAATGCACCGCTACCAGCCCGAACGCGAGCATCGCGGCCACCCCGACCATCACGACCCGCACCCAGTCCCCCGGCGCGATCAGCAACACCAACGCGGCCGCCAACCCACCGATCACGCTCCCCAAGATCCTCGCCCAGACCTTGGCGAGCGTCTCTCCATACGTCGGCTGAATGGTCAGCAGAACCGTCAACGCCAACCACTGCGCATGCAACGGCTCGAACACCACAATCGCCACACACGCGACCACCGTCCCAAGCCCTACGCGCAAACTATGACGAACGTCGGGATCATCAAGGCTCACCCGCGGCATGATCCGAGAAGTCACAGCCGGAACACCCCCGGTCGAATCAACCGGAGGCATCCCTGGCGGACCCGAATGACTCGACCCCAACACATCCTGATCGGCCGACTGCCGATCCGACGGCCACAACCCCTCCGCCGCCGAATCACCTGACCTCATCCCCGGCAAACCCGAATCACTCGACGGCCGCCGCTTTCGCGCCCCAGGCCACTCGGGCAATTGCGGAATCACCATCACGGTGCCTGTGAGAGATCTCACACCCGACCGGGACTCGGCGACGCCCTCACGGATGCGGTCAGCGACATGCGCGATCTGCCGAAGCAACACCAAGCCGAGCAGTTCCCGCTCATCGCCCGGCCGTTCCCCCCGCAACGCATCAATCCGAGCACCGAAATCGATCGACTCAACCTTTTCCGCCGGCTGAAACAACGACCGCACAGAAGCCGCCAGCGACTCCACGAGCTCCGACAAACCCACCCGATCCGGTGGGACCTCCCGGGCCACCGCCCCGACAAGATCATGCAAGGCCACCGCCTCGTAGAAGATCCGTCGCAGGGCGACCGTGACCTGCTCGGCTTCCCGCGAGCGTCGCTCCCAGCGATGGCGGGCGCAAGCCGTACGAGCCGTCTGAAGCACGGAGGAGGCGCGGACCCGCTGAGAGTCCCACGAGTCGGACATGGTCGACTCGATCAGGACGGCGAGCTCCTCAGCGGCCTCGCCCAGCGTGGCGGGCAGCGGCCGGGTCCGCCGCCACGACCAGGGCAACGTGATCAGAACAGCCGCCAGCAAACCCCCCAGAAGTTGCAGCCCCAGATGCTCCGCCGGATACATCGGCAGCGGATTGGCAGCGGTGATCAGCAACGCCAGCGCGGCCGTCGAGCCGACCAGCGGCCACAGGATGCCCGCCCCGGCGACCAGCGGCGCGACCGGGATCAGCAACCACTCCCGGTCGATGACCACCACGCCGAGCACCGTACCGAACGCCAACGACAAAACCCCGGCCAGCATGGCCACCGCCCGCACCCCCGGCGGATCGGCGTTGGCCCGCACGGCGACCAACCACGCGCCGATGCCGACCACGCCGCCATCCACGGGATGCCCCACCGCCACCCCGACGACCAGCGGAATCACGACAGAGGCCCCGGCGACGAGGCCGAAACCCACCGCCAGCCCGCTGTCGTCGAACCTGGCCACGATCGTCAGGGCCGGTGCGTGTCCACCAGTGTCCCGGTGCCGGAATCGACCTCCGACCAGGGCCCGGGCAACTCGACCACCGCGAACGCCCCCGGCGGGAACGTCTCGACTTCATCCCCGGTGAGGCCCATCACCAGCTCGTGCACGCTCGGATTGTGCCCGACCAGCACCAGCGTCCCCACCTCCGGCCCGACCTGGCGAATCAGGACAAGCAGCTCGTCGGTATACGCCTCATAGATGTCCCGATCCAGCTCAAGCGGCGCCGCCAGCCCGAGCAGCTCCGCCGTCTGCCGGGTCCGCTTGGACGAGGAGGAAAGCACGAGGTCAGGCTTGAGCGGGCCGATCAACACCCCCGCCTCACGCGCGTTGCGCTGCCCCCGATGGGTAAGCCCGCGTTCAAAGTCCAGCACCCCGGGGGTGTGCTCCGCCTTCGCGTGCCGCAGCACAATCAACGTCTTCATCGCACGCAACGCCCTTTCATGCACAGATTCTACGAACATGGTCCACAAACGCGTGAGGGTCCCCCACCATCGCGGGGGACCCTCAGCGAAGCGGAACACGATCAGCTAGCGACCGGCTCCAACTCTTCCTTGCTGTTGTCGGAGGACTCCATGCCCCCACCGGAACGACGCTTGGACACGACGATGGCACCGATCACGATGACCACCGCCAGCAGAGTCACGCCGATCCGCAGCCCCGTGTTGTCCGCGTACACCACGACCGCGGGCGCGATCAGCAGCGCGACCAGGTTCATCACCTTGATCAGCGGGTTGATGGCCGGACCAGCGGTGTCCTTGAACGGGTCGCCCACGGTGTCGCCGATGATGGTCGCCTCGTGCGCCGCGGAGCCCTTGCCGCCGTGGTGCCCGTCTTCGACCAGCTTCTTGGCGTTGTCCCACGCGCCGCCCGAGTTGGACAGGAACACCGCCATCAGCGTGCCCGCCGCGATCGCCCCCGCCAGGTACGCGCCAAGCGGCCCGTAACCCAGCCCGAACCCGACCGCGATCGGAGTCAGCACCGCGAGCAGACCAGGCGTGGCCAGCTCCCGCAGCGAGTCCTTGGTGCAGATGTCCACAACTCGCCCATAATCAGGCTGCTCGGTGTAGTCCATGATGCCCGGCTTGGTACGGAACTGCTCCCGTACCTCGAACACCACCCGCATCGCCGCCCGGCCGACCGCCTGGATCGCCAGACCGGAGAACAGGAACACCACGGCCGCACCGATGATCAGACCCACCAGCACGTTCGGCGAGTCCACACTCAGACTGAAGTTCTGGAACGAACCCAGCGCGGCCTTGACGGACTCACTGGCCTTCGCCAGCTCAGCCTCGACAGCCGTACGGAACGACCCGAACAGCGCCGTCGCGGCCAGCACGGCGGTCGCAATCGCGATGCCCTTGGTGATCGCCTTGGTGGTGTTGCCGACCGCGTCCAGCGAGGTGAGCACGCGCGCGCCCTCGCCCTCGACATCGCCGGACATCTCCGCGATGCCCTGCGCGTTGTCCGAAACAGGACCGAAAGTGTCCATCGACACGATCACGCCGACCGTGGTCAGCAGGCCGGTCCCGGCCAGGGCGACCGCGAACAGCGCCACGGTCACGTTGCCGAAGCCCAGCAGGAACGCGCCGTACACCGCCGCGCCGATGAGCAGAGCCGAGTACACCGCGGACTCCAGCCCGACCGCGATACCCGCCAGAATGACGGTCGCGGGACCGGTACGCGACGACTCCCCGATGTCCCTCACCGGACGCCGGTTGGTCTCCGTGAAGTACCCGGTGAGGATCTGGATCGCGCTGGCCAGCACCAGACCGATCAGAACCGCCCCGATCGCGATGATCCGCGGATCCGCGGTGATCGCCTGAACGGTGGGCGAAGCCGACGTGAGCTCGGCGAACGAGGCCGGCAGGTACGCATACGCCGCGACCGCCACCAGCACGGCCGAGATCGCGGCCGAGATGAAGAACCCGCGGTTGATCGCGGCCATCGCGTTCCGGTCGCCCGCGCGCGGCGAGGTCACGAAGATGCCGATGATCGCGGTGATCACACCGATCATCGGCACGATCAGCGGGAACACCAGGCCCTCGGTGCCGAAGGCCGCCTTGCCCAGGATCAGCGAGGCGACCAGCATCACCGCATACGACTCGAACAGGTCGGCCGCCATGCCGGCGCAGTCGCCGACGTTGTCGCCCACGTTGTCGGCGATGGTGGCCGCGTTGCGCGGGTCGTCCTCCGGGATGCCCTGCTCGACCTTGCCGACCAGGTCGGCGCCGACGTCGGCGGCCTTGGTGAAGATGCCGCCGCCGACACGCATGAACATGGCCAGCAGCGCCGCGCCGAAGCCGAAGCCTTCCAGCACGCTCGGCGCGTCGCCCTTGTACGCGAACACGACGATGGCCGCGCCCAGCAGGCCAAGCCCGACGGTGAACATACCGGCCACACCGCCGGTGCGGAACGCGATCCGCATCGCGGTCTTCTCCCCCGCTTCCCGGGCGGCGGCGGCGACGCGCACGTTTCCGCGCACCGCCAGCCACATCCCGATGAAGCCGGTCAGCGCGGAGAACACCGCACCGACCACGAAGAAGAGGCTGCGCCCGATCGCCACGCCGGTCGACTCGGCCGGCAGCAGGTAGAGCAGGAAGGGGATAAGGATGACAAAGACGGCAAGCGTCCGGAACTGCCGCGTCAGGTAAGCGGCAGCTCCAAGTTGTACGGCTTTCGCGATGTTCTGCATACGTTCCGTGCCCTGAGGCGCGGCCAGTACCTCGCGCACGAGGCCGCCGGCGACGGCCAGCGCGATCATGGCCACAGCGGCCACCACGATCACGATCGTGAGATGGGAACCGCTCAGGGATACCGCTGCGTCATTGCCAGCGGCGAGATAGGCAGACAATTCCGTCCTCCTCGGCCAGACGGGTAGGTCCTGCCCGGGAGGCGCAGCCTCACAGTATCTTCAGCGTGCCCCATCGCGAACGGGGCGTCAGCGGCGCACTTCCGGGTGGTTGGCAGTGCCGCTTCCGGTTGCAATCCGCAATACCTTGGCCGGTGCGGGGGAGTCTACGCAGCCTGTCGGCGGATATGAAGGGCTTGCGGCACGCTAATTAGGGCCGAGTCCAGTAAGGACGGGTTCCACCCCCACCCAAACAGGTCGTTTGTCGCCCGGTCACCTGATGTCCATCAGGTTACGGACAAGCCCTGCGAGGGATTATAGACGACCCAAATTGGGTGGAGGACAGATTCGGCCAGCCCCTAACCAGCCAGGAGGCTTCAGTGAGCCGGAACCCCGTTGGGCGTGGCGGCCGGCCAGCTCATCCGGATCCGCACCCCCGTCGGGCCTGGGGAGACCTCGACATCGTCGGCCAGACCGGCGATCACCGCGATCCCTAAGCCCGGCATTTCCGGAACGATCCCGAACATGCTGTCGGCCGATGCCTCGACCGATACCAGGCCATTGGCCGTACCCGGAGATTGAAGATCGTCGTTCGGAGCGGAGTCGGTGACCGTCACCTCGAAACGCCCCGAATCATCCCGGAGCTCGATCCGGATCGGCTCCCCCGGGCAGTGGACGCGATGCGCCTCAACTGCCCGGGAGCACGCCTCTCCGACGGCGAGCCGCACTTCGTCCAGCAACGCCTCGGCCACCCCCGTACGGCGCGCGATCGCCGTAGCGACCAACCGCGCCGTGCGCACATGAGCCGGCAACGCGCTGAACGTCAGCTCGACGGTGGCCATGACTACTTGTCTCGACCGTGGGCTTCCTTGGCCTCATCCACGGAGGCGTAGATCCCGAAGACCTTGGTAAGACCGGTGATCCGGAAGATCTTCAGAATGCGCTCCTGCGTGCAGACGAGTTCCAGGGAGCCATCGTGCGCCCGCACCCGCTTGAGCCCGCCGACCAGCACACCAAGCCCGGTCGAGTCGAGGAAGTCCACTTTCTCCATGTTCACGAGAAGGTGGAAGTTGCCCTTGTTCACCAAGTCGATGAGCAGCTCACGCAATCTGGGCGCGGTGTAGACGTCGATCTCACCCTCTACCTCGACAATGGTGAGACGGTCCTCGGTACGGTGGTCCAACTTCAGATCCACAGATCCTCCAGCGCCTTGCCTGCGTAGGTCCGATGCAGATCGTGCATCCTTAGGAAAACACGATCCTGACGCGCGGCATTCAACCACGCTACGCCTCAGTGTCTATACGAAATCCCGACTCCGGGCGACTCTCCCCGCAGATGCCATGGTGGAAACCAATGAATCGGTCCTCTTCACCCGCTCACCCCCACAGGCGTGCGTCAGGCCGGAGCGGACCACTCCTGGAGCGCTTGCTGACGACCTCGGCACGGCACGGGAGAGTCACTCACGTGGAGCATGTTCCAGCACGTCAGGCTGGTCAAGCCCAATGGCCGGATTGGGTCGCCGACACGGTGCGGGAGCGGCTGGAGGGGCAGGGCGTGTCCGGCTTGTGGCCACACCAGTTCGCCGCCGCCGAGCACGTTCACCGTGGCCAAAACGTGATCATTTCCACTGGAACCGCCTCAGGAAAATCTCTCGCCTATCTGGTCCCCGCGGTCACCGGGATCCTGTCCGGCGCCACCGTCCTCTACCTCACCCCGACCAAGGCCCTCGCCGCCGACCAGCTCCGCGCCCTCCAGGACCTCTCCTTCGACCAGGTACGACCCGCGACCTTCGACGGCGACACCCCCATGGAGGAACGCGCCTGGGTCCGCCGCCACGCCAACTACGTCCTGACAAATCCGGACATGCTCCACCGGTCGATGTTGCCTAGGCACGCCGCCTGGACGTCCTTCTGGCGGCGCCTCCAGCTGGTGATCGTCGACGAGTGCCACACCTACCGCGGCGTCTTCGGCTCCCACGTCGCGCAGATCCTCCGCCGCCTGCGCCGAGTCGCCGCCAAATACGGCTCCCGCCCCGTCTTCTTCCTCGCCTCCGCCACCGCCAGCGAGCCCGGAACCACGGGGATGCGCCTGACGGGCCTTGAGATGGCCGAGGTGACGCGTGACGCCTCTCCCCGGGGCGCGAGCACCATCGCGCTCTGGGAGCCGCCCCTGACCGATTTGCGGGGCGAGGGCGGCGCCCCCGTCCGCCGTACGGCCACCGCCGAGGCGGCCGACCTCCTCACCGATCTCGTTCTGGACGGCGTACGGACCCTCGCGTTCGTACGGTCGCGGCGGGCGGCCGAGATCGTGGCCCTGTCGGCCCGGGGACACCTGCACGACACCGAACTCGCGCTGGGAGTGCACGCGCGGCCTTCGCGGGCCGCCGTGGCCACGCCCGTGCTGCCCGAGCTGCGGCTGGCGGACAAGGTGGCGGCGTATCGGGCCGGGTATCTGGCCGAGGATCGGCGGCTGCTGGAGAAGGCGTTGCGCTCGGGCGAGCTGCTCGGGGTGGCGACGACGAACGCGCTGGAGCTCGGGGTGGACGTGTCCGGGCTGGACGCGGTGCTGATCGCCGGGTGGCCGGGGACGCGGGCGTCCTTGTGGCAGCAGGCCGGGCGGGCCGGCCGGGATGGGCAGGACGCGCTGGCCGTGTTGATCGCACGGGACGATCCGCTGGACACCTACCTGGTGCACCATCCGGAGGCGCTGTTCGGGCATCCGGTGGAGGCGACCGTCCTGGATCCGGACAATCCCTATGTGCTGGCTCCGCATCTGTGTGCGGCGGCGTCCGAAATTCCGCTGTCAGATGAAGATCATCTTATTTTCGGTCCTGCGGCGTTGGGGGTTTTGGATGAGCTGGTAGAGCGGGGGTTATTGCGACGGCGGACGACGGGGTGGTTCTGGACGAGCCGGGATCGTGCGGTCGACCTGGCCGACATCCGAGGGTCGGGCGGGTCACCGGTTCAGATCGTCGAGTCGGACACCGGGCGGTTGCTCGGGACCGTGGACGAGGCGTCGGCTCATGGGACGGTGCATACCGGGGCCGTGCATATTCATCGTGGGGATACGTACGTGGTGGATGAGTTCGACCTCGAAGCGGGCGTCGCCTTGGTCTCCGCGGCTTCACCCGACTATTCGACCTTCGCCCGAGACATCACCGACATCCGCATCATCGAGTCCCTACGCTCCCGGGCCCTCGGCCCCGGCGAACTCCATTTCGGCTCGGTCGAGGTCACCCGGCAGGTCGTCTCATACCTGAAACGCCGCACCCAAACCGGAGAGCTCCTAGGCGACGACCCCCTCGACCTACCACCCCGAACCCTACGCACCCGCGCCGTCTGGTGGACCCTCCCCAACTCCGCCCTAGCCGAACTCGACCAACCAAGCGACCAGCCAAGCGACCAAGGAACCGAGCCGCCAGACGGCCAGGAAACCCACCGGCGAACCGACCCGCCTGGCGACCTAGGAGCCCAACGGCGAACCAACCGAAGAATCGATCGGCGAGCTGACAAGGGAATCGACCTCGGCGGTGCCGCGCACGCGGCCGAGCATGCCGCAATCGGCCTGCTGCCACTGTTCGCCACCTGCGACCGCTGGGACATTGGCGGCGTCTCCACCGAGCTTCACCCCGACACCGGCCTCCTCACCGTCTTCGTGTACGACGGCCACGATGGCGGGGCGGGCTTCGCCGAACGTGGCTACGCCCACGCGACCGAGTGGCTCACGGCCACCCGCGACGCAATCGCCTCCTGCGAATGCGAACGAGGCTGCCCTTCGTGCATCCAGTCCCCCAAGTGCGGCAACGGCAACGAGCCCCTGGACAAGGCAGGCGCCCTCCGCCTACTCGGGATCCTGCTAACGCCTTACCTCGACCCTTCGGAACCCTCACCAGACGGTGGCCATAACCGGCCCGACCCCGGTCTCCCGTCCTGCAATTCGATCGCCCGAGCGATGTAGGGCCGGAGCAGCGGCACATCATCCTCAGCCCCGTCTAAGGCGGGTTCTATTTCGTGAAGCTCCATCGTGGTGAGTTCCGCTGCCCCAGCCTCCACGGCGGCCAACTCCACCGCGGCCGACCCCGCTACGGCTGGCTCCGCTGCTACGAACCCTGCTGCTGCGGGCTCGCCAGCTTCGGACCCTGCTGCTGTGGGCTCGCCTGCTGTGGGCTCGCCTGCGAACGCCGCTGCCGCAGGCCGCTGCACCTCGGGCTGCGCTGCGGCGAAATCCACTGCCGCCGACTCCACCACCCCAGCCTCCACGGCGGCGAGCTCCACCGCCCCCGACTCCACCGCCGCAGTCTCCAGGGCAGCAGTCTTCAGGGCAGCAGTCTTCAGGGCAGCAGAATCCGCTACCGCCAGATCCACCACCGGTGGCTCTAATGCAGCAGGCCCCACTGCCGCAGGTCCGGGCTCCGAAATCTTGACCGCCGTAAGAAGGGCAGCGGGCCGACGACCCACCAAGCCCGTTGTGGCGACGCCTCCGCCCTCCGGCGGCGAAATCACCCCCACGGCCGCCACCGCACCCGCACCCACGCCTTCACCCCCACCGGCGCGCCCACGCAACCACGCACCCACATACCCGCCGATCAGCAACAACAGCAGACCAATGGCGGCATAGATCCCGTAAGCAAGCCCATCCCCAGAAGCCGACGACTGAACGGCACCTCCCGACCCTGCCGTAACCTCAGGCCGTGGGGAGGCACCCTCCTCCGCCCCTTCCGGCAGATCAAAATCAGTCTTAGCCGCTTCTGACTCCTTGGGAAGCTCGGTCGCCGCAACACCACTTGGTTTTATCAGCGGCACCTTGGCTTTGTTCTCATCGGACTGAACAGGAAGATCCTCAACCCCATCGCCATCCGCAGATTTAGTCGGCGAAGGCTTAGGAGCGGCCGGAACACTCACATAAGCCGCCCTCGAATTTCCCGACCCCACGCTCCCTCCGACCCCATCCCCCCGAAACGCTTTAACCGAAAACCCCAACCTCTTCCCCGCCGCAGCCCCAGGAACCGCAAACGCCGCCTGACAACGCCCCCCAGAACAAACATCCCCCACAGAAAACGCCCCCGCTGCCCCGCCCTGATCGTTGGCAACCGCGTACGACTGCAGATCAGACTCCACCCCCTTATCCCAGCTCACCATCACCTTCTTCCCCTGCATCTCCGCCGCCACCCCCTCCGGCGAAGCAGGCGGCCTCCGCACCACAAACGTATGCTCAGCCCCCTCCCCAATCCCCTTAACCGTCAGCCTGGCCGAATACACTCCGTTACCGGCAGACTCCTCCAACTCCACACTGAACTGAATAGAAGCCCGCCCAAGACAAAGCGAAGAGATCCGCTCAGTCTCACTTCCAAGCACTTCCCCCGATGGCCCAAGAACGGAAAGCGTCCCCTCGCAAACATTCTCAATATGCGCAGCCGCACTAATCCCCGCACCCCGAACCACAGCCCCCGCCACAGGACTATCAATCCCATTCCCCGCGACCCGAACACTGGCTTCCACACGGCCCGCCGGCAATCCCAAAAGAAGACCCGCCACCCCCGCACCCCAAAGAACACGACGCACCCCACGGAAACCGAACACAAGCACCAACCCCCGATAAACCCGCCGTTCCGCGACCACGACGCATCCCTTCGCCAGAGCCCAACCCCGATCCCGGGAACGGACACATAAGCCCACAAATGCCTACACCCGTACACCCACAACCCCAGGGCCTCCCACACGAGACCCCACAGACCACACCGAACCGAGGGCAACCGGCACCTTATTCAACAACCCTCACTCTTGGACCCATTGTCCAAAAAATCACAATCCACCACGCCCCCCTCTCCGCCCTCCTTCACAACATTCACAGGGACGGTTCCGCGAGCTGTCCACAGCGGCAACAGCACAGTCGAACGGCCAGGACAGCTGAACCGGGACAGCGCAGCCGAACCCGCCAAACCACACCTCTGGCAGGTGGCAACAGCAGCACAATCGATCGGCTAGGAGAGCGGCACCGCACCCGTCGAATCAGGGCTTCCGACGGATGCAACGGCACGGTTGATCGGCTAGGTGAGGGCCCCACACCGCAGCCCCACACCGCAGCCCCACGGGCCAATCCGCGTGGGGACGCCGATCAGAGCCGCAAGCTGATGAACCAGGGTCCCCGGCAGGTGCCAGCGCATCTTCGGCAAGGGCGGCCGGACCCGCGACGTGCCACTCCCTCGCGACGTCGCCGCTGCCCTCGCCGCCTGCCTACACGCGCACCCGCCCGTCCCCGACAAGGCGCTGCTGCTGTCCTGACGCACGGTTGATCGACTTGGATGGTTGTGGCGCTATGGACCCGATATGTCGGCCGGACCTGCCTTGGCGTCCATAGTGATCGTCCGAGTTCCGAGCGCGGGCAACGACACTTTCAGCGCGACGGAGACATCGACAGCACCATCTGAGACCGCACATGACGTGAGTGTCGCTCCGTTGACTTCGACAACCCGTCGAGCCCGCCCACAAGCGCCCTCTGGATCCGCGAAGGCCAACTTCGCCGCCGCCAGCGCCCCAAGATCAGCCGCCAACTGCGCCTGATGCCAAGCCACTCGCCCGACTCCAACCTGAACACCCACCACCGCCACCACCCAAACCAGCGCCGTGGCAGCCACAACCCAAACCGTCCCTGCTCCCCGCTCTCGCAGCACCGCTCTCACCTTGCCTCCCCGTCTCCCCCTCTTTCGCTCTCCCCCCTCCTCGCCACGCCACTCTGCCGCCAACATCGTTCATTGCTCCTCCCCCGAACCGATCTACAGCTCCGTTCCCCGTCGCAGGTGGTTGCAGGTCCAGCCCGGCATCACCCGCCGCCTCATCACCGAGTGCCCCACCTCACCCCGAAACCCCCAGTGATCAGGTCATCGGCGGACTCGGCAATCGCCGGACTCACACAACACGCCCTGCTCACAAACACGCCACAAGTAGCGAATTCACCGCTACTGCGTCACACCAGGTTCCGTCGCAGAGGAAGCCGTGGCCGAAACCGTGAACGGGGGAACGAGCAGACCCGCGACAGGCCTGATCTTTGCGATGACCTCAACTCTCGCGAGGTCGCCATGAACCACAACTGTGGCTTGTGCCCCTTCAGGAGCCCACCGCAGCACAACCGCACGGACAGCATCAACACTCTCACCGCGAGCCGCAGCCCGAGCCCCCGCCCGAGCTGCGTCCACACACTCCAGTTGCGCGCAAACCACCGCCACCGCCCACAACGCGGCCCCAAGAACAACAACCAGCGCCGGCAACGCCACAGCAATCTCCGCAGTGACTGACCCCGCCTCAACCGACCCCGGCCCACGGGGTCCACCCTCAACCAGTTCATCCCGCGCCAGCCCACGCGACTCAACCGACTCGGCGTCAGCTAGTCCAGCACCGACCAGCCCAGGGCCGACCAACCCAGAGCCGACCGAGTCGGATTCGGTCGGTCCGGATTCGACCAGCCAAGGATCGACGAACCCAAGTTCAAGCAATCCGGGTTCGACCAACCCAGAGCCGACCAACCCAGAGCCGACCAACCCAGAGCCGACCAACCCAGGACCGAACGATCCAGGACCGACTGATCCAGGACTGATCGGCGCCTGTCCGATCGGCTCGGGGTCAAGCAATCGAGGTTCGTCTGAGTTCAGCTTCGCCTCGATGACCGAGCCAGCGCCCACAGCTCTACGAAGCACGAACATCACTCACTTGCATGCGTATGCGGACGGGCTCATATGACCATATGACCCGACGTATCCGTACAATGTTTATCCGGCCAGGTTGAGGGCCTTTTGGATCAGAGCGGCTAGCATTTCCTGTACCTCGCCTGAGGTCACCACCTTGAAGAGCAGGGCAGCGAAGCCGCAGGCGGCCTATCTTATCTAGGGTTGGAGGACTCTTCTAGCAGGTCAGAGGACGATGATCTCTTCTTTCACGTATGGCAAGTAGACCGCAGCATGCCAAGCATGGTCGGGTTCAGTGCGAAACATTTGAGGGTGGAGAGGCGACCAATCAGCGATGGGCCGTTGCGATGAGGCGTCGTAGTGCGGCGTGGGCAGGTGGGCCCCAGGCGGTTTTGCCCCCCGGGCGGCCGCGAACGCCGGCGTCGCCGATGAGCACTGGCGCTTCGCCCGCTTCCTCCCCTATTAGGGGCTTTTAGGCCAAGAGGCCCAAGGTTTCGGGCGCTTCCCAGGCCGCCAGCTGCCGCTCGGGGTTGGCTTCTTCCTGCGTGCACTGGTTGATCAGCTCGGCGAGCGCTCGCCGGTCCTGGTCAGGAAGGTCCTGCAGGAGGGCGATCACCGGGTTCAGCACCGCCATCGAGGCCTCGGGCGTGATGGCGTCGTCGTCGCTGAGGTCGAGCTGGATGACGATCTCGGTGAGGGCTTTCGCAAGGGTGTGTTCGAGAACGGTCACGGTGAGAACTCCTGGCCAGTTTGTCGAGAGGGGCGTCTTCCCTGGTCAGCCTGTGGTTTCAGTGAGACGAGCTTCCAGGGCGGCGATCATCTGAGCGAGCAGGCCGGTGTTCTCCTGCTTGACCACCTGGGGGCCGACCTTGTCGATGCCGGAGACCTTGGTGATGCACTCATCGACGGCCATGGCCATCGTGCCGAACTCCTGGCGCGCGATCGACTTGTCGTTGCCGGCCTCGAAGGTGGTGGCGCGGTGCATGTCCTTCATCGCGGTCATCGCGGTGCGGGCGGCGGACATCGCGTCGCGGGCGCCGAACTCATCGCCCAGGCCCTGGCGCATGTAGCGGGTGACGAAGACCCGGCGCCGGGCGGGGCTTTGCGATGGCAGGAATCTTTCCAGGCGATCGCCCCGGTTGGCCGCGACCACACGGGCGACCTTGACGGCCCGCCGCAGGCGAGCACCGTCCTTGATGCCGACGCCGGCGGCGATGTCGGCGTAGCTGACCTCGCGGCCGTGGTTGCCGCGCAGCCAGATCATCACTTCCGCGACGTCGGTCTCGGCGCGGGTCCAGCCCATCTCATCACGGCGGCGGCTCACAGGAATTTCCCGTTCTCATCCATGAACGCCGCGAGCGCGGCGTCGTCCAGAGCAGCGCCGGTGGCCATGTCACGAACGGCGGCGATCGCCGCCTCGGCGCCATCACACAACTCCGCGATGGCCTCGGCGCGGTCCGTGGTGAAGTTGATCTGCTGCTTGCTCAGCAACGCCAGCGCCCGCGAGGCGGCCATGCGGATCTCGGCCATGGCGTTGAAGACGTCCATGGAAGCATCGTCCTGCGATCCCTCGCCGGCTTCGCGGGCTTGTGCGGCATAGGCGTCCCGCTCTGCGCGGATGACGTCGTCGTATTCGCGCTGCCGCTCGCTGGCGACCTGGGCGGCCGCAGCGCGGTCTTCAGCATCCGCGGCCGCCTGGCGGGCGTCGAACTCCTCCAGGGCCTGCCGCGCCGCCGTTCGTGTCGTCTCATCGGCCAGCAGAGCGGTCTTGACCGCTTTGGGATGACTGAGGATGTAGGCGACGGCAGGAGGACGGGTTCCCGACTTTTCCGCCTCCTCCTCAACCGCCTCGCGCCGCTTGGGCGAGAGGTTGGTGGCCTCCCAGCTGCGGTAATAGCCGTTCTTGCCATAGAAGGGATACTTCGAGGTATCGGGGAGCTCAACTTCCTTGTCCGGGTGCAGGTCGGCGGCGTGGTCAACCACACCCTCCTCCGCCAGCCGGTTCCAGGCATCCAAGAACGCCAGGACCCTCTTGGCGCTGGTGCCGGCCCGGCGGGCGAACTCCCGGGCACTGATGCGCCGGAAAGTGTTTCGGCCGAAACACTTTGTGGACTCCTGTTCGAATCCGACGCCGTCGCCTTCGCCGGGCGTGACCCGTCGGGCGACCAGATGGGCCAGCACCCACGGGCCCTTGCTCTCCAGCTTGACGAACTCGGCGATGTCCGCGCCGAGGGCGTCCTCGCCATCGTCGATGGTCGGCTCGGGTGATTCCTGGCTCATCACGCTTGTGCCTTCTGGCGTGGCGCGCGACGCTGCGCCGGGACGCTGACCGTGCGGATCGCGGCGATCTGACGGACTCTCTTGGTGAAGACGTCCAGGTCGTCCAGGGCGACGGAGGCGTTGGCCTGCTGGGCGAGGTCCAGCTGCACTGTCTTGGGAAGGCGTTTGATGATCCGTGCGGACTGCGCGGCCAGGGCGAGCAGATTGGCGACCAGCGCGGCGCTGGGGTCGGGCTTGCCCGTGGGCTGCTTCGGCTGCTGCCGGTCGCCCTGTTCTTCTCGCTCCGCCCGCTGCTTGTCGAACTCGGCCTCCAGCTCGGCGCGGGTCACGGCGTCGTCGGCGAGCAGCGCCGAGACGAGCAGGTCGCGGTTGGGGCTGTTGTTCATGTCGCTGACGTAGTCGACGACCTCCTCAGCCTCTCGTGCCTGCGGATCCAAGACGATGGCCAGCGGGGGTGCCGTGCCCAAGACCGTCTGGTAGGTGGCGTGGTTGACCCGGTCGACGCCCGCGGTCGTCGCGTCGTCGATCAAGCGCCGGAGCTTGGCGTAGCCGGGGTCGATGGGCTGGCCGCCCATCATGCGTGTCCCCTCGCGCAAGACGCTGTAGGAGACGAAGACGCCGGAGGTCTCCAGCAGCGTGCGCAGGTCCGGCGTGACCGCCTTCGCTGTGGCTCGCCACTGCTTGGCGGTGGTCACCGACAGGCCGACCCGCTCGCAGAACTGTCCGAGGGCGTCGCCGTCGGCCCACGCGGCCCTCAGCATGTCGCCGATCGCCAGCTGGTTGAGGCGGCAGGCGCGCATCAGGCGGCGGCACTCGTGAACGTCGTGTTCTGTGAAGCTCATGCGGACCCCTCAGCGGACCGGGCAGGTTGACGAGCACGCAGTGTAATCAGGAAGATACGCTTCTGCTTGCCGATCTCTGCCCAGGCGGCGGGGCCCGGGAGCGGCACGGGGTCAGCGATCACGGTTGACCTCCTTCATCAGGTCTTTCAGCGCCGTCCGGGCGGCGGTCAGGTTGTCTTCGGTCTCGGTCAGCGTGGTCTTCAGCCGCGCGTTCTCCGCCAGCGCGTCGTCGCGCTCGGTGGCCAGGCGTTCGACCTGGGCAAGCAGCTCGTCGATCCGCGCCGTCAGTTCCCGGCTGCCGGCACTGGCCAGCGCCGTCCCCAGACCGCGCTGGACGGCGGCCTTGAGCTTGTCTCGCTCCGCGCGCAGCTGCTTGATCTGCGCGCGGGCCAGCTCCAGGTCGCAGGCCAGGGACGCGGCCGAGGCGCTGGTCCCGGTCGCGGTGGCGCGCCGGGCCGCTTTGGCCTGCCCGGCGATCGCGGTCTCGATGTGCTCGCGGACGCCCGGGGAGTAGACCAGTGAGGTCGACACCCGGGCCGCCGCGGCGACAGCCCGGAACGTGATCGGTTCCCCGCAGGACTTCAGCTCCTCCAGCGTGGCCAGCACCTTGCCGCGTTTGACCTGGCTGTCGGTGCGGCGAACCTCGCGCAGCACGTCGCCGGGGGTGCGCCCGGCGCCCGGTGACCTCTGGCTCACGCGCTTTCCCGCCCGCGCCGCCCGGGCATGCCCAGATCGGTGATGCCGCCGGCCTGCTGGGCCCGGAGGATGCGCAACGCCTCGGCGGCCGCGAGCAGTTCGGCCCGTTCCTCTTCGGGCAGCGCCTCCAGCTTGTCCCGGGCGATGCCGGCGATCCTTCCCATCGCCTCGATGTTGGCGTCGAAGTTTTTGATCACGTACTCGTCGACGTCCATCGCCAGCGCCCGCTCCCGATCGGCCCGCAACTGCATGACATGCTGCTCCATCTCCGGCAGGTAGGTCGGGTCGGCGCGGAAGAACTTGCAGGCGGCGCACTGGAAGCGGATCGGGCAGGCGTTGCCCCCGGCTCTGACGTTGGCGGGCTCCTTGCAGCGGCCGTAGGGCACCGCCACCGACTGCGCCTCATAGGCGGTGCCCGAACGGGTCGGCCGCCCGCGACCGGCGCGGTCGAAGCCGTGACGACCGGCTATCTCCACCGCTTCCCGCTTCCGCTTGAGGGAGACGGTGTAGTACCCGGCCGTGGTCTGCGTCGATCGATGATCCATAAGGTCGCGGAGCACATCGATCGGCACCCCGGCGTCGGCATGTCGTTGGGCGTAGGAATGGCGGAACGCGTAGGGGAAGATGAGCGAGCGGTCGAACGGCAGCGGCCGCCCATCGGGGCCGAACTCCTCGGCCAGCAGCTGGGGAACCGCATCGGCGAAGGCCCGGATGATCGGTGAGATCTGCTCGGAGGTCAGATGCCGGACCTCCCCGAACTCTCCGGCAGGCGGGAACAGAAACCCCTGCGAACCGGACGGCAACGCGATCGTGGCGCGGACGGCCTGCCAGGTGTGGACGGTGGTCACCGTCTCGGCGGGGATCGGCAACCGGCGCCGGTTGCGCAGCCCTTTGCCGTTGTCCCAGCGCAGCTGCCAATCCTCCCCGTCCCGCTCCAGGCAGTCGACCTCCAGCTGGCCGATCTCGGCGGGGCGGCGGCCGGTGTCGCGCAGCAGCTCATAGACCGCCACCGCCATCGCGTGGACCTGCTCGGGGGACAGCCGCCCGTGGCGGATGCCCGCCCCGAGCAACTCGGTGCAGGCGTCCAACTGGGCGATCACCGACTCGGGGATGGCCTTGCCGATCTCGTCCTCATTCGGTTCGGCCTGCTTGATGACGTGGCTGGAGTGCCGGGCGAATCCGGCGGCCATGCCGTCCAGCCGCTCGGTGAGCCGGCCCCAGTCCAGCACCTTGAACCACATCGACAGCAGGCCGGCTTTGCTCTTCTGGCTCATCTCCTGGCCATCGGCGCGCAGGAGGTTCTCAAAGCCCGCGACGATTGCGGTCATGTCGGCGAACCCCAACGCCGCGGGGTCCAGCCCGCCGCCGGTGCGCGCGTCCAGCGCCCGGGCGGCGGTCTGCGCCGCCTTGTGTGCCCGGCGGACCTCGCTGGTCGCGGGCTTGGCCTCGCTGACCCAGGCCACCAGGATCTCTCGCAGCCAGATCTGCCGGATCATCGAGATGTCCAGATCGCCGGGCCGAGCGGTGGGCCTGCCGTGCCTGCCCCGGGCCCCGAGATCGACCAGGTCCAGGGTCGGCCGCGTGGCCGGATCCACGCCGCGGAACCGGTCGAAGGCCGCGGCCACCACCCGGAACGTCTCCCGCAACAGCGCATCGACGTTCGCCGTGGCCTGGGTCGGCAGCGCGCCCAACTGGACCGCCGCGATCGCGGCGATGCGGTGGCCGGCCAGCACCGCGACCGACTGGCGGACCGCGGTCGGGTCCAGCCGCTGTCCCCGCTCATCCCGGGCGGCCAGCGCGAACAGCAACTCCGCACGCACCACCGGCTCCAGCGGCGCCAGGGAGAACTGATTGACGATCAGGAACGGCGCCTGTTTGTCGAGCCAGGCCGCGTCCGCCACCTCCAGGCCGTCCGCTCGCAGCCGCCGGGTGTGCAGGTCACAGATCCCCGAGCCCGGCCGCCAATCACGCCCGCAGCCGCCGACCAGACACGCCGGAAGCGGGTCGTAGGCGGCCGCGGCGGCGACCCACGCCTCCAGGTCCTCGGCGCCGGGCCGCTTGCGCATCATGTCCTTGTGCCGTAGCGACCCGTGCGCGGCGCACAACCCCCACACCGCCCCGTCCCGTGGGCAGCCCGCCACGATGCAGGGCCTGGTCCCGCCGTCGATCACCCGGTTGCGGTCCGGGACGAAGCCGTCCCGGAACTCCTCCAGCGCCAGCGCCGACTTCCGGAACTCCTTCTCACACAGGTCACACAGGGTTTGCGTGCGTGAGATCCGGTCGCAGGCCGCCACCGTGCAGCGGTAGGCGACCGTGGAGCGGTTGTCGACATCGCCGGTGAACAGCCACGTGGCCGCATCCCACTCCCCAACCCGCCACGGGGTGGGCGTGCTCGCCGACAACCACGCGGTCCAGATCTCCGCCTGCGCCGGTGCCAGCGCTTCCTGGATCGGCCCGCGCCCGTCCGGCGCCTCGTCCGGCGCGGGGAAGGCGAGCACGTTGCCCGGGCCGCTCACGAACGGGCCTGCCTTCTCCTGGCCGCCACCATCTCCACGGCCTCGCGCTTGTCGGAGTCGGTGACATGGGAGTACGGGTCCTGCGAGGTCACCGAGACGTGACCGGCGATCTCCTGCACGACCCGGCGATCCACCCCAGCCCGCCGGAGCCTGGTGATCGACGAGTGGCGGAGCATGTGCGGTCTGGCCCGGAATCCGGCCTGCTTGGCCAGGCGGCAGAACAGCTCATAGGCGGTCCCGTACGACATGGCCTTGCCCAGCGGCACGTGGAACAGGTTCACGAACACCATGTCCCCGGCGTCCCCGACGATCTCGGCCCGCTCGAACTGGTAGTGCGCATAGAACTCGATCGTGACCTCGTCCACCGGGATCGCCCGGGGTTGCCGGGCCTTGGCGAACGCGCCGTTGGCGTTGACCCGCCGCCGGACGTGGACGTGCGGCCCTTCGTGCCGGCAGCCCAGCACGCGAGAATCGGGCAGCAGGTGCATGTCCTGTCTGCGCAGCCCGAGCGCTTCACCAATCCGCATGCCGGTCTGCGAAAGGAGTTGGATGAGGAATCTGTCGCGCTCGTGCCTGGCCAGGCCGAGCAGCACGTCGATCTCCTCATCCGTCAGCCACTCATAGCCCGGGATCGCGACCCTGTACTTGATCGTGCGGGCCATGATCGTGCGGTGCTGACCGTCCTCGCCCGGATCGAACCCCGCCGGCAGGTAGCGCAGGAACTTCGGCTGAGTGAGCGTGTTGACCACCGTCGGCGGCACCCAGCCCTGCAGGCTGCACCACGACAGGAACTCCCCGACGGTCCCCATGATCTTGTTCGCGGTGTCCTCGCTGCGATACCGCACCGCGGCGCCCGGTTTGAGTGATCGCGGCGGCATCGGCTCGTCCACCAGCCAGCGCATCATCGCCATCAGCTGGGGAAGGCTCGGGCCGGCCCAGTCCAGCCCATGGCCTCGGCAGTACGACAAGTACAAGGCGATCCGGCCCGCGTAGGTCTTCTCGGTGTTGAACGCCCGGCCCGCCCCGCGCAGCCCCGCCAGGTACGCGCACGCCTCGACATGCAACTCGAGGTCCTCGTCGACCACCACCCACGACACCGACTCATCGGCGGCCACCGCTCGTTCAGCCCGGTAGTGCTGCTCGGGCGCACCTGACCTGCCCAACATGCCGTACGGACCCCCAGATACTGTGCGTCAAGTAGCCGCCAACACTACTTGAAGTACTTGCCGCACGACTGAGAGTAACCAAAGATAACGATGGTTCCGACCGCATATTCCGCGGTGGACATGCCCGCCTCCCTTCGGGCTCCGGCAGCAAGCGTCCACTGGACCCCAAGTCGACGCGCCCGATCCACGACTGCGAGCGTTTGCTCCCTACTCCACGAGCGATTTCGCACCCGCCGACGTGCCCTGACCTGATCTCCCAGGACCCGGCCAGCCGGATCGATCGGTCCTGCCGAGCGAACCAGTGCCAGCGATACGACCTGGGCATCAAGCCTGGCTGGGCCGTCTCCGCCCACCGGACCGACTTGGTCGATAGTGCCAACCGCATGAACGGGATGGTCCAAGGCCGTCTGACCTACAGGGTCGACCGCGTGAATGGGACGAGCCGTAGTGGTCTGAGCTACAGGGCTGAGTGGATGAAGCGGATCAGCCGGAGCGGTCCGACCCACAGCCCCGAGCGGCTTCACCAAGCGAAGCGGGCGGATTGGGTTGCTGGCGGTGGCTTGGTCTGCGCGTCCGATGGGATGAATCTCCGTGCTAGCGGGTGCCGCACTGACTGGCTTCGGCTGGTCGAGAGGAGCGGGGGATGTGGCCGAGTTCATGATTGCTAGTGCGGAGGTTCCCGTAGATACCGATCGTGGTGGCGTGGCGGAGGCGAGCGGACCGACAGGCTCAGGGCGGACAGGTGTGGGACCGACCGTCATGGCTAGCGAGGGAGACGGGAACGGCGGAGTTGGTTGTTTGGTGGCTTTCGCCAACCTTGGGGATTCGGTTGAGCCGACGATGATCAAAGACTCGGTCGGGATGACCGGTTTCCGGCGGACGAACGTTGATGGGATGACGGGAGCAGCCCGGTTGACCGGGGCGGCCAGGCCGACGGCGGCGGCTAGGTCGACAGCGGTCGCCGGATTGACGGCAGTGGCCGGACTGACAGGGGCCGCCAACTTTGCGGGGGCGGCCAACTTAGCGGGGTGGGGAGGGGTTGGGCAGAGGCGAAGGTGGCGGGGTGAGGTGGTGGGGTGAGAGTGCTGGAGTGGCTGAGCGCCCTGGGTGCGCTCGCTGGTCCACACGCGCATCTGGTCCTCCTACAAGCCCGGGACGGACCCTCCGCCCGAAGCCATACTCAGAGTGCCCGTCACTCGACCTTCCCGCTTGACCCGAATCCCGTTCTGTGGATAACCGAAAGGCTGTGGATAACTCGCTCGCTAAATCAACCAGCCGATACGCCTACCCGTAGCCCTGTGCACATCTCGTTATCCACAGCTGTGGAAAAAGTCATCCACAAGGTTCTTTCGCCGAGTTCGCCAGTGCGCCGCTCCGACCGGCTGGGCCGTACCCATGCCCACCTAGCTGCGGAAACCACCTGACTGACAGCGTGTGCCAGGAGCACATTGAGGAACGCAGGACTCTCGGCCGACCCTCATCGGAGACTGCCGCTAGGGGCGACAGGCTTCTGGCACTACCGGACCCGCCGTTGCCGACGACCGATCTTAGAGTTCAAGTAGGCCAACCCTCCGTCCCGAACATTTGCTTCACCTATCGAGATTCGATAGATTCTCATCGCAACTCGATAGAAGGATGGGCCATGGGAAAGCTGACAGTGCGTGCGCTTCGCGCCGTGCTCGTGGTGGTGCTCGCCGGCACCGTGTTCGTACAGGCATTGACGCTGTGGGTGTTGGTCAGCGGGAGCGACCCGGAGGACGGGTCGCTCCCGCTGACCCCGCTGCGCGTGATCACAATCCTGGGCATGGTGTCAGCCCAGGTCGCCCTGGTCAGCGTATGGCGGCTGGTGACGATGGTGCGACGCGGAACCGTGTTCTCCCACGCCGCCTTCCGGTACGTGGACGCCGTGATCGGCGCGATCGTGGCGGCCGCCCTCCTGTGGTTCGCGGTCACGGCCCTCAATGCGCCGGACCAGCGGGACGACCCGGGTGTCACCGTCATCATGGGCGGGATCGGCCTGGCCATCCTGGGGGTCGCGCTCATCGTGCTCGTGCTGCGGATGCTGCTCGCCCAGGCCGTCGCGCGCGACGTCGAAGCGGCGCAGATGCAGGCCGAGCTGGACGAGGTGATCTGATGCCGATCGTCGTCGACATCGACGTGATGCTGGCCAGGCGGAAGATGTCCGTGGGCGACCTCGCCGACCGCGTCGGGATCACGCCCGCCAACCTGGCGGTACTCAAGAACGGCCGCGCCAAGGCGGTGCGCTTCGCGACGCTCGCCGCGCTCTGCGAGGTACTCAACTGCCAGCCGGGCGACCTGCTGCGCTGGCAGGCCGAGGACGCCGCAGGCGGATGACGTACCCCAGAGCGGGCGTGAAACGCCGGGCACCACCGGCCTGACACGGCACGTCGACCGCATGGACGTGGATCGCCCGCAGTACCGTCCCGACCTCGTAGATTCCGGTTGACTTGCACCGCACCGCCTTGGTCGACGACCGCGACCTGCGAACGTGACCTCTCCACCGAAATCCCCCGTCCTTCCAGCGCGGAAGGGCGGGGGTTCGTCGCTGGGCGGGCAGCCAGGGCTTCGCCGTAGTCCCTCAGGGGCGGGGCCGACTCCCACGCGAACTTCGCACCTACCGAAGATCCACAAGTGGGGCCAGAACGCTCTACATGGGGCAGGTGCCGCTGGTGAAATCACAGGCTCGGTCGGAGCGTGAGGCGAAGGGGTGTGGGTCGGGGAGCGAGCCTTATGGGGTGAGGACTTGGGTCGCTAGACCGGCCACCACGGGGATGATGCCGAGGAAGACGAAGGCCGGGAGGAAGCACAGGCCGAGGGGGGCTACTGCTTGGACTCCGACTCTTCGGGCGGCTGCGGAAGAGGCCGATCGAGTGGTGTGGCGGGCGTCGTCGGCAAGGCGGGTGAGGACGTCGGCTACTGGGGCGCCGCTGTCGACCGCTCGGGACATGGTTCTGGCTAGGGAGGCCAGGGGGCGTTCTTCGGCCAGGGCCGACCAGGCGGTGGATGGGTCGGCGCCGAGTCGCATTTGAGCGCTCACCCAGAACAGGCATTCGCCGAGCGGTCCGTTCACGGCCCTTGCGGCGGTTTCTGCGGCGGCGGTCAGGGGCTGGCCTGCGCGGAGGCAGGCGACTATGAGATCGGCCGCGAATGGGAGATCCGTGATCATTCGCTCGCGGCGACGCCGAGAAGTGGCTGGTTCTCTTTTGCGGACAAGGGCTATAGCGGCAGTCGCTGCCATTGCCGCGGCAATCAGTCCCGGTAGGCCACCCACGATCAGGTACGTCAGCACTGCGGTAGGTCCTGCGACAAGGATGCCCTTTTGCAGCTGCCGTGCGGCGTGCTCGGCTTCGGCGCTCCTGATGCCGCCATTGGATGGCTGAAGAGGCCCGCCCAAGGGATGGGTCTGTCCAGCACCCCACGGATGGGCCTGCGCCTTGCCCATCGGGTAGCCCGAGTGAGCGGTGACGTCTTCGGTGCGCGATCGTCTCTGCACCTCCAGTAGACGATCAAGCGATCCTTTGCGCGTCGGCCAGATCCAGACTGAAAGCGCAGCCAGCCCTGCACCCATGAGGATGAGCATCAGATTCTCCGTGGCGGATGAGCACTTACGTGTGAACTACTTGCTTAGTCAGCGACCAACGACCTGTGGTCTCAGACCGCAGGATGGCGGGCTGATAACCCGCGGCCTCGGTCAGGGGGACAGCGAGCAAACGACCTGCGGCCCAGCCTGAAGGGTGGCGAGCCAATCGCCGGCACCTCGAACAGGAAGCCGATCGACCAACAAACCAGCGCCCCCCGAAAGGCGGCCACCCACAGGCGGCGCTCCAGGACCACCTTGTGTTCGGGAGACCACAACCGAACCAGGTCGGCGGAGCCGTAACGAGCGGCGTCCTACAAATCACCTAGCGGCCTGCCACCTCGGCAAAGATCCTGCGACCTCGGCGAACAGAGCGATCGGCTAACGATCTGCGACTCAGCCTGGAGGGCGGTGAGCTAGCGGAGGGCGGTGAGTTAATGGCCTGCGGTCTCGGCTCGGAGGACGAGGCGGTTGGTCCACCAGAGGCCTGTGACGTCAAGTGTTAGGCCGATGAGTAGGCATGCGAATCCGGCTGGGGTGCCAAATAGGAAGGGGAGGGGCTCCATGCCTAGGCCTGCGGCCATCAGGAGGCCGAGCGCGGGTAGGCCGGCAAGGAGGCGGGCAGTGGCGCGAGGTCCGGCCAGTTGTGCGGAGACGTCTTGGCGGTGTGCTTCCATTTCGCGAAGGGATGAGGCTACGCGCTCGACGAGGGAGGCCAGGCCGCCTCCTACTGTGGCGCTGACTTGCCAGCAAGCCGCAAGGCGAACCAGGCCCTCGCCTCCGGCAGGTGGAGCGGCTCCGAGTAGGGCGGCCGCGATGTCGCCGCCATCGCGTGCGACCGCAGCGATGGGCTTCAGTGCGGCCGGGTCGGGGACCTCGATCGAGGAGATGGCACGAGCCAAGGCATCGCCGGGTGTACGGCCAGCCGTCAGTTCAGCCACGATTCCTTGGCAGAGTTCAATCGAAGCGACCCGCCACTCCGCCGCCTCCTTTGCGGGCCGAGCCCGCCGAAACCAGGGACGCCGCGGTATCCACCATTCAGCGGGATCGCCCTGGAGCACCAGCAGCCTGGCCGAAGCAACCGTTGGGCCGAACCACAACCATCCGGCAAGACCTCCGAGCACTACAGCGATCGGACCCAATTTGGGACTCCACTAAGTCTTCGACGAGGCGTTACCGCCAGCTTCTTGATGGGGCTTGCCGCCGCCCCCTGGCGTCCATGGCCGCGAGACGAGCGGCGTGGTTGTGGTGATACGCGCTCCGAGACGAAGTGCTTTGATCATGGAATGCCTGGGCAGCGGGCTCTCAAGGTTGGCAGCGCTGGGCCTGGCGTTGGAATGGGGATTGGCATTGGGGTTGGCCTTGGGCCTGATGTTGGGGCAGGCGTTAGGGCTGGTGTCAGGGGTGGGGTTGAGGTTGGGGTGGTGGTGAAGGTGAGGGCGGGGGTGACTGTGACGAAGCCGGTGGGGGTTCGGTGGAGGAGGGAGATTTCGGAGACTTGGCGGATGCCGGTTCTGGGGTCTCGGACCAGGTGGATGACGGCGTCCAGGGCTGCCGCGATCTGGCTGTGGACGGCTTCTCGGGAAAGGCCTGCGGCGCAGGCCAGTGCTTCCAGGCGGGGTGGGACGTCGGCGGCGGTGTTCGCGTGGAGAGTGCCGCAGCCGCCTTCGTGACCGGTGTTGAGTGCGGCCAGAAGATCTACAACCTCAGAACCGCGAACCTCGCCGACGACGAGCCGGTCTGGGCGCATCCGGAGGGCCTGGCGGACGAGATCCCGGAGCATGACGCCACCGACGCCTTCGAGGTTGGGCGGGCGGGCTTCGAGGCGGACCACGTGAGGGTGGTTAGGGCGGAGTTCGGCGGAGTCTTCCACGAGCAGGAGGCGTTCTCCGGGGGTTGCCAGAGAGAGCATGGCGGACAAGAGGGTGGTCTTGCCTGTTCCCGTGCCGCCAGTGATCAAGAAGGCTAGGCGGGCGGCCATGATCGCGCGTAGGGCGGTGGCTGCTGGGCCGGGGACCAGTTCCTCGAGCGTGAATGTGTGGCGTGACGGGAGGCGAAGGGAGAGGCATGTGGCTTCGGCGGCGATGGGTGGGAGAACGGCGTGGAGGCGCACTCCTCCGGCTAGTCGGGCGTCGACATAAGGGGAGGCGTCGTCCAGGCGGCGGCCTGCGGCGGCTGCGAGGCGCTGAGCCAGGCGTCTGACGTCATCGTCAGAAGGGAAAGTGACGCTTGTCCTGCGGAGACCGGTGCCGTCGTCGACCCAGACTTCGTTGGGGCCGTTGACGAGCACATCGGTCACCCCTGGGGCGGCAAGGAGGGCTTCCAGAGGCCCGGCACCGATGAGATCCGCTCGAAGCGCCCGGGCGATGTCCAGGACTTCCGCGTCGCCGAACATGGCACGCTCGGCACGTAGCGCCGCCGCGACCCTCGCCGGCGTAGGTTCCGCACCCGTTCGAGCGAGACGAACCCGGACCGCTTCGACAAGCTCAGGCGCCGCTTTGTGGGCACCAACAAGGTCACTCTCCATTGTTGGCGCGCCAGCGACTTCGGCCTGTGTTCTCGCGACTGGAGGCGGAAATGAGTACCCGCGGCTACGTGGTCGACCGGAACTACCAAATCGCGATGAGTCCTCCGACATGGTCGCCTTCGAAAGCGTGGACGTCCCGATGGGTGACACAAACCCCACGGACGCCGAGGAGTTCATAGACGCAGCTCCCACCGCGGAGGTGCTCTCAGATGAGCCCTCCGACATGGTCGCCTTCGAAAGCGTGAACGTCCCAACCGGTGACACAAACCCCACGGACGCCGAGTCCATAGACGCAGTTCTCGCCGTGGAGGCGCTCTCATCGGCGGCTGAGGCCAGCCCTCTGAGCGCGCCCGGCCCCACTGGGATCCCTGGCCTGGCCGCCACACCATCGGCCACTGGCGACATGGACCGGCCCACCCGGGGCGAGGCCACAGACACATCGGATTCCTCAGCCGGACACCGCCCTGCGAACACAGTTGCTCCTACCGGGACGCCCAGCGCAGCGACGGCATGCGTGGATGAGTGGGGTGAGGGGCTAGGTGTGGTCATGGGTGGCTCCCAGGTGGTCGAGGAGGGTGGTGCAGAACCTGCCGAGGGGGGTTCGGCCCAGGGGCGGGGCGACGCCTCGGTCTAGGGCTTGGGTGAGGCCGCGTTGTTGGGGGCAGATGAGGCCGCCGGAGAGGCCCAGAGAGGCGGCGACTACGTCAGGGTCGAGGGTGCCGGGGCGGACGACGGCTTTGAGGTCGCCGGTGTGGGGGCGTAGGGCGGCGAGAGTTTGGGCGGCGGCGAGCACGCCCCTGACGTCTGCGTGGACCAGGACGAGGGTTGCCGTCGCGCGGGCGAGCGCCTCGGCGATGGCTTCGTCCATGTGCCGGGGGAGGTCGACGATGACCAGGTCGCAGCCGCGCCGGGCGGCGTCCAGGACGGCTCGCATGGCTTCGCGGGGGATGCGCATCGGTTCACCGCGATGCCAGGAGAGAACGGTGAGTTCGCCGAACGTGGGGAGCGCGCGCTGGAGGGCGCCGTAGCTGACGCGGCCTTCGCGGCCGACGATGTCCGGCCAGCGGGCGCCGATCGCGTCTTCCTCACCCAGGACCACGTCGATGCCGCCGCCGAGGGGATCGGCGTCCACCAGCAAGGTGCGTAGCCCGGCACGCGAGGCGGACAGCGCCAAGGACGCGGCCAGCACGGTCGCGCCTACGCCACCTCGACCGCCGGTCACGCACACCACGGTTCCGGCCCGAGTGGATGGTTCGGCGGCTTCGGCGAATTCCGCGACGAGAAGGCGTTCCTCCGCCGGCAATTGCAGCACCGTCTGCGCGCCCACCGCGACGCATCTTCGCCAGGTCGCGGGATCCTCCGGGCTGCGGGTCACCAGCAGGACGTT
Organism: Acrocarpospora macrocephala; assembly: GCF_009687865.1. GTDB lineage: Bacteria > Actinomycetota > Actinomycetes > Streptosporangiales > Streptosporangiaceae > Acrocarpospora > Acrocarpospora macrocephala. Next base: position 209,708 of record NZ_BLAE01000009.1, read on the forward strand.
CTGTCTGGGTGGCGGTCCGGTGGCTGCCAGATCGTCGGCTAGATCCGCGCCGATCACGATCAGCGGAGCCGTACGCCACTGGGGTCTTGCCCGTGAGGCGACATGCGCCACATCGAGCTCGACCCCTGCTGCGGCGGCCACGCGCAGCAGATCGTCAAGCAGATCCTGGTCATCCGTAATGGCCAACGGCCGATACATCGAGGTCTCCATCCGTCGAGAGAGACCACTTTGCGAGAACCACGCCCTTGCCCGAGGCCCCGAACCCTGAACTGTGGATAACCCATCCCCCTGTGGAAAACCTCGGGCCGACTGAGGCCAGCCACGAACCTGACCACGAACTTCCTGACTAAGCGGCCAAGTCGCTGGCCGCTTGAGAGCGGGCGAATGGAAATCCGGAACCGCGCGGATCGCGCTTATCCCGCTTTGGCGGACAGGTAAGTCTTCGTAGGCGATCGGTTTCTCGTGGCCGCGACCCGAGACTCCGACATCAGTGTGGTGACGATCGCAGGGGTGGCGAGGGCCACGGGATGCCCACGACGATCAGCTTGTTGGCCACCCCTACGCATCCGGCGGCGGTCACCCCGCCGATCGATCTCCACCGCCAGATCCGCGGGCAACGGTCCTGACGCGCCGGCCGCGAGCCATCCGGTGCTGAATTACTTCCAGGCACTAGGTAACAATTCGGCATCGGGATCGACTTAGGGATCCAACCAAGCGTCGTGAGGTCGCGTCAAGAAAAATGGCGACCCCCGCCGGGGGGGGAGAGCGGGGGTCGCCGACCGGTCCGGCTCCGGGGGGGTAGAGCCGGTCCCGTTTCAGAAGAAAGCTTTCATCAGTTGGCCAGGGCATGGCAAGGGACTTGCATAGGTGCCCTGTACGCAGTCACTCCCACATTGGGAGATACCACCGTATGCTGCCCGATCTACGCGAGTTTCGTCGAGGAGCAATCTGCAATTTGCGCCAGATTTTTTCGCGGGACCAAGCTCGGTCGCCAGGAGTTCACTGCCGTCAACCAATCACAGTCCGTGATCATTGCTCACTATACCGATCCATTGCCTCAATGTGTGACAAAACCCGTCAGATGTGTCAGCAGCTTGGGCCCCCAGCTCGGTAAAGGTCTTGCTCCAAGGGGTTCCCAAGTGCAGGAATCCGACGTAGAAAGGTGACACGGACTAGGTGTCCGGGTACGGCTGCCGGGTACCCACGCGCGACCAGCCGCGGGAGGCGTGTCGACACGGGCTTGCCCCGCTAGACAGATAAAGGTGCACGCTTGGTAACCCGGTATGACGTACTGGCGACGGCGTCCCATTCCAGGGACGCCGTCAGCTTTTGTCCGAATCCCTCCCCCGCGACCGCAACCTCGCAAGAGCTCGCAACGCGAGCCTCGGGTTCGTTGCCCACGCGCAAGCTGACCAGCGGGCATGGAGACCACGTGTAGGGAACGCCCTCACACCGCGCCGGATTGCCTACCGTGGAACTCCCACCCACCCAGCCCGTTTGTTTCCCTCGTGCTCCGCCCGACCCCGCCGCCACTGTGGCTGCCCGAAGGAAACGACGGTCGCATTGCCGTGGAACTCTCACCCACCCTCCCGTCGCGTTGTCCGGGCTCCGCCCGGCCCCATGGTCTCCGTGGCTTTCGCCACCCACCCGCTACGGATCGCGACCACCACACGGTCGAAGAACGTCAAGGGCAGCATTTCGACGCACGGCACGACGTGACTCCCACCGCTCCGCCTCCAGAACCCACAGCAACGGCGACAGGGAGAAGCGGTTACCCAACCAACCCCAAGATCAGCCCCGCCCCAAGGACTCACCGCGACAAGGCCACACAAGCGCCGTCGTCTCCCGCTCGCCCCCAGAACCCACTGCAACAGCGACAGAGAGCAGCGCGTTACCCACCAACCCGAAGATCAGCCCCGCCCCCAGGACTCACCGCGACAACGCCTCACAAATCGCCGTCGTCTCCCGAGCCCCCAGCACGATCGCCTCCGCGCAGTGCGCAACCCACCCCACCACCCCATCCCGCGTCCCGCCCGAATACCCCCGAAGCCCCTCCACATACCCCGCACCCGCCTCCAGATGCCCGACCTCCACCACAACCAGGCTCTTCGGATCCAACCCATGCTCAATCAACGTCAACCGCTCCGCCGCCCGAGCCACCACCCCATCGGCCACCCCAAACGGCCGCAACACCACAAGCTCCGCATGCACGATCGCCCCCAGAACAACCGCGGGCGCCTTCGACGACGCCAGCAACTCCGCGAGCGCCCCCAACCGCACCGAAACCTCCGCAGCCCCAGGCGCGGGACCGAGTCCCAGCGGGTCCGCCGACGTGTCACCCCCACGCGGCCGCCCAGGCTCATCGGTCAACCCAACCCCGGCCAACGCGTGCAACCGCGCCAAAGCCTGCCGAG
>NZ_BLAE01000009.1:212204-237680 GCF_009687865.1 Acrocarpospora macrocephala
CCCCCGCCACAACGCCCCCAACCGCCCCAGCTCTGCCGAAACCCGCAACGCCCCCTGCGCCACCGGAGCATCGACTTCCCCATGGCGCAACGACCCCAGCGGCACATCAACCCCATCCAACGCCGCCGATGCCCGGGCTCCGCGCAAGGCCGACTCGGCCGACACTTCGGGCCCGCGCCGCCGCAGCACCCGATGCCGATACAGCCGGTCGACAGCGAAACGCGCCTCTTGTACGGCCTCGGGCACCATCTCGGCGATCACCGCCAGCGGATCAGTCACGCCCCGACCTTACCGACGCGTACGGACCATTCAACGACGACCTGCCACCGTTGAGCGCATCCCAGTTTGACTCCCCGGGGATGCTCACATGTCATAGCACCACATGCCCGGAACCTTGTCGGTGACCGTATCGGGCTGGTGAAGTGGACCTCACAAGTAGCGCCAGATAAGAACAAAAGGAGTGCCAAGTGGCCCCCGAGCGTGAGAACCAGGAGACGCTGTCGAATCTGCTGCGCGAGGACCGGCGGTTCGAGCCACCCGTCGACCTGGCCGCGGCCGCGAATGTCACGGCGGAGGCGTATGAGGAGGCGAACCGGGACCGGCTCGCCTTCTGGGAGCGTGCCGCGGAGCGGCTGACCTGGGCGAAACGCTGGGACACGACGCTGGACTGGCAGCCGCCCTTCGCCAAGTGGTTCGTGAACGGCAAGCTGAACGTCGCGTACAACTGCGTGGACCGGCATGTGGAGGCGGGGAACGGGGACAAGGTCGCCTACTACTGGGAAGGCGAGCCGGAAGGCGACAGCCGTACGATCACCTACGCTGACCTGCAGAAAGAGGTTTCCAGGGCGGCGAACGCGCTGACCGAGCTGGGGGTGGGGAAGGGCGATCGGGTCGCCATCTACATGCCGATGATTCCGGAACTGCCGGTTTCGTTGCTGGCGTGTGCGCGGATCGGGGCGATTCACTCGGTGGTGTTCGGCGGGTTCTCGGCGACGGCGCTGAAGAGCCGGATCGACGACGCGGACGCCAAGCTGGTGATCACCGCGGATGGCGGGTTCCGGCGGGGCGCGCCGAGCGCGTTGAAGCCGACGGTGGACGAGGCGGTCAAGGACTGCCCGAGTGTCGAGCACGTGCTGGTGGTCCGGCGGACCGGCCAGGACGTGGACTGGACGGACAAGGACGTCTGGTGGCATGACCTGGTCGATCGGCAGAGCGAGGAGCACACGCCGGAGGCGCATGACGCCGAGGACCCGCTGTACATCCTCTACACGAGCGGGACGACCGGGAAGCCGAAGGGCATTCTCCACACGACCGGTGGATACCTCACCCAGTCCGCCTGGACGCACCACGCCGTCTTCGACCTCAAGCCGGAAACCGACATCTACTGGTGCACGGCCGACATCGGCTGGGTGACCGGGCACTCCTACATCGTGTACGGCCCGCTCGCGAACGGCGCCACAAGCATCATCTACGAGGGCACCCCGGACACCCCCCACCGAGGCCGCTTCTGGGAAATTATCCAGAAATATCACGTCACGATCCTCTACACGGCGCCCACCGCGATCCGTACGTTCATGAAGTGGGGCGACGACATCCCCGCCAAGTTCGACCTGTCGTCCCTGCGCGTCCTCGGCTCGGTCGGCGAGCCGATCAACCCGGAGGCGTACGTCTGGTATCGCGAGCACATCGGCGGCAGCCGTACCCCGGTCGTGGACACCTGGTGGCAGACCGAGACCGGCGCGATCATGATCAGCCCGCTGCCGGGAGTCACGGCCGGCAAGCCGGGCGCGGCCATGAAGCCGCTGCCGGGCATCGTGGCGGACGTGGTCGACGACCAGGCGCAGTCGGTGCCCAGCGGCGGCGGGGGTTTCCTGGTGGTACGGGAGCCGTGGCCGTCCATGCTCCGCACGATCTGGGGCGACGACCAGCGCTACATCGACACCTACTGGTCCCGGTTCAAGGGGTTCTACTTCCCCGGCGACGGCGCGAAGAAGGACGAGGACGGCGATCTGTGGCTGCTCGGCCGGGTGGATGACGTCATGCTCGTCTCCGGGCACAACATCTCGACCACCGAGGTGGAGAGTGCGCTGGTCAGCCACCCGAAGGTGGCCGAGGCGGCGGTCGTGGGCGCGACCGACCCGGTGACCACGCAGGCGATCGTGTCGTTCGTGATCCTGCGCGGCGCGGCCGACGAGGGCGAGGACATCGCCAAGGAGCTTCGCGATCATGTCGCCAAGACGCTCGGCCCGATCGCGAAGCCGCGGCAGATCCTGATCGTTCCCGAGCTGCCGAAGACCCGCTCCGGGAAGATCATGCGGCGGTTGCTGCGTGACGTGGCGGAGAACCGCAGCATCGGCGACGTCACGACGCTGGCCGACAGCGCGGTGATGAACCTGATCGCGGCGAAGCTGCCCAGCGCGGCGAGCGAAGACTAGGCAAGTCCGGCAGATGAGGCGCGGGTGCATAACGGCACCCGCGCCTCACCCATTTCCGGACATATGTGTACAGTCAGGTACAGATCGTAACGTTCAGCGACCGAGGGGGGACCGTGCCGCGCGCCGCCGAAATGTGGCCGCTGCGGCCGACCGTCCGGTACGCACGCCAGATCGCCGAGGCGTTGCGCGCCGAGACGATCGGCGGCGTGATCATGCTGCTGGCCACGGGATTCGCTCTCATCTGGGCGAACTCCGCATGGACCAACGGCTATCTGGCCATGCGCGACGCGGTTCCAGGTCCGTTCGGTATGAGCTTGTACCAATGGTCCGCCGACGGCATGCTCGCGATCTTCTTCTTCGTCGCCGGGCTTGAGGTCAAACAGGGGTTCGTGCACGGCGAGCTCTCCCGGCTCAAGAACGCGATTCTCCCGGTTGTCGCCGCGATCGCCGGAATGATCGTTCCCGCGCTCGTCTTCGTCGCCGTCGCCTGGGGCACCAGCGGCGCGGGCAAGGGCTGGGCGATCCCCACGGCAACCGACATCGCGTTCGCCCTCGCGGTCCTCGCGGTGACCGCCTCAGCGCTTCCGGATGCTTTGCGAGCCTTCCTCCTGACCCTCGCCGTGGTGGATGACCTGGGGGCGATCATCGTGATCGCGGTCTTCTACACGGAGAAGCTGAGCTTCGTCCCGCTGATCGCCGCCGCCGTGATCCTGTTCATCTACTGGCTGCTCATGCGCGTCGGTGTCCGGAAGCCGCTCCTGTTCATCCTGCTCGGCGTCGCCGCCTGGGTGTTCGTGCACGACAGCGGCGTGCACCCCACCGTGGCCGGCGTCCTGTGCGGCCTGCTCACCAGCGTGCGAGGCGATCCATCCCCGGCGGAACGCGCGGACCAATACATTCGCCCCATATCCGCTGGATTCTGCGTGCCCGTTTTCGCCTTCTTCGCCGCCGGGGTTCCGCTGACCACCCAGGCGCTCGGCGCCGTCTTCGTCGACCGGATCGCGATCGCTGTGATGATCGGCTTGGTGGTGGGCAAGTTCCTGGGGGTGTTCGGAGGCGCGTGGTTGTCGGTCAAACTGGGATTCGCCAGGCTCAGCGATGAGCTGACCTGGCGGGACATCGCAGCCGTGTCCGTTCTGGCCGGAATCGGCTTCACGGTTTCGCTGCTCATCGGCGACAAGGCGTTCCCCGGCGACGATCGGATCTCCACCGCCGTGCTGATCGCCAGCGTGGTCGCGTCGGCGCTGGCGTCGGCACTGTTGCGGATCCGGGTGCGCGTGCGGGCACGAGATGATGTTTGATAGTCGCAGATAGGAGATCCCGATGCCCGAGGACGAATCGCTCGGCGCGCTGGTCGCCCAGGCGAGCAACCACATATCGACCCTCGTCCGGTCTGAGATCGAGCTCGCCAAGTCCGAGCTCAAGTTCGACGCGCGCCGGATCGGGACCGCGACGGGGCTTTTCGCCGCCGCCGCGTTCGTTCTGCATCTGTGCCTGATCCTGGCGTCGTTCACCATCGCGTACGTGCTGGTGGACGTGGTCGGCCTCGCGCAGTGGCTGTCGTTCCTGATCGTTACCGTGTTCTATCTGGTGCTTGCGGGTTTGCTGGGGTTCGTCGGATACCGGCGGTTGAAGGGGTTGGCGGGCTTCCGCCGTACCAAGCGGTCGCTGCAGACGCTGAAGGGGCCCGAGCAGGCGAGCCTGTCCGCGCCGTCCGCGGGCGAGATCGGCTCGCATCGCGAGCCGGTGCACGAGACCGTGCCCTGAGGTGAAACCGTCCAGGGACGAGTCGGTGGTCCGGGTCGAGGGCCCGTGGACCCACCGCGCCGTGCACGCCGGCGGCACCCGCTTCCACGTCGTGGAGGCGGGCGAAGGGCCGCTGGTGCTGCTGCTGCATGGTTTCCCCCAGTTCTGGTGGACCTGGCGGCACCAGCTGGAGTCCCTGCCGAAGGCCGGTTACCGTGCGGTCGCAGTGGATTTGCGTGGGTACGGCGCGAGCGACAAACCCCCGCGCGGCTACGATCTTCCGACCTTGGCCGGAGACGCCGCCGGGCTGATTCGCGCGCTCGGCGAGACCGGCGCGATCGTCGTCGGTCACGACTGGGGCGGCTTGCTGGCGTGGACGATGGGGGTGCTCGACCCCAAAGTGGTCCGTCGTCTGGTGGTCGTTTCCGCCCCGCACCCGCTCCGGCTGCGCTCGGCCCTGCTGACCGACCCGTTCGGCCAGCTGCGAGCCAGCCGCTACAGCCTGGGATTCCAGCTCCCGGTGCTCCCAGAGCGCCGCCTGGTCGCCCACGACGGCTCCCGGGTGGGCCGCCTCCTGGACGCATGGTCCGGCCCTGAGTGGCCATCTGAGGACGTTGCCCGGAAATATCGGGATGTGTTCCAAATCCCGGGGACCGCGCACTGTGCCCTGGAATATCACCGCTGGTTCGCCAGATCCCAGCTCCGCCCGGATGGGTTCCGGTATGTCCGCCAGATGCGTACCGAGATCGCAGCCCCCACGCTCCAGCTGCACGGCGCGCTGGACAGGTGCATCCTGCCCAGAACCGCCCAAGGTTCCAGCCGTTTCGTCGCCGCGCCCTACCGCTGGCGGCTGATCGACGGCGCCGGCCACTTCCCCCACGAGGAACGCCCCGACCAGTTCGACGCCGAGCTGATCGCCTGGCTCGCCGACCCGGAACCGGACCGATGACCCCGCGAGACCGCGACGAATACGGCCGCGCCAGAAGCGCCCGCCCGCGCGACGAATACGGCCGCCCCCTGCCCTACGACGCCGTCGGCGTGCCCCGCGTCCCCGACGACTACGCCCCCAGCGCCGAAGAAGCCATCATCGAGGCAGCCCTCCTCCTCGACGCCGCCCGCCCCTTCCACGCCCACGAGGTCTTCGAAGGCCGCTGGAAATGCTGCCCTCCGGAGGAACGCGAACTCTGGCAGGGCCTGGCCCAGATCTGCGTCGGCCTCACCCACCTGCAACGCGAAAACCCGCGCGGCGCGACGGCCCTCCTGGAACGAGGAAGATCCAGAATCCGCTCGTACGGCTCCCGCCCCGCCTACGGCATGAACCTGGACGCGATCACCAGAGCCGCGACCATCGAAGCCCTACGCGCGGCCCTACCCGCCACCTGAGGGCCTCCAACCCGACTCTCTCTTCCCGCGTTGATAGGGGAAGAGAGGAGAAATATGGATCGATACGAGGGCTTCAGGGAGTTTCTGCGCGCCCGGCAACAATCACTGATGCGCAGCTCCTACCTGTTATGCGGCGATCCCCACCAAGCCGAAGATCTGCTGCAGACTGTGCTGATCCGGGTGGCCAGGAACTGGCACAAGCTTGCCAAGGACGGCAACCCCGAGGCGTACGCACGCAGAGCATTGATCAATGAGCACATCTCGTGGTGGCGGCGACATCGACGCCACCTGCCGCTCATGGGGCCGCCGAAGGCCAGCCACGATCCCAGCGTCGAGAGCGTCAACCGGCTCGCGCTCGGGCAGGCTCTCGACCGGCTGACCCCACGCCAGCGCGCGGTTCTGGTGCTGCGCTACTACGAGGACCGCAGTGTCCAGGAGACCGCCGAACTGCTCAAGTGCTCTCCCGGCACGGTGAAGAGCCAGACCAGTCACGCGCTCGGCAGATTGCGGGTGCTCGCCCCGGAATTAGCCGATCTGCTCAACGACGCCGATGCCAAGGAGGCCGCCCGATGACCCGACTTCGTGCAGAATTCGAACGCCTTGCCGCTGAAGCACCCCAGGTTGACCTGACGGAACGGGTGGTTCGTCGCGCTCGCCGCGGGCGCGTGGGTGCGGTCGGCTCCGCGCTGGCCGTGCTGGTCGTGGTGGCGCTCGGCGCGAGCGTGCTGACCACGGATTCGGGCGGGGACACGGTTTCCGCTCGGGCCGACGCCGCGTTGCCCGCCTCGGGGGTGTCCCCGGTGAGTTATGCCTATTACGACTGGTGTGGCGAGAGCCTGGAGCCGGGCAAGATGAGCCGCCTGTCCGGACTCGAGTGCCTCCAGTGGCGGGTGGTGACGCGTGCCGGTGACACCTTCCGGATGCCGGAGGCGCTGAGCGTCTACACCAAGCAGACCAAGTCGAACTACATGAACACCGCGGCGCCGCTGGTGATCACCGCGGACGGCAGCCGGATCGCCTACTACAGCGAGCGGGACGAGAGGTTCGCGGTGCGGGACCTGGCCTCGGGGCAGATCTGGCTGACGCCGCAGACCGTGCCGATCGCCACGATGGTGAAGACCGGCGGGGTGATCACCCTCTCTCCTGACGGGCGCCATCTGGGCGTGAACGTGTCAGGGTCGCTCAACACCGTGGTGGACGTGGAGAGCGGTCATGCCCTCGATATCCCGTCGGGCTGGTGGGTCCAGCGGGTCGGTGCCGGCGGCAGCCCCGTTGTCGTGTCGGACGGCGACCGTCTCGGCTCGCTCGTCGACGGCAGGGTGATTCCCCTCACCGAAAAGGCGTGGAACACCATCGGCTGGCTGGCCGCCGATGGGCGTACCCTCGCCTATCTCACCCGCCCCGCGTCGGACGACAGCCGTCCGACCCTGTCTGAATCGACGCCTAAGGACACCAGAATCGTGACCGTGGACACCACCACCGGCAAGGTCCTGACCAGCAGCGGCCTGCGCAGCGCCCCCGAGAGGTTCTTCCCCATGGAAATGGGCCCTTGGCTCAGCCCCACCGAAGTCGTGGCCGCCGAGAGTGTCGCCGGCGGCGACTGGGGCAAGACCGGAAAGGGCATTCCCGATATCGGCTCGGTCACCTACGCCATCAACATCCGCGATGGACAGGTCCGCAAGCTGGACACGTACTCCTTTTCGGCTTGGGCGGGAGGTCTGACCCTGGCCGGTTTCTAGGTGTTTCCCGAGGTTGTCGAGTAGTAAGCCCGCGCGGTGGCCGGTACGATGCGGATAGCGCTGAGTGTTTCCCCTCGTCAAGGGGCGTCAGCCACTAGCTGAGAGCGAGACGCAACATGAGTGGTGCTCGCACAAATGCTGATCATCTTTCCGTCCAGGAGAACGAGGCCGACGAGCGGCCCGACCACGCGACCAACGCGCAGTGGCTCAAGGACAATCCTGACGCGATGCCGCAGGTGAGCGCGGGCCGCTGGGCCGTGTACGACCGCCAGGGCCAGCTGTGCGGCCATCTCGTCGGCAACGGTCCGACCCTCGATACCCGCTTCAAGGCAACCGCTCATGTGCCGGGCCCGCCGGACAGCTTCGGCATCACCCTGCACGACGCGGGCGCGCACCTCCTCGACGCCGCCGGCCTCGGCACCCCGCTAGCGTGACGAACGCATCGCCTCGACAAGGGTGCTCACCGGCACCCGGGCGAATCCGATCCGGGCGTCGCTCTCCCCGTACGGCAGCCACAAGGCATCGCCATGGACAAGGCCCCCGCAGGAGTACACGACGTTAGGAACGTAGCCGTCGCGTTCGGCGGTGCCGGCGGTGAGGAGCGGGCCAGGGAGTTCGGCGATGACCCGGTCCGGCTGGTCGGAGTCGAGCAGCAGGGCGCCCATGGCGTAGTCGCGCATCGGGCCGACGCCATGGATCAGGACGAGCCAGCCGAAGCCGGTCTCGATGGGCGATCCGCAGTTGCCCACCTGGATCAGTTCCCAGCCGCGGTGGGGGGCGTGGAGCGGCACCGGCGGTTGCCACGTGTTGTGCTGGTCGAGCGTCGTGAGACCGATGGTCTCGCCGTCGGAGCGGCACAACGCCAGACTGCGTCCCCCCACCTGTCGCGGGAACAGCGCCATCCCCTTGTTGACGGCGGCGGGCCCCCGCATGGGGGTGATCTCGAAATGGCGCAGGTCATCGCTGGCGATCAGGTGGGAGCGGATGTGCCGCCCGTCGTAGGCGGTGTAGGTGGCGCGGTACGACGGCCTGCCGTCCTCATCGATGACCTGGACGAAACGCGCGTCCTCCATGCCGTTGCTCTCGTCCGCGGTCGCCGGCCAGAGCACCCGCCGGTGCAGGGGGAGATCGGCGGGGAAGGCCACGGCGTAGTCGGAGCGCGTCGCGCGGCGCATCTCCTCCAGAGTGCGCTGCGTGGTGGTCCGGGTGACCAGGTCGGCGGGCAACCGGCCGATCGCCTGCTCGAAGTCGTCGTCGTCGAAGCGTTCCGGCAGGGATTCCAGCATGGCGGCCGAGACCTCGTTGTCCCAGGCATCGTCGGAGAGCCCGGCGGCGAGCAGGTCGCGCCGATGGTGGGTCCGGTGCCGGCGGCCGACGGACAGCGCCCCGGAGCGGTCGGTGATCTCCAGCTCGGCGTGGGGTCCGAGCAGCGCCGTGGCGAAGCCGATGGAGGACAGGTGTCCCTCACCGATCTGCCGCAGGCTGATGGCCACGCGGAGCTGCCCAGGGCGCAGGCCGGACTGGTCGGGGTGGGGGATCATCGAGGGGTTGCACACCGCCGCGCCCTCGACGGCGTACTCGTGGCTGAAGTAGGCGCCCACCAGGAGGCGGGCCGGCCGGGACAGGTCGGCGTTGCGGGGCACGCGATGGCGGACCAGGTCGTGGTGATGGGCGAAGGTCGCTTCGAGGTCGTGGTGCCGCCCGCCGAATCGCCGCAGCGTCTCCTTGAGCATGTCGGTCATCGTGTCGGTGTCGAGGAGCATGATGCGGTCGATCAGCGCGGCGGCCCGGGTACGGGTGAGCGCCGCGTCCTCGCCGGGCACGAAGAGCTTGACGATCACCCGTCGCGGGTCGGGAGTGATCGTCGGGCCGAGCCGTACGGCGAGATCGCTCATGAGAGCCGCCGCGCGTGTTGCATGGTGGAGATCAGCGCCATGGTCGATTCCGCGCCCTGGTTGAGGTTGGGGCCGTGCTCGGTCAGGCCGTCGTACCCGCCGCTGGTCGCCGGGTCCCACATCAGGGCGTCGGCGTCGTTGGCGCCCTGGAACCAGGCCGCCGCCCGCCGTACTCCGTCCTGCCAGGAGAGCTCGCCGGTCACGAGGAAGGCGACGGCGCAGGCGTCGGCGAGCGCGGCCACCTCGATCGGCTGCTGGTCGTAGCGGGTGCGCTGCTTGTCCTGTCGCCAGCCGGCGGCGGGCACGACCGAGAACCTGCCGTTCCTGGTCTGGATGTCGCGCAGCCAGGTGAGCATGTGCAGCCCGCTGGTGAGCATCTGCTGGTCATCGCTCAGATCCCCGGCGGCGATGAGCACCTCGGCGAGCGCGGCGTTGGCATAGCTCAGGTACGGCTGCGGCCACGGCCAGGAGGGGTTCTCCGGAGGAACGCCGATCGCCTCGGCGGCGTCGGTGAGCAGGGCGGCGGCCACAGTGCTGTCCGGGTCGGCGCGCAGGACCTCCGCCGCGCCGAGCCCGGCGAAAGTCATGGCACGCAGATGCGGGGAGCGCTGCTGCGCGCCGAGAGTGAAGGCGAGCAGCGCTTCCTCCCGGATCCAGGGAGCGGAGTTGCGGGCCGCCGCGGTGCCCAGGCCCCACATCGCCCGGCCCCACCAGTCGCCGACGCCCGGCCGGTCGCGCCAGCGCCGGTCGAAGCCGAGCCGGTTGCGGAACGCGCCGGAGTGATCCTGGGCATGGGTGAGAAAGGCCAGGTACCGCTCCGCCAGCCGGGTCAGCCGTTGGGACGGGAGCGGTTCCCGGCTGACGATGACGAGCCCGCGGGCGACGTCGTCGGTGCAGTAACCGTGATGGCGGCGGACGACGGCGTGCCGCGCGTGTTCGAACAGGCCGGTGTCATCGCTCAACCGGATCAGATGCTGGAAATCGGGTGCCGCCGAGCTCATGGCACCGCCACGGCCGCCGGCCGCTCGGCCAGGAGCGACCGGACGAGGCCGGCGTATCGGGCCGCGACCGCGGGCCACAGCAGGGTGGGCACCAAGGCGCGGGTACGGCTGATGAGATCGTCGGCCAGTCCGGGTTCGGTGAGGACACGACGCAACGCGGCGGCGAGCGCCAACGGGTCGCCGTGGGGAACCAGCAAGCCTGGACCGCCGGTCAGCAGTTCCACGGCGTGGGGGAAGGAGGTGGCGACGACGGGCACGCCCGCGGCCACGGCCTCGATGAGGACACCGGAGGTGACCTGCTCCGCCGAGTCGTAGGGCAACACGACGACGTCCGCCGAGCGGACCAGCCGGCTCAGCGACTCCTGATCCCGGTATACCGGGTCGTGCCGCACGGCATCGGACACCCGAAGCCGGGCCGCGAGATCGTACAAGCCGTCGCGGTAGGCCTCGCCCTGGGACTCCAGCACCTTGGGATGGGTCTTTCCGGCGATGGTGTAGATCGGCGAAACGTCCTCCAGCAGCGCGAGCGCGCGCAATGCCCACTCAACGCCCTTGCCCGGGCCGAGCAGTCCCCAGGTGAGCAGATGCGGACGGGATTGACGCCGGACCGGAACCCGCCTGTGGTCGGCGGCTCCGTGGGGGATGAGGACCACCTTGGCGGCGTCGACCCGGTAGCCGGTCAGCAACCGGTCGCGGGCGGTGCCGGTCATGGTCACGACCGCGTCGGCGGCGTCGGCGATCTCCTCAAGCAGGACCTTCTGCGAGGCGGTCGGCCTGGTCAGGACGGTGTGCAGAACCACAATGGTGGGTACGGCGAGGCGCCGCAGCAACGGCAGGACATCCTGGCCGTCCGAACCGGGATAGATGCCGTACTCGTGCTGCACGATGGCCACATCGAACTTCTCCAGCGCGGAGGCTGCGGCCCGCCAGCCGCCGAACCCGCTGGGGGACCAGGTGTGCACGACCCCGGGCAGGGGCAGGTTGTCGTCGCCGTCGGCGGTGACCCGGACGATCCCGCCGTACCGGCCGTCTTCGGTGAGCTGGGCGGCCAGGGCGGAGTTGAACGTGGCGAGTCCGCACTGCGTGGGCGGATGGGTGCTGAGAAAGCCATATGTGCAGGCCAACTGTCATGCCTTCCACTAATCGCCCGCGGCACGATGGATGCCCCACGGGCTCGCTCGGTTCAGACGGCTGTCCGCCTGCCGGCGTGATGGAATCGTGAGCCTGTCACCGGGGGCCCGCCCTCATACGGGGGCCCGGCTGCCGCGACCCTCAGCCGATGGCCGGGGTCTGCGTCGCCCGAATACTATCAGGCGCTATTTTGTCCTAACATTTCGCCATATATGCGCAGGTAATTAGAAACCATTGAGTCTGCGCTGAATCTGATTTCGGCCCGCGCACGGCAGCCCGCGCGATCGATCGTCGCGATGCGCCGCACCGCGGTGACGGCCTCGTCGAGGGAATCCACCAGGAAACCGGTCACCCCGTGGTCCACGACTTCGGCCATGGATCCGCGCCGGTAGGCGACGACGGGGGTGCCGCAGGCCATCGCCTCGACGACCGACAGGCCGAACGGCTCGTCGAACGCGATGGGATGCAGCAGCGCGGCGCCACCGCCGAGAATCTCGCCCCGCCGCTCCGGCCCGACCGACCCGAGGAACCTGACCTGCTCCCCGTCGATCTTCGGCGCGATCTCCGCCTCGAAGTACCGCTCGTCCTGGACGATCCCGCAGATGGTCAGCGGCATCCCGGCCCGCCGGGCGATCTCGATCGCCGTGTGCGTTCCCTTGTCGGGATGAACGCGGCCGAAGCTGATCAGCCGTTCGCCGCCCGTGGGGACGAAGGGAAACGCGTCCAGATCGATGCCGTGGTGCACGGTGGCGAGGTAGTCCAGCTCCGGACTCCGGTCCGCGTCCGAGATGGAGACGTACGCGGACCAGGCCCGGGTATAGGCCGGCAAGATGCCCATTCCGGAGAATCCATGAACGGTGGTGAGCAGCGGCGCTCGGCAGTGATCGGCGAAGGCCAGCGGAAGCCAGTCGAGATGGCTGTGCACGAGATCGAACTCCCCGGAACGGCTCAACGCGTACGCGACATGCATCGCCTCCCACACCCGTCCGTCCATGGACGAATCATCGGCATATCCATGGGGACACACGCCGTCCAGCGTTGCGGACGTGACCGAATCCAGGGTCGCGAACAGGGTCACATCGATCCCCCGCGCGGTGAGCCCTTCAGCGAGCAGGCTCGTGACCTGCTCCCACGGACCGTAATGAAGCGGAGGCGTGCGCCAGGCGACCGGGCCCAGCAGCGCGACCCTCACGAAACGTCGTCCTGCTCCAGCGACCGGAATGACCGGGTACGGCTCATCGCGCACCTCCTGGCGTGCTTGCCACTCCGGACCGTACACCTAGTCGCAGGTCTGGGTGTCGACGCGGGCGATGGCCGCGCTGCCGTCTTCCGCGTCCGTACGGACTTCGTCGGCGGTCAGCGCGTAGCCCGTGTCCTCCTGGTCGGTGGCGGCGGCGAAGATGACGCCGAAGACGCGGCCTTCGGGGGTGAGGAGGGGGCCGCCGGAGTTGCCGGGCTGGACGACGCCGCGAATGGCGTACACCTCGCGGTCGACCTTGTGGTCGTTGTAGATGTCGGAGGACTCGGCGTGCTGTTTCACCCGGATTCGGGCCGGTTTGATGGTGAAGCCGTGGCCCTTCGGGAAGCCGGCGATGATCGCGTCGTCCTTGGATTCCGCGGTGGAGTCGAAGCGGAGGGCGGCGACGTCGAGGGAGGCGACGTAGAGGATGGCGATGTCGCGGTCGGGGTTGAACAGCACGACGCGGGCGTCGTGGACGGCGCCGGTGTAGTCGGTGACGCGGAGTTCCTGGGTGACGCCCTGGACGACGTGGGCGTTGGTCATGATCCGGTGGGCGGAGTAGACGAAGCCGGTGCCCTCGATGCGTTTCTTGCAGTCGGGCGCGGTGCCCTGGACTTTGACGATCGCGCGACGGGCCCGGGCGATGCGGGGGTCCTTGATGATGCTCTCGTCGGGAGGGGGAACATCAACAAAACGGCTACCGCCGATGGCGCTGAACACCTCCGGAAAATCGGAAGCATCCACAAAGTCCCGGAATCGCCGAGTCAGGTCTTTGGCGGCCTGCGGCATGGCCGAATCGACGGACTTCAGCAGCAGGGAATCATTGATCTGCTGACGCGGTAACGACAGGCTGGTAGAGATCATCAGCGAGCCGATCAGCCACGCGAACACCAGCACCGTCAGACCGCTGGCGAGCGACCCCCCGAACGAGTCGGCGGTCCGCGCCGACTCCCAGGTCACGTGGCTGCGAACCACCGCCCCGATCGTGGACGAGGCGAACTGGCCGACCGTCGCGCACAGAAAGACGATCACGATCGCCAGTAGCGCCTTCTCGGTGTCCCCCCCGACCAGCGCCCCGGCGATCGGAGGCCCGATGAAAATGCCGACAAGCGCGCCACCGCAGAACCCCACGAAGCTGAACACCCCGATGATGAAGCCCTGCCGATACCCGGACACCGCGAACGCCAGCACCAGGCCGATCAGGATGAGATCGAGCACGTCGCCTTGCACGCCTGAATTACACCCCTATCGACCCTGAGCCCAGTGCCCCCCTTTACGGTATCCAGCGCCACACGCGCGCGTGCACGTGTTCTTCGAGGTCTCCGCTATATCGTGACGTCATGGGGGCATCAGTTGATGATCTGATTCAGGCCGCTCTGGCCGACGAAGACCCGGATGGACCGACCCGCTGGCAGGCCATCGCCGACCTGCAACAGCGCGGCGACCTGGAAACCTTCACCGCGGCCCGGCGCCTCTGCGCGTCCGCCACGGTCCCGGAGCGCGTACTCGGCGTGGACATTCTCGGCGAACTCGGCCGTGATCGCCCATTCGCCGACAAAACCATCCCGGTACTCCGCTATCTGGCAGCCAGCGAGGACGACACCCGCGTCCTCTATTCGGTCCTCATCGCCTTCGGCCACCTCCGCGACCCACGCGCGCTCCCCTCGGTGATCGACCTCTCCACCCACCCTGAGGCCACCGTCCGCTACGGCGCCGCCTACGCGCTCCCCAACATCCTCGGCCACCCCGCCGACCCGGCCGGCCTGGCCGCCCTGCGCCGCCTGGCCGAAGACAAGGACCCCGACGTCACCGACTGGGCATCCCTGGGCCTTACCCTGGCGACCGCCCACACCAGCAAACTCCTGGACCCATAGCCTTCAGCGCCCCGCCATAGCGATGACGTCGGGCGGCAGGTCCTCGACTCGAGATTTGTCCCAGGGGAGCTCGAAGCCAGAAGCGGCCAGCAAGCCGTCGAGCACTCCAGCCGTGAACCCCCAGACGAGCAAGCCGCGAACCCGGAACGCGGGCCCGGCGAACCCGCTGGGATGGCGGAGTTTGAGGCGGTTGGCCGGGTCGACGAGCTCGGCGATAGGCACGCGTTCCACCGAAGCGACCTCGTTCGGGGAAGCGGCGTGGACGGCGCAGGGAGTGTGCCACCAGCCCAGAACGGGGGTGACGCGGTAGTCGCTTCGCCAGACGTACAGTTCGGGCATTGTGCCGACGACGGTGACGCCGGTCGGGTCGAGGCCGGTTTCCTCGGCGGCCTCGCGGAGGGCGGCTTCGATGGGGCCCGCGTCCTGGGGTTCCAGGCCGCCGCCGGGGAAGGCGGGCTGGCCCGCGTGGTTGCGGCCGTTGGAGCTGCGCTGGATGAGCAGGACGTCCGGCCCGTACGGCCCGTCGCCGAACAGCATCAGCACCGCCGCGGGACGGCCGCCTTCGGCGGGTGGCCGTAAGCCCAACGGCACCACCGCACTCCTGGCAGCCAACCCCTCAAGCCAAACCGGCGTGTCGTTCACGTGCCACCTCCCCCGGGGTTCAACCCTCGGGCATCCCCGGAGCTTCCCGCTAGGAGAATGGCCCAGTCTTAACAAGTTTGCGCGCCTCGACCGGATCTGTCGGGCCAGTGCCGTACGACGGGCAGAGCGCGGTCAGCGGGCAGGCGCCACAGGCGGGCTTGCGCGCGTTACAGATCCGCCGGCCGTGCCAGATGATCCGATGCGAGAACATCGTCCACTGGGCCTTGGGGATGAGCGTGCCGACCTCGTGCTCGATCTTGACGGGATCGGTCTCGTCAAGCCACCCGAACCGCCGGGTGAGCCGTTGGAAGTGGGTGTCAACGGTCAACCCGGGCACGCCGAACGCGTTGCCGAGCACCACATTGGCCGTCTTACGCCCGACACCGGGCAAGGTGACCAGATCCTTCAGCTTCCCGGGCACATCCCCGCCATAACGATCACAGAGCGCCTGGGCCATGCCCATGATGCTGTTGGTCTTGGCCCGGAAGAACCCCGTGGATTTGATGATCTGTTCGAGCTCCTCACGATCCGCCGAGGCATAGTCAACCGCAGTCCGATACTTCGCAAAAAGTATCGGAGTAACCATATTTACCCTTTTGTCCGTACACTGCGCCGAGAGGATGGTTGCGACCAGCAGCTCCAGCGGGTTACCGAAGTCGAGTTCGCAGTGGGCGTCAGGATAGGTTTCCGCCAAGATGCGGTTGATCCGCCGGGCGCGGCGTACGAGGGCTAGCCGGGACTCCTTCTGGGGCACCCCGTAAGCCTACGCGGATGCCGTAGGTCACAATGGCTACCACGGAGTTCCCAGGAACCTCCGAAACCCGACGAGTGCGACCATGGCAAGGGAGGCACCGTGAGCACCGAAGACGTTCTGAGCAGGGCGCCCCTTTTCGCCGCGCTCGACCGGGAGAGCGCAGCGGCCCTGCGAACGAGTATCGCCGAGATGACCCTCACCAAGGGCCAGACGCTGTTCAGCGAGAACGAGACCGGCTCCACGCTCTACGTGGTGCTCGAAGGCAAGATCAAGCTGGCCAGGACCGCGCCGGACGGCCGGGAGAACCTGCTCAGCGTGCTCGGCCCGAGCGAGATGTTCGGCGAGCTGTCCCTGTTCGACCCCCGGCCCCGTACGGCTTCCGCCATCGCGCTGACCGACGTCAAGCTGGCCGGGCTCGGCCACGACGACCTGCGGCCGTGGCTGACCGGCCGCCCGGAGGTGGCGCTGCACCTGCTGCGCGCCCTGGCCCAGCGGCTGCGCCGGACCAACGACGTGCTGGCCGACCTGGTCTTCACCGACGTGCCCGGGCGGGTGGCGAAGGCGCTGCTGGACCTGGCCGACCGGTTCGGGCAGAAGGTCGAGGACGGCGTGCGCGTCCATCACGATCTCACTCAGGAGGAGCTGGCCCAGCTGGTGGGCGCCTCCCGGGAGACCGTCAACAAGGCGCTGGCCGACTTCGCGGGGCGCGGCTGGCTGCGGATCGAGGCCAAGGCCGTCGTGATCATGGACATCGAGCGGCTGTACAACCGGTCGCGTTAGAGGTTTTTGAGGTAGTTGAGCTGGGCCGCCACGGACATCTCCGCGGCGGGCCAGAGGCTGCGGTCCACGTCCGCGTAGACCATCTCGACGATCTCCGGCACGTCTTTCGCGCCCGCGCGGATGGCCTCGCGGATCTGGTCGAGGCGTTTGCGGCGGTGCTCGAGGTATTCGTCCAGCTTTCCGATCGGGTCGGGGAGCATGGGGCCGTGGCCGGGCAGCAGGGTCCTGGCTTCGGCGAGTTCGGCCATCGCGCGGAGTTTGTCCAGGCTGCGGAGGTAGTCGGCGAGGTCGCCGTCGTGGGCGATCACGGTGGTGCCTCGGCCGAGGATGGTGTCCCCGGTGAGCAGCGCGGCGTCGGTCGGCAGCCAGAAGCAGAGGGAATCGGCTGAATGGCCTGGTGTTCCGATCACCCGGAGTTCGAGATCTCCGGCAGTGACCACGTCGCCGTCGTCCAGGCCTTCCGAGCCGAGGCGATGGTGCGGGTCGAGCGCCCGGACCGGTGCGCTGACCATCGCGGCGAACATCGCGGCTCCGCCGCTGTGGTCGACATGTCCGTGGGTGAGCAGGATTGACGCCACCCGGCGCTCGCCGAGCAGCTCCACGATTCTCCGCAGGTGACGCTCATCGTCCGGCCCTGGATCGACGATCAGCACCGTCTCGCCCTGGCCGATCACCCAGGTGTTCGTGCCGTCCAAGGTCATCGGGGATGCGTTGGGAGCCAGCACATTGGTCGCGCTCGCCGTACCGGACCCGTCGATCGGCAGGAACAACCCGCTCATCTAGCCACTTCCAGCCGCATCTCGCCGTCGACCTCCACCACCTGGGGCATGATCGTGACAATCTCCCGATCATTCGCGAACACGCCTGCAATCGTGTCAAACCCCGCCATCTCGGTCAGCGTATGAAATGTCGGCATCATCACCGAAATTTCGTGAGATTTCGCGAGATCTAGGGCTTGCTGGGGACGCATCCAGGCCACCGAATCCGCTTCCCCGCCGACGTCCCTGGTCCGCTGGCCGTACGGCAACGCCGCCACGAAGAACCGCGTGTCATACCGCCGGTATTCGATCTCAGGCGTGATCCAATGCCCCCACGGTTTGAGCAGATCCGACCGCAAGACCAGCCCTTTGTCATCCAGGAAATCCACGAACGACAGCGAGCGATCGATCAACGCTTCCCGTTCGGCGTCCCAGCCCGTGGTGTCGGCCACGATCGTGTCCTCGGTCGGCCCGGCCAGCAGCACCCCGGACTCCTCGAAGGTCTCCCGCACCGCCGCGCACACCAACCCGCGCGCCGTCCCCTCCTCGGCCCGCAGCAACTCGCCCCATTCCGCCGGAGACGGCCCCGCCCAAGCCACCGCATGATCCGCGTCCCGGGGATCGACGGACCCGCCAGGAAACACGTACGCCCCCGCCGCGAAGGCCATCGTGGCCTTGCGGCGGAGCAGGTACACCTCCAGCGGATCGTCCCGCAGCACGATCACCGTCGCCGCGTCCCTGGCGGCCACCGGAGCTATCCGACCGGCGAGGATGTCCTGGGCGCGCGTCCGGAACTCCCCCGTCAGCGGAATCCCCATCGGCCCTCCCCAGAACATCGCTCGGTTCAGCAGTCTCGCGGATGCCGTACGACAGATCAACGCACTTCGGCGACGACCTCCAGCTCCACGGGCGCGTTCCGGGGCAGCACCGCGACCCCGACAGCGCTGCGAGCATGCCGCCCGGCCTCGCCCAGGACCTCGCCGAACAGCGTGCTCGCGCCGTCGACCACGACCGGCTGGTTGGTGTATTCCGGCGTGCTGGCGACGAACGCCAGCACCTTCACGATCCGCACGATGTGCGACAGATCACCCGCGACCGAGATGATCGCCGCCATCGCGTTGAGCGCGCAGATCCGGGCCAGATCGATCCCCTGCTCGTCGGAGACCTCCGCCCCGAGCTTGCCGGTGGCGATCAGCTTCCCGTCCACGATCGGCAGTTGCCCGGAGGTGTACACGTAGTTCCCGGTCCGCACTGCGGGCACATACGCGGCCAGCGGCGTCACCACTTCCGGCAACACCAGCCCCAGCCGGGCCAGCCGCTCCTCGGGCGTCACGCCTTCGCCCGCTTCATGTACGCGACGAGTTGCTCGGGGTTGGGCCCGGGAATCACGGACACCAACTCCCAGCCGTCCTCGCCCCAGTTGTCCAGAATCTGCTTAGTCGCGTGCGTCAGCAGCGGCACGGTCACGTACTCCCACTTGGTCATGCGGCCAAGGCTATCGAGGCGCGCACGCCTGTGACTCCCAGCACATGGGTTCCCTGCGGCGAATCAGAAAGTGACCGTTGGGTAGCCTTTCGGGTGTGAGTTCTCGTGACACCGACTGGGATGGGGTTCGCCTCCACGTCGTCACCGGCAAAGGTGGCACGGGGAAGACCACCGTCGCCGCCGCGCTGGCCCTGGCGCTCGCCGCCGGCGGCCGGAAGGTGCTCCTGGTCGAGGTGGAGGGCCGCCAGGGTATCGCTCAGGTGTTCGACCTGCCGCCCTTGCCGTACGAGGAACGGAAGATCGCCGTCGCCCCCGGCGGCGGCGACGTGTTCGCGCTGGCCATCGACCCCGAAGAGGCCATGCTCGACTACCTCGACATGTTCTACGGGCTCAAACGGATGGGCAAGACGCTCACCAGGATGGGCGTGGTCGACTTCGCCACCACCATCGCCCCCGGCATGCGCGACGTCCTGGTCACCGGGAAGACCAGCGAGGCGGTCCGGCGCAAGAACAAGGCGGGGCGCCGGGTGTACGACGCCGTCGTCATGGACGCGCCACCGACCGGGCGGATCGCCCGGTTTCTCAATGTCACCCACGAGGTCGCCGGGCTGGCCCGGGTCGGCCCGGTGAAGGCGCACGCGGACATGGTCCGCGGTGTCATGGCCTCGCCCGAGACCGCGGTGCACTTCGTGACGCTGCTGGAGGAGATGCCCGTCCAGGAGACCGTGGACGGCATGGCCGAGCTGCGGGCCGTCAAGCTGCCGGTCGGCGGGATCTTCGTGAACATGGTGCGGAGCATCGATCCGGCGCTGAGCGAGCCGGTCGACCACTCCGAGCTCGCGCTGGGGCTCAAGGCCGCCGGGCTGACCGACGGCAAGGACGCCACCGCCATCGCCGAGGCGCTGGCGGCGGAAGTGGCCGAGCATGCCAGCCGTACCAGCCTGGAACAGCGCGAGCAGGAGGAACTCGCCAAGACCGGGGCACGCAGGTATGACCTGCCGTTCCTGGCCGACGGCGCCGACCTGGCCGGGCTGTATGAACTCGCCGAAGCGATCAGAAACCAAGGCGCCGCATGACGAGCGGAAAGAGAGCCGTGAAAGCCCCCCAGCTGGACCTGGACGCCATCCTGGACGATCAGAACACCCGGATCGTGGTGTGCTGCGGCTCCGGCGGTGTCGGCAAGACCACCACGGCCGCCGCGCTCGGCCTGCGCGCCGCGGAACGCGGCCGCCACGTGGTCGTGCTCACCGTCGACCCGGCCCGGCGGCTGGCCCAGTCGATGGGCCTGACCTCGCTCGACAACACCCCGCGCCGGATCACCGAGATCGACGGCGACGGCCAGCTGCACGCCATGATGCTCGACATGAAGCGCACCTTCGATGAGATCATCGAGGCGCACGCGGACCCGGAGCGGGCCAAGCAGATCCTGACGAACCCCTTCTACCAGTCGCTGTCGTCCAGCTTCTCCGGCACCCAGGAGTACATGGCGATGGAGAAACTGGGGCAACTGCGCCGCTCCGGCGACTGGGATCTGATCATCGTCGACACCCCGCCGTCCCGGTCCGCGCTGGACTTCCTGGACGCGCCGGAACGCCTCGGCCGGTTCCTGGACGGGCGGCTCATCCGCATCCTGATCGCCCCCGCCAAAGCCGGCGGGCGGAGCGCATTCAAACTGATCAACGCCGGGTTCGGCCTGGTCGCCGGGGCGCTCACCAAGGTGCTCGGCGCGCAGGTGCTGACCGACATCCAGACGTTCGTGTCCGCCCTGGACGCGCTGTTCGGCGGTTTCCGGCAGCGCGCGGAACAGACCTATCGGCTGCTCCAGGCGCCCGGCACGGCGTTCGTCGTCGTCGCCACGCCGGAACGGGACGCGATCCGTGAGGCCTCGTACTTCGTGGAGCGGCTCGCCGAGGAGCGGATGCCCCTGGCCGGCCTGGTGGTCAACCGGGTGCACCGCTCCCCGGCTCCGGCCCTGTCCGCGGCCCGCAGCACGGCCGCCGCGGAGGACCTGGAGTCACGTGGTGAGCACGAGCTGACCGCCGCCGTGCTTCGCCTGCACGCCGGGCGGATGCAGCTCGCCGCCCGCGAGCACCGGGAACAGGAACACTTCACCTCGGCCCACCCCACCGTGCCGATATCCCAGGTGCCCGCGATGTCAGAGGATGTTCACGATCTGGCTGGTCTGCGCCAGATCGGGGAACTCCTCGCCGCTGGGTGAAAGCGCGTCAGCCTGCGATCAGCTCGTTGGTGCGCTCGTACTCTTCCTTGGCCAACTCCAGCAGGTCGCGCCAGGAGTCGACGTCCGGACGGCGCCGCAGGAGCGCACGCCGTTCCCGCTCGGTCATTCCGCCCCATACCCCGAACTCGATGCGATTGTCCAGCGCATCGGCGAGGCATTCGGTACGGACAGGGCACCCTCGACAGATCAGCTTCGCCCGGTTCTGTGCGGCGCCCTGAACGAACAGGGCGTCAGGATCCGCACCTCGACAGGCGGCACGGGAGGTCCAATCCGTGATCCACATTTCGACCCCACTCCCCTTAGGTGGTCAGTCGTGACTTCTGGGGCCGACGGGCGCGGTCGCCGAGCCTCCTTATTCAGTTGCCGCAGAGGAGAACGTACGCAACCAGGCTGTCGGAGTGACAGACCCGGTGGGACCAAATTTACGACCTGGGGATGTCCGGGAATGACTAGTCATTCCCGCCGGGGGTAATGCCAGGTGGTGGTTTTGGTACCGATTGACTCCCTGATTCGACGTACCCTTGGCTTTGTGCAAGCTCAAGGCAAAGCTCAGACATCGGGAGCGCGCCCGCGCCGGGTCGGCACCCAGATCGCGAACGTCGTGCGACTGCTGGCCGCCGCCTGCGCCGGAGGCGTGCTCGTCGCCGCTGTAGCGTTGCCCGCCGTCGGCGGAGCGGGCTACTCCGCCAAATCCGGCGTCGAGGCCCTCCAGATCGAGGCGAAGGAGCTCAACGAGCCCCCGCTCCCGGAGAAGACGGTCCTACTGGACTCCTCCGGCAAGCAGATCGCCCAGTTCTACTTCCAGAACCGCGAGTCCGTGCCGCTCACCAAGATCGCGCCGGTCATGCAGCAGGCGATCATCGCGATCGAGGACTTCCGCTTCAAGCAACACGGTGCCCTCGACGTCGAAGGCACCTTCCGGGCGTTCACCCGCAACCTCTTCGGCGGCGGCGTCGTCCAGGGCGGCTCCTCGATCACCCAGCAGTACGTCAAGCTGGTCATCTTCAACTCGGCCGAGACCAAGGAAGAACAGGCCAAGGCCATCGAGACGTCGTACGCGCGCAAGCTCAACGAGATCCGCTACGCGATGGCGATCGAGAACAAGTACACCAAGGACGAGATCCTCAACCGGTATCTCAACATCTCCTACTTCGGCGCCAGCGCGTACGGCATCGAGGCCGCCTCCAAGCGTTTCTTCGGCAAGCACGCCTCCGAGCTCGACCTGGCCGAGGCGGCGACGCTCGCCGGAGCCGTGCAGAGCCCCAGCGCCACCGACCCCGACCGGGGCAAGGAATACCGCGCCGCCCTGCTGGCCCGGCGCAACGTGGTGCTCGACCGGATGGCGCAGCTGAAGGCCATCACCGCGGCGCAGGCCACCGAGGCGAAGGCCGAGAAGCTCGGCTACCTCGGCAAGAAGATCCCCGGCGGCTGCGAGATGAGCGAGTTCCCCTACTTCTGCCTCTACGTGCAGCAGGAGATCCTCACCAACAAGGACTTCGGCAAGACCGAGGAAGCCCGCCGCAACTTCCTCCAGCGCGGTGGACTGACCATCCGCACCACGCTCAACCGGGACATGCAGAAGGCCGCCGACAAGGCCATCAAGAACTGGGTGTACACCTCCGACAAGCAGGTCGCCGCCCAAGCCCTGGTCGAGCCCGGCACCGGCGCGATCCGCGCGCTCGCCGCCAGCCGCAAGTTCGGCGACGACAAGAAGAAGAACGAGATCAGCTACAACCTGCCGGCCGACGGAGTGCACGGCGGCGGCAGCGGCTTCCAGGCGGGCTCCACCTTCAAGGTGTTCACCCTGGTCACCGCCCTGGATGAGGGCCTCAAACTGAACGACGGGTTCAACACCGGGTCGGCCTACGCGGTTCCCGACAACGCGCACACGCCGTTCCGCGACTGCAAGGGCAACCGCTCGGGCGAGACCCACGAGGTGCGCAACTCCAGCGAGGGCAGCGGCGGCTTCCGGACCCTGACGACCGGGACCTGGGGTTCGGTGAACACGTTCTTCATGAAGCTGGAGGAGCATGTCGGGCTCTGCAAGGTCGTGAAGATGGCGCAGAAGCTCGGCATCCAGCGGGCGGACGGGACCAAGCTCCGCGAGGTGCCCACGTTCACGCTCGGGGTCAACGAGATGGATCCGGTGACCGTCGCCGGGGCGTACGCGACGATCGCCGCCCGGGGCAAGCGCTGCGCGCCCATGGTCATCACTGAGATCGTGGACCGGAACGGCAAGGCCACGCCGTACGAGCCGGATTGCGAGCAGGTGCTCGACGAGAAGGTCGCCGACGCGGCCAGCCACATCCTCTCCGGCGTCTTCACCCAGGGCACCATGAGCGGCGTCGGCGGCATCGGCCGCGACGCGGCCGGCAAGACCGGCACCACCGACGGCTACACCGCCGCCTGGTTCGCCGGCTACACCCCCGACCTGGCCTCGGCCGTCAGCATCGGCGACCCCCGCGGCGCTTTCCGCTACGACCTCACCGGCGTGACCATCGGCGGGCGTTACTACCCCTACGTGTACGGCTCCTCGATCGCGGGCGAGATCTGGAAAGACACCATGCTCGGCGCCCTCAAGAAGGTCGAGCCGACCTCGTTCGTCAACGTCGACATGTCGGAGTTCGGCGGCTGTTCGCCCAGCTTCTGCGCCCCCAAGCCCAAGCCCAAGCCTGAGGAGAAGGGCGGCGACGGCCGCGGCGGCCCCGACGGCGGAAACGACGGTGGTGGAGGCGACGGTGGCGGCGGAGACGGTGGCGGCGACATCGTCGTCCCCGTGAACCCCTGACACCAGAAAGGGTCCTCCTGCCCGGGAGGACCCTTTCTCACAGGTGTCCGGCGGCTTCCGCCCCTAGGACTACGAGCCTCGCGTTCCTCGACGGATTCCGACCCTCCCGCCCGGGAGGGACGCTTTCTCACGGGTGCTCGCTGGGTTCCAACTCCTACCTGGCAGAACCCTTACTCACAGGTGTTCGGTGGCTTCCGCATCGAAGACCACGAGCCCTCCTACCGGGAGGAGGTCCTTCTACGCTCAACCAGCGAGGCGGGAGCGAACGGCCGCGGCAACGCGACCACCCTCGGCGCGACCCGCGACCTTCGGGTTCACCACCTTCATGACCTGACCCATCGCCTGCGGCCCCGACGCCCCGCTCTCCGCGATCGCCTCATCGACCAGCCGGTTGAGCTCCTCGTCCGACAGCTGGGCGGGCAGATACTCCTCCAGGATCGCCTGCTCATCCAGCTCAGCCTGCGCCTGCGCGGCCCGCCCGGCCCCGGCGAACGCCTCCGACGCCTCCCGCCGCTTCTTGGCCTCCTTGCCGAGCACCTTGATGATCTCGTCGTCGGAGAGCTCGCGGGCGGTCTTCCCCGCCACCTCCTCGACGTTGATCGCGGCCAGCGCCATCCGGACCGTCCGCAGCCGGACTTCGTCCCGAGCCTTCATCGAGGCCGCGAGATCGGCCTTCAGCTTGTCTTTCAACGCACTCATGGTTCTATCTTGCCGTGTCGCACGGCCGCACCCACGGGTTCGGGCATGATTGGGGGGTGCGGAAAGCTGTCGCGGTACCCCTGTCCCTGCTCGGCCTCGGCGTCGCCGGGCTCGGGTATGCCACTGTCGTCGAGCGCAACTGGTTTCGCCTGCGACGCTTCGACGTGCCCGTGCTCCCCGCCGGCGTCCGCCCGATCAGGATCCTGCAGATCTCCGACCTGCACCTGACCCCCCGCCGCACCCGCCTGATCAACTGGGTCCGCTCACTCGCCTCCCTCGACCCCGACCTGATCGTCAACACCGGCGACACCCTCGCCCACCCCGACGCCATCCCCGCGTACATGCACGCCGTCGAGCCCTTCCTGGACCGCCCCGGCCTGTTCGTGTACGGCTCGAACGACATGTACTCCCCCCATTTCAAGAACCCCGCCCGCTACCTCTGGCGCACGTCCAAGGCGGACACCCGCCGAGCCCTCCCCAACCTCCCCTGGCAGGAACTCGGCACCGCGATGACCTCGGCCGGCTGGCTGGACATGAACAACTCCACCGCCCGCCTGAAAGTCGCCCACCTCGACATCCACGTCGGCGGCATCAACGACTCCCACATCGACTTGGACCGTTACGACCAGATCGCCGCCCCCGCCCCGGCCGACGCCGACCTCCGCCTCGGCGTCATGCACTCCCCCGAACCCCGCAACATGACCAGATTCGCCGCCGACGGCTACCAACTCCTCCTGGCCGGCCACACCCACGGCGGCCAACTCTGCATCCCCTTCTACGGCGCCCTGGTCACCAACTGCGGCATCGACCGCGCCCGCGTCCGCGGCCTCTCCCACCACAACTCCGCCTACCTCCACGTCTCCGCCGGCCTAGGCACCTCCCCCACC
>NZ_BLAE01000010.1:0-41568 GCF_009687865.1 Acrocarpospora macrocephala
CCCCATCCCCGCCGACATGGCCGAAATCGACCACGTCCAAGGCTGGGCCGACGGCGGCACCACCGACCTCGACCAACTCGCCCCCGCCTGCACCTGGCACAACCGCGACAAAGCAACCCACCCCGACCGCTACCGCACCCGCCGCAACCACGACGGCACCTGGACCCTCCTCTACCACGGCAAGAGAAGCCGCTTCGCCGGACGGTTCCGACGCTGAACCGGACCGGCACGAGAGCGCCACCCACCCAGGCCGGGAACCCAGGGGGTTGAGGGAGTTCTCCGATCCTGAGACAGCGCGTGAAGGGTCGATCCTGGCCGGCCATGCGTAG
This sequence comes from Acrocarpospora macrocephala, assembly GCF_009687865.1. Taxonomy (GTDB): domain Bacteria; phylum Actinomycetota; class Actinomycetes; order Streptosporangiales; family Streptosporangiaceae; genus Acrocarpospora; species Acrocarpospora macrocephala. Next base: position 330 of record NZ_BLAE01000010.1, read on the forward strand.
CTACACGATCGGCACGCCGCCATGCGTAGCTACGCGATCGGCGCGCTACGCCTGCTGAACTTCACCGACATCGCCGAAGGTACCCGCTGGGCACGCGACGACTTCCACAACCCGCTCATCGCCCTCAGTCTCACAAGGTGAGAACTCCTTCGACCTGGGAGCGGATCAGGCGGTCACTGCTGTTCGTCATGTCGCAGTGTGCCGCGGAGGCTACGTCGGACCTGCGCGTTGCGCGTGGTCTCGATGACGATGAGGGCGGTCAGGACGGCCACCGAGCCGGTCAGCGCGGCAAGTGGTGGGAGGACGACGGCGGCCGGCATGGCGGCGAGCAACACGCAGGTCGTTACCAGCCGCGGAAGGCTCAGCGCGCCGTGCATGCGGCGCTCGAACAGCAGGTGGCCGGCCAGGTACAGGGCGAGGCCGCCGAAGAGCGGAAGCGCGTAGAAGGCGCCTAACGGTTTGCCCTCGCTGGCGTGTGCCAGCACGCCCTCGACGCCGAGGGCGGCCAGGACGATGCCGGCGACGACGGGGAAATGCCCGTACGTGTACGCCTCGACTGCCAGGTTGACCCTGGCTCGGCCTCGTGCCTCGACGAGCCGGTGCTCGGCGGCGAGTGACACCACGTCGAAGTACAGCCACCACAGGCAAACGGCGACCGCGACGCCGAGAATGGCCGCGAGCAGCAGCGGCGTGCTGATGGGACGGTCGGCGGCGCCGACACCGATGGCGACGACCGATTCGCCGATGGCCAGGATGATGAACAGGCCGTGCCGTTCGGTCAGGTGGGCCGGGCTGTGCAGCCGCCAGCCGCCGCGTCTGGCGGTGAGGTAGATGCCGAGCCAGTCCACCAGGAGGGCCACGGTGAACAGCAGCGTCTGGGTCCAGCCACCCAGCAGCGCCCCGGACACCAGCAGAGCCGCGCCCGCCGTCATCGGCAGCCAGGTGATCACGATCTGGTGCCGCAGCCCGGTGTCACCGGTGGCGGCCACGGCGTACACCGCGAGGTGCACGCAGCGGACCAGCAGGTAGGCGCACACCAGCACGAGAGGGCCGTCCAGGCCCCCGGGTCCGTCGCGCCACGCCTCGGGAATGGTCAAGGCGACCACGAACATCGCCGCCATCGCGACGACCATCCCCGCCCGCACGAACCCCTCATCGGCTCGCGAATGGTTTCCCAGCCAGGTGTAGCCCGACCAGGTCCCCCACAGCAGGGCCAGCATCAGCAGCCCCTGCAGGACGCCGTGAGCGCTGTGCTCCTCCGCCATGTAGCCGGTGACCTGCGTGACCGCGAAGACGTAGACCAGGTCGAAGAACAGCTCGAAGGGCGTCGCCCGATGATCCTCGCCGGTGGGGCGAACGCCCTTCGGCACCCTGACGCGCCGCTGGGCCTGACGCTGCTCAACCACGGCCAACTCCCTCCTCCTCCATGGACCACTCGGAGCATAGGGCCCAGGTGCGAAACGGACGACGGCCGTCTGCGTCAGCCCGTCCTTGGGGTGCCATAGGCAGCACGAGCACGGCGCCATATGGCCGTGGCCAGCCACGCCAGCGTGGCTCCGACGACCACGTGCAGGGCGCTGGTCAGCGGGGTGTCGGGGAGCCGGGCCGCGATGGCGAACACGGGCAGGGCGATGCCATAGATCCACACCGGGATGCGGGGATAGACGCGGGCACGGACCATGGCGATCGTGAAGAGCACCGTGCCGGCCGTGAACACCAGGGCGCTGCCGAGCAGCGCGGCCCTCGTGGGGGCGGCGAGGTCGTCCGCCACGGTTTCGCCGAGATAGTAGAGGACGAGGTTCAGGGCGTACGCGGCACCGCCGAACAGGCCGAGCCCGATGAGGTTGACGGCGTACCCGATCGAGCCGAGTGCGCCGGCGGCGTGCATCTGGCCTATGTGCAGGGCGGTGAGCAACGGCACCGCGAGCGCGGGTGACACGCCGAGGACGAAGCTGGTGACCGCGGTCTCGCCCGTGAACGCCTCGACCGCCCCGGGGAGGGCGATGAACAGGCCGGAGAGCAAGCCGCAGACGGCGCCGAAACGAAGCAGGAAAGTCATGGTGGCGACGGTAGGAGCGCGGAGCAGGCCGGATAAGTGCCGACCAGGGGTACCTGCGGCCATGATTACCCGGTGCCGGGGTGCCGACCGGCACGTGCCGATCGGGCTATCGATCGATCATCGCTGCCTGCCGTAGCCTGCGAGCGTGCCCTCTTTGCGCCCGGTGCCGTGGCTGTCGCCCCTGCTCTACGGCGTGGTGCTGGTCGCGGGCGGCTACGCGAGCATCATCGGCCTCGGCGGCACCCACCTGGTCCCGTTCGCGGGTGGCCTGGCCGTGCTGGCCGTGCTCGACCACGTCGAGCGCCGCCGTTACCCGGTCAGGACGCCGCCCGGCTCGGCGGTCGCGCTGCTGACCGCCCGTCTCGCCCTGTACGCGCTGGTGGCCGCGGCGGATGGGTCGGGAATGTCCCGGGTGCTGTTCCTCCTGCTGCCGTTCACCGCGTACTTCGCGTTCGGCCGCGCGGCCGCCATCGCGATCGGGGTGGTCTGTGTCGGTTTCGTGGTGGTCGCCTTCGAACTGACGGTCCCGGACTGGCCTCGCCAGGTCGAGCAGGTGTCCGACCTGCTGATGTTCATCGTCGGTCTGGTTCTGACCATCGCCATGGCGGCGGTCGCGGTCCAGGAGCAGCGCGGCCGGGTACGGTTGGAGGAGTCCCACGCCAAGCTGCGCGAGTACGCGGCCCGGGTCTCGGAGCTGTCCGCCACCGCAGAACGCAACCGGCTGGCCCGCGATATCCACGACGGGCTCGGTCACCATCTCACGGCGATCGCCGTACTGCTGGAGAAGGCCGCCGCCTTCAGCGAACGGGATCCCGGGGTCGCCCGGCGGGCCCTTGACGACGCGCAGCAGTCGGCGCGGCGGGCGCTGGAGGACGTCCGCCAGTCGGTCCGCACGCTGCGCGCGGAAACCGAACGTTTCCGGCTGTCGTCGGCACTCGCCGACCTCACCCGCGAGGCCGGCGACGGGCGGCTGAACGTCACCCTCGACTGCACCGGCGACGAGACCGGGCACGACTCCGCCGCGCTCCTGGCGATCTACCGGGCCGCGCAGGAGGGACTCACCAACGCCCGCCGGCACGCCCACGCCACCACCGTGGCGGTGAACGTCCATTGCGATCCGTCGCGGGCGCGGCTGGTCGTGGCCGATGACGGGCGGGGCTTCGCGCCGGAGCGGGAAGGCTTCGGCCTGCTCGGGATGCGGGAGCGGGTCGAGCTCGCCGGTGGTTCCGTCGAGGTGGACACCGGACCCGGGACCGGCACCAGGCTCACCGTCACCATTCCTCGCCGGACCGCGTCGTGACCGAGCAGGTCCGTGTCCTCGTCGTGGACGACCAGCAGCTCATCCGGGAGAGCATCGCGTCCCTGCTCGACATCCAGCCCGGCATCACCGTCGTCGGCATGGCCGGCGACGGCCGCGCCGCCGTCGAGCTGGTGCTCGCGCTCTCCCCGGATGTCGTCCTCATGGACGTACGGATGCCCACGATGGACGGCATCGAGGCGGTCTCCGTCCTGCGCGGCCGGGCCCCGGCGTGCCGTGTGGTCATGCTCACCACGTTCGACGACGAGGAGTATGTCGTGGCGGCGCTGCGCGCGGGCGCGAGCGGATACCTGCTCAAGGACCGGCCGTCCCGGGAACTGGCCGACGCCGTCCGGCTGGCCCACGCGGGTGTCGTCCAGTTCGACCCGGCCGCGGCGGCGCGTCTTGCCGCGGCGCTCACCCGCACCGCCGCCGTACCACCCGTCGACCAGGCCGGGCACTCGCTCACCGGCCGGGAGGTCGAGGTGCTGCGGCTCGTCGCCACCGGCTCCACGAACCGCGAGATCGCCAGGCGGCTCTACCTGAGCGAAGGCACGGTGAAGAACCACATCTCAAGGATTCTCGGCCGCCTCGGGCTACGCGACCGAACCCAGGCGGCGGTCTACGCCCGCGACCACGGCTTGCTCTGACCTCCCCTATTCGCGGCGGCACGTCATCCGATCGCTCCGCGGCGGGCTGGGAGTATGCCGCCGACGCGTCGGTTCATTCCGGGTGACATGACTGAGTCGGAGACCAGAATGTCCAGAAGCATCGACTGGCTGCCTGACGCGAACTCTTCCAGGGCCGGAGGTATGTCCTCGATCTGGCGAATCGTCAGACCGCGCAGTCCGAAGCCACGGGCCACCCGAGCGATGTCGTTGCGTCCGTAGGTGGCCCCCCGATCGGCCAGGCCGGCCGCCCGGAGTTTGTGAACCTCGGATCCGAAGGCACCGTCGTTGAGAACACAGATCAGGATCTTGAGACCGTATCGTTGCAGTGTCTCGAGTTCCTGCACATGCATCATGACCCCGCCATCCCCTTCGACCAGGATCACCGGTGATCCTGGTCGGGCGATCGCGACACCGGCCGCGTAGCTGATGCCGTTTCCGACAGCCCCGAACTCCCTGATGGTCAGGAAGTGAGCCGCCGGCACATCGTGCATGTGCGTAGCGAAATACCCGCAGTGGCCAGCCGCGTTGACGTGTTCCCAGTCGCGTGGCACGAGACGGTCGAAGACCTCGATCACCGATCGGGGGTCAAGGTATCCATCCTTGATGTCGTAGGCGGTGCGGTCGGCCGGTTCGGCACGGACACGCGATGCGTACGAAGCGACATCCCAGCCTCCGTCGCCGGTGAAGCCTTGGCCGGTGAGTTCGTCGAACAGCGCCCGCACACCCGCCGCCGCGTCCGCGCCCACGTGCGAGCTCGCGACCGCCCGTGCGTGCCTGAGGCCACCAGGACTGTCATCCAGTTGCAGCACCCGCTGCGGGTCGATGAGCTGTCCACTGTTCGTCGTGAAGCTCGTCATGCTGGCACCGACGGCGATGACCAGGTCGCAGCGGTCGAACACCTCGCGTGTCACGGCGTGGGAGAAGCCGCCGGCGACGCCGATGCTTCGTGGGTGGCCGGCGAAGAGGCCACGCACAGGCAGGGTCGTGGCCAGTGCCGCGTCGCAGAGCTCGGCGAGCTCTACGCACGCATCGGTCGCGTCCTTGGCGGTTGCTCCGCGCCCGGCCAACACGACGATCCGGGTCGCCGATCGGACCCGTTGGGCGGCTCGGCGGATGTACTCCGGATGCGGCAGTCGCGACCCGGCATCGGGCAGTCGGCCGATGCCGTCCTCGGCCCCGACCGGGTGCTCGTCTATGTCGATCATTTCCTGTTGGAGGTCCATCGGAACGCCGAGGACGACCGGGCGACGCTCGGCGCGGGCGAGATAGAACGCCTGGGTGACCAGCCGTGGCAACGTTGCCAGGCTGTGGACCTGGATATACTCGGCGCCGGTGGCCCGAACGAGGGGCGCCTGGTCGATCCCCTGGTTGTACCACGGCGAGTGCAGCGGACCTTCGCCCGCGAGCATGAGCAGGGGTATCCGCGCGGCTGCGGCCGTCGCGAGGGCGGTCATTGTTTGGGTGAGTCCAGGTCCACACGTCACCGAGGCGACGCCCAGGCGGCCCGATTTCTGGGCGTAGGCCAGCGCCATCGAGACCGCGCAGTGCTCATGGCGGACGTGAATCGACCGTACGTCCGGGTACTCGGCCAGGACGGCGTCCCAGTACATGTTGCCATCGCCGGTCAGCACGAAGACCGCACGGACATCCTCGCGATAGAAGCGTTGCGCGAGATAGCGGTAAACCGGAATCCCGGTCCTAGCCGGTGTAGGCATCATGGCTCCCCAAGATTACTGTTCCGGCGGCCTCGAACATGCCGCCAACGCCCTGAACCATGCTCACGTTGACGTTCGGGACCTGGGCGGCGGCCTCGCCACGAACCTGACGCACCGCCTCCAGGAGGAGGAAAATCCCGTAGAGCCCGGTGTGGGTGTAGCTCAGGCCGCCGCCGTTGGTGTTCATCGGCAAGGTTCCCCCGGGCCGCGTGTGACCATCGGCGATGAATGCCCCGGCTTGGCCCCGTTCCACGAAACCGCAGTCCTCGAGGGCGTAGACCGGCAGGTGGGCGAAGGCGTCGTAGACCATGAGGTGGTTGACATCGGGTGGCCCCAGGCGCGCTTCGGCGAACGCCGCCGTGGACGCGTCGACGAACGCGCGCGATGTCGTCAGGTCGCGCATCGTCGAGACCATCGAGGTTTCACACGCCTCGCCGGCGCCGAGGACGAAGACCGGCGGCTTGGGGAAAGATCCAGCTCCGGCCCGGTCCGCCGACGTCACGACGACGGCGCCGCCGCCGTCGGTCACGAGGCAACACTCGAGAAGGTGCATGGGGTACGCCACCATGCGGGACGCGAGCACGTCGTCGACTGTGATCGGGTCGCGGAACATCGCCCGCGGCACCTTACTGGCCCACATCCGCTGAGCGACCGCCACCGACGCCAACTGTTCGTGGGTCAGACCGTACTTTTTCATGTACCGGAGCACACCGATCGGGAACAGGGTCGGTGGTGTGAACGCACCGTAGGGCTGTTCAAACTGGCCCGGCGGCGATGCCGGGTCGGTGATCCGGGGCGGACGGCCGATGCGGGAACGGTTGGAGGCCCCGTGGGTGATGAGGACGGTCTCGCACAGGCCGGATTGGATTGCCGCGACGGCGTGGCGAAGGTGGAGCAGGAACGATCCGCCGCCGATGTAGGTGCCGTCCAGGTAGCGCGGCCGCATCCCGAGGTGATGGCTGACGGTGATGACGGGAAGGCCCGCCGTCGCCAGTCCGTCGATGTCGTTCAGGGTCAGTCCCGCGTCCGCGACGGCCAGCCGCGCCGCCTCCGCGTGCAGTTCGAGAGCCGACTGATCTTTGATCACGCCCAGCTTCGTCGTCTCCGCGGCGCCGACGATGGCTCCGCCCGCGGGCCTAGCCACGGTCGTCGACCGGCCCCGGTCGAAAGACCGGAAGCATGACGTCCCCACGCGGTTCGAAGTCGACGACGAGTGGCATGTCGAGCACCAGCGCCTCCGGGGTCTGGGCGATCCCCCGAACCGAGCTCATGAGGCGGGGTCCCTCCTCCAGTTCAACGATCGCGATGGCATACGGGACGTCCTCCTCGAAGCCCGGTGCGGCGATATGGCTGATCAGATACGAGTGAAGTCGTCCACGTCCGGACATCGTCGTCCAGGTCAGTTCCGTGGACCAGCAGGTCGGGCAGGCAGCCCGTGGATAGAAGACGTACTGCTCGCACACGCCGCAGTAGGGCAGGCGCAACTCCCCGCGGGCGGCGGCCTGCCAGTACTCGGCCGTCTCCGGGGTGGGCGTCGGAGCCGGCTTGGCCTGAAGGGACGTTGCGGTCCGGGTGGTCACGGGCCCACCTTGACGGTTCCCGCGTCGGTCAGGACCCGCACCTGGTCGGGTGAGTATCCGAGCTCCGTCAGTACCTCGACCGTGTGCTCGCCCAGGCGCGGAGCGACCGACCCGGTGCCCAACCGCGTACCGTCGAGGATTATCGGTGAGGCGAGCAGGCGGAATGCGTCCCGGTCTCCGCCCTTCGCCTCGTACACCAGATCCCGTGACGCCAGCGTGGTCGACTCCAGGACCTGGCGGATGTCGAGAACCTCGTCGCAGCCGATGCCGTGCCTTCTGAGCAGGGCCAGCCAGGCCTCGGTGGAGTCCTGGCGCAACCGGCCTTCCAGCAGCTCCTGCAGGGCCTGCTGGTTGGTGACCCGACTCTGCAACGAACCGAACGCACTCACGTCGTCCGGGGCCAGACCCAGTGCCTCGACCAGCCGGTCCCAGTCCGCCGGCGCGTACGCGGAGAGCACGATCCATCCGTCGCGTGTCGGGAAGCATCCGTACGGCGCGACCGCGTGGTGGAGGTTGCCCACCCGGGACACCGGCTCGGCGTTGAGGAGGTGCCGCTGACCGACGTCGGCCAGCAAGGTGATGAGCGTGTCGTGCAATCCCAGGTCGATCCAACAGCCAAGGCCGGTGGTGTCGCGGTTGACGAGACCGGCGAGGACGGCGATCGACATGTAGAGGCCGCCCGACAGGTCCCCGATCGGTACGCCGATCCGGGACGCGCGATTGCCCGGGTGCCCGGTGACGTCGATCAGTCCGGCGAATGCCTGGTTGACGATGTCGAACGAGATCCGTTCCCGCATCGGGCCGGTCGCGCCGAACCCCGACAGTGAGCAGTACACGAGATCGGGTTTGATCTTCTTGGCCGTCTCATACTCAAGTCCGAGGCGTCGCATCACCCCCGGTCGGAAATTCTCCACCAGAACGTCGGCCGCGCGGATCGCGGTGCGGAGAACCTCGCGGCCCTCCCCCGTACGAGCGTCGATCGCGAGGCTCTTCTTGCCCCGGTTGACCGCCATGAAGTAGGAGCTCTCGTCGCCGACGAGTGGACGGTGGCGTCGGGTCGGGTCACCGATGCGCGGCTCCTCGACCTTGACGACCGTGGCTCCGAGATCGCTCAGGATCTCCGCCGACCAAGGTCCGGCAAACATCCGGGTGAAGTCGAGTACCCGGATCCCCGACAGCGGCAGGTTGGGTGGGGACTGGTTCATTGGCCGCTCGATTCGGGTTGAGCATCCGACGGCGACAGGATGCTCGCTGGATCGTGCTCACCGACGCGGGGCGCCCGCCGCGCCGCGGGGTGGTAGGTCGAGCCGTCGGAGAGCAGGAACCGCAGCGGTGAACCGATCATCCTCACCGGGCGGGAAAGTCCAGCCATCGTCGGCGTCATACCTCGGTGGGTGGTCTGGTCGAGGGACAGGGCCCGGCCGACCGGTAGCACGGGGCCGTATGGCACATCGGCCTCCTGCAGGATCGCGCTCCACTCGTCGGTTGTTCGCTGGAGAAACAGCGCGTCGAGAATGGCGGAAAGCTCGTCCTTGGCCCGCATCCGATCGGGGATCGTCTTGTATCGCGGGTTCTCCAGCAGATCCGGACGCCCGATACCGACGCAGAACTTCGACCAGAAGGCCTGGGTGAAGATCGCGATGACGATCTCACCGTCGGAGGTCCGGAACGCGTTGTACGGAAATATCGAAATGTGGCCTGTGCCCAGCCGCGACCGGTGCTCGCCCGTGGCGAAGTAGGCGGAGGCCATGTTGCTCAGGAGCGTGACCGCGGTGTCGTACCCGGCCACCTCGATCCGCTGACCCGCGCCCGCCGTCTGGCGGCGGAAAATGGCGGCCAGCACAGCGATGGCGACGTACGTACCGGACACGAAGTCGAAGATGGACGCGCCGGCCCGGGTGGGCGGGTCGTCGGCCTCGCCGGTGAGGTCCATGCACCCGGCGCTCGCCTGAAGCATCAGGTCGTTGCCGGCCCAGCCGGCCCGCTCCCCGAAGCTGCCCCAGGTGCTGCCGTCACAGGTGATGAGCTCGGGCCTGTGGGTGGCGAGCCGACGGAGGACTCCCGCCAAGTTCCGGCCGATCGGATTCGCCGAGTCGTAGAGAACCACGTCGGCCCAGTCGAGGAGCCGATGGATGACCTCCAGCTCCGCCGCATCGCTCGCCCTGAGGGCAACCGATCGTTTGTTGCGGCAGAACGCCAGGCGTTGGTAGCCCAGGCCGTCGATCACCGGGTCCACCTCGTCGATGGCGGGGCCCGAACCGGGATCCTCGACCATCACGACGTCCGCGCCCACATCCGCGAGGAACATCGACGCACAGTCGATCGGTAGGCCGCGCCCGAGCACCAGAACCTTCGTACCCCGCACGGGTCCGGCGGCCGCGGCTCCTTCCCTATACATGTGCCGCCCCGAGATGAGGAACGTCGGTGACGACCCGCGCCTCACCCTTGGCGGTCAGGCGGCCACGGTGGTCGACGGCCTGCATCTGTACCGTGAGCGACTTGGCGTCGGGGTCGACCGAGGTGACCGAACCGGTCAGGGTGGTGAGGTCGCCGACGTAGTTGGGCGCGCGCAGCTCGATCTTGATTTGCTGGACCCAGGCGCGGTCGCCGATCCAATCGGTCACGAGGTGCCCGAGCCAGGCGCAGCGCTGCCAACCGTAGTCGTACGGTCCGGGCATGCCGATCTTCTTGGCGATCCGCTCGTCCCAGTGCACGCACTCCGGCGCATCCGGCACTCCGTACTCGTCGACCATACCGGCGGCGGGGTGGCGGTTGAGGTACTCGTACCACTGCCGCGAGGACTTGATGAACACGCCCGCGCCGACACCGTTCAGCCAGCAGATCACGTCGGCGACGCTGAGCGGACCCTTGATGAGCGAGGGAAGCTCGTCGCCGACTTTGACCTGGCTCAGGTCGAGCAGGCCGCTGCCGCGCCGCGCCTTCACCTCGTCCAGGTATTTCTGCTTGATCTCGGCGATCTCGTCGGCGGAGTACGTCTTGCGGGTGAGCGCCTGGTACTTCCCCCGCTCCCGCGCTTCGTCCCGCAGGGTCCGGAAGCTGTAACTCGTGGCCGTGGCGACAAGCTCGTCGCCGTTGGAGTGCGTCGTCACGTTCTGCTGGATGTAGCTCGTTCCGGAGTACTTGCCTTGCTTCTCCTCCAGGGAGTCCAGCGCGGTGATGGACTTCAACCGGTCGCCTTCGCACACGGGGCGTTGGAACTCGATCCGCAGGCCGGCGAAGAGGGCGTGTACGCCGCGCAGTCCCTGCGGCCTGGACCTGGCCACGGTCGCGAGAAACGTCGGTGGTGCGATCACCCGGCCGAAGGGCGTCGACGCCGCGTACTCGGGTTCGCAGAACAGCGGATTGTCGTCGCCGACGCCGAGCGCGTACCGGGCGATGATGTCCGAGGTGATGAGCCGGTTCACCTGCTCGAGTTCGTACTTCTGCCCGATACGTGCTCGTAGCGCTTCGACCATCGGGGGAAGGTCAGCTGCGGTCAAGCCCATGGAGTCCTCATCTCGTACGGGGCACGGCAGGCGCACGTGAGCCGGGATGGAGATTGCATGCAACATCTTTGTAAGCCATTCCTAGATGTGTCAATCCCTCAGGCACGACCATTCGAAAGCCCTGGTCTCACAAGGCGTTTTATGCTCACACCAGATTGGCGCGATTGCACGCAACCTGTATGCTGCGGACGCAGACCCGCTCCGACCGCGTGGCTCGCCCCAGTCCGATCGAGAAATCAAGGCGTCGCCGCTTCCCCCAGCCGCGCGCCGGGATGGATGCGCCATGGACAGCTTCACCGCCCTCGCCGGCCTGAGGGTCCTGGAACTCTCAGGTGACATCGCTGTCGCGTACAGCGCCAAGGTTCTCGGCGAGTTCGGGGCGGACGTGGTGAAGGTGGAGCCGCCGGGCGGGGACTGGGTGCGAGGCTTCGGCCCCACGGGTACCGCCCCCGACAGTGCGGTCTTCATCTACACCAACACCGGCAAGCGGACCGTCGTCGCCGACCTCCACGACCCCGCCGACCCGACCGTGCCCGCACTCCTCGCGGCGACCGACATCATGATCGGCTCAGCCAGTGCGCAGGAACTCGAGGACCGTGGCCTGTCCCCGCACAAGCTCGCTCATGACTACGGCGTGGTCTATGTGTCCATCCGCCCCTACGGCTTCAGCGGCCCGGGGGCCGGCCGCCCCGGCACCGAGCTGGACGTGTTCCATGCGGGCGGGGAGGGTCTTCTGCTGCCGGGAGGATTGAGCTACGAGCTGTTCCCGGATCGGCCACCGGTGAAGGCGGGACGGCACCTGACCGACTACGACGCCGGCAACGTCGGAGCCTTCCTGGCCCTGGCCCTCACCATGCGACGGCTCGAGACCGGCGTCGGTGCCTTCGCCGACGTCTCCAAGCAGGACGTCGCGATCTCGCTCGGCCGGGTCACCATCGACCGTCAGCTGAACCAGGGCATCCGGGCCAACCGGGCCGACCGCGGCTACGACTACGGCGGGATCTTTCCCTGCCTCGACGGGTACATCACCGTACGGCCGACCCAGGACGCTTTCTGGGCCAGCCTCGCGACCGGTATCGGCCGCCCCGACCTCGTCGACGATCCACGCTTCGCCACCCGGGGCGCCCGGGAGACGAACGCGGCGGCGCTGGACGAGATCATCCGCACCTGGTGCGCCACTCGGCGCGCCCGCGACATCTATGACCAGTTGGCCCCGCTCGGGACGCCGATTGGCTACTACTCCGACGCGCCGGCTCTGCTCACCTTGGAGCATGCCGCAAAACGCGGCGACTTGAGCGAGGTGACCGCGGCCGGGCTGAGCCTCGTGGTGCCACGCCCTGGCTACACCTTCGGCGGCCGGGCCCTGCCGGGCCCCGCGGGTTGGCCGCCCGCGCCGGCGACGACGGAGAGCGCGCAGGTGGGTGGACCGCCTCGGATCTGGTCGGTGGCGCTTGAGCTGCCACGTCAACCGTCCGCGCGAGGTGGCCGGGGCCTACCCGCCCGCGATCCCCTCACCGGCATCCGCGTCCTCGACCTCACCTGGGTCGCCGCGGGACCGTACACCACCGAGCTGCTGTCCATGCTCGGCGCCGAGGTCGTGAAGGTCGAGTCGAGCGCACAGCCTGACCTGTTCCGGCAGATGCCCGACAATGACGAGGCCGGCCTGAACAGATCCGCTCGATTCAACTCGGTCAACCTGAACAAACAGAGCGTGGGAATCAACCTTCGGGTCCCGCAGGGGCGTGCCCTCCTGCACCGCCTCGCGGTGGGTGCCGACCTGATCGTGTCGAACTTCCGGCCGGGCGTGCTCGAACGGCTCAACCTCACCTACGACGATCTCAAGGGCGCCAACCCCGACGTGGTCGTCGTGTGCATCTCCAGCGCCGGCCGCGGCGGGACGGATCCCGGCTACGCCGGCTACGCGTCGATCTTCAATTCCATGGGTGGTCTGGGCCATCTGACTGGCTACGCCGATGGTCCCGCGGTGGAGGTCCGCGACTCCGTCGACCTCCGCACCGGCACGGTGGCCGCGGTGGGTGCCCTGGCCGCACTGCTCGCCCGCCGACGCGGCGGAGCGGGAACGGCGGTGGACGTCTCGGCCCAGCAGGCGATCACCGGCCTGGTCGGCGACTCCGTGGTCGAGTACCAGCTCGTGGGCCGCGTGCCCTGGCGCGCGGGCAACGGGCTCTATGACCTGTGGCCCTACGGCGTCTTCCCATGTGAGGGCGACGACGAGTGGGTCGCCATCGCCGCTCGCGACGCCCGGGATCGCGACCGGATCAGCGCCGTGCTGGGCCTGGACCTGTCGGCGGCGGTCAGCGAGGACGAGCGGCGAGCGGCGGAGTCCGGCATCGCCACGTGGACCTCAGCCCGGGATGTGACGGAGGTCGTCGCCGCGCTGCACGCCGTGGATGTGCCCGCGACGAAAGTGTTCGGTGGCGACGACATCCTGCACGACGAGCACGTGCGTGAGCGAGGGCTGCTGCGCGAGCTCGACCATCCGACGCTGGGGCCGCAGATCGTCGTGGGCGCGCCCTGGCGCATCGACGGCGAAGTGGCGCCGACGGCTCCAGCGCCCGCGCTCGGCCAGGACACGGTCCGGGTCGTCCAGTCCTGGACCGGGCTGTCGGCGGCGGACATCGCCGAGCTCATCGACCTGGGCGCCGTCGAGACCGACACCGATGTCGCGATCACGCCGAATGCCGCCGAAGGGTGACGGGAAAGATGACAGATAGTCCACAGTGGACCAAGCTCACCCCCTCGCCGCCCGTCACCGCGACGGACATCCGGCGTTGGGCGATCGCCACGTACTGGCCCGAGCGGCCGCCGGCGCTCTACGTCGACGAGGAGTACGCGGCGACGACCCGGTGGGCCGGCATCATCGCCCCTCGCGACTTCAACCCGTTCGCCTGGCTGCTCACCACCCCGCCCGCCCCGGATGGCGCCGCCAGGTCGGACTTTCCGCGCCATCCCCATGTCATGAACGGTGGACAGGCTGACCGCTACGGCGCACCGATCCGGCCGGGGGACGTCATCTCGACGCGGTCGCGGCTGGCCGGCGTGCGCAGCCGCGTCACCCGGCTCGGCGACACCCGGTTCGTGTCGACGGAAGAGGAGTGGGTGAACCAAGGGCACGAGCTGGTCCGGCTCCGGACCGGAACGCTCCTGCGGTACGCGTCGTGAACAGCTCCACGAGCCGCCCGGCCGACATGCTCGCGGCCTCCGACATCCGGGCCGGAACACCTCTGCCACCGTGGACCCGGCGGACCGATAGCATGAATTGGAACCGGTACGCGGCCGTCAATGACGAGTTCATCGACATCCACATGGATGATGAGGCGGCCCGGTCCGCGGGCAACGACCAGGGTGCGTTCGGCATGGGCAACCTCCGCTTGGCCTATCTGCACAACGCGCTGCACGCCGCATTCGGCGACGACGCGATCGTCACCGAACTCGAGTGCCGGTACCGGTCGGTCAACCAGAAGGGCGACGTGCTCACCGTCATCGGTGTGGTGACCGATGCCCGGTGGACGGACGGAGATCTCGTCGTCCGGCTGGATCTCGACATTCACAACGCCGGCGGGGCATCGACGTGCCCCGGCTCGGCCGTGGTCGTCCTGCGCGAGCGTCGGCATGGCTGAGTCGCCGGCCTCGCCCGCGCCGGAGTCGTTCACCGACCTGTCGGCGTGGCTGCGGGCCGGGCTGTCGCGGCCGGCGACGTCGACGTGGCTCGAGTGCGACGGCATCAAGGTTCACGCCCGGGAATGGGGTACGCCCGGGCGGCCGGGACTTGTCCTGGTCCACGGCGGCGCGGCCAACTCGCACTGGTGGGACCACATCGCACCGTGGCTGGCCGCCGAGCGCCACGTCGTGGCCGTCGACCTGTCCGGACACGGCGACAGCGAATGGCGATCGGACGGCTACAATTTGTCACGGTGGGCGGACGAGGTCCTGGCGGTGGTCGACCGTTTCGCCCGCACACCGTCCAAACCCATCCTGGTCGGTCACAGTATGGGCGGTCTCGTATCCCTGCTGGCCGGGCTGCGGGGACACGCTCGCCTGGACGGCCTCGTCGTCCTCGACGTGACGGCCCGCCGGCGTGGTCCGACCGAACTCCAGCGCCTGCGCCGCCGGGCCACGTCCACCGGCCGGACGTTCGCCACCAAAGAGCAGGCCGCGGCCGCGTTCCGAACGACGCCCGCCGACCGGCACGGAAACCAGATCCCATCGATCGTCCAGCACATCGCGGCGGCGTCGGTGCGCTACGTCGACGGCGGTTGGACCTGGAAGACCGACCGTCGGATCTTTCTGCGCGACGAACTGCACCTCGAGGACCTGCGGGCCGCGCTCGTCCCGGTGTGGCTGGTCGCGGCGGAGAACGGTTTGCTCAGCGAGTCCCGGGCGGCCGCCATGGCGCAGCGTCTGGGTGAGGCCACGACGTCGCTGTCCATTCCGCTGGCCGGCCATCACCTGATGCTCGACCAGCCCGTGGCATTGGTCGCGTTCCTGAGGGCCGTTCTCGCGTCGCGGCGACGAGACGCGGACCGGGATGACCTGGCGTGATCGTCGCGCCGATGCGATTGGATGCTGGTTGGATACGAACTGGATTCTCTTGATATCGTGGGTCGGTGCAGTCCCATAGTGAAGCGCGGCGCGGGTGACCACCGAAAGCGATCCGAGTTATCTGTCGACGGATCGGGCGGACGACAGCACGTGGCCTCTCATCGCGGAGTCGGTGCGGCAGTACCTGCACCAGAGCAAGCGCGGCTCCACCACGGATGCGGTGACGGACGCGCTGCGTGAGGCCATTCTCGACGGCGTCATTTCACCGTCGACCTGGTTGCGCGAAGAGGATTTGGCGAATGCGCTCGCGGTCAGTCGCACGCCCGTGCGCGAGTCGTTGCGGCGCCTCGCCGACGAGCACCTCGTGAGTCGTATCGCCAATCGCGGGTCCGTCGTCCAGCCCATGACGATCGACGACGTTTTCTCGATCTACCTCATCCGTAGTGCCCTCGAAGGCTTGGCCGTGTTCACGGTGACGTCCCGGCCGCCGGACGGCCTGCTCGACCGGCTGCTGCAGATCCAGCGATCCGCGGCCAAGTGCGCCGAGAGCGGCGACACCGTTGAGGGCAACAAGCTCAACCTGGAGTTTCACCGGGTCATCCGCCGTGCGACGGCCAACGCCTACCTCGTACGGTTCCTAGACCAGGTGGAGAACATGGTCCGCCGCTCGGGAGTCAGCACCTACGCCGATCCCGACCGGGTCCGCAAGAACCTGGAGGAGCATCAAGCGATCATCGAGGCGATCGCGTCGGGCGAGCCGGATCTGGCCCAGGACGCCGTGACCGAGCACATGAGGAAGGCCAGGGAAGCCCGTATCAAGGCGTTGATGGTCCCAAGCCCTCGTCCTCGCCGGCCCGTCCGCGGTGGCGACTCGCACCACGACTAACGGGAATCCGTCACCAAGGATGCCCGTGATTCCCGGCGCCGGCGCTGCTCGCGAGGGTCCGCCACCGGGACGGCGGCGAGCAGCTCGCGGGTGTAGGACTCTTGCGGCCGCTCGATGACAGCATCGACGGCGCCCTGTTCCACGATCTTGCCGTGCCGCAGGACCGCCATCCGGCTGGAGAAGAACCTGACCACGTCGATGTCGTGGGAAATGAACAGGTAGGCGAGGTGTGAATCGCGGCGTAGCGCGATGAGCAGGTTCAGGATCTGTGCCTGAACGGAGAGATCCAGCGCGCTGGTCGGCTCGTCGAGGATGACGAGTTGCGGATTGCGGATCAGCGCCCGCGCGATCGCGATCCGCTGGCGTTGACCGCCCGAGAACTGCGAAGGGTAACGGCTCGCCACGTCCGGGGCCATGTCCACCTTGGTGAGCACCTCGGCGACCCTGCTCTGCGTCTCCCGCCTGTCGACACCGGTGGCCCGCAACGGCTCGCCGAGCGTCTGCCCGATCGTGCGGGAGGGGTTCAGCGAGCTGTACGGATCCTGGAACACCACCTGGATCCGGGAGCCGAGCGCCCGCCTCCGCTTCGGCGGCGCATGCGTGATGTCCTCGCCGTCGAATACGATCCGGCTGCCCGGTTGGGCCGCCACCAGCCCGAGCACCGCGTTTCCGATCGTCGACTTTCCCGAGCCCGATTCGCCGACCAACCCGAGGGTCTCCCCCCGCTCGAGCCGCAGGCTCACTCCGTCAACCGCCCGGAACCGCTGCCGTCCCCTCCGGCGGTCGGTGGACTCGAACTCGACCGACAGGTCGGTCACCGTGAGCAATGGTTCAGCGGGCATCGTTGGAGAAGACCTTCTCTTCGACGAGCAAGGGATAGAGGCAACGGGACGCGTGGCCGGCCGCAGTCGTGTTCAGCGCGACCGGATTCTGTCTGCAGTCGTCCTGGGCGATGGGGCAGCGGGGACTGAAGTGGCAGCCTGTGGGCCACAATCCGGGCTGAGGCACCCGACCGCCGATCGCGGGAAGCAGGTCACCCCTCGCCGCACGACCTGGCATGCATCCGAGCAGGCCGGCCGAGTACGGGTGTCGTGGCGCGTCGAACAGGTCGAGGACCGGCGCCTGCTCGACGATCTGCCCGGCGTACATGACATACGCCCGCTCGCACACGTCGGCGATGACTCCCCAGTCGTGGCTGATGATCAGCACGGCCATACCGGTCTGCCGCTGCAGCCGCTGCAGCAGGCCGAGGATCTCGGCCTGCACGGTCACGTCCAACGCTGTCGTCGGTTCGTCGGCCACGAGCAACCTGGGCCGACCGGCCAGGGCCATGGCGATGGCGACCCGCTGCGCCATCCCGCCCGAGAGCTGATGCGGGTAGCTGCGCATGACCCGCTCCGGCTCGCCCAAGTTCACGTCGGTGAACAGAGCGACGGCGGCGCGGTTGATCTCCCCCCGGCTGCCGGGTTGGTGGCGTCGCAGCACCTCCTTCAACTGATGCCCCACAGTGAAGACGGGGTCGAGACTGGCGATCGGCTCCTGGGAGATCAGAGCGATCTGCGAGCCTCGAAGCCGTTGCAGCTGGCGAGGGCCGAGCTTCGTGACGTCCTGACCGTCGAACTGGATCCGGCCGTCGGTCACGCCTGCCGGTTGGGGTAGCAGGCCTAGGATCGCGCGGCCGGTCATCGACTTGCCACAGCCCGACTCCCCCACCAGGCCAACGGTTTCACCCGCGCGGATCTCGAGCGTGACGTCCGAGATGATGTCCGTCTGGCCGGTCGCGGCCGGTACGGAGATGGTGAGGCCGCGAACGCGCAGCAGGGCGCCGTCGGTGTCGTCCGGCGTCTCGGCCGGGGATTGGGCCCGGGTGTCGCCCGGGTTCCCGGCAGCTCTCCGCCTGACCCGGTCGGCGCCCCGTGAGCGCGCGGCCGTCGAGTCACGGATCGCGTCGCCCAGGAGCCCGAAGGACAGAATCGACACGGCGATGGTCGCTCCGGCCGGCACCAGCATCCACGGCGCGATCGCCACGAACTGGGACGCGTCCGCGACCATGTTGCCCCAGCTCGGATCCGGCGGCTGGGCGCCGAATCCGAGGAACCCGAGGCCGGTCTCCACGAGGAGGGCGGTGCCGGCGAACAACGAGGCCCGCACGACGATGGGCCCGGAGACCCGGGGAAGGATGTGGTTCACGAGCACGTGGCGCGTCGTCAGCCCGGACACGCGGGCCGCCTTGATGTAGAGCTCGTTGCGTACCGCGATGGTCGATCCCCGCACGACCCGGGCCATTCCCGGAGCGCCCAGCACACCTAGCGCGATCATCGCGACGAACTCGTTGTTGCCGAAGATGGCGATGATGACAAGCAGCATCACGATGCCGGGAACGGCGAGCAGGATGTCGATGATCCCCCCGGCGACCCGGTCCACCCATCCGCCGAGATAGCCGGCCAACACGCCGATCGGTACACCGACGACGAGGAGGGTCGCGACCGCTTGGGCGGTGCCGGTCAGCGATACCCGCGCGCCGAACAGCAGGCGGCTGAGGAGGTCGCGGCCCAGGGAATCCGTACCCAGCAGGTGGGCACCAGTCGGTCCGGACAGGGAGTTGGCGAGGTCCGTCGCGGTCGGGTCGTAAGGGGCGAGGATGTCAGCCAGGATCGCGCTGGCCGTCAACAGCAGCAGCAGGCCCAGGGCGAGAGCGCCCAACGGGTGGCGTCTCAACGACCGCAGGAAGCGTACGCGCTGAGGCCTGGCGCTGTTCGTATCGGGAGTCAGGGCGTAGGTCATGAGACTCGGGCCTTCGGATTGAGCCATCCGTACAGGACATCGACGAGGAGATTGATCAGCACCACTACCACGGTGAAGGTCAGCACGATGCCTTGGATGGCCGGTATCTCGTGTCGTTGGGTGGCGTCGACGACCAGTCCCCCCAACCCCGGCATGGCGAAGACGCTCTCAACGAGAACCGTCCCGTCGAGCAGGCTGATGAACACCAGACCGATCACGGTGGAGACCGGGATGGCGGCGTTGCGGAGCGCGTGCCGGAAGATGATCGACCGCTCGGAGATCCCGCGGGCGCGCAGGGACAGGATGTAGTCGCGGCTGAGAGTGTCGAGCATGGCGTCACGGGTCTGTTTGGCCACCATCGCGATCGCGTGGACGGCGAGGGCGGTGACGGGCAGGGCGAGAGCCAGCGCCCACGCCCGGGCGGAGATGTCGATCGGTACGAAGCCGGTGGCCGGGAACCAGCCGAGCTTGACGGCGAAGAACGCGACCAGGACCAGGCCCACCCAGAAGCTCGGGAAGGAGAAGCCTACGAGCGAGATGACGTCGACCGCCTTCGCCAGCCAGCCGGCGCGCAGGGCGCTGACGACTCCCAACCCGACCCCGATCAGAGTCGCGACCACAGTCGTGAGAAGGACCAACGACGCGGTCACGCCGACCCGGCTGAGGATCTCGCTGGATACGGAGAGCCCGGTGACCGGTGAGGTACCGAGGTCTCCTTGGACGACTCCGCGCAGCCAGTCCGCGTACTGCGCGAACAATGACTTGTCGAGGCCCAGCTCCGCACGGAGCGCCTGGTACGCCTCGGGCGTGAAGTCGTCCCCGAGGATTGTGCGAGCCGGATCGCCCGGCGCCAGCGTCGCCATCACGAATGTCAGGAACGGCACTACGAACAGCAGCGGCACCGAGATGGCCAGACGCCGGGCAATCAGCTTTGTCACACGCAGTCCTTCCACACACTCAGCTTCGCGTGTGCCTACTTGGCGGGCATGAAGTCGACCGGGTTCGCTTGCTGCGCGCTCGGAGACACGGCCAGGCCCTGGACGGAATCGTTGGCGTAGTAGTAGATCGGGACCGCGACGACGGGCACGTAGCGGCCGGTCTCCACCAGGCGGCGCACCAACTGCTGATACAGGGCTTCCCGGCCCTCGACGGTGGGGATCGCCGCGGCGTCACTGCGCAGCTTGTCCACCGCGGGGTCGGAGATGCCGAACGGGTTGAAGGTCTTGGAGTTCTGGAAGAGCGTCGTACCGAGGTTGTGGATCTCGCCATCACTACCGAACGACACCCCGAAGACCGGCAACTTCGCCGCGGTCTGGGCCTCGCTGTAGGTACCGTCGTTGGCTTCGGTCTTCAGGTCGACGGTGACGCCGACGGCCTTCCAATCGTCGACCATCGCCTGAACCACCAGGCCCAGACCACGCTTGTTCTGAGTCGTCACCGGCATCGTGAAGCCGTCCGGGTAGCCCGCCTCACGCAGCAGGTCCTTGGCCTTGGCCGGGTCATAGGTGTAGTAGTTGGCAGCGTTGTGGCCCGACTGGCCGGGCATGACGATCTGCTCGGTCGGAGCGCCGTTGTCGCCCAGCAGACCCTTGGCGATCTTCTCCCGGTTCACCGCGTAGTTGAGGGCCTGGCGGACCCGCACGTCTTTCAGCGCCGGCACCAGCGTGCCATTGGCGTCGCCGATGATGACGCCGAACCACTGCCGTGGTGTGCTGGCGACCTGCAGACCGGCTTCCTTCGCCGCGTTGGCGGTGGTGAAGTCGCCCTGGATGGCGTCGATCTGGCCGGTTTTCAGCGCCGCCAGGGCGGTGTTCGCGTTCGCGATCACCTTGACGACGACCTTGTCGTAGTGGATCGCCTCCGGCTGCCAGTAGCGCGTGTTGCGAACGAACGTGTAGGTGTCCTTGGGAACGGTCGCGTTGGGATCCAGGACGTACGGTCCGGCGCCGAACGTCCGCGTCGTCATGAGGTCCGGCTTCGCGAGGGCGTCGCCGCTGGCCAGATCGCCGACGAACTTCGCTTGGGTGAACAGCTCGGGCATCGCCGGGTGGGGTTCGGAGAGGTGGATGCGCAGCGTCAGGTCGTTCACGACCTCGAGCTGCGAAAACATCTTGATCTTCGAAGCCGCCGACGACGTCTCGGCGTAGTACTCGAAGTTGCGCTTGACCACGTCCGCGTTCAGCGGTGTGCCGTCACTGAACTGGACGCCGGCTCGGAGCTTGATTTCGAAGAGCGTGTTGTTGTTGCCGATGTACGACCACGACTCGGCCAGGCGAGGCTGAAGTTTGCCGTCGGAGGCCCGGAAGATGAGCGGATCGTAGGCGAGTTCGGTCACCCATAACGAGTCGGTCACCGCTTTGGCCGGATCTTGGTTGACCGCGGGGGCGGGCATGCCGAGCCGCAGGACCTTCTCGCCCGCTGGGGCTGCCGTACCCCCGGAACAGCCGACGGCCAGAAGGGCTAGAGCTACGAGGCCGATCGCGGTCAGCCTCCACAGTGTCCCGGGACGGGAGCTTGTCGGATGAACAGTCATGGGGTTGTCGGATCCTCACGTGAAGTCAATCGGGTGGGCATCGGTGCCGATGACCACAGACCCAGGGCGCTGTGAAACCGACCGGGCGCTTGGGCGGGCGGCGCGGCTTCCGTGGCGGTGGCGGCGGCAGTGAGCGGGGGTGGGCTCGACGATGGTGCATGCAACTGTCTCAACGTCAGGGTCCACCCTTTGCGCTGCTTGTACCTCCGCTCCCCTCTCGCTGATCACGGTGGAGGCGACAATTGCATGCAACATTGTGATTCTCCTCACCGTCACTGTCAACGGCTATGAGGGCGAGCGCCGGACCGAGCCATGTGCCCCAGGTATCGGGCGCGGCAAGGTCTGGTGCCAGCTGTGAGACGCGGGTACTGTCCCTGGTCAGATCGTGGACTGCGATTGACTGCGCGACACCGCACGCGCCCGTTCAACTGTTGACAGTCGACAGAACATACGCGACAGTGAGGCGGCGCACAAGGCGAGGGAGGAACCAGACTCCATGCACGACCACCAGGTCTTCGCGGTCAAGTTCGGCGAAGTGAAGGCGGGCAGCCAAGCCCAGCACTTCCTCAACCCACCACCAGAGCTTCACGAGCAGCCCGGCCATCTCGACTTCGCTGTATGGCTGGTACGCACCGTTTTCGGTGACATCGTGGTGGACGCGGGCTTCACCTCGACGGTGGCGGCGAAGCGGAACCGGACGCACTTTCGCGAGCCGTCGGAGGGAATTCGCTTGCTGGGGGTGGAGCCGGCCGACGTGTCCCACCTCTTGCTCACCCACTTCCACTACGACCACGTCGGTGACGTCGGCCCGTTCACAACGGCGCGCATCGTGGTGCAGGAGCGGGAGATGACGTTCTGGACCGGCCGATTCGCCGCACGCGCCGAGTTCCGTCGACTGGTCGAGACGGAGGACATCCAACGGCTGGTCGCACTGGGCTTGGCGGGGCGGGTGGACTACGTCGACGGGGACCGGGAGATCGTCCCCGGAGTCCGGGTGCACCGGGTCGGCGGACACACTCCCGGAACGCAGATCGTCTCGGTCGAATCGGCCAAGGGGACTGTCGTGCTGGCCTCTGACTCCGCCCATCTGCAGTACCACGTCACGCACGACTGCCCGGCCAAGCTGTTGACCGACCTTCCGGAAATGTATGCCGCCTTCGACACGATCCGTGCGCTGGCGGGCTCGCCGGAGCTGGTCGTTCCCGGGCACGATCCGGCCACCTTCGAACGCTTCCCCGCGGTGCCCGGACTCGACGACATCGCGGTCCGGATCGCGTGACATCAGCCGTCTACCCAGCTGCTGTTTCACACCGTGACAATCCACCGGTGGCGATGGAGCCGGTAGCGAAGGAGGAGGACAGGATGATGGACTCGCGAGCGCCCGACCGGGTGGTGTGCGTCGTCGGGCTCGGGAATCTGGGCGGGGCGGTCGCCACGCGTCTCGCGGCGGCCGGGTTTCGGACCTACGGGTTCGACATCGCCGCCGCGGCTCGTCAGCGCTCAGCCGACGCCGGGGTACAGGTGTGTGACCGCTTGGCCGACGCCGTCGCCGATGCCAGCGCGGTGATCACCAGCTTGCCCGACGGCGCCGCGGTGACGGAGGCCTGGCTCGGCCGCGGCGGCCTCGTGGAGTCGGCCAGGCCCGGCACGTACCTGATCGAGCTGAGCACCATCGGCCCTGACACGATGCGCGCGGTCGCCGACCGCGCGGCGGCGGCTGATCTCAAGGTGATCGACGCTCCGGTCAGCGGCGGCCCGATGGATGCCGTCAAGGGACAGCTCGTGGTGATCGTCGGTGGAGACGAGCCGGACATCGCGGCGGTTCACGACGTATTGCACGCGGTGGGCGGGACTGTGCACTTCTCCGGGCCGGTGGGTAGCGCGAAGACGGTCAAGCTGGTCAACAACCTCATCACCAACGCGACCGTGCTCGTGTCGGCCGAGGCCTTCCAGATCGGGGTCGCGGCCGGGCTGGAACCCAGGCGACTATTCGACCTGCTGTCCCAGATGGGCGGCGGCAAGTCACATCATTTCCAGAAGCGGTTTCCCTGGGTGCTCGAACGCGACTACGACGCGCGGTTCAGCATCCGATTGGCAGAGAAGGACTTTCGACTCGGGCTCGAGCTGGCGGACAGCGTGGGCGTCCCCCCTCCGGCGGCTTCGGCGATGCGGTCCATCTACGCGGTCGCGATGGCCGAGGGACTGGCCGACGACGACATCGTCGGGCTGGTGCAGCTTTACGAGCGGTGGACGAAACCGGCGCGCGTGACGGAGGGCCCGGCCGCGGCATCGGCGGATCCGGCGGGATCCGGGGCGATCGGCGACGGGAGGAAACAGCGATGACGGGTGTTCTCAGCGGTCGGGTCGCCGTTGTGACCGGCGCGGCCTCTGGGTTCGGTGCGGCGACCGCGCGGCGGTTCCACGCTGAGGGCGCGCGGGTCGTCGTGGCCGACCGCGATGGCGATGGCGCGAAGCGGGTCGCCGAGGCGTTGGGTCCGGACGCGCTGGGCGTGACCGTGGATGTCTCGCGAAGCGAGGACGTCGCGCAGATGGTCGAGGCAGCGGCTGACACGTTCGGCGGCTTGGACATCCTGGTCAACAACGCCGGGATCATTCACGCCAAGGGTTCGATCGACACCCTCGCGGAGTCGGAGTTCGACCGCATCGTGGCTGTCAACCTGCGCGGTCCGTTCCTCGGGATCAAGCATGCTGTACCGGTGCTGCGCCGCAGCCGTCATGCGGTGATCCTCAACACCGCATCGGTCGGCGCGCTCGTGCCCAGACTCAACACCTCGATCTACTCCGCGACCAAGGCGGGGATCATTTCGCTCACTCGCTCGGCGGCACTCGATCTCGCCCCGGGGATCCGGGTGAACGCGGTGTGTCCGTTGGCTTCGCCCACCCCCTTCCTGGCCGGCGGCGCGGGCGGCGACGGCGCCGTCTACGACGCGTACGTCGAGGGCATGAAGTCCGACGCACGACACGCGGTGCCGCTGGGCAGGCTGGTCCGTCCCGAGGAGGTCGCGGCCGCGTTCACGTTCCTGGCCAGCGACGACGCCGCCTTCATCACCGGCGTCGCACTTCCGATCGACGGGGGCCGCTCAGCCGGCGACATGGTCGGCCGAGGACAAGGGGGACGGTCGACGTGACCGACAACCGCGCCGGGGCAGGATCCACCTACGGTCTGGTGCCGGGGCCCATGACCATTCCGAACGCCCACGAGCTGCGGCTCACCCTGCGGGCGTCGCTGGCCGGGCCGCAGCCGCTGGTACTGCCAGGTGTCACTGACGCGATGGGCCTGCGCCTGGTGGAGCAGGCCGGGTTCGCAGCGGCGTACGCGACCGGAGGCGGGCTCGCGAACGCCCAGCACGCGCTTCCCGACATCGGGCTGACCTCCATGGCGGAGGTCGTTGAGCACGCGGGACGGATCACGGCGGCGGCGTCGATTCCCGTCGTGGTCGACGCGGATACCGGCTACGGCGGCCCGTTGGCGACCATGCGCACGATCCGGTTGCTCGAACGGGCGGGTGCGGCCGCCATCCAGGTCGAGGACCAACAGATGCCCAAGCAGTGTGGCCACTTCGACGATCACGATCTCATCCCGGCCGGCCACATGCAGACGAAGATCGCTATCGCCTGCGAGGCCCGCGCCGACGACGCGCTGGTCATCATCGCGCGGACGGACGCTCGGTCGGTCTACGGCATCGAGGAGGCCATCGAGCGGGCGAAGGCGTACGTCGAAGCCGGCGCCGATGTGATCTTCGTCGAGGCGCCGCGAACCATCGAAGAACTGGCGCTTGTCGGCACCGAGCTGGCCGGCGTCCCGCTCGTCGTCAACGTGGTCGAAGGTGGCAAGACTCCGGAGCTCGACCTGAAGGAGTACGCCGAGCTGGGCTTCAGCGTCATCCTGTTCGCCAACTACCTGATGCGGACGATGATGCGGGCCGGCATCGAGGCCCTGCGGCATCTTCGAGAGCACGGGGAGACGGCGAGCCGCGCCGACCGGATGGTGACCTGGTCCGAGCGGCAGGAGCTGTTTCGGCTGGCCGACCTGGCCGCGGCGGAGGCGCTTCTCGATCAGCCTCTCGCGGACATCATCGCGGCGAACCGGCGCCCGGTGCCATGACGAGGATCGCGGGCCTGCCCTACCAGGACGACCTCCCCGAGCGGGCCGGAGTGGTCGTGCTCGGATCCGGGCTGGCCGGCTGCGCCGCCCTGCTCGCGGCGGCTGAGGCCGGCCGGTACGCGGTCATGGTGGAGAAGACCGGTTCGATCGGCGGCTCAACCGTGCTGTCAGCCGGCCTGTCGGCCTTCGCCGGTACCGACGAACAGCACGCGCTCGGCATCACGGACTCGATCGAGCTGCTTCGCCGCGACCTGCTCGAGGTCGGCGACCACCGCAACGACGTAGCGCTGGTCGATCTGTATTGCGCGCACCAACTGGAGACCTACTCGTGGCTGCGTCGCCACGGCGTGGTCTACGGCGAGATCCACGCGGCGTCCGGCCAGACCGTCCCACGAAGTCACCCGACCGACACCACCGCGATGTTGGTGCGCCTCCTCGTCGCCGCGGGAAAGCTCGGCGCCCGGCTGGTCATGGACACCGCCGCGGAGCGGTTGGTGTACGAGGACGGCCGGGTGG
The DNA here is from genome assembly GCF_009687865.1 of Acrocarpospora macrocephala. Taxonomy (GTDB): domain Bacteria; phylum Actinomycetota; class Actinomycetes; order Streptosporangiales; family Streptosporangiaceae; genus Acrocarpospora; species Acrocarpospora macrocephala. Next base: position 26,566 of record NZ_BLAE01000010.1, read on the forward strand.
TGGGAGTCGACGTCCGCCTCTCCAGCGGAGAGCGACGCCGCGTGTGGGCGGACGCGGTCGTCCTGGCCACCGGTGGGTTCGCTCGGAACAACGAGTTGCTTACCAGGTTCGCGCCCCAGATGGAGCACGCACTGCGGGCCGGCGGCGCCGGGTGCGAGGGTGACGGGCTGAAGATGGCGATGGCACTCGGCGCCGGAATCCGCGACATGCCCTATGTCAAGGGTACGTACGGCATCTATGCCGAGCCGCATCCACACGAGGACGGCACCGGCATCCTCGCCGTCTACAAAGGAGCGATCGCGGTCAACGGTGCGGGCCAACGGTTCGTCGACGAATCGCGAAACTATAAGGAGATCGGCGATGTCGCGCTGCGGCAGCCGGGCGGGACGACCTGGCAGGTCTTGGACGCCACGGTCATGGCCCAGTCGAGCGACGACGTCCCGATCTACGCATTCGCCGAGCGGGATCGAGCCGGCATGCTGGTGCGCGCCGATTCCGTCGAGGAACTCGAACAAAGGCTCGCCCTCCCGGCGGGCTCGCTTCAGACGACCGTCGCGGACTACAACCGGCGGATCGCCAGCAGTGAGCCGGATCCGATGGGCCGTGAGTTCCTGTGCGGTGGCTTCGGTCGTCCCTTCGCGCTCGATACCCCACCCTTCTACGCACAGCCGACCAAGACGGTCGTCCTGGCGACCTACTGTGGCGTTACTGTCGACACACACCTGCGGGTACTCGACTGGTGGGGTGAGCCGATCGGTCGCCTGTTCGCCGCAGGTGAGATCGTGGGCGGATTCCACGGCAGTGGTTACATGACCGGTACGTCGATCGGCAAGGCCGCGATCTTCGGGCGGCTGTCGGGCACGCACTCCGCGGCCGTGGAGAGTGAGCTGACGTGGTGAATCTGTTCGACCTCACCGGCGCCACCTCTCTGGTCGTCGGCGCGGCCGCCGGAGGCTTGGGTGAGTGGGCGGCCCGGGCGCTGGCCGGCCACGGCGCGGCCGTGGCGGTGGCCGACCTCCCCGAACAACAGGACGCTCTCGCCGTCACCGGTAAGGCCGCCGACGCGACATGCCACAGCGTGGACGTCACGGACGAGGCCTCGGTGGCGAGGCTCATGGACGAGGTGCGCGAACGGCACGGACAACTGGACGTCGTGGTCAACGCGGCCGGCGTCATGCTGCGCAAGCCGTACGACGAGACCACGCCGCGGGAGTTCGAGCACGTGGTCCGCGTCAACCTCACCGGCTGCTGGCTCGTCGGCCGGGCCGCCGGCATGGCCATGACGGCTCAGGGCGGCGGCGGGCGGATCGTCAACCTGACGACCGTGTACGCGGAGCGGGTGGGCCCGGTGCCCGAGTCGGCGTACTACGCGTCGAAGGCGGCAGTGGTCAACGTGACCCGGTCTCTGGCCAGCGAGTTGGGCGCGCACGGTATCACGGTCAATTGCCTTGCCCCCGGCGTTTTTTACCCGACCAAGATGACGACGCCGTTGGCCGAGGACCCACAGCGACTGGCCTGGTTCGCGCAGCGCACGCTACTCGGACGGTTAGGCGATCCGGCCCGGGACTTCGCCGGCCCCCTGCTCCTGCTGTGCAGCCCGGCATCGTCCTACATGACGGGTCAGGTTGTGTACGTCGACGGCGGATGGTCGGCCTGGTGATGGACAGGCCGAAACGGATGGAGAGCGGATGAACTCGACGAGGACAGCCCTTCTTATGCTCGACTATTCCCACCATCGAGATCGAGGAAGCGCCCGATGAGGTATGACGTCGACGTCGTCGTGGTGGGGGGCGGGGCGGCCGGTCTGTCCGCCGCTTGTTCGGCGGCGGAGGCCGGTGCCACCGTCGTCCTGCTGGAGCGATCGCCCGAGGCCGAGACCGGAGGCAATACCCGCTACACCGAGGCATTCCTGCGGATGAAGTCGCTTGACGAGACGGCTGACGGCTTCGAGGCCGCCCTGGTCGACGACTTCATGGGCTATCCCGATCCGAGCATCGTCCGAGACGCCGCGCTGCCGGCCTCTCAGCAGAGCGGACTCTGGCGGTCCACACATACGGTTGATCCGGAGTACGTCGCGACGCTGTCGGAGAACGCTCCGCAGGCGCTGGCGTGGATGGCCGGGCACGGCGTGCGGTTCGACACTGTGCCGACGCCCTTCCTGACGCAGACCACGACGCGCATGGCACCGGTCGGCGGCGGACTCGCCATCGTCGACACGATGGGCAAGGCCGCGCGCGACCTCGGCGTCAGGTTCTGCTTCGAGACCACGGCACGTGACCTGATCACCCACAACGGTGAGGTCATCGGCGTCCGCGCCGCCACCGCCCACGGCGACGACGAGTACCTGGGCCGGGTCGTGCTGGCCTCCGGTGGGTATCAGGGCAACGCGGAGATGATGGCCCATTACCACCCCGGCCAGGCCATGACCTGCCGACCCGTCGCCAAGGGCGGCCACTACAACAAGGGTGAGGGCATCGAGATGGCCCTGCGCGTCGGTGCGGCGACCGCCGGGAACTTCAGCCTGTTCCATGCCGAACCGGTGGATCCGCGCTCGGGACAGGCCGAGGCAGCCATTTTCTGCTTCCCGTACGGGGTGCTGGTGAACAAGGAGGGTCGACGTTTCGTCGACGAGGCACGAGGTGCGATCGACGCGTGGTACGAGCGCACCACCCGGACGATCCAGGCGCAGACCGAGGGGATCGCCTGGGTGGTGCTCGACCAACAGGGTCTGGCCGTGCCGAACATCATGTCCGGGGTACGCACCGACGTGGCTCCCATCCGGGCCGGCAGTCTCGGTGAGCTCGCCGATGTCCTGGGCATCCCCGGCGATGCGCTCCAGTCGACGATCGACGCCTACAACCAGGCCTGCCCGAATCCCGCGACCTTCGACCACAGCGCGCCGGACGGGCTGGCCACGGTGGGACTGACCCCGCCGAAGTCCAACTGGTCGCGGCGCATCGAGACGGCTCCGTTCGTCGCCTACCCCATCATGTGCGCCAACGTGTTCACGTTCGGCGGACTCAAGACGACCGCCAAGGCTGAGGTCGTCGACCGGGACGGCCGGCCGATCCGGGGACTATACGCGGCGGGTGAGATGACCGGGCTCTACTACTCGAACTACGTCGGCTCGACCTCGGTGTTGCGAGGGCTGACGTTCGGCCGCATCGCCGGCGTCGACGCCGCCAGCCTCGCCCGCGCAACCGGCGAAGGGGGCGTGTGAGCGATGCGAATCTGGCACCAGAGTTTCACCGTCCTCGAGGACGTACCTCGGTACCGGGAGGCGCTGGAGCGCCACCTGTACGCCCAGGTTCATCCGGAGACCACGATCGATCTGCACGGGATGCGACCCGGTACGTACCCGTCGGACTACCCGGGATCGCACATCGGCTACGCGTACCTGGCCGGTCTGCACAAGGAGCAGTTCGTCCACGCGGCGTTGCAGGCTCAGGACGACGGCTACGACGCCTTCCTCATCGCCACGCTTCCCGACACGGCGTACGAGGAAATCCGCACGGTGGTCGACATCCCGGTCGTCACCTTCGGGCAGACGTCGGTGCTCATGGCGGCGATGCTCGGAGACTGCGTGGGCATTGTCAACTTCATCGCCGCGCTCGAGCCACAACTGCGCCGCAACCTGCGAAACTACCGGCTCGACAGCCTGGTCGGCCCCATCCTGCAGGTGGAGGCGGGATTCAGTGACGTCATGGCCGCCTACGCGGATCCAGACCCGCTCCGCGCGGCCTTCGAGCGGGCCGCCCGCAAGGCGATCGGCGCCGGCGCCACGGTCATCGTTCCCGGTGAGGGGCCGTTGAATGTCTTCTTGGCCGATCTCGGCATCGCGCGCGTCGACGACGTGCCCGTGCTGGATTCGCTCGGAACCTGTGTCCGCGTGGCCGAGGTCAGAGCCGCGCAGTACCGGACGCAGGGTCTGGTTGCGTCCCGGGTGGGGTTCTACGGCGCGCAGCCGCCGCGGCGGCTGCTCGATGCCGCCCGGCAGTTCTACGGCGTCCCGACGGCTCTGACATGACTGCTGACCTGATCGATGTCGGGCCTGATATCGCCATCGTGGGTGGTGGCGCCTGCGGAGTGATGACCGCTCTCCGGGCCGCCCAGAACCCCGACCTCGTGGTAGCCGTATTCGAGAAGTCGACCCGAGAGGGCTGCAATGCGGCCATTTCGTCGGGGTCTCTGCCCGCCGGCGGGACGAGATTCCAACGTCTGGCCGGGATCGACGACTCACCACAGAAGCATGCGGAAGAGATCCTGGCCGCCTCGGGCGACGAGGAGTGGCGCCCGATCGTGGAGGCACTGTGCGCGGTCGCTCCGGCGATGGTCGAGTGGATCGCCGATACCGGGTACCCCATCGAAGTCGGGACCGACATGCCGCGCGCCGGCATGTCGGTCCCACGCCTGCATACCGACGTCGGCCGGCAGGGCGGAGGACGGCTCATGCGGCACCTCCGCGGGCTGCTCGGGTCGTACCCCAACGTCGCGTTCGTAGACGAGGCGCCAATCGTCGGCCTCGTCATGGACGCCGGCGTCGTGAGCGGCGTGGTGGTCAACCAGAACGGCCGTCGACAACGGATCGGCGCCGGCGCCATCATGCTGGCCGTGGACGGGTTCGCCAACAACCCGGCGCTGGTGCGGGAATATCTGGGCGACCTCGGTAATCCCTACTACGGTGGCGTGTCCACGTCGACCGGGGATGCCCTCACCTGGGTCCAGCGACTCGGCGGCCGGGTTCGGAACATGGGCGCCGGCCTGAGGTCCGGGCTGGTCGTGGTCGATCACGGGACGCGCGTGTCGCCGGCCCTCCCGTTCCACGGCGCGGTACTCGTCAACGCCAACGGCCAGCGCTTCGTCGACGAGGAGCGGCACGGCTACTCCGCGATGGCGGGGATCCTGCAGGGACAACCCGGCGAGCGGGCCGCCATGATCTTCGACGCCACCGCGCTGGCGGCAACGCGGGAGTCGGAGATGATGCGGGAGTGCCTGGCGGCCCGAGCCATCCGCGAGGTCGCGACGCTCGCTGAGCTCGCCGCATTGCTCAGGCTGGACGTCGAGCAGGCACGGGAGGCGGTCACGGCCCGCCCGGGCCGTCGCCAGCTCCGGCAACCATTCTATCTCGCATGGGTGACCCACGGCCTGCTCACCACCCAGGGCGGGGTCGTCATCGACGCCCAGGGACGCGTGCTGGACAGCGCCGACCGGCCCATCCCGCATCTCTACGCCGGCGGCGGCACCGCGTGCGGGCTGGCCGGACCGTCGTCGGACGGCTACCTGTCGGGCAACGGACTCCTGTCCGCATTCGGACTGGGTTGGATCGTTGGAAACGCTCTCGCGTCGGGGCCGGTCGGTCGGTTCGCGCCACCAGTCCGTGCCGCCGATCAGCCCAGAAGAAGTGCCACGGCATTTTCGAAGGAGCGCCATAGATGAGCCTCCAGGAGCTTGGTCACACGCGCGGCACGCCCGGCAAGCAGGGCCTCGGCGATCGCCACATGCTCCTGGTACGCCTCGCGTGCCCGGGCCGGTTCCCGCGCCGAACGCCGACGCGCGATCGAAATCTTGGCGTTCACCTCGCGAAGCGCCTGGTCCAGCGCCGCGTTGTCGGCCATGGCGACCAGCGACCTGTGGAAGTCCATGTCGGCCGGGTACGCGGCGTCACCCTTCAGGGCCGATTCGGCGCCTTCGAGCGCCTGCAGGATGACCTGCCGCCCGGCCGGAGGCAAGCTCACGCATGCCTTGCGCGCGCTGTAGGTCTCCACCGCGATCCGTAGCTCGTACAGCTGGCGGAGCTCTTTCTCCTCAACCGCGGGGACGAACGCGCCCTTGTGGGGAATGATCTCCAGCAGGCCCTCACTCGCCAGCCTCTGGATAGCCTCGCGGAGCGGTCCCCGGCTGATCCCGAGCTCTTCGGCGATCACCACCTCGTTGAGCCGGGTCTGCGGGCTCAACTCGCCAGTCAGGATCATCTCCCGGATCGCGCTTTCGGCGACGTCCCGCACCGTGGTGCGCCTGAGCGCACCACGGGACACCGTCGTAGGCGACTCGGTCATGGAACTCCCAACTAGGCGCTCAGCTGTTGTGACAGCGATCGTCGCCCCTACAATTATGACTGACTCAGCTTACAACTGTTTTCAGTCAACAGTTCCACTGCACTATCGGGGCTGGCTAAGCGATCGTTCAGCATCATTCGCTGGCGAAGCCCCTGGTGCCCGGGTGACCACCACGACCACCGCCGTCAGGCCAGGCTTGGGGGTGGTTATTCGGCTTGTCGCTTGAGTCCCTCGGCGAACTGGCGGAACGACGGGCCCAGGTCGGGGATCGATTTGAAGATCATGCCAGCGAGTGGGCCGGTGTATTCCTCGCGCATGGTGAAGCGGGTTCCGGTGCCCTCGGGCACGAGGGTGTAGGTGCGCTGGCCGGTGAATAGGCCGAGGGGCATGCCGCCGGCGAACACCATCCGCTCGGGCGCGGTCAGTTGGACCACTTTGACGGGAAACGCGCGGCCGGGGTTGGCCTCGACCGAGATGGACAGTTTCTCGCCCAGCGCCAGCCGGCCGTCGACCTTCGTGACGCCTGAGTCCCAGTCGGGCCAGGCGCCGATGTCGGTGAGCAGGGCCCAGATCTTCTCAGGAGTCGATTCGATGAGGGAGGTTGCTTCGTACGAGCGCATGTCTGTTCCTTTGATTTTCGACGCAGCGCTGGGCCACATCCCTGTCAGCGGCGTACCACACTATCTAGCAGTGGACTTTCCTTTTGCAAGTGAAATTGCCTTCGTTAAGCGCAATGTTATGATCGCGATATGTCTTCGCCCGACACGATGGCGCGCAGCTACGCCCAGCTATGTGGCATCGCCACCGCCCTTGACGTGGTCGGTGACCGGTGGACGCTCCTTGTGCTGCGCGACCTGCTGCTCGGCCCGCTGCGGTTCGGCGACCTCGCCGAGGGCCTGCCGGGCATCGGCACCAACACACTGACGGCACGGCTCAAACATCTGGAGGCGCTGGACGTCGTCCACCGGCGGCTGCTGCCCCTGCCGGACCGCGGCACGGTGTACGAGCTCACCGACTACGGCCGCGAACTCGAGCCGATCCTGATGGCGTTGGGCCGCTGGGGAACCAGAAGCATGGGGCGCCTGCCCCGCGACGTCGCCTCCCGCTCGCGGTGGCTCGTCGCCGCGATGCTCGCCTTCCACGACGACAGCCAGCGCATCGCCCAGCCGACGACCTGGGAGCTGCGCCTGAGCGACGGCCCCTTCACCGTCCGGGCCGAGGACTCGACCCTCACCGTCGCCGCCGGCGCGCCCGACCACGCCGACCTCATCCTCACCACCGACGACGAAACCCTGCACCAACTCCTGACGCATCGCCTCACCCCAGCCGAGGCGGTCACGACCGGCGCGGTCACCCTCGATGGCGACATCTCAGGCCTGTCGCGTCTGATCGGACTGTTCACCTTCCCCGCTCTTGAGGCGTCCGCCACCTGAATAGGGCCATGAAGAACGGGCAGGGGAAGAGTCTAGGCAGCTCAGAGGGGAGACAGCCATGATCGAAGGCAAGACCATCGCATTTCTCGCCGCACCCGAGGGCACCGAACAGGTCGAGTTGACCGAACCGTGGCAGACCATCATGAACGCTGGCGGCACGCCACGGCTGATCTCCACCCGGGAAGGCCGGATCCAGGCGTTCAACCACCTCGACCGTGGCGACGCATTCCGTGTGGACGCCACCGTGGATGAGGTCGACGCCGCCCAGTTCGACGGGCTCGTACTGCCAGGCGGGGTGGCCAACCCCGACTACCTGCGCACCCGTCCCGAGGCGGTCCGGTTCGTACGAGCGTTCTTCGACCTGGGTAAGCCCGTCGCGGCGATCTGCCACGCACCGTGGACGCTCATCGAAGCCGATGTCGTACGGGGGCGCACGCTGACCTCGTGGCCCAGCCTGCAGACCGACCTGCGCAACGCGGGCGCGACCTGGCACGACCGGGAGGTCGTGGTCTGCACGGCGGCCCCGTCCACCCTGGTCACCAGCCGGATGCCGGATGACCTGAAGGCGTTCGGCGAGGCGGCGATCGAGGCGTTCGCCTAGGCCCGTACATGACGCCTGGTCTCAGCGGGGAGCGGAGACCAGGCGGGACGATGTCACCTCAGGTGCGCCCGGACTTTCACGGCGGCCGCGACGAGGTTACGCAGAGACGCCTCCGTCTCGGGGTAGGCGCGGGTCTTGAGGCCGCAGTCGGGGTTGACCCACACTCTGGCGGGGTCGACGGCCTGCACGGCTCGCCGGAGATTGTGCTCCATCTCCTCGACCGAGGGGACGCGCGGGGAGTGGATGTCCCAGACGCCGGGGCCGATGCCGTTCTGGTAACCCGCCCGGCGGAGGTCGGTGACGAGTTCCATGTGGGAACGGGCCGCTTCGACGCTGGTGACGTCGGCGTCCAGCGCGGCGATCGCGCCGATGATCTCGCCGAATTCGGAATAGCACATGTGGGTGTGGATCTGGGTGGTGTCGGCGGCGCCGGAGGTCGCCAGCCGGAACGCGGCGACCGCCCAGTCCAGGTACGCGGCATGATCGGCCTGGCGGAGCGGAAGGAGCTCGCGCAGGGCGGGTTCGTCGACCTGGATGACGCGGATACCGGCGGCCTCCAGGTCGGTGATCTCGTCGCGCAGGGCGAGGGCGACCTGGCGGGCGGTGTGGGCGAGCGGCTGGTCGTCGCGGACGAAGGACCAGGCGAGCATGGTGACCGGTCCGGTGAGCATGCCCTTGACCGGCTTGGCCGTCAGCGACTGCGCGTAGCTCGCCCATTCGGTGGTCATCGGGCGAGGGCGGGAGATGTCGCCGTACAGGATGGGCGGGCGAACGCAGCGGGTGCCGTAGGACTGGACCCAGCCGTGGTCGGTGACGGCGTAGCCGGTGAGCTGCTCGGCGAAATACTGGACCATGTCGTTGCGCTCGGGCTCGCCGTGCACCAGGACGTCCAGGCCGAGGTCTTCCTGGAGGACGATGACGCGGGCGATCTCCTGGCGCATCGCCGCCGTGTAGGCGGCATCGTCGATGCGGCCGGCCTTGTGATCGGCGCGGGCCGTGCGGATCTCGGCGGTCTGCGGGAACGAGCCGATCGTGGTGGTGGCCAGGTCCGGCAGGGCCAGCGCGGCCCGCTGGGCCGCGAACCTGGCCGCCCGGTCACCGCGGCGAACCTCGCCGAGCGCGTCGAGGCGGGCGCGGACCCGCTCGTCCACGGCCGGGAGCACCCGGTCCGGCTCAGCGGGCAGCGGCTCGGCCCCGCCGAGGACGCGGCCCAGGGCGGCGACCTCGGCGACTTTCTGCCGGGCGAACGCCAGCCGTCCCTTGACCGCCGCGTCCAAACCGGCCTCCGCCTCCAGATCGAGGGGAACATGCAGCAGCGAGCAGGACGTGCTGATCTCCACGTGCCCGGCCAGGCCCAGCAGGACGGCGTAGGCGGCCTTGGCCCGCCGCGGGTCGGTGCGCCACACGTTGCGGCCGTCCACCAGCCCGGCGACCACCGTGCGGTACGGGAGGCCGCCGACCGAGGCGAGAGTCTCCAGGTTGCCGGTCCCGGCCGTCAGGTCCAGCCCAACCGCTTCGATCTTGGTCTCGGCGAGGGCGGCCAGCGCGCCGCGGTCGACGGCGCCGAAGTAGGTCGCGACGAGAAGCCGGGGGCGGCTGGGCAGGTCGCCGAGCCGGGTATAGGCGCGGCGGACGGCGGTGACCTGCGCTTCGGTGAGATCCCCGACCAAGGCGGGCTCATCGAGCTGGACGCGCCGGGCGCCCGCGCCGGCGAGCCGCTCCAGCAGTTCGCCGTACACCTCGACCAGACCGTCGAGCAGGTCCAGCGGCTGGAAACCCTCGACGCCGCCGGCCTCGGCCTTGGCCAGCAGCAGGTAGGTCACCGGCCCGATGAGGACGGGCCGGGTCTCGATGCCGAGTGCCCTGGCCTCCAGGTACTCCCGCAGCGGTTTGGCGGCGGCGCCGTCGGCGAGGCGGAACCGGGCGTCCAGGGCGAGCTCGGGCACCAGGTAGTGGTAGTTGGTGTCGAACCACTTGGTCATCTCCAGCGCGGGAACCTCCCGCGCGCCCCGCGCCATCGCGAAATACCGGTCCAGGCCGGTCAGTCGCCGGTAGCGGTCCGGGACCGCGTCGACCATCACGCTGGTGTCCAGGACCTGGTCATAGAAGGAGAAGGTGTTCGACGGGACCTCGGTGAGGCCCGCCTCGCGCAGTTCCGTCCACACCTGCGCGCGCAGGCTGGCGGCCGTCGCCTCCAAGGCGGCGGCGTCGATCCGCCCGGCCCAGTAGTCCTCGGTGGCGAACTTCAGTTCCCTGCGTGCCCCGATCCTCGGGTAGCCCAGGATCGTCGTGTTCGGGCTCTTCGGCATGGCAGCTTCCCTCGCTGAGCCATAAGCGGCCGTACAGGAGGAAAGAGCGCACCGCCGTGCGCGCCCCAGGCCCTCCCACGAGGCCGCGGACCACCGCGCACCGGTCGGCGCGCGGGCGGAGGCAGGTCTTCGGACTCGCGGGCAGAACCTGAAACCAGGCGTTTCTACTGGCCGTCGCTTCCCAGGCCCGTCGGGCCCAGTGCGTATGACGGCGGTCGTTCCCACTCACCGCTGCGGGGCAGTCCCGGACTCCCACCGGGTTCCCTCTTACGACGCCCAGCCCCGCGGGGGCCGGGCGAACCATCCGCGCCAGGCAGTCTAGCCCGACCTGTCCTACAGAGCGTCGCGGCTCTCTTCGAACTCTCTCAGCACCGCTTTGCGCGCCGCCTTCGAGAGCCGGTCGATGTAGAGCATGCCGTCCAGGTGGTCGGTCTCGTGCTGCAGGCAGCGCGCCAGCACACCGGTGCCGTGTACGGTCACCGGCGCGCCCGTCACGTCGAACCCCTGGGCCGTCGCCCGGTCCGGCCGCCCGACCACCGCTCGCGGACCCGGGATCGACAGGCAGCCCTCGTCGTCAGGATCGAGGTTGCGCTCCCCCGGTCCCAGCGGCACCAGCGTCGGGTTGACGACCACGCCCTTCTGCGAGACGCCGTCCCCGTCCGGGCAGTCGTAGACGAACACGCGCAGGTCCACGCCGATCTGGTTGGCCGCCAGCCCGACCCCTTCGGCTTCGTACATGCTGGCGAACATGTCCTCCACCAGCGCGGCCAGTTCCTCGTCGTAGCGCTCCACCGGGCGGCACGGAGTGTGCAGCACCGGGTTGCCGACGATGGTGATGGGACGTGCCGTGCCGGTCATGTGTGTTACCGCCTTGGTCAAGGGAGCCGAGGGATCGGGTGACAGGCCGAGGGAGGCGGGAACGGCGCCCACGTCCACCAGCAGGTCGCCCACGGCCGCGATCATCACACCGTTGTCGGTGCACAAGGCCGGGGCCGGTACGCGCAGGGTGATGCCCGCGGCGGCGCAAACGCTCGGCGGCGACCTGGCGCAGCCTCCCGTTCGCGGCCACGCCGCCGACGATGACCAGGATATCCACCGCGTGCTCCAGGCAGGCCGCATTCGTTGTCGCTGGTAGTGGGATCGACGTCCACATGACGATCCTGGACCGGAGTACTCTACTGCTGATCTAGGACGTGGTGGCGATGCCAGGGCGGGGGCGGCGATGAGCGCCGAAGACCGGATCGAACGGGCCAAGACGCTCTATGAACGGGCAGTGTTCAGCGGCGACGCCAGCGTGCTGACCGACGCCGAACGGGGCCTGGACGCGGTGGAGGCCGATGCCGCGCTGGCCCGTGGGCGGATCCTGCATGGGCGGTTTCTCAACGAGCGCGCCAGCGCCGGCTCGTCACCCGTCGAGGACCCGGCTGAACTGCCGTTGTTCGAGCGCGCGGTCGAGCTGTACCGGGCGCTGGGCGACGCGCGCGGCGAGGCCGAGGCGTTGTTCTGGATCGGCTGCCTGCATCAGGTCATCCGGCGTGACAACGAGACCGCGGTTCCGGAACTGGAGCGGTCCTGGCGGCTGGCGGCGCAGGTCGGCGACAAGCCGACCCAGTCCGAGGCTCTGCGGCACTTGGGCATCGCGGCACACATGGCCGGTCGGCTGGATGAAGCGCGCGAGCGGCTGGAGGAGTCGTCGCGGCTGTGGCGGGAGGTCGGGGCTCTGCCGCACGTGGCCTCCAACATGATCGGGCTGGCCTACATCGCCGCCGCCCAGGACCGCCGGGCGGACGCGCTCGCGACACTCGACGAGGCGCACGCCATCGCCCAGGCGCATGGTGCCCATGCCATCGTGCGGCATATCGAGCAGGCGAGAACGGAGATCTAGGCGCGCGATCACGCCAGGCGCAGCCAAGACCAACCACGACCGATACCGACGCCACCTCGACCATCGACCAAGGTCCACATAACGATCCCGGGCTGGAGTAACCTCCCCTTCCCTGACGTGCGTCTTGTCCGGTCGGCGGCAGGAACGACGTCACGGCCTGGTATTCAGGCCACGGGTCGAGAGGAGGGCCGGGACTCTCGGGAGACCTGCGCCAAATCCCGTGAGGGTATCGATCGGCGGATGGATGGTAACGGGTGCCGCAGTGTCACCTGATATGACGGTATGCGCCTGTGGTTGCCGGTTCCTCGTCGGTCGGACGGCTCTGACCTTGATTCCAACGCGCCACCCGAGTTGCGGACACCGCCCGGAGCGGTGTGGTGGATCAGTGTGTCGGCCGTTCTGGTCGGCGGTACGGTCGCGGGCGTTGCCTGGTGGCTCCTCGCGGCTTTGCCCGCGAATGGGCTCCAAGCGCCCGAACGGGCGACCGCCCGCCAAGGGGCCGTGCAGACCGCTTTGGCGGCCGGTGCGGGCATGGGCGCAGCGATCACGTTGATGCTGGCCTTTCGCCGGCAGCGCCATCAAGAACTCGCGGCCCGTGTCACGGCTCACGACGCGGACGAGCGGCGGATCACCGAACTGTATGCCAAGGCCGCGGAACAACTCGGTAGCGATAAGGCGGCTGTACGTCTGGCCGGGCTCTATGCGCTGGAACGCCTGGCCCGCGACAACAGTGACCATGCGCAGACCATCGTCAATGTCGTCTGTGCCTATTTGCGCATGCCCTATAACCTGACCAGCCCTCCTGGTACCCAGCAGCCGCCAGGACCTTGGCCCGCGGAGTCGGGCAGCACGGATCACGACGGCGAACGACATGTCCGGGTGACCGCCCAACGGGTGCTTCGTGGACTCTTGCAAATCGAGTATCCCGGCCGGTGGCATCCGACACCCTTGTCAAGGGGGCTCGATATCGACCTGGCCGGGGCCACCCTCATCCATGTCGACTTCCGGAACTGTAACGTTGGCAGCGCTGACTTCACCGGTGCTCAATTCCTCGGGAGCGCGTCATTCGCCAACGCACGCTTCTACGGCCGTGCGACGTTTTCAAGTGCGCATTTCCGCGGAAGTGCACGATTCGGCGGCGTTCTCTTCGACATGGAAGACCTGCGTGGTGGTGCGGTCTTCCACAGTATTGGAGATTTCCGGGAGGTGGTCTTCCACGGGGAGGCCGATTTCAACGGAGTGACATTTCATGGCACTGCGGTGTTCAATCAGGCCGAGTTCGCCGAGCGGGCGTCGTTCGGCCTGGGGGCAGCTTTCCACGGTGGCATCCTTTTTGACGGGGCCATCGTTCGCCAACCACAGCAGAAACACAACTGGCCGGCCGGGTGGCATGTGATCGTCCAGGCGGATGGACAAGGACATCCCGCGTACTCGGCCGGAGACGCCCTATCACCGACTGGCTCAGGTGACCAGCAGTAAGCGCCACCGGCGGATGGCGTCGAGGTGGTCAGTGGCTGTCGTCTTGGTGGGAGCGGTTGAGGAGCAGGTCGGCGGCGCGGGTGAGGACCTGGGGTCGGGTGTGGTCGCCGTGGTCGGCGGCGAGGAAGTGTTCGCCGATCGCCAGGCAGAAGGCGAGCAGGCTGCGGGCCTCGACCTCGTCGGGATCGGAGCAGAAGGTGCCGATGAGTTCGCGCAGCAGCGCCATGCGCCGGTTGTCCACCCGTCGGAGGCGCTCGGCGACCGCCTCGTCGCGCCGGGCCCAGTCCCGGATCGCTAGGTCGATGGGCAGCAGGCGGTCGCTGGAGAAGGTGAGCACGCCCGCGCGCTGGATCTTGGTTCTCGGGTCGCCTCCTTCGCGCTCGACGCGGTCGAGCACCTCGTCGATGCTCTCCCTTTCCCAGGTGTCCAGCATCGCCTTCAGCAGCGCGTCGCGGTCGGCGAAGGACCCGTAGAACCCGCCTTTCGTGACGCCGAGCTTCTTCGCCAGCACCTCGATACGTACGGCATCCGGGCCGCCGGCGGCCAGCGCTCGCAGCCCTTCCTCGATCCACCTGTCACGCGGCGTGCGAGTCGCGGCCACGATGTGTCTCACCTCACCTCTCCAGCGCATATACGCCACCGTATAAACGGGTTAACCTCAGTCTATACGGTGGCGTATACACGAAAGGCGGTTGTGGCCATGAGGACCGTGGAAGGTGTCGTGGGGACGGACAACATACCCGAGTCCATCCGCGCTCTCAGCTCGCTGTCCCGCATCGACTACGTCGATTACTTCACCCTCTCCACCGACGCGGACGCGACACCGGAGCAGTGGGCTCGCGCGATGTTCGGCGACGTCCCCAGCGCGGCGGAGCAGCTGATCTGGCGCGTTCTCCTCGGTTTCCGGCTCAGCCTAGGGCGATCGCCGGACACCGTGGCCGGATGGCACATCGCCGAACGCGGCGAAGACTGGATCCGGCTCGAGGCCACCTCCTGGTTCCTGACCGGCAACCTTCTCGTCCAGGCAACCGATGGGCAGGTGTCGCTGGGGACCTTCCTGCGCTATGACCGGCGTCTGGGCCACAGCGTGTGGCCTCCGCTGTCCGCCGTGCATCGCCTCCTGGTACCCGGGGTCCTCCGCGACGCCGCGGCGAAGATAGCCGATCACCAACTGCGACCGTGATCCATCGGAGAGCCTGACCGCCGCGCTGAATCGTACGTGATCGGCTCTATCGGCGGG
>NZ_BLAE01000010.1:41991-224201 GCF_009687865.1 Acrocarpospora macrocephala
CCCCCGCCACGAGGATGGGGAAACCGATCGACAGGAGCGCGAGATACCCCAGGGCGGCCAGCACGACACCAGCGATCGCCAGCGCGATCCCCCGTCTCGGGGCTGCCCGCGACGCGCCGTACACCATCAGCACGGCGCACCCGGCCAGCCCTCCGAGGAACCAGGCCACCGGCCGGCCGCCCTCCCGCGCGATCAACGTGACGTACCAGACGGACATCATCACGGTGATCAAGACCGCCGACACCGCCAGCCAATCCCAGCCCGCTCTCCGCGCCACAGCCACGTGTCCACGATGCCACCACCAGCCCAGAACTCGTAGCCCGGGTCGCCTCTACCGGTGGCTGACAGGTCAGAGCAGGTGACGCCCCATCGAGGGTGAGGGCGTAGAGCCGGCCCCGCCTGCTCGTCACCGACAAGCGCTACGACAAGAACCCGGTCTATGGAGGCCCGCGGGACGCCATCATCACCGATTAGCCACGCCTTCGCGGCCCCGGCACCCTGTCCTCAAGGGCAGCGTTCCAGGGCCACCGCGGGCCCGTGGAGGTGGGCCAGCGGGTTACAGCTCGCAGCCGATTTCCACGTCGACGCCCAGCCCGCCGTTGCAGTCGTCGGCGAAGCCGAGGCCGCCGTTCAGGGTGTCGTTGCCCCAGCCGCCCCAGAGGGTGTCGTTGCCCAGACCGCCGTTCAAGGTGTCGTTGCCCCAGCCGCCCCGCAGGGTGTCGTTGCCCAGACCGCCGTTCAGAGTGTCGGCGCCTAGGCCGCCGTTCAGGGTGTCGATGCCGACGCCGCCGTTCAGGGTGTCGTTGCCGGACTTGCCGGTGATGTCGTCGTTGCCGCCTCCGCCGGTCAGGGTGTTGGCGAGGGTGTTGCCGGTCAGGGTGTCGGATGTGGAGCCGCCGATGACGTTCTCGACGCCGTTCAGGGTGTCGGCTTCGCCGGCCTCACCGCAGGGGCAGGCGGCCAGGTCGACGGTGACCGGGGCGACGCGGGCGGCGTAGCTGACGGTGTCGGTGCCGGTGCCGCCGTCGATCAGGTGCTGGCCGGGGCCGGAGTGGATGAGGTCGTCGCCTGGGCCGCCGTCGACCAGGGAGCCGATGCTGCCGGGGTAGCCGTAGGCGATGTCGTCGCCGGAGCCCAGGCCGATCAGGGCGTGGTTGGGGCCCGTCGGGTTGACGATGTCGTCCATGTCGCCGACGTCGACGATGAGCTGGCCGCCGAAGCCGAACTTGGCCGTGCACTGGACCAGGGTGAGGTCCCTGGCGTCGGGGTGGGAACAGCCGTCGAGCGGGGTGATGGCGACGATGTCGTCGACGAGGTAGGTGTTGGGGTCGGTGAGGGTGAACACCACGTGGTTGACCTGGCCCGGCGCGGCCGTGTAGTTGAGTTCGCCGCCCTGGACCGACGCGCTGGTGTCGGCCGCGTAGGCGGGGGCCACCGCGATCGTGGTGGAGAAAGTGAGAACCGCCGCGATGACCGCGGCTGAGCGTAATGCTGACATGTGCTTCTCCCGTCGGAGGAAATGCCTGACCGCAGGGTCCGCCCATGCCGTTGAGAGCTGGTTGCCCGCCGCTTGCAGACGTCAGCACGTGGACGCCGGTTACCGCGAGGTACGGATCCCCAGGTGCGAAGGCTGACCGTCGGTCACGAGTAGTCCGGGACCAGTTCCCGCTGGTCGATCACCTGGTCGGCGGGTGGGGCGGTGACCACCAGGGGCTGCCCCCATCCGCTGAACCGGGTATCGACGCTCGCCGCGCCCGGGTGCGTGCCCCAGCCGGAGGGCTCCGAGGTACGCAGGCGGGTGGGCAGGCCCTTGGCGTCGGTCCAGAGCCACCAGCTGATCTTCTTGTGGTCGTTGTCGTACCAGCTCCGGGCGGCCTTGGACAGCTCGGCATAGGTGGTCGTGCCCTGGTAGAGCCGCCCACCGGTGTCGAGCCTGCCGGTCTTTCCGGCCAGCAGGACGGTGAGGACGCGCGGGTCGTACACGTTGATCGGCTGAACGGTGATGTGCGGGGAGTCCTGGGCGCTCGGAATCTGCCTGATCCAGGGCTTGCCGTCCTGAAGTTCGGGCTCGCCGCGCACATAGGTTGATCCGCCGGTGCTGATGAAGTTGTACTCGTCCACCGAGTCCCTGGAGTCCTGCGCGTCCGCCTCCAGCGTCCGCGGCCCCGGGTCGGGGACGCCGGAGAACTGCGCGTAGGAACCGACCGGACCGGTGGGACTGAGCTGGACCAGGCTGCGAACGCGGATCCGGCGCCAGCCACCCTTCGACAGGGAATACCGGCCGACCTCGGAGACCTCGACACCGCGCTGGTGACGCAAGTGGTTCTTGACCGCCTGCGCGGGGTTCGGGGCGCCGGAGCCCCCGAGGGCCGGCACCGGGGTGCACAGGACCAGCAGGCCGACGGCGGCCAGGGCTAACCATCGCCTCATGAAGCCTTTGTCCTTCCCGGAAAGAACCGTGATCATGCGGAATGGTCATCATTGCAGATGGCGATGGCGCGATTGATGAACATTTGAAGGGAATGCGCGGCTTTGGCCGACCCTCGCGATGCTTGCCAGGACGCCACCTTTACTCTGGAGCCGATGCGGAGGGGGACGCGGTGAACTACGGGGGCTTGGGCGGGATCGCAGTGGTGGCTCTGGCTATGGTGCTCACCCCTGGGCCGAACATGGTCTATCTGGTCTCACGGTCGATCGCTCAGGGGCGGCGGGCCGGCCTCTTATCGCTCACCGGCGTGGTCGTCGGGTTTCTCGCCTACCTGACGGCCACCTGTTTGGGGCTCACTGCGGTGTTCGCGTTGGTCCCTGCCGCGTATTCGGCGATCAAGCTGGCCGGAGCCGGTTATCTGCTCTATCTCGCCTGGAAGACGTTGCGGCCGGGCGGCGTCTCGGTTTTCGAGGCCGGTGAACTGAAGCCTGACTCGACGCTGAGGCTGTTCACCATGGGGTTGGTCACTAATCTGCTCAACCCAAAGGCAGCCGTGCTGTATTTGTCGCTGCTGCCGCAGTTCATCGATCCGGCGGCAGGTCATGTGATGATGCAGAGTTTCATGCTGGGCACCGTACAGATCACGGTGAGCATGGCGGTGAACCTGCTGATCGTGCTCACGGCCGGAAGCCTGGCTGCCTTCCTGAAGGACCGACCGGCCTGGCTTCGCTTCCAGCGCTACGTCACCGGCACGCTGCTCGGCGCCTTCGCGGTCAAGCTCGCGACGGACCGATCGCGGGTTGTCGTGGCCACACCGTGAAGGTGATCGATCGCACGTGAGAGACCGGGTGCCGTCGCTCGTCAGCGGATGTGCTGGGCTCCCAGCTCTTGGACCAGCCCGGCGGCGGGCATGTCCCGCGCGAGCGCGAACCCCTGCCCCGCCCAGAGATTGATCATCTCGGCGTCACCCGCCCGGCGGGCGGCGGCGCGTAGCGGGGCGGTCAGCCGGTGGACCTGCGGATAGGCGGCGGGCGCGTGCGCCGAATGCTCGGTCAGGAACCGGTTCACCAAGCTCCGGGCCAGGCGCCCGGTAAAGGCCCGAGTCAGCGCTGTGGCCGACGCCGACGTCAGCGCGGCCCGGTGGGGTTCGCTCGTGCCCGCCTCGGGGCAGCGCAGGAAGGCGGTGCCCAGCTGGGCGGCGACCGCGCCGGCGGCCAGGACCGCGGCCACCCCCGCGTGGTCCATGACGCCTCCCGCGCCCACCACGGGAAGCGGGGTGTGCCGCGCCACCAGCCGCAGCAGGGTCAGCAGTCCGAGGTCGCCCTCGTCGGTGAACCCGCCCCGGTGCCCGCCCGCCTCGATCCCCTGGGCCACCAAGGCGTCGGCGCCCCCATCGCAGGCGGCGACCGCCTCGGCCGGGGTGGTGACCGTCACCAGCACGAGTGCCCCGGCCCCGCGCAACTCCTCGACGATCTCCCGGGCGGGCAACCCGAAGGCGAAGGACACCACCGGCACCCGTTCCCCGACGACCAGAGCGAGCTTCTCCGCCCAGCCGTCGTCGTCGGCCACGGGGTCCCCCAGGCGCACGCCGTACCGGTCCGCGTCGGGGCGCAGCAGCTCCGCGTAGGTCTCCACCGGACCTGGGGCGGGCCGGTCGGCGGCTGGCACGAAGAGGTTGACGCCGAACGGGGCTTCCGTACGCGCTCGCACCGCCGCGATGTCGGCCCGCAGCTCCGAGATGGTCCGGTACCCGGCCGCCAGGAAACCCAGCCCGCCCGCCCCGGACACCGCCGCCGCCAGCTCGGGCGTGGACGGACCGCCCGCCATCGGGGCCTGGATGATCGGGTAGCGCAGGCTCTGAAGATCCACAACCGCCACCCTAACGGCCGGAATCAGAGCGGCAGGTGAGCCGTCACCGTGGTGACCCCATCGATTTCGGGTCACCGCCGGCCCATCCCCCGGCGTCGCGGGTGATCACGACGGATTGGCGAGAAAGCAGCATGGAATTGCTTTGCGGAAAGAATGGTCCTTCGGATTTTCGACTGGCCCGGTTCAGCCGTTAAGGTATGGCAAATATCGCGGCGGCATGAGGAGCGGACCATGGCCAAGCACATCGTTGAGCAGGTCACCGACGACCTGGACGGCACTGCGGGTGCCGCCACCTACCAGTTCGGCTGGGGCAAGGACACCTTTGAAATCGATCTGAGCGAGGCCAACAAGGACAAGCTGGAGAAATTCCTGGCGCCCTACATCACCAACGGGCGACTGGTCCGCGAGGCCAGGGCCGGCCGCGGGCGGCGGGCCGGCGTCAGCCAGGCCAAGCTCAGCCGGGAGAAGTCCCACGAGATCAGAGAATGGGCCAAGGCCAACAACTATCCGGTGAACGAGCGGGGCCGGATCGCGGCCACCATCCTCGAAGCGTACGAGGCGGCCCACTGACCTGGGCCACCGGCGACGCGATGACTCAGATGGGCCTCTCGCACCATCAGCCGATCACAGGTCTTCCAGGGCGTTGAGCAGGCGGTCCACGTCCGATCTGTCGTTGTAGTGCACCAGCCCGGCCCGTACGGCAGAACCGGTGTCACGGATGCCGAGCGCCCCCGTGAGCTCCCAGGCGTAGCAGTGCCCGTCCCACACGTTGACCTTGCGAGCCGCCAGGTGCTCGGCCACCTGGCGGGGCTCGCGCCCGGCGACGTCGAAGAACGCGGTGGCCGTACGGCGCACGGGCGAGCCGATCAGGCCGACGCCGGGCAGGGACGACAAGCCCTTGAGCAAGTGCGCGAACTCGGCCTGCTCATGGGCTTCGACCGCCGTCATCGAGGCGAGCAGCCGTTCCCGCCGGGTGCCGGTCGCGTCCGGGTCCAGTCCGGCGAGATGGTCGACCGCGGCGGTCACCCCGGCCAGGTCGGCGAAGGGCAGGGTGCCCGTTTCGAACCGGTCCGGCACCTCGTCCGGCGATGAGGCGAGCTTGTCGGGCGACAGCCGTACGAGCAGGTCAGGCCGGGCGATGACGGCTCCGATGTGCGGTCCCGACCATTTGTAGGAGCTGGTCGCGTAGAAGTCCGCGCCGAGGGCGACCATGTCGATCGGGGTGTGCGGCGTCGCGTGCACGCCGTCGACGTAGGCCAGCGCTCCCACGGCATGGGCCCGCGCGGTGATCCGCCGGACGTCGGGCATGGTGCCCAGGATGTTGCTGGCCGCGGTGACGGCGACGAGTCTCGTGCGGTCGGTCACGAGCTCGTCGTACTGCTCGGCGGGCAGTTCCCCGCTCGGCGCGTCGACGGCCGCCCATCTGATCCGGGCTCCGGCCCGGGTGGCGGCCTGCACCCATGGCCGTACGTTCGCGTCGTGGTCGAGCTGGGACACCACGATCTCGTCGTCCGGGCCCCAGTCCTTCGCCAGCGCGTACGCGAACCGGTAGGTCAAAGTGGTCATGTTGGGGCCGAACACGACGCCGTCCGCGTCGCCGCCGACGAGATCCGCGACGGCCTGGCGAGCCCGCGAGACGATCTCGTCGGATCGTGCGCTGGCCGGGAAGGCGCCGTGGGCGTTGCCGATTCCCTCGGCGTAGGCGGCGGCGATGGCATCGATCACCGGTCGCGGCACCTGGGTGCCCGCGGCCGCGTCCAACCAGGCATATCCGTCAGAAAGGGCAGGGTAGAGCGCGCGGATCCGCGCGATGTCGAGGCTCATGCCTCCCCAGTCTCATGGGTCGGCCGGTCGGAGGCAAAGGGGGCCCCATCCGGCCGGAGCACGTCGACCTGTTAGTGTCCGGCCGGTGAGCGGACGAGCGGTAGTGATCACTGGGGCATCGCGGGGAATCGGACGAGCGGTCGCGACGGCGTTCGCGGCCGAAGGCGACCGGGTCGCGATTCACCATCGGGCTTCGCCGGAGCTGGCCGAACGGCTCCGCGCCGAATTGCCGGGAGAGGGCCATGCCGTCGTCCAGGCCGACCTCGCCGATCCCGATGAGGTGCGCCGGATGGTCGACTCGGCGGCTGACGCCCTCGGCGGGATCGACGTGCTGGTCAACAACGCCGGCGTCTTCTTCTCCCATCCGATCACGGAGGTCTCCTACGAGGAGTGGCAGGCCGCGTGGCACCAGACTCTGGGCGTCAACCTCCTCGGGGCGGCCAACGCGACGTGGTGCGCCGTACGGCACATGGCCCGCGGCGGCAGGATCATCAACGTCTCGTCGCGCGGCGCCTTCCGCGGGGAGCCGGACAGTCCCGCGTACGGCGCGAGCAAGGCGGGCATGAACGCGCTGGGCCAGTCGCTCGCCATCGCCCTGGCTCCGCGCGGCATCACGGTGGGAACCGTGGCGCCCGGGTTCGTCGAGACCGACATGACGAACGAGCACCTCAAGGCGCCGCGGGGCGACGCGATTCGGGCGCAGAGCCCGTTCGGACGGGTGGCGGTGCCGGAGGAGATCGCCGCCGCCGTGCTGTATCTGGCCTCACCGGCGGCCGAATGGGCGAGCGGCACCATCATCGACCTCAACGGCGCCTCCTACCTGCGCAGCTGATCCCTTGGCCGAGCGGCGCGGCCTGATCGGCAGGCCGCGCCACATGCCCAGGCTCCCCTAGTTTGGGTTGCTTACGGACAGAAGGGCTCGTCGGGCAGGCCAGGGGGCGGGTCGACCAATAGGAACGAAACGATCTCGGAGTCCGCGTTCAGTTGGGGCTTGTCGGTGTCGTACGCTCGCGCGAATGCCGTGTTTTTGCCCGAGCTCTGCGGGATGAACGGTCCGCGGTCGACCGTGATCTCGTACGGCGCGATGTTGTCGGTGGCCAGCAGGCGGTCGTTGACGTAGAACTCCACCCGGTCGATCCCGTCGGGGGCGAAGATCGGGATGTCGTCCGGGCCCCGCATGATCTCGTTGTCGCCGTCCACGGCGCTGGCGCTGAATGTGATCGGGCACCCTGACACGCCTATGAAGCCGTCGGTCGGGCTGATCAGGGCTACTCGTGGTGGCAGGTTCTTGGCAATGGGACCGGCCACCGGGTCGCCCATGGCGGTCCCCGCGCCGGCGACCGAGGCTAACGTTAGAGCCCCGATGAGAACCAGGCTGCGTCTCACGTGCTACTCCTTCGATTTGCTGTTGCTATGGCAGGAGACCTGTGTTGCCCCGTGTCTGTGGTGAAGGACATGGCCAGCGCGGCCGCGGGAGGCCTGAGACCAGGGTCATCGTCGGCTCTCCGATTGGATAGATCAGCGGGATTAGCCCACTACGCAGCCCGATAATCAGTGCAAACTGGGAGAAGGCACGTGCTCGCGACGGACGCGGTGGCAGCTTCCTGCGTTTTGACGCGCTGTTACAGGGCCTATCGAGTTCCGCGCGCACGGCGTAGGTGGCGCGGGACGACCCGGCTGGGAGCTTAAGTAGCCCAGGTCGTCCGGACCGTAGCTTGAGGACAGCTGATCTATAGGCTGTCTACACATCACCGCCGCACAACCGCTGTCCACCTGCGGCGACCCCTACCTGCCGGCCCAAAAAAGAATGCGCCGGCTGTCAGGCGCGCCGGTAGCGGACGTGGAACGCGCCGGTGTCGAAGTGCTTGATGCTGATCAGCCGCATGCTGATCGGTTCGGGAAGGCCGGGGAACAACGGCAGCCCTGTCCCGAGGGCCAACGGGTGGACGATCAGGCTGTACTCGTCGATCAGTCCGAGCCTGGACAGTGACTGGACGAAGCGGGCGCCGCCGGCCACGGCGATGTTCTTGCCGGATCGCTGCTTGAGCTGTGCGATCTCGGTAGCGGGGTCGGCGGTTGCCAGCCGGGCGTTGGCCCACTCGACCCGGTCCAGGGTCTCGGAGAAGACGATCTTTGTCATGTCGTTTATCAGGGGCGCGATCTCGTCGGTTGAAGTCGGCCAGTGTGCCGCCTGCTCGTGGTAATTGACACGCCCAAGCAGATAGGTGTCCATGTCCCGCAAGCCCCCGACGATCAACTCTTTCAGCTCATCGTTGAACGTGCGCCAGATCCAATCCAGCTCTCCGTTCGGTCCGGCGACGAAACCGTCCAGCGAGACCTGCATCCCCAGTACCACTTTCCTCATGCGCGTGTCCTCTCACGATCTCTTCCTGCTGCGCGTCATCGTTGGTTGAGACGGCGAGAGGATCGAAAAGGAATCGCCGGGGTCGCGCGTCACGAGGGTGGCCGGGAGGCCGAACGCCTCCAGCACAGCCGGAGAACTGAAGTCGACTATCTCTGTGATCTTGCCTTCCTCGACGCGCAGGACTTCCAGCGCCAGCGCCCGGAACTCGCTGTCCTGCGGGCGACGCAGGTAGACCGCGACAGCCGGTTGCAAGTTGGACCGGGTGGCCAGGTAGCGGTATTCCCCTGCGGCCGCGAACTCCGTGCTGCCTGTAATAAACGCCTGGCTCCCCTCGACCCAGAACGGCAGCGGCGGGAACGAAACGCGCACATCCTCGCGCAGCAGGCCGGCCAGCACGTGGGTGTCGCGCCGCTGGTGGGCGTCCATGTAACGCTGCAGCAGCGCACGCTCGGCCGCGCTGGGATCGGTCACCGGACCCCATTGCGACCGTTGCCGTGGCAGGTGCTTCCGCAGCGTCGAGCGCGCCCTTTGCAGCGCGCTCTTCACCGCGGCGACGGTGAGCTCCAGCGTCGCCGCCGTATCGCCGGCCGTCCAGCCCAGGACATCCCGCAGGATGAGCACCGCCCGCTGCCGGGGCGGCAGATGCTGGATGGCCGCCAGGAACGCCAATTCGATGGTCTCCTTCGCCACGACCACCGCATCCGGAGCGTCCTCATCGGAGGTGACATTCGGCAGCAGATGATCCGGGTACGGCTCAAGCCATGGATGATCGGCCGGTTCGAAGGGCGCCGTACCGGTCCCTGCCACCGGCGCCACCTCATAGGGCAGGACACGGCGGGGACGCTGGTCGAGCACGTCGAGACAGGCATTGGTCGCGATCCGATACAGCCATCCCCGGAATGTCGAACGCCCCTCGAAACCTTCCCGCCCGCGCCAGGCGCGCAGAAAGGTCTCCTGCACCAGGTCCTCCGACTCCTCAAGCGAGCCGAGCATCCGGTAACAATGCACCTGAAGCTCTCGCCGGTAGCGCTCGGTCAACGCGGTGAACGCCGACTCGTCCCCCGCCCGCACCGCGGCGACGGCAACGCTGTCCTCGGCCACACCCTGTCCCCTCCTGCTGATAACAGTTCACCCATTGCTATGACGACCACCAATCGAGAAAGGAATCGCTGACGCAAAGGGCGGGGCACCATAAGGGTTCCTGGAGCTTAAGCCGGGCCGACCTGCCGGACGGATCCTGAGCGTCATCGACGTTCGTGCTGGTACCAATGGCGCAGCCGCCGCACGATGGCCTGGAGGGCGCCGTTCCGAATCGCTTCCTGTATCGTCCCGTCAGAGAATCGCTCCCCCCGGATAAAGGTGGTCGCCAGTCGCGCCGCGTCGGCGACGGGCGCCTGGTCCAGCCCATTCCCGTCGGGAAACAGGGGCGTGACCTGGTGCCACGCCCACCAGTCGAACACCACAATGATCTTCAGTCCGACCAGGATGCTGAAGACGGCGTTCAAAGCCTCGCTGTAAATCGCGTGGACGCCCTCTTCACCCGGTACCGCTCCGCCCTCCCAGGTAACCTCCAGATCGGCATCCGTGAGCCCGTCGGCCAGCGCGAACAGCTTTTCCCAGCGTTCGGACGGCTGCTCGGCGAGCACCGCCTCGATCTCCTCATCCGTGGGTCCCAGGCCCCGAAGGACCTGTTCAAACGTCTGGTACGCCACCACGTCGAACAACACGAACCTGACATCTTCGATCCGCGTATCCACTGACCGCACCGTGCCGAGAGCGATTCGGGCCGCATCCTCCATGGGCCACCGATAGACCCCCGTAGAGATCGCGGGAAAAGCGACACTCCGCGCACCGAGTTCATCGGCCACGCGCAACGATTCCCGATAGCAGGAGGCCAGCAGCCCTGACCTGTCCTCCCCCACCGAATGAACTGGCCCGACCGTGTGAATCACCCACCGCGCCGGTAGCTCCCCCGCAGTGGTCGCGACCGCCTGCCCCGTCGGCAACCCCCTGCCAAACCGCGACGCCCGCAACTGCCGACACTCCGCCAGAATCTCGGGTCCGCCACGCCGATGGATAGCCCCGTCAACACCACCTCCACCCAACAGCGAGGAGTTCGCGGCATTGACGACAACATCTGTGTCCTGCCGAGTGATATCCCCCCGCACCAGCGTTATCTTCATGCGATCGAGTATCCCAGCGTGACACGTCGCCGCCCTGCCATCGGCCGCCTAACGTACCGAGCAGACCGCGGATGCGATAACTGCCGTCACCTCATCCGGATGCGATATCAATGTCAAATGGGACCCACCCTGGAACTCAGTGATCTTCGCGTGTGCCCGGTGGGCCATAGCCAGCTTCGAAGCCGGAGTGATGATCTGATCGCTGCTGCTGATGAAGGCCCAGGACGGAATCGTCTTCCACGCCGCCGTTTTCGACGGCGTCGTGAACGCAGTGGTTGAGGCGGGACGCTGGGAAGCCCACAGACGCATCGCGACGTCCCGGGGCTGATCGGAGGCAAACGAACGGACGAAGATCTCCTGCTGGAGGTAGAGGTCTTTCACTCCCTTAGGCGCTCCCGGATAGGACACGTCGTAGTACAGGGAAGCGGGATTCTCGTTGAGCACGGATCCGGAGCCGCTGAGTTGACCGGTCGTCTCCCCGATGTCAGGCGCGACCGCGTCGACGTACACAAGAGCCTTGACACTGGGATTGCCCGCGGCGGCGTTCGTGATGACCGATCCCCCGTAGGAATGCCCGACGAGCACGATCGGGCCAGAGATGGTCCTCAGATAGTCCGCCACGGCCGCGGCATCGGTGGTCAGGCTCCGGAGCGGATTCGGTACGGCCCGGGCGACGTACCCCGCCTCTTGCAGAGCGTTCACCTCGCCGTTCCAGCTCGACGTACCGGCCCAGGCGCCGTGAACCAGGATGATCACGGGCTTCTCGGTGCCCGAAGCCTGGCAGGGAAACGGACTGCTCTTGGTGGCCACCTGAGCGTTGGCCGTCCCCGCCGTGGTGGCGATCACCGATAGGGCCAGGGGGACGATGACCTGCCGTCGTCGTCGGGTACGCGCAACTTTCATGTCTCCCCCTCCGATGACGGCCGATTTAGATGATCAAGCGCATGCAACCCATCATGCCTCGAACAACGACGCAATTAACCCAAACAGGGTTAAAACGTCAGATTTTGGCAATCGGCAATAGGGGTCGTATTCGGGCCAGTTATCCCGCAACAGGCCCGGCCGGGGTGTCGGCGCGGAACTGATCCAGCGCCGCGGCCCGTTCGTGGTAGGGGATGCGGGACAGCTTGGTGACCAGGTCCCACATCGTGCGTTCCGCCGCTAGGTCCACCGGGAGCTTGAGGCCGAGGGACTCGGCCAGGGGTTTGCGGCCGACATTGACCAGCGCACGTACGGATGCGGCCCACTCGTCGGTGGAGGAGACCGCGGCGAGGTACCACAACGGGAGCAGGGCGCTCAGGCCGACGATGGTGATGAGCAGGACCGTGGGGTCGGAGCCGGCAGCCGCCAGCGTCGCCGCAGCCGCGACGATCACTATGACGTGGCCGGCCAGGAGCGCGATGAAGAAGTCCACGTTGGCCCGGGCCAGGTCGACTTGCTTGCGCACCTGTTCGGGCGAGACGCCGGTCAGTTCGTTCCACATGACCTGGGTGTCGAGCCGATAGCGGTCATAGCCGTACTCCTCAAGACGCCGGATCGCGTTGCCGAGGCGGGTGGGTGCCATCTGCTCGTCGCTGATCGGATAGCGGGCCAGTTTCTCGCGGAGCAGGGCCCGCTGGGTAGCACTTCGGAGACGGTCCTTGGCGAGCACTCGGGTCATCTCCGGATCGGCGCTCAGCTCAGCCAGCCGCGCCGCCAAGTCGGGGGGCAGCGACCCCTCAGATCGCTGCCGGCGCTCCAGCCGCAGCACGGTGAGTCGATCCTGGAGATTCTGTTTCGCTCTCGTCCGCCGGGCGCACCCTAAACGGTAGAGCCGCGACGGCCACAGCAGGTATCCCTCGAGCATCCGGTAGAGCAGGTTCTGCAGTGCGCTGAGGACCAGCCCGAGCAGGACGGAGGCCGCCAGCAGCAGCAAGGCGGCCGAGCCGCTGGCCGCCGGCCACAGCTTCTCGACGGGGCCGGTGTGACGCAGGCTGGGTGCGACCGCGATGACGAACAGGCCCACGTTGAGCGCGGTCGGCAGAATCCAGCCGACCAGCAGCGCCCACGCCCCGCCCAGGACGCCCTTGGCGATGTCAACCACATGTCACCATTCGTCATCGTCCCCGCCGACCGGAGGCCCCGGCGGAGTGGCCATGGCCCCCGGCTCCGGACGCGTAAAGGTGCCCTGAACGGTGTGGACCTGGCCAACACTCGAGCCTCCGGCTCGGTGCCAGGCAGAACTGCCAGTTCACCATCGCCGTACCATTGCCTCGTCCAGGAGGCCCGATCGAGGCCCGAGCGGCTCGCCGCAGACTCCAGGACGCCGGGCAGCCCCTCCTGGAGATCGTGCTGCTCCTGATCACTGAGCGAACTAAGGCCAGCGATGGCGAAGGCCACGATCGACCGTCGGCCGAAGTCATCACCTGGCGGATTCGGCGGGGTCATTCATCCCTCACACGCGAATACTCAGCGTTGCTCGTTCTGGGTGCCAGTGCCTGTCGTATGGGATAGACCGAAAAACGTGAGAGAGGCCCCGTGGGCCCAAAAGTTGTGCCACCAGCTACCTTCATGGCGAAGCATGATCTCTCCTCTCCGACAAGTCCACGGGTTGTCCAGGCAGATGCGCGAGCGGTCGCGGTGTCGCCCGAGACAACCACGACTCGTAAATGACACTACCGTAACGATTACCAATATGCCCAGAATGCCACCGATCGCTGCGCATTTAGTCATTCGCAAAGTTGTACGTGCCGAAAATTGTGTCACTAGCTCTGACCTGCGGCCTGACCTTAGGTTCGTGAATCGGCTGAGGAGGGACAACCGTCCGGCAATTCAGTAGAGGTGTTCATGAGCGTGCATGACCTGATGGAATGGGCGACACCCCTGTCCGATCTGGGGCACCGGCTCCGACGTCCCAGGCAAATCCGGTCTTCGGAAGGGAGTAACCCACCATGGGCAAGGTAATCGCGAGCGCGACGGTCTCATTGGACGGCTACATCGCCGACGAGTCGGACCAGGTAGGTCCGCTCTTCGACTGGTACAACAACGGGGACGTTCCCTTCAACGGCGGCGACCCAGAGCGGGTCTTCCATGTTTCGGCCGCCAGCGCCGCGTATATGGAGGAAACCTGGTCGCGGATCGGAACGGCGGTGATCGGCCGTCGCCTGTTTGACATCACCAACGGCTGGAATGGCCGCCCCGCAGCCGGCGACGCTGTCTTCGTGGTGACCCACGAAGCACCGACGGACTGGCCGTTCCCCGACGCGCCGTTCACGTTCGTCACAGCTGGCCTGGCAAGCGCGATTGCCCAGGCCAAGGCTGCCGCCGGGGAGAAGGACGTGTCGCTGACCGGCGGTGACCTGCTGGGCCAGGCCCTGGCCGCCGGCCTGGTGGACGAACTCCAGGTCGACCTGGTCCCGGTGGTGTTCGGCAAGGGCGTACGGTTCTTCGGCGCGTACGACGGTCCGCCCGCACTCCTCGGCAACCCAGAGATCGTCCAAGGCGACCGGGTCACCCATCTGCGATACGACGTCCGTCGATAGGAAGGATCGGCTCGGCGAACCACGGACGCATGGATGTCACACCGCCTGCCGGTAAGCGGTGGTCACGGCGTTCAGTGCCCAGCGCATGCGGCTGGCGAAAGACTCGGGGTGGTCACCGGCTTCCTGGGCGACGAAGGCGGCGCACACCGCGGCGTCGCCGTCGCAGGAGCACAGCCTGTCGTCGATGGCCGTCCTGATCTTGTCGGGCGAGAGGTCGTCCGAGGGCTGCAGCGAGGATGTGAACAACACCTGGGCCAGGTCTGATGTGGTCAACATGCCTTCACTGTGCGCCCGATACCGGGCTGAGAACATCCGGGGAGACCACTGATTCACCACGGTAAGAACCACGTAACTACCAGACGGGTCGTAGGGGTACGGGCCCTCAGGGCTAGGGGCATCGATGTAAAGCGCCCCGGGCGCGGTCGAGCACATCCGGCTTCGCGTACCGTCTCACGGCGAGGTAGGCCAAGCGCACCAACATGGCCGATCATCATGCCGTGCTGACACATCCCCTGCCGGCTCGCACAACTATGCCGGGAGCCGCCTGCCGCTGGCCGAGAATGGCCACACCACTGGTGCTCACGACGGCGAGCCGCGCGGCGCCATAGACCCCACCCATCCCGTGGCGACCACGCAAACCCCAACCAGCACAGGAGCCGGCCATGCACCCCCGACTGCTCGAAGCGGTACGTAACAACGCCGTCTGGTGTGAGGCGGTGTGCGTGGCGCACGGGCTGCCCGGCAGGTTTGGCGAGCGCGCGTGGACCAACCCGGCCAGGACCCCGATGCACTATCCGGACGCCATCTCGCTGGCCCCGGACGCGACCGCTCAGGACGTGCTCGACGGCATCGACACGAGTTCGGGCGCCTCGGTGAAGGACAGCTTCGCCACCCTCGACCTGTCGGCCGCCGGGTTCACGGTGCTCTTCGAAGCCCGATGGATCCACCGCCGGGCAGGCACGCCGGGTGAGGAGTGGCAGGTGGTGACCGATCCGGGGATCCTTCCCGAGGGGGTCTTCCGCCCGAACCTGATCGCCGACGACACGATCACCCTGCTGCGCGACACCAGAGGCAACAGCGCGGCGCTCAACACCAGCGACAGCGTCGTCGGCGTCTCCAACGTCTCCGGCGACAACCCCTGGCCCGGCATCGTCGCCATGGCCGCCCGGCTCCACCCCGGCCGCGACCTCGTCGGCTACGAAGACGAAGCGCCTGACGGCTTCACAGCGATCGGACCGCTGAGAGTTTGGTTCAAAGACTGACCAATGCGACATCAGCGCCGACGCAGGCACCGGCGGTCTCAACGGTCCATGCCTAAGTGAGCATCGCCGCTGGATGTGCACGCGGAGGCCGGCGAGAGGGTGCGGACAACGGCGAGCGCCGATGAGATGCCACTCATGCGGCTAGAGGTGAGCACAACGCGTATGCGGGTGGGCCCGGCGGGGATGCCGCCGGGCCCTGAGATCTGCCGGGGATCGTCCCGGTATCAGTAGAGACGGTTGTCCGGCACCGGCAGGTCGATCTCGCCGGGGCCGATCCAGCTGCCTCGCCTCGCCGTGATGTCGCTGTCGCTCAGCACGGGACCGGCGCCGACGACGAGCGGGATCCGCACCTTGCTCCTTTGCAGGTCGATCGTGACGTTGGTCCCGGTGGCCGTCTCGCCGCTGTACGTCGAGTCGGTTCCGGCGATCACCAGACCCAGCCGATGCCCCTGCTTGAAGGTGTAGTCCTGCGGCAGGGTCTCCCATTCGACCTCGCCGTACGTTCCCGGGGCCAGCGGGGAGGACTCGCTGAGCGAATCGCGATTCTGCACGTCGATCCAGCCGCGGGCCACGATCTCCAGCGGCCGGGTGACCATGTTCGTCACGACCTTGCGGTAGCAGCCGTCGTCGGTGGCGGTGGCCTCGCCGTGGCAGCTCTCCTCGGTCAGGGTGGTGATGCCCTGCCCGCGCCGCCAGTCGATCCTGGAGTCGTCCCCGAAGTCCACGAGGAGCGCGGTCAGGTTGGCGGTCGGCTTGTCGAGCGCCACGCTCAGCTTGATCACTGGCGTGCCGGACAGGCGCAGGTCGCCGGGCAGCTCGCCGGTGGTGAAGGCCACCCGGCCCGGCTGGGTCGTGCCGACGTTGGCGACCATCGTGTTCTCCGACTGGCGGATGTCGGTGAAGGTCGCGGTCTCCCCCTTGCCGGCCTGAACGAGGCCGAGCGTCCCGTCGGCCGCCGGGCGGAAGACGTGGCCCGACGCCTCCGACGCGGGCCAGTCACGCTGAGTGATCCACTCGGTGGGGCCGACCTGCACGTCGGCACGGGGCTCCCGCATGATGTCGTTGTTGACGCCCATCAGCCAGTAGTCGAACCAGCGGTGCAGCGTGTCGACCCACGCGTCCCGGCGTCCCTCGAAGTCGAAGGGATCCACATGCTGGTACTGGCCGACCCAGATCTTGCGCGGCACGCCCCGCTTGGCCAGCGCGTCCCACCAGGTGGAGAAGTGGTCGGGCTTGACGTTCAGGTCGTTGACCGTGTGCACGGCGAACACGCTGGCCCGCACGCTGCGGGCATCGCCCAGCGTGCCGTCGATGTAGTCGCGCTCGGCCCAGAAGGGGTTGTAATTGCCGGTGTCGTCGCCGTCCTGGGCGTCCAGCCCCGCCCGTACGGCGGCGCACTTGGCGATCGGGTCGGTGTCGACCGCCCTCGCCAGGAAGGACATGTAGTCGTAGTTGTAGACCACGCCGTTGGACCGCTGGTACTTGTACCAGGAGCTGATCGCGGAGATCGGGACGATGGTCTCCAGGCCCTTGACGCCGGTCGCCGCGACCGCGTTGGCCAGCGTGCCGTCGTACGACTTGCCGATCATCCCGGCCTTGCCGGTGCTCCAGTCGGCGAACGCCGGCGTGCCGTCGGCGCGGTAGGCGGCGGCGCGGCCGTTCAGCCAGTCGATGACGGCCTTGCCGCCCAGCACGTCCGCCCGCCCGCCGACGTCGGGGCAGCCGTCGGACCTGGTGGTTCCGATCATGTCGACGTTGAGCACCGCGTACCCGCGGGGCACGAAGTAGTTGTCGTAGAACAGCGGGAACTTGGCGAGGTTGCCCGCCGAGTCGTAGACCTTGCGCTCGGATTCGTTGCCTCGGCCGGAGTTGTCGTAGTACGGGCTCTCATCGATGATCGCCGGCACCTTGAGGCTGGGACCCGACTGGTTGGGCCTGATGATGTCGACCCGGACCCGGTCCAGCTGCCCGTCGGAGTCGCTGTCGATGCTCGACTCGACGTAGACATGTTCGCGGATGGCGTCGGCGTAGGAGAAAACGGGCTGGGTGCGCGCCTGTTCGACGGTGATGGTGGGGGTGCTGAGCGCCTGCACCGGGGTGGCTCCGATCAGGACCAGACCCACGGCGACGACGGCTGCTCGTAACGGTGGCACAGATGCCTCCAGAGACTCGGGGGAAACATCCGTAATCTCCGGCATTGTCCGTATATCTACAAGATCCCTTTATCGGTTCGACATCACCTTGGTTTTACTGTGTGACATTGCACATTCAACAGGCCTGTGTAAACGACGGCGAGCATCAGGTGACGCCAGACGGCTCGCTTGCACGATTATTCGTGCATGATTTATCGTGCACGTGTGACTGATTCCATCGCGGACCTGGGGACGGCGAAGGCGCTGGCCAATCCGGTGCGTCAGCGCATCTTGCGGGAGCTGGAGATCCTTGGTGAAGCCACCTCCACGACGCTGGCCGACCGGCTCCGGATCACTACCGGGGGCACCAGCTACAACTTGCGGATCCTGGCCGGGCACGGGCTTGTCGAAGAGGTACCGGATCGAGGGCAGGGGCGGGAGCGGTGGTGGAAACTATCCCGCCGTAGCATCCGCTTCCCCATGCTCAGCCGGCAGAGTCCTGCGTTGCGGGCCGCGATCGAGCAGCTCAACGAGTTGTGGCTGACCGAGGATCTGGAGACCTTCGCCCGGTTTCAGATGGAGCGTGAGCGGATGGGCGAATGGTCGGACGCCATGCCGTACTCACGCGGTTCGATCCGGGTGGACCTGGATGAGCTCGCGGATTTCTTCGAGGACTACCTCGCCCTGCTCAAGCGATATCAGCGCGACCCGGAACAGACCCCCCGGGGAGCGCGCACGGTGCTCACCCGGTTCATCGCCTTTCCCGACCCTGAGGAGGACGTCTGAGCTGAGTCGATCCTGGGCCGTCGAGCGGCAACTCAACGGCCCAGGCAGCGGAAGCCGCCACACCTCGCCCGATGGGCGAGGCCCTGATGTAACCAACTTCCAGCCAAAGGAGAGCACTCCGTGCTGCCCAAAAGCAAATACCGAAGGTTAGGCCGCTGGATCGCGGCCGTCTCGGTCGCCCTGTCCCCGCTGACCATCCCGGCACCCGCCGCGGCGGATGACCTCGTGAACACCAACGTCACCTTCCAGAACGGCACCACCACGCTGTACGGCACCGTGATCGCTCCCGCCCCGACCGGAACGCGATGGCCGGGCCTGGTGCTGATCGCCGGAGCCGGTGCCCGTGATCGCGACTCCTACCGGCCCGAGGCCGAGGCTTTCGCCAGAGCGGGGATCGTGGTGCTGATCTATGACAAGCGCGCCGGATACTCCCGGGCGACCAGCTCGTTCTCCGACCTTGCCGACGACGCCGTAGCGGGCGTGCGAATGCTGCGCACCCGCCCCGACGTACAACCTTCCAGGGTCGGGGTCTGGGGCCACAGCGAAGGCGGCTGGGTGGCGCCACTGGCCGCCTCCCGCTCGGACGCGGTGGACTTCGTGGCGGTAGCGGGGGCCAGCGCGCTACCTGCCAGCAGGACCCAGCTGTGGAGCAACCGCACGTACCTCTCCCATGCCGGGGTGAAACAGGCCCTGCAGGCACCGATCGGAGTGAACCTGAGCAGGATGCTGGTGGCCGCCGGACTGTTCGGCGACGCCGACAACATCCCCGTGGCCGCGCTGGAGAAGGTACGCCAGCCGCTGCTCGCCCTGTTCGCCGAGTACGACAGGTCCACGCCGCCCGGCGAGAGCATGCGCCTGTTCCGCGAGGCTCTGGCCCGAGGCTCCAATACCCACTACACGCTGAGGGTGATCAGCGGAGCCGATCACAACCTCCGCCGCAGCACCACCGGCTTCGACGAACCCGATGGAGGATTCGCCCCTGGCTACACGGACACCGTCACGCGTTGGATAGCCGGACTCGCCGACAGCCCGCCCGCGACCAGCTCCGATCAGCCACCTTCCCAGTCGCTGACGAGCGAGCCCGTGCGCCCGCTGGCTTGGTACGAGTCGATCAGCCTGCAGCTCACACTGCTGGCGGTGATGCTGACGGCGTTCGCCGGTTTCCTCGTCAGCGGGCTCTTTCGCAACAAACTTCGCCACAGTCCGACCTCAGTCCGCCGGCTGGCCTGGCTGACGGCTCTCGGGGGACTGGTGACCGTACTCGGCACTCTGACATATCTGTTTTCGATCGTCGCGACCGGCGCCACCAGCGTGGGCGGCACCGTGCTCGGCCGACCGCCGCTCTGGCTACTCCTGCAACTGCTGGCGGTCGGGGTGATCATCGCAGGAGCGGCGCTCGCCGTCCGCTGGCACCAGTCGGGCGGCGGCGTCCGGCTCGGCCTGCTCATGGCAGGCGGAGCGGTCTTCGTTCCCTGGGCAGCCTATTGGGGCCTGCTCACCCCGTAGCCCCGGCGACTTCAGGCTGAGGCCGTTCCGGTCGGTCTCAGCCGTCATTCGTCGACGAGCGGGGACAACTCGATGTCGTGGTCGTGCCTAGGGCCCTCATGTGCGCCGAGGTCGATCGACAGGTTGGAGGTGGCGGCCGCGGTCAGCGGGTGCGCGTCTCCCCACCGCTTTCGCGACTCCCGCAGGGTCGACCGGCCCAGTTCGACGGCGTCTTCCCGCTGGCCCAGGGCGGCGTGATCACCGGCCAAGTTGAGGGCGCAGGTGAGGGTGTGGGGATGGGCGGGGCCGAGCGTCGCCACCAACTCCGTGTATGCCCGACGGTTCAGCTCCAATGCGCCGGCGGCGTCGCCCTGCAGGCGCCGGATCAGGGCGAGATTGCCCGTGGAGCAGTAGGTGAACGGATGGTTCGAGGCCAACGTCGCCACGTAGCGGGAGTGGACCTCTTCAGTGCAGGCGCGCGCTTCATCTAAGCGTCCCGCGGCACGAAGGGCGTTGCCCAAGCTCAGCGAGACGGCCAGCAGCTCAGGATGCCCCGGATGGACGATCCCGCGGAATTGGTCCACTACGACCACAAGCACATCCGTCGGAGACTCGTCGTGGGCAGGCTGAGGGCCTGCGATACGCAAGGCGACGGCATAGTCTCGGCGCGTCCGAAGCTTGAGCAGGTCGCTCACTTTGCCGAATGACTCAGCCAAAGCCTTGGCGTCAGTGGCTACCAGCAGGGCCTTGGTGTAATTTCCGGCGATCCGCATCGTGCGCGCTGTGCCCGTCTGAGCGAGCAACGCGAGTCGGCTGCGGCGCGATGCCGTGGTCGCGAACAGAGCACGACGCAGGCGTGTGTAAATGTCCGCAGCCCGATGGTGGTCTCCGAGAAGTTCAAGGTCCAGGGCCAGGCGGTACCAGGCCCAGAGGGTGTCGTGGTCATTTGGGCTGCCAAGACTCTCGTATTCCGTCGCCGTCTTCTCATCAAGGGCTCGGGCGGCTGCGAAAGATCCGGCGACCCGCAGATCCGTGGCGTGGTTCTGGATGGCCGATAGATGGTCTGGAGCCCCGGCAAGAGCCGCCTGGCTGACCTCACGTGCTTCTTGATAGTCACCGGTTACCCGCAGAAGCATGGCATGCAGATGCTTGGCTTCCTGAAGCCTGGCATCATCCGGGTCGAATTCCCCTGCCCACCGTCCGAGAACTCGGCGTACGAGTTCACGCGCGGACTGATTGTCACCGATAACACGCAGGTATCTGACCATTCTCAGCACGAGATCACGCACGTTCGGATCTGTACTATCTTCAGAAAATGAAGGGCTTACGTGGCCGACCAGCTCTGCGTAGCGGGGCCATCCTTCGGGGTCTTCGGGATCTTCCGGCGCGACCCGCAAGAGCGCCGAATGCACCCTCTGCACGGTGTGATCGCGTTTCTCCTGGGACATGGCCTCGCGGAGCAATCCCTGGACCACGCGGGTGAGCTGGACCGTCCGGCGTTGGGGATCCACCGACACCAGACCGTAGCCCGACAATCGCTCCAAAGCGAAGAGCAGGTCAACCGGGTCCCCGGTGACGGAATCAACCGACGCGTCTTCCAATAGCCCCAGGACATCGAAAGGAATCGGTTCCGGCCCGAAATAGGCGCAGAAAGATAACAGAGCATCCAGCGTCGGATCTTCGTCGGCCAATCTACCAACGGATATGTCCACGGACGCCTTGAACGGAGCGGGAAAATCCAGTTCTCCTGCCGCAGCTACGGCGGAGACTTGGTCCTCGAATTCTCTGACGTGGGCTCCAACAGACTGTCCAGTCACGGCCAGCAAGGCAGCGCTGGCCTCCAGCGATGTCGCGATATCGCCGTGGCGCGCCGCGATCTGGTCCGCGCTGGCCTCGTCGATGTCCGGCAGCCTCCTACGGAGCAGGGCAATACTTTCCTCCCTGGTGAACACATCTAATTCAATCACCGGGAATTGACTTTCCCAGCGAGGGTTGCGAGAGGTAACGATCACATGACCGGAATCTACGATATAGGGCCTGATATCCTCTGGCTGGTTGGCTTGGTCGAAGACAAGTAACCACCGACCGCCGAGACCGTCGTCACGGAGCGCCGCGAGCACGCCGTCGATCGCCGCTTCAATCCCTACCGCCGACGCCAAGGGTACGCCGACATGCGGCGCGAGGTCGGCCAACGCGCTTTTCATCATCATTGTCTGATCAGCTGGTATCCACCAGATCAGATCGTAGGAGCCCCGGTAGCGATAGGCGTACTCGATGGCGATCTGCGTCTTGCCCAAGCCTCCGTAACCGATCAGTGCGGTGGGTGTCCCGATCCGAGTGTGCATCTCCGCCAGAATCTCGTCGCGGCCGGTGAAGAGGAGATTGCGTGGCGGCACGGCGCCCCAGATGCGGGGCATCGCACCGGCTTCCTGTTCGGTGCTGCGTACGCCCGTCTCCTCCGACCAAGCCGCCAGGGAGGGGAATCTCGCCGCGAACTCCGTCCCTCCCTCAGCGGCCAGTCCGGCGAGCGTCTCGCGGGCGTCCTCGTCCCGTGCCGAGGCCATCGCGGCCAGGACCGGGACCCTGACCTCCAGCGGTTGCGCGCTCTGCCGACAGACGCGGCGCAAGATGTCCACCGCCTCGGCGATGTCGAGCTGCAAGACGGCGCGGGTGGCGTCCAGGCGCGACTCAGGGGTCAGCGCCGGGTTGACGATGATGTCCCCCAGCGGGGAGAACTCATCCGCCAGACCGCCTTCGGCGAGCGTGAGCAGGGCCCGAAGCCGGTGCCCGGGATCACGCGCGGTGTCCATGACGACCTCCCGGTACCACTGGGCGGCCATGGCGCTGGTCGGCCCGCCGCCGCGCGCCGGGGCCAGGTCTGCCAGCTGTGCCAGGTCGGCTTCGGTGGCCTGGCCGCGGGCGGCGAGCCGTTCCAGGACCCAGCGCCGGGCGTCGTGCTCATCATCGGAGGTGGCGGCGAGGACGACGCGGAGCAATTCGACGCCGCCACCGGTGGCACCGGTCAGGGCGTCGGCGGTGAAGGCCCGTACCCAGATCGAGCTCTGCCCGTCCCTGACCAGTGCGGCCAGTCTCTCGGTGACCTCAGAGTGTGTCGTCAGGTTGATCAGGACGGTCAACGCCTCCGGGGCGCTGCGGTCGTCACGGGCGAGCTGTTCGAGGATGACGTCGATCACCCGCCCGCGCAGCTCGGTGCCGACCTCAATGCCGTCGGCCACGATCTCGCCGGCGATGCACGCGTCCGTGCCGCCGCCCTCCAGGAGCATGGTCACCAGCGGATCGGCTGAGTGGCTGCTGCGCGCCAGGGTGAACAGGGCGAGGTTACGGCTGTCCGGACTCCGCGCGTCGGCCAGCCAGGTGCTCCGGTCGAACGTGCGCGAGCGAGGCCCGGCGGCCAGGTACTCGGCAAAGCTAGGATGCGCGAACTGCAGCCCGTTCGTCCGGTGCACGATCAGGCTGGAGGAGGTCAGCACGGTACGCAGCGACGCCTCCCAGCCCGGGAGCTGCTCGAACAGGCCCGGCGGCGCGTGACCGGACACCCAGCTCACGGCCGAGGCGAGGACACGGGCTCCCGAACTGGACAGGAAGATGTCCGAGGTGCCCTCCAGCAACTCGCGCAGGTTCTCCCTCAGCCACTCCCACGCCTGCCTGCCGTGCTCGCCATGACGGGCGAACTCCGCGACCAGCACGTCCCGCTCCCGCGCCTCCGCCCGGCGCGAGTTGAGCAGATGCTGGATGAAACGCTCGTACAGGCCGACCCGGCTGGTCGGCAGTGCGCTGTCCTGGTCCGCCTCCAGGATCAGGGCGGTGATCGTCGCGATCAGCGGGACGCGTGCGATCGCCGACAGCCGGGACGACGACACGCTCGACAGGAACGCGTCGAGGGTGATCGGCTCGGTCTCCGTCTCGGGGGCGCGGGTCCGGCGGCGGTGTTCGACCCAGCGCTCGGCGAAGGTGTGCAGATCGCTGCGCTCGAACCGGCGCAAGGTGAAGCGGGTGATGTGCGCACCGCTGAGCTTGCCCAGCTCCCCCAGCATCAACGGCCGCGTCGTGATCATTATCCGGTGGTGCGGCAGGTTCTCCGCCACGCTGTCACCCAGCCGGGACAGCACCCGAGACCGCTGGCGCGTGCTCAGCACCTGGTCGATCCCGTCGACTAAGATCAGCCACGCGTCGGCACGAGCCGGTGGCCGCTCGAACACGCGGGCCGCGACGGTCCGCCCGCTCACCTGGCTACAGTGCGCGGCCACCGCCTCCGCGAGCCCCAGGCCGGCCAGCAGTTCGGCCGGCACCAGGATCGGGATGACGCTCCCGTATGGCGCGGCACCCGGCGAGTCCGACCGGCGGGCGTCCAGCCACCACCGGCACTGCTCACGTAACACCAGGGCCACCGCCGTCGACTTGCCGACCCCTGGTTCGGCCACCACGACCGTGCTCCGGTAGGCGCGGATCATCTCCCGGATCGTGTACAGGACGGACAGACCACCCGTGATCGGGGCCAACGCGCTCTCGGTCCGCTGCTCGACGTAGATCTCCGGCAGCGGCGGCGCGTCCCCGACGAAGTATTCGTACTGGTGCCTGCGCGCGTCCTGCCACTGCTCCAGCAACAGCGCCCGGATCGGGGCAGGGAGCGGTATGCTCTGCCGCCGGAACGCCAGATACGCCATGAGTGCCGCCGCGCAGGCCAGAGCGGCGGCCGTGAAGGCCACCGCGGAGGACAGCCACTGCCACGACCCCGGGACCACGTCCAGACCGCGAAACAGCGCCACGACCAGCGGCACGGCTCCGCAGGCAGCCGCCGCCTGGATCCATCGCCGTCCCGATCCCCCGGAGTCCGCGCTCTCGGGATCGTGCTCGCCTCGTTTGCCGCGAGCGGCGGCGGCCAATCCCAGCACTCCGGAGACCGCACCGACGATCGACGCGAACTTGTCCCCGTAATCCAGCCAGATCAGCACGTCCACAATAACAGCGTATGCACCGTTCCATCTGCGGGGGGCGATTATTCATCCGGCCAGGTCAAGCTGCTTGTTGATACTCCCTGAGGACCCGCCGAGTCGATCATGCTGGCGGATGTCCAGGCACCCCAAAGTCTTCTTATACGATGACAACGACCTTTCCCCTGGCATGTCCTTTTTCGAGGTAAGCGATGGCCTCGGGGACTTCGTTCAGCTGATAGGTCCGATCGATAACTGGTGCGATCTTTCCCGCCTCGAGAAGACCGCTCAGAACGGTGAGATCGTCCTGGCTCTCCCTCGCCAGAAAGGAAACCATCGTCTGGCTCACG
The DNA here is from genome assembly GCF_009687865.1 of Acrocarpospora macrocephala. Taxonomy (GTDB): domain Bacteria; phylum Actinomycetota; class Actinomycetes; order Streptosporangiales; family Streptosporangiaceae; genus Acrocarpospora; species Acrocarpospora macrocephala. The sequence goes on from NZ_BLAE01000010.1 coordinate 67,149, forward strand.
ATTCGTGAGAGCACGATCAGCTTGAGCACGCCGATCACAGGGCCGGCCCACTGGCCCTTGGCCGGCGCGGCTCCCACAAGTATTCCCCGGTGAGCGAGGGCTCGCCTGCTTTCCGCTGGGGTCCGGTTTCCCACCAGGTCGACAAGCACGTCATAGCGCTGCCCGGTACGGGTGAAATCCTCCTTGGTGTAGTCGATGACCTGATCGGCGCCGATCGACAGGACCATCTCAACGTTGGGTGTGCTGCACACGCCGGTCACCTCGGCGCCCAGCGCCTTGGCGATCTGCACCGCGAAAGTCCCGACACCGCCCGCCGCGCCGTTGACCAGAACCTTGTGCCCTGCCTGGATCCGTCCCTTGTCGCGCAGTGCCTGCAAGGCGCTCAACGCCGCCACCGGGACGGACGCCGCCTGCTCGAAGGTCAGGTTGGCCGGTTTCTTCGCCAGCATTCCGTTCTCGGGAAGGCTGGCGTACTCGGCGAACGACGCGGCGCGATCGACCAGGCCCACACCTCTGCCGCCGAACACCTCGTCCCCCGGCTGGAACTTGGTGACGTTCCTGCCTACGGCTTCGACGTGTCCCGCCAGGTCTCCACCCATTCCGCAGGTCTTGGGGCGGAAGAGGCCGAACTGGGTCCGGGCGATGTACGGCTTACCCCGCATAAAGTGCCAGTCCAGCGGATTGACCGAGGCCGCACGCACCCGGATCAACACCTCATCGTCGTTGACGGCGGGCACATCGACGTCCTGGAGTCGGAGGACGACCTCAGGCGAACCGTAAGAGTAGTAGCGGATTGCCTTCATGGTGCGCCTCATATTCACCGATTCAGAACCCTCTCACGCGAGCGTGCGTCGGCCGCCAGCCTAGGCAGCACGCGAGAACGTCGAAATCACTGAAATTCGTGATTAGGTGGCTAAACCCGATCGGCGGCGTAGCGGTAGTAAAGTCCATGCCAACCATGGCCAGACCCCCGCGCCGCTCCGGCAACCTGCAGGCGGAGACGACCAGCTTCATAGGCCGCCGCCGCGAGCTGGCAGAAGTCAGGAGGAAACTCACCGAGGCCCGCCTGGTCAGCCTCGTCGGGCCTGGCGGGGTCGGCAAGACACGCGTCGCGATCCGGATCGCGACCGACCTCGGACGTGGCTTCCCCGGCGGCGCGTGGTTCGTCGAGCTCGCTGAAGTACGGGATCCCGCACTGGTCGGCGACGCCGTCATCGTGGCCCTGGACCTGCGGAACCAGGTAGTCACCGATCCCCTGGCCCTGCTCCTGTCCTACCTACGGGACAAGGAACTGTTGCTGGTGGTGGACAACTGTGAGCATCTACTCGAAGCAACCGCTCGGCTCGTGACCGAAGTCATGAAGGCGGCGCCAGGTGTGCGCGTGATGGTCACCAGCCGGGAGCCGCTCGCGGTGCCGGGTGAGCACGTGGTGCCCATCCCCCCTCTCGAACTGCCTTCGACTCACGTGGCCACGCCTCTCACCCAGCTGCGGCAGAACGAGGCGGTCATGCTGTTCGTGGAACGGGCCGCCGCCGGATCAGGCAGGTTCGAGCTGGCGGCCGCGAATCAGGCGAGCGTGGTCGATCTGTGCCGCCGCCTCGACGGTTTGCCGCTGGCGATCGAACTGGCGGCGGTCAGGACACGGGTCCTCACCGTCGAGCAGATCCTCGATCGCCTGACCGACCGGTTCGGTCTGCTCACCGGAGGAGGCCGCGTCGTGCCGCCGCGTCAGCAAACGCTGCGCACCACCATCGACTGGAGCCACGACCTGCTGGCGGCAGGCGAGCAGACGCTGCTGCGGCGGCTGTGCGTGTTCGCGGGCAGGTTCACCCTCGACGACATCGAATCGGTTTGCGCATCCGACGACGTTCCGGCAGCGCACGCGCTCGGCTTCCTGTCATCGCTCGTCGACAAGTCCCTGGTGATGAAAGAGGACGCCAAGGGCTTCGCCTGTTATCACCTGCACGAGACCATGCGCGAATATGCCCGCCTCAAGTTGCGGGAGGCCGGTGAGGAAGAAACCGTCGCGCGGCGATGCGCCGAGTACTACGAGTCGAGGTGCCGTCGATCTGCGGCCGAAGCTCGATATCGGCTTGTGGAGTGGCTCGAATGGATGGATCTGGAAATCGACAACGTCCGATCGATCCTGCGGCGATGCATGACTCCGGAGGGCTCGCTACGCGGAATCGCCCTCGCCTACGCCCTCGGCTGGTATTGGATGACCCGCGCGACCAGTGAAGGCGTCCGGTGGCTCGACGAATTGCTCGCGCGTGGAGGCGGCGATTCCCGGACGCACGCCAAGGCTTACTTCATGCGCGGGTTCCTGGCCGTGTTGCAGTCTGATCCCGTGGCCGCCAGGCCGGCGCTTGACCGAGCGGTGTCGGCGGCCCGGGAAGCGGGCCTGCCCAGCCTGCTGTCGCAATCCCTCTCGCTGGCATCGATCGCCGCGAGCATGGCCGATGATCGCGCGTCGGCCGAACGTTTGGCCGATGCGGCCCAGGTGCCCGCGAAGGATCTTCCCGCGACGCTCATGTCGCTCCAGGCGCGGGCGCTCAACGGTCTTTTCGCCGGCGACCTCGACGTAGTCAGGTCCGCGGCGAGGGAGGGCGCACGGCTGAGCCGGGAAGCGGGCGACCTCTACAGCCTCGGCATGATGCTGATGAACCTGGGCTTGGCCACGCTGATCGCCGGTGATCTCGACGGGTCGGAGCCGCTGCTCGCGGAAGCCCTGAGGATCGCGGAACAGATCGATGACCGGGTGGCACAGCACCATTTGCTCTACGCGTCAGGCTGCCACGCGGCGAGTTCCGGCCAAGCGCGGTTGGCGGCACAGCTGTTCGGGGCGGCCGAAACCGTGCGAACGAGCATCGGCGCGAGCGTCTTGTCATTCCTTGGCCCATTGCTGGCCCGGGCCGAGAATTCGGCGACAGCGGCGCTGGGGGCGCCCGGGTTCGAGGCAGAGTTCGATACCGGGAAACAGCTGAGCCGAGACGCCGCGATCGGACTCGCGCTCGGCGAGCCGACGCCCGTCGCCGCCGCTTCAGACGACGTCGGCGCTCCGCCGCTGGGGAAGCGGGAAGCGGAGGTCGCACGGTTGATCGCCGAAGGCCTGAGCAACAAGCAGATCGGAACGCGTCTCTTCATATCCGAGCACACCGTCGACAGTCATGTCCGCAGCATCCTGAACAAGCTGGGGTTCAACTCGCGTACGCAGATCGCCGCCTGGATGGCGTCGCCGAAACGGTAACCCCCGCCTATCGGCGGATGGCCTATGCCCGGGAGCGGTCAGCGTTCGATTACCAGGGCCAGCCCTTGGCCGACGCCTATGCACACCACCGGCGATGGCGATCGAGGCATCGCCGTACGCGATGGCGCGCGCCGCCTGGATGGCGGCCTCCAAGCCGCACAGCCGGTTGACGGTGGCGCCGGGGACCGTGACGGGCAGGCCCGCGAGCAGCACGGCCATGCGGGCGACGTCGCGGTTCTCCTCGCCGGCGCCGTTGGCGGTGGCGGGGTCGGGCTGTCGTGAGTCACAACAGCTCACGCTAGTGTCGACAGTTTTTATCGTCAAGGGCGGCCAACCGAGGCGCTTCCGCGCCTGTCCATGCACCCATCCGCACCGACGCTGGCGTGCGAACTGGCCAGAATGTCGACAGATTTTGCGTCAATTCAGCATCGGACGCTTGACCGGGCCTTGTGTCGACAGTAGGTTTCGGACACATTACGACTGGGTGCACGGCCGGCCGCAGACCTGGCCCACTTCGCACTTACCGGTAACGTCCCGCAGAGGAGCAACATGTCGCGAGGTTCGTTGGGCCGGGCGGGCCGGACCCGCCTTGCCGCCACTATCGCCATCATCGTCGCCGCCGCCGGCACACTCAGCGCCTGTGGCGGTGGCGACGCCCCGGACGGCACGGGCGGGGACGGTACCGGCAACACCAGCAGCATCACCGTCCTCCGCTCGACGGGCGCGACGTTCGAGCCGCTGTACATCGCCGAGGAGCAGGGCTACTTCAAGGAGGCCGGCCTGAACGTGACCATCAAGCCCGGCGCCGCCGACACCTCGCAGAACGCGCCCTCGATCGTCAACGGCGAGGCGCAGTTCGCCATGACCGACAGCCCGGGCTTCCTCAAGGCGGCCGCGTCCAAACTGCCGGTCCAGATCGTGTCCGCGCTGCAGGTCGCGACCAGGAAGACCCCGCCGAGCGACGGTCTCATGGTCAAGCCGGACAGCCCGATCAAGTCCTTCGCCGACGTCGGCGGCAAGACGATCGCCGTGGCGGCGCTCGGTGGCAGCGTGCAGTTCGTCACCGAATACGCGGCCAAGCAGGCCGGCGTCGACCCGTCGACGATCAAGTTCGTGGCGCTGCCGCTGAACGGCCTGGTCGACGCGGTCAAGAACGGCCAGGTCGACGCGGCACACACGTTCGCGTCGTTCTTCGACGCGGCCAAGGCCCAAGGCCTGACCGCCATCGGCGAAGGCACCAACATCATACCGGGCCTGCCGCAGTCGGTGCTGTTCGCCGACAGGACCTGGCTCGCGGCCAACGCCGCCGCGGCCAAGAAGTTCACCGACGCCGTCGCCAAGGCGGTGACCTACGCCAACTCGCATCCGGACGACGTGCGCGCGATCGACGTCAAGTACACGACGATGGCGCCTGAGTACATCAAGAACCGGCAGATCCAGATCTACAGCGCCGAGGTCGACAAGAGTGTCGTGTCCATGATCATCAAGGAGATGCTGGGGTTCGGGCTGCTCAAGGCGGCCCCGGACGAGAGCACGATCTACTGGGACCAGATGCCGACCACCACGAGGTCGGAGTGACCGCATCATGACCACACCGGTCCAAGCGGCGACCACCGAGGTCTTGGAGCCCGCCGCGGCGGGCTCCAAGACCCGTGGCCGACGGGCGAGGGTCCACGCGTACCAGCTGCTGTGCGTGGTCCTCGTATTGCTGCTCTGGGGCGCGGTGACCGTGTCCGGGCTTTTCACCGCGTCGTCCTTGCCCAGCCCCGCTTCGGTGGCCACCGAGTGGCTGCACCTGCTCGGCGCCCCGGTGTTCTGGCAGGCGGTCTGGGACACGCTGCGCGGCGCGCTCGTCGGGCTCCTGTTCGCGGGGGCCGTCGGCGTGCCACTCGGCCTCGTCACCGGCACCTACGCGGCCGCCGAGCTCTCCTCGCGCATCCTGGTCGACTTCCTCCGGTCGTTCCCGGTCATCGCGCTGCTGCCGGTGTTCCTGCTCGTGCTCGGCTCGACGCCCGAGATGAAGTCCACCGTGGTCTTCATCGCCTGCGTCTTCCCGATCTTCCTGCAGGCCCAGTACGGCGCCCGCAGCGTGCCCCCGATGATCTCGGAAACGGTGCGGGCGTACCGGATCCCCCGCCTGCTGCGCTACACCAAGGTGGTGCTGCCCAGCGCGACGCCGTCCATCATGACCGGCCTCCGGCTGGCCGCCACCACCTCGATCCTGGTCGCCATCGGCGTCGAGATCCTCACCACTCTGCCGGGGATCGGGCATGAGGTCACCCAGCACCAGCAGAACGGCAATTCGGCCGTCGCGTTCGGCTACATCTTCACCGCCGGCCTGCTCGGGTACGGCATCAACCGCGGGTCGATGCTGCTCGAATCGATCCTGCTCCGCTGGCGCCCGCCGGCGCACACGGTCTGAGGGGAGCCCGGTGTCCCGCACGTTCCTGGTCTCGGCACTCAACCAGCTGTGGTTGCCTGTGCTCGTCATCGTGCTGCTGTGGGTCGGCACAGCCGGCAGCACCAACTTCTACTTTCCGCCGTTCGGCGACATGGTCGGCGCGATGGGGGCCAACCTCGCGCACGGCGGCCTCCTTGAGGACCTGTGGTTCAGCCTCAAGAACATCCTCGCCGGGCTCGGGCTCGCCATCGTCGTCGGCGTGCTCGCCGGGCTGATCATCGGCGAGCACCGCCGGCTGCGCGAGTCGCTCGGCCCCGTCCTCGACTTCGCCCGGGCCACCCCGACCGTCGCGTTCGTGCCGGTCATCATCCTCACCCTGGGCATCGGCGCGACGCCGAAGATCTTTCTGATCTTCCTGGGCTCGCTGTGGCCGATCCTGCTCAACACGATCAGCGGCGTCGAGGGCATCAACCCGGCCGTCCTGGAGACCGCGCGCAGCTACCGGATCCCCTGGCAGCTGCGGCTGCGCCGGGTCATCCTGCCGGGCGCGACGCCGCAGATCGTGGCCGGCGTGCGGGTCGCGCTGTCGGTGGCCGTCGTGCTCATGGTGGTCAGCGAGATCTACGGGTCGCCGGTCGGGCTGGGCAACTTCATCCTGCGGAGCGGCAGCAGCTTCGCGGTCACCGACACCTGGGGCGGGACCCTCCTGATCGGACTGCTCGGCTATGGGCTGAGCGTGGTACTGCTGGCCGTGGAACACGTGCTGCTCGGGTGGTACTTCCAGCGGCCTCCCCGAGTCCGCCGCAACACGCAGGGCCTGGCCCTGCTCGAACGAGAGGCCCTCACCCGATGAGCGACTCCGACCGGCTGGCCCCCCTTTCGGTCACCGGCCTGCACAAGAGCTACGGCCACCACGCCGTGCTCGCCGACCTCAACCTGTCCGTGGAGCCTGGCTCGTTCGTCTGCATCGTCGGGCCCTCCGGCGCCGGCAAGACGACGCTGCTGCGCTGCCTGTCCGGGCTGCTCGCCCCCACCTCCGGGTCGGTGCGGTACGGCGACCGGCCGGTGAACCAGCCCTTGGCGGAGATCGCGGTCGTGTTCCAGGATTACCGCGGCTCGCTGTTGCCGTGGATGCGGGTGCGGGACAATGTCGCCTTCCCCCTGGAGGGGCGCGGGGTGAGCCGTTCGGCACGCCGGGCCCGGGCCGACGAATGCCTGGCCGCGGTCGGCCTGCCCGGCGTCGGCGACAAGTACCCCTGGCAGCTCTCGGGCGGCATGCAGCAGCGGGTCGCGATCGCCCGCGGCCTCGCGTACGACGCGGCCGTGCTGCTCATGGACGAACCCTTCGGCTCGGTCGACGCGCAGGCCCGGTTCGACCTGGAGGACCTCGTCCTGCGGCTGCGCCGCGATCTCGGCATCACCGTCATCGTCGTCACGCACGACATCGACGAGGCGGTGTACCTGGGCGACCGGGTGATCGTCCTCGGTGGACAGCCGGCGACAGTGATCGACAACCTCACCGTCGACCTCGGCCAGGACCGCGACCAGATCCACACCCGGGCGCTGCCCCGCTTCGCCGAGCTGCGCACGCGGGTGCTGACCCGCATCCGCGGCGGCGCGGCGGCACCGGACCCCGCGCCCCCGGCTCAGCTGGACGTGAGCCGCACATGAGCCGCATGATGGTTCGGTTCGACCACGTCGGCATCTCGGTGCCCGACCTCGAGGCCGCCACCGCGTGGTACTGCGCCGCGCTCGATCTCACGGCCGCGCCGCCGTTCGCCGTGGCCGGCACCGACCTGCGCGGCGTCATGCTGCTGCACGAGGAGAGCGGCTACCGCATCGAGCTGCTGCACCGGCCGGACGCCGGGCCGGGCCTGGCCGCCGGCAGCGCCCTCGAGGCGGTGGGCACCCTCGGCTACGGGCACATGTGCCTGTGCGTCGAGGAGGTCCAGGCCGAGTACGACCGGCTCATCGCGGCCGGCGCCACGACCCGGATGACGCCGTCACCGGCGCCCCGGGCGGGCGCGACCGTCTCGTACGTCGCCGACCCCTGGGGCAACCTCATCGAGCTCATCGACCGCAAGGAAGCCTAGGCGCGCACCCCAGGCGGTCGGCAAAGACGCACGCGGCCGGCGACTGGGGCGCGCTTTCCTGTCATTCAGGCGGCCGTGACACCGCCGTCGATGCCGAACGCGGCGCCGGTGACCCAGTTCGCCTCGTCGGAGGCCAGGTACACGGCGCACCAAGCGATGTCATCGGGCACGCCGAGCCTGCCGAGCAGCGTGCGGGCGGTGACGGTCGCCGCGATGTCGCCGGAGGCGAGGCCCGCGCTCGCGGTCGCCGCGGTCTGGATCAGCCCGGGGGCGATGCTGTTGGCCCGGATGCCGTGCGGGCCGCCCTCCACCGCCAGCTGACGCGTCATCGACAGCACCGCGCCCTTGGCCGCGCAGTGGGCGACCATCGCCAGGTGGCGGCTCCCGCGATAGGAGTTCACCGAGGCGAAGTTGATGATCGAGGCGTTGCCGCTGCGGATGAGCCAGGGCCAGGCCGCCTGGCAGGCGAGGAAGACGAGGTCCACCTCGCCGGCGATGGTGGGACGCCACTGCGTCTCGTAGTCCATCTCGCCGACGCCGGCCATGTGCGGCGGGATCGCGCCCGCGTTGACCAGGACGTCGACGCGGCCGTACTCGTCGGCCGCGGCCTGGACGTATCGCCGGGCGTCCTCGGGCCGGGTGAGGTCGATCGGGTGCAGCGACCGCAGTGGCGTGCCGCGCTCGGCCGCCTGGGCGACGGTCGCCTCGGCGGTCGCCGGGTTGATGTCGCACCCGAGCACGGTCGCCCCCTCGGCGGCGAACCGCAGCGCGATGCCCTGTCCGATGCCGGACCCGATGCCGGTGACGAGTGCGACCTTACCTGCCAGCCGATCAGCCATTCCTGTCCCTTCGATGAGTGTATGTCGACACTATCAAGCTATCACTCACGCTAGAAGACCGATTTAGGGGATTTGATTTACTTTCTGTCGACACTAGGCTAGAAAGGACGCCAACGACGAGGGGAGAACCAGTGGCGCGGATACCGGTGGCGACACTTGACGCGGCGGTGAGCGACGTGCTGCGTCGCGTCCTCGACCGCCGGGGCGGTGCCTTGCGCCCGCTCGACGAGGTCCTGCTGCACAGCCCGCCGCTGGCCGACGGCTGGAACGGCCTGCTGGGGGCGATCCGCGGCGGGCTCGCGCTCCCGGCATTCGTCCGCGAGCTCGTCATCCTGCGCATCGCGGTCCTCAACCGCGCGTCCTACGAGTGGGCCGCGCACGAGCCCGTCGCGCGCCGGGCGGGCCTGAGCGGTGCGCAGCTCGTGGCGCTCCGAGCCGGTGACCTCGGGCCGTTCGACGAGCGCGCCCGGGCGGTGCTCGCCTACACCGACGCGATGACGCTTCAGGTCGACGTCGCTCCGGCGATCTTCGACGCGGTCCGGGCGCATTTCGACGACGCCGGGCTGGTCGAGCTGACCGGCACGATCGCCGCCTACAACATGGTGTCGCGGTTCGTGGTCGCGCTTGGGGTGACCGAGGTGGACCGGTGACCGGGCGGCTGGCCGGGAAGGTGGCGTTGGTGACCGGGGCCGGGAGCGTCGGTCCCGGCTGGGGCAACGGCCGGGCGACCGCGGTCATCTTCGCTCGCGAAGGGGCGCGGGTGCTGCTCGTCGACCGCGACGCCGAGTCGGTCGAGGTGACCGCGAAGCAGATCCGGGCCGAGGGCGGCACGGTGATCACCCAGCTGGCCGACGTCACCCAGCCGGACGACGTCGAAACCTTCGTGTCGGCGTGCGTCGATCGGCTCGGCGGGCTCGACGTGCTGGTCAACAACGTTGGCGGCTCGCGGCCGGGCGGGGTCGCCGAATTGTCCGCGCAGGACTGGCAGCGGCAGCTGGATGTCAACCTCACCAGCGTCTTCCTGGCCTGCAAGCACGCCGTGCCGGTGCTGCGCGCCCGGGGCGGCGGCTCCATCGTGAACATCGCCTCGGCCTCCGGCCTGCGGTGGACGGGCGCCGCGCAGGTCGGCTACGCGGCCGCCAAGGCCGGGATCATCCAGCTGTCGCGGGTCACCGCGGTCCAGTACGCGCCGGACCGGATCCGGGTCAACACCGTGGTGCCCGGCCAGCTGCACACGCCGATGGTCGAGGCCCGCCTGGCCGGCCAGCGCGCCGGCGGCGACGTGGCGAAGCTGCTGGCCCAGCGGCAGGCGCGGATCCCGCTCGGGTTCATGGGAGACGGGCGCGACACCGCCTACGCGGCCCTGTTCCTGGCGAGCGACGAGTCCCGCTTCGTCACCGGCACCGAGATCGTCGTCGACGGCGGGATGACGGCGCGCTGTGACTGACAGCCTGATCTCCACCGCCGCCGAGCACGGCCCGTATCGGCCGTCGGAGGGCAACCCGCCGCCGCATCCGTCGCCCCGCAAGCCCGCCCTGGCGCTGCCGGCGGACAGTTGCGACTCGCACTGCCACGTCTTCGGGCCGGGCGCGCTGTTCCCGTACGACAAGGACCGCACCTTCACCCCGGTCGACGCGCCGCGGCAGCAGGTCGCCGCCCTGCACGAGCACCTCGGGCTGGGCCGGGCGGTGGTCATCCAGTCCGCGTGCAACGGCTTCGACCACAGCGTGCTGCTCGACGCGCTGGGCCACGGCGGCGGGCGGCTCCGCGGGGTCGGGCTCATCGACGAGCGGACGTCGCCCGAAGAGATCGCCCGGCTGCACGCGGCCGGAGTGCGCGGCTTCCGCTGCAACTTCCTGCCCCATCTGCGCCGAGCCCCGAGCGAGGCCGAGATCGCCATGCTGGCCGCCTCGGTGGCCGGCCTCGGCTGGCACACCGAGATCCACGTGCAGGGTGAGGGCGTCGTCGAACACGAACGGTTCATCGCCGCGCTGCCGACGCCGGTCGTCGTCGACCACCTGGGCCGGATCGACATCCGGCGGGGACTCGGCCAGCCCGCGGTCCGGAGCCTGCTGCGGCTGCTCGACACCGGCCGCGTGTACGTCAAGGTGAGCGGGATCGACCGGGTGTCGCGGCAGGGTCCGCCCTACGCCGATGCCGTCGAACTGGCCGCGCTGCTCGTACGTCACGCGCCGGAGCGGGTGCTGTGGGGCACCGACTTCCCGCACCCGAACATCGCCGGGGACGCGCCCGACGACGGGCTCCTGGTCGACCTGCTGGCCGAGATCGCGCCGAGCGCGAAGCTGCGCGACCTGTTGCTGGTCGCGAACCCCGCCGCCGTCTTCGACTTCTGACCGCGTGCCCCGGCTGTGTCAGGCGCTCGACTGGCGTTGCGACCAGTCGCTCTCCTCGATCGCGCGCAGCGCGGCAACCGTCGCCCGGGACAGCAGCATCGCGGCCAGCTCGCCGTCGCGGTTCTGGATCGCCTCGAAGATGCGCAGCTGGTCGGCCACGCTGGCGGCGAGCCGGCCCGGCTGGGCCAGGCTGGCGTGGCGGAGGATCAGCGTGCGCAGGGCGAGGGAGTCGAGGATGCCTTTGAGGGTCTCGTTCCCGGCGATCTGGGTCATTCGCTCCTGCAGGGCCACGTGACCCCAGAAGTAGCTGTCGACATCACCGCCGGCGGCGTCGGCCTCCATCTGGGCCAGCCGCGCCCGTAGCTCGACCAGCTCGTCGTCGGTGGCCTTCTCGGTGACCAGCCCGCCGACGAGCGCCAGCAGGTGTTGCCGCACGAAGTAGATCTCCCGCACCCGCTCCAGGGTGAAGGCGGCGACCCGGGGCCGCTTGCGGGCGCGGATCTCCACCAGGCCCTCGGACTCGAGCAGCATGAGCGCCTCCCGCACCGGGGTCCGGCTGCTGTTGAACCGGTGGGACAGCTCGACGCTGTTGAGGTCCTCGCCCGGCCGGAGCCGGCCCTCGATGATGCCCAGGCCGACCCACGTGGCGACCTGCACCACGGACGGTTCACGGCGCTCGTTCAGCTTGAGCAACCGCACGAGCTCGATCGAGCGGTCCGCTGAGGGCGCTGCCGGTGCTGTGCTCATCTGTCCTCTCGCGGGGTGAGGTGGTCGTTCGCCCGTACAGTCTCGCGCATTCGCGATCGTCGTGCACGTCCAGGCCCGACCCATAATTGTCGACATTCAATGGCGATTATCCACGCTATTTCCGATATTATCGGCTCGATCACCAATTAGTGTCGACACTGTAGCCTGGAAGGCGGAACCGTGGCGAATCACATCTTTCGCGGCAGACTGCTGCGACGCGGCATGGACGGTTACGAGCTCGCCCGGCGGGCCGCCGTCTGGAACGAGCGCAAGCCCGACCGCTACCCGGACGCGATCCTGCTCGCCGAGCATGAGGACGACGTAGTGGCGGGCGTACGCCTGGCCGCTGACAACGGCTGGACGATCGGCATCCGGTCGGGCGGCCACTCCTGGGTCGGCAACGGCATCCGCGACGGCGGTCTGCTGCTCGACCTGTCCCGGCTCGACGGCATCGCCCTCGACGCCGACGCCCGGATCGCTCGCGTCGGCCCGGCGGTCAAGGGCCCGGCGTTGAACGCGCGCCTCGGCGAGCACGGCCTGTTCTTCCCGACCGGTCACGCGCCGACCGTCGGCATCGGCGGCTTCATCCTCGGCGGTGGCTACGGCTGGAATTCGCGGTTCTGGGGGCCCGCCTGCCTGAGCATCCGTGCCATCGACGTGGTCCTGGCCGACGGCGAGCTCGTGCACGCCGACGACGCGAGCCACCCTGACCTGCTGTGGGCCGCCCGGGGCAGCGGGCCCGGCTTCTTCGGTGTGGTCACGCGGTTCCACCTCGACGTCCACCCGGCGCCGACGCGGATCCTGCGGACCGTCCACACGTATCCGATCGCCCTGCGCGATGAGGTCCTCGGCTGGTCGTACGACATGCTGGAAACGTTGTCGCCGGCCGTGGAGATCTCGGCCAAGGTCGGCCACGCTCCCGGGCTCGGCGAGCCCGCGGTGTCGTTGACCTGCACGGCCTTCTGCACGCCCGACACGGGCGAGGACCTCCTGGCGCCCATCGAGGCGATCCCGGTGCGGGACCAGGCGATCCGCGCGACGGTCAACCAGGAGACGACCATCGCCGCGCTGTACGACGCGGCCGACCGGCTCACGCCCGAGGGCTACCGGTGGGCACTGGACGGCATCTGGATGGACGGTGACAGCGGGGACGTGCTCGACGCCGCCAGACCGATGCTCGACGACATCCCGCCCGGACTCAACTTCGTGCTGTGGATGCTCTGGGGTGGGTACCCGGAGCGGGCCAACGCCTGCTGGTCGGCGCAGGCGAAGCTCTACCTCTCACCCAACGCCGGCTGGGTCGACCCGGCCGAGGACCTGCGGCACGAGCAGTGGGCGCACGGGACTCTCGCCGCGATTCAGCACCGCTCGAAGGGCCTGCAGTTCTCCGACAACAACCTCGCCGACCGGTTCGACCTCGGCCTGAGCGCGACGAACGCCGAGCGGGTCGAGGAGATCCGCAGCCACTACGACCCGAACGGCAGATTCAACGGCTACATGCGCCCCGGGGAATCCACTACGGCCTACGCCGCCTGGCTGCGGACCGAGTGAGATCATCAGCGCCCTGCTCCTCGTCCTCCGATCCGATTCCGCCGCAGGAAGGCGAGGATGGTGCGGTTGAACAGAGCGGGGCGCTCCCAGCAACCGTTGTGCCCGCATTCGGGGAAGATCACCTGCTTGGCGCGTGGGATGCCACGTCCGAGCTCGCGGAGCATGGCGGGTGGCGTATAGAGATCGGCGTCGCCGGTGGCGAGCAGGATCGGGACTCCGGCGGCGCCCAGAGCCGCGGCTGTCACCGTCGCCTTGGTGCGCTGGCGTCTGCTGGCCGGCGGAGCGAGCGCGGCCTCGGCCAGCCACGTGGCGACGCCGTCGGGGTTGGTCGCGCGGTACGAACCGGAGAGTTCCTGGAAGTCCTTCGGCAGAGTATCCCACTGCGGTGGGCGCAACGCGTTACTGCGGGCGACGTAGGCGGGATCCCCGACGGCCACCAGACTGCAGGTGAGCGCAGCGCTCGCGACCCGATCGGGATGGGAGAGAACGTAGTCAGCCGCCGCGATCCCGCCTGCCGCGGTGCCGACGAGATGGATGCGCGCGAGTCCGAGGTGCTCGACGAGCGCGTGCAGGTCGTCCGCGTACGTCCCGGTGTCATCCGCCGGGCCGAGATCCGAGTTGCGATGGCCACGGCGTGAGTAGCCGATGACCCGGAATCCCGCACTGGCCAGCACCGGCTGCTGGTAGCCCCAGGATGCGCCGCTACCGGTGGCGGCATGACCCAGAACGACCGGATCGCCCTTCTCTCCGGTGTCCCAGTACCACAGTTCACCCCCGCCGAAGGACACACGTCCCTCGGTCGCCGGGACCTGCGGTGGCACCGGAACGGGTTTGAGGTCGTCGTCGGGTGCCGGCCCGGCGACGGCCGCCGCCGGCAGTGCGGGCACAGTGAGGGCCGCCGCGGCGAGCCCGGCGCCTCCCAGTACGTGCCGACGAGAGATGGACGGATACCGACTCATGAACTTCTCCCACATACTGTCGACATTATTGGCCAGTTAGTGCGCACGAACAGCAACAGAATAGTCCGTTTCAGGCAATTCTGTCGACACTTCAGTCGTAGGTTCGGGCGGGTGCGACCTCGATGTTGAGGAGCATGCGGCAACCCGGGTGGTTCACCAGGGTTTCGTGAATGAACCGCACTCAGGCGTCGCCCGTCAGGGCCGGTCGCGGAGGGCCGCGGGCCAGATGCCCTGCTTGCCCGGAGACAGGATTCCCGCCGGATCGACCGCATCCTTGATCTTCTCGACGAACCGCAGGTAGGCGTGATCGTTGAAGGAGAATTGCTCGGCGGCGAGGTCCATGAAGCTGAGATGCGCGCGGTACGCGCCGTATCCGAGCTTTCCGGCCTCGCGTACGAGACTCTGGAGCGTGTCGTAGACCCGCTGAGCCTGCTCTTCGTCGTTGAAGGTGAAGTTGCTGCCGCTGACATAGATCGCGCTGCGCGCGCTGATCGCCATGATGTCGCTCTTGAAGTCCAACCCCGCCGCCTCGACCATCGGCCGGAACTTCTTGATGAACCGCAGCACCTCGGCGCCGAGCAACGGCACGACGGGGGCGAAGTCCATGTGCCCGCCTCGGGTCCCGCCGTTCCATCCGGCCATTCCGAGCAGGTCAAGGTTGGCCACGCCGGAGGCGACCCGATCAGAGGGGTGCTCGAGGTTCCTGGCTTCCTCCGGCGTTGTCTTCTCGCCTCGGACTTCGACGCCGGGAATGGAGGTGAACGCCGCCCTCAGCTTCTCGTACTTCCGGTCGACGATGGCACTGTCCCCCCACAGGGAGAGCCGCATCATCCACCGGCCGATTCCCAGCTCCCGGCCGACCTTGTCGAGAACGGCGTCTGGCATCGGGCCGTCGCCGTCGTACCAGTCGGAGCGTTGCGACAACATGGACGCCGCGGTCGGCGTGTTCATGATGCACGGCACACCCGCGACGGTGCCGTCGAGGAGCAACATTCGGAGGGTGTCGACCAGCTGGACGATATCGTCCTCATTGGGCGCCGTGATCGTGAGGGGCATCACCACCTCCGGGAGGGGTTGAAGCCATACGCCCATCTTCGTGACGATCCCGAAGTTGGACTGCATGAACAGCTGGTCCAGTGAGGGTCCCAGCCCACGCCGGTACAGGTTCCAGCTGCGGTTCCCCGGCACGCCGCCCATCCCTGTGCGCAACAGCCCTCCATCGGCCGTCACGATCTCCATGCCACACGGAGCCATGAAGTCCTGGCCGTACGCCATGTAGGTGACACCGTGGTCGAGAGAGTTACCCACGACGCTGCCCCAGCCGATGTCGGGGACGGACAGCATCAACCGATGCCCGCCGTCCCTGAGTGCCGTGTAGAGCTGCAGGAAACTCACTCCGGGTTCGACCAGTGCGTACGCGAGGTCGTCATCGATCTCCAGGATCCGGTTCATCCGGCGCAGGTTGACGGTGACCGAGCCTTTCAACCGCGGCCCTGCGCCGCCGTAGCCGTTGTTGCGGCCCTGGCTGTTCGTCCACAGCGGCACGCCGTACTCGCCCGCGACGAGGACGATGTCCTGGATCTGCTCGACGCTCTCAGGCTGCACGACCGCCGACGGGGTGTGCGTGTCCCAGCGTTCCGGCTGGAAAGGGTCGCGGAACTCACGGAACGCCTCGCCCGAGGTCAGAACATGTTCAGCGCCGACGATCGCTTCGAAACGAGCAATCGCCGCCGAAAGCGAAATCTCCGACGGCCCGCCTGCCCTTTCGGACATCACCACGAATCTCTCCCTACTGTCTTTCTGGTTCTCAAGAACGAAAGCTCTACTCGGGCAGGCCCGCTCGGCCGCATTTCCGGAGCATCCTGCCCTGATCGCTGCTCCGCGCTCGTCGCATCCAACCGGTCATGGGCGTGAGGTGTGTCATTGCGAATGAGCGCCGCGATGCGTGCGCGCGTCATTCCCCTTCGGTGTTCTCGCCTGCGGCGGGACGGTTTCCGGTGAAGTCATCCATGCCGATGAAGAAGTAGGTGAAGCGCCAGCAGCCATCTGCCTGGCGCCGCAGTTCGCCGTTGTAGAAGACGCTGGCACCGAGGACCAGGCCGTCTTTCGCGACCGTGACCACACAGAACGCCAGGGCCTTCGCGGTGCCGGCCCCGAGGTCGAGTTCTTCGACCAGCACGTTGGATATGACGTGGCGGCGTTGATCTCTCGTCTCGTCGAAGATGGCCGAAAGCTTGTCCTCGACCATCGTGCGGCCGCGGTAGGTCGCGAACGGCTTGGCCGAACCGAGCGCGACATCGTAGACGACGTCCTCGGTGAAACACGACCCCGCGACGTCGGCCCGGCACTCGTCGTGACCGATGCCGAACCGATAGAAGGCCTCGGCGATCTGGGCGCGAGCGGCAAGTGCCTCCGGCGACCAGTCAGCCGGCTGAAGGGTCTTCATCGAGACCTTCCCCTGCCGGTGGGCCCACGCCTGCGGAGGAAACGTCTCGACCTTGTCCTGCGTCGTCAATTTCTTAGTCTCCTTAGCGGATGTTCCGCAGATCAAATGTCGGCCACGACGGTTCGTTGAATGAACATGAACCCTCATGCTCGGAGCCGGCGGTCGGCTCAGAGCGGGTTGCGGCCGATGAAGAACTCGCGCAGCGGTTCCATGCTGGGGTTTAGACCCGCATCGATGAGTCCCTTGCGGAGCGCGGTCATTTGCTGGTCGTGGATGCGCTGCGTGGGTTGGCGAAGGGGTCCGCCGTTGTAGCCCTGGAGCCAACCCTGGAACTTCCACGCCTGGCGGTTGATGAAGTAGCCGCCGTGAATCGTGGGCGAGAGCGCGCGGGCGACCTGGCGGGCCGGATGCAGCTGCCAGTAGATCTTCGCGGCGTCGTCGTATTTTCCGGCGCGCAGCAGGTCGAACACGTGCGGGATCGTCGGGCCGTAGAACTCGTGATTGCTCGTGGCCGACAGTTGGATCGGCATGATCTGCGACAGTGGAATGAGATCGCCTTCGATCGGCATCGAGATTACGACCTCGTCGCCGAAGTGGCGATGACACTCGATGACGCTCTGCACACCCGGAAAGCCACCCTCGGCCTTGATCGCCGCGATGTTCGGGCAGGCGTCGAGCAGCCGGCGGATGAGGGCGACCGGAATGTCGGACGGATGGATGCGAGAGCCGAAGCCCCACAGATACATGGGGAACAGCATCACCGCGAGGTTCGTGGCGTCGCACACCGCTTTGGTGTAGTCGAAGATCTCCTGCTCGGTCTCGGGGTAGAAATTCGGCGGATACGACAGCAGCACGAGTTCGGCTCCGGCGTCCTCCGCTCCCTGCAACGCCTCGATGTTCTGCTCGAGGTTTCCGAAGCTCGCGTGGTGGACGACGATCAGCCGGTCGCCTGCCTCATCCTTGATGATGCGCAGGAAATCGTGATATTCGGATATCGAGATCGCCACTTCGGAAACGCCGAGCGTGCCGACGAACCCGTGCTCGATGGCCAGTCTCGTGTCATGGCGAATCGCTTTTTCGTTGATGTTCCGCAGGTCCGCGGTGAAAGACGGGATGGTGCAGTTGACTACTCCGACCAGCTGCTGACGTCCCCATTCACGGGCCTCGTCTCTGTTGTACCGAGCCATGTCGCAACCTTTCGAGATGTGATTCAGGAAGGCCCGGCGCCATGCCAGGCGAGGTATTTCAGTTCGAGGTACTCATCGATGCCGTAGATCGATCCCTCGCGCCCGATGCCGGATTGCTTGACACCTCCGAAGGGAGCGACCTCGTTGGAGATCAAGCCGGTGTTGATGCCGACCATGCCGGCTTCGAGCGCGGCGCTCACCCGCCAGATGCGCTCCGGATCCCGTGTGTAGAGATATGCGGCCAGGCCGAACTCGGTGTCGTTGGCCTGGCGGATCGCCTCCTGCTCGTCCGTGAATCGCACCAGCGGGGCGACAGGACCGAACGTCTCCTCCTTGGTCACCGCCATGTCGTCGGTGACTCCGGTGAGCACCGTGGGTTGGTAGAACAGTTCGCCACGCGGATGACGGGCGCCACCCTGGAGCACGGTCGCGCCCTTGGCGACCGCGTCGGCCACATGCGATTCGACCTTGGCGATGGCATCGGCGTCGATCAGTGGACCCTGCTGTACGCCCTCGTCGAAACCGGCACCGACTACGAGATCGGCGACTCGGCGCGCCAGCCGCCGCGCGAAGGCGTCATAGGCGCCGTCTTGGACGTAGACGCGGTTCGCGCTGATGCACGCCTGTCCTGTATTCCGGTACTTGGTGGCGATCAGGCCGTCGACGGCGGCGTCGACGTCGGCATCGTCGAAGACGAGAAACGGGGCGTTGCCGCCCAGCTCCATGGAGGTCTTCTTGACTGTGGTGGCCGACTGAGCCAGCAGTAGCCGCCCGACCGCGGTGGAGCCGGTGAAGGTCAGCTTGCGCACCAGGGAGTTACTGGTGAGCTCGGCACCGATCTCGATCGGGTCGCCGACGACGACGTTGAACACGCCGGGCGGCACCCCCGCCCGATCGGCCAGGTCAGCCAGGGCGAGCGCGGTGAGCGGAGTCTGCTCGGCCGGCTTGAGCACCATCGTGCAGCCGGCCGCGAGGGCCGGACCGGCCTTGCGGGTGATCATCGCGGCCGGGAAGTTCCACGGCGTGATGGCGGCACAGACGCCCACCGGTTCTTTCAGCACCACGATGCGACGGCCTGCTTCCGGCGCCGCGATGACATCGCCTGTCACCCGTTTGGCTTCCTCGGCGAACCACTCCAGGAAGGACGCGGCGTAGTTGACCTCCCCCACCGCCTCAGCGAACGGTTTGCCCTCTTCGTGGACGATCAGGCGGGCGAGATCATCGGTAGCCGCGCGCACCAGCTCGAACCACCGCCGCAGGACACCGCTTCGCTGTTTGCCGGTAAGCGCGCGCCATTGCGGCCAGGCCCGGTGGGCGGCCCGGATCGCCTCGGCGGTCTCGCTTCGGCTGATCTTCGGCAGCGTGGCCAGTAGCCGGCCGGTGGCGGGATCGCGCACGTCGAACGTGCCGTCGGCCCCGGAGGCGACCCAGCGTCCGTCTATGTAGGCACTGTTCCGCAGAAGTGCCGGATCGGTCAGCTCTCGTTTCATGCCACGATCTCCGGGATCATTTGACGACTGTGCACAGGCGGACGGGAAGTATCGTTCCGAGCGCCCGCTCCTCGGCGCGGCGCAGGCACATGGCGGCGACCGCGAGATCCTGGAGGGCCGAGCCGACCGACTTGTAAAGGACGATCGCCTCCGGCGACGGCCGGCCGGACGCGCGGCCGCTGAGCACGTCGCTGAGTGAGCACAGCTTGCCATCGATCGATGTGCCCGCCTTCTGGGCGGCGATCAGGTCACCGGTCTGGTGTACGACTTCGTCGGGTTGGTCGGCGACGATGAGATCGGCGCGTCCGATGGCTTCTTCATCGAGCTCGCGCTGTTCGGGCAGCGTGGACCCGATCGAGACCACGGTCATCCCGGCTTCCAGCCACGCACCGTGCAGGGTGGGCCGCTCGTCACGAGATCGGGCGGCGCAGACGACGACATCGGCGCCGGCGACCGCGGCCTCGGCGCCGGATGCCGTACCGATCGGTACGTCGAGATCGGAGAGACTCTCCACGAACCGCAGCCGGCTCGCGGGATTGGGACTGAATACCGTGACAGCCGCCAGTTCCCGGGCCGCCGCCAGGGCTCGGACGTGCTGTTGTGCCTCGAATCCCGATCCGATGACCGCGGCACGCAAAGCGCCGGCCGGGCTCAGGGCGTCGATCGCGAGCGCGGACGTCGCCGCGGTACGAAAACCGGTGATGAGACTTCCGTCAAGCAGCGCCAGGAGTTCGGTGGACTGCTGATCGAAGAGCGGGATCAAATAGGTGGCGCGGCGCCCCACGGTCGAGGCGGCGATCAACTTCGCCCCCATGACTTCGCCGTTGGGCAGTGCGCCGGTGAGTGTCCGAAGCCACCCACCCGGCGTCCGTGCCATCGACCGTGGTGGTAGCCGGCTGTCGTCGGCCGGAGCGGAGTACGCCGCGCGCAGGGCCGCGATCGCGCCGTGCCAATCGAAGACAGCCCGTACGTCGGTATCGGTGAGAAACCTGGTCATGGTCGTCGGTGTCCTAATCACTACGCCGGCTCGGCCAGTCGCCGGGTTATGCGTTCCTGGCGAGCACCTAGCCCGGCCGCGAAGATCGCCTTTTTCGCCGCGTCGGCTTCCATCTCGTTGAGCAGGATGGCGTGGGCCTCCTCCTGGACGTAGCGCACCCGGGGAAGCCGGCGGCGCATGAACGCGGCGAGCGCTTTGGGCACGTCGTCCTCGTGGCGGCGCAGTTCGTCGGCAAGGACGATGGCGTCCTCCATCGCCATCCCAGCGCCTTGCGCGAGGTGGGGGATGACCGCGTGCGCCGCGTCGCCGACGAGCACCACCCGACCGTCGTTCCAGGTCGTGGGAAGTTCGACCACTTCCAAGGGCCCGCGGTGGATGTCGGTCTGTG
This sequence comes from Acrocarpospora macrocephala, assembly GCF_009687865.1. Classification (GTDB taxonomy): domain Bacteria; phylum Actinomycetota; class Actinomycetes; order Streptosporangiales; family Streptosporangiaceae; genus Acrocarpospora; species Acrocarpospora macrocephala. Next base: position 87,848 of record NZ_BLAE01000010.1, read on the forward strand.
GCGTGATGCTCGCGCGGATGTCGCTGATGATTCCCGGGAATCCCGCGAGCAGGCCGCTGAGTTCGCCGGCCAGTTGCGTGCGGTCGAGCGCGGCCGCCGGCGGCGCCTGCTGGACGACCAGCAGGTACATGGATTCCGCGTTGAGGTTGATGACCGTGGCTTTGACCTGCTCGCCGTTGTAGTAGAGGCTGTGCGTCACGTCCGCGGGCCGTCGTACCGGCATCCGCCAGCAGACGTACCCGGTGCCGCGAGGTTCGTACGCGTTGCCGAAGAGGACTCGACGTAGAGGCGAACGAATGCCCTCAGCGCCGATGACGAGGTCGTAGGTCCGCGTGCTGCCGTCGGCGAGGGTGGCGGTCACGGCGGCATCGTTCTGCTCGATCGCGGTCCAGGTCTGCCCCAGCTCGATTCTGGCCCCCACCTCGACGGCTCGGTCAGTCAGGATCTCGTGCAGGTCAGCCCGGGTCATGGAGATCTGGAAGGGCACGTCATCGGGATTGGCCGGTTCGAAGGTGGCGATCAGGTCGCCGGCTTGGGTGTACCGCTTTATCCCGCGGTAGACGTATCCGCGTTCCACGACCTGGTCGTAGACGCCGAGAGCCTGCAGCGCGCGCAGAGCGTTGGCCGGGTGGTTGAGCCCGACCCCGACCGTGGTGTTCTCGGTCTTTATCTCGATGACGGTGACGTCCCAGCCGATCTCGCCAAGCGCGATGGCAGCGGCGAGGCCGGCGATTCCAGCGCCGGACACGAGCGCGGATCGGCCGGTCATGCCATGCACCGGAGCGGCCCGCCGTTGAATGCGATCATGTCTCGCCGTGTCGCGACGAGATCGATCGGGTCGCCGGGAGCAGCGCCATCGAGCTCGGCGTAGGCGCGGTGGAGGTTGGCGACCAACCGCTCCGAGTCGAGCAGGCCGGCGAACGGGTTGTCGGCGGCGTCGCGGGCCGTCTCCAGGGGAGTGCGTCCGAGTCGATGGCCGACTGCGGCCACATCCTGGACGAATTTGAGGTAGTCGATCTCTAGGAGGAAGATCTCCGAGCCGCATACGTCGCCGTGGCCGGGCACAACCCGCTCCGCGCCGAGTTGGCTCAGTTCGGTCAGGACCTTGATCGCGCCCGCGACCGACCCCGCGGACATCAGCGGAGCGCTGCCGTTGAACGCGAGGTCGCCGGCGAACAGCACCGAATGCTCCTCGATCCACACGATCGAGTCGTCGACGGTGTGCGCCGGCGTACCCACCCAACTGATGTCGCAGCGGGTTTCGCCGGCCCACAGCGCGAGCCCCTGCGCATAGGTGAGGAAGGGCGGAGCGGGCTCCAGTGGCCCCCAGTCGACGTCCGGGAAAGGCCCGTTCGGATCCGGGATCGTCGGAGCGTGTTCGAGCATCATGGCCCGGGTCCGCTCGTGCGCGACGATGGTCGCCCCCCGGAACTGGTAGTTGCCGTTGGTGTGGTCGGTGTGCCAATGGGTGTTCACCAGCGTCGCGATCGGCAGCGACGTGGTCTCCGCCACCGCGGCTCGCAGGTCTTGGGTACGGGAGGCGGTTGCCGCCGAATCGATGACGGTCACCGTGTCGGCGCCGACGATGATCCCGCTGTTGTTGAGGAACCAGCCCCCGTCGGGTTGCACGAAGGCATAGACGCCCGGTGCGACCTGTTCGGTCCGCGATGGCGCGATGTCGACGATGTGCGTCATGGCCAGATCCTCAGATCGGTGCGGGTGTCCACAACCCGCTGTCGGCTTCGGACTGGGAATCGAGGGCGTACAGGTCCTCGAGCCCACCCGCGGTACCCCACTGGTCGTAGTAGTCCGGGGTGCCCGGCCAGACGCGCGGAGTCCACGCGTCCTCGTCGACGATCTTCTCCAGTTCGGTGGTGTATTCGACGACGTTGCCGTGCGGATCGGCGAAGTAGGAGAAGGTGTTGTCCCCGGCCGAGTGCCGGCCCGGCCCCCACGCCGGGGCATGGCCGTGCCGGATGAGCCGGCCCGTTCCCCGCAGGTATTCGTCGATCCCGCGCATCTCGAAGGAGATGTGGTTGAGCGAAACCCTGGTGCGCTGGGCGATGGCCAGGCTGTGGTGATCTGTGGAACACCGCAGGAACGCCATCCGGTTGGTCAGCCAGTCCGACAGGCGGAATCCGAGGAACCGCTCGTAAAAGGCCATCGTCGCGGCGATGTCGGTGCTGTTCACCACGACGTGACTCAGCTTCTGGGGAACGGATTCGCCCGCCTCCAGGCTGCGGAACGATTTGGCCCTCACCTCCACCGATACCTCGATCAGGCGCCCGTCCAGATCGAAGAATCGGACACCGTACCCCCCGCCCGGAGTGTCCTGTTCGCCAGGCTCGCGAACCAGGCGGAAACCGGATGTGGCCAGGTCGGCCGCGAGCGCGTCGACGGCGGCCCGGCTACGGCCGGCGAAGGCGATGATGTCGACCCGCTTCGCGTGCGCCTGACGCAACCGGACGATGTATGGCTCAGGTGAGCCGACAGAGCCGAGGAAGACGACATCGCGGTCGTCGGCGACTCGGTACAGACCCCAGACCCCCTCGTAGAACGCGCACGCCTGCCGCAGATCCGGAACTCCGAGACCGACGTGCCGCAGGCCGGCGATCGGCGAGCGGGCGGCCAGTTCGGATGCGCGGATCTGGCCGGTGGGCGCGGGCGGCGGCATCGGCCGCGGCTGGAACGGTGGTGGCTCAACGTCGACGGACGTGGGGACGGATCCTGACATGGCGTGACTCCGAAGTTTGAAGCGGGCGTTGAGGACGATCCACCATCCCGCGCATGATGTCAACCACTTGACGTCAACTAGTTGACGCCCAGGCTCGCCGGACCTAGAGTCCGGTACGCGTCGTCTGGCGCCCAAAGGAGCAGGCCAATGCCCAACCGTTCAGCTGGGCGATCCGACAAGATCTCGGATCGGACCATGAACTTCATCCACCGGATCCGCATCGCCACCGGCGAAGCGGTCACCACGATGCTGGCCGATCTGGGCCTGAATGGAACGCTCGCGCTGATCGTGGAGACGCTCGACGAAACCGGGCCGGTCAGCGCTGCCGAGATCGCACGGCGCACGCTGGTCACGCGTCAGGCGCTGACCGATCCCCTCAACGAACTGCAACGACGCGGGTTCGTGGATCGACCGCCGGTCAATGCGAACGCGCACACCCGGCCAGTCGCACTCACCGATGAGGGCCGAGCGCTGGCCGAAACACTGCGCGAGCGCATGCACCTCATCGAGGACCGCGCTATCAGCGACATGACCGCAGAAGAGGTGGCAACGCTGCGGTCCCTGCTGGCTCGCTACGCCAGCGGATGGGAGCAGCTGGCCGCCGACTCCAGCGAGCTTGCCTCGATCGCGAACAAGGCCCGTCCGGAATCGGCCGCCCGCGTTCGGTCCCCCGACCGACCCGCCGGGCCTACCGTGCGGAGCACCTCGTGAAGGCGGCATTCCCGGCCGGCCCAGACCTGACCGACAACGTTTCCGACCACGGGTTCGGCTTGGCCGCGGTGCGGTTGCCCAGCGGGCAACGCCGGCTGCGAGTCGTCTCCGCACGCGGGGTGTACCCGGTTTCCCTCGCACTCGGCGCGCGATGGTCTGACGTGACGACCGTCAACCAGCTCCTGCCCGACTGGGACACGCACGTGCGGACGATCTCGTCCTGGCTCCAATCGGCGTCGCCGGACGCCGATGGCTCCGACGGGGAGGCGGCGGAGGTGCTCGCTCCTGTCTGTCCCGGGCATATCTACCAGGCGGCGGCGAACTATCGCCGCCACGTCATCGATCTGATGGTCGCGTCGCCACGACCGGAGCACCGGGACCTCGGGTTGGCGGACCGGCGCGCGGTGGCCGTGAAGCTCATGGACGAGCGGGTGGCCTCTGGCGTTCCGACGGTCTTCTCCGGGGCGGTCTCGAGCCTGTGCGGTCCCTACGACGACGTGGTGATCCCGCACATCACCGAGCAATGCGACTGGGAGCTCGAACTCGCTGCGGTGATCAAGGCCCCGGCTCGCTATGTGAGCAAGGAAGACGCGCTGGACTACGTCGCCGGCTACACGATCGCCAATGACATCACCATGCGCGACCAGATCTATCCGAGCGGAGACAGCAGTCGCGGGGCAGACTGGCTCGCGAGCAAGTCCGCCCCGACGCATCTTCCCGTCGGTCCGCTGCTCGTGCCCGCCGCATTCGTCGCACCTGGCGATGTCACCATCACCCTGCGGCTCAACGGGCAGGTCATGCAGGACGAATCGAGTGCCGACATGATCTACGACCTGCCGCGCCTGATCGAGCACACATCGCGCTACGCGTTGATGCGGCCAGGTGATCTCCTGCTTACCGGTTCACCGGCCGGCAACGGTGTGCATCACGGCCGATTCCTGCGGGCGGGCGACGTCATGGAGGGCCGCATCAGTGGTCTCGGTGTCCAGCGTACCGGCGTCGTGGACGAGCCATCATGATCGACTTCCACGCACACGTCGGCATCCCGGCGGCCGAAGGGATCGCTCGAAACAGTGCCGGATGGGAGGACAACCAGGCAGCGCTTGCCCGTCGATACCGCGATCCCGCGACGGCGGCGCACATGGCGTCCGTGGCGAGCGAGTGGGATCGACGGCTGACCGACCTGGATGAGCGGATCCGGTTCATGGACGACGCGGGCATCTCTACTCAGATCGTCTCGGTCAATCCCGGTCAGTATCACTACTGGATGGGTGAAGCCGATTCCGCTGAGCTGGTCGGCTGCGTCAACGCCCAACTCGCCCGCATCGTCGAGTCCGCACCGCCGAACCGCCTGCTCGGGCTCGCCACCGTGTCGTTGCAGCATCCGAAGCTGGCGGCCGCACAACTGGAGCGAGCGGTCGAGCGCGACGGTCTCGTCGGAGTGCAGATCTCGACATCCGCCGGGGGGCGCGACCTGGCCGACCCGGCGTTCGACGGTTTGTGGTCGGCGGCCAAGCGGCTGGACGCGGCTGTCTTCGTCCACCCGCTCGGCTGTCCGCAGCTCACCGATCGGCTCGCCCCGTCCTACTTGAACAACGTCGTCGGGCAGCCGCTGGAGACCACGATCGCGCTGTCCCTGCTGATCTTCTCCGGCGTGCTGGATCGCCACCCCGGCTTGCGCATCTGCGCGGCGCACGGCGGTGGCTACCTGCCGCATTACCTGGGCCGCGGCGACCACGCCTGGGGCGTACGGCCCGACAGCCGGACCATGGCCCACCCGCCCAGTTGGTACCTGCGCGGTGTCTATGTCGACTCCCTTGTGCACTCCGCCGAGGTGTTGACCAATCTCGTGCGAACGATGGGGCCGGACCGGGTGGTGGTCGGCACCGACTACCCCTTCGACATGGGCGAGACGGATCCCGCGGGCGCCATCGGTGCGGTGCGCCACCTCACCGCCGAGCAGCGCCATGCGATCGCGGCGGACAACGCCCTTCGTCTGCTAGGCCCCCGCGCCACCGGCCGACACAGCTAGGAGAGTCATGCGCTGGTCAAGCTATCGGGCATCGGAGTCCGGGTTGCGAGTGGCGGTCGTCACCGATGACGGCCGGCTGTTCGGCAGCCGTACCCACACTGATCTCGTGACGCTCCTCTGCGATGGAGTGGACCTGGCCGCCGCTGCGGAGGCCATCTTGGCCGACCCGCTCGAGGTACTGAGGATCGACGAGGCGACGCTGACGGCGCCGATACCCCGGCCCCCCAGCATCCGCGACTTCATGGCTTTCGAGGACCACCTCAAGCCGATCCTGGCGGCACGGGGAGCGTCGATCGACCCTGCCTGGTACGAGATTCCCGCCTTCTACTTCACCAATCCCGCCGCGGCCAAAGGCCCGTTCGAGGACGTTCGGGCGGCGCCCGGGGCCGTCGAACTCGACTTCGAGCTCGAGGTCGCCGCGGTTATCGGGCGACCGGGCAGCGACCTGGACGTTGACGCGGCGCAGCACCTGATCGCCGGTTATATCCTCATGAACGACTGGAGCGCGCGCGACCTGCAACGACGCGAGCGGGGCGTCGGCCTCGGCCCGGCCAAAGGCAAGGACTGGGCGACCAGCTTCGGCCCGTTCTTCGTCACGGCAGACGAGTTCCCGATGGTCGACGGGCAGGCTCGGCCGGATCTCCCCCTCCGCGCCAGTGTGAACGGCCGCCCGTATTCCGCGGGCAACCTCAGCGAGCTCTACTGGACGTTCGGGGAAATGATCGCCTACGCCTCCCGCGGCACCGAGTTGCGCCCCGGCGACATCATCGGCTCCGGCACCGTGGGTACGGGTTGCATCGCCGACCTGTCCGCCCGCCACGGACTCGACAGCTATCCATGGCTTCGGCCGGGCGACCGCGTGCGCTTGGAGGCGGACCGCCTCGGAGCGATCGACTGCGCATTGCTTCCGGCTCCGCCGGTCGTCCAGTTGCGCCCAACGCGATAGATCATCAAAGGGAGAAGGCCCGACAAGCATGGCTGACCGCAAACCGCAGGTGTTCACCGAGACTGAGCTGCGGGAAATCAAGGAAGACATCAATCGAGCGCGGCGACCCAGAGCGTACGAGCCCGGCCGCTGGTCGGTAAGCCCGCTCAATCGCGACCCCGAGGTCGCCGGACGGATGCCGACGTCGGTGCGCTTTCGCGACATCACGCTGCGGGCGATCGAGGCATTGCCCGGAGTCGTGGTTTCCACGCGGGCCAAGTCCGAGTACCTCCGGCAACTTGTCGAGGCAGGCGTCCCCGAGATCGTGACCGCCGGCGTCCGCGATCGCGGCGACGACGAGCTGCGGCGCGACATAGAGATGGTCAAGTCGATAGACCCTGACCGGCGGGTCACCTGTCCGCTGGTGTTCTCCGCACGCGACCTCGCGGCACCCGCACGCGCGGGCTACGACGCGGTCCAGATCTGGGTGCCACCGTGGGGCGGCGCGTCACGCCTGTACGAGGCGGGCGTGCACGCCGCGGCATGGCGGGGCGACGACTGGCGGGACCTGGGCCTGCCGTCCGACCGGGCCGGGTTCGTCGCCCGCGCGGCCGACCTGGTGACGCGGGCACGAGACCTCGGCCTCGAGGTCACCGCCCCGCTGCTCATGGTGTCGTTCCTGTCGATCGAGGAATTGCTTGAGACGTGCTCGGTACTCGTGCACGCCGGCGCCAACGAGATCGGGCTGTTCGACGGACCCGGTGCCATGTCACCTGAGGCATATGGACACCTGGTCGCCCAGACCAAGGCGCATTTCCCCGACGTCCGGGTCGGGATTCACCCGCACAACACCTTCGGCCTGGCGGTCGCCGCCGCGATCGCCGCCGCCCGCAACGGAGTCGATGTGGTCGAGGTATCGGTCAACGGCTACTGCGGCGGACCGGGCAACGCGGACCTGTCCGTGGCGACCGCGGCCTTCGAGGCGCTCTACGGTGTCGAAACGGGAATCAGGCCCGAGCGGCTGAAGGCCCTGGCCCGGGCCGGCGAGCGGCTGACGGGGTATCGCACCGCGTACAACCACCCGGTGACCGGCGATCGCGTCTACAACTGGGGCGGCATGGACTTCATAACCCAGGAACTCGGGATCGACGAATTGTTGCACAACGCCATCGCACCAGGCTGGTCGGGCAGCACCATCGACATTCCGATCACCGAGGTCAGCGGGCCGTTCACCTTGTGGGACAAGATGATTCGGCTCGGCTTGGCGCCCACCCACCAGACCGTCGAGACCGCGCTCGGCATGATCAAGAGCGAGATCGAAAAGCAGGGTAGCCTGCTCACCGACGCTCAAGTCAAGGACCTGTGCCGGGCGGCAGGCGCGACCACTGCTCCCATGCCGGCGGAGGGTCACGCATGAGAATCGGGGTGGTCCTGTCCGTCCCGGCGTTCGCCCCGCTGGCCGAGGCGGCGCGCCGGGCCGAGGCCGGGGGTCTGGACCGCGTCTGGCTGACCGAGACCCCGGGACGAGACGCGCTCATCCGCGCGGTACACGTCGCGGCGCACACAGACCGGATAGCAGTTGGCACCGGCATCGCCTACGCCTTCACGCGGCATCCGATCGCGATGGCATCGGCGGCGCTTGAGGCGAACGCGGCCTCGGCCGATCGCATCACGATCGCGATCGGCGCCGGCCCCGCGCCGATCCGGTCGGGGGTCGGGGCCTCGTTCGACCACCCGGCCGACCGCCTGGCCGAATACATCCACTACGTACGGACCGCGGTCCGAGCCGATGCCGGGTTCTCGTTCGAGGGTGCGTACTACCGGTCACAGCTGCCGACCTTCACGACGCGAACGGCCGCCGTGGCGCCGCCGAAGATTTACGGTTCCGGCGCCGGGAAGAACGCGCTGCGGGCCATCGCCCCCGTCGCGGACGGCATCGCCCTGCATCCGCTCGCGGTCTACGAACCGTACTTCCGTTCTGCCGTCGTGCCGGCCATCACGCGCCAGGACGGCAGCCGCCCCGCGACGGTGGCCTGGTGCGTCACGTCGATCAGTGAACATCGTGGACAGGCGGTTCAGGAGGCGCGAACCAGGCTCGCGCAGTATCTCAGCTTGCCGTCGTTCGCCGCGGTGCTCGCCGGTTCGAGGTGGGAATCGATACTCGGCGACGTCCAAGCCGTTGCCGTCGCCTCCGGATGGGCCGCGGCCGGCCGCCTCATTCCCGAGGATCTGGTCGATCACCTGAGTGTGACCGGCACTCCGGAGGAGGCCGCCGCTCGCCTCGCGGGCCTGGCGCAACGGCTGGCCGCAGCGGGCGTCGACGAGATCGCACTGCAGATCGCACGGATGTCGGGACCGCCAGAAGCCGTACTCGACGATATGGACCAGATCGTCGGCGTGGCGTCATCCATGGCTACGTCCACCGAATGAGTCGCGTCGGAGCGGCGACGAAACGTGGTTCGCGAGTTGCGGGTGGTGAAGCCGCGGTTCAACCACCCGGACCAGCCTGACCTGCCCGGGCGGCCATCCCCCTACGCCGGAAAATCAGATTGGCGATGGCCGGGGCCGGAGGTATGGTCGTCGGAGGCGGTTTCCGGCCGCCTCTGGGTCCGCGGGCAGAGCTGCAAGCTCACCGGTTCGCCAAGTAAGTAATGGCATGTCTTTTCCCCGCCCGATGTCGCGGACCCGCGGGCGACGAGGGAAGGACTGCCTTGTCCGATCAGTCGCGTGCGCTCCCCGACCGGCCGAGTCTCCGGTACCTGAAGCTTGAGGCGAAACGCCGCCTCTCCGCCGGGGAGTTCGCCACGCTTCACCAGGCCCAGCTGGCCATCGCCCGCGAGCACGGGCTGTCGAGCTGGACCGCGCTCAAGGAACACATCGAGGCCGCGGGCCCGGCGAGTCACGCCCTCGCGCAGGTGCGGTGGGTCATGTCCCGCTTCGCGGCGGCCGACACCCCGGAATGGACACCCCCCGACGAGGAGGAACTGCGCCGGCACTTCGACGACCACTACCTGAGCCTCGTGCCGCCGGACACGCTGACCGGCATGGCCAGCTCGGTGGCGCAGCGGCTGCGCGAGGACCTCGTCGACGTACGGGCCGAGCCGCTGCGCCTGCGCGCACGGGTCGCCGACCTGCGGGTCGAGGCGGCGACCGAGGCCGACCCGCCGTACCGGCTGAGCACGTTGCGGTTGTATCCGCTGGAGACGAAGGTCAAGGACCCGCGCGTGGCGGCACCGGCGAGCCGTACCTCCGGTGCGGTGCCGGAGGAGGCGGCCGCGGTGGCCGCGGAGTCGTTCGCCGAGCTGGGCCTGGTCGGCCTCATCGTGGCCGGCGCGAGCGGTGACGGCTCGGTGTGGGTGACCGCACGGGGCTGGGCGAACCTCGACCAGGATGAGGTGTTGCTGCCCGATCACCGGTTTCCCGCGTACTCGATCACCAAGCTGATCACCGCGATCGCCGTCCTGCGGCTGGTCGCGGACGGGCGCGTACGGCTCGACGAGCCAGCGAACGCGTACCTGCGCACCATCCGGCTCGCCGACGACGCCGTCACCGTGCGGGAGCTGCTGTCCCATACCGGCGGCGTCGACAACCCCGCGTCGATGTTCGCCGACCGCGTCCCCGACCTGGTCTCGGTCACCGGGCCGGTCGCGGCGTGCGGCGGTCCACGCGGCACGTTCGGCTACGGCCACGGCGGGTACGCGCTGCTCGGGCAGCTGATCGCCGACGTGACCGCATCGCGGTACGAGGAGGCGGCCACCCGCATGGTGCTCGAACCCCTCGGGATGAGCAATTCGTGGTTCCCGCGCAGCCGTCCGGCCACCAGGGTGGTCACCGGGCACCGCCTCACCGACGAGGGCGTGTTCGAGCGCGCACCGGCACAGATCTCCATCGTGCCGGCCGCGGGCGGTCTGTGGACCACGGCGGCCGATCTCGTCCGCTTCGGCCACGCCTGGTCCTCGCTGCTGCCCGACGCGCTCGCCCGCGAAGCGCTGCGGCCGCAGGCCGAGCGGGACGACAGCCCAGGTGGCCAGGCGGGCCTCGGCTGGGGGCTCGTGCTGCCCAAGGACGTCGCCGGGCATCCCGGCGCCGGCCCCGGCTTCTCCGCGTCCCTGATCGTCAGACCGGGGCTCGTCAGTTCGGGCGGCGGCCAGACCTGGGTCGTCTTCACCAACCGCCAGGTCTTGGTCGAACCCGTCAACGAGCGCCTGGCCCTCCCGATCCCCTGAGCACGCACTGCCTCCCGTGCTGTTTCGCGATGGGTTCTGTCGTAGCACGGGAGGCCGATCCGTCCCGAAATCGAGGTTCAGCCAGCTTGCTCGCCAGCCGGGCGCGACCAAATATCGTGCTGTCTCCGCCGCAGGACTAGGGCTTTCCCTGAGAGCGCCCCTGGGGTGGGGTCCCGTCAGTTCTGTCTTCAATGAGGGGACTCCGAAGGGAATCGCTCATGGACCGATTGACGGCCGACCAGGAGTTGAACGTCGGTGCGGAGCTTGTGTCGGGTAACGGGCGGGTGCGCCTGGTCATGCAGGGCGATGGCAACCTGGTCCTGTATCGCGTCGACGACGGGCATCCTTTGTGGGATACCGGCACCTGGGGCGGGCCCGTCACCCGAGCCGTGATGCAGGGCGACGGCAACTTCGTTCTCTACGACGACTCCGGCCAGGCCCACTGGGCTTCGGGTACCGACGGCAACCTCGGTGCCTGGCTGTGTCTGCAGAACGACGGCAACCTGGTCGTGTACGGCACCGCGGGCAATCCGCTCTGGGCCACCAACACCGTCCGGTACTTCGGCCCGGCCGCAGTGCCGGGGTTCTTGCCCTCCACGAGGGCCCCGCTGTTCGCAAACGGCCCGTGGCCGCCGGGGACCGCGCTGCCGGTCTCCATCCTCGGCCTGCCTCCGGTGTCCATCGACGTCACCCGGATGGGGTTGTGCGGTGGCATGTCCTTCCTCGCCAGGGACATTCACGAAAGCGGAACTCCTCAGCTCAAGGGCAGGGACTCGTCCGCCATCCCTGCCCCGCTCGCCCGGCACATCCTCGCCCGCCTGATCCGCAGCTTCAACGGACCGCCGGTGGTCTCCCGCTGGCTGGCGGACACCCAGGCGCTCGACCACGACACGCTGGTCTGGGGTCACGGGCTCTTCCACCGGACGTACAACGAAATTCCGGGAATCATCAGTGACATCGACAACGGCGTCCTCTGCCCGATAGGGCTCGTGCTTGTTCACTCATACGCACCGTGGGACGTCTTCCAGAACCACGTCGTCCTCGTCTGGGGCTACGAACAGCACGGCCATCTCCTGACCCTGCGCACCTACGACTGCAATCACCCCAACCGCGACGACATCGTCCTCCAAATCGACATAAGCTCCCCCACCCCCGCCAAGACCATCACCACCAACGGCACAAGCGGCCCTGACCCCGGCCAGATCCGCGGCTTCTTCAGGATTCCGTACGAACACGCGGACCCAACCCCCGCCTACATCGACGACGGCTCGGTCGTCGCCTCGCCCCTACCCCCGGCGAACCTGCCCGCCGGCGCGCACACGCACGTCACGATGCGCGCCACCAACACCGGATCCACCACCTGGACTCCCGATCTCGGCTACCGGCTCGGCAGCCAGTCGCCCCAGGACAACACCACTTGGGGATTGGGCAGGGTCGAACTGCCGGTGCCCGAGATTCGCCCCGGCTCCACGGCGACATTTCAGTTCGACGTCACCGCAACCGCCACGGCGGGCGTGCACGAGTTCAGCTGGCAGATGGTCCGGGAGGGGGTGCACTGGTTCGGCCACGCGAGCCCTCCGGTGCGGATCGCGGTGGGCTCCACCGACGGCGCGTGCGAGCAACTACACCAGCGCCACCAGCACCTCAACGCACAACTCGCCGAGGTGACCGCCGAGATCGCCGGCATCGACTGGAGCGATCCGTTCATCGCCAGACACGAGGCGGCCAATCTCAGCCGCCTCACGCAAGCCCTGCGCAGGCAGATCAGCGCTGTGGAAGCGCAGCAGGTCGCGCAGGGATGTGCCCCGGGATAAGCCCGGCCCCACCGCACTCCACCTCGAAAGGGAGAAGCCATGGCAACAGAGAACATGTTCCAGCTGAGCGACCGAGTGGTGAACGTCACCATCCCCGCGGACGTCGCCTTCGATCTCGACCGGCTCCAGGCGGTGCAGCGGGATATTCTCGGCCGCCTCGGGTGCCAGGCCTGCTGCTCGGGATGGGACATCCGGTACGACATCCAGCGCAGGTTCGTGGTCTCACGCGAGCTTGAGATCCGCGAACTGGGATGAGCGGGGTCCAGGACCTGCGGGAACTGCCGGAGCTGGGTGTCGGGCTCGTCTACTGGCCCGGGTTCGAGAGCCTGCTCGACCAGGTGGACGTGGTCGAGGTGGAACCGCAGGTCTTCTGGTTCGCCCCAGACACGGACGGCGAGCCGTTCCGGCTGGACCAGCGCGCGTTCGAACGGCTCTCGCGGATCCGGAAGCCGAAGCTGGTGCACGGCGTGGGCCATCCGGTGGGCGGCACAGAGGCGGACGAGCGTCACCTCCAGCCTTTCGCCGAATCCGTCGCGCTGCTCCAGGCGCCCTGGGCGAGCGAGCATCTCAGCTTCAACCGGCTCCACGGGACAGACCTCGGTTTCCTGCTGCCGCCCGTACAGAGCGAGGAAGGCATCGCCCTCGCCGTCGAGAACATCCGCGCGCTGCGCGAACGCCTGCCTGTGCCGTTCGCGTTCGAGACAGGAGTCAGCTACCTGCGACCCCAAGCAGGGGAACTGTCCGACGGGACGTTCTTCGCCGCGATCGCCCGCGCGGCGGACTGTGGAATCCTGCTCGATCTGCACAACCTGTGGGCCAACGAACGCAACGGACGCCAGGCCGCCCTCGACGTGGTGGCCGAACTGCCGCTGGAGCGTGTGGTGGAGGTGCATCTGGCCGGCGGGCGGGAGTACGCCGGTTACTGGGTGGATGCCCACTCCGGCCCGGTCCCGCCGGAGGTGCTGGACATCGCCCGCCAGGTGATCCCGCGGCTGCCGAATCTCAAGGCCGTCGTCTACGAGGTGATGCCGGAGTCCGTCACGGACGCGAACCTGCCGATGGACCAGATTCTCGAACTGCGCGACCTGTGGGAACTGCGCGGCGCCGCCGCCGCTCCCCCGCTGCCCGCACCCCGAGCCTGGGAGGACGGCCTCGCCGCGGCCCTGCTGAGCGGGGAGCCTGCCGCGGACCCCGGAATCACCGTGCTGCGCAAACTCATCGGATCGGTGCGCGCCGGGAAGGTGGCCGACACGCTGCCTCTCACGACACGGCTGCTCCTGCTGACGCTCGGCGGAGAGGCCGTCGACGACCTCTTCGCCCACTTCTGGCACGCCACGCCGTCGGAGCAGATGGCCTCCGATGAGGCGCGGCTGTTCGCCGCTCACGTCACCGGCATGCCGCTGGAGGTGCCGTACCTCCGCGAGGTGGCGGATTTCGAACTGGCCGCGCTCCAGGCCGTCCTGGCCGGACTTCCGCAACGGGTGTCCTTCAGCGTCGATCCAGGACCTGTCCTCGCGGCCCTCCGCCACGGACGCCTCCCCGCAGCCCAGCCCACCGCCGCCCACGAGATCACGGTGCAGCCTCCGGCGCCGCTCCAAGCGCCGGGCTAGCGGCCTGTATCGGAGGAGTTGCCAGACACGATCTATTTAATCTTCTTTTCAGCTTGGCCTTGTACGGTGAAGCGGTGGAACGCGGGCCCGAGAGGGTGAACGCTGATGGGTCGCGGCGAGTCATGGCCGGAGTCCCAGGTCGCCTGCTGATCGGTGGTGGGGTAAGTGCCGTCGCCTTAGTGGTGGTGCTCGCATTCCTGCTCGGCAGGACGACGAGCACGCAGAGCGCGCCGTCACCCTCCCGGAGTCCCACTCCGACGGCGACCACCAGTCCCACGGTGTCGGAGATCTTCCAGCGGGTCGGGCCCTCCGTGGTCGTCATACGCACGGACGACGCGATCGGCACGGGCGTGATCGCAGCGGATAACGGGACCATCGTGACCGCGAACCACGTCATCGACGGCGCCAAGACCATCAACGTCACCTTCTCGGACGGCACAAAGGCGCGGGCACGTGTCGCATCGGCCGATCCGGGTCAGGACATCGCGCTGCTCATGCCGGAGTCGCTGCCGGAAATCCTCGTTCCCGCGGTTCTCGGCGGGAGTGGGGAGGTGGGCGCCCCGGTCGTCGCCATCGGCAATCCGCTGGGGCTGACCTTCAGCGTCTCCTCCGGCGTCGTCTCGGGCTTGAACCGGGCATCGAAATCCGACGGTGGCGATCTGGAGGGACTCATCCAGTTCGACGCATCCGTCAACCCGGGCAGCTCCGGCGGCCCGCTTCTCGACGCGCGAGGGCTCGTCATCGGCATCGTCGTCTCGATCGCCGACCCGGGCAAAGACGAGGCCTTCGCCGGTATCGCCTTCGCGGTGCCCATCGGTACGGCTCTGTCCGGAGGAGACGGAGACGGCGACGGAAACGGACCCCAAATCTGAGCGACGAAGGAACCCCCGATGACCTCTCCCGCGAAGTCCACCAACCCGCTCGAACGTATGCTGTTCGAGGTCAAACGCACGATCGTCGGCCAGGACGTGCTGCTGGAACGCATGGCCGTCGCCCTGCTCTCCGGCGGCCATCTGCTCGTCGAGGGCGTGCCCGGCCTGGCCAAGACGCTCGCCGTCAAGTCGCTCGCCGCCGCGATGGCCGGGCAGTTCCAGCGGATCCAGTTCACTCCCGACCTCGTCCCCGCCGACCTCATCGGCACGCGGATCTACCACCAGCACTCCGGCGAGTTCCGGACCGAGCTGGGGCCGGTCTTCGCGAACCTGCTGCTGGCCGATGAGATCAACCGCGCTCCGGCCAAGGTGCAGAGCGCGCTGCTCGAGGTGATGCAGGAGCACCAGGTCACCATCGGCCGCCAGACGTTCCGGGTGCCCGAGCCGTTCCTGGTCATGGCGACCGAGAACCCGATCGAGTCGGAGGGCACCTATCCGCTGCCCGAGGCGCAGGTGGACCGGTTCATGATGAAGGTCATCGTCGACTACCCCGGCGGCGCCGAGGAGCACGCGATCGTCGACCGTGCGCTCAGGCCGCCGGAGCCGACGCAGGCGATGCTCACCACCGACGACCTGATCGGGATGCAGGCACGCGTGCAGGAGGTGTACGTCGACCCCTCCATCGTCGACTACGCCGTGCGCCTGGTCACCGTGACCCGCGCCCTGGGCAACGCCGGGCTCGGCCAGCTGGAACGGTACGTCAACTACGGCGCCAGCCCCCGCGCCTCGATCGCGCTCGTGATCGGCGCGCGCGCCCTCGCGTTCCTCCGCGGCCGCGGCTACGTGCTCCCGCACGACGTCACCGAACTCGCCCTCGACGTGCTGCGCCATCGGATCGTGCTCTCCTACGAGGCCCTCGCCGACGACGTCGACGCCGACACGATCGTGACGAGCGTGCTCGGGGCCGTACGCGTGCCCGATGCCGTCCTCCAGGACCGCTGATCCGATGCGCGCCCCAGAGAAACTCCTGCTCCGCCTGGAATGGCGGGTCGTCCGCCGTCTCGACGGGCGGCTTCAGGGCGGCCACCGTACGGTGCACCGAGGGGCCGGGACCGACTTCGCGGGGCTGCGCGCGTACGTGGAGGGCGACGACGCGCGGCACATCGACTGGAACGTCACCGCCCGGCTGAACGAGCCGCACCTCAGGCAGTTCAACGAGGATCGCGAGATGACGGTCTGGCTCGTGCTCGACCGGTCGGCGTCGATGGCGGCGGGCCGGCCGGGACGCGGCAAGCACGAGGTCCTCGCGGAGCTCGCGCTCGTCCTCGCCCGGCTGTTCGGCCGCGGCGGGAACCGCGTGGGCGCCCTGCTCTTCGACACGGGCGTGCTGCGGGTGGTGCCACCCGGCACGGACCGCAGGCACGTGCTGCGCATCGGCGCCGAGCTGGACCGCACCGCCGCCGCGAGCAGCGGCCAGACGACCGATCTGGCCGCGATGCTCGACGCGGTCGCGCGCCTCGCCCGGCGCCGCGGCCTGATCGTCGTCGTCTCCGACTTCATCGGCGACGGCGACTGGGAACGCTCGCTGCTGCGCCTGGCGCGACGGCACGAGGTCGTCGCCCTCCGCATCGTGGACACCGCGGACGACGAGCTGCCGGAGGCCGGGCTCATCGTGGTGGAGGACGCGGAGACCGGCGAGCAGCTCATCGTCGATTCCGGCGATCCGCTGTTCCGGGTTCGCTTCCGCGCGGCCGTCGACGCACGCGACGCCCGGCTGGCGGACGGCATGCGCGAGGCGGGGGTGCCGGTCCACCGCATCGACACCGATCGCGATCTCGCCGCGGCGCTCGTCGAGGTCGTCGCCCGGACCCGGGACCGGCGCACGTGAACCTTTATCTGCTCGCCCTCGGTCTGCTCGTCACCGCGGCGCTCGCCGCCGCGGCCGTCGTCTTCGCGCGCCGCCGGTCGGCCGCATGGGCCGCCGCCGGGATCACCGCGCCGAACCGCCGCCGTACGCAGCTGGGCACCGGGTTCACCATCGGCGGCCTCGCGGTTCTCGCGATCGCCGTCGCCGGTCCGACCGCGTCCGTGCCCGTGCCACGGGCCTCGGGTACGGTCATCCTGGCCATGGACGTCTCCGCGAGCATGGGCGCCGACGACATCGCCCCCACCCGGCTCGCGGCCGCGCAGCAGGCGGCCCGGTCGTTCATCCAGGCGCAGCCGGCCAGCGTCGACATCGGCGTCGTCGCGTTCGAGCGGGGTGCGCTCACCACCGCGCGTCCGGACGCCGACCA
This sequence comes from Acrocarpospora macrocephala, assembly GCF_009687865.1. Taxonomy (GTDB): domain Bacteria; phylum Actinomycetota; class Actinomycetes; order Streptosporangiales; family Streptosporangiaceae; genus Acrocarpospora; species Acrocarpospora macrocephala. The sequence continues at coordinate 105,066 of NZ_BLAE01000010.1, forward strand.
CTCCGCCGCCCTGGCGGCGATCGATCGCCTGAAGGTCACCGGCGGCACCTCGCTGGGGAGCGCCATCATCGCCTCGCTCTCCGCGATCACCGGCGAGCGGGTCGCCCTCGGACGCGACGGCGCCGCCCCTGACATCGGGTACTGGCCCTCGGCGACCATCGTGATGTTCTCCGACGGCCAGGACCTGGGCGGGAACGTCGACGACGCCGTGGCGGTGGCCGAGCAGGCGGGTGTGCGCATCCACACCGTCGGCATCGGCACCACCGCCGGGACCGCGGTGAAGGTCGACGGATTCAGCCTGCAGACCGCACTCGACGAGGACGCGCTCGAATCGATCGCGCAGGCCACCCGCGGCACGTACCATCCCGGCACCGACACGGGCCAGCTCGACGGGGTGGCCTCGACGATCGATCTGCGGCTCACCGTCAGCGACGAGCCGCTTCCCCTCGCCGGCGCGTTCATCGCGGTCGCCCTCGCCTTGCTCACCGCGGGGTCGGCGCTCACCGTCTTCCGGACAGGGCGGGTGGTCTGAATGTCCTTCACATGGCCCTGGGCGCTGCTCGCCCTCCTGGCCATCCCGCTGGTGTTCGCCATCTGGTGGCTGACGCGGCGGCGACGCCGGCGCGCCGCGATCCGGGTCACCTCGGTCGCGCTGGTCCGGGTGGCGCTGCCCGGACGCGTCCGCTGGCGGCGCTGGATCCCGGCGGCGCTGCTCGCGGCAGGGCTCGCCGTGCTCGGTTTCGGCGCCGCGCGTCCGCAGGCGACCGTACCGGTCCCGATGACCTCGGCGACGATCCTGCTCTCCCTCGACATCTCGGGCTCCATGTGCTCCACCGACGTGGACCCGAACCGCATCACCGCCGCCAAGGAAGCCGCCGCGGACTTCATCCGGTCTCAGCAAGGCGGACCGCGCATCGGCCTGGTCACCTTCGCGGGCACCGCGGGCCTCGTCGTCCCCCCGACCGATGACACGCAGACGCTGCTCGACGCGCTCGAGAACCTGATCACCTTCCGTGGCACCGCGATCGGCCAGGCCATCCTCGCCTCGCTCGACGCCATCGCGGAGGTCGATTCCTCGATCGCCCCGATCGGCGCCGAGCCCGCGGACCGTGGCCCGGGTTATGCGAGCAGCGCGATCGTCGTGCTCACCGACGGTGCGAACACCCAAGGCGTGGACCCGCAGACAGCCGCCCAGGAAGCCGCTCTCCGCCGCGTACGCGTCTTCACCATCGGGTTCGGCACCTCCACACCCGGGCCCATGGTGTGCGACAGCTCGCAGTTCGACGGCGGCTTCGGCGCTCCCGGCCGCGGCGGCTTCGACCGGGGGCGCGGCTGGCGAACCATCGACGAGGACGCGCTCCGGCAGGTGGCCGACACCACCGGGGGGTCGTACTACCGCGCGCAGAACGCCGACCAGCTCCAAGAGGCCCTGGGCAAGCTGCCGGGCACGTTCACCGTCGTCAACGAGCACGTCGACGTCGCCGCCTGGTTCGCCGGCGCCGGCGGCCTCCTCATCGCGGCCGCCGTCGCGCTCTCGCTCTGGTGGAACAACCGGCCCTCCGGGGGAATCGGGAGCGCTCGGGCGGAAGGCGGCGCGCCACGCCGCGGAGGATGATCTCTCCGCGCCGTATCATGCCCTCGTGATCGTGACGATCGTGCTATTCATCGTCGTTCTGGGCATTCCCGCCGCGCTCATGTGCGGGTCCGTGTTCCTCGCGGCGCGATCGACTTCTCCGCTCGTACGCCCCGGCTATCTGCTCTGGGGTGCCATCTTGGCGGCGATCGGCTATGCCGTCATGGCACACACCGCGTCGGCTACCTATGAGGACCAGCACTACGACGACTTCGGATCGTTGGGGACCGTGCTCTTGGGGTTCCTGGGCGCGGGAGTCTTCCTCCTCGGGCTCGGTCCCTTCATCCCGTGGCTGTTGCGCATGTTCGAGCGCCTCGCCGTACGGCTGCCGGTGCCGTTCCGGCTGGCGGCCCGCGACACGGGCGAGCGTCCCGTCCTCACGACGACCGCGGTCGCGATGACCATGATGATCACAGCCGTCACGGTCGCCGCACTGATCGCCTCGGCCGCCAGGACGGCCATGAACGAATTGGAATACCAGCCGCGAGCCCGTCCGGGAGCCCTCCTGGTGGACGAGTTCAGGAACGACCAGGCGGCCGCCGTTCAGGCCGCCGTCCAGCGCGAGCTGCCCACCGTGTCCATCGTGCCAAGCAACGGTGAGAACGATTCCGGATATTTCATCGCCGAAGTCACTGACGGGCTGCTGGCCGACCCTGTCCATGTCGGTGACCCGGCACTGCTGCGCTACCTCACCGGGGACCCGTCCGCGCCATTCCGCGAGGACACGGCGGTGGTCGTCACGGCGGAGGACGTCGCGATCAGCTCGGTGCCGATCGTGCACAACCTCTCCGGCGACCACGGCGACTACGCCGCCTACCCGCGCAAGACCATCCCGGCCGTCATCGCCCGCCCCGCCGACCCTCACGTCGAGGCGATCTTCATCCCGTCGAAGGTCATCCAGGACCTCGGCTTCCATCTGGTACCGAGACAGCTGATCGTCGACCCCGGCGTCCATCGGATCTCGCCGCTTGAGCAGGAGCGGCTCGAAGAACGTCTGGGCGGGACCGCGACCGTGTACGTCGAACGGGGATTCCAGCCCGCGACCGGTTGGCAGGCGTTCGTCGCGGTCATGGCCGTGATCGCCCTCGGCAGCGCGCTGCTCGCGACCGGCTGGACGTCCGCCGAGTCGCGGTCCACGCGCGTCCTGCTGAGGGTGAGGGGCGGCTCATCCGCGGCCCTGCGGCGGCTGGCCGCCTGCCGTGCGGGGATCGCCACCGCCTGCGGCACAGTCCTGGGCGCCACCGCCGGCTGTGCCATCGGCCTGCTGCTGAGGTGGCCGCTGACCACGTCGGCCGAGTGGGATCCGATCAAGCGACCGCCTTTCCCCGTCCCCTGGCCGGTCATCGCCGAGCTCGCCATCGGACTGCCTCTGCTCGCGGCGGCCATCGCGGCCCTCCTGACTCCCAGACGGACCGCTGAGACCTGATGGGCTGAGACGAATCTCAGCGGCGCTCAGCGGCGCCTCAGCGATGATCGGGCAGCGTGGAGGGCGGTCAATTCAGGTGGCCCGAGGAGGAATGCCGTGCTTGCCCATGTCGCGCGTCCAGTAGAGATCCTCAGCAGCCCTGCCGTCTCGGCCGGGCTGCTGCGGGTGGAGAACCGCATCCAACGGCTGAGCACCTCCTCCCGGTTGCCGCTCATCAACACGGCGGCCGGGAGGATCACCGGCGCCGGAGGCAAGCGGCTGCGCCCCGCACTGACACTGGCGACCGCGCTCGCCCTCGGTGGGCGGATCAACAACCGGGTGGTCACCGCGGCGGCGTGTGTGGAGCTGATCCACGCCGGGTCGCTGGTCCACGACGACCTCATGGACAACGCCGCCGAGCGCAGGGGGGTACGGACCGTCAACGCCGAGCTCGGCGACGCCCGGGCACTGGTCGTCGGGGACTTCATGCTCGCCAAGGCCGGGCTCGCCGCGCTGTCCTCGGCGTCCAAACCGGTCGCCGAGACGCTCGCCGCCGTGGTCGTCGAGCTCGCCGAGGGCCAGTTCCAGGAGGCCGCCGAGCTGTTCGACCCCGGCCGCACTCCCGAGGACGCGCTGCAGTCGATCACCCGCAAGACCGCGTCCCTGTTCCGGGCGAGCTGCCTGGTGGCGCACCCCGCCGGACGGAGCATGGCAGCGTACGGCGAGCGGTTCGGCGTCCTGTTCCAAGTCCTCGACGACCTGCTGGACCTGGCCTCCACCGCCGAGAGGCTCTGCAAGCCGGTCGGCAACGACCTCAGACAGGGCGTCTACACCCTCCCGCTGCTCATGGCACTACGCCACGACTGCGGAGACGTCCGGCCGTTCCTCGGCCGGCGGCTGAGCCAGGATGAGATCACGTTCCTGCTCGCCCGTCTACGACGCAGCCGCATGGTCGACGACACCCTGGAGTACTGCCGGAGCCTGGCGTCCGACGCGCTGGCCTCGCTCCCCGACATCGCCGACCCGCAGATCACCGCCGCCCTGTACGGCCTGCCGACCGCCTACATCGACTGGGCGGAGTCGCTGGTCGTCAGGTGAGGGCGACCGGCAGGGCCTCGGGCGGATCCGTTCAACCGACCGCCACGGCACAATTTCGTCATGGACCCAGTGCGGGAGTATTTCGACGCCGTCGCCAACGACGACGTCCGCGACACGTTGCGGTGGCTTGACGAGGCCGGCTACCGGGTCACTTCGAGCCAGGGCGGGCCGGCTGAGCCGTTCGGAGATGCGCATCTGGTCTTCACCGGTCGCCGAGAGGTGGAGATCATTCGCGACCGTGGCCAGTGGATGATCAGCATCTCCCTCGCTCCCGGCGGAGAGCGTCTTTTTCTCGACGTTCTCATGGCAGCCCGGCACGGCGATGCTTGGGCGCCCTCACCGCATGGCCAGCCCTTGAGCAGCCCACTTCCGGACCAGCTTCCTGCGGACGTCTCATGGAGTGCCTCGCTGCCGGATGTTCTGGGATGGCTCGATGAACCTGGCGCGGCGGAAGAGGCAGCGGCGGCGACCATGAAGGCTCGCGACTTGACATGGCAATGGTCGCGCGACGCCGGCGGCGCGGGGACTGTGCGCGATTGAGATCATCGGAGTTGGCGGTCCACCGGTCGGATGCACGGGTTTGGTGGATCCTGTTCGGGTGATGTCCATCCCCTGGCAAGATCTTCGTGCGGCAGACGTGGAGGATCTGATCGCCGCGCTTCTCCTGCGGACCGTGGACGGCGCTGTGCGGATCGACGGTTCCGGGGGAGACGGCGGCGTCGACGTCGCCGTGCAGAGGCCGACCGGCAAACACGTCTTCGAGATCAAGAGCTTCAGCCGGCGTCTTACCGCCGCGCAGAAGCGGCAGATACTGAAGTCGCTGCGCACCGCGGTCGAACGGCAGCCGGACATGGTGGCCTGGACGTTGGTGCTCCCGCTCGACCCCAGTCCGTCCGAGGACAGGTGGTGCAGGGAAGTACTCGCCGCAGAGACGACCGCGGCGGTGACCTGGATGGGCCGTACCGCGGTGGAGGTGGCATTCGCCGAACATCGCGATCTTGCCGACATGTTCTTGCCCGGGTTGGCCGAACGCGCTGAGATGCGAACCGGTTCCGTCTCGGCGACCGATCGCAGTGTCGCCGTCGGGATCAACTATGGGACCGTCCAGCAGGTATTCCTCGGCGGTGGACACCGCCGGTTGCGCGACGTCACGATCGATCTCGACCCGCTCCCCGGGGACCTGGGCCTCCTCGACCCGGTGGATCCGAGCAACGTGCTGGGGGCGTTCACCGGCCGGCGCTGGCTGGTCGAGGCCGTGGACCGATTCGTCGGCGACTGCGTCACTCGCAGGGTGGGCGGCTACCTGCTGATCGAGGCCGAGGCGGGCATGGGCAAGTCGGCGCTGGCCACCTATCTGGCGTTCGACCGGGATCGGGCCTGGCCGGCGCACATCAGCCGACTGGGTACGGTCACGGCCGAGGCCGCACGTGCCAACCTGGCCGCCCAGCTGGTCGCGCGTTGGGGACTTGACGAATCGGCGGACGGGCTGCTGCCCGACGGTCACGACAGCACGGCATGGTTGTACGCACGGCTGGTGGAGGCCGCCCGGCGCCGGGACGAGGTGGATCCGGACACGGCCGTGGTCCTCCTGGTCGACGGTCTCGACGAAGCCCCCGCGACCAAGGTGGGGGAGATGCCGTTCGGCCTTCCGCCCCGGCTGCCCCCGGGAACCGTGATCGTGGCGACCAGCCGGCCGGGAACCCCCCTGCCGACGGCGGTACACGTTGAGCGGATCGAGGTGGAAAGCGAGCCCAACCTCGACGACCTGAGAGAGCACCTGCTCCGGCTCACCGGCCGCGACCCACGGCTGAGCGGGCCGCTGGCGGCGGCCGGGGTTTCCCAGGACCAGTTCACGCACATGCTGCTGGAGCGGTCCGGCGGGGTATGGATCTACGCGGTGTCGGTGCTCGACCAGGTCCGGCACACGGGTCGCGTGCCCTCCGCACTCGACGACCTCCCCAGCGGGCTCGCCGGCTACTACGCCGACGTCGTCGGCCGCTGGGCGGAGGATCCCGCGTTGGACTGGCACAATGCCGGCGAGCCGCTGCTGGCGACGCTGGCCGCCTGCCAGGAACCCCAGCCCGCCAGGGTGCTGGCCCGGTGGGCGGGCGTACCGGAGCCACACGCCCGCAGGATCGTCCGCGGAGCCTTCAAGGCGTTCCTGTCCTCCCGCCCTCACGTGGACGGCGACCCGGACGTCTACGCGCTGGGACACAAGAGTCTCCTGGACTTCTGCGAAGGCAGGCTGCCGGCCGCCATCACCGGCGTCAGCGCCGTCCGGGAACACGCCCACGACCTGGCCCGCGCCACCCGCGACGCCCACCGCCGCATCGTCGAGATCCTCACCCCGCCCGGTGACGCGGCCGGGAGAGACTGGAGCACGGCCGACGACTACGCGCGCCGATACCTCGCCGCCCACGCCGCTGCGGCCGGGCTGCTCGACGAGCTGTGTCAGGACCCGGGGTTCCTGCTGTTCGCCGACGTCCCCGAACTGCTGCGCCGGCGACGGCAGCTGACCACCGACGCGGGCCGGGCCGCGGTCGCCGCGGCGGAACTCGCCGCCAACAGCTGGTCGGACGAGCCTACCGACCAGTTGCGGTGGCTGGAGGTATCCGCCCGCAAGACCGGAGCTCACGACCTCGCCCGCCACGCCGCCGGGCGCCACGACGGCCCATGGCGCGTCCACGCCGCGATCTGGTCGGGCGCCAGTCACCAAGTCCTGTTCAGCCGCGACCACGCGATCTGGATGACAGCGGCGGTGCCCCTGCCCGACGGACAGGTGATGGTCGCCTCCGGCGACTCGGACGGGACGGTGCGGCTGTGGGATCCCGCGACCGGAACCTCCCCCGGCACCTGGCTCAAGGTGCACCGCAGCGGAGTCACGGCGCTGGCCACGGTGCCGACGCCGGACGGAGGAGCGCTCCTGGTCTCGGGCTGCGACGATGGGAGAATACGCCGCTTCGACCCGGTCGCCGGCATGTCCGTCGGGCCGGTACGCAAAGCCCATAAGGGGCGGGTCACCGCGCTCGTGCCAATACCGCTGTCCGACGGGCGGACCGCGCTGGCCTCAAGCGGCGATGACGGGAAACTACGGGTGTGGAATCCCAAGACCGGCAGGCCGATAGGCGATCCGGTCACCGCCCACGGCGAGATCATGGCCATGACCACCGTGTCCCTGCCCGGTGGGCGGGTGCTGCTCGCCACCGCCGACAACGAGGGCACGATGGGACTGTGGGATCCTGCGACCCTCCAATCCTTAAGGACGTGGAAGTGCCACGACAGCGGCATTTGGGCGGTCGCGGCCGTACCGCTGTCCGACGGGCGGGTTCTTCTCGCCACGGGAAGCATGGAGATCGCACGGCTGTGGGATCCGACGACGGGCAGACCTGTCGGCGAACCGCTGACCGGCCACGTGGAGATGGTGCACGCCCTCGCGGCGTTGCCGATGCCCGACGGCCGGACGCTGCTCGCCTCCGGCGACGAGGACGGCAGCGTACGCCTGTGGGACGCGGCCACCCGCGCACTCGTGGCCGGACCGTTCGGTGAGCACAACGGTCCGGTGAACACCCTGGCGGAGCTGCCGATGCCGGACGGCCGGACCCTTCTGGTCTCCGGCGCCTTCGACGGCACCGTACGGCTGTGGGACTTCACCGCCGAACTCACCGACGGCGAACGGTTGGCCGGTCATTACGGCGGGGTCATCTCGCTGGCCACCGTCCCAACGCCGGATCGAGGTGTCGCGCTCGCGTCCCTCGACGGCGCCGGCGACGTGCGACTGTGGAACCCGGCCGACGGCACACCCATCGACGAACCGGTCACCGCGTACATCACCGACGTGCGGGCCCTCGCGTCGACGTCGTCCCCGGCCGGTCCCGTGCTGCTGGCGACCGGGGGCGGCGACGGGTCGGTCCAGCTGTGGGATCTCGACGCTGCCGGGCGGGCGGGCGGACCGCTCATCGGTCACACCATGGGGGCGAGCCTCCTGGCGGAGCTGCCGATGCCGGACGGGAGCGTCCTGCTCGCCTCGGCGACGAGGCAAGACTTCTACCTGCGGCTGTGGGACCTGGCGACCAGGACGCAGATCGGCAAACCACTCCATGTCAGCAGCGTCTACTCGCTCGCGGCGATACGGCTGGGCGACGGGCGAACCCTGCTCGCCGTCGGCGGGCACAGCGAGATCCAACTTTGGGATCCCATCACCCGGACTCGGGTCGGCCTGCTCGGCGGACATTCCACCGCTGTACTGGCGGTAGCGGCGGTACCGCTGGGCGGCGGACGGACGCTACTCGCCTCCGGAGGCAGCGATGGGACGCTCCGGCTGTGGAACCCGGACACAGGTTCGCCGATCGGTGACCCGCTCGGCCAACCCCACAGCCACGTGCAGGCGGTAACGGCCGTGCCCACGCGGGACGGGCGGGTTCTTGTCGCGTCCGGGCACCTCGATGGGACGGTGCGACTGTGGGACCCGGTCACCGTCACGGCCATCGGCCCCCCTCTCGTCGGACACACCATGGGTGTGACGGCACTGGCCACGGTCCCGCAGGCCGGTGAAAGCCCGCTGCTCGCCTCCGCCGGCGACGACAACACGATCATCCTGTGGGACCTCGCGGACGCCCCGGCGCCGGCGATCGCGGACCGCGCAGTTCCCTCCCGGCCCAGCACGAACCAGCAGCCCCCGGACGCCGGCGCCGCGGCCGGGCCGCTGGACGATTACCTCGCGGAGCACCTGCCGGACCTGCTCGCGATGCGAGGTCCGCTGCTGAAAGCCTTGGCGGGCGCGAGCACCCGCACGACCCCGGGGCCGATGCCGTCGCCCTCCTACCCGGCGGACATCTCCGCGGCGATCACCTACCGGCTCCGGTTCGCGCTCACCGGAGCGAGCCGGGAGGACGAGCCACCGGGATTCCGGTCCGCCATCCCCCGCCTGCTGGACCATTCCCAGCCGTACGACCACCAAGCGCCGATAATGATCGACGACCCGGAGCAGGAAGCCCGCCTGTACCGATTGGCATGGTGGCTCGGCCAAGCTCACCTCGCCCGCCTCCGCCGTCCGGCCCTGCTCGTGCCCGACCTCGACCAGTCCGGCCATGTTCCGGACCTCGCCGTGGCCGACCTGCGCGGACTGGTCCGTGCCGCCGCGAGCGGACCCTTCGCCCGCCTTCGCCAGTGGGCCGCGGGCGCGAACACCGTACCGGGCCCACCCTTCGTCGGACCGTATGGGCTCGGCCACGACCTCAGCGCGGACGTGGTCGCCCGCACCACCGCCCTCGTCTTTCTCACCTCGGAGCATCCGGCTGAACTGACCGCGCCCGAACATGCCACGGCGTGGCTGCGCCGGCTGGTCGGCTCCGTCCTCGCCGACCGGCGCGGCATCCGCCACGTGGCTGTCTACCTCACCCGCCAGGCCATAGGGGTCAGCTGGCCCATCGATCGCCTCCTGACCGTATGCGCCGGATCCGCGCCCCCGCGATCCCTATCCGAGCACCGGCACGAAGTCCGCGCGATTCTCGAAAAGGCCGGCCGCCAGGCCCTCATCTCAGGCCAAGGCCTGCGCGATCGTGTGCTTTCCGGCCTGGACTTGCGCCAAACCGACCTCACCGGCGCGACCCTGGCCGGAGCACACCTGCACGACGCCGACCTGTCCGGCGCCGACCTCTCCGGCACCGACCTGACCGGGGCACGCCTCGTCCGGCCGCGGCTCACCGGAGCACGCCTCACCGGCAGTCGTTGGCACCACGCGGCGATCCTCGCCCCCGCTCTCGACGAGACCACCCGGGCGGCCCCGGAACTCGCCGCCGCCGCCATCACGGGTCGTGACCGGGCCGAGCCGGTGCTGCTCCCACCCGAGGGGACCGTACAAGATATCGCCTGGTCACCCGACGGAACCCTGCTCGCCGTCGCGACCGGCGCACACGTGCTGATCTTGGCGGCGGCGGATCTCCGTGTGCGCCGAGTCCTGCTCGGCCACGCCCGCTGGGTGTCCACGGTGGTGTTCTCCCCGGACGGCCGCCTGCTCGCCACCAGTGACGAGGGAGACGAACTCGGAGGCGCCGACGCGCGGGTGCGGATCTGGGAACTGCCCTCCGGCCGGTTACACACCGAACTCACCGACACCATCGGCCCGGCGAGCACGCCGGCGTTCTCCCCGGACGGCCGCCTGCTAGCCACCAGCCATCAAAGCGAGGACTCAGCGGGAACAGTGCGGCTGTGGGATCTGGCGACCGGCCGTCAGTCCGGTGAGCTGACCGGCCACGCCGGATCGGTACGCGCGCTCGCGTTCCGCCCCGACGGCCAAATCCTGGCCACAGTCGGCTACGACGAGCCGGTGCGGCTGTGGGACGTCTCCACCGGCCGCAGGCTCGGCAAGCTCATCGGTCTCAGCGGTTCGGTGCACACGCTGGCGTTCTCCCCCGACGGCCGCCTGCTCGCCACCGGCGACGCCGACACCTACTTCGATGTCGAGGAGGAGGATTACTACGGGACGGAGGTCCGGGTACGGCTGTGGGACCTAGCCTCCCACCGCCAGTGCGGCGAATTCACCGGTCACCTCGGCCAGGTGAACGCGGTGGCCTTCTCGCCCGACCGGCGCCTGCTCGCCACTTGCGACGGCGTCCCGTGGTCGGCGAATCCAGGGCGGATACGGCTGTGGGACGTGCCTTCCGGCCGCCCGGTCGGTGAACTCCCGGGCGGCGCAGGAGAGGTGAACGCGCTGGCGTTCTCTCCCGACGGCCGCCTGCTCGCCACGGACGCGACGGACGGAAGAGTACGGCTGTGGGACGTGACCACCGGCTGCCGGCTCGGCGAATCCACTCGCCAACCCGAGCGGACGACCGCGGTGCACGCGGTGGCGTTCTCCCCTGACGGCCGTTTCCTCGCCACCAGTTCCGGCTCCACCAGCAACATGGGCGCGGCCGGCGGCCGGGTACGGCTGTGGGAGGTGACCACCGGCTGCCGGCGCCGCGAGTTCACCGGCCACAACGGCGCCGTGAGGGCGCTCTCGTTCTCCCCCGACGGCCGTTTCCTCGCCACCGGCGACGGCACCTACCGGGGACGGAGTCAGGTGCGGTTGTGGAACGCGGCCACCGGCGACCGGCACGGCGTGATCGAGCAGCGCGGCCACGTGCGGGCGCTGGCGTTCTCCCCCGACGGCCGCCTGCTCGCGACCGGCGCCGGCGAAGACGGCCAAGGCGGACAGGCTCAGGTGTGGGAGGTTTCCTCCGGCCGCCGGCACGCCGGCGCCGTTGAACACATCGGCCCGGTGGCCGCGTTGGCCTTCTCCCCCGACGGCGGCCTGCTGGCGAGCGGCGACTGCGGCCACGGGAACTCTCGCGGCGAGGTCCACCTCTCGGACCCGGCCACCGGCCACCGGCGCGGCAAACTCACCGGCCGCCTCGGCCATGTAACCGCACTGGCGTTCTCCCCGGACGGCCGGCTACTCGCCACCGGAGCGATCGGCGCGGGAGTACAGCTGTGGACGGTGCCCTCCGGCGAAGAAGTCCGCGCCCTCGACGGCACCTGGTATCCGCACTCGCTGGCGTTCTCCCCCGACGGCCGGTTCCTCGCCACCGCCGATGCCACGCGAGGCCCGGCCGGTCGGGTACAGCTGTGGGAGGTCTCCTCCGGACGGCAATGCGGCGAACTCGTCGCGCACACCGGCTCGATCAACACCGTGGCGTACTCCCCCGATGGCCACCTCCTCGTCGGCGGTGACGAACACGGCATCGTACGGCTCTGGAACGCGGCCACCCACACGCTGATCGCGACCGTCGCCGAGTTCGAGGACGGCTGGGCGGTCCTGCTACCGGATGGACACTACAAGCTGAGCGGCGATCCCGGAGGACACCTGTGGTGGGTGATGAACCTCCACCGCTTCGAACCCTGCCAAACCGACGGCCTCGACCCATCCGTCCGCCGCCTCGACCCGGAAGCACCACTCCCCGGCCTCGATCACCACCACCGGTAGTCGCAGCCAGCTGGCATCTGCCTGCGTCAGCCAGCGGCCTATCCGACGGAGCATCTCGATTCTTCGGCGGCCCGCAGGAAAGCTGGATGATCATCATGATAGTTCGCCTCCGGCTAGGAAGGTCTCCATGTCCGTTCGCGTGTGCTCGTTGGGTTCGACGGCGGCGGCCTGACGTACCCAGTCGAGGGCCTGATCGGGGACGACAGGCCAGGCGGAGAGGGTTCGTAAGGCCATGTTCCTGACCCGGGTGACGCGGTTGCGCAACGCGACCTCGATCAAGGGAAGTCCGGTGCCGGGGAACGGCTGTAGCCCGGAGACGACGTAGTCGAGGACACGGTCGGCGGCGAAGTTGTCCCCGAAGCCGAAGTGGTCGCCGGGACCGTTGGCGAGGTCCGCGAGTGGGAGCAGGCGGGCGGCCAGTGCGGTGAGTTCGGCGGCTTCGGCCGGACCGGCCATGTTCATGGCATGCCACCAGACGAAATCGTCGAGTGGCCGGCGTTCGAGGCGAGTCGTGATCTGAGGAAGGACGGGCAAGCGCAGGCGGCCTGCCGCCCAGAGGGCGCTGCCGAACCGGGGGTCGTCCGGGTCGGCCAGGTGCGCGAGCGTCAGTTCCGGCCAGCGCGATTCGGCGACGAGTTCCTCATACTGGCGGCGCAGGCTTGCGGGCCACCTGGGCTCGTCCTGGTTGTCCTGGAGGAAACCATGGATGGTGAGCAGGCTGTTCAGCCTGCCGAGCGTGGCCTCCCGGCCGGCGAGAAGGGTGGCCCACCGGCTCATCGCGGGCACGGCGTCAGGGTAGTCGTTCATGTCCTCGGCGGGACCGCCTTCGGCCAGCGCTTCCAGGATCTCCCCGGCGCTGTCCAGCAGCCCGGCGTCGACGTCCGGTTCCAGCAGGGCCGGATAGAGTTCGCCGGTCGTGGCGGCCAGGTGCGCCAGGTACTCGTTCATGATCCCGTTACGGAAGCCGTCTCGCAGCAGCCAGGCTTTGATGTCGGGATCGTCGCAGTCCTTGAGGCGTTCCACGGCGTGGATGCGGCCCCAGTCCTGAACCCGTCGGGCCAGCTCGAACACGGCCCGCTGCCCGTCGGTCTGGGTGCGGACCAGGGCGAGCACCGCGTACAGGGTGAACTCTTCCAGCGCGCCGAGCAGGAGCAGGAGTTCCCGGTCGGATTCCTCGCCGCAGGCGCCGATGAGCACCAGGCCGATCTTCACGGCCTCGCGCCGGGTGCCGTACTCGGCCAGATGCCGGGCGACGACGTGAAGCCGGTCGCCGGGCAGTTCGCCGCGCCGGATCTGTTCGATCAGCTCGTCGGCGATGCCGAGCGCCGAGGTGGCGGCGAGGCGTTCGTGCAGCCGGACCAGGTCTGCATGGTCCGGCGGTCCGGTGACCAGCCGACTGAGCAGGGCGACGACGTCTGCCAGGGCATCCGGGTCGTCCTGCCTGCCGAAATGGTGGCTTTCCACGCCGTCTCTGACGACGCTGGGGAAGTGCAGTCCCCCATTCGCCGGGCGGGGCGGCTCGTCGGGGAGCTCCCCGGCTTCCGCAGGCCAGGGCCCGGGGCCGTAACGGAGGGACATGGTGAGTGCGTGAGCGAGGAAAGTGGGGCGATCCCCGATAGGGTCGTCGCCCAGCTTCCAGATAGCGGCGCTCATCCGCAGGGGCGGTGGCCGCCCTTCCAGTCGGTCATGGCTGTCATAGTGGCCTCCCCGCGCCGCGAACGCAACCGCCGCCGGCGGCCTGTGGTCTGGGCTGCCCCCCGGTCATGCGCCGTAGAGTCAACGCGTCGCTCGCTACGCCACCGCCTGGCCCTGGGACGTTTCCCTGCCACGACAAACGCCCAGGTGAACCCCGAGACCTACCCCCTGGTGATCGGTGAGCGACGGGGCGGGCGCCGAGAGCCGTCCGCCCCGTCTCGTTCCCCCTACTGCCAGGCCTTCACGTGCCAGCTGACCGCCGACTCCTGGCGGGTGCCGCCGGGGAGGTCCAGCAGGCCGTTGTCGACGATGCGATTCTGTTCCAGTTCGCGTTCGCCGGAGGCGTCGACGCTGATGACGTAGAACTTGGCGCGGATGCCGACCGGTTCTTTGAGGAGCATGCGGATCACGGTCGACTCGCCGATGCGGGTTTTGGCGATGACGGCTTTGACGTAGTACGCGGGGTGGGGATTGCGCACATCGACGTTGGGGACCTCTTCCACGATAAAGTAGCGGCGGTCGGGCGGCAGGCCGCATTTGACCTCGACGGTGACGTCCATCACCTCCCCGCTCTGCGGCGGGACATAAAGGGAGATGGGATAGTCGACGGCACATGGCGGCCTATCCGGGCTCTGGATCCAGATAACGATCACTGCGGCGATGAGGGCCACCATCCCGGCCAGGACCCCCGCAACCAAACGCACTCGCAGATTTCTTCGGGATTTTTCCGGTTTTTCTGGTTCGATTGCCGGCAGGGTCGCGGATTCGGTGCTCGCCCGCTCCCATAGGTCGAGCATGACCGAATCGTCCGTTCCGCATAACTGCGCCCAGCGCAGCGCCTGCTTCTGGTCGGGCAGCGCCCGGGCGTTCAGCCACCGGCTGACCGTGGCCTTGGACGAGAACATCTCCTTGGCCAGCTCTTGAAGGCTCAGATTCGCCAGGTCCCGCCCCCGGCGCAGTTCGGTGACCAGAGCCGCGCGGGCGAGCGGAACGTCGGACGGCAACTGGTGGAGCCGCCCGGGACTGCGCCGGCGCGGCGGTTCTGAATCCACTGCCTGGTTCTCCCTGTGACAAATGGGCACCTGGAACGTTCCGCAAGGCACTCTTTATGTCGGAAGACAGCGTGAAACGTTACGCGAGACGTCTTTGATTCCTCGTCGGCCTGGCCGCGCCAAGCCTGGGCCTGTACGCCGCCAAAATCGATCAGCAGGAGAAACGTTGCCAGCCCGCTTCTTCATCCACGACCGGGACACAAGTTCACCGCCGCCTTAGACACCGTGTTCGTCGATGCGGCGTGAAGGTCGTCACGATGGGGATTCGGATCCCGCGGATGAATTCGATCATGGATTCTCAGAGAGTCTCAGAAAGTACCGACATGCAGCTTGGCCTGGACATGAATAATCGGCCCCGCAGTGGCAATGATGCTCTCCTCACCACGGGGTTTCCGAGTCGTCGTGTTGGGCAATGGCGAGATCCCGGCCCTCCCCCGCGGGGGGCCGGGATCTCATCGGATGGTCAGAGGCCCGCGGTGACAGTCACGCCAGCGCCCACGCTGCGCTGGGTGGCGACCCCGGTCACGTTGTTGCCCGTGGAGACGACGGTGAGCGCGGTGGCGCCCCCCTTGCTGTAATACAGGCCGGTGCCGGTCGTGCCCTTGCCGCGGATGACATTGTCCGCGACGGTGGCGAAGCCTGAGTTGTAGTTCACCTGGGAGATCCCGAGATAGCGGTAGGTGGAGCCGGCGACCTCGTTCTGGAAATTGAAGACGCGATTTCCGTTGATGGTCGTGGCGGCGTCCCCCTGAACCGTGGCGTTGATTCCGTAGTAGGTGCCGGTGGTGCTGTTCTGGCCGAAATCCTCGATGTAGTTGTCTGAGACGCTGGTGCCGAACGTGCGGTTGGCGTAGATGGCGTTGTTGGCCACGCCGTACACATGGTTGCGCTCGACGACCCAGCCGGCGGCGTTGTCCAGGTGAATTCCGTCGGCCCCGGAATCGGCGATCCAGTTATCGACGAGATACCAGTCGGTGACCGCGTTGCCGCTGTCCTGGACCCAGATGCCGGAACTGTCGGAGCCGGTGACGAAGACGTTGGCGATTCGGCCGTTGACCTGAGTATTGGTGATCTGGGTGCCGTTCACGCTCTCGTTGGTTACGCGGATGCCGTTGCCGCCGAACGCCAGCACCTGCAGATCCTCGATTGTGGTCTGCCAGGATCGCACGACCAGGCCGATCGTCGCGGCGGAGTTGTTGGCCTTGTTTCCATCCAGCGTCAGGCTTCGCACCGAAACGGGCGTGTCGGTGGTCGTCGTGTTGTTGACCCATCCGGCGGACGCCATGAGTGCGGCGAGATTGGCACCGTTGGCCTGCTTGAGTACGGTGCTCCGGCTGTCGCCCCGGTAGGAGCGGCTGGGTGACAGGACGATGGTGGCGGTGATGGAGCACGGCCCGTCGATGACGATTTCGTCACCCACCGCGCTCGATGAGATGGCCGAGTTGATGGTCGCCGCGTCCGTTGCTGAATTATTGCAGGTGGCGGTCACCCTGGCGGCGAAGGCCGCTTGCTGTATGGGGCCCAGGCCTACGATCAGTAGAAAGCCGACGGTGAGGAGAACGCCGGTCCTGATGGCGATGGATGACAATGACTCTCCTTGAATCGGTGGCGATGTCCGTCAAGGCCTAGAGCAGCAAACCGCTATTTCGAAAAGGAAGCGCGTAGCGTCCCCACTCACGCCGAGTAACGTTTCCGGGCATTTGACCTGCTGAAATCTGAATCGGGCCGGAACGTTTCCCGCCCTCAGTGAAGCGCCGCAGGCTCCTGGAAGCCAGCGGCCTGGCGGGTGAACAGGCGGGCGTACTCGCCGCCCAATGCCATCAGCTGGTCGTGGGTGCCCTCCTCGGCGACCTTGCCCTTGGCGAGCACGATGATGTGATCAGCTTGGCGTACGGTGTTGAGCCGGTGGGAGATCAGCAGGCTGGTACGGCCGGCGCGGCCGGCGCGCAGTTGCTCGGCGATCGCGTATTCGGCGTCAGGATCCAGGCCGGAGCTCGGCTCGTCCAGGATGAGCAGGTCCGCCGATTCGGCGCGGAGCAGGGCCCGGGCGATGGCCACCCGCTGCCACTGCCCGCCGGACAAGAGCACGCCCTGACCGGCCTCGTCTCCCGGTCCCGCGGCGAAGAAACGGGACAGGACGGTCTCGTATCCGAGCGGCAGTCCGGCGAGCGCCTCGTGGACGCCCGCCTGGCTCGCCGCGACCTGGATCCGCCCGAAAGACTCGGAAGAGTCCAGCGCGGTCAGGTCGCCGATGGCGATGTTCTCGGCGGCGGTCAGGTCGTACGCGACAAAGTCCTGGAAGACCGCGCCGATCCGGCGGCGGAGGCCGTCGACGGGCAGGTCGCGCACGTCGGCGCCGTCCCAGTGGATGCCGCCGCGGTCGGGGTCGTACAGCCGGCACAACAACTTGACGAGCGTGCTCTTGCCCGCGCCGTTGAGCCCTACCAGGGCGACGGCCTTCCCGTACGGAATGGTCAGGCTCAGGCCGCTGAGCACCCACGGAAGGCCGGAGCCGTAACGGAACCAGACGTCGCGCACCTCGATGCCGCGCCGCAGCGTGGCGACGACCCCCGCGGGGGCCGGTTCCGGCAGGTCAGCCTGCGCGCGTACGACATGCTCGTAGTGGTGCACGAGGGTGAGCGCCTGCTGGAGCTGGCCGAGTTGGACCGTCATCGACGACAGGCAGGACAGTACGCCCGCCACGGCGGCGGTGAGGACCGCCAGGTCGCCGACGCCGGCCCGACCGGCCCCGATCTGCGCCACCATCGAGATCAGCGCGCCGCCCGCGACGACGGCGGCGAGCAGGGTGAGCGCGCCGTTCCGGCGGACCGCGACGGTGTCGACGCGGCGCTCGGCGCGCTGTCCGGCGTCGAGTTCGGCGAGCATCCGGCCGCGCAGGAAGCCGCTGATCCCGAACAGCCGGATTTCCTTGGCCGCCTGGAGGTCCAGCAGGAGCAGCTGGTAGAAGATCCTGCGGCGTTCGAGGGGCGCGATCTCCCACATCATCCGCGTACGCGCCCTGCTGAGCCGAAGCTGGACGATCACGTCGGGCACGGCGGCGGCGGCCACGACCAGCGTGAGCCACAGGCTGAAGGTGCTGACGGCCCCGGCGAACCCCACCAGGGTCACGGCACCGCTGAGCAGGCTGAGCAGCGCGTTCACCACGATCTGCGGGGTCGCCTGGCCGGACTGCTGAGCCAGCTGGAGGCGGTCGCGGAACTCGGGGTCCTCCAGCCGGGCGAGCCCCGTGATCCGGGACACGGCCGTGAACAGCTCGTCGCTGGTCCGGCGAACGATCCGGCGCTGCTGCTCAGCCTGGACAAAGCCGGTGAGGTGCGGCAGCAGGGCCAGCACGCCCCCGGCGACCGCGAGCAGCAGGGCCAGCACGAGCGGGCTCGGCCCGGACCCCATGGTGAGCCGGTCGATCAGCAGCTTGGTCAGCCAGGCGAGCGCGACGGGCGCCGCGCCGCCGATGATCGCCCCGGCGAGCTGGGCTGTGGCGAGGACCGGCCCAGCCTGCCAGACAAGCGATCCGACGGCGAGCAGCGCGGCCCCCGTCCCCGGTGACCTCATGCCCGCGCGAGGCGCCGCAGCGGGTCGAGTTCGTGGCCGGAGGCCAGGACCGCGCCGTCCGGCCCGACCAGGAAGAACAACGGATAGGCGGCGACCGCGAAGGCCGTGGCCACGGGGCCGCCCTCCGCTTCGACGACCACCTTGCCGACCGCGTCCAGCGCCTGCCGCAGGTCGTCCGCGGCCGTACGCCCCGCCGAGACGACGGCGAGCGCCGGGGTGGACGCGGCGGTGTCGGCGAAGTCGGGGGCCTTCGGCAGGCACGACCCGCAGTCGGTGGAGAAGAACCCCACCAAGGTGACGCCGTCGCGCAGGATCTCCTCGTCGACCGTCTCGCCCGTGGTCGTGGCGGCGGTGAACGAGGGGACCTTCGCCCCGTCGGCCAGACCCGGCTGCCAGCCGTCGGTGTGCCCGGCCCTCTCCCGCTCATATTCGCGCAGTTTCCTGATGATCCCGCCGGTCAGCACCAGGTTGACGGCGACGAGCCCGCACAGGACGAGCACGGCGGACAGACCGATGGTCATGAGCGTTTCCCCTTCCGATCGTGGTGGTGGCTCCGGAGCCGCCATGGGTCCGGAGCCGTGGGTTCATACCGTCAGCACCGGCCGAGGTAGGTCCAGCTGCCGCACGTCGCCCGGGCGTAGGCCAGGCAGATGTTGCCCGTGGGGTTGGGGTAGCACTGCTTGTAGTGGTTACAGCCGCCGCTGGGGGAAGACTCGTAGCACAGGTCCGCCTGGGCCTCGGTCTTCGGCAGGAACGCGCTGAGGAGCCTGTCCCCCATTCGCGCGATTGTCCGGGTCATGCATCGCTCCTTTCGGATGGTGACCGGCCCTGTCGGGCCGCCCCACACGATGGACGGCGCCGGCTGCGCGGCGGTGACGGGTGACGCGCGAGCCCGCGTAACCGGCGCGACACCGGGCGCGGCGACACTGGGCCGATGGGATACCTGATCGCCGGCGTGCTGGTCGCCGCGGTGCTCGTGGCGCGGCGGCTCCTGGTCGTCGTCCAGGTCGCGGGGACGAGCATGACGCCCGCGTACCATCCGGGCGACCGCGTCCTCGTCCGGCGGGGCGGCGCGGGCAGGCTGCGGCGTGGCCAGGTGGTGGTGTTCCAGTCCGCCCACATGTGGGGGCTGGCGCCGCCCCGGCTCGGCGCCACCGACTGGTTCATCAAGCGGGTCGCCGCGATCCCTGGTGAGACCGTGCCGGACTCGGTCGCGGCGCGGGTCGACGCGCCGCCGGGGAGCCTGGTCCCCGCCCGGCGGCTCGTCGTCCTCGGCGACAACCCGGCCAGCCGTGACTCCCGTGCGTGGGGGTATGTGCCGTACGACCGGGTGCTCGGCGTCGTGATCCACCGGATGCCGTCATAGCTCGGCGGTCAGCCGGGCCGTACGCAACGTGGCCAGGTTGCGCGCCATGATCTCTTCGCCCCACAGGTTGTCCGCGTGCCGGCAGGCGCGCAGGGCGCGCTCATGGGTGTCCGCCCAGTCCTCGTGCAGCCCTCGCGCGGCGTAGTAGTTGACCGAGCGGGCCGCGAGCTCCCAGGCCAGCTCGTGCTGCCCGGACGCGGCGGCCTGCGCGACGCACGCCCTGATGGCGGCGCGTTCGACGTCGAACCAGTCGAGGGCGTCCAGGACGAGGCCCCTGGCCCGCGCCGGCGTCATGTACCAGCGGGCGGCCACGCCGCCGATGTCCCAGGTGAGGCGTTCGGGGAGGGAACGGTCCGCGGCCTCGGCGAGCGCGAGCCAGCCGCCGATCGCCCGCCGCACCGCCCCCGCCCGCGGTTCGGGCGGTTCTTCGGCGGCGGCGCGTTCGCGGGCGTGCAGCCGTACGAGATCGGACAGGCGATAGCGCGGCCGGCCGCACGCGTCGGCGCCGGTGCAGTCCAGCAGGTGGACGTCGAGCAGCTCCTCGGTCAGCGCCTCCGCCTCCTCCAGAGAGACGTCGAGCAGCGCGGCCGGGACCCAGGACGCGAAGTCGGGGACGTCGAGCAGGCCGAGCAGCCGGTACGCCCGCCGGGTCGGCTCGCCGAGCGCGGCGTAGCTCGACCTGAGGCGGTCCCGTACGGACAGGTCCCCCGCGGTGAGCTCGTCGAGGCGGGACGGCTCCGCCCGCAGCCGGGACGCGAGACGGGTCAGGCTCAGATGCTCGTCCCCGGCCACCCGGGCGCCCGCGATCCGCAGCGCCAGGGGAAGCCGGTCGCAGAGCCGGACGATCTCGGCGGCCGCCCATTCGTCCGCGCCAGGCTCGCCCGCCACCCTCGCGAACAGCTCCCGCGCCGCCGCCGGGTCGAGCACGGACAGCCGCATCGTCGGCCGGGCGCTCAGCGCGGCCAGCCTGCGGCGGCTCGTGACCAGCACCGCGCAGTGCGGGCCGCTCGGGATCAACGGCCGGACCTGCGCCTCGCTCGCGGCGTCGTCCAGGATCACGAGCACCCGCCGGGCCGCGGTCAGCGCCCGATATGCCTCCTGCCGCTCCTCCTGCGTGGCCGGGAGCGTACGGCAGTCCGCCCCCAGCGGCACGAGGAAGCGGCCGAGCACACGGCCAGGGGCGACCGGCCGGTCGCCGGACCCACCCAGTTCGGCATAGAGCTGGCCATCGGGGAACTGCTCGCGCAGCCGATGGGCCACGTGGACGGCCAGCGCGGTCTTGCCGGTCCCCGCCCCGCCGACCACCACCGCCATGGCTGCGCCGGCGGCCAGCGCGCGGCGCAGCGCCTCGGCCTGCTCCTGCCGCCCGGCGAAGTCGGCAAGATCGGGCGGCAGGAAATGGGGTGAAACCGGGTCCGCCCCGAAGGTGTGCCGGACGGCCGGAAGCGTCTCGCCCGGCAGCGTCACCGCGCCGTCGTCAAGGACGGCTTCGTGCACGCTCGTGAGTAGCCGGCCGGGCGCCACCC
Organism: Acrocarpospora macrocephala; assembly: GCF_009687865.1. GTDB lineage: Bacteria > Actinomycetota > Actinomycetes > Streptosporangiales > Streptosporangiaceae > Acrocarpospora > Acrocarpospora macrocephala. The sequence continues at coordinate 126,377 of NZ_BLAE01000010.1, forward strand.
CGAGCTCCTCGCGCAGCGCCGTACTCGTGCGGTGATAGATCTCCAGCGCCTCGGCCCGCCGCCCGGTGTGGCACAGGGCGAGCATGAGAAAGGCGCAGAGCCGCTCACGGTACGGGTGGAGCGCGGCCAGCGGGGCGAGTTCGGCCGACACCTCGTCATGCCGGCCGAGGGCGAGCGTGACGGCGGCGCAGTCCTCGTGGACGCGCAGGTGCTCCTCCTCCAGCCGCCGGGCCTCGGCGGCGACCAGAAGCGGCTCCTCGATGTCGTCGAACGCGGGGCCGCGCCAGAGGGCGAGCCCCTGGCGGAAGAGCACGCGGGCCGCCTCCAGGGAGCCCCGTTCGACGGCGGCGCGCGCGTCCGCGGTCAGCTCGGCGAAGCGCAGCGCGTCCAGCTCGCCGGGCGCGACGACCACGGCGTAGCCGCCCGGGCCGTACGCGATGCGCCCCTGTTCGCCGATCAGCTGCCGGAGGCGCCGCACGTACACCTGGACGGTCTTGTGCGAGCCCCGAGGCGGCGCGTCGCCCCACAACGCCTCGATCAGCGTGGGCACCGCGACGGCACGGCCCGGCCGGCACAGCAGGACGGCCAGCAGCCGGCGCACCATCGCGGCGCCGATCACGACGTGCGCTTCCCCGTGGCGCACCTGCACTGTGCCAAGAACGCCGAAGTCCGTGGTCATCAGATTATGGTGATCCGCCGAGGATGTCGCGGACAGGCAGTTGACCGGCAGTTGATTCGTGCCTGACGGGGCGGGCCGATGTCATAATGCGGCTTCGCGCCCCGAATCCAGCAGGATGACCAGGATGACCGCTGCGCTAGTGATCACGCACCGGCGTCGGCTCGGCCTGACCCAGGAAGAACTCGCGGACAGGTCCGGCCTGAGCGTACGGGCGATACGCGACATCGAGTCCGGCCGCGTGGGCAGCCCGCGGCCGACCACGCTCCGCCTGCTCGCGGACGCCTTCGGGCTCGCGGACGACGACCGCGACCGCTTCGTCGGTTCCGCGCGCGTGCCCGCTCCCGCGCCGTCACGCGAGCCCGCAGGTGAGCGCCCGTGGCCGCGGGTGGCGCAGCTGCCGCCGCCGGCAGGCGTCTTCGTGGGCCGGGCCGAGCAGCTCGCCCGGCTGGACGCCCTACGGCCCGCGGGGCGGCGCCTTCCGGCACCCGTCACCGCCACGGTCGTGGGCGCCGCCGGGGTGGGCAAGACGGCCCTCGCCGTGCACTGGGCGCACCGGGCCGCCGCGCACTTCCCCGACGGGCAGCTCTACGCCAACTTGCGCGGGCACTCCGCCGAATCGTCCATGGCACCCGGGTACGCGCTCGCGGGCTTCCTCCGCTCGCTCGAGGTTCCGCCCGAGCAGATCCCGCGCGACCTGGACGAGCTGGCGGCGATGTACCGTTCATTGACTTCCGGGCGGCGCATTCTGGTCCTGCTGGACGACGCCGGGACGCCCGATCAGGTGCGCCCGCTCCTGCCCGCCAGCGGCATGGCGCTGATCACCAGCCGGGACGAGCTCCGCGGGCTGGTCGCGCTCAACGGCGCGCATCCGGTCGTGCTGGCTCCGCTCCCGGCGGCCGAGTCGCTCGTTCTGCTCGGCCGCGTCCTCGGGCGGGACAGGGTCGAGGCCGACCCGGGCGCCGCCGGTGAGCTGGCCGGGCTCTGCGCCCACCTCCCGCTGGCGCTGCGCATCGCCGCCGCCGACCTGACCACCCATCCCGAGCTCACCATCCGTACGGCCGTGACCCGCCTGGCCGCGGACCGCCTGAACCACCTGGAGATCGCGGGAGACCCCTCGGCGGCGGTCCGCGTCAGCTTCGACCTCTCCCTCGACGCCCAGCCGCAGCCCGTCCAGCGGGTCTTCCGCCTGATGGGTACGGCCCCCGGCGGCGACATCTCGATTCCCGCCCTCGCGGCGCTGGCCGGGATCTCGACCGGCGAGGCGGCCGAAGCGGCCACGCTGCTGGCGGGCGCGCATCTCGTCGACCGCTCTCCCACCGGCCGCTCCGCCATGCACGACCTGCTGCGCGCGTACGCCGTGGAGCGCGCGGCACGCGAGGACGGCGCGGCCGGCACGCGGGCGGCCCTGACCCGGCTCTACGACCACCTCCTCGGCCTGGCCGACGCCGCCGCCGACCTGCTCTACCCCGAGGTGCTCCGGCTGCCGCGACCGGCCTCGGGCTCCCGCCACGAGCACGAGTTCGAGGACAGCTTCGAGGACAGCTTCGAGGACAGCAAGGCCGCCGCCGACTGGCTGGAGGCCGAACGGGAGAACCTCGTCGCCGCCGTCATCCGGGCCGCGGCGGACGGCCCCCCGCATGTCGCCTGGACCCTCGCCGCCGCGCTGCGCGGCTACTTCTCCATGCGGATGCTCGCCGTCGACTGGTCGGCCTGCGCCGAGGCCGCGCTGGCCGCGGCCCGCGCGGCCGGCGAGTGCCGGCCCGCCGCCGTGCTCGAACTCGGCCTGGCCTGGCTGCACGTACGGCACAGCCGGGAGAAGGAGGCGATCGACCACTACACGAAAGCGCTGGAGTACGCCGAAGAGGCCGGGTGGGTGGACTGCCAGGCCGCCACCCTGGGCGCGCTCGCTTCCGTGCACTTCTACTCCGGGCGGCTGGACCAGGCCGCCGACGGCTACGCGCGGTCGTTTCGGGCCAACGAGGAGGCCGGCAACGTCGGCGGCCAGGCCGTACAGTCGAGCAACCTCGGCCAGGTCTGCTACGAGCTGGGCCGGACCGCCGAGGCGGCCCACCACCTCGCCCGCGCGCTGGAGCTCTATCGGCGGATCGGCTCCCGATCCGGCGAGTCGCACACGCTCTCGGACCTGGGCGCGGTGTACTGCGTCGCGGGCGACTTCCGCCTGGCCGAGAGCCACCTCGACCAGGCGTGCGCCCTGGAGCGGGAGGTCGGCGACCGGCTCGGTGAGTCGGAATCGCTCCATCGGCTCGCCGCGGTCCACTGCGACACCGGCCGGCTGCCTCGCGCGCACGAGCTCGCGCAGGAGGCCATCGCCGTCGCCCAGGAGATCGGCCACCTACGCCTCCAGGTCCGGGCCAGGACCGTCCTCGGGACCGTACATTTCCACCTGGGTGACCACCAGCAGGCGTTCTACACCGACCACGAGACGTTGCGGATCGCCCGCGACGCCGGAGAGCGCGTCCCCGAGATCACCGCGTTGATCGGCCTCGCCCGGGCAGGCCACCGGCTGGGCGACGAGCAGTCCCTGGACTACGCCACCGCGGCCCTCGCGCTGGCGCGCGGCACCGGCCACCGCGTCCTCGCGGCCCAGGCGATGACCGCCGCCTCCGAGATTCACCTCACGCGGGGCGAGACCGCGCTGGCCCTCAGCCGGGCATCGGACGCCATCGCCCTCCACGAGCAGACCGGCCACCGCCCCGGCGCCGCCCGGAGCCTGATCGCGCTGGGCAACGCCCTGCGGCACGAGAACGGCACCGGCAAGGCCCGCCCGGTCTGGGACGCCGCCCGTGCGCGACTGGCCCAACTCGGAATGTCCGACGAAGAGTTCCGCGACCTGGTCGACCCGCTGTACTGGAGCCAGCACGCGTGACCGATGCGCGTCAGAGCGGGTCGAGGCGGGCCTTGAGCAAGCAGATTGGTTCCCAGCTGGAGGACCCGTCGGGCGGCTACGGTCCGCGGCATGGGGCATGCGAGCGGCTAACCGGTGTGATCGTCAAGACTTATCAGGTGGCGATCGGCGACCGCGCCGCAGATGCTGGCCTGCCTCCAGCAGCTGCCCGGCCTCCCGGGCGATGCCGACGACGTGCTCCTCGATCGCCTCCAGGCGGCCGGTGGGCAGGACCACCTCGTCCTGGGTGAGCTCGGGGCGTGGCAGGAAGGTCAGCAGCTCGTTCTCGCGGTGCTCGCTGAAGCCGAAGCTGAGCACTCTTCCCCGGAACGGGTCGTGCTCGGGATCGCCTGGACGAGGGGGTGTCTGACAATTCGGCTTGGCGGAGCCAGAGCATCAGGGACGCGATGACGGTGCCGGTGAGGTAACGGCTGGCCAGCTTGTCGAAGCGGGTGGCGATTGCCCGCCACTGCTTGAGCTTGGCGAAACACCGCTCGACGAGGTTGCGGTTCTTGTAGGCCTGGGCGTCGAAGGCCGGAGGGCGGCCCCCGCGGCTGCCCTTGCGTTTGCGATTGGCCTTCTGATCCCGGCGCTCGGGGATGACCGCCCCTATACCGCGTCGGCGCAGGTAGAGGCGGATCTTCTTGGAGGAGTAGCCCTTATCGCCCATGAGGCGATGGGGCCGGGTACGCGGACGGCCGATCCGGCGGCGGAGCCGGAACTTGGCCATCACCGTTTCGAAGGCGGTGCAGTCGGCCACGTTCCCGCCGGTGACATGCAGGGTCACGGGCAGGCCGCGCGTCTCGGTGATCAGGTGGAGCTTGGTGGTGAGCCCGCCTCGGGACCGTCCGAGAGCCTGCCGCTTCTGGGCCTACCTGATATCGATCGTCCCGTCGTCGCCCCCCTTTTTCGTGCTCCGGCGGCATGCTGGTGGGCGCGGGCGATCGTGGAATCGATGCTGACGGTCAACTCGACGGTGCCGATCGAGTCGTCCTTGACCTGCATTTCCTCCAGCAGGCGAGCCCAGGTGCCGTCGTTGTCCCAGCGGGCGAAACGCTCGGAGCACGTCTGCCAGGGGCCGTAGCGTTCGGGGATGTCCCGCCAGGGCGCTCCGGTCCGCAGTCTCCACAGGATCCCGTTGATGACCTCGCGGTGATTCCGCCAGGGACGCCCCCGGCCGTCCACTGCGGGCAGCAGCGGTTCGATTTGCCGCCAGGCATTGTCGGTCAGCTCGCCACGTCGCACCACGAAGGATCATCTAACCGCACCGGCCGTGATCATTTATCAGACAGTCCCTAGTCGCATTCATCGACGAGAACAAGAAAGAGTTCGGAGTCGAGCCGATCTGCCGCGAATTGGAGATCGCTCCGTCCACCTATTACGCCGCCCTCACCCGGCCGCCGTCGGCGCGATCGGTACGCGATGCGGAGCTGAAATCACAGATCAGCCGGGTGTTTGAGGAGAACCTCGGCGTCTACGGGGCTCGGAAGATCTGGCGGCAGCTGAACCGCGAAGGCGTTGACGTCGCCCGGTGCACGGTCGAGCGATTGATGCGTGAGCTGGGTATTTCCGGTGCGGTGCGCGGGAAGACCAGGCGTACCACGGTGGCCGATCCGGACGCCCGGCTTGCCCCGGACCTGGTCAAGCGGGAGTTTCGGCCGCGGCGCCGAATCGGCTGTGGGTGGCGGATTTCACCTATTGCGCCACCTGGGCGGGCACCGTGTACACCGCGTTCGTCGTCGATGTGTTTTCCCGACGGATTGTCGGCTGGCGTACGGCGTCGTCCATGACGACCGATCTTCCGCTGGATGCGCTGGAGATGGCGATCTGGGCACGGAATGACCGTCTCGGCAATCTCGTTCACCACTCGGATCGGGGTTCACAATACACTTCGATTCGCTATACCGGAAGACTCATCGAGGCCGGCGTTGAATGTTCGGTCGGCACGACCGGCGATTCGTACGACAATACGCTCGCGGAGTCGATTATCGGGCTCTACAAGACTGAGCTTGTCCGCAGGAAAGGGCTCTGGAAGACCATCGACGACCTTGAAATCTCCACCCTCGAATGGGTTGACTAGTACAACCACCGTCGTATTCACAGTGCCATCGGTGACATGCCGCCAGCCGAATATGAAACCCTCTACTATGCACAAGAATCATCTGATACGGTAGTCAAGACGATATCGAGTAGCCTCTATCGATCCCGGTGCGGTTCATCCGCGTCATCAAGCGTGGCCTGAAGAGAATCGAGTACCGACCTTACTTTGTCGACCGACGCCCCACCGCAGACCTGCCTGACTCTCGCAGCAGCAGTCGACATTATGAATCAAAGATCAGTACTCATCCGACCCGGCGGGCGCCGTGGGGGTCCAGGCGAATTCAGACAAAAAGTCGCTTGGATAGTAGTGGGCGATTGAAGCCCGGTGGGGTAACCCTTGATGAATATGGTAGTCTCGTAATCTGACGCCCGTGTATCGTTCGGCCAATGCAAACGCTCCTTCCAGATATTGGTCGAAAAACCCGTCGTCGTCTCCGCTCGATCTCACCAACATCCCCAAGTCCTCGAGATTTCGCCGAAGATCATCGGGCTCGCGGCTCGTATGCCACTCGGGAAACATTGGATCGAAACTCGAGATCACATATCGATCCCGTGCGTGGACGAAACGTGATCGATGGTGGTCGCTTCGCGTAACGCTCGCTATCTCCGTTCCTTGAGACAACTGACGTATGACGGGCAAGAGAACCCCCGCCTGCCCCCCATATTCAATCATGATCGCTCCGCCTTCGACGGTTCCGATCTGGACGGTATCGGGCCCTTGTCGACCGGGTTCTTCCCGCAACTCGAGTCGCTCGATAACGTCGCTGGACGCAAGCCCGGAAATAAAAGAGGCACAGAACCCCTGGCCGAATTTCCGGGCCTGAGGAACCCAATTGTAATCACCTACGGCGGCAAGGCCCTGACCTTCTGTTGTCACTGCTTCTACCCTCTCTGGATTTCGGCATATTTATTCAGAATTGCCTATAAACGCATGCCTGCCCTGGGTGCGGGGATCCCACCCAGGGCAGGCACTGTAGCATGGATTAGCTAGTTGTTGAAAAGATTTCCGGCGGCATTGTACAACCTAAGGAAGAAATCATCTTCGTCGATGATTCGATCATGTGAATAGAATCTCCCGAGCCCTTGACTCGTCCCCCAGTCGTAATTCTCTTGCGCGGGAATGAGCGCGACAGAAATGTTCACCCCCCGGACGTAGCTACCCGCCTTCGACGACGAACCGGGCCGTGTCCTACGCTGGGGCGCCCAACTCGACATCCGCCCCATCACCGCATCAGGCGACCTCACCGAATCCGCGGTAGCGGCTTACGTCGCCAAGTACGCCACCAAAGCCGCCGAATGCGTCGGCACCCTCGACCGGCCCATACGGCTGACCGACGACCTGGCCACCCTCCCGGTCCGCGACCACGCCCGACGCCTCATCGCCGAATGCTTCCGCCTCAACGGCCGGGAAGCGACGGCAGATCTCAGCATCGCCCACTAGGCTCACATGCTCGGCTTCCGAGGGCACTTCTCGACCCGCTCCCGGCACTACTCGGTGAACATCGGCGACATCCGCGCCGAACGAACCGCACACGCGCGTCTCCCGCTCTTCGACGAAACAACGGCCGAGTTCGTCGCTACATGGGACTACGTAGGTCGTGGCCTCTCCCTCGGTGACGCCCTCATCGCCGACAGCCTGAGCGGTGCCCTATGACCGGTCTCCTGCTGACCGTCGAAGAAGCCGCCGAGGCGTTGGCGATCTCGTCCAACAAGCTCGACCAGCTTCTCGACTCCGGCGCCATCGATTCCATCCGCGCTGACGGGTGCCTCCTCATCCCCATCGGCTCCCTTCACCTCTACGTCCTCGGCCTGGCCTCTCTGGAGGCCGCCGTATGAAGCGGAATGACGAACTCCTCACCGTGCCGCAGATCCTCCGCGAACTCGGCGGAGTCTCCTGCCGGACGTTCTACCGCTGGCGCGAACTCGGCCACGCCCCACGCGGCCTGAAACTGCCCAACGGCGAGATCCGCGTCTACCGAAGCGAACTCGCCGCCTGGCTCGACTCCCTGCGGGAGGCGTCGTGAACCTGTCATACGACGTCAAGCTGTGGGAGATCAAACGCAACCAGTCGAGCAAGGCACCGTCCTACGTGGTCCGCTGGGCGGTCGGGCGCAAGGAGAGGTCTCGGAGCTTTCGCACGAAGGCCCTTGCCGAAAGCTTCCTGTCCGACCTCCGCCAGGCGGCCAAGCGGGGTGAAGCCTTCGACATCGACACCGGTTTGCCCGTGTCCATAGCCCAAAGCAAGAAGACGTGAAAGGCCGGGGGTGGGCTGCCACCGTGAGATTCCGCAGTGTCCTAAGCGCCTGGCGGCGCCAGCGGCAGGCGGACGGTGAAGGTCGCGCCTTGGCCCAGGCCGTCGGACGTGGCCGTGATGCCGCCGCCGTGGGCGCGGGTGATGCCGCGCGCGATGGTCAGGCCGATGCCGCTGCCGCCCGCGGGGGCCGGGCGGCCGGGGTGCTCGACGCGTTCGAACCGGGTGAAGATCCGGGTGAGGTCGTGGGCGGCGATGCCGATCCCGTCGTCCTGGACGGTGATCTCCACATGCGGAGCCGGGCTGGCGCCGGTGCGTACGGTGACCGACACCCGGCCGCCGGGATCGCAGGCGCGCAGGGCGTTGCCCAGGAGGTTGACCAGCACCTGGGCGATGCGGCCTGAATCGAGCCGGGCCTTGACCGGCGGGCCGGGGGTCATGGCGAGCGTGACCTGACCGTCGTCGAACTGAGGACGCAGCTTTTCGACGGTGGTCCGCGTCAGGGCCGTCACGTCGGTGAGCGAGTGTCGCAGGGTGAACGCGCCCTCCTCGACCCGGGAGAGGTTGGACAGGTCGTCCGTGAGGCGCCGCAGCCGGGTGAGATCGTCGGTGAGGGAGGCGAACATGGCGTCGTCGGGGGTGAAGATGCCGTCGGCCATCCCCTCGATCTGGCCGTTGAGGATGGTGATCGGGGTGCGCATCTCGTGGGCGATCTCCGAGACCAGGCGGGCGCGGCGCCGCTCGATGTCGGCGAGTGCGGCGGCCAGTCGGTTGACGTCCTCGACCAGCGCGGCGAGTCCCGGCTCGCGAGGGACGGTGAGGACATCGTCGTAGTGCCCGTCGGCGAGGCGGTGGGTCGCCGCGCTGACCTGGCGCAGCGGCCGTAGCAGGAACCGGGAGAACACGAGGGACAGGCCGAGCGCCGCGATCATGCCGACGGCCAGCGCGGGCACGACCATCTCGAAAACGATGTCTCCTTCGCCGGGGCCGACCAGCGCGGCCACCAGCGCTTCGAGGTCGGTACGCCCGGTGGCGGGCCCCTGGCGCCAGAACATGTCGGAGGTGGAGTTCATCACCAGGAGCGACACGACCAGGACCGTCAGGTGGGACAGCGTCAGGCGGATGGTCAGCGGCAGCGCCAGCAGCCGCCGTACCGCGGCCCAGGCGGTCCTCCGGGGGTGACGGGGCGGGCGGGTCATCCGGCGGGGCGGGCGAGGAAGCGGTAGCCGATGGCGCGCACCGTGCCCACGAACCGGGGCGCGCTCGCGTCGTCGCCGAGCGCGCGCCGCAGCGTGCGGATGTGGACGTCCACCACGCGTTCGTCGCCGAAGAAGTCACGGCCCCATACGTGCTCGATCAGCCCGCGGCGGGTGAACACCCGGCCCGGCGCGCGGGCCAGGGCCACCAGCAGGTCGAAGTCGAGCGCGGACAGCTCCACCGTACGGCCGGCGTCGCAGGTGACCGTACGCGTGCCGGGGTCGATGACCAGGCCGTCGAAGCGCAGCGTCCGTTCCTCCGTGGCCGGGGCTTCCGCGCGGCGCAGGATGGCCCGCGCCCGCAGGGCGAGTTCACGGGCGCTGAACGGCTTGGTGACGTAGTCGTCGCTGCCCGCGGTGAAGCCGATGACCCGGTCCACCTCCTCCGTCCGGGCGGTGAGCAGGATCACCGGAACCTGGCGGGTCGCCCGGATCCGGCGCAGCACCTCGAACCCGTCCAGGCCGGGCAGCATCACATCCAGCACGATCAGGTCAGGCCGCTCGCGGATGGCCGCGGCGAGGCCGGCCGGGCCGTCTGACGCCTCCAGGACCTCGAAGCCGTCCGCCTCCAGGTAGCCGCGCAGCGTCATCCGGATCTTGGGTTCGTCGTCAACGACCAGAATGCGCTGTGTGCTCATGGTTCTCCCTGCCATGGGCCGTCGTGAGCTTGGCCGCTTCCTGATAGAGGGTTTCGAAGGCGTCCAGGGTGAGCCCGATGTCATGGCGGGCGACGATCTCCCGGCTGGCTTCGCCCATCCGCGTCCGGCCTTCGGGGTCGCCCAGGATCGAGCCGAGGGCCGCGGCCAGGGCCGGGACGTCGCCAGGCGGGAAGAGCAGTCCGTTGCGTCCTTGGTGCACCAGATGGGGCAGCGCCGTGGCGTCGGCTGCGACGCCGGGCTTTCCGGCGGCCATGGCCTCCATGGTAGCCAGGCTCTGCAGTTCGGCGGTGCCGGGCATGCAGAACACGTCGCAGCGGGCGTAGGCGTCCAGGAGCTCCTGGTCGCCGACCAGGCCGTGGAAGGTGACGCGGTCGGCGACGCCGAGCGCGCGGGCCAGGTCCTCCGGGTCACGGCGGCGGGAGCCGTCGCCCACGATCTCGGCCGTGACCGGGAGCCGCGCGGGCAGCAGCGGCAGGGCGCGCAGGAGTTCGCCCACGTTCTTCTCCGCGTCCAGCCGGCCCACGAACAGGACGCGTAGTCCCTCGCCCTGGTGTTTCGCCGCAGGCTGTGCGAAGCGGCGCAGGTCCAGGCCGCAGGACACCGGGAAGACGGCGTCACCGGCGAGGCCGTGCTCGCGCATCAGCCGCACGGCGCGGGGGGTGGGGGCGGTGACGATCTGGGCGCGGTGGAAGACCCGTACGAAATCGCGCCAGGCCAGCCGGGACGCGGCGGCGGCGAGCCGGTCCGGAAGGGAGGTGTGGCCGACGAGGTTCTCCGGCATGAAGTGGTTGGTCGCCACCACCGCGACGGCCGCGCGCCGCGCGGCGCTGATCAGTGTCCGGCCCACGGCGAAGTGGGACTGCACGTGGACGACGTCGGGGGCGATCCGGTCCAGCAGCCGGGCGGCCGAGCCGCGGATCTGCCAGGGCAGGCAGACTCGGAAGGTGGGATGGAACGGGGTTCCGTGGGAGGCGAGCCGGTGCACGGCCGGACCGCCGGGCGTGGCGCGCTCGGGACCGGCGCCCGTGGCGGGGCAGATCACGTGCACGTCGTGGCCTCGGCCGGCGAGTCCGGTGGCCAGGCGGTGGGCGAAGTTCGCGGCGCCGTTGACGTCGGGCGGATAGGTGTCGGCGCCGATGACGATACGCCGGATGGTACTGCCGGACATGGGTGCTCCTGTCGTGCGGAAAGGGATAGGGGGAGGACGGCGCGGGAGAGGCGGACGACCCCGCCGACCGCGACGGCGGCGAAGGCCAGCCCCAGCGCGGCGATCGGCAGGGTCAGGCCGGGGGCCTCGCCGAGCAGGCCGATGCCGATGGTGACGGCGACCAGCGGGTCCACGACGGTGAGGGTCGCCACCGTGCTCTCGGGCGGACCGTCGGCGTAGGCGCGCTGCACGAGCCAGAAGCCGGCCAGGACCGTCGCCGCCAGACCGGCGAGCGTGCCGACCAGGGGCGCGCTGATGCCGTACGAGGCGAACTGCTCCGTCGCGGCCCGGATCAGCACGGAGGTGCAGCCATAGGCGGTGCCCCCGCCTATGCCCAGGACCAGGCACCGGGCCCGGCCCCTGAGCGGACGGGCGACCAGCAGGCAGGCGGCCACCACGGCGCAGACCAGCGCACCGGCCTGAATCTGCGCCGCCGTGGAGACCGGGCGGGGGACGGTGTTCAACGCGGCGAGCACCGCGAAGCCGCCCGTCCCGGCGAGGATCGCCGCCAGCGCGCGGCCGGTGTCCCACCGCAGCGGGGCGCGTCGCACCCGCAGCGCCCACACCACGCTGATCACGATCCCGAGCACCCCGGCCGGCTCGATCACGGTCACCGGAGCCAGCCGCAGCGCGTTGACCTGCAATACCGCCCCCGCCGCCAGCAGCGCAAGACCCGCCAGCCAGCGGGGCCGCCGCACCGCGGCCGCCAAGGACGCGCCACCCGCCGACGCGCCGTGCTGCAGCCAGGTCCCGGCCGTGAAGCAGCAGGCGTTCAGGACCGCCAGGCCGATGGCGAGCCAGGTCACCTGCCCTCCCGGCTCGCCGGCACCACGCCGGCCAGCGTGAACAGCAGGCTCATCTCCAGGGCGAGGGTGACCCGCTCGGCCAGCCCCAGCCAGCCGCCGATCTCCTGTACGGCCGGGGTCTGGGCCGGGGCCGTGGCGCACAGATGCGCGCACATGAAAGCGAGGCAGCCCGCCACACTCGCCCAGGAGGTACGGCGCAGCGACCGCGCCGTCGCCTCCCAGCCGGGCCGTCGCCCCAGCCGCCGGGCGATCAGGAGTCCGGCGGCCGGGAGTGCCGCCACGGCTCCGCCCGCCGCGTACCGGTGCACCAGCCCGCCTATGGAGGGGACGCCCGGCGGATCGGTCCGGAAGACCGCCGCGAGGGCCAGCCCGCCGCACCACGCGCCCAGCAGTGCGATCGCCGGCGCGCCGACCGGCAGCCTGGACCGTACGAGCCCGGCGACCAGCGCCGTCGATCCCATCGAGAGACAGGCCACGGTCCCGGCGAAGACCCGGTCCGCGCCCTCGTTCAGCGCGTAGTCGCTGAACACGTGCCGGACGGTGTCCACCTGCTTCGCCCAGCCGAGGTGCAGGGCGGCGGCGCCGACCAGCGACCCGGCCAGCCCGGCGTGCGCCGCGACCACGAGTTTTCGGGTGAGGGGAAAGCTGTCCATGCCCCGACAGCGAACCGGGGCATCGTGTGGCGCGTACGACTTCGACCGTGAAGCTTCCGTGAAGCGGGCGCCGTCAACCGGCGGCCGTGAGGTAGCGGGTGAGCATGGCCACCAGCTCGTTCTCGAACCGGGGGATGTCGATGGGGTCGGGCGCGGCGATGAGCTGGTGCACGACCAGTTCGACGGTGCTGACGGTGAGCCGGGCGGCGGTCTCCGTGTCGCCGACCCGGACCTCGGGGTGGCGGTCGAGCAGCTCCCGCATGTAGGCGACGCGCTCCCGCTCGTGCCGGGAGATCTTGTCCAGCAGCGCGTGGGAGCGGGGCGCCTGTTCGACCATGACGCGCAGGAGCTGCGGGTCGTCGAGGTGGTTCTCGATCGCGGTCCGTACGTAGCGGCGGACGATCTCCTCCAGCGAGCCGGGCAGCCCGTTCTCCTCCCGGCGCGCGAGATCGGCCATGCCGGCGTCGAGGTGCCGGGCCAGCAGCTCGACGAGGATCGCGTCCTTGTTCGGATAGTACTGGTACAGCGAGCCGATCGAGATCCGCGCCCGCTCGGCGATCCGGTTGGTGGTGCCGGCGGCGTAGCCGTGCTCGGCGAAAACGTGAGCAGCGGCCGTGAGGATGCGCTGCCGGGTGAGCTCGGCCCGTACCTGGCGTGGCTGTTTACGTGGCTGAAGCCGCCGCTTGTCGGACGTCATGGCACCCCCTGGACGGCAGCACGAAAGCGAGTAGCGCACGAACTGAATAATTGCTCATAATTGTGCCATGACCTGCGCCGACGCGGCGCTCTTGATCGCGAACGGCGATCCACCCCCAGAGAAGGAGTCCTTGATGACGCATGCCCTCACGCGGCCCCGGCGGGTGCCGCAGGACGAGGTGCTCGCCCGGCTCGGGGAGCCCGAGCCCATGACCAAGGCCAAGATTTTCGACCGCGTCGACCAGCACTCCCGCCGCTTCATCGCCCACTCCCCCTTCCTGACGATGGCCACGGCGGACGCGGCGGGACGCGCCGACTGCTCGCCCCGCGGCGACTACCCGGGGTTCGTGAAGGTCCTCGACGACCGCACGCTCGCGATTCCCGACCGGCCCGGCAACAGGCTCGCCGACTCCTTCCGCAACCTCGCGGAGAACGACGGGATCGGGCTGCTGTTCCTCGTCCCCGGAGTGCGCGAGACGCTGCGGGTCAACGGCCGCGCCTATCCCACGGACGAACCCGACGTGCTCGTACGGATGCAGACCGAGGCCAGGCAGCCGGCGCTGGCGCTCGTCGTCGAGGTGGCCGAGGTCTATCTGCACTGCGGCCGAGCGCTCATCCGCTCGAGGCTGTGGGATCCCGCGAGCCAGGCCCTCGCCGCGGAGATCCCGTCGGCGGGTGAGATCGCCATCGGCCAGCTCGGGCTCGACCTCGATCCGGAGCTCATCGACCGCAAGCTCGAAGCCGACTACCGCGAACTGTACTGACCCAAGGTGATCTTCCGATGCAACTGACGATTCTCGACCGCGTGGACCGGGTCGCCGACGGCGTCCTCTCCCTCGTCCTGCGGGGCGCCGGCCCGCTGGCGCCATGGGAGCCGGGCGCGCACGTCGATCTGGCGCTGCCGAACTGGCTGACCCGGCAGTACTCGCTGTACGGGGACCCGGCCGACCGGGAGCGTTACCGCATCGCGGTACGCCACGAGCCGCTGAGCCGGGGAGGCTCGGAGTACGTCCACCTGTTCCTGCGCCGGGGCCGGACCCTGGAAGTCTCCTCGCCGCGCAACAACTTCCCGCTGCTGGCCGCGCGGGAGTATCTCTTCCTCGCCGGCGGGATCGGCATCACCCCCATCCTGCCGATGCTGCGGGCCGCCACCCGGGCGGGGGCCACGGCGAGGCTGGTGTACGCCGGGAGGTCGGCCGCGACCATGCCGTTCACCGACGACCTGCGCTCCTCCTACGGCGACCGGGTATCCATCCTCGCCGAGGACGAACAGGGCAGGCCCGACCTCGCCGCTCTGGCGGCCGGCCTGAGCCCCCGCGCGCTGGTGTACTGCTGCGGCCCCGCGCCGATGCTCGCCGCGGCCGAGGCCGCCTTCCCCGCCGAACGCCTGCACATCGAACGTTTCCGCCCAACGGCCAGGACGTTCCCGCCCAACACCGCCTTCGAGGTGGTATGCGCCCGCTCGGGCCAGACGGTTCACGTCTCCCCGGAGGAGTCGATGCTGACCGCCCTGACGCACGCCGGGCACCCCGTGCCCTCCGGCTGCCGCGAAGGCGTGTGCGGAAGCTGCGAGCTCACCGTCCTCGACGGCGAACCCGAGCACCGCGACGACATCGGCGCCCCAGCGAACCGCATGTACGCCTGCGTGTCCCGGGCACGCTCACCCCGCCTCGTGGTGAACCTCTGAGGACTTGCTGCCCAAGGTGCGCATGCAGTACGACGAGCCCGGTCGTCAGCGTCAGTTGGTGTCTGTCGCGGCCAGCACCGACAGGGTCCGGCCGTCCGGGGTGACGACGGCCAGCCCGATGTCCCACGCGATCCTCTTGAACCATCCCGAGTCCGCCCCGAAGGTGAACCAGGCGCACTGCCCAGCCCGCTCCTCGACCTCGGCGGCGGTCGCGCCCTCCAGGGCGGCGCAGAGGCCGGCGAGGGAACGCCACGCGGCCAGCCGCCCGTAGGCGCCCCGGAGCCCGGAGTTGCGGGCGCCTCCGGTTGACGCGGCGGAAAAGAGCAGCCGCCAGGCACGGTCGGGCCTACCTGGGACGATCGTCGCGGGTTTCCCCTCCAGGCAGGCCAGCCCCAGTTCGGCGAACCCGCCGAGTGACCCTGCCAGGGTGTACGTCCGCGCCTCGACGCGGCCGTTGGACTCCTCGGCCCAGTTGGCCACGGCGGCGGCGATCAGCGTGGCGGCCGCGTCCGTGGTCGTCTCCGTGACCTGCGTGGCCGCCTCGGATGGGACGCCCGTCTCGCCGGGGATCCCCGACCAATACGGGACGCTCCCGCCCCGGACACTGTACTGAGGCAGGGCCGGGTCCCCCTCGACGGCGCACAGGGTCAGCGGCAGCCACGACAGCGGGTGGGACCGCCAGTCCGGCGAGGCCAGCCAGCCACGCACCCCGGGAATCTCCTCGACCGCCACCTTCCGAAGCACCAGCTCCTGAACCAGGCAGGCACGCAGATCGGCCGGGACGTCACGGCCGGTGAAGGCGACCGCCAGCTCCGCCGCCGGATGGCAGGCCGCCAGCAGCTCCATCCCGTGGTGCGCCAGCTTCGGAGCGTTCGTCTGATACGCCGAAACCAGCCGCAACGTCTGGGTTACCGCCTCCACGCCGGGCGCGAATGCCAGTAGCCGCAACAGACGGTGGCGCACAAGCCGTACCTGCCACGCCCGGGATTCGTCCGGCCCGGCGAGGGCAATCCCGAGGTCCGCGACGAAAGCGGCGTCCCCCCGGGCGAGCCGTTCCTCAGCCGCTGCCCACACGCCGGCGACCTTTGTCATGGCCGGTAACGCGGCGACAATCTCCTGGATCTCGTCGGTCACCTCACCGAGCATAGGCGTACCGAACGCACCTACCGGGCGAACCTGAAAGCATGATCACCACGATTCTGGCCAGCATCGCGCTGCAGATTCGAAGTGATCATCTTCTGACGGGAAGGGCGCTTTTCCGTGCCCGGGACCGTCACGTTTCGGAACGGGCATCTGAGGATGAGGCCGACGGCGGTACTACGCACGGCGGGCGGCGGAGGGCGCGAGATGCGCTTCCTCCGCCGCCCTAGGGGGTATCGGGTGCTCAGCTCTTCACGGTCAGTACGACACGCTGGTAGGAGGTGAGGGCGGGAGAACCGTTGTCCGTGCTCTGCAGGACCAGGTGGATGGTCTGGCCGGGCGCCGCGTCGTCGGGGACGCGGAACTGTACCTTGGCGAGGTCCCGGCCGGGCGAGCTCTGGGTGAGCGAGACGGTGCCGGGGTAGGTGTCCGCGTCGGTGTACTGCCACCACTTACTGGTGACGTCGTCTCGATCGGGATCCGTGGCGTGGCCGACGAGTGTGACCACCTGGCCCCGGCGGACGTCACGGTCTGGCTGTCCGCTCACCTTGACGCTGGGCCGGTGGTTCGCGGCGGAATATCTCGGGGTGACGGTCCACTTCATCCGGGCGGCGAAGTCCTCCTGAGCCGCGCCGAACCAGCGGGCCGAGGCGTAGTCGGATGAAGAGGTTCCGCTGGGGTCGACGTCGGGACCGCTCCGGCCGCCCCAGCCGCCGTAGCTCGCGTCGACGTAGCCGCGCAGTCCGTTGTCGAGCAGGTTCATGAAGATCGATGTGTCTCCTTCGGAGATCCACGATCCCTTCTCCTGTGGCGGAGTCCACACGATGTATCCCATCGCCCGGAGTTCCGCGGTCGTCAGGCCGGAGAAGCCGAAGTAGTCGAAGATGTCGCCGGGCACCATCTGCTTTCCGTCGCCCCAGACGCGGTAGAACGCGCCGAACGGTCCCACATCCGACACGTTGGCTTTCGTCCACGCCGAGGACAGATACTTGCCGTCCTCGGGCCGTACGGCATTGCGCGCGCCGTAGCCCCAGATCCTGGTGGACATCTGGCGGAACTCGATGTCCGGCCAGTTGGGCTTGATGTAGTTGGCGTAGGTGTTGTCCTGGTCGCCGAACGACTGGATGATCGCCTTCTGCGACACCTTCTGGTAAATGGCGGGCCACTGGGGCGTGTTCTCGTACTGGTCCTTGATGGACTTCAGTGCCCGGGCGATCGTGCTCTGACCGGCGCCGGTGAGCAGGTAGACAGGCCCGGGCCGGTTGTCCAGCAGCGCTCGCCTGACCAGGTCGGATCCGGGGGAATCCGTGGAGATGTCGCCGTCGAACTGGATGTTGCCGTTGAGGATTCTCGACGTCAGCTCTCGCGGGTCGGGGTATCCGTCGGCGTGCTTCCGCAGATTCGGGTACACCTGCTGGTAGATGTCGACCGCATCGTGAATGAAGCGTTCGCCGGGACTCCAGCGCCACGAAGTGCACGGGCAGAGGTTCAGTCCGAACCTGGTGTACTCCCGCCCCGGCACGAACCATTTCGTGCCATTGCCGTCGCCGGCCCAGTGCACGCCGCTGCTGGAATATATCAGCGCTTCGGTGCTGAACTCGTTGCTGTAGAGCAGGTAGCGGATAAGCGTGTTCTGGTCATCCAGTTCGGGGTCGTGCATAAGGATGACGCGCGGCTTGTCGTTGACCGGCCTTCCGGCACCGTCCGCCGAGGCGGGAGCGGCGGGCGTCATGCTGCACAGAACGGCGGCGGCCAGGCCCGGGATCGCCGCCCGCCTCAGGGCGGCGCGCAGCGATGATGCGGCTTTCTTCATTTGTGCGTCTTTCTTTGCAGGGGGTGCTGTTACTGAGAATGAGTTTGCTGGAATTCGTGAGCGGAGGAAGGCTGCGGGAAGTCGGCAGCGTTTCTCCGGCTCCCGTCGATCTGCACGGCTAACGGAAACCGAAGGCCAGTAGTGAATTTTTATTCATGCCTGGTGGTTTATTCAGTAACCTGAAATTAACGTGCCGCCCCAAAGTTGTCAACGGCATCGAAGCGGCGCCGCGGACCTCCGGCCCCGGCTGCCGGTAGGCCGCCGAGTTTCCAGCCGGTGATCAGTGTGCGGCGGCGCGGAGGGGTCGACGCGATCTGCTCTGGCGTCGCGTGCCAGGGCGTCCCGTGACCGGGCAGACCCAGGATGCGCGGATCTCGGCGAGGCGGCGCAGCGCGACTCGTGCGTTCCAGATGAGCCCATCTAGCGGCCAGAACTCCTCCGGGCCTGCTCGTCGGTGACGGCCACGTGGCCGGGGAGTGGATCCCGACCGGCAGCGGGTGTCGGCCTCAAGGCCTGAAGATTGAGGTCGCTAAGGGGCCTTGTTGCCTGACCGGCCTACGGTTAACGTGACGTTACCAAGATTCTAGAAATGTCAATGCAAGCGGGTGGGCCATGGATTCCACAACTGAGTCATTCGACCTCGTCATCGTCGGAAGCGGTGGAGGAGGGTTGACCGCGGCTTTGGCAGCGGCTGAAGCGGGACTCAAGCCGGTGGTCCTGGAAAAGCGGGAGGTTGTCGGAGGCTCGACATCGATGTCGGGGGGCGTCATCTGGATGCCGAACAATCCCTTGATGCGGGCCGCGGGTGTGCCGGACTCGTACGAGGCGGGACTGACCTACCTCCAGTCCGTGGTCGGGGAGCCGGACGACGCCTCGTCGCTGGAACGGCGGAAAGCGTTCCTCGCTCAAGGGCCCGCGATGATCTCGTTTATCCAGCGCAAGGGCGTCAAGCTCACCCGCTGCGAGGGCTACAGCGACTACTACGACAACCGCAAGGGCGGACACGCCCGCGGACGCTCGATCGAGGGGATCCCTTGGGACGGCAAGCAGCTCGGTGAATGGCACAGCAGGATCAACCCGGGCATGGGTCGCAACCTCGATCTGGCGGTCATGACCAACGAGGTGCGGAACCTTCCCGCCGCGTTCCGTTCGGGTCGCTCGTTCCGAGCCGCGGCTCGCGTGGTGTTACGCACGAAGATCAGCAGGTTACTCGGCAAGGACCTGCTCACCAACGGCATGTCGCTGGTCGGCCAATTGACCAAAGCCTGCGTCGATGCGGGCATCCCGATCTGGCTGAACACAGAGGTGCGGGAGCTCGTGGTCTCCGAGAGCCGGGTCGTCGGCGTACGGGCCGAGCGTGACGGTGTGCCCACGGTCGTGACCGGCACCGGCGGGGTCCTGCTCGTGGCGGGTGGCTTTGAGCGCAACGGCGAGATGCGGCTCAGGTACAACGCGGAGACGCAGCCGAACGACGGTGAGCGAACCATGGGCAACCCGGGCAACACCGGCACGGTCTTGCAGGCCGCCATCGCGCTCGGGGCGAAGGTGGACTACATGGACGAGGCGGTCTGGAGCCCCGCCCCCCGGCGAGAGATCGCCATCTCGAACCTCACCACCGCCCGGCAGTTCCCCCACACGATCTTCGTGAACAAGTCGGGCCGGCGCTTCGTCAACGAGTCGAACTCCTACATCGAGGTGGTGAAGGCGATGTACGCGAACGATGCCGTGCCCGCCTGGCTCATCTTCGACGACGCGTTCCGGCGCAAGTACCCGTGGGGACGAGGCATGCCCAAGATCCGCAACCTCGCCTCGGTGCTTCCCGGCCGGCTGCCGGAGGAGTGGTTGTCCCAAGGCTGGATCAAGCGGGCCGACACAGTGGAAGAGCTCGCCCGGCTGATCGGCGTCGACCCGCGGACACTGGCCACCACCGTCGCGAACTTCAACGAGTACGCCGCCCGGGGGCAGGACCCGGAGTTCAACCGTGGCGTGTCACAGTACAACAAGGCGTTGGGAGACCCCGGGAACAAGCCGAACCCGGCCGTCGGCACGCTCGCCGAGCCGCCGTTCTACGCCACGGAGATCTTCGCCGCCGATGTGGGGACGATAGGCGGCGTCCTCACGAATCAGTACGCCCAGGTACTGGACCAGCAGCTCGAGCCGATCGCCGGCCTGTACGCCGCGGGCAACATGGCCGCGACGGTCGTCGGGCGGACCTACCCCGGGGCCGGCGCGAGCATCGCCCACACGATGACCTTCGGCTACATAGCCGCCCACCACGTGGCTGACCTGCGGATGCAGGGCCGAGTCCCGGCGTCCTGACGGGAGGGCGTACGGATGCACAGTGAGGAACAGGCGCCTGCTGTCGGGCTCACGAGGTTCGGTGGACCGGAGGTGCTGCGCCTCGTCGGCGTCCCGATCACCGAGCCCGAGGGCGCGCAGGTCCGAGTGCACGTGAAAGCGGCCACGGTCAACCCCACCGATGTGCTGTTCCGCACTGGCCGGATCACCGGCCGGCTCCGGGAGGACGGGGGCCCGCTCGTGCCTGGGATGGACTTCGCCGGGGTGGTGAGCGCGGTCGGTGACTCGGCGACCTGGTCGGTGGGGGACCGGGTGGTCGGCGCGACTCTCCCGGGCATGGAACCGGCGAGTGGCGCCTACTCGAGCCAGGTGATCGTCCAGGACGACTCCCTGACGACTCTCCCGGCGGGAAGCGACTTCGTCTCCGCCTCAACCCTGCTCATGAATGGGCTGACGGCCATGCGCGCGCTCGACGACCTTCCCCCCGGGGGCGTGCTCGGTGTGACGGGTGGCGCGGGCGCCGTGGGTGGCTACACGATCCAGCTGGCGAAGATCCGCGGCTGGACGGTGGTCGCCGATGCGACGCCCGGGGACGTTTCGCTGATCGAGAGCCTGGGTGCTGACCGGGTCGTCGCACGTGGAGACGGTGTCGGCGCGCGCTTCATGGCAGCAGCCGGGAGGCCCTTGGACGCGGTCGTGGATGCCGCCTTGGTCGGACCGGAGGACCTGATGCCGGCGGTCCGGGACAGCGGCTGGTTCGTGACCGTACGACCCGACGACTGGCAGCCCGAGCGCGCGATCACCAAGTTCATGACGGTCTGTGTCGCGTACTTCCACGACCGGGCGAAGATCGACTACCTCAGGGACCGAGTCGAGGATGGTTCGCTGACTCTCCGGGTCGCGACGACGTTCGAGCCGTCCCAGGCGGCGGAAGCGCACCGTACCCTCGAACGCGGCCGCGTTCGAGGTCGGCTGGTGCTGGACTGGACCTAGCGCAACGATCAGGGCGCGGTCGCCGATTCGGTCACAAGCCCGCCATGTCCGTCCGGGAGCCGGTCGCGCCGCGGGATCGCGGTCGTCAGCAGTGCCGCTGTCATGGACAGCACGACACACGCCCAGAACAGCAGGTGGTAGGTCTCGGTGGTCGGATACTCGGTCCCGTCGAAGGTGACTGCGGTGAACGAGGTGACGGCTGCCATGCCGGCCGTGGACAACGACGTGCCGAGCATCCGGCAGAGGGTGTTGATGCCGTTGGCGGACGCGGTGTGCTCGGACGGGACGGCGGCCATGATGATCATCGGCATGGCCGACAGCGCGAGACAGGTTCCGACGCAGACGAGGACCGCGCCGAGGGCGATCTCGAACACCGATCCGTCGAGGAGGATCCGGGCCACGTAGCTGGCGGCCATGAACAACGCCCCCGCGATGAGCACCCAACGACCACCGAAGCGACGCAGCAGCCGGGCGGCGAGGGGCGACGCGGCCGCCACCGCACCGGCCGGGAACGCCATGACCAGTCCCGTCGCATCCGCTGAGAGGCCCAGGCCACCTGCCACGAATTCCGGCACGGCCAACTGCTGGCCGGCCAGGAAAAGGTTGATCAGCATCGCCATCGCGATGATGATCGCGACGATGTTCGTCAAGGCGACCGGTCTGAGCACCAGCAGCCCCAGATGGACGATGGGATCGCGCTGCCGCCGCTCCCAGGGCACCCACGCGAGGAAGGCGACGAGACTGAGCAGGGTCAGCCCGATGATCGGACGGCTCAGCCAGCCCCAGACGTTGCCCTGGGTGACCACGAGAATGAGAGGAGTCAGCGCGACGGTGAGGAGCAGCGCCCCGAACCAGTCGATCGACTGCTTCGACTCGGTCACGCGCTTGGGCAGCATCGTCCAGACCAGGAACGCGAGCAGCGCGCCGAGGATCGCGAGCCCCCAGAACAGCGAACTCCAGCCCAGATGGGTGTACATGAAGCCGGCCAGCGGCAGTCCGAGCGCGGAGCCGGCGCCCAGCGTCCCACTCATCAGGGCCACCCCGAAGCCGACCCGCTCCGGTGGCAGCACGTGCTTCATCAGGCTCATCGCGACGGGCACGAGCGCTGCGGCCACTCCCTGGAGGGAACGGCCGACGATGGCCAGCGCGAAACTGTCGCTGATCGCCAGGAGCAACGAGCCCAGCACCAGGCCGATCAGCGTGGCCACGATGATCAGGCGCGCTCCGAACATGTCGGCCAGGCGCGTGAGGATCGGCGTCGCGAGCGCTCCCGCGAGCAGCGTGCTCGTGATGATCCAGGAGGCCGGCACGGCGCTGACGTCGTAGATCTCGGGAAGGCGCGACACCAGCGGAACGAGCAGGGTCCCCCCGAGCGCGGCCACGATGCCGACCATGCACAGGACCACGATGACCGCGTTCGGGCTGCTGGCGCGGCGCACGTACCCGCTTCGCATCAGCGCCATCCCGCTGAGCGCGCGGTTGTCATTGTCATGTGACGGGGCCCTTCTCTCGTCGGGTGAGTCGCCTGTCTCCCCTTGGCGTAACCAGATAGTTCCATGATTATGGAACTATACGACTTCGAACCGGTATGTAGCAGTGGGTGCGACCGGCTTAGTGATCTCGCCCACGGGAGGCACGCCCCTTGGAAAACGCCGAGTACCTCGGGCTTTTCGCGTCCGAGATCGCTCCCCGGCCCTGATCGGGACCTGCCGACCTCGGCTTCAAGATCGCCGCAGCTTAGTGACTACTTCTATACATTTGGAAGCATTGACATGACACCTCGGCCGTCCTAGCGTCGGGCCAAGCATTACAGCGGTGTTTCGGGCGGATTCCTGTGGTCAGCCGTCGTTCAAGTGCGTCGACCTGGCATCAGTACAAACACGTTCCCAACCAAAGGAGCAGGGATATGAGGGTCGGTCGACGGCTATCCCGCATGGTGGTCGCCCTCGTGGCGGCATCAACAGTTGCGGCATGCGGCAGCAGCGCCGCGGAACCCAGCGGCGGAAGTGTTCCGAATGACGGGACGCCGCGTCAGGGTGGCGAGTTGACGATGTCCAGGCTGGGCCAGCTCAACTCACTTGACTCGGCGCTGTGCTCGAGCAGCGCGTACTACATCTGTGCGGCGCTTTACGGGACGCTGGCGCGGTACAGCTTCGAGGATCAGAAGTTTGAGCCGGCGATGGCGGAGTCGTTCGAGTCCGCGGACGGCAAGGTGTGGACCCTGAAGCTCCGGTCCGGGACCAAATTCACCGACGGCACGCCCTACGACGCGGAGGCGGTCGCCTTCAATTGGGAGCGGCTGAAGGACCCGGCCCTGCTGTCGTTCGCGGGCTATTGGCTCTCCCAGATGACGTGGAAGGTCGTCGACCCGCTCACCCTCGAGATCACGCTGGCCAGCACGAACTACCAGTTCCCCTGGGCCCTGCAGTACGACCTCGGCTCGATCGGTTCGCCGACCGCGATCAAGGCCAAGGGAGAGAAGTTCGCGACCGAACCCGTCGGCGCGGGCCCGTTCGTGGTGGACACCTGGGTGCCGGGCTCCCAGATCCAGCTGAAGCGCAACCCCGGCTACGTCGAGAAGGGCTTGCCGTACCTCGACCGCATCACCTACGCGACGGTGGTCCAGGATGACCAGCGCGTGAACGCGCTGCGGGCCGGCCAGGTCGACCTCACCGCGACCTTCCTGAAGCGGTTCGGCCGCGAACTCCAGCCGGAAGGGTACGGAGTCCACGCGATCCCGCTGTTCGGCGGCACCGGTCTGGGCTTCAACCTGAAGGACCCGATCATCGCAGACCCGGACCTGCGCCAGGCTCTTCTGCACGCGTTCAACGCGCCCCAGTTGACGGCGGCCGCCTACCCGGGTGATGAGCCGCCGGACGCGTTCTTCCCGAAGAACAGCCCGTATCGCGATGCCGCCGTGACGTACCCGAAGTTCGACCTGACCGAGGCTCAGCGGCTCTTCGACGCGTATCTCGCCAAGACGGGAAAGACCAGCCTGGACTTGGAGATGCTCACCTACAGCCCAGCCCCGATCATGAAGCAGGTGGGCGAGGTCGTCGCGGCGCAACTCAACAAGATCAATGGCCTCCACGTAGAGCTCAAGCCGACGGAGAACGCGGTCATCAGCCGGCTGTTCCGTGAGGGCAAGTTCCAGATCTCGGTGCACGCGTCGGTGATCAGCCAGTCCCCGGTGACCGTCTACCGCACCCTCTACACCGGCGGCGACCTCAATGTGTACGGCTACTCCAACCCGAGAGTCGACACGGCGCTGGACACGACGATCCACTCGACGGACGCCAACGAGGTCGCCGAGGCGTGGAAGGTCGTGGGCGCGGAGATCTCCAAGGACGTGCCAAACCGGCTGTTCGCCTATGAGCAGGACGTCATCTTGGCCGCCAAGCACGTGCACGGAGTCAACCCGGTCACGCTCTACGCGGCGTCGCCGGAACTCCTGTGGGTGGACAAGTAACACGCGGGGGGACACGCCGACCGCGCCTTCAGGGACGGGCGGCGAGAAAGGGTGCGAACCGATGGCGAGGAAAATCTCGTGACCACATTGATCCGACGGCGGATGTTCTCCATGGCGAGGTTCGTCCTCCTGCTCGTCATGGTGAGCGTCGCAACGTTCCTCCTGCTGGAGCTGATCCCCGGCGATCCGGTCGACGGGCTGCTCCCCGAAGGCGCCACGGAGGAGATGCGGCAGCAGCTCATCCAACTCTACGGGTTCGACCAGTCCCTGGTGACGCGATACGTCTCCTGGCTGGGAGATCTCCTCCACGGTGACCTCGGGACATCGTGGCAGACCAGGATCCCGGTGGCGACGACGATCGCCGAGCGGGCTCCAGTCTCTCTCGAGCTGGCCGTCCTGGCGATGGCGCTCGCGCTCGCGGTCGCGATTCCCGTCGGGATATACAGCGCGTACCGCCCCGGCGGGATCGTCGACAGGATCGCGACGTTCATCGCGTCCGCGACGCTGGCGACCCCGGCATTCGTCCTCGCGATCGTTCTCGTCTGGGTGTTCGGCGTCCAGCTCGGATGGCTGCCCATCGTCGGGTGGGTGCCGTTCAGCGAGGATCCGTTCCAGCATCTGAGGGCGGTCATCCTCCCGGTCATCTCCCTGGCCGGCGGTGAGTGCGTTCTGTTCATCAGGCTGCTCAAGGGCGACATGATGGCGACCCTGCAGCAGGACCACGTCCTGTCGGCTCGGGCGCGCGGCCTTCCGACCTGGCGGATCCTCGTACGTCACGCGTTGCGGCAGTCGTCATTCTCCCTGGTCACGGTCTCCGGCGTCGTGATCGGCCGGCTCATCGGCGGCGCCGTCATCGTCGAGATGATCTTCTCGATCCCCGGACTGGGTTCGCTTGTCGTCATCGCGATCAACAACCGCGACTTCATCACGGTCCAGGCGATCGTTCTGCTGAGCGCCCTCATCTATCTGGTTCTGAACAGCCTCGTGGATCTGGCGTACCCGCTGCTGGATCCGCGCGTGAGGAGGGCTACGACATGACGGATGTCGTCGGTCACACGGGCTCCGCCCTGTCAGTCCCGCCGACCGTGAAGTCGGCCGACGCCGCCCCGGTCGTCAAGCGGCGAAGGCGTCGGCGCGACTACGGGGCGCCGCTGGGCGCGGTGTGGCTCGGGCTTGTCGTCGTCGGGGCGATCACCGCGGATTGGCTTCCGCTGGCCGATCCCAATGAGATCGGCAACGTCTTCAGTGCCACCCCTGGCTTGGGCGATCATCTTCTGGGCACCGACATCCTGGGACGCGACATCCTCTCGAGGTGCGTCTACGGTGCCCGGATCTCCATGGCGGTCGGGCTTGGCGCGACCGCGCTCGCCATGGTGGTGGGTGTCGCCTTCGGGATGGCCGCGGGTTATTTCCGCGGAGCCGTGGACTCCACGATCTCGCTGTTCGTGAACTTCCTGATGGCGTTCCCCCCGCTGATGTTCCTCATCGCGCTGGTGGCCGCCATGCGACCGAGCCTGACGAACCTCGTCCTCGGCTTGGCTCTCCTGGGCATCCCGAACTTTGCCCGTATCGCTCGCGCGAACACCATCGCCTTCGCCGAGCGGGAGTTCGTCACGGCGTCCAAGGCGCTCGGCGCGAGCCCGTTCCGGGTGCTCACTCGCGAGCTGCTGGCCAACGTGATGCTCCCGGTCATGTCGCTGATGCTCGTGGTGATGGCCGCGCTCGTCGTGGCGGAGGGAAGTCTCAGCTTCCTGGGACTCGGCGTGCCGCCGCCGACCCCGAGCTGGGGAGGCATGCTCGCCGACGGCCGCAGCCAGATGAACGAACATCCGCATCTCGTCATGATCCCCGGGCTGTTCTTCTTCCTCACGGTGTTCGCGTTCAACAGGCTCGGTGACTGGGCACGGGGCCGAATCGGCAGGGAGTCGTCGCTATGAGCACCATCGAGGCCCGGACTGCTTCTCGGCTACTTCTTCAGGTGAGAAACCTGAAGGTCTGGTTCGACACACCTCGTGGCCTGGTACGGGCCGTCGACGGAGTCGATCTCGATCTCCGGGCGGGCGAGACCCTGGGGATCGTGGGCGAGTCAGGCTCGGGCAAGTCCGTGCTCTCCCGGTCGATCATGAAGATCCTCGCACCGAGCGCCCGGGTTCTTCCGGGAAGCGAGATCCGGCTCAAGGGCCTCGACCTGGCCACGGTTTCGCCGAAGCAGAACAAGCACCTCTGGGGTGTCGACCTGTCCATGGTCTTCCAGGACCCTATGACGTCGCTCACACCGGTGCTGACCGTTGGCGCGCAACTCACCGAGACCCTCCGCTTCCACCTCGGGCTGAGCCGCGATCAGGCCGAGGAGGAGGCGATCCGCCTGCTCACGCTGGTGGGGATCCCGGAGCCGGCCAAGCGCGCCAAGCAGTACCCGCACAACCTGTCCGGCGGCATGCGCCAGCGTGTCACCATCGCCCTCGCGATCTCCTGCTCGCCCGAACTGCTGATCGCGGACGAGCCGACGACGGCGCTCGATGTGACGGTCCAGCACCAGATCCTCAACCTCCTCGAGCGGCTGCAGGCGGACTCGGGCATGGGCATGGTGCTCATCACCCACGACCTCGGGGTGGTCGCGGGACGAGCCGACTCGATCGCCGTGATGTACGCCGGGCGGATCGTCGAGAAGGCGCCCACCAAGCGGCTGTTCTCGAACATGCGGCATCCGTACACGCGGGCGCTCATCGACGCGATCCCCCGGATCTCCCACCCCAGCCACACCCGGCTGGCCTCGATCCCGGGCCGCCCACCTGTGCTGATCGATCCACCGCAAGCGTGCGGCTTCGCACCGAGATGTCCGTCGGCGCAGCCGCGCTGCCTCAGCGAGACCCCTGTCCTGGAGCCCACACCGATCGATCCCGCCCACGCGTCGGCCTGCTTCTTCCCGCTGGGAACTCCGGCCGGCGACGCGGCACGAGAGAACAACATCAAGGCCGGCGTCAACGCAGCGGGCACCGCCGTGAACGCAGGGGAGTCAACTGATGGCCGGTAGCGGTACTGCCCACCTTCGTGCCAGCGACGACGTGGTCCTGGACGTACGCAACCTGACCGTCGAGTACGTCGGGCGGCGCGGCGAACGCGTGTTCGCTGTCTCCGATGTGAGTTTCGACGCGCGCCGAGGCGAGACCGTAGGGCTCGTCGGCGAGTCTGGTTGCGGAAAGTCGAGCGTGGCCAAAGCGATCATGCAGCTGCCTCCGCCGACATCGGGTTCGGTCCTGGTCGACGGCGTCGAGGTCACCGCGCTCAAAGGTTCGGCGCTGCGGCGGCGGCGCGACAAGCTCCAGATGATCTTCCAGGACCCGATCTCCTCCCTGAACCCGCTGCGCAGGGTCAAGGACATCATCGCCGAGGGCCTGCGCATCCACGGCGAGCTGAGCAAAGGCGAGATCGAGACGCGGGTACGCACGATCATCGAGCGGGTCGGACTCGACCCTGACACCGCTCCCGACCGCCGGCCGCACGAGTTCTCGGGGGGCCAATGCCAGCGAATCTCCATCGCTCGCGCCATGGTCCTCGACCCCCAGGTGGTGATCTGCGACGAGCCGGTGTCCGCCCTGGACGTCTCGGTGCAGGCGCAGATCATGAACCTTCTCGAGGAGATGAAGGCGCGATACGAACTCACGATGGTCTTCATCGCGCACGACCTCGCGGTGATCAAGAACCTCAGTGACCGCGTCGTGGTGATGTACCTAGGCAAGATCTGTGAAGTGGCCGACTCCGACGCCTTGTTCGCCGCGCCGCTCCACCCGTACACCCGCGCCCTGATCCAATCCATCCCCGAGCCTGACCCGGAAGCGGGCATACAGGAAGCCGCGCTGTCGGGCGATCTTCCGTCGCCGTCGAACCCTCCAAGTGGGTGTCGATTCCGGACGAGGTGCCCTCGCGTCCAGGACATCTGCTCGCGAGAAGAACCCGAGATTCGGGAAGCGGCTCCGGGGCGGTTCGCCGCGTGCCACTTCCCGCTCCTGGAAGCCGCGACTGCTCCTGAGCAAGGCGAACTCGCGTCGGCGTGACCATTGCCCGAAGCTGGAGCCCGCGTTACGTTAAATCTATATTTCTAGAATCATAGAAGGAGTTGTATGTTCAGAGCGAGCACCGTCCAAGACGTTGAAGTGAGCGGCGAGTCGGGCTACGTTGACGCGCTCCTCGCGAAACTCCTCGACATCGATCACCACCGCATTGCGGCCAACGATTCTCTGGTGCTCCGCAAGGCCGTCCTCGGCCTGCTCGAGATCGTGGCCGAGTTGGAGCGTCGCCTGATCGCCCTCGAAGGGCCCGATGTGCGTACCGAATGGACTACGCGGCTGGAGGAGCACCTGTCCGCCGCTCAGCCGGTGTACGCGACGACTGATGACAAGCAGACCGCGCAGTGAGTTGTCAGCCCGAGACGAGAAAACAGGAGGAAGAACAATGACTGTCACTGATCCGCGAACCAGCACCCCGGCCAAGGTCACGCCGATCGGGCCGAACGGCGAGGAGGTGACCTCGAAGGTCCCGTTCCACATGAAGGACTCGCTGCATGTGCCGGCGGAGCGTTACTACTCCCGCGAGTTCTACGACCTGGAGAAGGAGAAGCTCTGGTCGCATGTGTGGCAGATGGCGTGCCGCGAGGAGGAGATCCCGGACCCGGGTGATTTCGTGGAGTACGAGATCGTGGGAAAGTCGTTCCTGCTCGTGCGCCAGAACGACGGTTCGGTGAAGGCGCTGCACAATGCGTGCCGGCATCGGGGCACTCAGCTGGGCAAGGGGTCCGGTCGGTTCCCGGGCGGTCAGATCGTGTGCCCCTTCCACGGGTGGCGGTGGAAGACCGACGGGCAGTGCTCGCATGTGTTCGGCCGGGAAGGTTTCTCCGACGGCGTGCTGTCCCGGGACGAGATCGACCTGCCTGAGTGCCTCGTCGACACCTGGGGCGGGCATGTGTGGATCAACATGGACCGCGACGCCGGGCCGCTCCGCGAAGCCCTGTTCCCGGTCGCGGACATTCTGGACCATGTCAACGTCGGGAACATGCGGGTGAAGTGGTGGAAGGAAGTCGTCCTCAACTGCAACTGGAAGCTGGCGCAGGAGGCCTTCTTCGAGAGCTACCACGTCAAGCAGACACACCCCCAGCTGTACACCCAGCACAACCAGGACGACGCCGACGAGACCAACCGCTCGCTCCCCGAATACCAGTCGTTCGTGAACGGGCACGGGCTCTTCCAGGGCGGTGACGCCCAGCGGGGAAGCACCCACGGGAACGCGACCAACCTCCTGGAGATGGCTCGGGTGCTGTGGTCGGGTCAGGACGCCATGACCCTCGAGCGTGACCTGTGGGTCATGGAGAGCGTCTCCGGCAAGGTCGACCCGACGGACCCGCAGTTCGGGCTGGCGACGGTCGACGCCCTGTTCGAGTACTGGGAGAGCGCCGGCATTCCGGCCTACGAGCGGCGTCCGGAGGCCCTCAAGCTGTGGGGCGGGGACGTGTTCATGTTCCCGAACTATCTGATGCTGCCGATGTACAACAACTGCCTCTGCTACCGGGTGACGCCGTACAACGACGACCCCGAGCAGTGCAAGTTCGAGGTCTGGTCGCTGACGGCCTACCCCGAGGGCAACGAGCCGGGACGGCCCGAGTCGCTCGGAAGGTTCGACAAGGATGACGCGGATCACTGGGGTCTCATCCCACGGCAGGACTTCTCCAACATCGAGCGGATGCAGCAGGGGATCAAGGCGCCGAGCTTCACCGAAACTCGGCTGGCGGCGAAGTGGGAGTTGACGATCTCCAACATGCACGAGGAGCTCGACCGCCGGTTGGCGGCCGAGTACTGACCTCGGATTGACGGCTGGGCTCGAACCGGTGCGGTCGTGCCCAGCCGCTTTCGCGGCGAAATTTCCAGTCGAAACGTCTCCGAAAGTGGGGCCAATGATGCCGTGGGTCACTGTTGAGCCTTCGGGTGTGCGGTTCGAGGTGCGCGAGGGCGAGTCCGTAGCCGAGGCCGCTTGGCGACAGGGCTACGTATGGCCGACGAAGTGCTGGGGCCAGGCGGACTGCATGTCGTGCTTCACGAAGATCGTGGATGGCGAGCTGTCCGCGGTGCCGGCGGGCACGGAGGAACTGGACGCCATGCGCTTGAAGATGGTGGCCCGGGTGCGAGGCCCGATGGTGCGACTGGCCTGCCGGTTGACGGTCAAGAAAGACGGCTTGGTGTTGCACAAGCAGGGCGTGCGGGTTCCGGAGGACGTACCCAACTCCAACCAGGCCATAACAGGTTAGGGCAGGACATCAAACGGCAGGGAGAATATGAGTGACATAGCGCAGCTGACCAGTTCGCAACTGAGCAGCATGTACGAAGTGATGTGCAAATCCCAGGCATTGGAGTTGCGGATCCTCAAGGGGATGCGCAGCGGTGAATTCGCCACGATCATCTGGCCCGCGCGTGGCCAGGAAGCGGTCGCCGGAGCACTCAGTCTTGCCTTGCGCCCTGACGACCGGCTGATCACGACCTACCGCGGACTGCATGATCACGTGGCGAAGGGCGTTCCGCTGGTCGAGATCGCGGGCGAGGTGCTCGGGACATCCGTCGGCGCGTGCAAAGGCAAGGGCGGGACGATGCACATCGCCGCTCCCGAGCAGGGGCTGATGATGTCGACCGGCATCGTCGGCTCCGGGCTGCCGGTCGGCGTCGGACTGGCCCTGGCCGCTCGGTTCCAGAAGAGTGATCGCGTCACCGCCGTCACCTTCGGCGACGGAGCGACGAACACGGGGTCCTTCCACGAGGCGGTGAATCTCGCCGCGACGTGGAAGCTGCCGGTGGTGTTCGTCTGCCAGAACAACCTCTACGCCGAGATGACGCCGGTGGAGGAGACGATGGCGATCCCCCACGTGGCGGACCGGGCCAAAGGGGTCGGGATGCCTGGCATCACGGTGGACGGGAACGACCCGGTTTCGACGTACCTGGCCATCCGGGGAGCCGTTGACCGGGCCAGGGCGGGCGAGGGCCCCACCCTCGTGGAGGCCGTCACCTTCCGATTCGAGGGCCACTACGCCGGCGACCAGATGAAGTACATCCCGGCCGAGCAGCTGGAAGAGGCCAAGAAGCACGACCCCATGATCACGTTCCGGGAGACGCTGCTCAGCCACCCGGAGATCACGGAGGAACATCTGGCCGCCATCGAGGCCAGGGCGGCTCAGGAGGTCGACGAGGCGGTCGAGGCCGCCAAGGCGGCACCTCAGCCGGATGCGGCAGAAATCGAGCGGGACGTGTACGCCGAGAGATTGGTGGCTGGCAATGTCTAAGAAAGCGACGATCCGCGAGGCCATCAACTCCGCGCTGGACGAGGCGCTGCGCACCAGCGCGCAAGTCTTCCTGCTCGGTGAGGACCTGGCCGATCCGGCCGCGGGAGTCAACGCCGTGACGCGCGGCCTGGCCCTGGAGCACGGTCATGACCGTGTCCTCAACACTCCGATCTCCGAGGCCGCGATCGTCGGTGCGGCCGTGGGCGCCAGCCTTGAGGGCATGCTGCCAGTAGCGGAGATCATGATCATGGACTTCATCGGGATCGCGATGGATCAGATCGTCAACCACGCGGCCAAGTTGAGGTATATGTCGGCGGGTCGTACGACGTCGCCGATCACGGTGCGGGCGGTGGTGCTCGAAGGCTCGGGCGCCGGTGGGACCCACTCGCAGTCCCTGGAGGGATGGTTCATGCACATCCCGGGTCTGAAGGTGGTGTACCCCAGCACTCCGGCCGACGCGAAGGGCCTGCTGCTCTCGTCGATCTTCGACCCGGACCCGGTCCTGTTCATGGAGGCGTCGCGCCTGTACGGGAAGCGCGGTCCGATGCCGACCGAGGATGGATTCCGCATCCCGATCGGCAAGGCCGACGTCAAACGCCAAGGTCGGGATATCACGATTGTGACGTACGGCCCCGCCACGTGGGAGGCACTGGAGGCTGCCGAGGCACTCAGCGCCGAGGGGATCGAGGCTGAGGTCGTCGATCTTCGCACCTTGCTTCCGCTGGACCTGGAGACGGTCCTCGCGTCGGTGGCCAAAACGCGACGCGCGGTCGTCGCGCACCATGCGGTCACATTTGGCGGCCCAGGCGCGGAGGTGGCGTCGCAGATCACGGAGGCCCTGTTCAACGAGCTCGTTGAGCCGGTGGTGCGGGTCGGCGCCAAGTTCAGTCCGATCCCGGCGCGCGCGTCAGAGGCCGCGGTAACGCTGGGGACCGGAGACATCGTGGCCGCGGTCAAGAAGGTGGCGGGAGCGGTACGTGTCTGAGCGGATTCCCGTGAGCATCCCGAAGGTGTCGATGGCGATGACCGAGGCCATGTTCATCGAGTGGCTGGTCGAGGACGGGGTCATTGTCACCGCGGGCGACCACATCTACTCGGTGGAGACCGAGAAGGTGGAGGTGGAGGTGGAGGCCGCGGTGAGCGGTGTCCTTCGCCATGGGATCGCCCAGCCCGAAGAGGTGTATCCGGTGGGTACCGAGATCGGATTTATCGATAGCCAGGCCTGACCGGTCGCTGGGGCGGGGCGAGGCCTCGCATCTGTCGCACCCCCTACGAGGTGCGGCTGGTCAGGCAGTCTGCGGCGGGGTACGCGCTTGAGGCGCGTGCTCCGCCCACGCGCGCGTTGGACGTTGTCATGCGAGGCAGGTTGATTCCGGGCAACGATTCGATACATTTGCAAGTGCCGAAGGAGAGGGCATGAAGGCAAGTCGGCGAGCGCTCCCGCGAGCCGTGGTCGCGTTGGCGATGGCCGCGGTTATAGCGGGGTGCGGCGGAGTTTCGAACAAGAACGGTGCGGAAAGCGTCGGAGACGGATCCCCCAAAAGCGGGGGTGAGGTTACCGGCGTGGTGCTGAGCAATCCGATCCCGGACTCCGCAAGATGCGGCACGCCGACCGCGTGGATCTACTGCGAGCCGATCTACGGCTCGTTGATGCGTTACGTGGCGAAGGACGACAAGTTCGAGCCGGCGATGGCCGAGTCACTCGAATCGTCGCCGGACGGCAAGGTGTGGACCCTCAAGCTGCGGAGCGGCATCACGTTCACCGACGGCACTCCCTACGACGCGGACGCTGTCTCGTTCAACTGGGAGCGGGCGAAGAACCCCGCCCTGCTTTCGCCGGCCCTGTATTGGCTGGCGCAGATGACGTGGCAGGTAGTCGACCCCCTGACGATCGAAGTCACGCTGAAAGGACCGAACTACAACTTCCCCTGGGCGCTGCAGTACGAGCTCGGCATGATTGGTTCTCCCAAGGCGATCCAGGAGAAGGGCGACGCGTTCGGGAAAGAGCCGGTCGGCGCGGGTCCGTTCATCCTCGAGCAGTTCGTGGAGAACTCATATTTGCGCTACACCCGGAATCCTGACTACATCGAGAAAGGGCTGCCTTATATCGACAAGCTCACGCTCAAGCTGATCCCGGGTGACGACGTGCGTATCAACGCCTTCCGCGCCGGAGAAGTCAATGTGCACCGAACCTACATCAAACGGGACGCGAAGGCGCTTGAGGACGCGGGCAACAACGTGCACCGGATGGTGGTCTGGGGTGGCACGGCCTTGGGCTTCAACGTGAAGGACCCGGATCTGAAGGACAAGGACCTTCGCGCCGCGCTGATGCACGCCTTCGACAACGCGCAGCTCACCGCTGCCATCTATCCGGGTGATGTGGCGCCCGACTCCTGGTACGCACCCGACAGCCCGTACCGGGAGGATAACGTCAAGTATCCGGCGTTCGACCTTGCCGAGGCTCAGCGGTTGTTCGACGGGTACCTCGCGAAGACGGGGAAGACGAGTCTCACACTCGAGCTCATCGGCTTCGGGACAGCGCCTGTGGCGAAGCAGGCGATCGAAGTGATCGGGGCGCAGTTCAACAAGATCAATGGGCTCACGGTGAACGTGCGGCCGCTTGACAACCTGGTGTTGACGCAACGCTGGCGGGAGTCTGACTTCCAGCTGTCGTACGTCTCGTCGGCCAACAGCCAGACGCCCGAGAGTATGTTCCGCGCGTTCAGCACCAACGGGGACCTGAACTACTACGGCTATTCCAACCCCACGCTGGATGAGGCGCTCGAGACCACGCGGCGAACGACGAATGCGGACGAGCTGGCGGCGGCATGGAAAGCGGTGGGCGCCGAACTGTCCAAGGCAGACGCTCCGGTCCGGCTGTTCGCCTACGAGCATGACATGGTGATCGGGGCTCCGACCGTGCACGGAATCAACCCGGTAAACGTCGGGGCCGCGACGTGGGAGCGGGTCTGGGTCGACTGAATCGGCCGACCTGGGTGGTACCCGGTGGGTGCCGCATTCTATGATATCAAAAATATCGAAAGAAGGAGTTCCCATGGGGCGTCTGGATGGCAAGGTCGCGCTGATCACCGGCACCGGTGGTGGGCAGGGCAGGGCGGCGGCCGAGATCTTTGCCCGTGAGGGTGCGATGGTGATCGGCTGCGATCTGAAGGTCGAGGGAAACCGGGAGACAAAGGAACTGGTCGAGGCGGCCGGCGGCACCATGCTCGCGGCCGCGCCGGTGGACCTGGGCGATCCCAGGAGCGCCGAGGAGTTCGTCGAAGCGGCCGCGGCCGAGTGGGGCGGGCTCGATATCGTTTACAACAACGCGTCGGCGCAGAAGTTCAGTCCGTTCGCGGAGATCTCGCTGGACGAGTGGGCGTTCACGATGCGCAACGACCTGAATCTCGTCTTCTACGTGACCCGGGCGGCCTGGCCCCACCTCGTGGCTCGCGGGGGCGGCTCGATCATCAATACCGCGTCCGGCGCCGGTTTAGGTGCTTCCAAGACGACCCCCACGGTGGCGCATGCCACCGCGAAGGCCGGTGTCATGGGATTCACGCGTGCCCTGGCCGCTGAGGGCGCTCCGCTGGGGATCCGCGTCAACAGCATTGCTCCCGGTCTCATCGAGACACCCGTCTTGAAAGAGCACCTGACTCCCGAACTGGTCGCGACGCTCTCCGCCTCGATCCCGCTGGGACGGATCGGCAAGCCGGAGGACATCGCCAATTTCGCGCTATACCTCGCCTCGGACGAGTCCACCTTCGTGACCGCCACCACCTTCGTAATCGACGGTGGCACTACGACGATCCATTGAACGGGGGACGAAGTAGTCGAACACTTCCCGGCGAAGGTCGTAGTGGTAGAAGCGGTCTGTCGATTCGATAGTTATCGAATCGACCCTAGGACTTGTGGCCGCCGATCTCGTAGACGCTCGTGTCCCGGCTTGTGAGGCGAAGGAGCGCCCCGGCAAGGACGAGTGCTGCGGTCATCACCAGACTGAGCGGAAGAGCCGTCTTGACCCCGATGGCCCCCACGAGCGGGGCGACAAGGCCCCCCGTTCCCGACTGCAGGCAGCCGAGAACGGCCGCCGCGAGTCCGGCTTTCACGCCATGGCGATGGAGCGCGAGCGCGGGCGTATTGGGAAGCACCATCCCGATGGTGAACAGCACGACTCCCATCGGAATCGCCGCACCGGCTGGCCCGCCGATTTCACCCAGGGCCAGTACCACCGCGCTGAGCGCGGCCAGCAGGCCGACGAGATTGGCGGCCATCATGACCCTGATCAGGGGGAACCGGGAGATCAGGAGCGGGTTCAACTGCGCCCCGGCCAGAAAGAGTATCGCGTTGATCCCGAAGACCAGGCCGAACTCCTGCTCCGAGAGACCGAAGCCGTCCTGGAATACGAACGAGGACGCCCCGATGTAACTGAACACCGCGGCAGCGGTGAGGCCACCGATCATCGCCAATGAGATGAAGGTACGGTCTCGCAGAATCTCAAGATACGACGACGCCACCGCGCGGGGACGCGACGACCGGCGACGCTCCCGGGGAAGCGACTCGTCAAGAAACATGAACGCGCCCAAGGCGAGCACGAGACCGATCACCAGCAACGTGGCGAAGATCCCGCGCCAGTCTGTGAAGCGAAGTAATTGGCTGCCGAGACTCGGCGCGAGGATGGGAGCCATCGCGACCACGAGCATGTTGCGCGAGATTATCCGCGCCATCGCGGTGCCCTGGAACCGGTCCCTGATGGTAGCCATGATCACCACCGATACCGCGGCCGCGCTGAGCCCTTGGAGGAGCCGCAACGCCGCGAGCACCTCGATGTTCGGCGCCACCGCGCAGAGGAGCGAGGCGCTCGCATGGGCGAGCAGACCGAACAGCAGCGGTGGCCTGCGGCCCACCGCATCTGAGAGCGGGCCGACGATCAACTGGCCGAGTCCCATCCCGAGAAGCATCCCGGTGAACGTGAGCTGCGTCATCGAGTCGGTCGCCTGCAGATCGTCACGGACCTGCGGCAACGCCGGGAGGTAGAGATCGACGCTCAGCGGCGGCAGGGCGGTCAGGCAGCCGAGAAGCAGTACGAGTCGGACGTACTGCCATCCTGTCGCCGCTGAGGATTCGGAACGTATTTCGGGTTCGGCGGACATGGTTCCTCAGAAAGGTAGTTACGAAGATTCACTCGCCCGAGTAGCCGGGCGCCTCGCGAGGACCGGTCGCCGCCACGAAGGCGGCGAAGACCGCCGCGACGCCGGCCGAGCACGCGACCGCGGCCGGTGCGCCGATCAAGCTCCCCGTCGCGCCGAGCACCAGCGCTCCGATGGGGACGAGGCCTCCCCACGCCACGATGTACAGGCTCGTGATGCGACCCCGCGCATGTTCCGGCGCGACGTAGTGCAACGTCGTCTGGAGCGAGGTCATGACCGAGAAGTTGCAGCCCGCGACCAGCGCGGAAAGCCCCAGGGACAGGGGCAAGTAGGGTGACGCCGCGAACGCCATCAGGGCGAGCGCCATGAGAAGCATGCGCAGGGCGATCGCTCGAAGGCTGAGGAGCGTGCGGCGTGAGCTCGTTGTGAGCGCGCCGACCGCGGCCCCCACTCCGGTCAGCACAAGGAGAAGGGTGAATGTGGTGTCGTCCCCGCCGAGGATCGTGTACGCGAACACGGGAAGCTGGGAGACGTACGCCGAGGCGAAGAGCGCGCAGACGGAGGTCACGAGCAGGGCGAGCAGGGCCGGTGGCCGCTCCCGGGCTATGCGGATGCCCTCCGCGATCCGCCGCAGCGCCGACGCCTCATCGCGCGCCAGCTTGATCGGCCGAATCCTCGCCCGTGAGACGATCGCCGAACTCAACAGGCTGGTGGCGGCGAACACCCCGAACGAAGGGCGGGCGCCCCATGCGACAAGGAGTGGAGTGGCGAGCGCCGGACCGGCGATCCTGGAGAGGTTCAGCCCCACGGACTGGAGCGCGACGGAACTCGCGACGTCGGCCGGCGGGACAGAATTGACCATCACCGCCGAACTCGCCGGCGCGTTGAGGGCCTGCAGGGTGCCGAGACCGAACGCGAACGCGAAAACCACCGCGACGCCTACCCGGTCCCCCAGCATGCTGAGCACGAACACGAGCGCCAGTGAGAGCAAGCCGATGAGGGCCTGGGCCATGACCACGATGCGCTTACGCTCGAACCGGTCGACGAGCGTTCCGGCGTACGGCGCGAAGAACAGCAGCGGGCAAAGATTGAAGAAGTAGAGCAGCCCCAACATGAACTCGTCGTTGCCCGAGAGCCTCGATACGAGCCACTGCATCGACACATTGGAGACCCAGAAGCCTCCTTGGGTTAACAGGAAGGTCGACCACAGCAGGAAGTAGGACTGGTGACGGAGGCTGCTCAGCGCACCCGTCTGTGGCAGCTTGGCGAGAACCCGCGCCAAGAGCCCGGGCGTGGGTTCCGGCGCGGACCCGGCCTCGGCGACCATCAGCTCGGCCCGCTCCGCGTCAGCCTGGTCCTACTGACGGGAAACCTGCTCAGCAGACTGCCACCCCACTGTCGTGCCTGGTCAGGACCGTAGTGGCAGTCCATTTAGCAACCTTTCCATTAGTAACCGACCTTCGACCCGCTCAGCCGGGCGTCCACGAGTGCTTTGACGTGGCTGAGGACCGGCTTGCTCGTCGCCGTCATCTGGAGGTCGGACTCCTCGACGAAGAAGATCTGCCTCGGGATCTTGTAGCTTGCCAGGCGGTCCTTGAGGTAGGCCTTCACACCGTCCTCGGTGAGGCTGGCGCCGTCACGGGGCACGACCACGGCCACGATGGCCTCGCCGACGGCCGCGTCCGGCACGCCGATCACGGAGGTGATCCGGACATCGGGGTTCTCGTAGAGCGCGGACTCGACCTCGCCCGGAGACACATTGGCCGCATTGGTACGGATGATCGCGGACATCCGGCCCGTCCAGTGAAGGTAGCCGTCCTCGTCCAGGTAGCCGCCGTCATTGGTGTGGTAGAAGCCCTCGGCATCCAGGTAGTCCTCCGGGAACACCTTGTGGTAGCCGCGCATCAGGCCGGTGCCCTTGAAGACGATCTCCCCGAACGTGTTCGGTGGGAGCTCCTCGCCCGTCTCCTGGTCGACGATCTTGAACCTCATCCCCGGGAGCGGCCGGCCGTGGGTGCTGGTACGCAGCTCCACGGGCGAGTCCCAGGGGATTGCGGCGGCCAAGGTGAGCGCCTCGGTCAGCCCCAGCGAGGCGCCGCCGAACGGACGGTCGGGCGGCAGGTCGGTGTAACCGGCCAGCGCCGCCCGCGGGAAGATCCGGAGCGAGGACAGGTCGGCGGGGTTCTCGTCCAGCACCTCCTCAATCTGCGTGAGCTGTGGCGGCGTCACATGGATGACCGTGATCCCGCACTTTTCGATCAGGCGGACCGCCTCGGCCGGGTCGAACCACTCCTGCATCACCAAGGTGGCGCCGGACGCGATGGCCGAGCCGAGCACCCAAGCGACTCCCGCGCTCCAGAACAGCGGATAGGTCCCCCAGATCACGTCATCCGGGCGAAGGCTGAACATGTCCGGCAGCCGGTCGAATTGGACCCGCACGCTCCGGTGGGTGTGAATGACCCCCTTCGACGGTCCCGACGTGCCGGAGGTATAGATGACGAGGGAGTCGTCGGTCGGGTGGATCTCATCTTCAAGAGCCCGCAGGTACTCAGGAGATAGACCGGGGGCCCGTGCGAGCAGGTCGTCCCACCCGATGACCTGCCCACCGACGGCGCCGTCCCCGACGTGCACCACATGGCGCAGGTACGGGAGCCGCGGGTCGTAGAACGGTTCGGAACCGGCCAGCCCGGGGAACGCCTCCACCAGGTCGTCGAGGTAGGCATGCCGGAGCAGGCGATCCTGCAGGATCAGGATCGAGGCGTCCGCGTGCCGCAGCAGCTGGTGCCGCTTGACCGCCGGCTCGTACGTGCTCAGCGGAATGCACACCGCGCCGATCGACATCGTCGCGAAGCAGGCGACCACCCACTCCGGCCGTCCACCCATGAGGAGGGCGACCCGCGTCCCCTTTCCGGCGCCGAGGCCGATGAGCGCCGCCTCGAACTTGGTGACCTCCTCGTAGAGACGGCGGTACGTCCAGCTCTCGTCACCGAAGACAAGCGCGGTACGGTCCCCGTGCTGCTCGGTGATCGCGCGCAGAAATACCGGGAACGTCAGGTCCGGGTCGACGTGAATCTGCTGCAAGGTCACGACTGTCACGCTCTTCGTATCCGCGCGCCGCATGTGCACGCTTGAGATCGTTGGCTCGGCAAGTTGGGCTCCTCGTATACTTCTATAGTTCCCGAAGCATCATTCGTAACCTACTTCAACATGTCAAGAGATCGACAGGCCATCGCTTCCACGAGCTGGGACACGAAGGTTCGCGTCGCAGGCCCCGGCTCCGGAAGCCAGTCGTGGGGTGTGCGCAGGTCGGCATCTCAGGTTGAGTCCATCAGGCAATTCGACTACACTTCGATGTTACTGGAAATGTACACGCCGACCATTGGGCGGGGCCCCCTCTTCGATCGACACGGCGCCTTGGCGGCGAATCTCACTCAGCTCTCCCAAGCGCGAGAGCTGAGCTGAACATGCTCCAGAGTCGAGGGTTTGCATGAATCCATAGATCTAGAAACATGATAGAGTTGGGCGGACAAAAACCATGACTGGATAAGGAAAATGCCTCGAGTCAATGCCGCCCCGAAACAGTCTCCCCTGGAGAAGTCGCAGGAAGCCCAGTACATCAGCATCTTCCGCGCGCTCTCCGAGCCGCTGCGGCTTGAGATCCTCTCCCTCTTCGACGACGAAGGCCGCTGCGCCTGCACCCATCTGGAGGAGCGGTTGCCCATCTCCAAGTCGACGATCTCGTACCACATCAAGATCCTTTACGAAGCGGGCCTGATCAACATCCGCAAGGAGGGTCGCTTCTACCACTACGACCTGCGTACCGACGTATTCGACTATTTCGTCCCTGACCTCCTGGAGAGAGTCCGGGGCGAGCGCTCGACACGCGTCTAGCGAGCGCCGTCATCGCCCGTACGTTCATTTCGGGAATTGTCAAATAATCGCGGCCGTCCGCCGCGGTGAGGTGAGGAGGCACCCATGGCCGAGGAACTCGACACGTCCGACATTGACCGTTGGGTCGGCGTCCCGCTCAGCCAGAGCGGCCTGGTCGAACCGATCCAGCTCAACGACATCCGCCGGTGGGCGCAGGCGATGCACCATCCGAACCCGCTGTACTACAACCCGGAATACGCCGCGGCGAGCCGTTTCGGCCAGATCGTTGCCCCGCAGTCCTTCACCGTGGTCTGCGAGGCGGGACACGGCGCCCGGCCCTCAACCCAAGGCCACATCCCGGAGTCGCACATGCTCTTCGCCGGCGACGAGTGGTGGTTCTTCGGGCCGCGAATCTTCCCGGGGGACCGCGTCACCATCGACCAGATGGTCTTCGACTACCGCAAGACGACGACGAAGTTCGCCGGGCCGACCGTCGTCCAGCGCGGCGACAACCACTACGTGAACCAGCGCGGCGAGCGGATCGCGATCCAGCGCTCATCCGCGATCCGCTACCAGCCCGCGGCGGCGCGAGCGACGGCCGCTTTCGACGAGCACGACGAGGAGACCGACTGGAGTGACGACGACCTGGCACGCATCACCAAGGAGAAGCACGACTACGTTTCCTCGATCATCGCGCTAGGCCATGACCGGCGAAGCTGGGATGGGGTCCAGGTGGGCGACGAACTCCCCACCAAGGTCATCGGACCGCACAGCGTCATCTCGTTCACGACCGAGTGGCGCGCCTACTCCATGACCGGCTGGAACACGGCGTGGCGCAAGCAGCTGGCGGACCCGGGAAACAGCGGCTGGACGGCCGAGATGTCGGTCAACGAGGAGCTGGTCGGCTGGGACCCGGAGTTCGCCGACGGCGCCTACTACGGCGCCGCGCGAGGCCACCTGAACGCGAAGTACGCCAAGCGCATCGGCATGCCGCGCCCCTACGGGTACGGCGCTTCCATGGGCGCCTGGGTGCTCGACTACCTCAGCTCCTGGGCCGGCGAGTGGGGGTTCGTCCACCACACCAACACCCAGTACCGCGGCCCCGCCCTGTCAGGCGACGTCACCTACCTGCGCGCCACGGTCACCGACAAGTCGCACGATGTCGACCCTGCCATGGGCAAGATCCATCTCGACTACGTGATGACGAACCAGCGGGGCGAGGTCCAGGCCAAGGGATCGGGCGAGGTCCTGATCCCCCGCGACTAGGAAAGACACCATCGAGGGTCGGCAGGAGGGTGATCGGTGAGCCGCTGCACAGCCACGCCTAGCCCACTGACCAGGAAGAGTACGATGACCATCGCGCCCAGCTTCACGCCTTCGCCCCTGCGCGGGACCACAGCGAAGCTCACCCGGCTGAGAAAGACCATCGCTCGCCGCATGATGGAGTCACTGCAGGGTTCGGCCCAGCTGACCACGGTGGTCGAGGTGGACGTCACCGGCATCGCCGCGTTGCGCGACCAGCACAAGGCGGCCTTCGCGCACCGCGAGGGCGTCAAGCTCTCCTTCCTTCCCTTCTTCGCCAAGGCGGCCGTCGAGGCCCTGCAGATCTACCCTCTGGTCAACTCGACCCTGAACCTCGAGGAAGGCACGGTCACCTTCCCCGACGCCGAGCATCTCGGCATCGCCGTCGACACCGACAAGGGCCTGTACGTCCCCGTGATCAAGCACGCCGGTGCGAAAAGCCTTGCCGAACTCGCGCGCGCCATCGACGACCTCGCCAGCCGCACCCGTGACGGAACGGCGTCGCTGGACGACATGTCGGGGGGCACCTTCACGATCACCAACACCGGCAGCCGCGGGGCACTGTTCGACACCCCAATCATCAACCACCCCCAATCGGCCATCCTGGGCACCGGCGCCGTCGTAAGCCGTCCCGCGGCCGTCCGCGACGCCGAGGGCAACGAGACCATCGCGCTGCGGTCGATCGCGTACCTCGCCCTGTCGTACGACCACCGGATCGTCGACGGCGCCGACGCGGCCCGCTACCTCAACTGGGTCAAGAGCCGTCTCGAAGCAGCCGACTTCGCCAAAGAGATCACCATCTCGTGACCGTCACACCCACCCTGCAGGCGCACGTGTCTTAGCTGGTGAGATCGAAGAGGGCGGCGGCGCGTTCGCCGATCATTACCGCGGTGGCCGCAGGGCCGCGGCGGATGATCGTTGGCATGATCGAGATGTCGACGACTCGAAGGCCCTCCACGCCGTGGACGCGGCAGTACTGATCCACCACTGCGGTGGGGTCCGACTCGGGGCCCATCCGCGCGCTGGAGCTCGTGTGGAGGGAGGTGCCGAGGTTACCTGTGACCCACTTGCGGAGAGCCTCAGCAGAGGCGTAGTCCTGGGCGGTCGGACCGACGATCTGCGCGCCAAGATGTTTGAACTGGGGCGACTGCAGCAATTCGAGGGCGAGTCGTACGTTGGCCACAACCCGGGGCAGGTCCGCTGGATCGGAGAGATAGTTGAAGCTGATGCCCGGCGAATCGGCAGGGTCGGCGGAGTTGAGGTAGATCTCACCGGTGCTCTGCTCGGCGTCGAGGCTACAGAGGAGCACGAGATTGTCCTGATTCCTCGCCTGCGTGTACACAAGCCGGGTAGGAAGCCGGCGCAAGGCGGACAGGGTCGCCAGCGGCCGCGTGAGGTACGACGGCACTCCGATGCGCTTTCCCGTCGCCGACCCGATCATCCTGCTGTACGGGGCAGCCCCGCACGTGATCTGCAGGTCCCCGTCGACGGTGGATTCAGCCGCCGTGTGGTTGAGACACGTCTGAAATGGCATGAAATCCACAGGGAGCGGCGTCCTATCCTCGCGCACCCGATAGTTCACGAAGACCGAGGGATGGTCCTTCACATTGCGACCGACCCCGGGGCTGTCATGGACGACGT
This sequence comes from Acrocarpospora macrocephala, assembly GCF_009687865.1. GTDB lineage: Bacteria > Actinomycetota > Actinomycetes > Streptosporangiales > Streptosporangiaceae > Acrocarpospora > Acrocarpospora macrocephala. The sequence continues at coordinate 170,270 of NZ_BLAE01000010.1, forward strand.
CGATGCCGTGCTTGCGGAGACTGTCCGCAGGTCCGACGCCGGAGAGCATGAGCAGGTGCGGCGATTTGATGCCACCGGCACTCAAGACGATCTCGTTGCCCCGGAATTCGGCGGGTCGCCCGTCGCGTTCGGTCTCGACGCCCACGGCCCGCTTGCCGTCGAAGAGCACTCTGCGCACAAAGGTGTCGCCCAGCACGGTGAGGTTCGGTCGGTTCCGGATCGACGCAAGGTAGGTGACGGCGGTATTCATGCGGAACCCGTCGACAACGTTCCGCGGAATGGGACCCACGCCTTCCTCGGCGGGCGCGTTCTTGTCCGGGTCCTCCGGGTAACCGGCCCGCAGGCAGGCCTCGATGAAGGCTTGCGAAACAGGCTGCAGTTCCTTCTGACCAGGTCGCCGGACCGGCATCGGCCCGTCTTGGCCGTGGAACTCGTCAGCGAAGTCCAGATCTCGCTCGCTCTTCTTGAAGAAGGGCAGCACCTGCTCGTACGACCAGAGATCGTTGCCCAGCGCGGCCCACTGGTCGAAATCCTCACGCCGTCCGCGAATGAAATAGGTCCCGTTGACCGCGCTTGAGCCACCCACCAGCTTGCCGCGGGCGAGGGGATATTTCTGGCCCGGCGTGAGTTCGCCGACGAACGACCAGTTGATCGGGTGACCGGGAAAGGTCGCGGCCATCGATCTGGCTCTGGAGATTTCGGCGGGGAAGTTGTCGAGTCGCTCGTAGTCGGGACCGGCGTCCAGGAGGAGCACCTGCCGGGAATCGTTCTCGGACAACCGGGCGGCGAGCGCGCACCCAGCCGACCCGGCCCCGACGATGATTACGTCGTACGTCACTTCTCGCAGCCTCTCAGTTATTTCTATAGATTTGAAATCGTAAACATGTTACACGCGTGCGTCAATGGCGTCGTTCCACTCCGTGAGCTGGGGCACGAGAAGCGGCCAGCGCTCGAACAGGGCTTGGCCACGCGCCGCTGCCGCCTGCGTGCGCTCCACCCATTCCCGGTCGCCCCACGGAGGCTCGACGAGCCGCGCGCCGGGGATCAGCGCGGCGACCCCTTCCGACGTCGCGCGGGTGTGGTTCGAGTCGCTCGCGCCGCTGCGAAAGACCAGCGTCGGCGCCGCGACACGCGTCAGGTCGGCGTCCGCGAGCCCGGGGACGAGCTGCTCCTCCCTCGGCGCGTACGCGACCATCCAGCGTTCCATCGTGGCGATGAACTCCCGAGGGTCGAGCGCCAGCATGCGCTCCCTGTTCGCCGTGTTGCGCTCGAGGACTTCCCGCCAGGTCGGCAGCTCGACTACGGCGGCCATACCACCCGTCCACGCTGCGGAGATGGAGTCACCGCAGTAGTGGCAGCCGAGCGTCATGAGTCCGTAGACACCGCCGCTGATCCACCAGATCGCCAGCCCCGCGGCGATGTCCGGATGGCGAGCCGCCGCCAGCAGGGACACGCGTGAGCCGCCCGAGCCGCCCGCGATGACCACCGGTCCCAGGTCGAGCGAGCGCACCAGCCCCGCCAGCGCGTCGGCCTGGACCTCCGACTCCGAGGGACCGGTGAAGCCGACGCTGGACGCGCCGCAGTTGGGCCGATCCCAGATCACCACCCGCCGCCCCCGCGCCGCGAGCGCCTCGGCGGTCTCGCGGACGCCGCCGTAGTCCTTGCTGAAACGGCCGCCCGGGGTCAGCACCCAGGTCTGGTCGCCGTCGCCATGGATCTCGTAGGCGATCTCCAGCCCGTCCACATCGGCTACCGGCATGAGTCTCCTCCTCATATTCGAGCGCTGACCGCTATCGCACCAGATGGGCTATTGTGTGGCGGTCTCACAGTTCGATATTCTCAAAACTATAGCAATGACTGGCCGTGCAGGGCAGTACGGAAAGCGAGCCGATGAACCTCACCATTGATGAACTGCTCGGGATCGACGGCGACACGCTCCGGCCGCCCGCCGGTTGGGGCAATATGTGGGGCGCGACCTTCGGCGGCTATGTCGCGGCGGTCATGCTGCAGTCCTTCGAGCGGAACGCGCCGGAGGGGCAGTCGGTCGCGGGGGCGCACATCGCGTTCGCCCGTCCGCTGCGTACGGAACCGGAAGCGCGGCTGGTCGTGGACGTGCACCATCGCGGCCGGAGCGGGGCGGCGTTCTCCGGGCGGATCGATCAGGGCGACGCCACCACCACCGCCGGTATCGCGTGGGCGACGGTGGAGGCCGACCAGCCGTCGCGTATCGAGGTTTCTCCGCCGGATGTGGGGCCGCCGGAGGCGTACGAGCGGAACGTCAGCCGCGGCGGCGAGAACACCTTTGTCGACCGCGACTTCGACATGCGAAGGGTGCCGACGCCCGACGATGGAACGCTCACGCTCCAGTGGATGCGGTTGACCCGCTTGCGCGTCGAGGACGGTGAGTCGTGGCCGGTGGCAGCCCTCGGGCTGGTCGCCGACATGGTCGGCGCCGGGCAGTATCGCGCGGCGCAGCTGACGGCAGGCGAGAAGTACGGCGCGCTCTCGCTCGACCTCACCATCCACGTGGCGGCGATACCGCGCGGGCCATGGCTGCTCGGAGTCTTCGAGAACCTGGCACTCGACCGGGGCCGGACGATCGGCCGCGGCCTCCTCTACGACCAGCACGGCACCTTCGCCGCGAGCCTCACCCAGCAGTCTTTGGTGCGACCGATTCGCTGACCTCATCAGCGGATGTGCGGGGCGAATTCCTCGCTGATATGCCCGCCGGCCTCCAGGCGGGCATACTCCTCCGGCGTCACGCCAAGCTCCGCGTAAAGCTCCGCGTTGTGCTCGCCAAGGCGAACTGGAGGCCGCCGCGGCTCGGGACGCTCTCCGTTCCGGAGCCAGAAAGGCCCGGGATAGTCGTGCGTCCCGGCATCGGCCTGGGTCATCTCGACGAAGAAACCGCGCGCCCGCAGGTGCGGGTCGGCGAACGCCTCCGCGTCGTCGAGGACAGGACCTGCGGCGACACCCGCCTGTTGCAGCAGCTCAGCGGCCTCCCGATGCCCGTGCTCGCGGGTCCACGCGGCGATGATGTCGTCCACCTCGTCATGGTGGGCACGCCGCTTGAGCAGGGTGTTGAAGCGCACGTCGCGCACAAGCTCGGGCCGACCGATAACCCGGCAGAGAGCCGCCCAGTCATGATCGTCGCTCAGGGTCACCACAACCCAGCGATCCTCCCCCTTACATGGATAACAACCCTGAACCCACTTCCTCGACCGGTTCCCCGCGCTCTCGATCGCCTCCCCTGTCGTGGCATGCCGGAGCACCAGCGGCCCGATGAGGTTGACGAACATCTCCACCAGCGAGGCGTCGACCAGCAGCCCCTCTCCCGTGCGCCGCCGATGATGGATGGCCAGAATCGCCCCGTAGGCGGCGGCGAGGGCGCCACCGTGATCAGCGGGCACCGCCCACGTGTTCGCGTCCGGACCGCGTCCGCCGTACGTGCGGACGAGATCGTCTCCCCCGAATGCCTCCACCTGGATGCCCAAGGCCTTGTGGTCACGAAACGGACCAGTCTGACCGAACGCGGAGACGCGTACGAGGCTGATGTCGGGCTTCTGCTCCCGCAACCACTCCCAGGTGACGCCAAGCCGCTCCATCACGCCGGGTGCCGAGTTCTCGATGACGATGTCAGCGGTGGCCACGAGTCGGCCGAAAACCTCCAGGCCCTCAGAACGGCGCAGGTCTACCGTCATCGAGCGCTTGTTCCGCGCGGTCAGGTTGAACCACGGGTAGCGGTTCCACGGGCGCGCGCCCGGATCCCGCCCGGGATACCCGCCACTGATGGAGGGCACGTTGGCGACGGACTCCTTCGACGGCCTCGCTCGCGCGCCACGCGTCATCGGCACGAAAATCTGCGGGTTCTCGACGCGGATCACGTCCGCGCCGAGATCGGCAAGCATCATCGCCCCGTACGGCCCGGCCAGGACCACACCGAGATCGATGACCCGAACTCCGTCAAGAGGCAACCCGGTCATGCCGTGGCCTCCTGCGCGGTCAGGCGCGCGATCCACTGCTCGTCGACCCCCGCCTCCCGCAAAACCTCGATCGTATGCTCCCCGAGCCGCGGCGCGGCAGGCCAGGCATCCGGCTCGGGCCCACCAAGCCTCACGATCGGCCCGGGCACCATCCCCGCTGAGTCATCCACGTCGACTCCTTTGAAAAACGATCGGGACCGCAGATGGTCGTCCCGTAGCAGGTCAGCCATGGTGTTCATCGGCTCCGACGGCACTCCGGCACTCTGGAACAGATCGGAAATTTCCCGCTTCGTACGGGTACTGCACCAGTTCCGCCACGCGGCGTGCACATCCTCGGGCACCGTCCCCACAGCAGGCGCGGTACGGAATTCCGCAAGCTCCGGCAGGCCGACAACCCGACAGAAGGGCTCCCACCACAACCCTCCAGCGGCCACGCTCACCCAGCCATCGGCGCACGGATTGGCATGCGGCGGAAACATCTCCGGAGTGCCACCCCGCGTCAACGGATCACCGCAGTACGCATAGGCGACAAGCGCATGAGCACGCCGGTCGATAGAGGCAGCCATCGCCTCGAACCCCGAAATGTCGTAATGACTCCCTCCCTGCCCGTTGGCGACCCCGTACATAGCGGCCAGGGTGACAACGGCGGCGGAGAACCCGATCGTGAGCCAGCTCACGTACGGAGCCAGCGGCCCCGGCGGCAGATCAGGCTGACCCGTCGCGTACATCTCGTGACCCATCCCATAGAGGACATGCTCCGACGCCCGCCAATCCCGGTACGGCCCCGACCCCCCGAACGGCGTCACGGAGATCACGATCAAGGTCTCCCGTCCCGCACGAAGACGGTCAGGATCCAGCCCATAACGCTCGCGCCCAACAGCGTCACAGGACTCGATCACCACATCCGCCCGATCAAGCACGACATCGAGCGCAGCGCGGGCGTCCCCATCCTCCAGATCGAGAGCGACGGACCTTTTCCCCATGTTGCAGTACACAAAGTCGTAAATATCCTGACGAAGCACGTCCCCAGAAGGTGATTCGACCTTGATGACATCCGCGCCGTTGTCGGCGAGGAGGCGGGCTGCGAACCCGGCCGGAATACCGGTCGAAAGGTCGACGACCCGGAGCCCCTCCAGCACACCGCTCATCCCTAGTCCCGCGGCAACAGCACTTCTGCTGTCCCCTTCGACAGAACGTCGTCCTTCTGGTTCGTCATGACGTACGCGATGTTCACCGCCCCCTGCCCCGCGACCATCGACGCTTCCTTGCCCGTGACCGTGCCACGCAGATACGTCACATCCCCGGAAAGCGCCGGACCCCGATACTGCGCCTTCGAATGGGCGACAAACCCCCACTCCCCCGCCCACGAGGAGAGATAGTCGAGAATCCAGGCCCCCATCGAAGCGCCATACCCGTACGGCCGGGGCATACCGATCCGCCGGGCATACCGCTCGAACAGGTGCCCGCGCGACGCCCCGTAGTACGCCCCGTCACCGAACTCAGGGTCAAGGTCGACATCCCCGGTCACCGACATCTCCGCGGTGAACCCCCGGTCCTCCGTCGGCACGTACTCCTCGCGGAACATCGTGTTCCAGGCGTTCATGGTGTAAGCACGCCACTCCGTGGTAAACGACACGACGCTGTGCGGACCGATCACCTTCGCCGGCAGCTCGTCGCCTTCGTTCACCTCGTCCCAGCTCCGCCGCCCATGACCGAGACCGCGGATCGTCGCGATGTACGCCTCCTTCTCCTTGGTGAGACGAGCCAGGTCCTCGTCACTCCACTCCGTCTCCTCTTCGAGACCCGCGTAGGCGCCGGTGCCCCGCGCCGCCGCCGGACGATAGCGGATGGCGCTCGATCGCTGGAGGGCGATCTTCTCGCCGCGCTGGTTGGTGTAGTGATTGTCCCCACGCTGGATGATGGTCGGCCCGGCGAAGCGCGTCTCCGTCAGCCGGTAGTCGAAGGCCATCTGCTCCACGGTCACCATGTCCCCGGCGACGATGCGCGGCCCGAAGAACCACCATTCGTCCCCGCCGAACAGCATGTGCGACTCTGGGATCTTGCCCTGCAGGGCAGGACGAGCGCCATGACCGGCGTCGCACACGACGGTGAAGGACTGCGGGGCGACGATGCCGCCGAACCGGCTCTCGGCCGCGTATTCGGCGTCGTAGTAGAGCGGGTTGGGGTGGCGCATCGCCTGCGCCCACCGCCGGATGTCGTTCACATGGATCGGTTCGACGGCGCCGCTGCGACCGAGGGGCACCCCGATGTAGCGGTCGATGTCGGACGTGTCAAGAGAACTGGTCATTTCTTGCCTCCTGAGCGTTCAGGGCTTGACATTGGCGTGCACGGGCTCAGCGGCACGGGACCGCGGCTCGATCTCCAGGACGGACCTGCCGTGCAGGCGGGGGCCACGGTCGTGCAGGTGGCAGGCCACCCCTCCGCCCGCCATCGGGATCATGGGCGGATCCACCTCCCGGCAGACGTCCATCGCGTACGGGCAGCGCGTATGGAACCGGCAGCCCGGCGGCGGCGCGAGCGGACTGGGAATGTCACCATCGAGGACGATCCGGTCCCGCCGTCGCTGAACGACCGGATCGGGCACGGGGATGGCGGAAAGCAGCGCTTCGGTGTAGGGATGCCGGGGCTGGGTGTAGACCTGCTCCGCCTCCCCAATCTCGACAATCCGGCCCAGGTACATGACGGCGATGCGGTCGCTGATGTGCCGCACGACCGCGAGATCGTGAGAGATGAAGAGCAGCGCGATCCCGAACTCCTGCTGGATGTCCTCCAGCAGGTTGATCACCTGTGCCTGGATGGACACGTCGAGCGCGCTGACCGGCTCGTCGCAGACGAGGAGGTCGGGACTGGGCGCGAGCGCACGCGCGATGCAGATGCGCTGGCGCTGCCCGCCGGAGAACTCGTAGGGGAAGCGGCGCAGATGCCGGGCCTGCAGCCCGACCGTTTCGAGCAGCTCGACGACCGCGTCGTCCCGCGCCCTGCCTCGCAGTCCCCGATGCACGCGGAGCGGCTCGCCGACGCTGTCGGCCACGGTGGCCTGCGGATCCAGCGACGAGTAGGGGTCCTGGAAGATCATCTGCATGCGTGCGCGAGTCCGGCGCAGCGCCCCGCTGTCCAGCGAGAGGATGTCCACCCCGTCGAAGTGCACGCTCCCCGCGCTGGGCTCGATCAACCGCAGCACGGCGCGCCCGGTCGTCGACTTCCCTGATCCGCTCTCGCCGACCAATCCGAGGGTTTCCCCCCGATGGATCTCGAAATCGACCCCATCGACGGCTCTGACCTGCGCGGTGACCCGCCCGAACAGTCCGCTTCTGACGGGGAAGTGCTTCTGCAGGCCTTGGACCTTGACGAGCGTCTCGTCACTCATGAGGTACCTCCCAGGACCAGGTCCTTCGAGCGGACACAGCGCGTCGCCCGCGGTCCGTACGACGTCAGCGGGACCGGGGCGGCGCGGCACTCGTCGGCCGCGTACCTGCAGCGGGTTTCGAACCTGCACCGATCGGCTACGCTCGCCGCTTCCGGCACCACACCCGGGATCGGCACGAGCCGATCGGTCGGCTTGCCGTGCTGGGGCATCGCGAGGAGCAGTCCCTCGGTGTAGGGGTGCAGCGGCCGTTCGAACAGCTCGTATACGGTGGCCGACTCCACGATCTGGCCCGCGTACATGACCGCGACCCGGTCGCAGATGTCGGCGACCACGCCGAGGTCATGGGAGATGAACAGCATCGCCATGTTGAACTCTTGTTGCAGCCCGCGCAGGAGGGTCAGGATCTGCGCCTGGACCGTGACGTCGAGGGCTGTCGTGGGTTCGTCCGCGATCAGCAGCTTCGGGCTGCAGGCCAGCGCGCCGGCGATCATCGCCCGCTGCAGCATTCCGCCGGAGAAGCGGTGCGGGTAGTCCCTGAGGCGCTGCCGCGCGCCGGGGATCCCGACCAGGTCGAGGAGTTCGGCGGCCCGGTCGCCGGCCTGCTTTCTGGTCACCTTGCGGTGCGCGCGGATCGCCTCGACGAGCTGGTCGCCGATCGTGAAGGCCGGGTTCAGCGCGGTGAGCGGCTCCTGGAAGATCATCGCGATGTGGTTGCCGCGCACCTTGCGCATCTGCGGCTCGTCCAGCGCGAGCAGGTCCTGCCCCTCGAACAGAATCCGCCCCGCGGCGATCCGTCCGGGCGGCGTGGGGATGAGCCGCATGATCGACATCGCCGTGACGCTCTTGCCCGAGCCGCTCTCCCCCACCAGCCCCATCGTCTCCCCGGCCCGCACGGAGAAACTGACATCGTCCACCACCCGTGACCATCCGTGCCCGGTGGCGAACTCCACGGCGAAGTTCTCAACGGACAGGAGAGGATCGGCCCTGACTTCGTCCATTACTTCCTCATTCACGATGAGCGTTGTCATGCTGACGACCTCTCAACTGGTCCGAATCTCCCGACCCAACGAGTCCCGCAGTGCGTCAGCCAGAACGTTGAGCGCCAGGACGGTCAGCGCGATCGCGACACCGGGAATGAAGATCTGCCAACCGGCGGTGTAGACGTAGGTGTAGCTGCTGGAGAGCATCCGCCCCCAACTGGGGCTCGGCGGCTGGACACCCAGGCCGAGGAACGACAGGGCCGCCTCCGCCAGCAGCGCGAACCCCATGGTGACCGCGGCCTGGACGATGAGGGGCGAGGCGATGTTGTGCAGCACCCGGTGGCGGATGATGTCGAAGGTCGGTGTGCCGATCGACCTCGATGCCTCTATATAGGTCTCTTCCCGGACCGCCAGGACCTGCCCTCGGATGAGCCGGAGGAATGTGGGGAGGAAGACGACCGCGAGCGCGATGGTGGCGTTGCGCAGGCCCGGTCCGAGGACGGCGCTGATCGTCAGTGCCAGCACGAGGGCGGGCAGGGTCTGGACGGCGTCCGCGAAACGCATGATCACCGTGTCCAGCGGACCCTTGACGTACCCGCTCACCAGCCCCAGCGGCAGGGCGATCAGCAGCGAGAGGCCGACTGAGGCGACACCGGCGATGAGGGACACCCGCGCTCCGTACATCATCCGGCTGAGGATGTCGCGCCCGATGTCATCGGTGCCGAGCCAGTGCGCGGCCGACGGTTGCTGGTTGATCGCCGCGAGCGTCTGCTCCAGCGGATCGTATGGGGCGATCAGCGGAGCACCGAAGGCGACGGCTGTGAGCAGCACCAGATACGCCGCCGCGATCACGCCGCTCCGGTTGCGCGAGAACCGGAGCCAGAACGTCGATCGCCTCTCCATGGTCAGACCGGGAACGATGGCAGTGGCTGTGGTCATCACTCTTGCCTCAACTTCGGGTTCACGAATCCGTAGGAGATGTCGACGAGGAAATTGATCAACACCACCAGGAGGGCGATGACGAGCACCGCGCCCTGCACCACAGGCAGGTCCAGCGTGAAGACCGAATCGTAGATGTACTTTCCGACGCCCGGGATACCGAAGATCTGCTCGACGATGACCGTGCCGCCCAGCAGGTAGGCGACCTGCACGCCGAGCAGCGTCAGGATCGGCATGACCGCGTTCTTCAGCGCGTGCTTGGCGACGATCCTGCGCGGTGACAGGCCGCGGGCCTTCGCCGTACGGACATAGTCCATGTTCATGACGTCGATGAGCGAGCCGCGGAGTTGGCGGGCGACAACAGCCGCGCCAGCGGCGCCGAGCGCGACGGAGGGCATCGTGATGCTCTGGAGCCAGCCGGTCGGCGATTCCGAGATGGAGGTGTAGCCGATCGCCGGGAACCACCCGAGGTTGACGGCGAACACCACGATGAGGATGAGGGCGATCCAGAAGCTCGGCATGGCGATCCCGACACTCGCCCCGCCCTGCACCAGCCGGTCGACCCAGGTGCCCCGGCGCAGCGCGGCCGCGATCCCGCCCGCCAGGCCGCCGACGATCGTGACGACCAGCGCGCCGATCGCCAGGCTGATGGTCACCGGGAAGCGCCGCAGCAGCTCGGTCGTCACTGGCACGTGCATGTACAGCGAGGTGCCGAGGTCTCCGTGCAGCACGCCCGACAACCAGGTCCAGTACTGGACCAGCGGCGCTTCGTTCAGCCCGAGCTCGGTGCGGATCGCCTCGATGCGCTCGGGCGACGCCGACTCGCCGGCGAGCGTGACGGCGGCGTCGCCCGGGATCAGGTAGGTCAGCCCGAAGATCCCGATCGAGACGATGAGCAGTACCGGGAGGAGGCTGATCAGGCGCTTCACGATGTATTGGATCGGCACGGGCCAACCTCCTCCTGGTGAGTTGCCGACATCGGCCTACGTCTTCTTGATGAAGATCGACGAGAAGTCGGCGCCGGTGCACGCGTTGCCGTAGTCCCGCAGGGCGCCGTCCTTGAAGCCCACCCGAGCGGAGTAGCCCCACGTCGAGGGTGTGTACGCGACGCCGATCTCGCGCGCTTCCTCGACGATGATCTTCGATGCCTGCTGGAGGCCGGTGTTGATCTCGGCTTGATCGGTCGAGCCTTGGACACCGTAGACGATGTCGTTCAGGGCGGGGTTGCTATATTTGCTGGTGTTGAGTACGCCTACCGGGCCGTACAGGCTGAGAAAGGTCAGGGTCGGGTCGGTGCGCGGAATCCACCAGTTCTGGCCGGCGTTCGTTTTCTTGTCGATGTGGTAGTCCTGGGTCATGTTCGGCCCGGGCACGATCGTGAGATTGACGCCGATGTCCGCGAGATTTGATTTCAGCACTTCAGCCGAGCGTGCGGAGGGCCCGGTCGGGAATGCCTGCATCGTCATGGCGAAGCCGTTGGGATATCCGGCTTCGGCCAGCAGCTGCTTGGCTTTGGCCGGGTCGAACGTGTAATAGTTTTCGAGGGCCGGGTCATGGCCCGGGAAACCCTTGGGGAAGATCTGCCATTTCGGCGCCGCGGTCGGGCCGAAGATCGTCTTGGCCACCTCGGCTCGGTTGAACGCGTAGTTCAGGGCCTGGCGCACCTTCAGGTTGTCCAAGGGCGGGTCATGCAGGCTGGTGTTGAGGTTCACGTAGTACGCGGAGTCCGAGGTGTTGACCTGTGCTCCGGTTCTCGGGTTCGCCTTGAGCGCGTCTATTCCCTCCAGGTCGACGAATCCCAGATCGAGGTTGTCGGCGAGCAGGGCGTTACGGACCGCGGCCACATCGGTGAGATGCACGAAGTCGATTCCGGCGTAGGGGAACTGGTCCGGGTCGAAATAGGCGTCGTGCCTTCTGAGTTTCATCGACTCGCCCGGGCGCCATTCGGCCACCTTGAACGGCCCGGCGCCGATCGGCGTGGTGCCAAGCGTGCCGTCGGCGATGGAGGCGGGGGCGGGGATCATGCCTTCACGGCCGGCGAACGTCGCCAGGAGTCCACCGGCGGCGGGCCGCGACGTGCGGATTCGCACAGTCTTGTCGTCCACGGCTTCGGCGTCCACGATCGCCTCAAGCGATCCGGCGTAGGCGGAATCCTTGGCGCGATTGCGATCGATTCCGGCCTTCACGGCCTTGGCGTCGAACACCTCGCCGTTGTGGAACTTCATGTTCGCGCGGATGTGCAGATCGAGCGTTTTCTCATCGACGACGTCCCAGCTCTCGACCAGCCCCGGCTTGATGGTCCGGTCCGGAGCGAGGGTGATGAGCGTGCCGAAAATGAGGCGGCCGAGCAGGATGTCGCATCCCGAGATGGACTTGACCGGGTCGAAACTGCCGCTCAGTGAGGGTGTGGTGAGCCCCGCGGCCGCCCGCAGGATCCCCTCGCGGTCGGCACTCGCGAGCCCGGTGCTCCCGCTTGGACTGGAGGCCTGTGTCTGCGCGTTCGAACACGCGGCGAGCGGGATCGTTAACGTGAGGAGCACCCCGACCGTGCCCTGCCCCACCTTTGTGCTGAATATTCGAGTCATGCTGTGTAGCTCCTCCGCCACCTGGCTCTGAGTCACCGCTAGCTGTGTCGGGCGGTAGGTGCGTCGAACAGACCTCCGCGATCGAATCGAACTCGACGTTTCTATGCTTCTCGAATCATCATCGCGTTCGTTCCACCATGGTGATAGTCGCCACAGCGGACGTCAAGTACTTTCGACGCGGATGTTTCGACAACGTTTCAACGGCTTACAGGACGCGGTCGGCCTCCCGTGGTATACGCGCCACTAGCGCTCTGACATGGCACGCGATCGCCGCGCCGCGCTGAGGTCGGACTTGACAGCGCTGGTCGGCGCACTGTTCGATGGTTCTCGAATGATCGTATAGAGGGAGGATCCAGGAAATCATGACGAGCGCTTTTCCGATCGGCAGCATCCCGCCTCTTGGTGAGGTGCCGCGGAGGATGCTCGCGCAGGTGGTCCGTCAGGACCGCATGGGCGAGCCGATTGACGCGTTCCAGATCGAGGAGATCGACACACCTTCTATCCAGGCGGACGAGGTGCTCGTCGCAGTCATGGCCGCGGGTATCAACTACAACAACGTCTGGGCCGCGCGCGGCATCCCGATCGACATCGTCGCGGCCCGCCAGAAGGCCGGCGCCACCGAGGATTTCCACGTGGGCGGCAGCGACGCCGCCGGAATCGTCTACGCCGTCGGCCCTGACGTCTCCAACGTCCAGATCGGCGACGAAGTCGTGATCCACCACGGCTGGTGGGACCGCGACGACCCCTGGGTCAAAGCCGGAAAAGACCCGATGACCGCGCCCAGCGCGAAGGTATGGGGATACGACGGCCCCAACTACGGCGCCTTCGGCCAGTTCACCGTCGCGCAGGCGCACCAGCTCATGCCCAAAGCCGACCATCTGACATGGGAGGAGGCCGCCGCTCCATCCCTCGTCGGCACCACCGCCTACCGGATGCTCTTCGGCTGGGAGGGCAACACCGTCCAAGCGGGCGACGTCGTCCTCATCTGGGGCGGCTCCGGCGGTTTGGGGACACAGGCGATCCAGCTCGCCAAGCTCGCGGGCGCGATCCCGGTCGCCGTCGTCTCCAACGCCGAAAAGGGCAAGTACTGCGTGTCGCTCGGGGCCGCGGGTTACATCGACCGCACCGAGTTCGACCACTGGGGCGTCCCCCCGCACTGGACGGACGGACCGGGCCAGAAGGCGTGGATGGCAGGCGCACGAGCGTTCGGCAACAAGATCTGGGAAATCGTCGGCGAACGCAAGAGCCCCGCGATCGTCTTCGAACATCCCGGCGAGGACACGATCCCCACATCGATCTTCGTTTGCGACGGCGGCGGAATGGTCGTCGTCTGCGCAGGCACAACCGGCTACAGCGCCGTGGTCGACCTCCGTTATCACTGGGTACGGCAGAAGCGGCTCCAGGGCTCACACGGCACCAACGACGCGCAGGCCAACGCCTACAACGACCTCGTCCGCGCGGGCAAGATCGACCCCTGCATGACCCGCGTCCTCCCCTTCGAGGAAATCGGCCGCGCCCACCAGGAAATGGACGCCGGCCAACTCGGCCTCGGCAACACCTCAATCCTCATCGGCGCCTCCACGCCAGGATTGGGCAGGAAATGACGAGTTCCATGGCGTTTCGCACATGCCATCGGAACCACCGGCCATGACGACTCTCGTCGCCGCGGGATCCGCGTGCGATGGGTCGTTGCTCCATGATCGAGCGGCAGCGTCAAGAGCGGGATGAACGCCCGGGAATGGTCGTCGGCGGCGCTGTCGCCGGGGACCTTCCCAGCGCGGGGCGCCCCTTCGCGGGCGACCCCGTCTCCGACCGACCTGCACGCGGGCGGGAAGATGGAGATCGTCTCCAGGATGACACGACGGCGCCGCACGCCACTGACCTATTCGCAGCTCTCCGCGATGACGTCACGCGCTGCGGGGCCGGTCACCGAGTTGATGCTGTTTGTTCCCCGCGCAGGCGTTCGAGGCGCAGTCGCTCAAGAAGGCCGGGAACGAAATAGTCGAAGACTTCGCGGCGAAGGTCGTAGTGGTAGAAGCGGCCTTCCTTGCGGACGTCGATGAGGCCGGCCTCGTAGAGGATCTTCACGTGATAAGAGATCGTCGACTTGGAGATCGGGAGGCGCTCGTCCAGGAGTGTGCATGCACACGTGTCATCGTCACCGAACATCGAGATGACGTCGAGGCGAAGTGGTTCGGAGAGCGCCCGGAACACGCTGATGTACTGATCAACCTGCGATCTCTCCAGGGGGGACGCGCCGAGCACGGCCTGTCCTCGTTTCACCGATGATTCCCCGTCATCTAGATTAAGTTACTCGCCAGTAAGACCTTGCGACACGGCTTATTTGCTTAATGGTACGCCGCGTATCCAGGCTGTCAAGTTTCTGCTTTCGTCGAAATCTCAACAAGCAGCACGCAGGGCCACCAGACCGAAGATCAGCGGTCGCCGCCGCCCAGGGCATCGGAGAGCGTACCGACGAGCAGCTGTCCCGTACTCAGGCCCAGGAGCATGCCGGTGAAGGCGAGCCGGGCCTGAAGATCGGTGACCTGGAGGCCGTCACGCAACTGCGGGCAGCGCCGGAAGGTACATGTCCACAGTGAGCGGCCCCAGCGCGATCAGAGCCCCCCAGAACCACCACAAAGCTCACGTACTTGCTGCCTGAGGCCACCATGGACCAGCTATTCGATGATTTGCGAATCATCTAAATATCGTGCCACTCCCCTACAACGTCTTTTCCGTCGCCTGCCATTCCGGCACGGCACGGGCCGCCAGATCGATGTGGATGTCCACGACGACCGGTCCGCGCGATCCGCGCGCTCTCCCGCATGGGCGTCCTCGTGGGCACCGTCGAGACCGCAGCCCTGCCGGCGCTGCTGGCCGCGACCGGTCCTGACGCGAAGGGCAGCGAGTTCTACGGCCCTCGGGGACGGAGCAACCTCGGCGGCGCTCCTGCCCGGCGAGACCTGTGGCCTCCGCCGCGCGGCATGGACGACGCCCGCAGGCTCTGGGAGGTCTCCGAAGGGCTGGTCGGCGTGCGATTCCCCGCCTGACCCCGATGCTGGAGCTCGATCACTCCTAGGGCTCGCGTGTGCCCACCGGCTGACGCCGTTCGTGCCGCCGCCGACGCAGTCGGCGCACCACCGGGATCGCCGCCGCGACCAGCGCGACCAGGGCGACCAGCGGCACGACGAGATCCAGGTTCCGGCGAATCACCCCGCCGGCGACCGAGCCCAGAATCAGGTAGCCGGTCACCCAGGCGGTCCCCCCGATCATGGCCCGTACCATGAACTTCCGGTAGGAGACACCAAACGCGCCCGCCAAGATCGGGGTGAGGGCATGTACCACCGGCATGAAGTAGGCGACCGCGAGAGCGGTGCCGCCGACGGCCAGGTCCGCCATCGCCCGCTCGGCGCGCTCCCAGCGTTCCCGCCCCACCCAGCCGCCAACACGACCCACGCGCAGCTGCGGGCCGAACCGGGAGCCGATCAGATAACCCCCGGATGCGCTGAGAAAGCACCCCACAATCCCCGCCGCGGCCACTCCGGCGATCTCCCACGGGCCATGCAGCGCCATGCCGGCGACAAGGAGCGCGGCGTCGCCGGGCACCAGCAGGCCGACCAGCAGCGTGCCCTCCATGGCGAGCAGAAATAACAGGGTCAACCCGACTATGGCGGGGCTTTCCCGATCCAGCGCCGACAACAGCGTTGCGATGAACTCCGGTAACTCGCTCATCGCGCCCACCGCGGACGAGCGTGTGTTTGGGTCATGCTCCCTATATATGCGCATCCCGCGCCCGTCGCTTCGGCCAGAACCCTGAGATGAACCCTGAGACGGACCCTGAGATCACGGCCTCCTGGGCATCGGATCTACGACATCAGACTCTGGTGAGGCCGCAGCCGGTCCGGCGCCTCCGAAGGACTCTCATCCCCTTCGAGGACCGACTCGTAGTGCTCGACGAGCCGCTCGCAGAGGGCGGTCCACGTGCTGGCCAGCACGGACTCCCGGGTTTGCGCGCTCATCCGGGATCGCGCGGCGGGATCCGCCACCAGGTGCTCCACCGCCTCCCGCATCAGAGCGGGCGATTCCGGCGGGTAGAGCAGACCGTTGTGCCCCGGCCGTACGAGGTCCAGCGGGCCGCCCGCGGCCGCCGCGACGACCGGGACTCCGGCCGCCAGCGCTTCCTGCACGGCCTGGCAGAAGGTCTCGTTGGCGCCCGTGTGCACGAACACATCGAACGAGGCGAGGATCCGCGACAGGTCCTCGCCGGTGCGTAACCCGCAGAACACCGCGTCGGGGAGCCGGCGGCGCAGCGCCGGCGCGGCCGGGCCGTCCCCCACGACGACCAGCCTGACGCCCCGCAGGCCCGCCAGCTCGGTGAGCAGGTGCACGCGCTTGTCCGGAGAGAGGCGGCCGACGTAACCGACGATCACCTCGCCGTCCGGTGCGAGCTCCCGCCGCAGCTGCTCCGAGCGGTGGGCCGGGTTGAAACGGTCGAGATCCACGCCGCGGCCCCACAGCCGCAGCCGGGGAATCCGGCGCTCGACCAGCTCGGCCATCGTCGCGGTGGAGGGGGCGAGCGTGCGGGCCGCCCTGGTGTGGATATGTCGCAGCCAGGACCAGATCATGGCGTCCATCCCGCGCACGCCGTACTGCCGGGCGAAGCCGGCCAGGTCGGTCTGGAAGACGGCGACGGCGGGGACGCCGAGCTGGACGGCGGCGGTCACGCCCGCCGCTCCCACGACCGTGGGGGAGGCCAGATGGATGATGTCGGGCTTGAAATCCGTCAGCACCGTGCTGATCCGCCGGCTCGGCAGCCCCACCCGGAACGACCGGTAGAACGGCGGTTGGAATGCCGGGGTGGCGTGGACGGGGAACCCGGCGTAGGTGCCCGGTGCACGGCACGGGGCGATCACGGTCGCCTGGTGGCCCCGGTCCGCGAGATGCTCCAGAACCCGGCAGACCGAGTTCGTCACCCCGTTGACCTGAGGGAGAAAGGATTCGGAGACGATGGCGACTCTCATGCGGGGTCTCCCTTGGTCGTGCCGTTCGGCGAAGGGTGGGTGCTCATGCCGGGGGTAGGCAGATGCGGCGCAGGACGGGCTCCAGTTCCGCCTGGAACCGGTCGTCCAGCACAGTCGTCCGCCCTCGTACGGCGTGCCAGGCCTCACTGAGGACGAGCGTGCCGAGCCGGGGCAGGAAGTCCCTCGCCCGTCGTACGACCCAGCCGGTGCCCTCGACCGCCATCCAGCGGGCGCTCGCCCACGCCGTGGCGCTCGCCCCGGATGGTTCCTCCTCCGGCATCGCACGGACGGGGAACCCGCGAGCGGCCAGCTCGGCGGCGAACAGCCGGGCCAGCAGATGGTGGCCGCGCACGCTTGGATGCAGGCGGTCGACGCTCCACATCCGGCGTTCGTACAGGGCGGGATGGGCGGCCAGGTCGACGTGGACCGTCCCGTACGTCTCCGCCAGCCCATCGAGGATCATGTTGATCGCGCGCATCCGCCGGGTCAGCGGTCGTCGTACGAGGTCGGGGACGCCGAGCATCAGGCCGGGGTCGGGCAGGCGGGCGGTGAGGACGGTGGCGCCCGTACGGCGCAGTCCGCCCACCACCGTCTCCAGATCGTGGGCGATCGCGGGCAGCGAGAAGTCGCCCCGCAGCGTGTCGTTGACCCCGGCCAGCACAGCGGCCAGCGTCGGCCGCAGGGACAGTGCCCGGGGAAGCTGGCCGGTGGCGAGATCCCGGCAGGTCGCCCCGCTGTTCGCGAGGTTGTCGAATGCCACCTGCTCGCGGGAGCCGAGCGCGTCCGCCAGCAGCCGGGCGTAGCCCCGCCAGCCGCCGCCGGGCAGCGGGTCGCCCAGCCCTTCGGTCACCGAGTCGCCAAGCGCGACCAGTCGCGTCGTCGTCATCGTCAGCTCTGCCATCGCCGTCGTGGTCACTGTCGATCTCCGCTGCGCACCGGGGGCGCGGGCAACCCGTGGGCCTGCAGGAACCCGGCCGCGGAGGAGGGCCAGCCGAACCGTGTCGCCTGGCGGCGGGCCGCGGTGCGACGGTCCTCCTCGTCGCGGGCCAGCAGCCGCTCGATCGCGTCGGCGTACGCCTCAGGACCACCTTGGACGGCGATCCCCGCGTCACCGATCACCTCGGGAAGGGCGCTGTGCGCGGACACGACGACGGGCGTTCCGGCGGCCAGGGCCTCCAGTGCCGCCAGGCCGAACGTCTCGACGGGCCCGGGTGCGATGGCGACATCCGCCCCGGCCAGCAGGCGTGCGACCTCGTCACGGTCGGCGACGTGCCCGAGGAACCGGACCGGCAGCCCGCCGGCCAGCTTTTCCAGGGCGCGCCGCCGGGGGCCGTCTCCGGCGACCACGAGCACCGCCGGCACGCCCCGGCGGCGCAGCTCCCGCAGCGCCAGGATCGGCTGGTCCGGCCGTTTCTCCGCGGAGAGCCGGCTGCAGTGCACGAGCAGGTGCTCGCCGGGACCTGCCAGTGTTCGCCGCTGCGCCGGATCGCGTCGGCTGGGGGCGAAACGGGTCAGGTCGACGCCGAGCGGCACGCGAACAAGGTTGGGCACACCCAGCCGCCGGAACTCGGCGGACGCCCAATCGGTGGTGCAGATCACCACGTCGAACGAGCGGGCGGTGGCCAGGTTGAGCCGGTCCGCCAGGGTCCGGGTGAACGGGGTCGGCGGGCCGCCCGGGTCGCGTACGGCACGGGGAGTGAACAACCGCAGCAGGCCGTCGAGGCTCTCATGCGACACCATGGCGGAACGGACGCCGCGGGAGCGCGCCCAGTCGCCCGTCCAGCGGAGGGTCGTACGGTCCGACACCTCCAGCCGGTCGGGCTTCAGATCGTCGAGCAGGCGGGCGAGCGCTCGGCGGGCGGTGATGACGCGGTATCCACCGGTGGCCGGCACGACCGGCCCAGGCACGGTGACGACCAGCCCGGCCCGGGTCTCCCGGTGTCCGGGACGATCGCCTGGAACGACCAGGACCACGTCGTGCCCCGCAGCCGTGTAACCGGCACCCAGCTCTTCAAGGGCGGTCCGGAGGCCCCCCGAGCGAGGCGTGACGAAGTTGGCCAGTCTGACGATCCTCATGGTCCATCCGGGCATCGGAACGGGCACCTTGCTCCGATGGTGGACGGGGCTGCCGCCCGGACAGATAACCCCGTATGACCTGATCCTCAACCTTCTCTAAATAAAGCCGTCGATTCCGTCATGGCATGGGATAAATGAGGCAGAAGTCGCCTTGATCAAAGAGTGCCGACAGGTAAGCCGTGCTGGTCTCGGGGCTCCGTTTCTGCCGCGGCAGTCCTCCATACGCAGTTCGATCGGTGGTCGCTGATGACCAGAAGCTCCTCGAGGCATCCTGCGCCTCCTGGCTTCTGATGAGATTCGTCTGGTTGTGCGTTCGCTTCAGGCCCAGGTGTTGGGTCTGATGAGGTACTTTTCCCCGGTCCGCAACCGGCTGTAGCGGTCCAGCACCACTGGGTCGATCACGTCGAACAGTGAGATCTGGTCCGTGTACTCGCTCGCGAAGGTGGTGGTAAGCGACCGAACGACCCGCTCACGGAGTTCACCCTGCTTCTCCGCCCCGAGTCGCGTGAGTGTCGGCCACAACAACCAGCCGCTCAGCGACCAGGCGAACCCGAAGTCGCGGACGATCTCGGTCGGACGCGTGTCCAGGCTGCCGTAGCTGTAAACCCGCTTGTGGACGTCGGTCCCGTACGCGCTGTACTCGCCGGATTCAGCACGCGCTGCGGCCTCCATGCAGCTGAGGATTTGCCCAGCGAGGGTGCCGCCGCCGGTGGCGTCGAAGGCCACCATCGCACCGGTCGAAGAGATCGCAGCCGTCAAGTCCGCCCGGAAGGTGTCCGAGGTCGAATCGACGATGTATCGGGCCCCGATCTGCTCAAGGATCTCCCTTTGTGCGTCACTACGCACGATGTTGACCAACGCGACATCGTCCTCGATACACACTCGGTTCAGCATCCGCCCCAGATTCGACGCGGCCGCCGTGTGGACCAGGGCACGCTGTCCATCGGTGCGCATCGTCTCCAGGAAAGCCAGGGTGGTCATCGGATTGATGAACCAGGACGCACCCTGTACAGCGTCGACACCCTCCGGCAGTTCCTGACATGACCGTCGGTCCAGGAGGCGGTACTCCGAGTACATCGAGCCGCCGATCATCGACACCGTCTTGCCCAGCAGAGCTTGCGCGGCCTCGGAGTTCCCCGCAGCCACCACCTTGCCAGCACCTTCGTTGCCGACCGGCAAGGAGAGGTCGAGCCGTGCCGTGTTCCGTTGCAGCGCTTTGGGGCTGACCCATGCGGTGACGACCCGGTCCGCTCCCGTTCCGGACACCTCCAGTGTCGACATGTCCGCCTGGCCGAACAGGAGGCGCAGATCCGAAGGATTCAACGGGGTCGCCTCTACCTGGACCACGACGTCATCCGGACCGATGTCGTCCAGTACGACCTCGACGAACGACAGCCGCAACGCGCCGTCCGAGCTCACGAGCGAGCGCAACTGCAGCCCGGTGGTCATGCGTACATCCTCCTGATCATCGAGCGTCCTGGCTCACTCATCGCGAATGTCTGCGTTCAGCACGCCGTAGTCCTGGTACAGGCGCAGTTGATCGACGGTCTCCCAATGCTCCTGGAGTTGACCGTTCTCTACCCGGAAGATGTCGACGGACGAGGCGTCGTGATCCCTGCCGGTCGCGACCATAGTGCCGTCCCAAGCGGATCGGACGACGAACATGTTGCCCTCCGCCACGATATGGGTCGCATTCGCTCGCCCGTCCGGCTTCCGGGCTCGCGCGGACGACAGGGCATCGAGGAATGGTGCTCGGCCGTCGGGGATCCAGCCGGAGTTGGAGATGAGGTCCTCCGCGATGTATTCGGAGTCCTCCTTGCTGCCGGTGGCGAATACGCCGTCCCACAGTTTCTTCTGCAGCTCCCGTGAAATTGCGGGAGAACCCGCTCCCCCGTGCACACCGAAGTCGGTTCCGCTGCGCTCATCGAACAGTGCGGAGCCCGACGACGGCGCGCCGAGCATTTCCTGCCATGCTCCGGCTGCTGCCGCGATGGCTCCGATCTGCACCAGGATCCGGTACGTGTCGAAGACCTGCCAGTGCTCGACGATCAGGCCGTCCCGCACGCGGAAGATGTGAGAAGCCGAGGTGTCGACCTGAGCCCCGGAGGCAGGGTGTCCCGCGTACTCGTTGACGTGCCGGCCGGCCACCGTGGTCCGCACCGCGACCAGGTCCTCGTCCACGATGACGCCGATGTTCTCGTGCACGTCATGACGGAACCCGTCGAACGCCTGCGTCAGGCGCCGGTGGTACCGCTTGTATCCGGTTCGGGTCCGAGTACCGTTGTAGTCATAACTCAGGAAGTTCCGAGCGACGACCCCATCGAGATCAAGCTCGTCGCCCCGGTTGAGGGCGTCGAAGAATGCCCGGACTTGTTCGTCCGCCTGTTGCGCACGCGGATCGCGATGGAACCCGTCGAGGCTGTTCGCTGGAATGTCGTCTGTCATCGCATCCTTCTTCTGAGCGCTGGCCCACTGGAGACTGCTGGCGCCATGGCGGAACAATCGTCCGATATGTATCGCAATGATACAGTCGGGCGCAATGTCTCGCTCTCGCTCACTTCGTTGCCGGCCGCCTGGTATGCCCGAGCAACGCGGCGACCAGGTCCAGGCCGGTGTCGATCTCAGGATCCGTGCGCCCAAGCAGGGGTGCGTAGAGGTGGGCATCACACATACGGATGATCGCCAAGCCCAGGACGTCCGGAGGCAGCGACAGTTCGAGTCGTCCGGCGGCCTCCTCCTCCGCGAGCATGGCGGCGACGTTCCGCCCCGACACCTTCTCGACCGGTCCAGGAACCAGCAGGATCCGGACGATCACCAGGGGTTCGCGGCGGGAGAGCTCCTGGAGCGGCCGCGCCTCCGCGACTGCATGCATGAACCGATCCATCACCTCCACGATCCGCTCGGCTCCTCCGGGCGCGGTGGTGTGCTTGCGGGCGTAGGCGAACGTCCGGTCTGCCGCTTCGCCCAGTACGACGCTGAGCAGGTCCTCGCGTGCTCCGACCAAGCGGTACAGGGTCGAACGCCCGATGCCCACCTCGGTGGCGAGCGCGGACATGTCTAGGGGTCGTCCCGCCAGGTACTCCCGAGTTGCGGCAGCTAGCACGGCGTCTCGGGTGAGCGACGTTCCTAGTCGCTTCGGGGGGGCTTCGAAGTTCACGTCGGATGTGGCCACGAGTTCAGTATGAGGCGTTGCGTCGCGATGTGCCAATGTGAAACACTCGCGCTATCTGTGCCAAGCGGTCCACTTTTCCGTAAAAACAGCACATGGATTCAGCAAGAAATGATCTTGCTACTGAAAGTTGGTGGCAGCACCGCATGGACAAGCCTTGGCTCCTCCAGTACAACGACGGAGTTCCCGCGGACATCACCGCAGAGTACGAACACGGAGTTGCGATGCTCGATGCAGCCGTGACGGCCGACCCCCAGGCCCCGGCGATCAAGTACTTCGACGGCGTGCTCTCGATCTCCGAGCTCGCCGACGCGGCCGATGCCCTCGCTCACCATCTGATCCACCACGGGTTCCGGCCGGCCGACCGCTTGGCGATCTTCGCTCAGAACGATCCCGCTTTCGTGATCGGTCTATTGGCCGCGTGGAAGGCCGGCGGAGCCGCGGTCCCCGTCAATCCGATGAACCGCGTCGGGGAACTCCGACACATCTTGAGCGATTCGGGTGCGGTAGCGATCCTCACTCTGGACCACCTCCACCGCGACGTCGTGCGTGCAGCTTTGCTCGAGGCGTCCAGCTCTGTCGAAACCGTGATCACCTACAGCGATCACGACCATCAGTCACGCGACGACTTCCGAGTGCTGTCGCCAATCGGGTCCGACGCCGTCGATGCGGGGGTGTCAGACCTCAGCGAAGTCGTGCGTCTTTTCTCCGGCCGCGGAGCGCCGTCGGTCCCGCTCCAGAAGCATGACCCGGCGACCATCACCTACACGTCCGGGACGACCGGTCGCCCGAAGGGCGCGATCAACACCCACGGCAACCTGATGGCGAATGCTGCGACCCTCCGCGTGTGGGCGGACCTTCGTCCCGGCGATTCCGTGCTCGCCATCGCGCCGCTGTTCCACATCACCGGCCTCGTCGCTCACGCGGTCCTCGCTCTGGCGTCAAGGTCCCAACTCGTTCTCACCCACCGTTTCCATCCCGAAGTCATGCTCGAGGCGATCCGCGAACACGCCCCGACGTTCACGGTCGGCGCCATCACCGCGTTCATCGCGTTGAGCAACGCAGCGGGCGTCGACCGGTCCGACTTCGCTTGCTTCTCTCGCGTGTACTCCGGTGGGGCTGCCGTTCCCCCGGCAGTTGCAGAAGAGTTCGAGTCCCGGTTCGGCGTGTACATCCACAATGCTTATGGACTCACCGAGACGTCGTCTGTCACCCACTTCGTCCCCTTCGGCACCCGGGCACCGGTCGATGAGGAGTCCGGCGCCCTGTCGATCGGCGTCCCGGTCTCCTCGACGATCGCGAGGATCCTCGACGAGGAAGGCCGTGCACTCCCGCCGCGGAGTGTCGGCGAGCTGGCCATCTCCGGGCCGCAAGTCACTCCTGGGTACTGGCAGAACGCAGAGGCGACCGCGACAGCACTGCCGGACGGCGAACTGCGGACCGGTGACATCGCTTTCATGGACGAAGCCGGCCGCTTCTACATCGTCGACCGCAAGAAGGACATGATCAACGCCTCCGGTTACAAGGTGTGGCCGCGAGAGGTCGAGGACGTCCTCTACAGTCATGGCGCGGTCCGCGAAGCAGCGGTCGTCGGAGTTCCGGACCCCTATCGCGGAGAAACCGTTCGCGCGTACGTGTCGCTGTCCGATTCGAACGTCACGACCGACGAGATCATCGAGTACTGTCGGGGCCTGCTGGCCGCGTACAAGTACCCGCGAGAGGTCATCATTCTCGACGAGCTTCCGAAGACCGTCACCGGCAAGATCCTCCGACGCGAACTGCGGCAGTAACGGATCTCAGGTATGGACCCCTTTATCTCAGCGACTGAACTTGCAGCACAGATCCGGACCCGCGCGATCAGCCCTGTCGAAGTGGCCGAGTTCTACCTCGACCGGATCGAGAGGCACAACCCTGCTCTGAACGCCATCATCTGGCGCAACGACGAGGAGGTGCTCGAACAAGCCAGGCGGGTGGAACGGGCTCTTCGCGACAGCGAGGACCGGCTTCCTCCCTTCGCCGGGGTTCCGATGCCCATCAAGGACGTCGTCAGCGTGGCGGGCCAACCGAACACGTTCGGATCGACGGCGTTCTCCGATGCGCCGCAACTGGAGAACGACCTCATCGTCGACCGGATCCTGGCGGCCGGCTTCATCCCGATGGGCAGGACCAACACGCCGGAAGCCGCAATGACCCAGGTCACGGAGAACACGGCGTACGGCATCACCCGGAATCCCTGGGACCTGGACCGCACGCCTGGCGGGTCCAGCGGTGGGGCGTCAGCAGCGGTAGCGGGTGGTCTCGCGCCAATCGCGAGCGGCGGGGACGGGGCGGGCAGCATCCGGATGCCGGCGAGCTGTACCGGACTGGTCGGGCTGAAGCCGAGCCGTGCGCGAGTACCCTCGAAGGTCCTGCTCTGGGAGCACGGCGCTGCCGGTGGAGCGCTGACACGGACCGTGCAAGACGCCGCGGGAGTCCTGGACGCTCTGTCGGTTGCCGATCCCCTCGGCTGGTACCGCGCCCCGACGCCGGAGCGGCCGTTCGTCGAAGAACTCAACCGACCCGTGCAGCCGTTGCGCATCGGACTCCTGACCCAGGCTCCCGCCGGAGTGCCGGTCGATCCAGCTTGCGTAGCGGCTGCGGAAACGACAGCTCAGCTCCTGGAGGAGTTCGGTCACAATATCGTCCCGCTCCGTCCCGAGATCATCAGTAGCCGGGCTATCGAGATCTACCTCTACACCGTTCTGGGCGCAGGGCTCCACGCGCTGCCCTGGAGCAGTGCCGATGCTACCGAGCCCTACATCGCGGCCAGGATGGCGATGGGCGAGAAGAGACCGTCGAGTGACTACATCCGCGATGTCTTCGAGATGCACCTCGAGTCACGGAGGATGATCGCGCATTGGTTCGACGACTTCGATGTTCTCCTCACTCCGACCTTGGCGACGCGGGTGCCCGAGGTCGGCACCGTACTCGAGGATGCCAACCGTCGTCTGGATGGGAGCAGCGAGTTCGAAGCTCGCATGCTGGCTTTCTGCGCCTTCGTGAACATCACCGGGCTTCCCGCCATCTCTCTACCCGTGGCTGTTGACACCGACGGCCTTCCGGTGGGCGCTCAGCTCGTGGGCGGCCCGTTCTGCGAGGCCGTACTTCTCCGTCTGGGGTCAGCTCTCGAACAGGTACTGGAATGGCAGTCACGCAGGCCACCTCACTTCGTCTGAACAAGCGGCGCTGCAGAAACCACCAGGGAAGAAGGAGACAGAGTGAGCCTGGACTCATCGAGGACCGCGTTCGCCCGAGCTCAGCAGAGCATCGGCGGTGGCGCCGGTTCAGGCATGCGGGCGGCGATGCGGCCGCACCCGCTGTTCGTCGAACGTGCCAGCGGAGCCCACGTCTGGGACCTGGACGGCGATCGCTACATCGACTACGTGATGGGGTGGGGACCGCTCGTCCTCGGACATGGGAACGCGCACGTCTTGAACGCCGTCAGCGACGCCATGAAGAGCATGCAGCTCGTCGGAACGGGCCACCTCGGGGAGATCCTGGCGGCCGAAGCCGTGCTCGAAGCGGTTCCGCACGCCGAGCGTCTGCTCTGGAGCAACACCGGGACCGAAGCCATCCAAGTGGCGTTGCGACTGGCCAGAGCTGCCACGGGACGGCAGCGGGTGGTCAAGTTCATCCGGTGCTACCACGGATGGCACGACAGCGTCTTGGCGAGCCTCAGTGACACCGACTCCGGCCAGGAAGCGGTTCCGGCTTCGAAGGGTCAGAGCCCGGCAGCACTTCAGGACCTGATCACCGCTGGGTTCAACGATGTCGAACAGATCGCCGAGATCCTCTCAGCGGCCCGTGACCGGGACATCGCCGCTGTCGTGCTCGATCCGATCATGAGCAATGCCGGCCTCGAGGCAGCTCGGCCTGAGTTCTTGGCGACCATCCGGCGGTTGTGCGACGAGCACGGGGTCGTGCTCATCTTCGACGAAGTCATCACCGGCTTTCGACTCGCACGCGGAGGTGCAGCCGAGTACTGCGGCGTGCAGCCGGACCTCTCTGTCTTCGGCAAAGCAATGGCCGGCGGTTTCACGCAGAGCGCAGTGGCGGGCCGAGCGGACCTGATCGACGAGGTCACCCGAGGCGTCGTCCACGCCGGGACGTTCAACAGCAACCCGATTGCGATGGCGGCAGTGAAGGCGACGATGGAGGCTCTCGCCGAAGGGTTCGTCTACGAACGGCTCGAGGCGGCCGGCCTTGCTTTCGAACGGACTGTGGGACCCGCTCTCGCTGCCGCGCCTCGGCCGGCGACGCTGAACCGGGTCGGCTCTCTGCTGCAGATCATCCCCTCCGCCGGATACGGAGCGACCAACGGCAGTGATCCTCAGTGGAACCGCTTCGTCGGTTCGCTGCTGTCCGAGGGCGTGATGATCACGCCATCCGGCAAGGCGTTCGTGAGCGTGGCACACACGGAGGAGGACTTCGAAGTGACGGCGGAGGCTGTCGGATCAGCGCTGGCGTCGGACTGATCGGTCCGTCAACCGGCTTCCCAGCGCCAACCACAGGCGTTCGACCGTTCGCATTGCAAAGCACCGGTGGGTGTCCAGGTCCTGGCGACCTGGACACCCACCGGATTTTGTGCGCTTTCTCCGTGACCGAGAGCGCTTGGCCCCGAGCCGTCAGTCCGCGAGGTGGCGGAACGTCCGACGGTGGTACAGCAAGGGTTCGCTCTCCTGGGTCACTCGCAGCGACTCGACACGCAGAAGAATGACGTCGTGGTCACCCGCAGGGATTTCGTCCAGCACCGTGCACTCGAGCCAGACAGGAGCTTTCTCGATGAAGACCGCATCGGAAGGGGACGTGTAGGTGTCGATGTCGGCGAACTTGTCCGTGGCGCTAGCCGACAACCGCATACAGACATCTGCTTGTTCCTCCCCGAGCACCGACACCCCGATCCGGGAGGCTGTGCGCACGACCGGCCACGAGGTGGAGGTGTGCTGGACCGAGGCCAGGACCAGAGGAGGGCTCATCGAGACACCGACACAGAACGAACTGGCCGCCAATCCGACCGGCCGTCCGTCCACTTGAGCGCACACTGCGACGACGCCGGACGGGAAACTCGCGAAGGCGTCCCGCAGATGCTCAGGTGTGACGGCACCGAGCGTGTTCGCGTCCGGCCGTGCATCCGAGGTCATCGTCACCGGGCGCTCCTGCCAAGGGCCGGGTCTCCGGCGCTGCGCACCGAACCGCTGAGGCAGGACCTGACGAACTCACCGATCCGGGCCACCGATTCGGTTGCTTCCGGCGCCGTCCCGACGAGGAACTGGAAGACGTGCTGCATCTCGGGCACGACGTCCAGTTCGACGCTGACTCCCTTGCTCCGGGCCAGCTCGGCGAAGTTCTCGACCCCGCTGAGCAGGCATTCGTACCCGCCGCAGGTGATGAGCATGGGCGGGAGCCCCGACGGGTCGCTGAGCAAGGGGTTCACGTAGTGGTCAGTCCGGGCACGCTCGGCGTCCCCCAGGTAGACGGCCGCGCTGGGTGCCATGGCAGCAGCGGGCGGTGCCACCACGTCGTTGTCGACATTGGTGACGAAGGTTTCGCCTTCGCCGAGCACGTCGTAGTACGGAGACATCGCCACGATCGCGGCCGGCATGGGTTGCCCGTCATCTGCGAGGTGCAGCCCGAGCGCGGTCGCCAGTGATCCTCCCGCGGAATCACCGACCACGACGATCCGGTTGGGCGCATAACCTTGGGCGACCAGATGATCGTAGGCCGCGCGCGCGTCCTCGAGTTGCGCCGGGAAGAGGTGCTCCGGCGCAAGGCGGTAGTCGATGCCGAAGGCGCGGACCCCGGACTCCTTCGCCACGTGGGCGAACAGGCGGCGATGACCCGTACTGCTTCCCGAGATGTAGCCACCTCCGTGCAGATAGAGGATGATCGCATCCGAGACGGCGTCCGGCGGGAACGCCCACATGCCGCCGACCGGGCCGGAGCGGTCCGTCCGGAAGCTCACCCCCTCAGCCTCGGTCGCGAACCGGAGCATGCAGTCGAAGATCTCACGGACCGAGTCGAGGCCGATCGGTGGATCGGCGCTCAAACGCGCGCCTACATTCTTAAACATCTCCGTCAGAACTGCGGATTCCGGACTGGCCATGGTGCTCTCCTTGAAATCAGTGAGTGCCGAAAGGGGTGCGAGTTTCGTGTCTCCGGCTACTTGGCCCACTCCTGGATGAAGGGCTCGGCCGCGTTCGCGAGGGTCACTGGATCAACGAAGGCGTGGTTGCGCGCGACGGTGACATCCCGAAGGCACCGGCCGATGACGCTCGGGTTGCGGAAGGTCTTGGTGCCGCCCCACAGGGCGCAGAAGCTGACGACCTCACCCGCGACGTCGTGCAGGTATGTCACTGCCTGCCTGATGCGAGCTCGCTCAGCCACCGTGAGACCGCCGCGTTCGTGGACGCCGTTCAGGGCGTCGTCCAAACTCTTGTAGTAGAGGTCGCGTGCCGCGTGATACATGGCCTCGTGCTTGGTGAACTCGGCGCCGAACAACGGGTGCTGATCCACGGTCTCCGGGTAGCCCAGGCGGCGGCGGCCGATGGATGCGGACGCGATCTCCGCCAGGGCGCGCCGCATGGCGCCGATCACGACCGGCGCGTGACCTGAGACGGCCGTACTCAGGAAGTCGAGTTCAGTGCCGACGTAGGGCGCCCCTTCCGGCGCCGAGATCTCCTCGAACTTCCGGACGCGGTCGCTGGCGATGAACTGTTCCGGCACGCGGATGTCGTAGCTACCTGTTGCCGCCATCCCCAGGACATCCCAGTTCCCCAGCTTCTCGACCTTGTCCTTGTCGACCATGCAGCAACGCATCTCGGGGTCACCGGTCGTGGTGGTGACAACGTTGCCCTGCTCATCGTGGACGACCGCCATGACCAGGACCTGGCCGGCGGCGTCGAACCCGCTGTTGAACGGGATCGGTCCGCTGCTGAGCCGCAGGCCACCGTCGACGATGACGGCCTTGCCGAGTGGTGCGTAGGTGCCACATCCCAGCGGCATCGAGCCGTGTTCGGCGACCAGCTTTTCGCTGGCGGGGAACATCCAGGAGCACAACCCGGTCGCGCCCATGTTCGCCATGAGCATCCACCCGGTTGATCCGTCTGCCGCGGAGACCTCTTCGATGACCCGCACTGCGGTGTCCCATTCCAGCCCGAATCCGCCCATCTGCTCCGGGACGGTGATCCAGAAGAGCCCCCGTTCCCGGAGGGCTTCGATCACCCGGGGCGTTACTCGCCCGATGCGCTCACTTTCGTCTGCGTCAGCGATCACGATCGGCGCGACATCTCGCGCTCGCTGTACCAAGTCCGCCTTGATGTCGAGCGACGTCGTTTGCTCAGCAATGGACACTGGGAATCAGTCCTTTCAGACAATAGGGGCGCTAGTTCGCTTCTCCTAAGTGGGACACCTTGCCTGAGTGTGCCACATCGGGACATGTCTGTGCTACTGTTCTGAGATCTTGATCACTCCGACCCCGACCGTGCGGGTGCCAGTGGACGTGCACCGGCTTTGCGTGAGTTCGCACCGGGACGGCGTTGACGCCACACGGCGAAAGCCACTGCGAGAATCAGGGCGCCGCCGTTGAACATGTCGTTCAACCACTGGACGCCGGTGACCAGTTGCATGCCTTTCACCCCGATGGCGAGGACGTAGACCGCGAGCAGCGTGCCCCAAGCGTTGGGACGGCCCGGACGGACCTGGGTGGTGCCCAGGAACGCTGCGGCGAAGGCCGGCAGTAGGAGGCCCGGCCCGTAGGTCAAAGACGGTCCTGTGAGCGAGCCGTACAGCACTCCCGCGATTCCGGCGATAGCGGCCGAAGCGATCATCGACATCCATCGCCATCTTCCGACGGCGACGCCCGACAGATGAGCCGCTTCCTCGTTCCCACCGATGGCGTAGATATACCGGCCGGCAGGAGTGTGCTCGAGCACCCACCAAACGAGGACGGTCAGCAGGAGGAGGTAGATCACGACGATCTGGAACCCGAACACCGTCTGCTGGGTCAGGTCCCGCCACCCGGGCGACCGGGGCAGGGGCGGCTGCGCCCCGTCGGAGATGATCGTTTGGAACGCTGCGATGATCGTGGCTGTCCCCAGCGTGGCGATGAAGGCGTCGACCCGCAACTTGACAACGACGAAGCCGTTGACGAGGCCGGCCACGGCCGCGATCACAACCGTGACCAGAATCGCCGGCCCCATGGACCATCCGTGGTTGCTTTGCAAGGTCACAACGATGACCGTCGATATGCCTGCGACCGCGCCGACGGAAAGGTCGTAGCAACCGCCGGCCATCGGGATGAGGACCGCGAGCGCCAGCATGGCGCC
Organism: Acrocarpospora macrocephala; assembly: GCF_009687865.1. GTDB lineage: Bacteria > Actinomycetota > Actinomycetes > Streptosporangiales > Streptosporangiaceae > Acrocarpospora > Acrocarpospora macrocephala. The sequence goes on from NZ_BLAE01000010.1 coordinate 200,774, forward strand.
GATCGCCTGGTTGGACGCCACCGAATGCAGCGTGCCGGAAGTCAGGAAGAGGTCGGGCGTCCAGAGCCCGAAGATGAGGACGAACAACGCGCCGAGATAAAGGCCGCTGAACCGATCCATGCCGGCGTTACGAATCCTCATGATGTTCCTCGTGAGTCGAAACGAGTGTGCGTCGGGTGACGTTGCCGATGGTCACGTCGCTGCCCTCGAGGATCTCCACGACCTCTCCCGCTCGGAGGATCAAGACGCGGTGGCTCAGCGCCACGAGCTCGTCGACGTCCGAGGAGCTCACCAGCACCGCGGTACCGCTCTTCGCGGCACCGACCAGCTCCTCGTGGATTCGCGCGCGAGCCTGGATGTCGACGCCCTGGGTGGGTTCGTCGACCATCAACACGGACGGCTCGCAGTTCAGCCAGCGGGCAAGCAGGATCTTCTGTTGGTTCCCCCCGCTGAAGGCTGAGAGCGGCAAGGTCGAACCGTCGTCAGGCCGGACACCGAGCCGACTGAACCAGTAGGCGGTCTGACGCCGTTCCTGGGTGCGCCGCATCAGCGGGAACCGCCAGTGCTTGGTGACCTTGGCCAGACTCAGGTTCTCCTGCGCGGACAATCCAAGAACTCCGCCCCGGGTCCGCCGCTCCGCCGGCATGAAGACCATGCCCGCTCTGATCGATCGGCGCGGGTCGTTGGGTCGCAGCGGCGCGTTCTTGACCCTCACCTCACCGTCGATGCGTTTGAGAGCACCGAAGAGCGAGCCGAGCACGGCTTCGCGGCCCGAACCGGTGATGCCTGCGACACCAACGATCTCGCCCTGCCTGACGTCGAGGTCGAACGGGGCGACGGTCTGCGTGGAGACCGAACGAGCGGTGAGGGCTACGGGCGCATCGGCGGGATCGGCCAGCTTCTCGGCGATGGCTTGGGTCTCGTCGAGTTCATCGCCGACGAGCAGGTGGACGAGTTCCGATCTGGTCAGTCCCTCCATCCCGCGTGAGGCGATCCGTCGTCCGTCGCGGAGCACCGTGACCTGGTGCGCGACCCGGAGGACCTCCTCCAACCGGTGCGTGACGAAGATGACGCCGACTTGGTGGCTGCTCACCCGCCTGATCGTGGCCAGGAGCTGATCGACCTCGTCGTGCGGCAGGGTGGCCGTCGGTTCGTCCAGCACCAGCAGCCTGACCTCTTCGCCGGATGCGGGACTCAACGCACGCGCTACCGCGACTTCGGTCTTCTGCGCCGGCGTGAGCGCACCGACGAGCGCGTCCGGGTCCAGGTCCAGACCTGCTCGATCGAGCATGGCGACCGCCAGGTGCCGGGCTCGGCGCGATCTCACCGTGGCCAGCGTTCGGGGGAAGCCCCGGCCGAACATGACGTTGTCGAGGACGGAGGAGGTGTCGATCAACCCGAGATCCTGGTGCACGAAACGGCATCCCGACGAGCGCGAGGACTCCGGCGACCCGAACGTGAGCTCACTTCCGGCGACGCGCACCGAGCCGCCCGGGTCCGGCTTGTGGTACCCGGACAGGATCTTGATGAAGGTCGACTTCCCGGAACCGTTACCTCCCAGGAGAGCGTGGACCTGGCCAGCCTCGATCGTCAGATTGAGACCGGCCAGGGCCGCCTGCCCAGAGAACGTCTTGGACAGATTGCTCACTTGCAGCACTGGTGCCTGTGGCGAGATAGCTGCTGATCGCATCACTTACTTGAGCTTCCAGAGCTTCTCGAACTGCGCCCGGAAGTCAGCGGGCTCCTCGTAGCTGCTGAACGGTTCGGCGGTGTTCTCCTTGACGAAGAGCTGCATCGGGATCTGCCCGTAGCCCTCGGGGAACGGGACCCCGGCCGACTTGCGGAGGGCGGAGTCCACGGCGAGCCAACCCGCGTACTTCGCGGAGAAGGGAACGAAGCCAGTCGCCCGACCGTCCATCACGTCCTGCAGATCCTGCTCGGTCGAACCGACGGCAAGGATGCGGATGTCGTTGAGCCCGGCCGTCTGGAGGGCGCTGGAAAGCCCCTGCGCGAAATCCGAGGACGGCAGGATCACGTACTTGATCCCGGGGTTCCGCTGCAGTTCCGAGGTGATCACCCCGTTCACCTGCCCGGCCGCGACCTGCGCGAGGCCGACGTCGACACTGCTGAGCTCACAGGTGTCGCATGCTTTGTAGGCCTCCTCGACGCCCGCGTCGAAGGCCTTCAGGGTCACCAGATCAGGGACCCGAACAAGCAGCCCCTCTGCGGTTCCCTTCGAATCGGAGATCGTGTAGTTGGCAAGGAGCTTCGCCTGGGTGTTCTGGCTCTCGTCGCCGAAGATGTTCGCCGGAACAGTCTCGTTGAGCTTGACCGGCCCGACGACCGCGGGCACCAACTGCACACCGGCCTTCTGGTACGCAGGGAGGACGGTGGACCACACTGCCTCCGGCAGCGCCGTGAACCCGACCGCCGCCGGCGAGAGGTCCAGAGCCTGGTTGAGGGCTGCGACGAGCGACGCGGGGTCTGCCAGCTTGAACGTCAGGTTCTTGTAGTTCCACCCGACGGTCTCCGCAGCCTCCTTCGCCCCTCCGGCGATGTCGCGGCACAGTGACGTGTCACAGGAGACCCACACGAAGGTCTTGCCTGTCTCGGGCAGACCGGGCAGTGATTCGGTCACCGTGATTTGGGTCGGCGTCTCCAGGAACGGCTTCACGAACGCCTGAGCCGCTGCTGCCGCTTCGCTGGCCCCGGCTGAGTCCCCCGCTTTCGACTTCGCCGAGTCGTCGCTTCCGCAGGCCGCCAGAGCAAGCCCGGCCGCGACCGCGACAGTCACCGCGATCGCGGTCCGGACGTGCTGTTCCCCGCCCGATCGCACAGTCCTTCTGACCCTCATTTGGTTCTCCTCTGACTCGTCCCCGAGCGATATCCGCAGGAGCAGGAGCGCCGCCGTGAATCCAGGTAGAACCCCACGAACGATGCGTCTACACCTCACGTCCCAAACTTGGGACATGTGGCGGGAGTGTGCCACATCGGGACAGATATGCGCTATGGTTCACATGACTTCGATTCGAAGTCGTCGCTGCCTGAGCCGAGGTTGGCCGCGTCAGCCCGTGTGTCAGCGCGTCAGGCGGAAAGCACTTCACGCCCAACTCAGACCATCCCGGTCTGATTGAGGAGTTCCTGATGAAAGCCGTACAGATCACGTCGCTGGAAGGTCCTGGAGCAGTTCGTCTGGTCGACCTCGATGAGCCGGCGGCCCCGGCGGACTCGGTGGTCATCGACGTCAAGGCGATAGGCGTCAGCTTCGTCGATGTCCTGATGACCCGGGGCCTCTACCAGGTCCGTCCCGAGTTGCCGTTCGTTCCCGGAGTCGAGATCGCAGGTATCGTCCGCTCAGCGCCCGAGAGCGCCTTGGTCCGCGCCGGCGACCGATGCGCAGCCCACGTACCACAGGGCGGCTTCGCAGAAACAGTGGTCGCCGATCCGAGCCTGGTCTTCCCGCTGCCAGACGAACTGTCCTTCGAGCAGGGGGCCGCCTACGCGATGAACTACCAGACCGTTCATTTTGGTCTGGTCCGACGCGGTCGCCTCAAAGCCGGCGAGCACGTCCTCGTGCACGGAGCCGGCGGAGGGGTCGGGACCGCCGCGATCCAGGTCGCCAAGGGCCTCGGCGCCGTCGTTACCGCCGTCGTGGACAGCCAGGCAACGATGTCCGTCGCTGAGAGTGCCGGCGCCGATCGCGTCGTCGCCGCCGACGATGACTGGTGTGGTGCCGTCCGTTCCTGGTACCCCCGCGGAGTCGACATCACCGTCGATCCTGTGGGCGGAGACTACTTCCTTGATTCGATCCGCCTGCTCCGACGAGAGGGCCGCCACCTGGTGATCGGCTTCGCGGCCGGAGGCATCCCAGAGATCGCTGTCAACCGGCTCTTGCTGAAGAACATCGACCTCATCGGCGTCTACTGGGGCGGGTTCATCGCCGAGGACGTGTCAGTGGCGGCCGAGTCGGCACTCGCCCTCGCCGATCTGGCAAAGCGCGGCCAGGTGCGCCCAGTGGTCGGAGGCACCTATCCACTGTCAGAAGCGGCCAAGGCCCTTCTCTCGATCGAGGAACGGACCGCTCACGGCAAGATCGTGCTGACCACCGGACACGGGGGCCTTGATGACGGCCGGGGCGCTTGAGCTGCTACCGGTCCAACCCCTGTCGCAAGCTCTCGTCGAAGCATGCGGAGACGCTCGTTGGTTGCAGACGACGGCTGAACTGATCAGCGGAGGAAAGTCCAACCTGACCTTCACGCTGTGCTCGCCCGCCGGGGAACTAGTCCTGCGCCGACCTCCGACCGGCACTCTGCTCCCGAGCGCCCACGACATGGCGCGCGAGGACCTCATCGCCCAGTCGCGGATCGAGATCGATCAGGCCAGGTTGCACGTGTGCCACGCCGCTTGGCTCATCGACCGCTACGGCGCGCAAGGCGCTCGCAGTGAGATCTCGGCGATCAAGGTTTCAGCACCTGCGATGGCGACCCAGGTCATCGACCGTGCCATCGAGATCTTCGGCGGGATGGGCGTGTCGAACGACATTCGCTTGGCGTACTTCTACGCCTGGGCCCGCGTCTTGCGAATCGTCGACGGCCCGGACGCAGTTCACCGTCGGACCATCGCCCGCCTGGAGATGAAGAAGACCGCACCCTATGTCGGCTGAAGGAGCACCTGTGGATCTGATCGACCGATTCAGACTGGACGGCAAAGTAGTCCTCATCACCGGCGCTAGTTCGGGGCTTGGAGTCGGCTTCGCACGCGCTGCGGCCTCTGTCGGCGCCAGCCTCGTCCTGGCAGCGAGACGTGAAGACCGGCTCGATGCCGTGGCGGCCGAGATCCGCGATCGCGGCACCAAGGTGCTCACTCACCGAACCGACGTTTCGGCTCAAGAACAGTGTGAAGAAGTCGCACAGGCGGCGGCGGCTGAGTACGGGAGGATTGACGTCCTCGTCAACAACGCAGGCGTCGGACCTTCCGGTAGCGCATTGCGCGAAGACCCGGCTGTCTTCCGCAGTACGGTCGACATCAACCTCAATGGCGTGTACTGGATGTCTCGCGCATGCGTCCCGCACATGCCGCACGGCTCCTCGATCGTCAACGTCGCCAGCGTTCTGGGTAGCGTGGCGTCCCGGTTCCCCCAGGCCGCCTACTCCGCCAGCAAGGCCGGTGTGCTGGGCCTGACGCGCGATCTCGCTCAACAGTGGTCCCTCCGCCGGGGCGTTCGCGTAAATGCACTGTGCCCGGGCTATTTCGATTCGGAGATCACGAACGGGCGAGGCTCCGACGCACTGCGGACCCTAGTGTCGGAAAACAGCATCTTGGAGCGGTTCGGCGAGCAGGGCGAACTGGACACAGCACTGCTGTTCCTCGCCAGTCCAGCCTCCTCCTACATGACGGGTAGTTCCCTCGTGGTCGACGGAGGACTCAGCGCCATCGTCTGAAGCCACGCATCGCGATCAATCGACACCAAAACGCGCCCGGCCTGAATGGTTACGTTCGGAGAGCCTCCGCTGAAATGATCTCCCCGTTGGTCCTGGTCCCCTGGCCGCTGGTCGCCGCCGCCGTTCTCATCGGTGTTTCCCGTACCAGGCCACGCTGGTTTCCCGCGAGTACGACCAGGGATCTGCTCGTCCTGATCGTCGCGGTGGGAATCCTCTGCGGGCTGGTCGTCTGGCTGTTCGCGCCCTGACAAAATTGGGATGCCAAACCAGCCTCGCGTTCGGGTCCGTCAGCCGAGCCAGGTGGCGAGTTGGGTCATCGCGGTGGTGGACCATCCGAGTTTGAGGTGGTTGAGGCTGAGCGTGGCCGTACCGGATCGGGTGGTGATGCCGTCGGGGGCGGTGCAGCTGGCGACGAAGACCGCGCCGTCGGAGGGGCCGGTGTGTTCATTGTGCAGCAGCGCCATGTCCGGAGAGTTGCCGCACAGCTGGTAGACGGCCACGCTCGCCGGGGTGCCCGCGGCGATCAGCGGGGCGACCAGGGAGCCACGGTCGATGGCCCACTGGATGCCGCGGCCGTAGGTGTAGAAACCGGTGCCGCCATAGTAGGTGGTGTACCAGTCCTGCTCGGTGACGGGCAGCGGGTAGACGTCGTCCCAGCGGTAGAGCATGTCGTCCGAGCCCGGGTAGGCGTTGCCCTCGTAGCTCAGCTCGGGGTGGTTGCGCCACAGGCCGTAGCAGATCATCTTCGAGTGCGGGGCGGGCGCGTTCAACGTTCCCCCGCATTCGGGAAATATCGCGAAATCGTGGGTCCAGCCGTGCCGGTAGCCCCAGTCGAAACCCTTGTTCGGCCCGCCCACCAGCAGCAGCTTGCGAACATCGCCCGCGTACGGCGTGCCCCACGGTTGCCGCAGCGAGGAGACGTACATGCGCGCGTTGAAGGCCCCCTTCGACCAGCCGATCACGTCCACCTGCGCCGCACCGGTCTTGGCCCTGATCTTGGCCACCGCGTCGCCTACCTGCTCGGCCCAGTAGTGGCCATCGCCTGTGACGTGCGGGAACCCGATCGCGAAGACCTTGTAGCCGCGGGCGTCCAGATACTGCACGAGCCCCGTGGTGGGACAGCTGGCCTGGCCGCAGCCGTAGGCTCCGCGGGCGTTGGGGTTGGCCCAGGCCAGGTCGGCCGTCTGGTTGGCGCCGTGGACCAGCAGCACCGGGGTGGCCTTGGTGCCGCTCTGCCAGCCGGGCGCGTGGTAGAGCAGGAACCTGGAGGAATGCGGCCGGGCGACGTCGCCGAACAACCGCCTGGTCTGACCAGTGTGATCGCCCCGACCGTCGGGAGGATAAGTCTCGGCCTGGAACCCGGAGGAGTTGTCGCGGTAGCGCTCCACCAGCGCCCAGCCGTTCTCCAGCGAGGTCGTGTAGCTCGCCTCCAGCGTCACCGAAGCGGAGGCGTCCGCGGGTAACGCCGACACCAGCAGGCCCGCCACCAAGGTCGTGGCTGCAGCGATTCGCCTGAGAATCATCACATCTCCCGTCAGCCGATCGTGATGTCACCTTCTTCCTCGCGACTGACCGGTGCAATGTGGGCCGCGCCCACCTCGCAGCCCACCGATATGTGGAGATCCAGAAGAATGCGTGGGGAGCATCACGGGACCCCGCAGGGCGAACCCTTCCTGGCGACGAGGGGTACGGAACGAGCCGATCGCCCCTCCGCGTCGAGAACGCGACCGAGCAGCTTGATCGTCTTCAGTACGACGGACCGGTCCTGGATGTGCAGCGCCGGCAGTGCTTGGCTCATCGTCAGCTCAAGGTCGTGCACTTCGGCGATCGACCGCAACGACGCGTCGACGATCACGTTGAACGGCCCCGCGACGAAGCTGGACGCACGGACTCCCGGCAACGCACGGATCCGCTCTTCCGCGTTTCTCAAGTCGTGGATGTCCATCGAGCCGAAGTACACCGCGGACACGGACCGACCTGAAAGCTGGCGCGAGATGTCGCAGCGGAAGGTGACAAGCCCCGCATCTTGCAAACGTGACAGCCGGCGACGCACGGACACCGGGCCGATACCGACATGCTCGGCAAGCCGCTCGAACGACATCCGGCCGTCGATCTGCAACGCGTTGACGATGCCGATATCGGCTTCGTGGAGGATGTCGCCCGTACCCGCCCGGCGCTGGTCGCTGGACCGGAGGCGACGTCGCTGCTCCAAGCTCAGCGCGCCTTCCCGCCAGCGGCTGGCTTCGAGGGTCGACCGCGTGATCACGTGGCTGCGAACGCTCGCGACCCCCGGCACGTGACCGACGACGGTGAGAAGGTACTCCGCCAGCAAGTCGAGGGTAGGCGCCTGCGCCAGCATGAGAATGTCCCGGCCGCCGCTGGCCAGTTCGACGGTGGCCGCCTGCGTGTCATCGGCGAGGACGTGCGCGACATCGATCGATCGCCCCGGCGCGCAGTCGACTTCCACCATCGCGCAGGCGGGGGTCGCGCTTCCCGACAGATGAGCGGTCACCCAGGCGGCGCCCCCGGATTCCATCCGCGACCAGCGTCGACTCACGGTCGCGGGATCGACACCGAGCGGGGACGCGAGCTCGCGCCAGTTCGCGCGTGGAGCGGAGCGCACGGCATCCACGATGGCGATGTCGAGTTCGTCGAATGATGCGGATGCCACGCCCAGTGGACCCTTTCAAGCAGTACCGACGTACTGGATGGAGATTTCATGCAGATCTGAAGTCGGATCGAAGAACCACCCTAGCTTTCTGGGAGGCATCGCGAGAACGGATGGGGGACAGGATGTCAATGCGGATCAACGACTGCCATGTGACATCGATCGCACAACCTGCCGAGCGTTTGGCGGAGATCACTCCATCGAGAGTCCGGGTGATGTTCGACCGGGCGTCCGAATTAGAGGCTGCCCGGAACGGTTGGGGCCGGCGGATGAGTTCGCCATGCGGCTCCTCGAGGACTAGCACGTGGCAGTCGTCCCGGGAGGGGCGTTCGACCCGACCGGAAGAGGCGACCACTCGATCCGCGTGTCGTACGCGAGCTCGCTCGACGACGTCCGCGAGGGAATCCGGCGCGTGATCTCCTACACAGCGCGTCGACAAGAAGCAGAACGCTGACCCAGCGGATCAGGCCGGTGCGCATCGCGTCCGGATATCCGGCGACGCCGATCGCCGGGCTCCGGCGCCACACGGGACACCCACGAGTGTCAGGCGAACCGCGTCGACCACATCCCCCAACACCGCGCGGACGGCCGAGGCCCTGCACGCCGCCATCCGCCATTCCCGTCGAATGGGCGGCATACATCCATATCGTCATGATCTTCAAGAAGTTTCGCAGCTACTGTTGATCACAGCCATAGGATGATGGCTCCGTCACGGATCGCCGGTACCGTACCAGCCGTCTCTGACGGATCACGGCATTCCGTAGGTGGATTGCGCGGTGCTGCGGATGGGTCGCCACCGTGCCGTCTGCCGCCGTCATCCGCGCCGTCACGGAGCCCGGGATTTTGTCGGTCGGGAGCGCTAACGTTCGGCGCATCAAGCACTGGCGGGGGTTTGGAAAGTCAGAAAACCCCTGCTCATTCGACGTTTCATGGTTCTGGAAGGCGGGGACCGTTGGGTTGGCTGGCAGCGGGCGACCAATACGAGGTCGCCCTCATAGAGGGGCGGGTGGCGGCGCGGGCCACCTCGGGCCGGGCGGCGGGACGGCAGCTGAAATCGCTGCCGAAGGCGCTGCGTGATCATCCCGAGGTTGACCGGCTGCGCCGCTTCGCCGAGTGGCTCGACCGCCACGCCGCCGCGTGCGTGGCGCAGGCGGACCTGTGGATGGTGTCGTCGCTGCCCGTGCCGACGGGGCTGCTGGCCCGCGTGTGGCCGGACGAGGCGTGGCAGTCGGCGCTGCGCGACCTGGCCGTGGTCGGCGACGACCCCAGCGAGGTGGGCTTCCTGCGCGACGCCACGGAGGCGGGCGAACTGCGGGTGGTCAACCTCGACGGCGAGACCGTGCGGCTGTCGCCGCGCACGGTGACGCTGCCGCACCCGGTGTTGCTGCCCGACCTGGACGACCTGCGGGAGTTCGCCGCCGAACTGGGCGTGGTCCAGAAGGTCGAGCAGATCCACCGCGCCACCTGGCGCAAGCCGGCCGGCCTGGCCGACAACGCGACGACCGTGACGGAGTTCTCCGGCGGCACATACGCCTCCAGGTTCGTGCTGGCCGCGCGGGCTACGGCGCTCGGCTACCGGGTCACCGGCGGCTACGCCACCTGCCGGGTCCGCGACGCCGGCGCCATCGTCGAGGCGAGCGTCTGGATCGGTGAGCCGTACTGGGACGACGAGGTGACCACGGGCCATCTGAGCTGGCAGGACCTCGACGGCAGGACGCTGCCGCTGCATGAGGTCGGGCCGGTGGCGTGGTCGGAGGGGATGCGAATGGCCGCGGCGCTGCACGCGGGCCGGCAGGTCGAGGAGGGCAAGGACACGTGAGCGAGCGAGCCGATGGGCACGGGAACGAGGAAGTGCTGAGGGCCGGGGCGATCCTGCCGCCCGGCACCGAGGGTGCGGGCGAGAGCGCCGTCCCGATGACCGCCCGCCGCTACCATCACCCCGGGCTGGACGGCCGGGTGGTCGTGCGCCTGGTCGCGGCGGAGCTGGGCGCGGCCGAAGATCTGGCGGCCGGGTTCCTGGGCCTGGAGCCCGACGGGGAACCTTCCGTGGTGGGGTTCGGGTTGCGGCGTTCGCTCGGGTTCCCCGAGTGGGTGCTGGCGCGGCACCCCGGCGACGGGCATCATGCGCTCGCCGTCGTGCCGGAGCTGGAGCGCGTCGCCCGGCAGGCCAAGTCCAAGCCGAAGAACGCGCTCGACGGCTACCATCAGCTGGCCGGCCGGCTCGCCGCGTCCGTGCCGCACTTCCTGCCCACGTTCTACGAACAGGCCGGACGGGTGTTCATCGGCGTGGAGAACGCCACCTACGCCGCGCAGATGTTCGCCAGCGCGCGCAGGTCGGAGGCCGAGCACGGGCTGACGGTGGACGAGGACCGGCTCGACGCGGTGTTCCTGGAGTTCGCGCTGGCGGGGGCGCTGCCGGTCAAGGTGCTCTCCGGGCACGCCAGGGAGCTGGCCGCCCGGGTGCCCGCCGACGAGGCGCTGCGCCGCTTCTCCCGGCTGTGCGTGCGACGCACGGCGGGCGGGCTGCCTCCCTCGGCCCAGATGGCCAACGACCTGCGCCGCCTGGCCAGAGCGGCGGGCGTGGACGCCGACGCGGCGGAGCAGGCATACCTGGGCGAACTGCTCGGCCTGCCCGCCACCCTGCGGGCCGCCACCGGCTGGTGGAAGGCCCACCGTACGGCGATCGCGGCGCTGGCCGAGCGTGACCCCGAGGCGCGGGCGACGCTACTCACCGTCATGCCGCAGACCAGGGACGCCGAGCTGGCCGGCGTGTGGCTGGACATCCTCCAGTCCTCGGGCGCCACCGAAGAGCTCATCTCCGGCCAGGCGCCGGCGGACGGCGTGTCCGGCTGGCTCCAGCGCTTCCTCACGGCCCGCAACGCCGCCTGGGGCCTCCCCCCGCGCCTGCCCGTCCTCTACTCGCTCGTGGAGCGGGCCGCCGACCGGCTGCGCGCCGAGCTCGCCGGCAGTTCGACCACGTTGACCGACCCGTACGACGTCGACCTGCTCGACCTGCTGCTCGCGCTCGGGCTGCCCGTGGCCGGCCCCGGCGAGCACGATTCGCTGCGGCTGGAGCACTGGGCCCAGGGTGAGGGCCAGCGCGACCTGACCGCGCTGGCCGCCGACGGCCGGTTCACGCCGCCCTTCCAGCGCGCGGCCGACGGGTTCTCCGGCGACGCCGACGCGTTGCGCGCCGTCCGCCTGCTGGCGGCTTCGACCGGCGGCCGGCCGATGCTGGCCGAGTGGGTGCGCAAGGTCGCCACGCGGTCCTCGGCCGCCGGGCTGCCCGACCTGCCCGACGCGCTGCGGCGGCTGTCCTGGCTGCCGGGCGAGGCCGTGGTCCTGGCCGAGGACGAGGTACGCCGGGCCGCCGCGGCCGACCTCTCACCCGTGCTCGCCCGTACGCTGCGGGCCGGGATCTTCGACGAGTTGGGCTGGCCGGCTTGGGAGGAGGCGGCCGCGACCCTCGTACCGAGGAAGGACGTCGACGACATCGTCGTCGCCGACGCCTGGCCGCACCTGATCGTCGCGGGGGCCACGCAGGTCCGCGTGCTCGGGCACGAGCGCACCGTGCTCACCCACGACCTGCGCATACCGCCCAATGACCTGTGGGGCGACGTCGGCTACCACTACGTCGACGGCGACCTGCTCGTCTACTGGCATTCACGCGCCGCCGACGACGGCTTCCGCGGCTACTGGCACACCTCAGCCGACCGCATCCACTCCATAGAGGCCCAGAACCACAGCACCCGGGGCTCGCGCATGGACTGGTACCGGGGCGACGATCCGGTCACCCTGGCGCTGCCCGGCGGCGGGCGCGCCACCGGCCTCGGCGTGCTGCACCCCGGCGACACCACTCTGCCCAGCGAGCAGTCCGTGATCACCGATGGCGTCTCCTACTGGGTGTGGACCTGGGACGGGTCCGACTACAACAGCGCCGGATGGCACGAGTACGACCCAGTCGGCGGGCACCACGGGAGGAAGAGCACGCCCGCCTTCTTCACCGACGTCCCCGCGGGCACGACGTTCCACCGGGGCTGGCTGCTGCCCGCCCCGGCCGAAGAGCCCACCCCCGCGGGCGTGCCCGTGGGCGGGTTGCTCGGCTGGCGGGTGACGCGGCTGCCCGACGGGTCGCTGCGCGGCGAGGACCTGTCCGGCCGCACGGTCACCCTCCCACCCGACAGCGGGTCCCCGGTGCGCGCCCTGGCATTCCCCGGCACCGATCAGCTCGTGGCCGTGGTCAAGGGGAGCTACCAGGTCAAGCTGGTCGACGCCGACGGCGTGCTCACCGCCACCGCCAAGACCGACGCCGCGCCCGGCCCCTTCGCCCAGGGCACGCTCATCTTGCCGCCGCTGCGCCACTGGCACTGCCTGCGACCCAGGGACCCCGAGGGATCGGCCGCCCTGCGCGAGCTCAGCCTGGACCGCGCCGCGCGGCTGCTGGCCGCGGCCGGCGCGGAGGACCTGCCGGCCCGGATCCGGGAGCTGCTGCCCCAGGTCAGCCATGATGGGCTGGTGGCGGGCATCGCCGGGATCGTGCGGTTCGCCGCCGTCCAGCAAGCGGCGCTGAACGCCGTCGCCGCCAGACTCGGCGAGGCTCTGGCCGGAGGGCATCACCGGCAGGCGCCCGCGGGCCCCACGGACTACGAGCTCCAGCAGGCGCTCAGCGGGCTGGGCGTCGCCAGCACCTCCTGGCGCCACGGCGTCGACGGGGCCTTCCAGCAGATCCGGCTGGCCCAGGCGCCGGCGGAGTCGCCTGGCGTGGCGGGCGGCATCCACCTCGACCGGCCCGAGCTGCCGCACTCCACCCTGCGGTGGGACGCGCTGCTCGACCACCTGGGCGCCGTGGCCTATCGCACCGGATCGGCGGCGACCACGCCGGAGCACCGCGTCGCGCAGGAGGCACTGCTGGACGCCCTGGTCGAGGCCGGTCTGCCCGTGACAGCCGACCCGTCCCGGTGGCGCCGTATCACCGTGCACCTGTCCAAGGGGCACCTGACCGGGCCCGACGGCGACTGGCGCGACGGCAACTGGCTCGGCGTCCTGCCGCTGGACGGCGGCGCGTACCTCGTCTTCGTCGCCTTCGAGTCGCCCGGCGACGCCGGGGCCCGGTGGACCGCGCTGTTCCATGACCCGACCGGGCGGTTCGAGGTGCCCCCGCCGTACACGCTGCTCTCCTCCGCCCCGGTCGGCGAGGATCGTCCGCAGGGGTGGCTGGAGTCGTTCCGCGCCGAACTGGCCGCGCACGGGCCCGCGCCTTGGCGGCCGGCGGCGGCCGAGGAGTTCGCCCGGCTCACCGGTGTCTCCCTGACGCTGGCCCGGCTCGTCGTGGCGGGGCTGCCGTCCGTGGACGCGTACGACCACTCCTTCCTCGCCAAGGAGACCCGCACCATGATCGGCTTGAAGCTGGCCGACGCCGCCATCGCCCGCGACGAGCTACGCGGGGTCGACGCCGAAGTCCGGCGGGCGATCGTCGCCGCGCTGCTGCCACCAGAGCCCGCCCGGCTCTGGAGCGACGGCCCCGACGTCGCCGCGGCGGCGGCCATCTGGAACGACAGAATCGGCCCTCAGGCGTTGATCCCCGAATGGCTGCTCGGCGAGGCGTCCCGCGCGGTCAAGACCGGCTGGAACACCGGACGCGCGCTACGCGCCCTCATCGATCCGGCTGGCGAGCCGGAGCTCAGCCGCGACCTGCTCTGGGCCGTCCAGGGCGACCGCGCCACGCCCGCCGACGACAACGCCATCGGCTTCTCGTCCGGCACGCTGTGCATGGCCGTCACCATGGCGGGCTGGCTCGCGCACCGGCTTCCCGCGGGCGATCCGATCAGGGCGGCGCTGCCGGGTGCGCTGGCCGCGGTACGCGCCCGGTTGGCCAACCCCGACCTGATGCTCGACCTGAACCGGTATGTCGACCTGGTCGCCTTCCGCAAGGCGGCCGGCACGCCCACCCAGACCGGCAACGGGTACGAAAGGTACGGCGCGGTCATCATGGCCACCCACGACGACCGGCCCTCGCCCGCCATCCGCACGTCTCTCCTGGACGCGGCCGGTGACGACCCGTACCTGCGGGCCCTCCTCGGATCGGAGGCGCCGTTCCCGGTCGAGCTGACGCTACGCACCGCCCGTGACCCGCGCTTCGAGGCCCTCCTGGCCAGCCCCGTCGCCGGAGAAGGCGCCGGGGAAGGCTGCGCCGACGGCATCTGGTGGCCGCAGGATCCCGCACGGTCCGTGCCGTCCCTGGTCGTCGAGGTGGCCAAGGAACACGGGCTGGGCGAGGACGCCGCCACCGCATACCTGATGCTGCTGGCCATGCCCGATCCCACCGACCGCAACGTGGCCCGCTGGACCGGCTGGAAGCCCGCCCGGCTCAAGTCCGCCCACGCCGAGCTGGCCGCGACCGACCTGGTCGTCCAGGCCACCCGGGAGCGGGCGGGACGATCGTTGTTCCTGCCCGGCGGGTGGGCCGTGCTCGCCGCGCCGCGGCTGCCGGTGGAGCAGTGGAAGCTGCCGTTGTTCGAGGCGGCGGGGCCGCAGGGGGCGCCGCTGGTCCCGCTCGAACCCGTCGCCGACCTGTACGCCCGGGCTTGGAGACGGGTGCGGGATGGGGACGTGCCGCGGTTCGAGGAGCTCAAGGTAAAGCGTGGCCCCCGCCGCTGACCTGCACCCATTCACCATCACGCAGAGGACTTCTCTCCCCATGACCTTGACCGAGAATCGGGTTCCCCCGGCCCGGCAGGCGCTGCCGGCCGAGGAACGCCATGCCGCCGAACTCGCCTTCCTCGCCACCCACGACTCCGGCCCGCGCCCGCCCGGCTGGGCGCTGACCCCGCGCGCGGTCGTGACCTTCATCTGCGGCAGCGGCGACCAGACCCTGGACGGCCGGATGAAGGTGGCGCCCAAGTTCGTCGGCGAACGCGCCCTCGTCGAACGCTGCGTCGTCACCCTCGCCGGAGAACGCGGCCTGCTCCTGGTCGGCGAACCCGGCACCGCCAAGTCGATGCTCTCCGAACTGCTGGCCGCCGCCGTGTGCGGCACGAGCGCGCTCACCGTCCAGGGCACCGCCGGCACGACCGAGGACGCCTTCCGCTACGGCTGGAACTACGCCCTTCTCCTCGCCCAGGGCCCCAGCCGGGCCGCGCTCGTCGACTCGCCCGTGCTCACCGCCATGCGCTCCGGCCGCGTCGTCCGGGTGGAGGAGATTACCCGCTGCCTGCCCGAAGTCCAGGACGCGCTCGTGTCGATCCTGTCCGACCGGCGGGTCAGCGTGCCCGAGCTCGCCGGGACCGAGGACGCGCAGGTCGCGGCGGTGCCCGGGTTCACGGTGATCGGCACCGCCAACCTGCGCGACCGCGGCGTCTCGGAGATGTCGGCGGCGCTCAAGCGGCGCTTCAACTTCGAGACCGTGGATCCCATCTCCGACGCCGACGCCGAGACCGCCCTGGTGCGCCGCCAGGCCACGGCCGTCGTGGCACGGGCCGGCGCGGCCTTCGGGGTGGACGACGCCGTGCTCGACGCCCTGGTCACCGTCTTCCGCGACCTGCGCTCCGGCCGCTCCGCGGAGGGCTGGGACGTGGAACGCCCCGGCACCGTCATGTCCACGGCCGAGGCCGTGCAGGTGGCGGCCTCGCTGGGGGTGGCGGCGGCTTATCTGCCCAGCGGCGACGTGCTGGACCTGGTGCCCGGTCATCTGCTGGGGGTGGTGCGCAAGGACGACCCGGCGGACCACGGACGGCTGCTGGGGTATTGGGATGGGCCGGTGCGCAGGCGCGCCGAGGACGGGTCGGCGATGTGGCGCCGGCTGTGGGACCTGCGGGAGAACCTCCGGTGACGCCTCAGGATCCGCGGGAGGCGGTGGCCGCGCTGGCGGCCTCGGCGCGGCCGTACCTGCTGGGAGTCCGGCACCACAGCCCCGCGCTGGGCGTGGTGCTGCCCGCGCTGCTGGAATCCGCCGACGCCGAGGTGGTGTGCGTCGAGTTGCCGGCGGACTTCCAGCCCTGGCTCGCGTACCTGGCCGACCCGGGCACCCATGCCCCGGTAGCGCTGGCCGGGGCGCGGGGGGACGGAGGGCTGGCGTTCTATCCGTTCGCCGACTTCTCGCCCGAGCTGGTGGCCATCCGGTGGGCCTGGAAGCGCGGGATCGACGTGATCTGCTGCGACCTCCCGCTGTCCGACGCCGGCTGGCACACCCCCGGCACGGTCCCGGACGGCGGGGCCGGGGAAAGCTCACGGGGCGTCTCCTTCGCCGACGCGCTGGCCGCGTCCGGCACCGGTCGCGACGGCGACGACATGTGGGACCGCGCCGTCGAGGTCCTCGCCCCCGGCTGCGACCCCGAGGCCGTCCGCCGGGCCGCCCTCGGGGTCGGCTGGGCGCTGCGCCGCGACGCGGAGGCAGCGGGCGGCGTGCCCGCGATGGACCTGGCCCGCGAGGCCCACATGCGACAGGTCGTCACGGCCGCCGCAGCCGGTGGCCGCCGCGTCGCGGCCGTGATCGGCGCCTTCCACGCCGCCGCGCTGACACCGTCCGGCGCCCCGTCCCCTGACTCGGCCGCCTTCCCGCCGCCGGCTTCGCGTCCGCCCGTCACGTCGCTCGTGCCCTACGCGTTCGACCTGCTCGACTCCCGGTCCGGTTACCCGGCCGGCATCCGGGACCCGCGCTGGCAGCAGGCGGTGTTCGCGGCCGGGGGCGATCCCGGGAAGGTCCGGGACGGCGCCGCGCGCGCCATCACCGACCTGTGCCGGGAACTGCGCTCAGCCGGGCACACCGCGGGCACCGGCGAGGCCGTCGAGACGTTGCGGCTCGCCTGCGATCTGGCCCGCCTGCGCGGGCTGCCCGCGCCCGGGCGTGGTGAGCTGCTGGAGGCGGTGACGACCGTGCTCGGCCAGGGCGAGCCGCTCGGCCGGGGACGGGCCCTGGCGCGAGCGCTGGACACCGTGTTCGTCGGCACCGAGCGGGGCAGGACCGCGCCCGGCACGCCACGTTCCGGACTTGGGCCCGCCGCCGAGAGCGATCTCGCCGCGCTGCGCCTCCCGTGTCCCGGCAACCCCGAGCCCAGGGAAGTCCGCCTCGAGCCGCTCCGCTCCGATCTGGACGCCCGCCGCGAGGTCGTACTGCAGCGCCTGCACGTCTGCGGCGTCAACTACGGCGAGCCGGTCGAGGTGATCGGAACGGGCGACGGCGCCGCGCTCACCACCAGGTGGCGGCTGGCCTGGACCCCCGCGGTCCCGGCTCTGCTGGACCTGGCGGGCGTCCGCGGCGTGACCCTCGCCCAGGCGGCGGACGGGACGCTGCGCGAGACGTACCGCCGCGAGTCCGCGGACGGCGGGCCGACCTGCGCCCTCATCCTCTCCGGCCTGCGCGCCGCCGCCGATTGCGACCTGCCCGGCCTGGTCACCGACCGCCTCGCCGACGCCGCCGTCACGCTGCCCGCCACCGCCACCCTCGCCGAACTGCTCGAGGCCCTCGACCTGCTGGACGCGCTACGCCGGCAGCACCTGCCCGGCACCACGCCCGAGAGCCGCGAGCGCGCCACCGAACTGTCCGGCGCCCTCCTGGACGCCGCGGTACGCGCTCTGCCGGGCCTGGCGGGCAGCGACCGGCCGGAAGACGCGGTCGCCCTGGTCGCCCTCGCCTTCCGGGTCGGTGAGGAACGCCTGGGCCTGCGGATGGACGACGCTCTGGCCATGCTCGCGGGTACCGCCTCGCCCCTCGTCCAGGGTGCGGCCCTGGCCGCCCGGGTGCTGCTGGACCTGGACCGCCCGTCCTCGCTCGGAGACCGGGCGGCCGGCTGGGTCGACGCCGCGACCGGGCCAGATGGCCGCCTCCGGCTGGACCGGCTGCTGACCGGCGTGCTCACGGCCGCAGGTCCGCTGCTCCAGTCGGCCCCCGCCGCGCTCGACCCGCTCATGGACCGGGTGGACGGGCTCACGGACAAGGAGTTCCTGGACCGTCTGCCCGCGTTGCGCGGCGGATTCGACACGCTCGACCCGGCGGGACGTACCCGCCTGCTGGAGGTTGTCTCCGAGCGGCTGGGCGACCGGCCCGACCTGGCTCTGGGGGCTCCACCGTCGCTGCTGGCCCTCTGGACGGCCGCCGACGCCGCCGGACTGGACTCCCTGCGAACCCTACGACTCCCGATCCCGGCTCTGTTCGACGCCCCGGAGCCGACCGTCTCCGCCCCGCCCACCGACGCGTCCGGGCGTGCGGCCGCCGGGAACGACGCTCCGCGGCGGCTGCGTCCGGCGGACCGGTGGCGGCTGCTGCTCGGCCGGGAGTCCGAACGGCTACCGGCAGGCGCCCGCTCGTACGCCCGTGCCCTGGACGAACTGTACGGAGCGGGCCGCGGCGAAGGCTCGAACGACTTCGGGGCCGCTCCAGGGGACGGGGGCGGCAGGGAGGCCCCGTTCCCCACGGCACGCGAGTGGTCGCAGGAGCTGGAGGCGCTGTTCGGCACCCGGGTTCGCGAGGAGGTCCTGGCCCGCGCCGTCGACGCCGGACGCACCGACGTGCTGGCCGAGCTCGACCCCGCCTCCGTCCGGCCGTCCGTGGAGCTGCTGGCCTCCGTGCTGTCCCTGGTCGGCGGCCTGCCGGAGCAGCAGGTGGCCAAGCTGCGCCCGCTCGTACGCCGCCTGGTGGACGAGCTGACCCGCGAGCTCGCCACCCGCCTGCGGCCCACCCTGACCGGGCTGGCCACGCCGCGCCCGACCCGCCGCCCCGGCGGCAGGCTGGATCTCCCGCGCACGCTGCGCGCCAATCTGTCCCTCGCGCGGCGCCTGGACGACGGACGGCTCGTGGTGATGCCGGAACGGCCGGTGTTCAGCACGCGTTCCCGTCAGCAGGCCGATTGGCGGCTGATCCTGGTGGTGGACGTGTCCGGCTCCATGGAGGCGTCCGTGGTCTGGTCGGCGCTGACGGCGGCGGTGCTGGCGGGCGTTCCGGCATTGTCCACGCACTTCCTGGCGTTCTCCACGCAGGTGATCGACTTGACGCACCGGGTCAGCGACCCGTTGTCCCTGCTGCTGGAGGTGCGCGTCGGCGGCGGCACCCACATCGCCACCGGGCTCGCGCAGGCCCGCAGGCTGGTCACGGTCCCGAGCCGCACGCTCGTCGTGGTCGTCAGTGACTTCGAGGAGGGCTACCCGATCGGCGGCCTGCTCGGCGAGGTACGAGCGCTGATCACCTCCGGCGTGCACGTGCTGGGGTGCGCCGCGCTGGACGACAGCGGCGTGCCCCGTTACTCGATTCCCGTCGCCCAGCAACTCGTCGCGGCCGGTATGCCCGTCGCCGCCCTCAGCCCGCTCGCCCTCGCCCGATGGGTGGGCGACCGCCTCCGCGGAGAACACCGGTGAATCCCCCCACATCAACCACCCCTGACGCTGTCGCTCCCACCGCGGGCTCCGCTGTCTCGCTGCCGCCGGTGGCCCCCGGCGTGGTCGCCGCCGCCGTCGAGGGCCTCACGTCGCGGCTCCGCAAGAAGCTGGACGCCGCGATCGAACAGTACGCCGCGCTGCCCGTCGAGGCCGGCGACGAGGGTATCCGGATCACCTGCGGTGAGGACGCGATCGTCACGCTCTCACCAGGGCCGGCTGGCGTGATCGCCGACGACCAGGCACGGTGCGGCTGCCTCCTTCAGCCTCGTTGCCTGCATCGCGCGGCCGTCCTGAGCGCATGCCCGATCGCGGACGGGCTCCCCCACCCGACCGCCGGCGGGGAAGAGGGGGTCACCGCGCCTGACGGCTCCTCCCCCACAGGTCCTGCTCCCGACCTCGTCGGTGGCACGCCGACTCACCCGACCGCCGCCGAGGCGCCCACGACGGCGACGGGGCCCGCGGCGGCGCAGGTGGCCGCCGCGTCCGGGCTGTGGGCCGCCGCCGCGGCCGTGCTGTCCGCCGGAGTGCCCGCCGCCGGCGCGGTGCCCCAGTCCGAGTTGCTGAGGGCCGCGCACACCGCCCGCCTGGCGGGGCTGCCCTGGGCGGCTGCCGCCGCGTTGCGAGTAGTACGGGGGTTGCGGGCCGCCCGCGCCCATCACCCCGGGCACCGCCTCGCCGACCTGGTGTGCGATCTGCGCGAACTGCTGCTCATCACGGGCAGGCTGGCCGGGGGCGATCCCGACCCGGCGCTGGTCGGCACCGTACGGCGCGACTACCAGCCTGGCGGGAGCCTGAAGGTGCACGGGGTGTTCAGGGAGCCGGTGATCAGCTCCACCGGCTACGGTGGCGTGGTGACGCACATGGTCACGGAGAACGGCCGCTGGTATTCGGTGGCCGACGTCAAACCGGGCGGATCGGCCCGCGCCCGTGGGGCCGCCACCGCGCCCGTCTCCATCTGCCCCGCCATGCTGAACCACTCCGAACTCGCCCGCACCGGACTGCTGATCGCCGGTGCCACCGTCTCCCCGGACGGCCGCCTCGGCGCGGGCAGGGACGTACGCGCCACCCCCGTCGCCGGTATGCCGTGGACGGAGGGCCCGATGGCGGCCCTGTTCGCCCGCCCGTTGGCGGAAGCGGCGGTCACCCGGCTCTCCGGCCACGCCTGGAGCGAGCAGGACACGGAGGAAAAGGCCCGCGAACCAGTCGGCTGCGACCTGGTCATCGTCGGCGCGGCGGGCGACCACGTACTGGCCCGCGAACTGCTCCCGTCCGAACGCTACGGCCCGTTGATCCGGCTCGTCCCGGCCAGTCAGCACTCCGAGCTGGCCCATGTCGACAACCTTCGGCGCCTCGCGTCCCGTCCAGGCCTGCTCGTCCGTGTGGTGGGCCGGGTGGCGCCCGGTCGGGTTGCCACGCTGCTCCCGCTGGCGGTCGGTCCGGTCCCCGGCACGAACACGACGCTGCGCCTGCCCTCCGAATGGCAGGGCCACGCCGACCTCGGGTACGACCGTCTCCAGGGAGCCCACCTCCCGCCCCAGGACGCCCGCATGCCACCCCCACCAGCAGACGACGAGGTGGATCCGGTGGCCAGCGCGCCGCTCTGGCGGGTACGCAGGCTGATCGAGCTGGCCGTCTCCGGCGGCAGACGGGCGGTCGCCGAATCGGCTCGCAACGGCGACTCCCATGCCCCGCTGCGCAGCGCCGGCTTCCAGGCCGCCGCCGACCTGGTCACCGCGCTCACCGCCGAGGCCGACCGCCGAGGCCGTGACGCGTTCGGACGGTTGACGGATCCAGGACCCGACCGATACGCGTGGGCGTGGGTGGCCGCCGCGACCCACCTCGCTACCGCGGAACGGGCCATGATCCAGGCCTCCTGGCAAGGAGACCACGCCCTCCGAGCGCGGGCACTCAACCTCGTCGCCGACAACAGGCCCGCGACATAGTCGAGGTACTTTCACGTTCAGGTCGAAAGGCCGAGGTGCCGATGTGGTTTCTTCGGCATGACTCCGAAATCTCCGAACCCCGCCTCGATCAGACGCTGCAGTTCCTCCGCGCTCCGCACCGGCTCGGCGTGACCCTTGAGCAGGCTGGCGATCATCGCAGCCCGGGTCCACGTGAAACTCTGGTCTTTGCTCTCCCTGAGTCCCTGTATGTAGTCCACCGGTTCCTCGGCCCAGGAGATGGCCGGCGTCACCTGCGAGTAGAACGGGGTGACGGTCTCGTCGGCATCCCCTTCCCGGAGCGCGTCGGTGACCGCGGCCACGATGCGGTCGCCGACGTAATCCGCATCGCCCTCTATCTGGTCGCCGACTCTGTAGTACACGACGATTTTGTCGTTCTTGACTTCTGTGGTCGGCTGGGCGGTAGCGGACAGGAACACCTTGAACTGCGTCAGGTCGGGAAAGACAGTCGGGTCAGCGCTCAACGAGCCCAGCGCTTTCGTGGCGCGCACGGCCGCCTGCTGCGATGTCAGGTTGATGACGATACGTCGTTGGCGATAATTAAGCCCCGCGGACTTCTCCCCCGTTCCGGACGAGTGAGCGGGGTTGAGGAAGCCTAGGTAGGAACCTATTTCCAGCGCCTGCGACACGGTTAGATACTGGCCGTCCTCGGTTTGCGCTTGGATCGTGAAGGCGTCAGTCGCCTCGTAGATTTCTTCTATTTCCTGCTGGGATAGCGCGTGCTTGAGGTAGCCGGCATCGCTGTACCCCATCATGGTGTATATCTTGGCGGCCAGGGTGCTCGGATCGGCGACGAGAGCGCCTTTCTTGTACCAGGTGTCATAGAGCTCTTTGTAGAACCGCTTATCACGATCCTCGTTCCTGGCGGATCGCACGTTGTCCGGGTACGGGGAAAGCGTGTCACGTTTGGTCTTTTTCAGTTGGCTCGATCTTCCGGTCGGTGATTCCGTCCGAGCGGACCTGTTGGGAGCCGTGCTTCGATCCCTGGATCTCGGCTCCCGCTCGGACTTACTGGAATCGGACCGTTCAGGTTCGGCGTCGGATCGTGTTCGCGTTGTCGTTGTGGTTGCCGTAGCCGGGGACAGGCGAAGCGGCTGGCGCGCCAGGCTGGACGACGTCTGCGTGGTTATGGGCGGGGACGGTCTGGGGAGAGGTGGCCTGTTCCCGGGAACCGGGAGCGGGGCGGGCTTCAAGAGTGCCGGCGTGAGGGGTGCCGAAGGCGTTGGCATCCCCGAGCGTGTGGGTGGGCCCGCAGTACGCGGAACGTTCGAGGTGAGCGGAAAACTCGGCGAGGCGGTTACCGGCATCGGGCGGCTTGGCGCCGGTTGGTGGGTGAACGGCGCGAATTTGAGTGTGAACGGGGGATCGTTCGCGTTGCCGGGATTCATCCGCACTACCGGCGGGCGGCTCGCGGAGACCGACGTCAATGGCTGGGAGGTAAGCGTCGGCGTAGGTGGATTCGATCGCCCGACGCTCGCCTGGGGTGGGTTCGTACGGGCAGGTGGTGGCACCCTCGCCGGTGTGACCGGCGGCCGGACGGGCTGCGTCCGGGTTGGGGCTGATCTCGTCGGCGCGGGTGTGTTCAGTCGCCCGGCGTACGTCTGAGGTGGATTCGTGCGAGCAGGCACCCTCGCGGGCACCACCGGCGATCGGACGGGCTGCGTCTGAGGCCGGACCGGTGTGGGCGGCGGGGGATTGCTCCTTGCGGGAGGCGTGCTGGGGGTCGTTGCCGTCCTGGTGGTGTCCTGGGTGGAGGAAGTGCTTCCGCCAGGGCGCGCGCGTGGCGGAGAGGTCCGCTTGCGGTGAAAGGCCAAGGCTTCCGTCCGTGGATAAGGGCATGTCGTGAAGAAGGGAGCAATATCGTCCCTTAGCCCTAGATCGCACCGCATCCTGATCGCCGATTCGGTCGACGATACGTACCCGCCGAAAAACGACCCGGCCGGGGACGCGCTGGTACTTGAACTGCCTCAGGTGATGGCGGCGGGCCGCAC
>NZ_BLAE01000010.1:224418-236350 GCF_009687865.1 Acrocarpospora macrocephala
CCGCCATCATCGGCTACGCGAAGGGCAGCCGGATGACGCTCTGGTTGCCGATCCCGACGTTGGTCGTGGTGGAGCCGATCGCGCTCCAGATCTCGACCCGCACCGAGCCGCCGGCCAGGTTGCCGAGCGCGCCGGTGGCCGTCTTCACGCCGGACGCCTGGGTGTAGTGCTCCCACCCGCTCACCGGGTCGGTGGCGAAGTACGTGTACGTCTCCACCCGGTCCCAGCTGCCGTTGCCGGTCAGGTCGTAGGAGACCCTGACCTGCGTGGCGTTGCCGACGTTGGTCCCGGCGTCCACGAACACGTCGAACGTGGTGGCCGCGCCGCTGAACGTGCCGGTCAACCCGGTCGCGTTGTAGACGGCGGCGTTGGTCGGGACACCGTCGTGGTTGCCGTTGGCCGCGGCCAGCGTGACGCTGCCGGCCGCACCCGTCGTACCCGGCAGCGAGCCGTTCGACTGCGGGTACCGGTTGGCGGAGAACTGACCGGGCGGTGAGGGCGACGGGCTGGGCGACGGGCTGGTGCAGACGCCACCGCCGTAGACCTTGAACTCCCACAGCGAGTAGCCCCATGCGGTGCCGCGCGCCGTACCGTAGAGCCGCACGTAGCGACCCGACCCGGACGCCGTCAGATTGTCCGTGCCGCCGTCACCGGTGGTGGTGCTGTAGATGTCGGTCCAGGTCGTCCCGTTGGTGGAGGTCTGGATCTGGTACGACCGCCCGTAAGCGGCCTCCCAGGTCAGCTGCACCGACGAGATGTTCTGCACCGAGCCGAGGTCCACCTGGATCCACTGCGGGTCGCTGAACGCGCTCGACCAGCGGGTGGCCCCGTCGCCGTCGAACGCCAGGTTGGCCGGGTAGCCGCTCTCGACGCTCGACGAGGTGGCCGGCCGGCCCTGCGAGAGCAGCGAGGCCGGTGCGCACGGCGAGGGCGACGGGCTCGGGGACGGGCTCGGGGACGGGCTGGGCGACGGGCTGGGCGACGGGTTGGGCGTCGGCGTGCCGCCCCCGTTCGCGTTGCCGCCGCTCCAGGTGAACAGGCCCGAGGTGACGGTCTTGCCGGCCGGCGCGGTCAGCGTCGTGCCGTTGGAGAAGGTCACCGTCAGCGAGCTGTTGGTGATGTTGGATGCGACGTAGGTCCGTACACCGTTCTTGACGAAGACCTTCGCCAGCGGGTGGTTCGCGGTGACCGTGGTGTCCACCGTGCCCAGCGAGGCCAGGTTGCGCAGCCAGTGGAAGGTGTGCGCCTTGCTCTCGCCCTCCTCGGAGGTGTAACCCGGGTTGGCCTGGAAGGCCGCCAGAGCGGCCGGTCCGTCGCCGAGCGCCCGGAACTCCTGCAGGATGTCCTGCCAGACCGTCGGCGGGCCGCCGTTGTTGGTGACCAGCTCGTTGTAGTTGGTCGCCACGTACGCCGGGTACTCGCCGAGGTAGAAGTGGCCACCGGTGATCGGCAGCATGTTGATGCCCTGGATCATCTCGGGCTCGGCGCTGAACCAGGTGGCGTACGCGCCGCCGGAGCCCCAGACCATGCCGACCGTGGAGTGCCCGAAGGTGGACGGGAAGTTCTGGTTGCGCACGTCGAACCAGTACTCCTGGATCGCCGCGGTCTGGGTGGCGTAGATGAACACGCCTGCGTCGCGGACGGCGGTGTTGCCGGTCGCCTGACCCCACTGGATCAGGGCGTTGGCGAAGTTCATCCCCTCCGAGGAGGACTCCTGGTTGTTGCCGGAGCCGAACGCGCCGTGCCCGGACGCCCAGTCGTGACCGGCGTAGATGTCGAAGTCACGCAGGTAGGGGAAGCGGGTGTCGTTGCGGTCGTAGTTGTTGGCGTCCCGGATCAGCAGGTCGACCATGCCGCCGTACTGGGCGTTGGTCGCCCAGGTCGGGTCGAACTTCGCCAGCGTCGCCGCGGCCGCGATGTAGTAGCCGTAGTGGAAGTGGTGGTCGTTGAGTTCGGCGTCCGAGCCGTACGAGGCCGGGTAGCCGATCAGGGTGCCCCAGGCCGAGTTGTAGTAGAAGACCCGGGTGGTCTTGCCCGCGCTGGCGGTGAACCAGTCGTTGAGCCTGGTCCGGATGCGGTTGAGCGCCGCGTCCCGGACGGCGGTCAGGTTGAGCTGGTCGGCGATCTCCGCGATGCGCGCCGCCCGGCCCAGGCCCTTGCCGGTCCAGTAGGTGTCGTCGCCGAGGCCGGCCGTGGGGTCGCCCAGCTCCGCGTTCAGGTAGTTGGTGATGGTGGTCAGGTCGCCACCGGAGTTGTCGCCGACCGCCGGGATCTCGGGCAGCACACCCTGGAATTTCATCGTGGTGCTGAACGAGTTGCCGGTGACCACCTTCATCTGGCCGCGCGCCGAGACGTAGGTCTCCGCCAGCGGCGTCGAGCCGGTCAGGTAGTTCCACTGGTGCGGGTAGAGCGCGATGACGGTGCCGCTCGCGCTGCCCTCCCGAGCCGTGGTGGTGAAGGTGTAGGTGGTGCTGACGTTCGAGTTGCTCGGGTTGTACGAGTACGACACCCGGGTGCCGGTGACGTGCGCGTGGGCGTACTGCGCGTACGTGTTCGCCAGGCTGGTGCGGGTGGCCGCCGGGGTCGACGGCGACGTCGGCAGCACCGCGACCGAGAAGTAGTTCTGCCCGTTCAGCGTCGAGGAGATGCTGGTCCCGCTGACCGTCCAGGTCGAGCCGCTGGGGGCGAAGCCGAGGTAGTCCTTGCCGTTGACGGTGAACCCGATGGTCGCGCCGCTGTTGGACCACACGGTCGGGGTCCCGCTGGTGGTGATCTGCGCGTTGCCGCCGGTCTTCTGGAAGTAGGCGAACGGCAGGCCGTGCCCGATGGTGGCCTTCAGCGTCCGCGTGCCGTCACTCCAGTACGGGGTGACCGTCCAGTCCGTCCAGCCGTCCACCTTGACGTCCGGCGAGTTCAGCCCGGTCACGCCGACCAGGATGTCCTGCACGTACGGGTAGTGGTACTCCCCGACGCCGGTCGCGGTGCCGCTGATCGCGGCGACGGTGTTGTAGGAGAAGCCGAGGCCGCCGGAGACCGTGTCGTACGAGATCGGGTGCGCGTGCAGCGGCTCGCCGTAGGCGCAGTCGAGCCGCTTGAACAGCAGCGACGACCACCAGTCGTTGGTGGGGACCGCGCCGGCCGGGGCGTTCGCGGTGACGTAGGCGCGCGGGTTGGTCGACAGGGATCCGCAGCCGGACGGCAGCGCACGGCCGGCTGGCAGCGTATCGGCGTACGACCCGGCGCCGACCGTGCCCGCTTGGGCGGCAGGCGTGCTGACCACGAAGGCGAGCATCGCGGCGATCATCGCCAGCACCACGCTGACCACGACCGACCGCGACACGGTACGGCGGGCCGGCGGGCCGGCGCTGGGCGGCGAGGTGCCGGGTAACTGGGCCCCTATGGGCTGGTCCATTCTTCCTCCGTGGTGACGACCGGGGTGTGGGAGTCCGGGGTGCGGGCGGATCGGTGGCTACAGATGTCTGGGGTTTCGCAGTGGAGTCGGGGACGCACCGGAGAAGACGTCCCGCGGGACGGGTTCCCTCCACCGCGATGAGAGCGCTCTCTCAGCGCGGAAACTAATGCCCGGGACACCTCTCGTCAATGTTTCCGACTGATTGCCCGGAGGTTAATCCCTCCAGTGCAGGTCAATGCGGTCCGGTGTCGCGGCGCCGAAGCCGCCCCAGGCGCCGCACGCCCTCGGTCGCGAGCCACGACGTCTACCGGCGGACGCCGCCAGCATGGGCGGATAGCGGTTCTCCCGCGGCGGACCACACGAGGCACGCGTGGAGCACCCGTCGCCCTTCATCCATTGACGAGCGATGGAGCCCGGCCTAATCTGCGAGAGCGCTCTCTCTGCTAGAGGCCCTGCCAAGACGGGTGCTCGTGAACCTTGTCAGCGACCGTCATCACTCGACGAATGTGAGGACTTTCGCACATGCCTACCAAGCAAAGGGTCTTAGGCACCCTGGCCGCGATCGCCATGGCCATCCCGATCGCGCTCGCCGCCGCCGCGCCCGCCCAGGCGATCGGACCCGCTCTCCTGCCCGTGACCGTCACCAACAGCACAGGCCGCGCCGACGCGGTCTATCTGTACGTGATCGGCGTCAACCTCAGCACCGGCCGGCTCGGCTACGTCAACGCGGCCGGCACCTTCGTTCCCTGGACCGGCGGCCAGATTCCGCCGTCACCGGCCCCGGACGCGTCCATCGCCGGGCCAGGAAACGGTGCGAGCACGACCATCCGGTTCCCGCGCGGCTTCTCCGGCCGGGCGTACTTCTCCTTCGGCGAGAAACTCAAGTTCTTCCTGACCCCCGACGGACTGGTGCAACCCGCCCCGTGGGCGGGCGGCGACGCGAACCGCGACATCCTGTTCGACTGGAGCGAGTTCACCTACAACGACTCCGGGCTCTGGCTCAACAGCTCCCAGGTCGACATGTTCGCCGTCCCGCACGCCGTCACCGTGACCGGCGCCACCGGCGCCACCAAGCGCACCGGCGACGTCGTCTCCAACGGGCGCCAAACCACGATCAACTCGATCCGGGCGCAGGCCGGATGGGCGAACACCGCCTACACCCGTTCCGACGGCACCGTGCTGCGCGTCCTCGCGCCGGGCAAGGCGGCCGACGCCGGCCTGTTCAGCCCCACCTACCTGGACGGTTACATCACGTCGGCGTGGAACGCCTACACCGGCAGGACACTGACGGTGGTGCCGTTCACCGACCAGCCCGCCATCAGGTACTTCGGCCGGACCAGCGGCAACGTCATGAACTTCACCAACTCCGCCGGACAGCAGGTCGCGTCGTTCAACAAGCCGACCAGCGCCCATGTCTGGGGCTGCGACGGCAACCTGCACGCGCCCAACGACCAGGTCGTCGGGCCGATCGCCCGCACGCTGTGCGCCGCCCTGAACCGCGGCACCCTCGGCACCATCGACACCCAGCCCAGCCTGGACGCGTCCCAGTTCTACCTCAACAACCCGACCAACCAGTACGCGAAGATCATTCACGCGAACATGGTCGACAAGAAGGCCTACGCCTTCGCCTTCGACGACGTCGGCGCCTTCGAATCGCTGGTGCACGACGGCGACCCGCGCTCGGCCGGCATCATCCTGAGCCCGTTCGGCGCCGGCGGCCCCGTGGACCCCAATCCCCCGGCCTCGTGGGTCAGCCTGGTCAACAAGACCAGCGGCAAGTGCCTTGACGCCCGCTCGTCCGGCACCGCGAACGGGACGGCGATCCAGCAGTACACCTGCAACAACTCCTACGCGCAGCAGTTCCAGCTCCAGCCGACCAGCGGCGGCTACGTGCGGATCAACAACCGCAACAACCCTGCCCAGGTGCTGGACGTGAGCGGGGTGTCCACCGCGGACAACGCGTTGCTGCACCTCTGGGCCTATGGCGGCGGCAACAACCAGCAATGGCTGCCCGTCTCCGAAGGCGGTGGTTACTACCACTTCACGGCCCGGCACAGCGGCAAGTGCGTCGACGTACCCGGCGCGTCCACCGCCGACAGCGTCCAGCTGGTGCAGTACACATGCAACGGCACCGGCGCGCAGTCGTTCCGACTCGTCACCCAACCCTGAGATCGGCCATCCGCGCCACCTGCGCGGCGGACTTGCCGGCCTCCTGGACAATGCGCACCGCGCCTGCCCGGAGTGCTCATCGGCTGCCCGAACGGATGGCCTGCAAGGCTCGTTCACTGGCCCGTGTGTCGGGGTGCTCGGGTCCGAGGATGCGCAGTCGGTCGGCGTAGGTCACGGCGGCCAAGGGCTCGGCCTCAGCGAATCGACCTTGCTTGAGAAGGAGGAACGCTATCTCGTGCCGGGTCACCAGAGTACGTGGGTGATCTTTCCCCAGAATCCGGTCCTGATCGGCGTAGACGTCCCGGAGGGCTGCCTCGGCCTCACCGTATAGCTGCCTGCGGGCCATGCTCCACGCGATGGCGTACCGCGCGGCCAGGGTGCCGGGGTGGTCGGGCCCGAGGATACGTCGCCGGTCGCGGAGGACCTCCTTGAACAGGGCTTCGGCCTGAGCGGCATCACCCCGCTCGACCATCATTCGCCCGAGCTCATGCCGGGTGCTGATCGTGTCGGGATGATCGGCACCCAGAATCCGGAGACGATCCTCGTAGATCTTCCGAAACCGGGACTCGGCCTCCTCGAACCGTCCCTGCGCCGCGATCGCCCGCGTCGCATCGTGACGAGTGCTGATCGTGTCGGGATGCTCGGCGCCCAGAATCCGTACCTGTTCAGCGAGGATGTCGTTCAGCAGCCGTTCCGCGTCGGCCGACCGTCCCCGCATGGCGACGGTCCAGGCGATGTTGTGGCGGACGGTGAGAGTTTCGCGATGGTCGGGGCCGAAGATCCGCACGTGATCTTCCAGCAGCGCGCGGTAGCGCGCCTCGGCCTCGACCAAGTGCCCGTGCGCGGCCAGCGCCCATGCGATATTGCCGCGCGTGGCGAGAACGGCTGGCGCGTCGGCGCCCAGAAGGCGGACCTGGTCCGCCAGTAACTCCTCAAGCGCCTGCTGTACGGCGTGATGCCTGCCGTGCACTCGCTCCACATCGGCGATGCGATAACGCAGGGCCAGCCGCTGCGGGTGGTTGTCGCTGAGAAGGGACGTCCGCTCGAACGCCGCTCGGACGAGAACCTCGCTTTCCCGATTCTGGCCCGACCGGGTCAGCATCGCGCCAGCCAGGTCAGCCGCCTTGGCGAGGGCGACGAGACCCTCCTCGTCGAAAGGCACGGCACTCGCAGCCAACAGGTCGCGCAGGTGCGGGAGGAGACCCAGCCACGATGGCCAGGATCCGGGATCGTCGGTACGGAGCCCGTCCGCCGCCTCGCGCAATAGCACCGCCGCGACCCGGGTGATCTCCGGGGCGAGGTCCAAACGGCAGGCATAGGCGACGAGCGGATGCACCACGACCGAACCTCGATCGCGGCTATCCACGAGGCCGGTTGCCAGCAGAGCGTCGAGGCCGACCCGGACGGCGTTCGGGTCACCGGGATCGCACAGGCGCGTGAGCACCTCCAGCTTGAGCAGATCCCTCGGTACGTCCACCGAGGGCGCGAAGCACGCCAGCACCCGGAGCAGCGGCCGCGCCTGCGGGATCCCCCGGCCTGCCAAAGCGTCCAGAGAAACCTTCCAGGTTGCCACGACACGGGTGCCCATCAACTGGAGGAAGGGCACGGGCAAGGCCTGCCTGTACTCCGCGAACGAGGACGGCTGCGCGAATGGCGAGGCCAGGAAGGCGCCGGCTTGGCGCAGCCCGAGCGGCAGACCGCCCAGCGTGTCGGCGAGCAGGACGGCTTCGTCGCGGGTTCCGGCGTCCGGGGCGAGATCCAGAAGCACTTGGGCACCATCGTCAGCGCTCAACGACCCGAGCTTCACCACCCGCCCGAATCTGCCCCAGGCTTCCTGATCCGAGATACGGCTGGTGAGGATGATCAGCCCCGAGGAGGACGGTCGCAGCCACCCGGTTCCGTCCCGCGCTTCGGCACCGCCGATGGTCAGCGCGTCGATGTCGTCGGCGTTGTCTACGAAGAGCACCCAGTCCGACCGGGACTCCAGGCACGACCAAACCAGATCGGCAGGACTCGTACGGCCGGCCCTGGCCGCCTCGATCTCCCCACGAGTGATCCCCAGCGCCACGGCGAGTTCCAGAAACCCGTCGGTGAGCGTCAGCGCGTCGACCGCGGAAAGCCACCACACGCTCCGGCCGGCATTGAGGAGTTCCTCGGCGAAGGCCAGCGCGGCCGTCGTCTTACCCACCCCGCCCATTCCCGTGACCACCAGGAACCGGCCGTCCCGCTGGGCCAGGACCTGCCGGAAATCGTGCATCAGCTCCTGCCTGCCCCTGACCTCGGGAAGCCGGCCGATCGGCGCGGCCAGCACGGCCGGCGGCCGCGCCGTCCCCGGGGCGGCAGGCCCCTGGTCTCCGGGCGATACGCGGGGCAACCTCGGTGTCCTGCGCAGCTGAATGATCGCGACGATGACCGCGGCGGCACCCGCGATCGTTCCCACCAGAGAGAGCGCGATTTCCACACGGCCGACATTACGGACCCTCAGCGGGTCGGAGAATCCCAAACATCGAAATCCATCAGCGGTGACCCTTTGACCCCGTCGCCACGCCGCGGCCTGCGCACCCAGACGGCCGGGACGCCCGCGCACCGTCCGATCCAGTGCCCCGATATTACGGTTGGCCCGGGAGAACAGCTCGTGATCACGCCGACGGATGGCGAGGCGAGTGTCCGGCGGCCGGCATCGCCTACCAGTTTCGCCACCAGGAACTGCAGGACTACCTGGCCCGCCCACGAGTCCCAGACCGGCCACATCCCCGACCTGGACAAGATGCTCAAAACCTTCCTGGCGACCCACGCGGCGAACGGCGGCCTCCCGGAAGGCTCCTACGCCGAGGCCTTTCAGGTCGTACCGACCGGATGATCATCTAATCGCTGCGACGGCGCGGACGTCCGCCGTTGAATTCCAGACAGGGATGGGCGGCAAGCCATGCCGCCCATCCTCACCGGACCGGTTGCCGTCTGCCGATCAGTGGTTGACGTCCTTTTCGTCGATCACCGCGTCGGGCGGGGGCGCGGAAACGGAGACCTTGGCGCCCCAGTTGTAGAGACGGGTGTCGGAGCTGTAGTCGACGATGGTTCCGCCACCGACGGGCATCCGCAGCTTGACGCTGAGGCGGGTGACCAGCCCCTCGGAGTTGAGCACAAACGTGTAGGTGATCTTGGAAATCTGCCCGCTCTCGCTCTTACCGCCAGGACCGAACTGCTTGCGGAACACCGGTGAGAGCGCCGCCATTTTCGCGCTCGTGGTGGACCCCTTCACCACACCACCGCGGACAGAAGCCGCCTTGGCGATCAGAGTCTTGACCGTGTTCGGCTCGAACACGCTGATGATGATCCCGCTGGGAACCGGGGGGATCGGCCGCTTCCGTACCCAATACTTGCCCTCGGGCAGCCCTTCTCCAGCCCGGGGTCCCTGCACGTAAGTCACCTTCGGCAGCGAGATCACCCTCCCGGGGCGCTCCAGGCTCTTCTTCGCCTCGCGCTCATCCTTGCTCGACTCGCTGAAGTAGCCCTTGTCGTAGCGCGTCTTTTCAGTGAGATCCGAGGCGACCGCTCCCTTCGGACCGAACTGAACCGCTCCCATCTCCTGGGTGACGGTCCCCTTCCCGCCCTTGACCCGCACCTGCAGCACCGTCTTGAGCTTGACGCCCCGCCCTGCGACGAACTGCGCCTTCAGCGCCTTGATCGGATCAACTTTGGCTTGCGCCGGTCCCACAGGCACCAATAAGGCACCCACGATCAACATCGCCCCGGCCATCGCTCGCTTCACGCGCTTTTCCCTTCTCATATTCGCGCGCGAAAGTCTCACAATGCCAGATCACAGCGTGATCACGAACACCACGAGGTGGCTTCATCCCCACGCCTGCCGGAGCCGGGTGGTCGCAGCGGTGGCGTACCGGGCGAGGCGGTCGGCCTCTTCGGCCAGGCGGGTCGCGCCCTCACCGGTGAGGCGGTAGTAGCGGCGGACCCGGCCGTCGACGACCTCTTCACGGTCGGACTCGATCAGACCTTCGGCGCGCAGGCGGTCGAGGGCGGCGTACAGGGTTCCCCGCCCTCAGCACGACCCTGCCGCCGGAGATCTCGGCGACGTCGGCGATCACGCCGTAGCCGTGCTGAGGGCCCGCCGCGAGCGCGGTCAGGATCAGGAACGTCGGCTCCTGCATCTGCCTCATGTCATCTATATATACCGCCCATCAGTATATATAGCGCGCGGTATCTCAGAAGTCGAGGATGAGCTTCTGCCAGTCGGACCACTCCGACTGGAACGGCCCACCGCTCGCCCGGACCCGCCATTGGACCCACAGGCCGCCGTCAACGAGGCCCTCGGGGATTGTCACCACCGCCTGCTCACCCGACGGAACGTCTTCGTCGACGCTCTCCCAGATCAGGCCGGTTCCCTGGCGCGGCTGCTCCGGGTCGTACTCCATCTGGAACTCCACCCACATCGAGTCGGCGAACGGATGCGTCACGGTGGCCCGCAGATCGGGGGTCAGGCCGATGCTCATTGTCCTGCCCTCGTACTGGTACGACGGGAACACCTCGTGGGCGGTGATCTCGGGGACGTCGGTGGCCACGGTTCCGTGACCCCACGCCGACCAGTCGGAGACCGTGCCCGCCGTCACGTTGTGGGCGCGGGCGCGCCAGCGGATCTTCCAGCCGTCCTGGACGATCCCCGCCGGAATCCGGACCAGCGGCTTGCCGTTGGCGGACGTCTGGGACGAGGTTGCGGTCCAGATCAGCCCGGTGCCCTGGCCGGGGACGGCGGG
Source organism: Acrocarpospora macrocephala (assembly GCF_009687865.1). Lineage (GTDB taxonomy): Bacteria > Actinomycetota > Actinomycetes > Streptosporangiales > Streptosporangiaceae > Acrocarpospora > Acrocarpospora macrocephala. The sequence goes on from NZ_BLAE01000010.1 coordinate 234,766, forward strand.
ATCGTGCTCGATCTGGAACTCGGCGGTCATCCGGCCGCCGGCCGGGTCGTTGATCAGCGCGTACATGGCCGACGGGGACCCCTTCAGCCAGACGGAGTCACCCTCCCGGTAGCTCGGCCCGATGTTCACCCCTCTCACTGCCGGAGCGGAGGCGACGTCCATGGTGACCACGAGCTGGGGGATGGGGTGGTTCTCGCTGTCGTACGACCCGAAGGTCCACAAGCCGTCGCCAGCCGCCTCGTCCGGAGATTGAAGCGCCAGGCCGTGGTTCTCCGCACCGGCCCTCCAGTCGTGGACGATGTCCGTGACCGGCCACTCGATCGTGTCCGGGGAGGGCTTGCAGAACTTGGTGACGCCCTTGGTGGCGATCTGGGCGTCCTCGTCGGTCGAGGCGGGCTGGTTGCCCCAGTGCAGGAAGTCGGCGGCCCAGGTCCCGGTGACCCGGCGCACCTGGATCCCGTGCCCGACCACCGGCCCGCACGCCGGCGCGCCGACTCCGGTGAGCCGCAACGTCGCCGACTTGACGACGCCCTCGGGCAGCAGGGAGAGATCGAACCTCAGATACGACCGGACTGTGAGGTGATCTCGGAGAAATCGATCCGGACAGGCAGTATTTCAGTGGCACAGACGACATCGGCAAGGTAGACACGCGGACGAATGGCCGGGCGTGGGAATGAGTGTGGGGCCCTCGGTAGAACGGTTCTCACCACAAGAAGTCCCTGCCGGAAGGCCCCACGTGATCCCCTATCGTGCCACGCTCGACGTCCCACGTGAACTCGCCCGCCACCTTGCCCGGCTGCTGCGGGCCGAGCGCCACCGCCGGCACACCCCCAAGGGCAGCAGAGCCCTGACCTGCTTCCACCAGGCCGTATTCGCGTTGAGATGGTTCCGCAACGGCGGTGACATCACCGCCCTCGGCCGCGACCACGGCATCTCCCGCGCCACCGCCTACCGCTACCTCCAGGAGGCCGTCGACGTACTCGCCGACCAAGCCCCCGGCCTGCACCAAGCCCTGGACCGCGCCCGGGCCGACCACCTGCCCCACCTCATCCTGGACGGGAAACTCATCCCCTCCGACCGATGCGCCGAGCAGACGATCAGCATCAAGGGAAAAGACATCGACCTGTGGTACTCCGGGAAAGCCCACGCCCACGGCGGTAACGTCCAGGCGCTGTTCGCCCCCGACGGATTTCCCCTGTGGATCTCCCACGTCGCACCGGGGTCGGTTCACGACCTGACCGCAGCCCGCCGGGACGTTCTCGGCGCCCTCTATCGCCTCGCCACCCGCGACGGCATCCCCACACTCGCCGACGGCGCCTACGAAGGCGCGGGCCACGGCGTTCACACCCCTATCCCGCAACCCGAGGACGGCCGTGACCTGTCCCCGGACAACCGCACCTACAACCGGCTCCTACGCAACCTGCGCTGCCTCGGCGAACGCGGCTTCGCCCTGCTCACCCAGCGTTGGCGCACCCTCCAGCACATCACCGCCAGCCCCAGCAGAATCGGCGACATCGCCAAAGCCGCACTCGCCCTCACCCACTTCGAACACGGTTATCTCACGGGAATTCGGTGAGATCACCTC
>NZ_BLAE01000011.1:0-22434 GCF_009687865.1 Acrocarpospora macrocephala
GTAAGCATTCACGTCCCGCGCATTTCGAGTTCTGACGATCGCGCTGTGTGATCGTCCTTGCGCGTGCGTGAGTACGGCGGCTTCGTAGTGTCAGGCCGTAGCAGGGCCGGGTGGCATCCAGAGCCTGCCCAGCAGCGCATCGCGCAGGACGGTCATGACATCCAGACCGTGCTTCATCGCGGTGGACAGGTAGCCGCGGATCGCATACCGATGCCGGGCGTGCCGCTCGGAGCGGAGCCGTCCGGAGATCTTCTGCTGGGTCTTGGCGGGTCGCAGGTCGCGCTCAGCCTGGTTGTTGGTGGGCGGGATCCGCAGGTCATGAGCGAAGCGCAGGACGTCGTCGGCCCGGTCGCGCAGGACCTCCAGCAGGACCCGGCCGACCGGTTGGGTGACGGTCTTGGCCGGGCCGGGGACACGCTTGACCTCTGACAGGCCGACGGCGACCCCGCCGCGGAACATCTTCGTGAACATCGCCAATGTGCCCGCCGCGATGGCGTCCCCGCCCTGCTCGCGGGCAAGGTTGGCGGCGTGGATCAGGCCGCGCAGCGCCATCTGAAGCTGCCGGGGCCAGCGGGCTTCGGGGTAGGTCTCGGCGCAGTCTTCGAGATCGCGGATCAGGTGCGCCACGCAGAGTTGATGGTCTCGTGTCCCGAGGTCGGCGGCGTCGTAGTTCTGGTAGCGGTCGTGCACCACCACGCCGGTCACCTCGGCCAAGACGAACCGTTTGAAGGTGGCCAGGTCGCGTCCGCCGAGCATGTACCAGGTCAGCAACTCGGTGCAGGCCACCAGCAGATACTTCCCGGTCTTCTTCGGTCCCACCCGGACCGGCGTTTCATCGCAGGAGACGACGTAGGCGAGGGTGAGCAGCATCCGGATGCGCGCGTTGGCCGCCGCGACCGCGGCGGCGGCCCGGCCGATCAGGCCGTGCACGAACCCGGGCGAGGGGGTGGCGCCGGTCAGCGAGGCCACCAGCTCGGCGCACCGGTGCACCGGAATCGCGTGGACGACCAGCAGATACACGCACCAGGCCTGCAGATTGACACCGAGACTGACGGGCGCGGCGTTCACTCCCGCCGGACGCGGCGCGGTGTGCACGGCGCCGCACCGGCAGGCGAGCGTGTGCAGGTTGTGCTGGACGCGCCGGGCCACCACCAGCGGGATCTCGATCTGCTGGTGAGCAGCGGTCACTCCCAGATCGGCCGCCAGGGCGAGATCGGCCCCGCACCCGCACGGCCCTTGCGGGTAGTGATTGATGATGGCGCCGTCGGCGATGTCGTCCGACCAGGCCAGCGCCTTGCCCTCGGCGCCGGGCTGCTTTCCCGGCCTGCGCCGGCCGGTGCTGCCGGCCGTGCGGTCCTTCGGCTTCTTGCGGCCAGGAAGGTCGTCGGCCGATGGTGGCATCCCGGAGTTACCGCTGTTGCGTGAGACCAGCCGTTCCAGCTTGGCCACGCGTTCCCGCAGCTGGGCGACCTCCGCCTTCAGAGCGGCGTTCTCGGCCATGAGGGCACGCGTCAGAGCGATCAGCTCCTCGCGGGACAGCTCCTCCAGGCCGGACACCCGAAGATCACATCATCTGTCGGCCGGTAGATCAAAGTGACGGAAAGTCACGCATCCAGCCGCACCACTACACCCAGCGCACGACGTGAATGTTTACGTTGTCGGGGTGATTGGCGCAAATTCCGATCTCGCGCTCGTTGTGAAGCACCGCGACGCATACTCGGTGGCCATCGAATGATGTGATCACGTCGGCCAGCCGATCAAGCGCGCGGTCATACCCGAGGGTCGTGTCCTCGCCGAGCTCCCTGAGCCACTTCTCCGCGGATCCATGTTCTGTCAGAAGACCCTTCTGGCGGCCTTTTATCCACTCCTCAAGCCATTTCTTGGCGGCACCCTGCTTTGTTCCGTGGGAACCGAAAGAGATCGAAGCAATTTTCCCGTTCGCGGATACCGGAAGGCGCTGCCGCTTAGTGAGGAACGCGAGCTTCTCGGCGTAGGCTTTAAGGTCGGGTCCGGTCAGGAGCCGGGTCAGATCATTCCGCTGGGCGATCACCTCCGGGTCGTACTTTCTGACCCAGTAGAGCTCGGCCAGCACACCGCCGCAATTATCAGCGGACAGATTCAGGGCCCGGCCGATGACCTGCCAGAGCATGGCGGACTTGGACCTGTGCTCCATGATTCCGGGAAGCGAGTCGGGCACAACCCCGCGGACCTGAGCGAGCCAGTCTTCCGTCATCGGATCTCTGGGATGAGCCACGAAGAACTGCGTCAGCTCCATGTTGTTGTCGATGAATCTCTCAAGATCCGCGAAATTCTCGAAGGGCCCCCATTGGCTGTCCTCATATCCCGGTAGCGGGAACACCGGCCCGGCGGAGGGCGGGACGGTGGGACGGCTGGCCATGATCTGATCGCCGTCTTCATCACGGTCTGCGTGGTACTCCGGGAACCGCGAGGACCGGTCCACCCGGTAATCCGACAACCGGCGCGGCGGCGTCTCGGTCGGCTCCCCGGTTCTCGGGGAAACGGGGAGCGGCGTCGGCACCCGCTGGACCGGGGGAACCGCAGGACCCCCGCGGAAGGGCGGGACTGCGGTGTCCGGGTCACCCGGCAGCTTGCGCTTCCTGGTCCGCGTCGGCTCGGTCTGGGACGGTACGGCGCGCCACGGCGCACCCGGCGGTTGGTACGGCGGCATGGACATGGCCTGGAACCCCCAGTCGCTCATCCCCATCCTGCCGGTGATCCTCGAGCCCGAGAAGGCGACCGTGCTAGATCGCTTCGGGGGCCAGGATGTGGTCGGTGACCAGGAGGGCGGAGCCGGTGAGGCCGGCGGCGGGGCCGAGGCGGGTGCGTTCGATGCGGAGGGTGCGGGTGGCCAGCTGGGTGGAGCGGCGGTAGACGACTTCGCGGACGCCGGAGACGAGGGGCTGGAACATTTCGGCGACGTCGCCGCCCAGGACGACGATGGCGGGGTTGAGGAGGTTGACGGCGCCGGAGATGACCTCGCCGAGGCGGCGGCCGGCCTGGCGGACGACGGCCATGGTCTCGGCGTCGCCGGCGCGGACGAGGGCGGTGACGTCGGCGAGGCTGTGGACGTCTCGGCCGCTGGCGCGGAGGTCGCGGAGGATGGCGGTGCCGCTGGCGAGGGAGTCGACGCAGTCGGTGTTGCCGCAGCGGCAGAGCACGCCGCCGCCGTCGCGGACGGGGATGTGGCCGATCTCGCCGGCCGCGCCGAGGGCGCCGCGCAGGATGGAGCCGCCGGAGATGACGCCGGCGCCGATGCGGGTGGAGACCTTCACGAACAGCAGGTCGCCGAGTTCGGCGGCGTAGGCGGCCCGGTGCTCGCCCATGGCGATCACGTTGACGTCGTTGTCGACCAGGACGGGGACGGGGAAGCGGGCGGCGATCAGAGGCGGGATCTCGACGCCGGTCCAGCTGGCCATCACGCGGGCCGATTCGGTGCGCCCGGCGGCGAACTCGACGGTGGCGGGCACGCCGAGGCCGACGCCGACGACCGGGGCGCGGCCGTAGAGCAGCTTGTCCCAGGTGTCCATGACGAGCGGGAGCACGACGCCGGGGCCCTCCTCGACGTCGATGACCACCTCGGTGCGGTCCAGGATGGCGCCGGCCAGGTCGCAGACCGCGATCTGGGTACGGCTCGCGCCCAGCGACGCCACCGGCACGAACCCCCCGGCGGTGTTGAACCGCAGCCGCATGGGCGGGCGGCCCCCGGTGGACGGGCCTTCCGCGTCCTCCACGACGAGGCCGCGCTGGAGCAGTTCGGTCACGCGGTGCACGACGGCGGGCCGGGACAGGCCGGTCACCCTGCCGAGCTCGGCGCGGGTCACCGCCTCCCCGCTCCGGATGAGTTGAAGGACCTCGCCGGTCGTGGCTAGACGTGACATCACGCCGAAGCTAAGCACACGAACGAACTAAAGTTCAACGACTTTTCTATTCAGAGTTACAAAACTCAGCTTGAAAGAGCACATAACTTCGCGCTACTGTCCCTCGTGTCGCATGAGTCAGGAGCGCCGATGCACCCGATCGTCCACGAGGTCACCGAGCGGATCAGGAGCCGCAGCCGGGCCGGCCGCGCCGCGTACCTGGCCCGCGTGGACCAGGCCGCCGCCGAGCTGCGCGCCGAGGGCCCGGCCCGGGGACGGCTCGCGTGCGCCAACCTCGCGCACGGCTTCGCGGCGGCGGCGGAGGACAAGCCCGCGTTACGCGCCGCCGTCCGGCCGGGCGTGGCGATCGTGACGTCGTACAACGACATGCTTTCCGCGCATCAGCCGTACGAGACCTATCCGCCGGAGTTGAAGCGGGCGGTGCGGACGGCGGGTGGCGTGGCGCAGGTGGCGGGCGGGGTGCCGGCCATGTGTGACGGGGTCACGCAGGGGCGGGCGGGGATGGAGCTGTCGCTCTACAGCCGGGACCTGATCGCGATGTCCACGGCGGTCGCGCTGTCGCATGACATGTTCGACGCGGCGCTGCTGCTCGGGGTGTGCGACAAGATCGTGCCGGGGCTGTTCATCGGGGCGCTGCGGTTCGGGCACCTGCCCGCGATGTTCGTACCCGCGGGGCCGATGACGTCGGGCCTGCCGAACAAGGTCAAGGCGCGGGCCCGGCAGCGGTTCGCCGAAGGCCGGATCTCCCGGGACGAGATGCTGGACGCGGAGGCCAAGTCCTACCACTCCCCCGGGACCTGCACGTTCTACGGCACGGCCAACTCCAACCAGCTGCTGATCGAGGTCATGGGGCTGCACCTGCCGGGCGCGACGTTCGTCAATCCGCGTACGGAGCTGCGGCAGGCGCTCACCCAGGCCGCGGGAAAGCGGATCGTGGAGCTGACCGCGCACGGCGGCGAGTACACGCCGATCGGGCATGTCGTGGACGAGCGGGCGATCGTGAACGCGGTGGTCGCGCTGCTGGCCTCCGGCGGTTCGACCAACCACACGATGCACCTGGTCGCGATGGCGGCGGCCGCCGGGATCGAGCTCACCTGGGATGACATGGCCGATCTGTCGAAGGTCGTCCCGTCGGTGGCGCGGATGTACCCGAACGGCCAGGCCGACGTGAACCACTTCCAGGCGGCGGGGGGCATGCCGGTGTTCATCGGCACGCTGCTGGACGCGGGGCTGCTCTGGGAGGACGTGCTGACGGTCGCGGGCCGGGGCCTGCGCTCCTACCTGAGCGTCCCCGAACTCAAGGGCGAGGAAGTCGTCTGGACCGAGCGGAACGGCGCTAGCGGCGATCTGGACGTGCTTCGCCCGGCAAGTGAACCTTTCTCCCCCGACGGGGGAATTCATATGATCTCCGGGAATCTGGGGCGCGCGGTGAGCAAGGTCTCGGCGGTCAAGCCGGAGCACCTGGTCATCGAAGCCCCGGCGAAGGTCTTCGACGACCAGCGCGACCTGCTCGGCGCGTTCGAGCGGGGCGAGCTGGACGGGCAGGATTTCGTGGCCGTCGTCCGGTATCAGGGGCCGAGCGCGAACGGCATGCCCGAACTGCACAAGCTCACGCCGCCGCTGGCCGTCCTGCTGGACCGGGGACAGCAGGTGGCGATCGTGACCGACGGCCGGATGTCCGGCGCGTCGGGCAAGGTCCCGGCCGCGATCCACCTCTCTCCGGAGGCCGCGGACGGTGGCGCCCTCGCGCTGCTGCGTGACGGCGATCCCATCCGTCTCGACTCGGTCGCCGGCACGCTTGACGTGCTGACCGACCTGTCGGGACGGACGCCGGCCGGTTCCCCGCCCCCGGCCGACAAATGGGTGGGAACCGGGCGCGAGCTTTTTGCCGCCTTCCGTCGTACGGTTGGACCCGCGGAACGCGGTGCCAGCATCTTCGGAGGGTTCTAAGTGAGCTACCCCTGGCTCGTCGCCGACATCGGCGGCACCAACGCACGTTTCGGAATCGTCACCCAGGCCGGCGCGCAGCCGGAATCGGTGGCCGTCCTGAACGTCGCCGAGCGACAAGGCCTAGCCGATGCCGTAGCCGCCTATCTCGCAGACCATGCGGGCGGAGTTCGGCCGGGGGCCGCGTGCCTGGCGATCGCCGGACCGGTGAAAGGAGACACCTATCGCCTCACCAACGCGGCTTGGAGCGGTTCCGTCCGGGAACTGCCCATCCCGCACGTGGAACTCCTGAACGACTTCGAGGCTCTCGCGGTCTCGCTGCCGCACCTGGCCGGCGACGACCTCACCCCGCTCGGCGGGCCCGCCCCGACGGCGGGCATGGTCAAGGCCGTGCTCGGCCCGGGCACGGGCCTCGGCGTGGCCGGTCTGGTCCCAGCCGGCTCCGGCTGGGTGCCGGTGCCGGGCGAGGGCGGGCACGTGTCCATCCCGTGCGTCACCGACCTGGAGTTCGAGATCGTCCGGGCGCTGCGCGCGGACGGCCTGCCGTATGTGGACGCCGAGCACCTGCTGTCCGGGTCCGGGCTGCCCCGGCTCTACCGGGGGCTCTCGCTGGTCCGGGGGATCGGCGCGGGGCGGAAGACGGCGTCGGAGATCGTGGCGGCCGACGACCCGCTGTCGGTGGAGACGGTCGAGGTGTTCCTGGCCCTGCTGGGCGGGTTCGCCGGGAACGTGGCGCTGACGCTGGGCGCGCGCGGCGGGGTCTACCTGGGTGGCGGCGTGCTGCCGAGGATCGTGGAGCGGGTCAAGGACAGCGAGTTCCGGACCAGGTTCGAGCAGACCAGCCCGGCGCTGGTGGACTATCTGAGCCCGATCGCGACCTCGCTGATCGTGGCCGAGCAGCCCGCGCTGACCGGCGCGACGGCGTGGCTGGCGCAGCGGGCGGGCAGCGTGGAGCTGGTATGAGCGAGATTCCCTGGCCGGCCCCCGCCGTGATCGAGGAAATGGTATGAGCGAGATTCTTGACCTGGCCCCCGTCATCCCGGTCGTCGTGATCGAGGACGTGGCGACCGCGGTGCCGATGGCGCGCGCGCTGGTGGCGGGCGGCCTGCCGGTGATCGAGGTGACGCTGCGGACTCCGGCCGCGCTGGAGTCGATCAGGCGGATCGCGGCCGAGGTGCCGGACGCGGTGATCGGCGCGGGCACGATCCTGGTCCCCGGCGACGCCGCCAAGGCGGTGGCGGCGGGGTCCCGGTTCCTGGTCTCCCCCGGCTCGACGCCGTCGCTGATCGACGCGATGGGCGCGAGCGGCGTGCCGTTCCTGCCGGGCGTGGCGACCGCCTCGGAGGTGCTCGGCCTTTACGAGCGCGGATTGCGGGAGATGAAGTTCTTCCCGGCCGAGGCGGCGGGGGGCGTGCCGTACCTGAAGGCGCTGGGCGGGCCGCTCCCGGGGGTGCGGTTCTGCCCCACCGGGGGGATCAGGAGGGAGACCGCGTGCGACTATCTCGCCCTCCCTAACGTAGGATGCGTCGGCGGCACTTGGCTGACCCCAGCGGACGCGCTCGCGACCGGCGACTATGCCCGGATCGAGAAGCTCGCCGGGGAAGCCGCCGCCTTACAACTCCCATAGCACCCCAGACCTCGTCGGCCCATGCCATCCTCCCTCGGCTGGGCCGACGGCCATGCTCGTGTCCGAAACCCGGAAACACGATCATGGGTATCGGGCCCGTGACTCCCAACCGGGAAAGTCACGGGCCCTCTCCATACATCCGGGCATTCTCCACAATTCTCAATAATTGCCTTTCAGGCCCGCGTGGTGGACGACATTCGGCTTTCATTGACTCCGAAAGCCATGCTCTAGCGAGGCGGGAATGTCAGTTCAGAATCGCAGGAAACGCCGCGTCCGCCCGAATTCCAGCGCGACCTCGGCGACGGAATCCGGCAGACAGAAGATCATCCTGTGGGTCTGCGGCGCGGTGCTGGTCCCCCTGCTGGCCGGAATCCCCGCCTTCCTGCAGCACTCGGACGCGCAGGCGCCCGCACCCGAGCTGTTCCAGAATCAGCGCAAGATCGTCTACACCGGCAAGGGCACGATCTTCGCCGTCGACCGGGACGGAATCCTCCGCCGTTTCCAGCATCTCGGATTCGAGACGGGCGAGAAACGGTGGTCCGACCCGCCGGGCATTGAAGTCGGCGAAGGCTGGCAGCGTTTTGTCTGGATTATCGCCGGAAATCCGGGCACACTCTACGCCGTCGACTTCGAAGGGCGCATGTTCCTCTTCGATTATCTGTCCGGGCGGATGGACGCGGGGGACGGCAGGCTCATCAAGATCGGGCTTCCTTCGTTCAAGAGCTTCACGGGGGCGTACGACGTCTTCTACGGCCTGCGGGAGGACGGCGGGGTGTGCTGGTACCGGCATCTCGGCGCGGGCACCTGGGCCGACAACGGCGAGTGCTCGCTGGTGAAGCGCGGCATGCGCGGCTACGACCGCCTGATCGCCACCGGGCAGGGCGTGGTCTTCGCCATCGACGCCAACGGCGACCTGCGCTGGTTCCGGCACCTGAACAGCGCGCTCGGCGGCTACACCTGGGAAGGCGACGGGCTCGGCCCCAACGGCCAGGGCTGGATCGGCGACCTGGACGTGACCTCCCTGGACGGCGTCGTCTACGCCCTCACCCCGGGCTACGCCCTGAAGTGGTTCCGCTACGACACCCCCCAGGTCTACAAGAGCGGCGTCGAGGGCTGGTACAACCGGGGCACCATGCTGCTCCCGGCCGCCGGGGTCAGCGGTTGACCAGCGGCCCGGAACCGGTGGAGCCGCGCACGACCAGCTCCGGCTGGAAGACCAGCTCCAGGTTCTTGGCGGGAGTGCCGCCGATCACCTCCAGCAGGGTCTCCACGGCGGCCGAGGCCATCGAGCCGATCGGCTTGCGCACGGTGGTCAGCGGCGGGTCGGTGAACGGGATCAGCGGCGAGTCGTCGAAGCCGACCACCGAGACGTCGCCGGGCACCGACAGGCCGCGTTCCCTGGCGGCCCGGACCGCGCCGAGGGCCATCAGGTCGCTGGCGCAGAACAGCCCGGTGCAGCCGCGGTCGATCAGCGCCCCGGCGGCGGCCTGGCCGCCTTCCACGGTGAACAGCGAGTGCTGGATCAGGTCGGTGGTGTCGGTGACGCCGAGCAGCTGCCCCATGGTCTGCCGGAAGCCCTCGATCTTCCTGATCACCGGCACGAACCGGCGCTGCCCCAGGGCCAGGCCGATGCGCTCGTGGCCGAGATCGACCAGGTGCTGCACGGCCAGCCGGGTGGCCAGCCGGTCGTCCGGCGAGATGAACGGCGCCTGGATGGTCTCGTTGTAGCCGTCCACCAGCACGATCGGCAGGCCCCGGTCGGTCAGCCGGGTGTAACGATCCATCCGGGCGGTGGTGTCGGCGTGCAGCCCGGAGACGAAGACGATGCCGCTGACGCCCCGGTCGATGAGCATCTCGGTGAACTCGTCCTCGGGCGCGCCGCCGGGCAGCTGGGTGCACAGGATAGGCGTGTACCCGTGCTGGGTGAGCGCCTTCTCGATGGCCTGGGCGAAGGCCGGGAAGATCGGGTTGTCCAGTTCGGGGGTGACCAGGCCGATCAGGCCGTTGCTGCGCTGCCGCAGCCGCTGGGGGCGCTCGTAGCCCATCAGGTCGAGGGCGGTGAGCACGGCCTGGCGGGTGGCGGCCGAGACCCCCGCCTTGCCGTTGAGCACACGGCTTACCGTGGCTTCGCTGACGCCTGCCTGGGCCGCGATGTCGGAGAGCCGCGCGTTGTTCATGACCGTTACTTTAGACATCCTCCACGGCCCACCATGTGGCCGAATCGGGAGCGAGCCGTACAACATTGCCGGAAATTGATGGATTAGCACTCACAAGCAGCGGCTCGCCCGGACGATCCACCTCAATCCAGTCATTGGTGAGGTTCATCAGGCACCGGAACGCGGGGCCGCGATCGAAGGCGAGCACGCCGTCCGGGGACGGGCGCCAGGTGAGGGCGCCGTCGCCGAGCGCCGGATGGTCCTTCCTGATGGCCAGCGCCCGCGTGTACAGGCTGAGGATCGAGTCCGGGTCGTCGAGCTGGGTCTCCACGGCCAGGTCGCGCCAGGCGGGCGGGACCGGGAGCCAGGTCTCGGTGATGCCGGGCGGGGAGAAGCCGAACGACGGCTCGCCGGTGGCGCTCCACGGGAGCGGGACGCGGCAGCCGTCCCGGCCGCTCTCGGCGTCGCGCAGCCGCTGCGGGTCGCAGAGCACCTCCTCGGGCAGGTCGAGCACCTCCGGCAGGCCGAGCTCCTCGCCCTGGTAGACGTAGCTGGAGCCGGGCAGCGCCAGCATCAGCAGGGCGGCGGCCTTGGCGCGGGCCAGACCGCCGGCGCCGCCGCCGTAGCGGGTCACGTGGCGTTTGACGTCATGGTTGGAGAGCACCCAGGTGGCGGGGGCGCCGACCAGCGCGACCGTCTCCAGCGACACCTCGATCACGTGCCGGAACCGCTCGGCGTCCCAGGGGGTGTTCAGGAAGTGGAAGTTGAACGCCTGGTGCAGCTCGTCGGGGCGGACGTAGTTGGCCAGGCGCTGCGGGGTGGGCGCCCAGGCCTCGGCGACGCCGATGCGCTCGCCCGGGTAGCCGTCCAGGATGCGCCGCCAGGAGCGGTGGATCTCGTGCACGCCGTCCTGGTCGAAGTACGGCACGACCTGGGTGCCGATCATCCGCGCCTGCCCCGAGTAGCCCACGTCGGGCAGCCCGTCGGCCTTGACCATGCCGTGCGCGACGTCGATCCGGAACCCGTCCACGCCCAGGTCGAGCCAGAAGCGCAGCACGTCGGCGAACTCGGCGTGCACCTCGGGGTGCGCCCAGTTGAGGTCGGGCTGCTGCGGGGCGAACAGGTGCAGATACCACTGCCCGTCCGGCAGCTGGGTCCAGGCGGGACCGCCGAAGATCGACTCCCAGTCGTTGGGGGGCTCGTCGCCGTCGCGGAAGATGTAGCGCTCGCGTTCCGGCGAGCCGGGCCCGGCCTGTACGGCGGCCTCGAACCAGGCGTGCCGGTCGGAGGTGTGGTTGGGCACCACGTCCACGATGATCCGCAGCCCGAGCCCGTGCGCGTCCTCGATCAGCGCCCTGGCGTCCTCCAGCGAGCCGAACACGGGGTCGACCCCCCGGTAGTCGGCCACGTCGTAGCCGAAGTCGGCCATCGGGGACGGGTAGAACGGCGTCAGCCAGATCGCGTCGACGCCCAGGTCGGCCAGGTAGCGCAGCCGGCTGCGGACGCCGAGCAGGTCGCCGATCCCGTCGCCGTTGCCGTCGGCGAAGCTGCGCACGTACACCTGGTAGATCACGGCGTCGCGCCACCAGCGGGTCGCCGGGACCGGCTCGGCGGGCAGGACGTCAGGCGAGAGTGCGCTCATCTTGGGGTCCCCGATTGTCGCGAAGGTCATCTCATCAACATGAAAGACCTTACAGAAAGTTGCCGCAAACCCTGCCAACTCGTCGATGCGACACTGTGACCTGGGAACGTCCCATGATTGGACGATATTTCGCTCTTTCGGCGCTCCGCTATTCGTTGTCAGTAAAGGCCAATAGGGATGTGTCAAGACCCCGCAACACCGCAGTAACCGGTGCGTTCCCTATTTTTCATGGCATGTATGGACATGGACCGTGCCGACACGATGTACTACCTCATCAATCACAACTGACATGGCGGGATCCGGGTACTACGCGCCCGGAGGAACGAGTTTCCATGATCGAGCGCCGCTCGCGAGGCATGACGGCCCGCGTACAGTGCACGAGCACATCCGTGCCGCCAGGCGAGGAGCAGGCATGAGCACGGTCGTCCTCGACAACGTGACCAAGGTGTACCCGGGTGGGTACCTCGCGGTCGACCGGATGAATCTGCGTGCCGATGACGGTGAACTCCTGGTCCTGCTCGGCCCTTCCGGATGCGGCAAGTCGACCCTGCTGCGCATGATCGCCGGCCTTGAGGAGATCACCGGCGGCGATCTCTGGCTCGGCGGCAAGATCGCCAACCATCTGGCCCCCCGGGATCGGGACGTGGCGATGGTGTTCCAGAACGGCGCCCTCTACCCGCACCGCACGGTCCGCGGCAACCTCTCCTTCCCGCTGGAGATCGCCAAGGCGGATCCGGCCGTGGTCAAGGAACGGGTCATCGAGCTGTCGAAGGCCCTGCACATCGACGAGACTTTGGATCGGCGGCCTGGAACGCTCTCCGGTGGCCAGCGCCAGCGGGTCGCGATGGGCCGGGCGATCGTGCGCCAGCCGTCCCTGTTCCTGATGGACGAGCCGCTGTCCAACCTGGACGCGGGCATGCGCACCGAGTTACGCATGGAGATCTCGTCCCTGGTGCGCGCTCTCGGCGTCACCACCATCTACGTCACGCACGATCAGGTCGAGGCGCTCACGCTGGCCGACCGGATCGCCATCATGAACCGGGGCGTGCTGCAGGACATCGGCACCCCCGCCCAGGTCTACAACGACCCGGCCACCGCGTTCACCGCGGCCTTCCTCAGCTCCCAGCAGCTCAACCTGCTGGCGGCTACGGTGCGTACACCGCAGAACCAGTTCATCCTCCTTGACTTTGGTACGCACCAGATCACGATGCCCTGGACCGATCCGCGCGCTTACGCGGTGTCCCAGCACACCGGCAGCCAGATCATCGTCGGCATCCGCCCGGACGCGCTCGCGCCGATGCCGGAGAAGGTGGACGGCCCCTCGTTCATGGGCCGGGTGCGGACCCTGGAGTACCACGGGCACGAGTGGCTGGCGTACGTGGAGGCGGGCATCCCGGCGGTGGCCGTACCGGAACCGCCGGATCCGCGGACCCGCAACGGATACGCCAACGGCCACGGGAACGGCGGCGGGAAGGCGCGGTCGATGATGCGCCGCCTGCTCGGCCCGGCCGAGCAGGAGTTCGCGCAGGGCGAGTCGGTGCAGTCGGCGGCCGCCGCCGCGCTCGGCAGCGGCTCGCACCGCCGGGCCGACCTGATCGTACGGCTCGGCTCGCGCCCCTTCTGGAAGGCCGGCGAGCACGCCAGGGTCGCCGTGGACGTCTCCCGCCTGATGCTGTTCACCCAGTCGGGCGCCAGGATCGACCCGCCCCGCAGGTAGTCCCGCCCAGTCACGCCCGCTGCGCGCTGGCGTGCGTCAGCACCGAGACCACGTCCACCAGCCGGGCGACGCGGTCCAGCTCGGCCTTGTGGAAGGCCGGTCCCTCCTGGCGGGCCACCACCAGGTGCACGTCCTCGACCGGCACGCTGGCCAGGTGCAGCGCGCCCTCGCTGTGCACGGTCGGCCGGATCGCGGTGAACTTCGCGGCGGGCATCTCCTCGGGAGCCTGCGAGCTGCCGTGCATCACATCGCCGGTGACCGCGTCGAGCGCGACCGCCCATTCCGCGCTGACCAGGTCGGGCACCGCGTCCACCAGGGTGATCACCGCACGGCTGGGATCGGCCGCGATATGGCCGAGCAGGTCGTAGTCGGGATTGGCGCCGGGCAGTTCCCTGGTCGGCCAGGCCGCCTCGACCCGCACGCCCGGCACGACCGAGATGCGCTCGCTCAGCTCGGCGGCGCTGAAGATCGCCGACCAGGAGACGGTGAAGTCGTCGACGGCCCGCCCGGCCTCCCGTTCCAGCACGGTGACCTGGAGGATGTCCGCGCCCATCACGCCGAACGCGCGAGCCACCTGGCCCAGCACGCCGGGCCGATCCGGCAGCGACACCCGTAGCCGCAACAGCACGTCGATCACCTCTCCTCCCACAGCCGCGTGACCACGCGCTGTGTGGCTCCACAGTGCCGTAGCCACGTTTCGGCGATGTTCCGGGGAGATGTCCAGCATAAAGCGGTTGTGCGTGCAAGGTCCGGTTCGTACGGCTATTCCGGGCCGCCCGTCCCCCGCTTCTCCCCGATTCCCGAAAACTGTCGTTCTTGCATGAAATTTCAGCAAAGGATTGCATCCGGGCGGCAGCTTGAGTAACTTCCGGGCAACACCCCAGAAACAAGACTCAAGACAAGATTCCAGCCGAGATTCCGTGGAGGCACCCCCGATGCACCCCCCACGGCCCGCGACATCCGCGCGGCTTCGCCGGGCGGCCGCCGTCGTCGCGACGGCGTTGCTCGCCACGGTCACCCCCGTGTCCCTCGCGGTCCCCTCATCTGCCGCTTTATCCGGTTTATCCGGATTATTGCACTTAGCCGATCCGGTGGTGTCGGCGGTCAGCCGTTCCGCGCAGCCGGGTGACGCCCAGCTCGCCGGGGACGCGCTCCGCGCCGACCTGTCCCGGGAGCGGCTCTACTTCGCGATGACCGACCGTTTCGCCAACGGCGACCCCGGCAACGACCGCGGCGGCCTGACCGGCGACCGGCTGAAGACCGGCTTCGACCCCGCGGACAAGGGCTTCTACCAGGGCGGCGACCTGGCGGGCCTGATCGGCAAGCTGGACTACGTGAAGGGCCTGGGCAGCACCGCGATCTGGCTGACCCCCTCGTTCAAGAACCGCCCGGTCCAGGGCAGCGGGAACGACGTGAGCGCCGGATACCACGGCTACTGGATCACCGACTTCACCCGGATCGACCCGCACCTCGGCTCCAACGCCGACATGAAGCGCCTGGTCAAGGAGGCGCACAAGCGGGGCATGAAGGTCTTCTTCGACATCATCACCAACCACACCGCCGACATCATCGACAACCAGGAGAAGACCTACTCCTACCGGGGCAAGGGCCCCTACCCGTACGTGGCGACCGACGGCACCGCCTTCGACGATCGCGCGTACGCGCTGAAGGACACCTTCCCGAAGGTGAACGCGGAGTCGTTCCCGTACACGCCGGTGGTGACCGCGAACTCGAAGGTCCCGGCCTGGCTGAACGACCCGCTGATGTACCACAACCGGGGCGACTCCACCTTCACCGGCGAGAACTCGGAGTACGGCGACTTCTTCGGCCTGGACGACCTGTGGACCGAGCGTCCCGAGGTGGTCAAGGGCATGATCGACATCTACCAGACGTGGGTGAAGGACGCGGGTGTCGACGGTTTCCGGATCGACACCGCCAAGCACGTGAACATGGAGTTCTGGCAGCGGTTCACTCCGGCGCTGCACGGTTACGCGGCCAAGCTGGGGAACGAGAAGTTCTTCATGTTCGGCGAGGTGTTCAGCAGCGACGTGGCGTACGCGTCGCGGTTCACCACCAAGGGCGGCATGGACGCGACGCTGGACTTCGCCTTCCAGGAGAACGCACGCTCGTTCGCGAGCGGCGCGCCCACGTCGGGGCTCGCGGGCCTGTACGCGGCCGACGACTACTACCTCGACGCGGACTCCAACGCGGCGTCGCTGCCGACGTTCCTGGGCAACCATGACATGGGCCGGATCGGCTCGTTCATCAAGGCCGACAAGCCGGGCGCGCCGGACTCCGAACTGCTCGCGCGGGACACGCTCGCGCACCGGCTGATGTACCTCACCCGAGGCCAGCCGGTCGTCTACTACGGCGACGAGCAGGGCTTCACCGGCGCGGGCGGCGACAAGGACGCGCGGGCGCCGATGTTCGCCTCCCAGACGGCGGACTACCTGGACGACGACCTGATCGGCACGACCGCGACGCACGCGGCGGACAACTTCGTCACCACGCATCCGCTGTACCAATCGATCGCGGCGCTGGCGAAGCTGCGCGACCAGCATCCGGCGCTGGCGGACGGCGCGCAGATCCAGCGGCTGGCCGAGGGCAACGTGTACGCGTTCTCCCGGATCGGGGCCAAGGAGCAGGTCGAGTACGTGGTCGCGGTGAACAGCGCCACGACGGCGGCCGCGGTCCAGGTCCCGACTTATACCGCGAACGCGGGATTCACCACCATCTACGGCGGGACCGGCGCGGTGACCTCCGGCGCGGACGCCAAGGTCGCGGTGAACGTTCCGGCGCTGGGCGCGGTGGTCCTGAAGGCCAACGCCAAGCTGGGCACTCCCGCCGCCGCTCCGGCGGTGTCGATCACGCTGCCCGGCACGGAGATCAGGGGCACCGCCGAGGACAGCCGCGTGCCGATCACGGCGGACGTCCCGGGCACCGGCTTCGACCAGGTCACCTTCGCCGCCAAGATCGGCAACGGCCCGTGGAAGGTCCTCGGCACCGACGACGCCCCCAACGGCCGTACATTCCGGATATTTCATGACCTGAGCGGGATCGCGGCGGGGACCGTCGTCGCGTACAAGGCGGTCGTGAAGGACTCGGCGGGGCGGATCGCCTCGGCGGGCGCGTCCGCGACGGTGGCGCCGGAGCCGCAGACGCCCGGCGGCGGCACGGTCAAGCGGGACTACCTGGTCGTGCACTACCAGCGGACCGACGGCTACGACGGCTGGGGCCTGCACGCCTGGGGCGACATCGACCAGGTCGTCGAGTGGGGCTCGCCGGTCGCGCTGGAGGGCGAGGACTCCTTCGGCCGGTTCGCCTGGATCAAGCTCAAGCCGGGCGCGTCCAGCGTCGGCCTGATCACCCACAAGGGGGACGAGAAGGACGGCGGCGACCGCCTGCTCAACCCGCAGCAGACTGGCGAGGTCTGGCTGGTCCACGGCGAACCCGACGTGTACGGCTCCCGCGCGGCGGCCCAGGGCTACGCCACGATCCACTACAACCGCCCCGACGCGAGCTACGACGGCTGGGGCCTGCACCTGTGGGGCGACGCCGTCAGCGAGCCCACCGACTGGACCTCGCCGCGCATGCCGGACGGCGTGGACGCCTACGGCGCGTTCTGGAAGGTCCCGCTCAAGGACACGGCTCCCCCGCTCAACTTCATCATCCACAAGGGCGACGAGAAGGACGGCGGCGACCGCGCGTTCGTGGCGGCGACGCAGTCCGACGCGTACGTCAACGCGGGCTCGGCCATCCTGCACCCGACCCTGGCCGCCGCCCAGAACACGCTCATCCTGCACTACAACCGCCCCGACAAGACGTACACCGGCTGGGGCCTGCACGCCTGGGGCGACATCGAGGGCACGGTCGACTGGGGTAACCCCATCCAACCGGCGGGTACGGACCAGTTCGGCCCTTACTTCCGGGTGCCGCTCAAGCCGGACGCGAAGACGGTCGGCTGGATCCTGCACAAGGGCGACGAGAAGGACCAGCCCGCCGACCAGGCCGTCGATCTGGCGGTCAACGGCAACGAGGTCTGGAAGCTGTCGCAGAAGGAGGGCTTCGTGCTGCCGCAGCCGCCGGCCACCGGCGCGGACGCCGACCTGACCAAGTCCACCGCGCACTGGCTCGACCGGACGACGGTGGCCTGGAAGGGCAAGACGTCCGCTTCGTCGAGATACGCCCTGGCGTACTCCCCGAAGGCGGACATCGCCTACGACGACCAGAAGGGCGACCTGACCGGCGACATCCACCTGATCCGGCTCACGCCGGGCACGCTGACCGACGCCCAGAAGGCCAAGTGGCCGCACCTGAAGGACTACGGCGCGCTGACCGTGGATCCCCGGGACGCCGATCTGGTCAGGGCCGCGCTGCGGGCCCAGCTGGTGGCGATCGAGCGGGATCCGTCCGGCGGCCTGCTGACCGCGACCGGCGTGCAGATCCCGGGCGTGCTGGACGACGTCTACGCCCCGGCCGCCGCCAGCGACCTGGGCCCGACCGGCGGCGTGCTGCCGAAGTTGTCGGTGTGGGCGCCGACCGCGCAGAAGGTCGAGCTCAAGCTCCAGAACCAGACCGTGCCGATGCGGCGCGACGACACGACCGGCGTCTGGTCGGTCACCGGCCTGCCCACCTGGTACGGCCGCTACTACACCTACCTGGTCACGGTCGTCGCGGGCGGCACCCTGGTCACCAACGAGGTGACCGACCCCTACGGCCTGTCGGTCTCCACCGACGGCAAGCGCAGCCAGCTGGTCCGCCTGGACGGCTCGGCGGTCAAACCGTCCGGCTGGGACAACCTCGCCAAACCCGCCGCGGTCCGGCAGGACAAGGCGTCCATCTACGAACTCCACGTCCGCGACTTCTCCGCCTCGGACGCCAGCGTCCCGGTGGCCGAGCGCGGCACCTACAAGGCGTTCACCGGCGACGGCGCCGGCATGAAGGAGCTCAGGAAGCTCGCCGCCGACGGCCTCACCCACGTGCACCTGCTGCCCGTGTTCGACTTCGCGACCGTGCCCGAGCGCAAGGCCGACCGGACCGAACCGGCGTGCGACCTCGCCTCCATGCCCGCCGACTCCGAGCAGCAGCAGGCCTGCGTCACCGCGACCGCCGCGAAGGACTCCTTCAACTGGGGGTACGACCCGCTGCACTACACCGTGCCCGAGGGCTCCTACGCCACCGACCCCGAGGGGTCCGGGCGGATCAAGGAGTTCCGGGGCATGGTGCAGGGCCTCAACAAGGCCGGGCTCCGGGTGGTCATGGACGTGGTCTACAACCACACCCACGCCGCCGGGCAGGCCGAGGGCAGCGTGCTCGACCGGATCGTGCCCGGTTATTACCAGCGGCTCCTTGAGGACGGCACGGTGGCCAACTCCACTTGCTGCGCCAACACCGCGCCCGAGCACGCCATGATGGGCAAGCTCGTCGTGGACTCGGTGGTCACGTGGGCGAAGGCGTACAAGGTGGACGGGTTCCGGTTCGACCTGATGGGCCACCACCCGAAGGCCAACATGCTGGCCGTCCGGCAGGCCCTGGACGCGCTCACCCTCGCCAAGGACGGGGTGGACGGTAAGGCCATCCTGCTGTACGGCGAGGGCTGGAACTTCGGGGAGGTCGCCAACGACGCCCGCTTCGTCCAGGCCACCCAGGGCAACCTGGCCGGGACGGGGATCGGCACGTTCAGCGACCGGCTGCGGGACGCCGTACGCGGTGGGGGGCCTTTCGACGCCGACCCCGGCATCCGCGGCTTCGGTTCCGGCCTGGCCGAATCGCCGGGCCCGCAGCTGACCAACGCCGAAGAGCTGATCATGGTCGGTCTCACCGGCAACCTGAAGGACTACGTGCTGCCCTCCGGGAAGAAGGGCTCGGAGGTCTCCTACAACGGCTCCCCCGCCGGGTACGCCGCCGCCCCGCGCGACACGGTCACCTACGTGGACGCGCACGACAACGAGACCCTCTACGACGCGCTCGCCTACAAGCTGCCCCCGGACACGCCGATGGCCGACCGGGTCAGGATGCAGTCGCTCTCGCTGGCCACCGTGATGTTGTCGCAGGGCACCGCGTTCCTGCACGCGGGCGCCGAGCGGTTGCGCTCCAAGTCGCTGGACCGCAACTCCTACGACTCCGGTGACTGGTTCAACCGGCTGCTGTGGGACTGCGCCCAGGGCAACGGCTTCGGCGCCGGGCTGCCGCCCAAGGCCGACAACGAGGCCAAATGGCCTTACGCGAAGCCGCTGCTCGCGAATCCGGCGCTCAAGGCGGACTGCGCGGCGATCAACGCCTCGCGGGCCAGGTTCGGCGAGCTCCTCAAAATCCGCTCCTCGTCGCCGGCGTTCGCGCTCGGCTCCCTGGCCGAGATCCAGAACCGGCTGACGTTCCCCGCCGCGGCGACCCCGGGTGTCATCACGATGCGCCTGGACGCCGCCGGCGTCGACCCGCGCTGGAAGTCGATCACCGTCGTCTTCAACGCGACCTCGCAGGCCAGGCAGCAGACCGTTGCCGCGCTCGCCGGGGCCACGGTCACGCTCCACCCCGTCCAGGCCGCCTCCGGCGACGCGATCGTCAGGCAGTCGGCCTTCGACGGGACGACCGGCACGTTCACGGTCCCCGCCCGAACCGTGGCGGTGTTCGTGCAACCGGTCTAAGCGAAAAATCGGGTCCGGGTGTCGTAACCACCCGGACCCGAGCCGGGAATCCCTCCACGCAAGAAGAAGGCCCCGATGAGACGATACAAAACCCTGATCGCGATCGCATCAAGCCTGATCGCGGCCATGATCGTGATCATCCCGCGCG
Organism: Acrocarpospora macrocephala; assembly: GCF_009687865.1. Classification (GTDB taxonomy): domain Bacteria; phylum Actinomycetota; class Actinomycetes; order Streptosporangiales; family Streptosporangiaceae; genus Acrocarpospora; species Acrocarpospora macrocephala. The sequence goes on from NZ_BLAE01000011.1 coordinate 19,781, forward strand.
CCGAGGCCGCTCCCGCCGGCTACGGCCCGATCGTCAAGCTCTGGAGCTGGAACTGGAACTCGGTGGCACGCGAGTGCACCGACGTGCTCGGCCCCGCCGGGTACGGCGCCGTCCAGGTCTCCCCGCCCAGCGACTCCATGTCCCGCGGCGGCGCCGTCTGGTGGGACATCTACCAGCCCGCCCGCTACACCCTGACCAGCAAGTTCGGCACCGAGGCCCAGTTCAGGGCGATGGTGGACGCCTGCCACGCGGCCGGGGTCAAGGTGCACGCCGACGCGGTCATCAACCACATGACCGGCCAGGGCGCGACCAGCTACGGCGGCTACTCCTTCAGCAAGTACGACTACCCCGGCCTCTACTCCGCGGCCGACTTCCACACCCCGTGCGTCATCAACGGCTCCGACTACACCAACGACGCCTGGCGGGTGCAGAACTGCGAGCTGGTCAGCCTGTCGGACCTCAACACCGGCTCGGAGTACGTGCGCGACCAGATCGCGGGCTACCTCAACCGGCTGACCGCGCTCGGCGTGGACGGTTTCCGGATCGACGGGGCGAAACACATCAACCCCGCCGACCTGGCGGCCATCAAGGCGAAGCTCACCGGGTCGCCGTACATCCATCAGGAGGTGATCTACGGCGCGGGCGAGCCGATCCAGCCCAGCCAGTACACCGGCATCGGCGACGTGCACGAGTTCGTGTACGGCCGCAAGATGAAGGAGCAGTTCACCGGGCAGATCCGGTGGCTGTCCACGTTCGGGGCGAGCTGGGGCCTGTCGGTGCCCAACGACAAGGCCGTCACGTTCATCGACAACCACGACACCGAACGCAACGGCTCCACGCTCAACTACAAGTACGGCGACACCTACCGGCTCGCCAACGTCTTCCTGCTGAGCTGGCCCTACGGCCTTCCCCGGGTCTTCTCCGGCTTCACCTGGTCGGACAGTGAGGCGGGGCCGCCGCACAACGGCAGCGGCTTCGTCACCGACACCGACTGTGGCAACGGCCAGTGGACCTGCTTCCATCGGCAGATGTCCGGCATGGTGGGCTTCTACCGGGCGGTCGAGGGCACTTCGGTCGGCAACTGGTGGGACAACGGCGACAATGTCATCGCGTTCAGCCGGGGTTCCCAGGGCTGGGTGGCGATCAACAATTCGGGGTCCGCGCTCAGCCGGACGTTCACCACGGGGTTGCCCGCCGGGACGTACCCGAACGTGGCCGGAACGGGCACGGTGACCGTGGCCGGGGACGGGACGGCGAGCGTCAACGTGCCCGCCAAGTCCGCGGTCGCCATCCGGGTCGGCACCACGGCCACCCCCTCCCCCACTCCTACCGGGGGCAACACCGCTACCATCTACTACGGCACCTCGTGGACCACGGCGAACATCCACTATCAGCCGTCGGGCGGGTCCTGGACGGCCGTACCGGGCGTCGCCATGGATGAGACCGCCTGCACCGGATGGAAGAAGAAGACCATCAACCTCGCAGCGGCGACCAGCCTGAAGGCCGCGTTCAACAACGGCTCGGGGACCTGGGACAACAACGGCGGAAACGACTACACCATCGGCGCCGGCGTCAGCCGGGTCAGCGGCGGGACGGTGACAGCCGGCAACCCGTGCGAGTCCAATGGATCCGTGTCCGCCACCTTCAGCGCCACCGCCACCACCACGTGGGGGCAGAACGTGTTCCTGGTCGGCAACCTGGGCGCGCTCGGCGCGTGGAACCCGGCCAACGCGATCCCGCTCTCGGCGACGGCCTACCCCGTCTGGTCGGCCACGCTCACCCTGCCCGCGGGCACCGCGGTCGAGTACAAGTACCTCAAGAAGAACAGTGACGGCACGGTGACCTGGGAGAGCGGCGCCAACCGCACCTTCACCACCCCGTCCGGCTCGACCGTGACGCGCACCGACACCTGGCGCTGACGCGCACGCTCCTGTCCCGGGCGCCCTGACCTGGCCCGGGGCAGGCCCTCACCTGACCTGAGGACAACTCCCATGAAACGTGTTCATTTCGTCCTGCTCGCGTTCCTCTCCCTCGTGATCACCCTGCTCCATGCCGGCTCGGCGCGGGCCGCCACCAGCGCGACCGTCTTCTACCAGACCGGCTGGAGCACGACCAACATCCACTACGGCATCGGCGGCACCTGGACGGCCGTCCCCGGCGTACCGATGCAGACCGCCTGTGCCGGCTGGGTCAAGCGGGTCGTCGACCTCGGAACCGCCACGACTTTCCAGGTCACGTTCAACAACGGCTCGGGGACCTGGGACAACAACAGCGGCGCCAACTACACGCTCGGCACGGGGAACGTGACCGTGGCGAACCGGGTGATCGGCTCCGGCGACCCCTGCGCGACCGGTCCCGGGAACACGGCCGAGGTCTTCTACCAGACCGGCTGGACCACGGCCAACATCCACTACGGCATCGGCGGCACCTGGACGACCGTGCCCGGCGTACCGATGCAGGCGGCCTGCACCGGCTGGCTGCAGCGCACCATCGACCTCGGCACGGCGACGACTTTCCAGGTGACCTTGAACAACGGCTCCGGAACCTGGGACAACAACAACGGCGCCAACTACACCGTCGGCACCGGCCGCACAACCATCCGAAACGGCATCCTCACCCCTGCCGCCCCCAACCCCTGCGCCTCCCCCTCCCCC
>NZ_BLAE01000011.1:22773-317066 GCF_009687865.1 Acrocarpospora macrocephala
CCAACCCCTGCGCCTCCCCCTCCCCCTCTCCGTCTCCGTCTCCTTCGCCTTCCCCGTCACCCTCACCCTCCCCGTCGCCTTCGCCTTCGCCTTCGCCGCAGCCGTCGGGTACGCCTCTCGGCGGCGACCCCCGCGAAGACTCCATCTATTTCGTCATGACCGCCAGGTTCAACGACGGCGACCCGGCCAACAACAGGGGCGGCAGCCAGCACACCCGCTCCGGCAACGCCGCCAACAACGACCCCATGTTCCGCGGCGACTTCAAAGGCCTGATCGACAAGCTCGACTACATCAAAGCCCTCGGCTTCTCCGCGATCTGGATCACCCCGGTCGTGCTCAACCGCTCCGACTACGACTTCCACGGCTACCACGGCTACGACTTCCACCGGATCGACACCCGCCTCGAATCCCCCGGGGCGACCTACCAGGACCTCATCAACCAGGCCCACGCCAAAGGCATCAAGATCTACCAGGACGTCGTCTACAACCACAGCTCACGCTGGGGCGCGAAGGGCCTGTTCACCCCCACCGTGTACGGCGTGCGCGACAGCCAGTGGAGCTGGCTCTACCAGCCCCAGGTCCCCGGCCGCGAATACGACCCCATGGTCGAGCACCAGGGCGACGACCCCACCCTGACCCCCGCCCAGAACGCCCTGGCCAAAGGCAGGCCGTACAACGGAGACCAGTGGTCGACCACCGTTCCGCCGGGCAACACCTGCCAGAACTGGGGCCTGCCCACGCAGTACACCAGCCCCGAAGGTTTCCGCATCTACAACTGCCAGTGGCCCAGCCCCACCTCCGGCATGTTCCCCGCCCAGTACTACCACCAGTGCTGGATCGGCAACTGGGAAGGCGAGGACGCCCGCAGCTGCTGGCTCCACGACGACCTGGCCGACTTCAACACCGAAAGCCCCGCCGTCCAGAACTACCTGATCGACGTCTACAACAAGTTCATCGACATGGGCGTGGACGGCTTCCGCGTCGACACCGCCGTCCACATCCCCCGCAACACCTGGAACCGCCGCTTCCTCCCCGCCCTGCGCCAGCACGCCACCGAGAAGTTCGGCCCCGAGAAAGCCGCCGACTTCTACGTCTTCGGCGAAGTGGCCGCCTTCGTCCACGACAAATGGAACCGAGGCTCCGTCAACCACTCCGCCCAGTTCTTCACCTGGAAGGAACGCCAGGCCTACGACCCCGACGACGTGAAAGCCGCCATCGAGCAATACAACTACGAGAACCTGCTGGGCCCCGCAGGCCAGCCCACCAGCGACAACGCCTTCCTCAACGGCAACGCTTACCACGCCCCCGACCACTCCAAGTTCTCCGGCATGAACGTCATCGACATGCGCATGCACATGAACTTCGGCGAGGCCGCCAACGCCTTCAACAACGGCCGCGACTCCGACGACAGCTACAACGACGCCACCTACAACACCGTCTACGTCGACTCCCACGACTACGGCCCCAACAAGTCCACGGTCCGCTACGCGGGCGGCACCGACGCCTGGGCCGAGAACATGTCCCTGATGTGGACCTTCCGCGGCATCCCCACCCTCTACTACGGCTCAGAAATCGAATTCCAGGCAGGCAAGCCCATCGACTGCGGCCCCACCTGCCCCCTGGCCACAACCGGCCGCGCCTACTACGGCGACAAACTCTCCGGAACCCTCACCACCACCGACTTCGGCGCAGTCTCCTCCGCCTCCGGAGCGGTAGCCACCACCCTCTCCCAGCCCCTCGTCAAACACGTGCAACGCCTCAACCAGATCCGCCGCGCCGTCCCCGCCCTCCAAAAAGGCCAGTACTCCACCCAGGGCATCACCGGCCAAATGGCCTTCAAACGCCGCTTCACCGAAGGCCCCGCCGACAGCTTCGTCCTGGTGACCATCTCCGGCCCAGCCACCTTCACCGGCATCCCCAACGGCACCTACACCGACGCCATCACCGGCGACACAAAAACCGTCACCACCGGCTCCCTGACCATCCCCCTGTCCGGAAAAGGCAACCTCCGGGCATACGTACTGAACTCCACAGTCGGCAAGGTCGGCGCAACCGGCCCCTACCTGAACTAACGCGGTAGTCCGGGCTCCCTTCACCCGCCCACATGGACGAAGGGAGCCCAGAGCGTGGGCGCGGCCGTACGGGGTGGCGGACCTCAACCGCCACCCAGCGGTACCGGCCAGCTGTCGGGAGTCGCGACCACGGGACGCCGGTAGGGAACGCAGATCACCCAGCCAAGGTGATGCAGCAGCGACACCGCCTCGCCGACGGTGTGGTCGCTGGCGCGGTGCCGCATTCTCAACTCCTCGCGCACGGGGATCACATGGAGGATTCGGAGCTTGCCTGTGAAGATCTGGCCGGCCAGGTCGGCGGCAATCTGCTGATAGAGCGGGAGAGGGTGCCCGGCGCTGGCGGGGCCGGTGAAATGGGCCCGGCCGGATTCGGCGTGAATCAAGTCGCGATCGGTGAGCTCTCGCAGCGCTCGCCGGGCCGTGGCGTCGGAGATCGCGAATTCCCGCCGCAGCGCGGCGATGCTGGCGAACCGCTGCCCCGCGGAAAACTCCCCGACGGCGATCCGATCGGCCATGATGTCGGCGACCTGGACAAAGATGCATCTGTCGCATTCCCGGTCGATGGCGGAGGGACCGGCGAGAGCAGCACGGGCGGCACCCTCGCCGACACCGGTGTCACGACCGTTCCGGCCGTCCCGCCGCCGCGACGCCAGGAGCACATCCGCGCCGGGAATCGGATTGTTGCCTGAGCCGCCGACATACCAGGTGCCCTCGTCTTCATCCTCGCGCGGCGGCATGGGGATCACCCCGGGCACGCCGACGACGTATCCCAGGCCCGGTACCAGGCGGATGAAGTGCCGATCGGCCAGCTGGCGCAGCACGCGCCGTGCGGCCCAGCCGGGAATGTCGTGGATGTCCTTCAGCTTCTGAACGCTGGCCATCCGGGTGTCCCGAGCGAGTCTGCCGTCGGCGATCTGCCCGGCCAGGTCATCGATGATCTCCTCGCAGCGGCCTCTCATGACGGCCCAGCCCGGCCCGCCCCGGAACCGGGATCGCGCCCGGGGCGGAGTATCACTGCCCGGCAGGGCTGTCAGCGCCTCCTGTCCCCTGCCCGTCGCCGCTACGACGACCAAGCGCGGACGCTGGAACATCTCGTCGGTCATCTCGCCCTCCCGGCCCCGAGGCGGTCAAGTGCGAGCTCACTCTCAGCCGACTCGTACCCGGCCAGTGCTTCGCGGCTGCGGTCGCCGAATTGGTGGTGAAAGGCGGCGGCCTGCTCGAAGGTGGCCAGTGCGCCAGGCCGGATCCGCGTGATCATGCCTGCTCCGGCCAACCGCTCCAGCTGCTGCCGGACTCGGCCGATCCGCTCCCCGGCCAACGAAGCGGCCACCTTCCCCGAGAATGACGCCCCAGGCTGCAGGCCGAGCAGCCGCGCACCACCCCTCGCCGACGCCGATTCATCAGCTTGTTGAAGATGAGCTTCCATTTCTCTCCCTACCTGATGGGCAGCTGATCTGGGGAAACGGTGAGGACGGCGCATGCGAGCTTCGTGGGATACACGGCTCCCATTGGTGCATGTCAGGTCACTTCCGGTGGCGCGGCGAAGGACCCGGGGTGTGCTAGGTCGGCCCACACGACGCGGTGACCACACTCCATGCGCTCCGTGCCACAGCGGACCGACAGGCTCGCCACGAGGCCGAGACCGCGTCCCGATGACTCCATGGAGTCCATCTGCACAGGAACGAAGCGGGGCTCCGGCGTCGCCGTGCCCGGGTCGATCACTTCGACCCGAACGAAATCGTCCCTGATGCCGAGCCGCACCTTGACCCAGTCGCGTTGCACACCCAGGGGCACATGCTGGAGTACGTTCGTCACCAGCTCGGAGACAACCAGCAGGGCATCGGACCGGACCGCCGGGCAACCATCCGCCAGCCATAGCTTGATCGCTTGTCTTGCCTGCCGTGGTGTCTTGGCGCTGCGCCGTAGCGTCGTGCCTTTCCACACGGCGACGTCTGGCATCTGCGTGGATTTGGCTCCAGCTGACACGAAATCACCGACTTATCCGAGTTACTGCTCACGATCATCAAGACAGACACGCTGTCGCTTTCGACTGTGTCGATCTCAGCATGAACACTCACACGAGCCATTGGTACGTCAATCTCGTGAAACCTGTACGACAAAGAAATACAGGCCTTATGTATTGATTGTCGTTTCGTCGTCGCTGTACGGTCACGAACAGCAATGCCCCTGCCCATGACCGTGGAGGCGCTTTGGAGGCTCAACCAGGCGGGGAGATATCACCTCGGGCCCGCTTCGCGGCCGACCTTGCCGAGCACCGCAAAGCCGCTCGGATGACGCAGGCCGCGCTGGCGGCGCGCATACGCTGCCATGAATCGCTCATCAGCCACATCGAGACCGGCCGTCGAGCCCCTTCGCTCGAATTCGCCGAAGAGGCGGACAGGGCATTCGGCTTGAACGGGCATTTTGTTGCCCTCTTCACTCGAATATCCCAATCGCCCGCACTCGGCTGGTTCGCGCGCTGGGTTGAGGAGATCGAGCCACGAGCCGTCATCTTGCAATCCTGGGATCCGCTGCTGATCCCTGGAGTGCTGCAAAACGCCGAGTACGCCCGCGCGATCTTCGCCACCACTGCCCCAGCCGACGCGTCGAAGAACGAGTGCAAGCGCGCATCCGGCGCATTGGGATCTTCAGCGGTCCCAACCCACCCGCCTTTCTCGCGCTCATCGATGAGGGGGTGTTGCATCGTCCCATCGGCGGGCCCGACGTCCTGGCTGCCCAGCTCCGCTACCTGCTGGAACTCTCCCAGCATCCACGGATCACTGTCCAACTCGTACCTATCGCCGCGGGCGCTGTAGCTGGCATGATGAGCGCGTTCGCGTTGGCGCGACTGCTCGACGGCTCTGAGGTTGTCTCAGCGGACTCGGTCCTGTCTGGCCACGTCACCGGCGACCATGAAGCGGTCGCGAGCCTCAAACAGAGGTATGACACCATCAGGGCGGACGCGCAGCCGAAGAACGTAACGCAACAGGCGATAGAGGATGCGGTTAGGAAATGGACCAGTTGAACCTCGACGACGCGGAGTGGCGCAAGTCCAGCGCCAGCGGCGACAACGGGCAGTGCGTGGAAGTCGCCACCAACCTGCCCGGCATCGTCGCGGTCCGCGACAGCAAGAACCCCCAGGGCCTCGCACTGATCTTCACTCCCGGAGAGTGGAAGGCGTTCCTCAAAGGCGCCAACCAGGGCGAATTCGACCTCTGATGGTCCGTGCGGCGTAAGACAAGCGGCGCTCGCTAGCCGCGACGTCACCCGGCTTTCGCGACAGCCAGTAGCCAGCCCGCCAGGGTCCCATCGTGCGAGGGCCCTTGCGCTTTCTGAGCGACCGATCGAACCCGCTCCCCGTTCGGGTGGAGCAAATCCAGCCTCGCCATGCTTCGTCCCGCAGTCCACAGGACTGCCGCACGCGCCAAAGTGAACGGCCGCAAGAGAGCGTCCTGGTCGACGGCGGCGGGCTGCTGCTGGCGGTCATGGTCACGCCCGCCGACCGGCCCGACCGCGACATCGCCCGCGACCTTTTGTGGCGGGCACGCCTGACTCACCCCGAGCTGACCTTGGCCTGGGCCGACAGCGCCTACGCCGGCACGCTGGTGAACTGGGCCCGCGACTCCTCGGCCTCACCATCAAGATCGTGTCCCGGCCGCCGGGCAGACCGGCTTCGTCGTGCTACCCAAACGGTGGGTGGTCGAATGGACACTGAGCTGATCATGCGCGCCCGCCGCAACTGCCGCGACCACGAACGCCTGGTCCAGCACAGCGAGGCGCATATCTCCTGGTCAGCGATCACCCTGATGACCCGCCGCCGGACCCGGCCACGGCCGAGCCCGCGCTGAGCGCCCACCGCCGACCGTCCGCTACCGCGGCTGGCCGACCTGGTGAACCAGCGCACGCTCGGCCATGGCGATCAGCCGGTCGGCGACCGCGTCGGCTGCCAGGCCGCGGCCGGTGAACAGCAGGTCGAAGGTGTCGAAGCTGCTGATCACGTACAGGATGTCGGTGGCCTCCTGGACGGTGATGCCGGCCCGGAGCAGGTTCTGGTCTGCCAGGCGCTGGGCCAGATGGCGCATGCCTTCGGCACGTCCGACCTCATCGTGCCGGACGGTGTCGGCCAGGGCGTCGGCATGGAGCGCAGCCATCGAATAGATCGCGCGCACCACACCACGTTCGGCCGCGTACACGTGGGCGCCGGCGCGCAGGCTGCCGCGCAGGTGCTCGCCCGCGTCGTGGTGGGCCACCGCGGTGACGATGCGGTCGAACCCGGCCCGGTCCAAAAGATCGCGGAACACCGCGTCGAACAACCCGGCCCGCGACTCGAAGATCACATAGATGGTGGACCGGGCGACCCGAGCCTTGTTCGCCACCTTGTCCAGGCTGAGCGGCTCGGACGGCGCCTCACGCAACCGGTCGTAGGCGGCCTGCAGGATCCGGCGGCGGTTCTCCGCGGCCGTATCGGCCCGCAGACGCTGCTCGTACTTACGCGTATTCATACCTGGACACCCTACATTCCATTGACGTTATGTCCAATGAAGTACACACTGCCTTACGAAAGACAGACTGTCTCACGAAAAAGGAGAAAGATCATGTCCGTGTTACGTCGGACTCTCACCTCCGTCGGCGCGCTGGCACTCACCGCGACGATGCTGGGCGGGCAGTCGGCCGCGATGGCCGACCCTGCCGACGGCAAGCCGGTCGAAAATCGGCCCGTCGCCATCAGCGACCCGGTTCCCGACGGCTACGGCTCCTGGCGGGAAGTGTTCACCGTCCAGTCCAAACTGCACGACGCCGCGATCGCGATCGTCGATGCGGCCGCGGGCGGGGACCAGCTCGGCTCGGTCAGCGCCAACCCGCTCGACCGCGCCGTAAAGGTCTACTGGAAGGGGCCCTTGCCCGAGCGGGTCGGGCAGCTCATCGACCAACTCCGGCGCACGGTCCCGGTGGAGGTTCTCCCAGCCCGGTACTCGGAGCGGGAGTTGTTGTTAGAACAGGACCGAATCGGCCGGGAAACGCCCCCGGGTCAGCTGGCCGAGATCGGCCTTTTGCCCGACGCAAGCGGACTCGACGTGACCCTGCGACGCACCGCAGGGGTCGCTCCGGCCAGCCCCATCCACCTGGAAGTGCACCGGGGTGAGGCGCCGATGCCGATGTATGACCGCTACCACGACACCTCGCCGTTCTGGGGCGGCGCGGCCTTCTTCGTGGGCGCCCTGGGCGGAGGATGCACGGCTGGCTTCTCCGTCGTCGACCCGAAGAACCACCACATGATGGTGACCGCAGGTCACTGCGGCGCCATCGGCATGGACGCCGTGACCGGCGACCCGACCCACGCGGGGAACGACTACATCGGCGAGTTCGTACGCATCAACGCACAGCGCGACGCGGCTGTGATGGACCCATCCATTGTGCCCGTCCCGAGTGGATCGGCGAGCACCGGTGGGCGTGTCTACGTGGGAGCGTTCGCCTCCAGCCAGGCGCCCTATACCGATGCGAGCAGCCTGCCCGTGTCGAACGCCACCGCCAGTCTCCGTGGCGAGATCGTGTTCACCAGCGGGTCCCGCTCCGGATTCCGGGGCAATATCCAGGTCACTGACCCCAGCACCCACATCTGGGTCGCCTCGGGCGAGGATGTGGACGGTGACGGCTCCGGAGACGGGCTGGCGTTCTATAAGCCCATGGTCAAAGCGGTCCAGCTGAATGGGCAGAACGCCACCGGCCAGGGCGACAGCGGCGGGCCGGTGGGTGAACTCACCCCTGACCAGTCGCACGTCATCGCCAAGGGCACCATCTCGGCCGGCGACCCTAACCACCCCGCCAGTTGCACGGGAGTGCCCGCGAGCACTACGCCGCTTCGGCGCTGCTCCAGCGTGGTCTGGTACGCCCCGATCATGGGCACGCTAGGGACCTTCAACCTCAAAATCCTCACCTCCTACTAACCCGCCTGAATCGTGTGAGCTCCCTTGCAGTTGCGGAAGGGTCTACGTGTCCCTCTGCCGCTGACCGAGGCTGACGGGCGGGCCGCATCTCACAAGCGGCCCGCCCGTCAGCCACCGGCACTAGCGCACTATCCGAAAGCAACGCAACCACGGGCCGACCATGGCGCTCGACAACCTGGTGGCCAACTCGCAGGCGCTTGGGAGGCAAGGCGGGACCGGCCCCGCAGACCAGGCCGACCGGCTCGAGCTGATCCGTACGGGTCCCGTCGCTTCTACGCAGGTTCCGCCGCGCGGGGGACGGCCAGTAGCGGGGTCATCCCCTCGTGTGTACCGCGGAGAAGCAGCGCGCACTCGAACTGCGGGCAGGGCGTGGTGATGCACTGCTTGGGCGACGGCACGCACACGTGCCCGAGCGGGCACACGACCGGGCATTTGTCCGGCGGGCAGGGGTACTGCGTATGCGAGCGGACCGCGTCGGCGGCCGCCCACGATGGTATGGCCGACAATCCGGCCCCGAGCATGGCGATCACGATGAGCTTGCGGATCATGTCTCCCCCGAAGACATCCGATGGAACCACTTACACGATCATGATCGCATTTGGGCGTCAGGGAGTCGTGGAAGTATTCTCCGGGCGCGGCGTGGAGCTCACGAGTCGGAAGGGCGCCCGCCGGATGGAGAGGGAGAGATCTACCTGAGGTCGTCGGGGTCTTCTGACGGCCGGGCGAGTGAGTCGATCCAGCGTTCCAAGCGGGCGCCTTCGCGGGTCATGAGCTCGGGGTCGCGGAAGGTGTTGGTGAGCAGTGAGATTCCCTGGTAGGCGGCGATCAGGGCGACCGCGAGGTCGCGGGAGTCGCTCCGGCCCATCGAGCGGAACTGTTGCTCGCTCCAGTCGATCAGGCCCCGCATGACCTTGGCCGCGGTGCGGTCGAGACCGTCGGCGCGTTTGTCGAGTTCGGAGCAGAGGGTGCCGGTGGGGCAGCCGAACTGTGCGGCTAGGTCGCGTTGCCGTACCCAGCCGCCGATGAGCGTCTTCAGCCGGTCCTGCGGAGCGGGGAGCTCGTCGAGTGAAGCGATCATCGATTGGAGGCGCTGCGCGTGCGCGCCGATGGCCGCCTCGACGAGGTCGTCCTTGGTCTTGAAGTAGTAGTAGACGTTGCCGACGGGGACGTCGGCCGCCCGTGCGATGTCGGCGAGCGTTGTCTTCTCGACGCCCTGCTCATGCAGCATTTTCACGGCGGCGGCGGTCAGGCGCTCCCGTTTGCCCCGCATCGCGGCAACCGGAGCCCGATCGCCCTTCTTCAAGTTGGTCACCTAACTAACTATAGACAACCGCGGTTCGGCTGCTATGTTTCTACTTAGTTAGTCAACTAACTCAGCCCAGAGAAGGTTGCTGGCATGAGTGATCACAATCCATGGGAGAAGTTCATGATCGTAGTTACGGGAGCCACCGGCAACGTTGGCCGACCGCTCGTGCAGGCACTCGCGGCAGCCGGTGAGCAGGTGACGGCGGTGTCCCGAGGAGTCTCGGGCGGGGCAGTGCCGGAAGGCGTACGGCACTGGCAGGCGGACCTGGCCGCCCCAGAGAGCCTTCGGCCCGTTTTCGACGGCGCCGACGCGGTCTTCCTCCACGACGGCGGTGCCGGTGCGCACCTGCTGAGCCCGCAGGGCATCCTCGACGTCGCGAAAGCCGGCGGCGTCCGACGGGTCGTCCTGCTGTCCTCCCAGGGAGTCGCGACCCGGCCGCGGTCGTCCTCCCATGGGGCCGGGGGACGGTCCATCGAGGACGCCATCCGGCAGTCGGGCATGGACTGGACGATCCTGCGGCCTGGTGGCTTCGCCTCCAACACGTTCGCGTGGGCCGAGACGATCCGCACGCAACGCACGGCCGCCGCGCCGTTCGGCGACACCGGGCTGCCGTTGATCGACCCGGCCGACATCGGCGAGGTCGCCGCCGCGGCCCTGCGCGAGGATGGTCACGCCGGGCAGGTCTACGAACTGACCGGGCCCGCCCTCAGCACGCCCCGGCAACGAGCCGAGGCGATCGGCGCGGCCCTCGGCGAGCCGATCCGGTTCGTCGAGCAGACCCGCGACGAGGCCCGCGCGCAGATGCTGCGGTTCATGCCCGAGCCCGTGGTCGAGACCACCCTCGCCATCATCGGCGAGCCCACCCCCGCCGAGCAGCGGATCAGCCCCGACGTCGAGCGGGTCCTCGGCCGCACGCCTTGCACGTTCGCAGAATGGGCGGTCCGCAACATTGCCGCCTTCAGATGACCAACCCGAGGCGACGTTCCGCCGCTTCCGCGCTCTGTTCGGGGCGGGACTTGGGCGTGGCTTGAGATTGTCGCGGACAGCTGTTGAGGGCCTCGTCAGTAACCTCGGGGGATGTCCCTCCCCTGGTCGCGGATCCGGTCTATACGCGGGCGTCTGACACTTGGCGCGATGGCGGTTGCGGCTATCACGCTCATCCCCGTGGGAGTGTCGGCCGACGTGATCACCCGGCAGGTGGTCGCCACGAACATCTGGGAGGACGCGAAGGACGTGGCCTCGCAGGTGGCGACGCGGATCCGCAACGGGGAAGTGGTCATCAACCCGATCCCGCCGCTCAACGGGATAGACATGATCCAGGTGGTCGCGCCCGGGGGGCGGATCCTGGCGACCAGTAACGCGGCCCGGGATCTGCCGGCGTTGAGCCCGGTCTGGCCGGGACCCTATGACCGGGTCAGGGAGCTGGTGTCCTGTCCGCTGCCGGACAGCCGGTGCGTGCACGTGACCGCGGTCCGCGCCACCCCGGCCCCGGACTCCCCGGTCGTGTACGCGGGAAAGCAGACCCCGGCCATCGTCCGCAGCCGCATGCTGGCCACGGTGATCGCGATCCAGCTGATCCTGCTCATCGCGTTCATCGGCTGGGTGGCCTGGCGGATCGCGGGCCGGGCGCTGCGGCCGGTGGAGGACATCCGCGCCGAGCTGGCCGAGCTCACCGAGAACGATCTGAGCCGCCGGGTGCCGGAGCCGGAGAGCGAGGACGAGATCGCCAGGCTGGCCAGGACCGCGAACCGGGCGCTGGACCGGATGGAGCAGGCCGTGATGAAGCAGCGGCAGTTCGCCGCCGACGCCTCGCACGAGCTGCGCACGCCGATCGCGGGAATCCGGGCGCAGCTGGAGAGCGGGCAGCTGCACCCGGACGACATGGCGGACGCGATCGAGGCGGCGCTGCGGGACACCGACCGGCTCGAGTCGATCGTCACCGACCTGCTCTTCCTGGCCAGGATGGGCGCGGCCCAGACGACGACGCGGGAGGAGGTGGATCTGGCGAACCTGGCCGCCTCCCACGTCGCGGCCCGGCCCGCGCGGGTGGTGGCCAAGCTGAACCTGGAGCCGGGCGTCCGGGTCGAGTGCGTGGTGTCGCAGCTGGCGCGTGCGATCAACGAGCTGCTGAGCAACGCCGACCGGCACGCGGCCACGGAGGTGAGCGTGGACGTGCGGCGCAACGGCGATCAGGCGGAGCTGGCCGTCTGGAACGACGGCGAGCCGATCCCGGCCGCCGACCAGGCGCGGATCTTCGAACGGTTCACCCGGCTGGACACGGCCCGCAGCCGGGGCAAGGGCGGCACCGGGCTCGGCCTGGCCATCTCTCGCGAGGTCGTGGAGGCGCACGGCGGAACGCTCGACGTCGAGTCGGAACCCACCGGCGTGCGCTTCGTCATCCGGCTTCCGCTCCCCGGCACCCGGCGACCCGGAGCCCGATAAGGATCACCCGGCTTGGCGTTCGGCGGCTTCCGCGCGGCGGCGTTCGACGGTCTGGAGGCCGAGGAGGTCGTCGGGTGGCGCGTCCGGGACTTCCGCGTCGAAGCGGGCCAGCCGCCGCACGCGCAGCGCGATGACCGCGATCAGCGCGATGGCCAGGGCGAACACCACGTACATGAGGCCGATGCCGCGGCCCTCGCCGACGCCGATCACCGCGCCGACGGTTCCGGCGAGCGGGCCCCCTTCGGCCAGCAGCGGTTCGAACAGGGCGCTTCCGTAGGGGGCGACGAGGCCGAACGCGAACGGCAGGGTGGACCAGGCGATGAGCGTGTTGAGCGCGATGACCCGGCCGTGGAACCGCTGCGGGACCTTGACCTGGATGATCGTGGCGTAGATCCCGTTGACCAGGGTGAGCGCGAGCGACATGCCGAACGCCCCGGCCGCGATCACGAGCAGGTCCTGCCGTACGCCGGTGACCAGGCAGAACACGGCCAGCACCAGGGTGGCCAGGAGCACGCCGCGCAGGCGGTGGCGGCGCGGGCCGCCCCAGACGGTCATGGCCAGGCCGCCGAGCAGGACGCCCGCTCCCCCCGCGAACGACACCCTGCCCACGTCGGTGAGCGTGGCGAAGGCCAGCACGAGCGGGCTGAGCAGCAGGAACAGCGGGGACAGGAACACGTTGAGACCGGCGAAGAACAGCAGCATGGCGCGGAAGTTGCGGTTGCCCCAGGTGTAGCGGAAGCCTTCGGCCATCTCGGTGAGCAGAGATTCGCGGCGGCGGAAGCCCATCGTCTTCGGGAACCGGATCAGCAGCACCGAGGTGAACGCGAACGCGTAGCTGACCACGTCCAGGACCAGGATGCCCTCCAGGCCGATCGCGGCCATCAGGCCGACGGCGATCAGCGGGACGATCAGCTGGGCGGTGCCGGTGACCATCTGCACGATGCCGTTGGCGTGGCCGAGGTATCGCTTGGGCACGAGCTGCGGGATCGCCGCGCCGTACGCGAGGCGCTGGAAGGTGAGGGCCACCGAGAGCAGCGCGAGCAGCGGGTAGACATGCCAGGTCTGCAGGTTGCCGGTCCAGAGCAGCAGGCCGAGGGCGAGCTGGGTGCCGCCCGCGCCGGCGTCTCCGGCGAGCATGACGCGGCGGCGGTCGTACCGGTCGGCGATCACTCCGGCGAGGGGGGCGACCAGCATGCCGGGGACGAGGGCGATGACGGAGAACAGGGCGAAGCTGACCAGGGAGCCGGTGGTGACGTAGATCCAGAGCGGGATGGCGAACTCGGTGAGCGCCGACCCGACGATGGAGACGAGCTGCCCGGCGGCGACCGCGCCGAAGCGTTTCAGGCTGGGGCGGGTGGCGGGCGCGGGCACGTCGCTCGGCGTGGATGTGCCGTGCAGCCACCAGGAGCGGTCTGGCGAGGGAGCTATCCGTTCGGTACGGCCTGCGGCGATCGCGTCCTGCGTGCCCGTGACGATCTCAGCCAGTTCCGCCGCGCGGTGCTTGAGGAAGAAGTGGCCCGCCTCGTCCAGGACGACCAGGGCGGCGGCGTCCGTGAGATGGTGCCATTCGCGGTAACGCTCCTGGTAGAACTCGGTGGCCGGGTCGCGTTCGCCGACGACCGAGATGATGGGAGCGGTGAGGCGATCCGCCGTGTCATGGGCGTACAGGCGGGTGAAGTATGCCTCCGCGTCGCGGGTGCCCTCGCGGCGGTTGCGGATGATGGCCTTGAGCTGGTCGTCGTCGAGTTCCTCGATGTCGAGTCCGGCGGCGATCAGGGCGTTGGCCCAGACGCGGTCGCTGCGCAGGCGTTCGCCCAGGTCGCGGAGGGGGGTGGCCATCGAGGAGGGGCGGGCGAAGGGGAAGATGCCGCCGACGTGGACGGCGTCGACGGTTCTGCCCTCGGCTTCGAGGCGGCGGGCGATCTCGACGACGAGCATGACGCCGAGGCCGCAGTGGCCGTACAGGGAGAGCGGGCCCTGGACGGTGGCGCGGATCTCCTGGACGCAGGCGTCGGCGACCTCGGCGATCGGCCGTGTCTCCTCGTCCAGACCCCATTCCTGGCCCGGTACGGCCACCGAGTGGAGTGCCCACTCGGGGGGCATCGCGTCGGCCAGTGGCTGGTAGATGGCCGCGCTGCCGCCGCCGTACGGGACGCAGACGAGGGTGCGGGTGGCCGGGCGGGCGGGGGTGAGCCGGTGCAGGAAGCGGCGCGGTCCTTCGTCACCGCGGGAGGCGAGCGCGCGTACGGTCCGGTGGCGGAAGATGTCCATGATGGTGACCGGGCGGTCGGTGACCTTCCGCAGCCGGGCCACGACCTGGGCGGCGAGCAGGGAGTGCCCGCCGAGCGCGAAGAAGTCGTCTTCGGCGCCGACCCGGTCGAGTTCGAGGACCTTCGCCCAGACGTCGGCGATGGCCTGTTCGAGGGGGGTGGCCGGGGAGACGTAGACCTCGTCGGCGGATCGTTCGTCGGAGGGCTCGGGCAGGCGGTCCCGGTCGACCTTGCCGTGGGATTTCAGGGGGAGCTCGTCGAGCCAGACGTAGCGGGCGGGGATCATGTAGTCGGGGAGGCGCTCGGCCAGGTAGCCACGTAACGACGGACGTTCCTCAGCGGAGTTTCCGACGAGGTAGGCGACGAGGCGGTCGCGGCGGAAGTCGACGACCGCTTGGGCGACGGCGTCGTGGCGGGTGAGGACGGCTTCGATCTCGGGGAGTTCGACGCGGTAGCCGCGTACCTTGACCTGGAGGTCGCGGCGGCCGAGGAATTGCAGTTCGCCGGAGGGCAGCCAGCGGCCCAGATCGCCGGTGCGGTACATGCGGGAGCCGGGTTCGCCGTACGGGTCGGGGACGAACTTCTCGGCGGTGAGAGCCGGGCGGCCGAGGTAGCCGCGGGCCAGGCGGTCGCCGCCGAGGTGGATCTCGCCGACCACGCCGATGGGGGTGGGTTCGCCGCGTTCGTCCAGGATGTACGCGCGAGCGCCCGGGAGTGGCCGTCCGATCGGGAGCGAGCCGGTGGCGGTGCCGACGTCGTGGGTGGTGACGCCGACAGTGGCTTCGGTGGGGCCGTAGTGGTTGACGACGCGCAGGCCCGGGCGGACGAGAGAGGCCGCCCAGTCAGCCTGGGAGGCTTCGCCGCCGAGGATCAGGAGTTTGCGCGGGAGGACGTCGGTTTCCTGGAGCAGGGACGCCAGGTGGCTTGGGGTGATTTTCAGGTAGTCGGTCCTGCGCAGGGTCTCCGCCAGTTCGGTGGCGGGCAGGCGAGGGTTGAGCAGGTGGAGAGTGCCGCCGGTCATCAGCGACAAGTAGAAGATCGTGATGCCGAAGTCGAAGGAGAGGGATTGCAGGAGGGCGTAACTCCCGCCGGGCTCGACGGCCAGGCGCTCGCGCACTCCCGCGAGGTATTCGAGGACCTGCCGGTGCTGGACGGCGACCCCTTTGGGGCGGCCGGTCGTGCCGGAGGTGTAGATCACATACGCGAGGTCGCCGGATACCGGACGAATCGCATCTGAGTCGCCGCTCGGGACAGCGTCTGGGGGGATCAGGTGGTCGACAGGGAGCTGCGTGGTGGCGATCGCGATCTGGATTCCCGCGTCCTCGATCATGTACGCGAGGCGCGCGGCGGGCTGCGCCGGGTCGAGGGGCACGTAGGCCGCTCCCGCCTTGAGCACAGCGAGCACGGCGACAGCCACTTCCACGGACTGTTCCAGACATATCCCGATTCGCGTGTCCGCGCCCGCGCCAAGCTCGCGTAATCGTCCAGCGAGCGCGTCGGATCGCTCGGCCAATTCGGCATATGTCAGGGAATCGTCGCCGCACGTTACCGCGACCCGCCCCGGTGGTCCCGCCACGACCTCGTGCAGAAGGGACGCGACGGGCGCGGACGCGGCTGGGCTTGCGGCGAAGCCCAGGACCTGGGTTCGTTCCTCCGAATCCAGCAGCGCCAGCTCGGACAGCCGCCGGTCCGGATCGGCCACGATCTCCCGCAGCAGATTCGTGAAATGCCGGGACATGCGGGCGATGGTCGCCTGATCGAACAGGTCGGTGTTGTACGCGAACTGCCCGACGAATCCCTCGCCTGTCTCATACAGATACAGCGACAGATCGAACCGGCTGATCCCCGGCTCCACCGGAAACGCGCTCAACCGCAGCCCATGCTGATCCAGCCCGGTCCTGAAGTTCTGCAGCGCCAGCGTCACCTGCGCGATCGGCGACCTGCTGACATCCCGCTCGACGTTGAGCTCGCTCACGAGCCGGTCGAAGGGCAGATCCTGATGGGCGTACGCGTCCAGCGCGAGCGACCGGGTCCGCGCCAGGAACTCGCTGAACGACGGATCCCCGGACAGATCGGCTCGCATCGCCAGCGTGTTGACGAACATGCCGACGACGCGATCCAGCTCAGGCAGGCTGCGACCGGCCACCGGAGTGGCAACGGCGAAGTCGCTCTGCCCCGAATACCGGGCAAGCAGCACCTGATACGCGGCCAGAAGGATCATGTAGGGGGTCGCCCCGCCGACGGCCAGCGATCCGAGCGGCACTTCCACCGGGAAGTCGAACACGGCTCCCGCGTGGCCCATCTCGGCCGGTCTGGGCCGATCCGTGGGCAGTTCCAGAACCGGGACGCCTTCGAGCCGGTCCCGCCAGTACGCGGTCTCCCTGCCGAGGTCCCGGTCACGCTGCCAGTGGGCGTAGTCGCCGTACTGAACCGGGGGCGGCGCGGGCGTCTCGCCCCGGCACAGCGCCAGGAGCTCCGACAGGATCACGTCGAAGGAGATGCCGTCGGTCACCAAGTGGTGGGCCGCCAGGAGGAGGACGTGGTCGCGGGGCGCGAGCCGTACCAGCAGGGCGCGCAGGAGCGGGCCCGCGGCGAGGTCGAAGGTCCGGGTGAGTTCGGTTTCGATCAGGAGGCGGGCTTCGGCCGGTGAACCGGCGTCGGCCTGCCGGAATTCGGCGCGCGCATCGGGGTCGACGGTCACGACCGGGATGCCGTCCTCGGTCGCCGTGAAGCGGGTGCGCAGTGCCTCGTGGCGCTGGACGATCTCGCCGAGCGCCGCCTCGACGCCGTCGAGTTCGCCTTCGATCCTGACGGTCAGCGGAACGGTGTACGTGGTGGTGCCCGGCCGGTACTGCTCCAGGAACCAGAGCCGCTCCTGGGCCGGGGAGAGCACGAGTCCGGCCGAAGGGTCGCGCGGCGGGATGGCGCGGGTCTCCTCGCGGCGGCGCAGCCGCTGGGCGAGCAGGGCCCTCTTGTCGGCCGACAGTGTGCTCACGACATCCTCCGACGACAGAGATCTATAAAGATACTTACCGGAAAGAGTCTTTACAGTTTGCAAGTGATCGACAGTGTGACACGGTCCATAAACCACCGGCAAGGCATGAAAACTAGGGCTTGTCGCGCGCGCGTGCAGCGTGGTTCACTGACGCCGTCCTCAGATCTGTAAGCAAACTTTCCAGTAACAAACTTTCCAGTTTGGCGGTTTCCGTGGCACAGCCGCTCTCGTACGGCCAGGAACGGCTCTGGTTCCTGCATCGGCTCGACCCTGAGGACCACTCCTACAACACCTGCCACGCCGACCGGCTGCGCGGCCCGATCGACCTCGATCGCCTGGCCGCGGCCTTCACGGCGGTGGCCGCCCGCCAGGAATCCCTGCGCACCCGCTTCGACGAGATCGACGGCACGCCGGTCGCGATCCTCTGCCCGCCCGAGCCGATCACGATCACCGTCAGGGACGCCGCGGACATCGGCGATGCCCGCCGGATCGTCTCCGCCGCCGCCAACGCGCCGTTCGATCTGTCCGCCGCTCCCCCGCTCCGGGTCACCCTGGTACGGCTGGCGCCCGACGACCACATCCTCGCGATCACGCTGCACCACATCATCGCCGACGGCATGTCGGTGGCCCTGCTCAGCGACGAGATCGCCCACTATTACGCCGGACGCCCGCCGCTGCCGCCGCTGCCCGTGCAGTACGCCGAGCACGCCCGCGCGGAACGCGCCAACGGGCCGGCCGAGCTCGGGCGCTGGGCGCGGGCGCTGGCCGGGACGCCCGTGCTGGAGCTTCCCGTCGACCGTCCCCGGCCGCCGCAGCGGACCGGGGACGGCGGCGAGGTCGAGTTCGTGGTCGCGCCCGAGCTGGTGGCGGGGGTCGCGGAGCTGGCGCGCGCGCATCGGTGCACGCCGTTCATGGTGTGGCTGACGGCCTACCAGGTGCTGCTGGCCCGGCACAGCGGGCAGGAGGATTTCTGCGTGGGCTCGCCGGTGGCGCGGCGGGATCGGACCGAGCTGGAGCCGCTGATCGGGCATCTGTCCGGGACGCTGGTGCTGCGGACGGATCTGAGCGGGAATCCGAGTTTCCTGGAGGCGGTCAAGCGCACCCGGCGGACGGTGATCGAGGCGATCAGCCATGCGGACGTGCCGCTGGAACGGCTGCTGGGGGCGCTGGAGATCGAGCGTGATCTGAGCAGGACTCCGCTGTTCCAGACGATGTTCGCGCTGCACACGCAGGTCACCGGGGAGGCGTCGGCGGGTCCTGTGCCGGGGACGGACGCGACGCCGTTCACGCCGGGGTGGATGGCGGCGCGCACCGATCTGTCGCTGGATCTGTGGCCGTCGAACCGGGGGCTGGTCGGGTCGCTCATCTACAGCGCGGACGTGTTCGCGGAGGCGACCGCGCGGCGGCTGGCGGAGCGGTTTCAGGTGCTGGTGGAGTCGATCGTGGGGGCGCCGGAGACGCGCGTACACGACCTGGAGATGCTGCCCGCCGGGGAACGGGACTGGCTGCTGAGCAGGGGGTCGTTCGCGGACGTTCCGCCGGTGACGCTGGCCGATCTGGTCCTGGCTCAGGCCGCGGCGACTCCGGACGCGGTTGCCGTGGATGAGATGAAATATGCGGATTTAGTGGGGCGGGCTGCGGGGCTGGCGGCACGGTTGCGGGACAAGGGCGTCGGGCGGGGGTCGCTGGTCGCGGTTCAGGTCTCGCGAGGGCCGGGGATCCTGGTCGCCTTTCTCGGGGTGACGCTGGCGGGGGCGGCGTATCTGCCGGTGGATCCGGAGTATCCGCAGGCCCGGGTGGATTACGTGCTCCGGGATTCCGGGGCCGTGCTGGTGCTGACCGACGACGATCTCGGTGAGACGGGGGTGCCGGTGCCCGGGTGGCTGCCGCGTCCCGATGACACCGCTTATGTGCTGTACACCTCCGGGTCGACCGGGCGGCCCAAGGGCGTGATCGTGCCGCATGGGGCGCTCGCGAATCTGCTGCTCGCGATGCGGGAGCTGATCGGGTCGACGCCGGAGCACGCCTGGCTGGCGCTGACGTCGACGGCGTTCGACATCTCGGCGGTCGAGCTGTTCCTGCCGTTGATCACCGGCGGCCGCGTGGTGATGGCCACCGCCGACCATGCCCGCGACGGGATGGCGGCGGCCGAGCTGATCCGGCGAAGCGGCGCGACCCACGTGCAGGCGACCCCGTCCGGCTGGCGCATCCTGCTCACCGGCGACTTCCCGGAAATAACCGGAATCACCGCCGGGGAACCGCTGTCGCCCCAACTCGCCCGGGAGTTGTGCGCCCGCACAAACCGCCTCATCAACGGGTACGGCCCGACAGAGACCACCATTTACTCCTCGACCTGGGACGTCGACTCGACCGACATCACCATCGGCCACCCAATCACCAACACTCGGGCCTACATCCTCGGCCGATCCGGCCTGTCCCCCATCGGCGTCCCCGGCGAACTCGTCCTCGGCGGCCATGGCGTCACCACCGGCTACCTCGGCAGAGCCGCCCTCACCGCCGAAAAGTTCGTCCCCTCCCCGTACGGCCCCGCAGGCTCGCGCCTATACCGCACCGGCGACCTGGCCCGCTGGCGCCCCAACGGCACCATCGAATTCCTCGGCCGCACCGACAACCAAATCAAACTCCGCGGCCACCGCATCGAACTAGGCGAAATCGAATCCGTCCTCGACTCCTACCCGGGGGTACGACAAGCGGTTGCGACCGTCTGCGACGACACCCTGATCGCGTTCATCGTGCTTACCGGTGATGTTCACGAGCGTACGAGCGGATCCGGCACGAACGACGACGCTCACGAGCACTCGAGCGGCTCCGCCGTGGATGGCACCGTTCATGAGCAGACGAGCGAGACCACTGCGAGTGGCGGCGTTCACGGACGTATGGGGGGATCCGCCGCAGGCGCGATTCGTCCGCAGATGAGCATTTCCATCGCCGACGATGTTCGTGCGCATGCCGCGCGGGTGCTGCCTGGTTACATGGTTCCCCGGCAGGTCGTCGTGCTCGACGAGATGCCGATGACGCCCAACGGGAAGGTGGACCGGGGCGCACTGCCCGGGCACACCCCCGCCGCGCGGGCCGACCGCGTGCCGCCCCGGACGGACGCCGAGCGGATGGTCGTCTCGGTGTTCGCGGAGGTGCTCGGGCGGGACGCGGGCGAGATCGGGGCATATGACGACTTCTTCGCGCTTGGCGGGCATTCGCTGCTGGCCACGATGGTGATCGCACGGTTGCCGATCCGGGTTCCGGTCCGGGAGGTGTTCACCCGGCCGACCGCCGCCGCGCTGGCGGAATTGCTGGAAGCGCCCGGCGTACCAGATCGGGAGGGGCCGGTGCCGAGGCCGGCCGGGACGACGCCGCCGCTGTCGAGCGGTCAGGAGCGCCTCTGGTTCCTGAACCGGCTGTATCCCGAAACCGACGCCGCGTTCAACATGTGGGTGGTCCGCCGCCTGCGCGGCCCGCTCGACGTCGACGCGCTCCGGAACGCGTTCAGCGTGGTGGCCGGACGCCACGAAAGCCTGCGCACCCACTTCCCCGACGCCGACGGCGTGCCCGTCGCTGTGATAGACCCGCCAGGCCCCTTCCCGGTGGAGTATTTGACCGGCACCGACGCGACGCAGTCGATCGAGCAACCGGAGAATCTGACCGGCGGGGGTGCCAGGCAAACGACCGACCCGCCTGGGAGCTTTCCGGTGGGGCCGTTGGCCGGCGTCGACGTGGCACAGGCCGTGGCCGAGCGGGTGAACACGCCGTTCGCGCTGGATGAGCGGCCGCCGATACGGGTGACGTTGATCCGGCAGGGTGATGACGATCATGTGCTTTGCCTGGTGGCGCATCACATCCTCGGGGATGGCTGGTCGCTGAATCTGATGCTGGACGAGCTCGCGGACGCCTACTCCGGGCGTTCGCTGCCCGAGGTGCCGTTGCAGTTCGGGGACGTCGCCGTGTGGCAGCGGGGGCGGGACACGGCGGAACTGCTGGAGTACTGGCGGGACCGGCTGGCCGATCCCACGCCGCTCGACCTGCCCACGGATCGCCCGCGAAGTGTCGGCAGCGCCGGGCGGGGGGCCACCGTGGACTTCCGGCTCAGCGCTGGGGACGCGGCCGCGCTGACCGCGATGGGCCGTCGGCACGGGGCGACGTTGTTCATGACGTTGCTGGCGGCCTACCAGGTGCTGCTGGCCCGGCACAGCGGCCGGGACGACATCCTCGTCGGCACCTCCAACGCGGGGCGGGACACGCTCGCGCTCGAATCCGTGGTCGGCTATCTCACCGACATCCTGGTCCTGCGCGGCGACCTGTCCGGCGATCCGGCGTTCACCGACCTGCTGGCCGCGACCCGGACGAGCGTGCTGGACGCGTTCGCGCATCAGGGCATCCCGTTCGAGGAACTGGTCAGCACGCTCAAGCTCGAACGCGACCTGACGCGGACGCCGGTGTTCCAGACCATGGCGATCCTGCACACCGAGGACTCCGGCCGGGAACCCCGCCCGTTCGCCGGGCTCACCGTCGAGGGCTTCCCGGGCGGCCACGCCCAGGCCAAGTTCGACCTGATGCTGGAAGCCTGGCACGACGAAGGCGCCGAACTGCTCGTGCAGTTGGAGTACGACACGGCACTGTTCGACACGGCGACGATCGAAGCGATGGCGTCCCGCCTCCAACGCCTCCTCCTGTCCATCACAACCAATCCATCCCAGCATCTCTCCGCCCTCCCCCTGCTCACCGGAGCCGACGAAACGTTCCTCGCGACCGTCTCCGAAGGCCCTCACCTCCCGGCGCCGAGACCCGTCCTCGACCTGATCACCGACTCAATCCAGAAATATCCGGATCTGGTCGCCATCAGCTGCGGCGATCGCCAAGTCACGTACCGCGAACTCGGCGAAATGATCGAGAAGACCGCAAGGCCAGGCGGCAAGGGCGCCATACATCCGGGCAACGGCGCATCGGGAAGCGCAAGCCTGGGTGAGAGTGACAACGGCCTACGCCCCGGCAACGGCACCGCCGCCGAACATGCCGTCGGTGGCGAAGCCGCGGGCCAGGGTGAACACATCCAGCATCAAGGCGAAATTTCCGGAAAGGCCGAAAATCCGGGCGAAGTCGCGGGCAAGGGGCGAAACGTCCAACGTCCGGGCGAAGTCGGGGCGGTTACCGGTGGCTTGGAAGACGCGGGCACGGGTGGGAACGTCCAACCTCCGGGCGAAGTCGAGGCGATAGCCAGTGGCGGGGAAGACGCGGGGATCTGGGAGGTGTCGCTGGAGCGGTCGCCGGAAGGGATCGCGGCGTTGCTGGGCGCGTGGAAGTCCGGTGCCGCCTATCTTCCGATCGATCCGGCTCTCCCGGCTGAGCGCATTGACTTCATGCGTTCCGAAGCCACCGCGACGCCCGCCGATGGCGTCGCCTGTGTGCTCTACACCTCGGGCTCCACGGGAGTTCCCAAGGGTGTTCTCATCGAGCACACCGCCTTGGCGGCCCGGGTCGCGTGGATGGTGGCCGCGTATGGCATCCGCCCGGGTGATCGGATCGTGCAGTTCGCTGCCTTGAGTTTCGACACGCACGCCGAGGAGATCTATCCGGCGCTCGCCGCGGGGGCCACGCTGGAGCTCCTGCCCGATGGGCCGGTCACGCTCCCGGACGTTCTCGCCACGCCGAACGGGCAGGGAGTGACGGTTCTCGATCTGCCGACGGCGTACTGGCACCACCTGGTGGGGCAGATCGATGAGATCGCGTGGCCGTCCGGGCTTCGGCTGGTCATTCTGGGTGGCGAGGAAGTTCAGGCCGCGGCTGTCGCCCGGTGGCGTTCCCGGTTCGGGGAGCGGATCCGGGTCGTCAACACGTATGGGCCGACCGAGACCACCATCATCGCCACGGCGGCCGACCTGATTCCGGCCGATGGTCAAGCCGGTTCCAGGCCGCCGATCGGAAGGCCCATCGCGGAGACGCGGGTCGTGGTGCTCGATCGGTCCGGGGTGCCGGTGCCGCCGGGAGCTCCTGGGGAGTTGTGCATCGGCGGAGCCGGAGTAGCGCGGGGATATCTGCGGCGTCCCGAGCTGACCGCCGAGCGGTTCGTCGCCTGGGGCGAGCAGGGGGCCCGGCTCTACCGCTCGGGAGACCGCGCCCGCTGGCGGCCCGACGGGCAGCTGGAGTTCCTCGGGCGGATCGACGAGCAGGTCAAGGTCCGGGGGTTCAGGGTCGAGCCGGGTGAGGTGGAGGCGCGGCTGCTCGCCCACCCCCGGGTGCGGCAGGTCGCGGTGACCGCCGCCGAGGACCGCCTGGCCGCGTACGTCGTCGCCGACGGCGTCACCCGAGCCGAGCTGACGGCGTTCGCCGGGGAGTCCCTGCCCGCCTACATGGTCCCTTCGGTGTGGGTATGGCTGGAGGAGCTGCCGCTGACCCGGCACGGGAAAGTGGATCGGCGGGCGTTGCCGTACCCGGAGATCGAAATCCAGGCCGGGAGCGTGCCGCCGCGGACGGACGCGGAGCAGCTGGTCGCCGAGGTGTACGGCGAGGTGCTCGGCGTCGGCGAAGTCGGCGCTCTGGATGACTTCTTCGCCATCGGCGGGCATTCGCTGCTGGCGGCGCGGGTCATCGCCCGGATCCGGTCGATCACCGGGGTGGACGTGCCGATTCGCACCATGTTCGACGGTTCCACGGTGGCCGCCCTGGCGGAGGCCGTCGAGACGCTGCTGGTCGAGGAGCTCGAAGGGCTCTCCGACGAGGAGGCGGCGCTGCTGGCCCGATCTGTGAGGAGCGACCCATGATCATCGCCCGTTTCCGCGCGGCGGAAGCGCGCACCGGCCCGCTGACGATGGGCCAGGCGAACATGGTCCGCTGCGTGCTCACCGACCCGCCCGAGCACATGAACTACCGGGCCGTACGCCCGCTCCCGCCGGAGACGACCCTGGCCGCGCTGGCCGAGGCGGCCGGCCAGCTGATGTCCCGGCACGAGTCGCTGCGCACCCTCGTCCGCGACGACACCCAGCACGTGCTCGCCACCGGCGAGCTGGTCATCCCGGTCCGCGACTCCGCCACCCCGGAGGAGACCGCCGAGGAACTCGCCCGCGAACTCCAGGGAGCGCGGTTCGCCCTGGAGTCCGAGGTGCCGTTCCGGGTCGCCGCCGTCACCTGCGGCGGTGTGCCTCACCAGGTCGCCCTGGTGACCACCCACAGCGTCGTGGACGCGACCGGCCTGGCGGTGCTGCTGGCCGAATGGGACGCCCTCATCCTGGGCAAACCCCTCCCCCCGGTGACCGCCCCGCAGCCGCTGGACGTGGCCGCGAGCGAGCGCAGCCCGGCCAGCCTGCGCCGCGCCGACGCCGCGCTGCGCTACTGGGAGGAGCACCTGCGCCGCATCCCCCGCTCCACCCTGACCGTCTCCGTGGACGACACCGGCACCGAATGGCTGCTCCCCCGCCTGCGCGTGCGCTCGACCGCCGCCGCCCGCGCCCTGCGCCGGATCACCGCGCGCACCGGCGTGAGCGCGTCGGCGGCCACCCTCGCGGCCCTGGCCACGCTCCTCGGCCTGCGTGGCGGCGCCTCCGTCGTGCCCGTCCTGTCCATCTCGGCGAACAGGTTCCGCCCGGACCTCCGCGAGTACGTGGGACCGCTGGCCCAGGACGCCCTGGTCCCCGTGGATCTCGACGCCGGCACGTTCGACGATGTGCTGCGTGGGGTGCGGGCGATCACGCTCGCCGCGTACCAGAACAGCAGGTTCGACGCCGCCGCCCTGATCCGCGTCATGGAGGCCGTGCAGCGCGACCGCGGCGTGTTCTTCGCCAGGGACGTCGTGTTCAACGACATGAGCGTGCCCGGCCAGGGCGGGCGCGTGAGCCGTGCCGACGACGGCGTGCACTCGACCTGGCTCCCGGAGGCGACGCTGCCGACCCGGCTGTCCCTGTGGGTCAACCGTCTCGAAGGCGAGTTCGACGTGACGCTCTGGGCCGATCCGCGTGTCATCCCTCGCGCGGACGCGCAAGCCGTCGGCGAGGGCATGGCCCGCCTGCTCATCGACGCGGCCACCCGGGACGTCCCGCTCGCCGAACTCGCCGTCACGCCGCTCCCCCGCGACCACGACTGGGTCAGATCCGACAACTGCTGGACCGATCTGGCGGAGGTGCGCCGGCTGCTTCCGCCGGGCTCGGAGGTCGTGGCGGTGCCCGATGAGGGGCTGGGGGCGCGGCTCGTGGCGTACACGACGGCGGACACCACGCCGCAGGAGCTGCACAACGCCTGCCTGACCGCCCTTCCGGGGCGCATGTCCGCCATCGCCCCGCATCACTACATCGTCTGCGCGGCCTCGCCCGCGCCGGGCGAGCGCTGGGAGGACCAACCCCGCCTGGCCGAAGGCGACGGCCGCTAAGGGAGCGCGGCGGCGATGGCGTTGAGGACGCGGTCCAACCCGTACTGAAATCGTTCTTCCGGGGACAGGTGCGGAACCCGGGCTTCCACCACCGAGCGCGTGAACATCGGATACTCACCGGACTCGATCAGGCTCCGGGCATACGGGCCGTAGGCGATCATCCACTGGCGCATGTCCATGCCGGTACGGCGGGCCTCGTTCAGCCACGCGACCTCACGATGGACCGCGCTGTTGACGTAGTCGGTCAGCATCTCGGCCAGACCGGCGATCTCATCGATGCTCAGGCCGAATCCGTCGAGGACGCTGAGGGTGAACTCGTACACGCGCAGGCTGTTGGGCCCCAGGTTCGGGCGCCGGGCGGCCAGCGCGACCTGCCAGGGATGACGCAGGCCGACGGCGCGGGTCTGGTGGGACACCAGGGTGAGATCCGCCCGCCAGTCCCCGCTGGGACACGGCGGCAGGTCCATCTCGGCCATGACCTCGTCGAGCATGAGGTCGATCAGGTCATCCCGTTTGGGGACATAGCGATAGAGCGACATGGCGCCGGTCCCCAGGGCGTCCGCGATCCGGCGCATGGTGGCGGCCTCCAGGCCCTCCGCGTCCGCGATGGTGATGGCCTGCTGGACAATCTGGGCCCGGCTGAACCCGGGTCGCCGCCCGGGTCCTGAGCGCTCCACCCGCTCGGGACGCATCCAGATGCTCACTAGCTCGTCGCCGGACATGTCGGTTTCCTCCTTGCGTACATCGTACCCGAATGGCTAGTCTCCGATTTTGAGTACGGAGTACCCAATTGGAGGACAGATGCGACGATCACTGTATGCCGGGCTGACCGGCGTGGTCATCGGCGTGGTCACAGCGCCGCTCGACGGGATGATGCTGGGCCCCGCGCTCCCCGCGATCGTGGGCGAGCTCGGCGGCCTGGAACACTTCTCCTGGCTGGTCACGGCCTATCTGGTCGCCACGGCCGCGGCGACCCCGATCTGGGGCAAGCTCGGCGACCTGTACGGCAGAAAGCTCGGCTACATGGCCGCCATCGTCCTGTTCCTGCTGGGGTCGGGCCTGGCCGGCCTCTCCCAGGACATGGTCCAGCTGATCGGCTTCAGGGCGCTGCAGGGGCTGGGCGGCGGCGGGCTGCTGGTGGGGGCCATGGCGCTCATCGCCGAGCTGGTGCCACCCCGCGAGAGCGGGAAGGTCATGGGGCTGTTCGGGATGATGATGCCGGTCGCCTTCATCGCGGGGCCGCTGCTCGGCGGCCTGTTCGCCGAGCGGCTGAGCTGGCGCTGGGCCTTCTACGTGAACATCCCGCTGGGCGTGGTGGCGCTGCTGCTCATCGGCTTCGCCGTGCGGGTGGAGCGCAGGAGGATCAAGGCGAAGATCGACTACCTGGGGGCACTGCTGCTGACCGCGGGGCTCGCCGCGCTGAGCCTGCTGGCGAGCTGGGCCGGCACCCGGTACGCGTGGAATTCCGTCCCGATCCTGGCTCTCGCGGCGGCCTCCCTGGTGGCCCTGGCGGCGTTCCTCCACGTGGAGCGCCGGGCCGCGGAACCGATCCTTCCGCTGCGGCTGTTCGCGGACCGCAACTTCGCCCTGGCGCAGGTCATCCGGTTCGTGAGCGGCGCCGGGATGGCGGTGGCCGCCTTCCTGCCGCAGTACATGCAGCTCGTGCAGGGCGCCTCGCCCATCGAGAGCGGCCTGCTGATCCTGCCCTCGATGCTCGGCATGGTCGTCGTGCTGTTCGGCAGCGGCCAGCTCATCGCCCGCAACGGGCGTTACCGGATTTATCCCATTCTTGGTGGGTTCGCGCTGACGGGCGGCATGCTCGTGCTGCTGGCCCTGCGGCCGGGGAGCAATCTGGCGCTCGCGTCAGGGCTCACGCTGCTCAGCGGTGTCGGCGTCGGCCTGCTGATGCAGAGCACCACGATCATCACCATCAACAGCGCCGAGCCCCGCGATCTGGGGGCGGCCAGCGGGTCGGTCAGTCTCTGGCACACGATGGGGGCTTCGCTGGGCGTGGCCGTACTCGGCGGGCTGTACACGGGCCGCCTGCAGGACACGCTCGCCGACCGGCTCGGGGCGGAGACCGCCCAGCGGCTCGTCTCCGGGCCCGGCCTGACGAGCGAGGCGCTACTCCAATCCCCCGCGCCGCTCCGCGACGCGGTCCACACGGCCGTGTCCGGCGGCGTGCATGCGATGGCCGTCGGCGGGGCGGTCCTCGGGCTCGTCGCCCTGGCGCTCGCCTGGTTCGTCGTCGAAGTCCCCCTGCGCGACCGCGAGTCCAGCCAAACCCCCGAACCCGCCGCGGTTTGACCCGGGCCGCGCCCTCGGCGTCACCGCCCGCCGAGGTGCCGGCGGCGCTAACCGACATCCTGATTACCCGATTGACTTGGTAGGAAATATAGGTAACCCTGAAGCGACAGTGCCCAGCGCTTGCGAGGTTTGCCTATGTCCGTCATCGAACTGGAGGCTCCGGCCGACGCCCGGGCGCGTTCCCGGCCTCGGCCGTCCCGGACGTCCGGGAAAGCCTGGCAACGCTGGCTCAGCCCGGTCGCGGTCATCGTGATCTGGCAGGTCGCCAGCAGCACCGGATTATTGCCGCCGCGGCTGCTGGCGGCGCCCGCCACCCTGGCCGCCACGGCCGCCGACCTGGTCCAGTCGGGGGTCCTGCCGACGGCCGTCGGCGTGTCGCTGCAGCGCGTGCTGCTCGGGTTCGCGGCGGGCGCGGCGGCCGGGATCCTGCTGGCCCTGGTCGCCGGGCTGAGCCGGCCGGGCGAGAACGCGGTCGACCCGCTCATGCAGATGTTGCGGGCACTGCCGTTCTTCGGGCTGATCCCGCTGTTCATCCTCTGGTTCGGGATCGGCGAGACCCCGAAGGTCCTGCTGGTCGCTCTGGCGGTCTCCTTCCCGCTCTACCTGAACACTTTCGCCGGCATCCGCGGCGTGGACGGCAAGCTCGCCGAGGTCGCCCACACCCTGAAACTCGGGCGAGCCGCGCTGATCCGGCACATCGTGCTGCCGGGCGCGCTCCCCCAGACGCTCGTCGGATTGCGGCAGAGCCTGGGCGTGGCCTGGCTGGCGCTCATCGTGGCCGAGCAGGTCAACGCCACCGCCGGGCTCGGATACATGATCAACGACGCCCGGGAGTTCCTGCGCACCGACGTGATCGTGGTCGGACTGCTCGTCTACAGCGCGCTCGGCCTGCTCACCGACGCCCTCGTCCGGCTGCTGGAGAGGAGGGCCCTGTCATGGCGGCGCGGCTTCCTGGGGTGAAGGCGGTGGCCTCCGTACGGGACCTGACCCGGGCGTTCGGCGAGCGGGTCGTGCTCGACGCGCTCGACCTGGAGATCGGCTCCGGCGAGTTCATCGCCCTGCTCGGGCGCAGCGGCTCGGGCAAGTCCACCCTGCTGCGCGCCCTGGCGGGCCTGGACCGGGAGGTCAGCGGGGAGCTCTCGGTCACCGATTCGGTCGCGGTGGCGTTCCAGGAGCCCCGGCTCGTGCCGTGGAAACGTGTCCTGGCCAACATCACCCTCGGCCTGGACGGGCCCGCCGAGCGGGCGCACGCCGCGCTCGCCGAAGTCGGCCTGACCGAACGGGCGCAGGCCTGGCCGCTCACCCTCTCCGGCGGCGAGGCCCAGCGCGCCAGCCTGGCCCGCGCCCTCGTCAGGGAGCCGGACCTGCTCCTGCTCGACGAACCGTTCAGCGCGCTGGACGCGCTCACCCGCATCACCATCCACCAGCTCGTCGTGGAGCTGTGGACCCGGCACCGGCCCGCCGTCCTGCTGGTCACCCACGACGTCGATGAGGCCCTGCTGCTGGCCGACCGCGTGCTCGTGCTCGACGAGGGCCGCATTGCGCACGACTCGCCGGTGACGGCCCCCCGGCCCCGGCACCGGGACAACCCCGAGCTCATCACACTCCGCGCCGACCTGCTCACCGCGCTCGGCGTCGCACCCGAAGGAAGGTCATGATCAGCACCGCCCGCCGGCTCCTCGCCGTCCTCCTCCTCACCGCCGCCGCCGGTACGGCCTGCGGCTCCGAGGACCCCGCCACGACCGGCCAGCCCGCGAAGGTCACGCTCCGCGTCGGCGACCAGAAGGCGGGCTCGCAGGCGCTCCTGAAGGCCGCGGGCCTGCTGGACGGCACCGACTACACGATCACCTGGTCCCAGTTCACCTCCGGGCCGCCGCTGCTGGAGGCCGTCAACGCGGGCGCGGTCGACGTGGGCGGGGTCGGCAACACCCCGCCGGTGTTCGCCGCCGCCGCGGGGTCCAAGATCAAGGTGGTCGCCGCGTACCGGCAGAATCTGGCCGCGGCCGCCATCGTGGTGCCCGACGCCTCGCCGATCACCGCCCCCGCCCAGCTCAAGGGCAAGAAGGTCGCGGTCGCCAAGGGCAGCTCCGCCCACTACCACCTGCTGTCGGTCCTGAAGAAGGAAGGCCTGACCTTCGCCGACATCCTGCCTCAGTATCTCCAGCCCGCCGACGCGCTGGCCGCGTTCTCCGGCGGCACGGTCGACGCCTGGGCGATCTGGGACCCCTTCACCTCCCAGGCCTCCATCCAGCACAAGGCCCGGCTGCTCGTGAACGGCGAAGGCTACGTCAACGGGCTCAACTTCCAGGTGGCCGCGCCGTCGGCGGTGGACGAAAAGGAGGCCGCCCTGCGCGACTTCCTGACCCGGCTGGCCAAGGCGCGCGCCTGGTCGGTGAACCACAAGGCCGAGTGGGCGAAGGTGTGGGCGGCCGAGACCGGCCTGCCGCAGGAGGTCGCCGACGCGGCCGTGGACAACGCGGTGGCCACCCCGATCCTGATCGACGACGCCGTGGTGACCTCCGAGCAGCAGATGGCCGACGCGTTCAGCGCGGAAGGCCTGATCCCGGGCAGCCTCAAGTTCGCCGACTTCGTCGACCAGCGGTTCAACGATGTGGTGAGCGCCCAGTGAGCGCGCCGCGATTCCACTGGTTCCTGCCCACCACGGGCGACGGCCGCTCGATCGTCGGCGGCGGGCACGGCCTGTCCCGCGTGCACGGCCGGTCCGAATACCGGCCGCCCACGATCGACTATCTCGGGCAGATCGCCCGCTCGGCCGAGCAGCTCGGCTTCGAGGCGGTGCTCACCCCGACCGGCACCTACTGCGAGGACGCCTGGCTGGTCACCGCGGCCCTCACCCAGGTGACCACCAAACTCAAGTTCCTGGTCGCGTTCCGGCCCGGCCTGCTCTCCCCCACGCTGGCGGCCCAGATGGCCGCGACGTACCAGCGGATCTCCGGCGGGCGGCTGCTGCTCAACATCGTCACCGGCGGCGAGGACGCCGAGCAGCGCCGCTTCGGCGACCACCTCGGCAAGGACGAGCGATACGCCAGGACCGACGAGTTCCTCTCCATCGTCAAGGGCGCCTGGAACCGCGGGTACGACTTCGCCGGCGACTACTACGACGTCGAGGACGCCACCGTGGCCGAGCGGCCCGACCCGCTGCCCGAGCTGTATTTCGGCGGTTCCTCCGCCGCCGCGGGGACGGTCGCGGCCAAGCACGTGGACGTCTACCTGACCTGGGGCGAGCCGCCCGCCGCCGTGGCCGAGAAGGTGGCGTGGGTTCGCGGGCTGGCCGCCGAGCAGGGGCGTACGCTGCGGTTCGGGATCCGGTTGCACGTGATCACGCGGGACACCTCGGCCGAGGCCTGGGCCGAGGCCGGGCGCCTGCTGGACCGCATCCCGCCCGAGGACATCGTCAAGGCCAGGAAACTGCTCGGGCAGAGCGCGTCGGTGGGCCAGCAGCGCATGCTGGCCCTGCACGCCGGATTCCAGGGCGGAACGGCCAGAGACCTGGAGGTCCATCCCGGGCTGTGGGCGGGCGTCGGCCTGGTACGCGGCGGCGCCGGAACCGCCCTCGTGGGCAGCCACGCCGAGGTCGCCGACCTGATCGAGGAGTACGCCGCGCTCGGCATCGAGGAGTTCGTCCTGTCCGGCTACCCGCACCTGGAGGAGGCCTACTGGTTCGGCGAAGGCGTCCTCCCCGAACTCCGCCATCGCGGCGTACTCCCCAAAGCGGCGTAACTCCCGCTGACCTAGCACAGAAAGGACCCACCGGGCGGGCCACGACGCGTGCCCCCGCCCGGTGGCGATGGCGCTCCCAGGTCCCTTCCGGGTCAGCTAACCCGGACCGAACCCAACCACGAGCCACGCTAAACAAGCCACTTATGTATGTCAATTAAACAAACTAAAATCATATCGCGCCCAATGAAAGTTACACGGGCGTTCCCGCGCTGGCCGGGAGGCGAATTCGCGGTGACCCGGTCGTGAACACGGCAGGCCCGCCGGCTGAGCCCGGCGGGCCTGCGACCCCTCTGGCGAGGGTCTAGGGCCCCCGATTTGGGGCGGTGAGAGGATCACCATCGGGGGCGGCCCGTCCGGACGATACGGGGGCTTCTCCGGACGGGCGTCTTGCAGAGCGGAGCGGTGGGAACCGGCAGCTCAAGCTTGGTTGGCGGGAGCGAATGACGCTCGCTTACCTCCATTCAATCCGCCGGGCCGCGGCGGCGACCAGAACCACTTGCGCTCCAGATGAGGGGGGCAGTGGTCCATCCGGCGGCACGGAATGTTCAGATTCATGCCCCTGGCCGTTCAGCTGCTCATCCCCTTGCGGGTCACCCTCATGGCTAGGTTTCCAGGCACCCCCGGGCTCGGGGCATAAGCGTGTCATCGCAGGTAAGAGGAGTGTCCCGTGCGAGTGCTTGCCGTTGTTCCTGCCCGTGGAGGTTCGGTGGGGGTTCCGCTGAAGAACCTGGAGCGTGTGGGCGGGACGCCGCTGGTGTCCCGGGCGGTGGCGACGTGCGTGCGCGCGGAGCTGGTCGACACGGTCGTGGTGAGCACCGATCACGCGGGGATCGCGGACGCGGCCGAGCAGGCGGGGGCGCGGGTGGTGCCGCGGCCGGCGGATCTGAGCGGCGGGACGGCGTCCAGCGAGTCGGCGGTGCTGCACGTGCTGGACGCGCTCGGCGAGGAGCCGGAGATCGTGATCCTGGTGCAGTGCACCAGCGCCTTCATCGACCCCAAGGACCTGGACGCGGCCATCGCGAAGGTGCTCGACGGCGAGGCCGACGTGGTCTTCTCGGGCATGGAGACCTTCGAGTTCATCTGGAACATCGACGGCGACGGGATCAATCACGACCCGGCGCACCGGCCGCGCCGCCAGGACCGCGACCCGCACTACCGGGAGACCGGCGCGTTCTACGTGATGCGGACGGCGGGGCTGCGCGAGCGCGGGCACCGGTTCTTCGGCGTCGTGGCCGTGCAGCCGGTCCCGGCCCGGCACGCGGTCGAGGTGGACACGCCCGAGGATCTCGAGATCGTGCGGGCCCTGGCGCCCTTCGTGGACGAGCCGCAGCCGATCGACGTGGACGCGGTGATCACCGACTTCGACGGGGTGCACACCGACGACCGGGCCTACGTGGACTCCGAGGGCCGGGAGATGGTCGCGGTGAGCCGGTCGGACGGCATGGGCGTGGCGCTGCTCAAGCGGTCGGGGGTCAAGCTGCTGGTGCTGTCGACCGAGCAGAACCCGGTGGTGGCGGCCCGGGCGCGCAAGCTGGGCGTGCCGGTGCTGCAGGGGCTGAACACCAAGCAGACGGCGCTGCGGGACTGGCTCGCCATCGAGGGCCTGGACCCGGCCCGAGTGGCCTACGTCGGCAACGACCTGAACGACCTGGCCTGCATGCAACTGGTGGGCTGGCCGGTCGCGGTGCCGGACGCGCATCCGAGGGTGCGGGCCGCCGCCCGGGTCGTGCTCACCCGCTCGGGTGGCGCCGGCGCGGTCCGCGAGCTCTGCGACCGGGTGCTGGCCGCCCGCCCGCCGCTGGCGGAGACGGAGCAGCCGCCGCTGAGCCCGCTGACCTTCCGCCCCCGCCCGGCCCAGTCCCCCAGCGTACGGATCGGCGACGCCCTGCTCGGTCCGGGCCACCCGGTGTACGTGATCGGCGAGATCGGCATCAACCACAACGGCGACGTGGACATCGCCCGCCGCCTGATCGACGTGGCCGTGGAGGCGGGCTGCCAGGCGGTCAAGTTCCAGAAGCGCACCCCGGAGATCTGCGTGCCGCCGGAGCAGCGCGGCCAGATGCGGCAGACGCCGTGGGGCGAGATGACGTACCTGGAGTACAAGATCCGCACCGAGTTCGGCCGCGACGAGTACACCCAGATCGCCAAGTACTGCGAGGAGCGCGGCATCGACTGGTTCGCCTCCCCGTGGGACGTGCCGTCGGTGCAGTTCCTGGAAGAGATGGACGTGGTCACCCACAAGGTGGCCTCGGCCTCGGTGACCGACCACGAGCTGCTGCGGGCGCTGGCCGCCACCGGCAAGCCGATCATCCTGTCCACCGGCATGTCCACGCTGGAGGAGATCGACAAGGCGGTGGAGATCCTCGGCACGTCGAAGCTCGTGATGATGCACGCCACCTCGACGTACCCGCTGCCGCCGGAGGAGGCCAACCTCCGCACGATCGTCACCCTCCAGGACCGGTACGGCGTGCCCGTCGGCTATTCCGGCCACGAGCGCGGCCTGCAGATCTCGCTCGCGGCGGTTACGCTGGGCGCGGTCACGGTGGAGCGCCATATCACCCTGGACCGCACGATGTGGGGTTCCGATCACGCGGCCTCGCTGGAGCCGAGCGGCCTCGAGCACCTGGTCCGGGACATCCGGATCATCGAGTCGGCGCTGGGCGACGGCGTCAAGCGGGTCTTCCCCGGCGAGGAGGCCCCCCGGGCCCGCCTGCGCCGCGTGACGGTCTGACCAGGACCGCCCGAGCCCTCGGAGGAGGATCTTGATCACGCTGTCGGTCATCGTGCCGGTGCGGGACGGCGAGCCGTATATCGCGGACGCCCTGACCTCGCTGGCGCGCAACGCGCGCGCGGACTTCGAGGTGATCGTCGTCGACGACGGCTCCGCGGACGCGACCGGCGAGATCGTGGCCGAGTTCCGGGACGAA
This sequence comes from Acrocarpospora macrocephala, assembly GCF_009687865.1. GTDB lineage: Bacteria > Actinomycetota > Actinomycetes > Streptosporangiales > Streptosporangiaceae > Acrocarpospora > Acrocarpospora macrocephala. Next base: position 57,150 of record NZ_BLAE01000011.1, read on the forward strand.
CTGCCCGCACTGCACGTGATCAGGCACGCCGAGGCGGCCGGGCTGGCGAGCGCGCGGAACGCGGGGCTGAAGCTGGCGTCCGGGCGGTATGTGACGTTCCTGGACGGGGACGACTGGATCGGGCGCGGCTACCTGGTGGCGCTGGTCGCCGCGATCGACGGCCTCGGCTGCGACTTCGTCCGGGTCGACCACGTCCAGTCGGACGGCCGCAAGCGGGAGCCGCATCGCGCCCCGGAGGCCCGCCGTGACGTGGTCCTGGATCCGCGCGACGCGATCCTGCCGACGGCCGCGAAGACCATGGTCGACTATCCGTACGCGTGGGCGGGCATCTACCGCCGCGAGCTCGGCGACCTGCTCGCCTTCCCGGACGGCCTGCACACCGCCGAGGACCGGCCGTGGATCTGGCGGCTGCACCAGCGGGCCAAGTCGTTCGCGGTGGTCTCGCTGTCGGGCGTGTTCTACCGGCGCGGCCTGCCGCAGTCGCTGACCCGGATCGGCGACGAGCGCCAGCTGCACTTCTTCGACGCCTTCGACCTGGTCCTGGCCGAGGTCGAGGATCCGTTCCGGGCGAAGGCGATCCGGACGTTCGTCGCGTTGCTCGCCAATCACCTTGAGATGAGCGACCGTCTCACCCCGGACACCGCGGCGCGTTTCGCCGAGCGCGGCGCGGCGACCCTGGCGGGATTGCCCGCCGACCTGGTGGCCGACGCGCTCGGCACCCTGGACCCTGACCGCCGCGCCCTGCTGAGGCCCACATGACGACGGTGTTCCACGCCTCCCGCCTGTTCGGCGCGATGACGCTCGCGGCCGCGATCGATTCCGGCGCGTTCAGCCCGTCGGGGCGGCGGGTGCTGATCGTGACCAACAACGCGGACATCCCGGAGATCTCGCTCGGCCTGGACGAAACGCCGGCCTTCGCCACCCTGCGGGACCGCTTCGACGAGGTGCACTCGTGGAACGAGATCATCGCGCCGCTGCACCCGTCGGAGTGGAAGGCCCGCACGATCGAGGTCCCGATGCTGGGCCGCCTGCTGCTGTCCCACCTCGGCGTCACGGACCTGCGGGAACTCGTGCTGGAGTCGGTGATCGTGCCGCCCGCGCGCAGCCTGCCGGGCCTGTTCAAGGACTGCCCGATCACGGTCTACTCCGACGGCCTGATGGCCCACAGCCCGACCCGCGACGTGCTGCCCGGCGAGATCTCCTCCCGGGTCACCCGCCTGATCCACCTCGGCCTGGTCCCCGGCGTCGCCCCGCTCCTGCTCAGCGAGTACGGCGTGCCCGCCGAGACCATCCCCGCCGAGTACTTCCCCAAGATCGAGACCCCGGCGGTCTACGGCGAGGCGATCATCCTCGGGCAGTACCTCTCGTCCCTGGGCATCCTCACCGAGGACGAGGAGAACCAGCTGCACGCCGGGATGCTGCGCGCCGTCGTCGCCCGCGGCCACCGCGAGGTGATCTTCCAGCCGCACCCGGCCGCCCGCCACCGCCAGGGCCGCGAACTGCGCCGCCTCGCCGCCGACCTGGGCGCCCGGCTCACCTTCCCCGCCGAGGGCACCCCCGCCGAGGCCCTTTTCGCCGCGGTACGGCCAAAGCTCGTGGTCAGCTGCTTCTCCACGGCCCTGACCACGGCCAAACTCTTCTTCGGCCTGCCCGTGGCCACGATGGGCACCGAACTCCTCCTGGAACGCCTCACCCCCTACGAGAACAGCAACCGCGTCCCGGTCACCATCGCCGACGCCACCTTCCCCCGCCTCGACACCGACGGCTCCCTCACCGACCCACCCAAGATCGACCTCCCCGGCCTGATCAGCGCGGTCGCGTACTGCATGCAACCCACCGCCCACCCCGAACTCCGCGACCCCGCCCACTCCTACCTGGAATCCAACGGCCCCATCCGCTACTTCAAACGCCGCCGCCTGGAATCCCTCAACCTCCCCACCCAACCCCGCTCCCGCCTCCGCTCCCTGATCCGCGGCCGGTAGGCCGGGAACATCCCCAGTCTGAGAATGGTTAACTTTTCAACCAACTCGACTGGAGGCACACGATGGTCACGGTGACGCCCGGTATGGACGTCCGGCGGGCGGGCGATCGGTACAAGACGCGGATCGGCTGGCTCGACTCCAAGCATTCCTTCTCCTTCGGACACCACCACGACCCGCGCAACACGCATCACGGCCTGCTGCTGGTCAACAACGACGACATCGTCACTCCGGGCATGGGTTTTGAGACCCATCCGCACCAGGACATGGAGATCGTCACCTGGGTGCTGCGCGGGTCGCTGGTGCACCAGGACTCCGAAGGGCACTCCGGCGTGATCTATCCGGGCCTGGCCCAGCGGATGAGCGCGGGAACGGGCATTCTGCACTCGGAGAAGAACGACTCCTGGCGTCTGGAAGGGGCGAAGCACGAGGAGCCTGTGCATTTCGTCCAGATGTGGGTGGTTCCGGACGAGGCTCGGATCGCCCCTGGCTACGAGCAGCTGGAACTCGACGACGCACTGCTGCGCGGCAAGCTCGCGATCGTCGCTTCGGGCATGCCCGGCCATGACGCCGCGATCCGGATCAAGAACAAGTACGCGGCCCTGCACGTCGCGCGCCTGGAGCCCGGCGACTCGGTGGACCTGCCCGAAGCGCCGTTCCTGCACCTGTTCGTCCCGCGCGGCTCGGTCACCCTCGAAGGGGCGGGCGCGCTCGGCGAGGGCGACGCGGTCCGGTTCACGGCGACCGGCGGCCAGCGGGTGACCGCGATCGACCCGGCCGAGATCCTGGTCTGGGAGATGCACGCCACCCTCGCCGCCTGAATTACGACATAACCGAATTAACTGAGACGCATACCTAAAGGGCATTAACGCGGCGATTCTTCTGCTTTATCGGCAAGCTTCCGGATGGCATTCGCGACGGAAGGACGAGCCTTGCGGAAGATCATCACGGCGGGAATGGTTCTGGGTCTGCTGGCGGGCGGCCCGGCGGAGGCATCCGCCGGAGCGCCGCTCCGGATGGCCGGGACCGCCTGGTTCGCCGGGGGCGGGGTGCCGATCTGCGCGAGCAGCACCGCGCCGACCTGCGCCGGCCAGCCGCACGTGGGCGGCGTCTCGTCCAACTGGTGGCAGTGCGTGGAGCTGGCCCAGCGCTTCTACCAGCGGCGCGGCTGGCACAAGGGCATCTTCGCCGGGGTCGGCATCGCCTCGCACATCTTCACCAAGGCGTCGGCGCTGCGGATGGCACCCCAGCCCAACGGCGCGATCACCGACATCGTCCCCGGCGACATGATCGTCATGAACCGCACCGGCCAGGCCGGCCACGTCGTGATCGTCGAATCCATCACCGCCAATCGGGACGGCACCCGCAACGTGATGACCGTCGGCCAGAACTCAAAGGTCGTCCGAAACCCGATGCGCTGGCACGGCGGCGTCCTCGACAGCTTCTGGGCCTCCTACAGCGTCGCGGGCGTGGTCCGCTCCCCCGCGAACATCGGCATCCTGTCGTACGGCGGCGGCGCCCCCACCTACGAAGAAGTCGTCAACGGCGGCGGCATCCACCCCATCGGAACCGCCCTCCTCTCGGTGACCTCGACAGGCCAAGCGTTCGGCGGCCCACTCCCCCACCGCGCGCCGACCACCATGACCGGCCGAATCGTCGACGCCGCCGCGACCCGGACGGGCAACGGCTACTGGCTGGCGAGCTCGACCGGCCAGATCTTCCCGTACGGCGACGCGAAGCCGTACCCCACGATCAAGGCCGGCATCACGGCGATCACGACCACGGACGACGGCCTCCTGCTGACCGACGCTTTCGGCCGCGTCTTCGCCCCGGGCAAGAAGCCAACCCGCAGCCCAGAAGGCTATTCAGGCAGATTTATCGACATAGAGGCAACCAAAGACGGCTACTGGCTCCTAACCTCCGCCGGCCAAATCCACGGCACGGCCCCTTGGCACGGCAACGCCACCACCTTCGACGCCGCCATCGTCGCCATGTCCGCGACACCCACCGGCAAGGGTTACGTCCTCCTCGACAAAACCGGCCACGTCTACGCCTTCGGCGACGCGAAACACCTGGGCGACCTGCCCACCGGATCACCGGAAGCCGCAGACATCGCCCACACCACAAACGGCTACACGATCATCACAAAGACCGGCACCACCCACTCGTTCGGCAATTCTCCCACCGCCCCCGTCACCAAGGGCTTCGCTGGCTACTTCTAAGAGATATCCGATCATGCCAGCTCATAACCGGCCGGTTTTCGGCCAGCCGATAAGGACGTCGGCGGGATCGATCCGACGAACGCCTCAGAAGGGTTTCAGGTAGCGGCGGATTCGGCGTTTGGTGCGGTAGCCGTACCTGAGGACGCGTGGGGGGATTTCGATGCGGAGGCGGGCGCGGCGGCGGGCGGAGGCGTGGGCGGAGCCGTCGAGGAGGGAGCGGGCCGGGGTGAGGGTGCCCTCGCGGGCGGCGACGACGAGGGCGGAGAGGCGGGGGATCCAGTCGCTGGTGGCGGCGTCGTGGAAGTAGTTGGCCTGGCACCAGTCGGGGGCGGGGGTGCGGAAGTCGGCTTTGGCCAGGTCGTCGAGGGTGCCGAGGGTGCCGCTGCCCTCGAAGACGAGGTTGATCATTTCGGCGCTGACGCCGAAGTCGGACAGGATCAGCAGCGGGACGTCCTGGGCGATGGCCTCCAGGGCGGCGGTCGAGCTGACCGTCACGAATCCGCCCGCGCGGGCCAGGTGCTCGTGCATGGGGCCGGCCTCGAAGCGGACCGCCCCGGCCCGGACCCGGCCGTCGGCGGCCATCGTGGTCCAGAGGCGTTCGTAGTGGTGGCGCTCGTTGTGGGTCTGGCGCTCGTCGTCGCGGGCCCGGAGCTTGACCACGATGTCGAGCTCGGGCCGGGCGTCGGCGAGCGACTGCAGCGCGAGCAGGATGTTCTCGCGATCCTCTCGCTTGGCCGGGACCTTGGCCTGGGTCGCGAAGATCACCCGATCGCCGCTCCCCCGGCTCCCCAGATCCAGGTACGGCAGGCGGGCCAGCGCGATCTCCCCGCCCCCGCCCAGCTCCCCCGCCAGCTCGGTGAACTCCCCCACCTCACGGCCGCTGTGCAGGATGAACAGATCGCAGCCGCTGCGGAACAGCCAGGCCTTCTCGGTCGCGGGCACCGAGATCCCGGGCAGCCCGGTCGCGAACACCGGCCGCGGCTTCAGCCCGGCCAGCACCTCGGCGGCCAGCGCGTCCACCACCGGTCCCGTGCAGGCCAGCAGCACCACGTCGGGACGGAACCGCTCGGCCGCCTTGCGCAGGCCGCGGGCGCCGAGCACCTGCGTCGGCCCCTCCTCGTCCGGCGATTGCGCGGGCGACCGCGCCGCGTCGAAGCGGGTGCCGCTCACGGCCGCCGCGATCTGCCCGGGCGACGGGGTGATCGGGGTGCGGACGACCGCGAGTTCCGTGGTCCAGCCCTGGGGCGCGGCGTCGAGCAGGCCCGCCGCCCATTTCAGGTAGGAGTCGGAGTCGGCGACGGCGAGCACGCGCAGGGGCAGCGGGACGAGCAGGCGGTCAGGGGTGGCGCGGGTCAAGGAGCAACCCTTTCATGGGCGAAGAGTTGGAGGTGGGAACGCAGGGACGGACCGGCGGAGGCCGTCCACCAGTCGTCGGGGACCTCGACGGTCTCGATCGAGACGCCGCGGGCCCGCAGCAGGATGCGCAGCGAGGTGACGGCCGTGGACGGCAGGCTGAGCACCCGCTGGTCCGGGCGCAGGCCGCGCAGCGTCATCTCGGCGGGCGCGCCGGTCTCGTACACGGTGACGCCGGAGATGCGCCGGACCCGTTCCAGGTCGCGGGGGTCCTCGCGGCGGTGCGGGTAGTACGCGACCGGTTCGTCGATGGCGGACAGCCACTTCACGTACGCGTCCCGGTGGATCAGGCCGTTGCGCACCAGCGAGGTGCCGAGCACGACGGTCCGCTCGTCGGGGGGGACGTCGCCGGGCTGGGAGCGCAGCCAGGTGAAGTCATGCCGCACCAGTTCGGCGCCGCGGGCCCGGACGGCCTCGGCCAGCGCGTCCGGAACCGGGAGCGCGGTGAAGACCGAGAGCCTGCCGCCGCGCAGGCGCAGCCCGGCGGCGGCGCCGAGGATCGAGCGGGCCAGGCCGGATTTGACCCGGGCGCGCAGCAGCGGGCGGCGGGCGACCAGCAGCTCGAGCAGCCGGATCGTGGCCAGCCCGTCGTCGACCAGGACGACCCGGCGGGGGGCCGAGGTGAGCAGGTTGAGCTGCACCCGGCCGGAGAAGGCGTCCCCGAACACCCAGGTCCTGCCGGGCTTGGGCATGCGCGCCGCGGGCTCGGCCAGTTCCAGTCCCGGCGGGAGGTCGAGGCGGGTCATCTCGGCGCGGGTACGGCGCAACGCGGGCAGCCCCGAGCGCGGCACGACCGTGGTGGCCGGGCCGAGCAGACCGGCATGCTGTGCCTCGATCACGCACAGCAGCTGTAAGGGGGATTCCACCCACGCGACGGCCTGGCCGTCCGAACTCTCCGAGGACCCTTTCACGACGGGCTCACCGTAGCCGTCAGATGCGACGGAACAGGGAACAACCGGTGAACAGCCGCCCACGGGACAACTGCCACGATCTTCACCCCCTCCGAGCGCCAGGACGTTTCCGCAGGTGGCAGCACGGCAATGATCTGGTCCATGGGTAAATGGTGGGTCTGGGTGGCTGTGGTCGCGATGCTGGGTTCGGCGTTTCCCGCGCTCGCGGAGAGGTCGCTGCTGCCGGAGACGGCGGGCAAGCCGAACATCATCTTCATCTTGACCGATGATCTCGATACCAACGACCTATGGAAGTTTCCGAATATTTCATCATTGCTCATGCGGCAGGGCACGACCTTCTCACGATTCTTCGTCGCCAACCCGTGGTGCTGCCCGTCCCGCTCGTCGATCCTCCGATCGCAGTACGTGCACAGCCATGGTGTGACCTCCAACCGCAACCCGACCGGCGGTTTCCCGAAATTTCATGCCATGGAGGGCTCAACGCTCGGGACCTGGATGCAGGAAGCCGGATACCGCACCGCGTTGATGGGCAAGTACCTCAACCAGTACCCAGACGGGGTCTCGAACACCTACATCCCTCCGGGCTGGGACGAGTGGGCGGTCCCGGTCACGCACCTCTACCAGGAGTACGGCTACCTGCTCAACGACAACGGCAGGCTCGCCGGTCACGGCTACGCGCCCGAGGACTACCTGACCGACGTGCTGGCCCGCAAGGCCGTCGGCTTCGCCGCCCAGGACGACCCGTTCTTCCTCTACCTGTCCCCCGTCGCCCCGCACCGCCCCGCCAACTACGCCCCCCGCCACGAGAAGGCGTTCCCCGGCGCGCGCGCCCCGCGCACGCCCGCCTTCGACCAGCACGACGTCTCCGCCGAACCCGCCTGGCTGCGCAAGCGCAAACCCCTGTCGGAGAACGCGATCGACTCCATCGACAGCCAGTACCGCGACCGCCTGCGCGCCATGCTCGGCGTGGACGACCTGGTCGGCGACCTGGTGGCGGAGCTCACCCGGACCGGCAAGCTCGATAACACCTACCTGTTCCTCACCTCAGACAACGGCTTCCATCTCGGCCAGCACCGGCTCAGGCCCGGCAAGACGACGCCCTTCGAGGAGGACATCCGGGTGCCGATGATCGTGCGCGGCCCCGGCGTCGCGGCCGGTCGCAGCACCGACGTGCTCGGCTCCAGCGTCGACTTCGGCCCCACCTTCGCCGAGCTCGCCGGCGCCCGCCTGCCCGGCTTCTGCGAGGGCCGCTCGCTGGTGCCCATCCTGCACAACCGGCCGGTGAGCTGGCGCGACGCCGTGCTGGTGGAGTTCGTGCGGCCGGACTACGCCACCGGGTCGCCGCCGACGTACCGGATGCTGCGCACGGCGCGGCACAGCTACGTCGAGTACGAGACCGGCGAGAGCCAGCTCTACGACCTCGCCGCCGACCCGAACCAGCTCCACAACCTCGTCGCCGGCGCGGATCCCGCCCTGATCGCCCACCTGTCCAGCCGCCTGGCCGCCCTGCAGTGGTGCCAGGGCGCCGGCTGCCGCGTGGCCGACGCCGCCCTGCCGGAGGCCTCCTAACCGGGGGGCGGCGGAGCTGCGCATGTCACGGGGAGTAGCAGCCTGGAACGCGCACGGGAGCGCTCCCAAATGCCTACATGCGGCTTATGTCATGAAATGCCGGAATCTAGCTGTGCAACCTGTCTAGGAGTAACAGTTAGGTTTCGGCATATTGACGCTGACATTGCGTATAGTGGACTCTTCGTGGGAGCGCTCCCAACGCAGACTCAACGCAGGGCCATGTTGTCGGGGACTGGTCCGGGAGCTGCCCCCAAACGAGATTCGGGAACCACCTGAGAGGGGTCCGGAATGATGAACAACACGCGCCGCGGCAGGCTGCTCGCGGCCGTCGCGGTTGGCGCTCTTGCCTTGTCGGCCGCCGCCTGCGGTTCGGACGAGCCGGCGCCCGCCGCCGGAGCCAGCGGCGCCGCGTCGGCCCCGGCGGAGAAGGTCGAGATCACCCTCCAGACCTTCGGCGGCGGTGAGAACTTCGCGTACGACGACGCGGTCGCGGCCTGGAACGCCAGCCACCCCAACATCCAGGTCAAGTACGTCAACCTGACCGACCGCTTCGAGGACACCTACCTGCCGCAGGTGCTGCAGTGGCTGGAGGCCGGCAGCGGCGCCGGCGACGTCATCGCCATGGACGAGGGCGCGATGGGCCTCATGTCGGCCCGCCCGCAGTACTTCGCCGACCTGTCCCAGTACGGCCTGGACAGCCGCAAGGCCGACTTCCCCGAGTACAAGTGGAACACCGGCGTCAACAAGGACGGCAAGCTCTACGCGCTCGGCACCGACATCGGCGGCATGGCCATGTGCTACCGGACCGACCTGTTCAAGCAGGCCGGCCTGCCCACCAGCCGCGACGAGGTCTCCGCCCTCTGGCCGGACTGGAACGCGTACCTGGAGACCGGCAAGAAGTTCAAGGCCGCGCTGCCCAAGGTCGGTTTCGTGGACGGCGCCAACACCGTCTACAACTCCGTCCTCGCGCAGGAGGCCGGCAAGAACGGCGGCCAGGTCTACTTCGACCAGAACCAGACGCTCATCGTCGACAAGAACCCGGGCGTCAAGGCGGCGTTCGACTACGTGCAGACGCTCAGCACGGCCGGTCTGACGGCCAAGCTGCGCTCCTGGACGGAGGAGTGGAACACCGCCATGCAGAAGGGCGGCTTCGCCACCATGGGCTGCCCGAGCTGGATGCTCGGCGTCATCTCCGGCACCTCCGGCGACGCCAACAAGGGCAACTGGGACGTCGCGGCCGTTCCCGGCGCCAGCGGCAACTGGGGCGGCTCCTGGCTGATGGTCCCGTCGCAGAGCAAGCACCCGAAGGAGGCCGCCGAGGTCCTCAACTACCTGACCGGCAAGGACGGCCAGGTCGCCGCCTTCAAGGAGGGCGGCAACTTCCCGAGCAGCCTCCCCGCGCAGCAGGACCCGGCCGTCGCGGACGCCAAGAACGCCTACTTCAACGACGCGCCGAGCGGGCCGATCTTCGCCGCCTCGGTCGCGCAGCTGTCGCCGGTGTTCTTCGGTGAGAAGCACGCCCAGGTGAAGGCCGCCGTGGAGGAGGTCCTCGTGGGCGCCGACCAGGGTTCGGTCAAGTGGGCCGACGCCTGGACCCGGTTCGTGGAGGAGGGCGTCAAGGCCGCGGGCTGATCCCCCGGCCGCGAACGTCACCGGCCCCCCGCCACCCGCGGGCGGGCCGGTCGTCTCGACTCAAGAGCGGCCAGAGCGGACCCCCGCCCTCTGGCCGCTCCTTCCACGAAAGGTTTCCGTGATGAGCCTCGACGTCGACGCGGGCCATAGGACCCGCATGCTGCCGTCGAACCAACGGCGGCACGCCCGGCCGCCAGGACCCCGGCGGCTGTTGTCCTGGCTGGACCTGCGGGCAGCGCCCTATTTCTTCGTCTCCCCGTACTTCGTGCTCTTCGCGATCTTCGGCATCTTCCCGCTGATCTTCACGCTCTGGGTCTCCCTGCACGACTGGCAGCTCGCCGGCGACAAGACCTTCATCGGCATGGAGAACTACACCGAGCTCCTCGCTGACGACAAGTTCTGGAACTCCGTCGTCAACACCGTGGGCATCTTCATGATCGCCACGGTGCCGCAGCTGCTGCTCGCGCTGCTGCTGGCCAACGCGCTGAACAAGAAGCTGCGCGGCCGGCTGGTGCTGCGGCTGAGCGTGCTCGCGCCGCTGATCACCTCGGTGGTCGCGGTGGCGGTCGTCTTCACCCAGCTGTACGGGCGCGACTACGGCCTGGTCAACTGGCTGCTCAGCCTGTTCGGGGTGGACGCCATCCACTGGCAGAACGAGAAATGGACGTCCTGGGTCGCGATCGCCACGATGGTGGACTGGCGCTGGACCGGCTACAACGCGATCATCTACCTGGCCGCCATGCAGACCATCCCCAAGGACCTGTACGAGGCGGCCGCGATCGACGGCGCCAGCCCCCGGCGCCAGTTCTGGGGGATCACCGTCCCCCTGCTCAAGCCCACGATCATCTTCACCGTGATCGTCTCCACCATCGGCGGCTTCACCCTGTTCGCCGAGCCGGTGATGTTCGGCGCCGGGCTCATGACCGGCGGCACCACGGGCCAGTTCCAGACGGTGGCCATGTTCATCGTCAAGGAGGGTTTCCGTGACTTCCAGTACGGCTACGCCGCGGCGGCGGCCTGGATCCTGTTCCTGCTGATCCTGATCTCCGCTTTGATCAACTTCGCGCTCGTCCGCGGCCTCGGGAGATCACGATGACCACGCTGACGCAGACCCGGCCGAGGGCCTCCCGCGCGGGCAGCGCCCGGCTCGACCCGTTCCGGGCCACCCCGTTCACCAAGGCCATGCTGGCCCTGGCGATCTTCCTGTCGATCTTCCCGATCTACTGGATGATCATCATCGCCACCCGCAGCAACGAGGACGCGCACAGCGTGCCGCCGCCGTTCCTGCCGGGCGGCAACCTGGGCGAGAACATCCAGGCGGTCTTCGACGCCGAGAACGCCCACTTCATGACCGGCATCATCAACTCGATCATCATCGCGTCCACGGTCACGGTGGGCATCGTGGTGATCTCGACGCTGGCCGGTTTCGCGTTCGCCTCGCTCAACTTCCGCGGCCGCAACCTGCTGCTGCTGTCGGTCGTGCTGACCATGATGGTCCCCCTGCAGCAGATGGGCATCGTCCCGCTGTACCAGATGATGGTCACGCTGGGCTGGACGAACACCCTCAAGGCGGTCATCCTCCCGTTCCTGGTGAACGGGTTCGGCGTCTTCCTGATGACCCAGTACACCCGGCAGGCGGTGCCGCGGGAGCTGGTCGAGGCGGCCCGGGTGGACGGCGCCAACACGATCAGGATCTGGTGGAACGTCGCGGTCCCCGCGGTCCGGCCCGGCATGGCGGTGCTCGCCATCCAGACCTTCATGCTGATCTGGAACGAGTTCCTCTGGCCGCTGATCATCCTGACCCCGGACAACCCGACCGTGCAGGTCGCGCTCCGGGCGCTGAATGACCGATACTCCACGAACTACGTGCTCATCTTCGCGGGCACCACGATCTCGATCATCCCGCTGCTGCTCGTCTTCGTCCTCTTCGGCCGCCAGATCATCGGCGGGCTCATGGAAGGCGCGGTCAAGGAGTGAGCCGGCGATCGGAAACCATTCATCCATCAAGCGCCTCGGTCACACGGCCGGCGAACGAGGAGGACGCGTGACCACCCAGAAGACAGACACCCAGCTCGATACTCCGGGTCTGGTGTTTCCCACCGGATTCGTCTGGGGTGCTGCCACCTCGGCGTACCAGATCGAGGGCGCTGTCAGCACCGACGGCCGTGGCCGGTCGATCTGGGACACCTTCGTCAGCCAGCCCGGCCACGTGGTCAACGGCGAGCACGCCGACGTCGCGATCGACCACTACAACCGCTACCGGGACGACGTGCGCCTGATGGCCGACCTCGGGCTGTCGGCGTACCGGTTCTCGGTGTCCTGGCCCCGGATCCAGCCGCTCGGCAGCGGCGCGATCAACGCCAAGGGCCTGGACTTCTACAAGAGCCTGGTGGACGAGCTGCTCAGCTACGGGATCGACCCGTGGATAACGCTCTACCACTGGGACCTGCCGCAGGCGCTGGAAGACGCGGGCGGGTGGCCGTCACGCGACACGTCGAAGCGCTTCGCGGACTACGCGGCGGCGGTGCACGGGGCGCTCGGCGACCGGGTGAAGAACTGGAGCACCGTCAACGAACCGTGGTGCGCGGCGTTCCTGGGGTACGCCTCGGGGGAGCACGCACCGGGACGGCGTGAGCCCGCTCTGGCGTTCCACGCCGCGCACCACCTCAACCTGGCCCACGGCCTGGCCGTGGAGGCGATGCGCGCCCAGCACGCCGACTCCAGGATCGGCGGCAGCGTCAACCTGTACGCGGTCACCCCGGCCACCGAGAGCGAGGCCGACCAGGACGCGGCCCGCCGCATCGACGGCCTGCAGAACCGCTTCTTCCTGGACGCGATCATGTACGGCCGCTACCCGGACGACGTGCTGGCGGACCTGAGCCACCTGACCGGCCCAGAGTTCATCAAGGACGGCGACCTGGCGCTGATCGCGGCGCCGCTGGACATGCTGCTGATCAACTACTACAGCCGGTTCACGGTGTCCGGCGCGCCCGGCGGAGCCCAGTCGGCCGCCGCCGCGCCCACCGACTCCGGATCACCCTGGGTCGGCAGCGAGCACGTCGGTTTCGTCAACGGGGGCCGCCCGGTGACGTCCATGGGATGGGAGGTGGACGGGACCGGTCTGTACGAGGTGCTCACCCGGCTGGCCCGCGAGTACCCCGCCATTCCTCTGTACATTTCAGAGAACGGCGCCGCCTACGACGACGTCCTGACCGAGGACGGCGCCGTCCACGACGTGGAGCGGCGCGCCTTCATCGAGACCCACCTGCGCGTTTGTCACCAGGCCATCGAGGGTGGCGTGCCCCTGCAGGGCTACTTCGCCTGGTCCCTCATGGACAACTTCGAATGGGCCTGGGGCTACGGCAAGCGGTTCGGGCTGGTCTATGTGGACTATTCAGCACAGACGAGGATCCTGAAAGATAGCGCTCTCTGGTACGCCGAGACCATCCGGCACGGAGGCCTTCGGGGTCCGGCAGAATAGGCCCAAGTGATGAGGGGGCAGATTTGATGAACGGGGACCGCCGCTTGGCCGCCAGACCGACTCTCGAAGCGGTCGCGGCCAGGGCCGGGGTCGGGCGTGGCACGGTGTCACGGGTCATCAACGGGTCGCCGAAGGTGAGCGACAAGGCCCGCGACGCCGTCCTGCTCGCCATCGACGAACTCGGATATGTGCCGAACCGGGCGGCCAGGACCCTGGTCACCAATCGGACCGACACCATCGCGCTGGTGGTGTCGGAGTCCGAGCAGCGCGTGTTCGACGAGCCGTACTTCGCGGGGCTCATCCGCGGCATCGGCTCGGCGCTGGCCGAGACCGGGCTGCAGCTGATCCTGAGCATGGCGCAGAACAGGAACGAGCACGACCGGCTGGAGAACTACCTGACCGGGCAGCACGTGGACGGCGTTCTGCTGACCTCGGTGCACGGCGCCGACCCGCTGCCGGGGCGGCTGGAGAACCTGGGCGTGCCGACCGTGCTGGGCGGTCGCCCGGTGGGGCTCAATCCGTACAGCTACGTGGACATGGACAACCGGGCCGGAGCCCGGCAGGCGGTGAAGTACCTGCTGGGCAACGGCCGGTCCCGGGTGGCCACGATCGCGGGCCCGCAGGACATGGGCGTGGGCGTGGACCGGCTGGCCGGCTACCGGGACGCGCTGCTCGCCACCGGCACGCCGGAACGGGTGTCGTACGGCGACTTCTCCGAGGAGAGCGGCTCCACGGCGATGCGCGAGCTGCTGGACCGGCACGGCGACCTCGACGCGGTGTTCGCGGCCTCCGACCCGATGGCCGTGGGAGCGCTCCGAGTGCTCCGGGAACGCGGCAAGTCGGTCCCCGGCGACGTCGCGCTGATCGGTTTCGAGGACTCCAAGGTGGCCCTGCACACCGATCCCCCTCTCACCAGCGTTCATCAGCCGACCGAATCCATGGGCCGACAGATGGTCCAGCTCCTGGTGGCCCGGATCAACGGCGAACCGCTCGAACAACCCGTGGTCATCCTAGACACCCACTTGGTGATCCGGGCCAGTACCTGAAAAACGGGCGGCGTCCCCCGGCGGGGCGCCGCCCGTTCTCATCGATGGTCCTTCTTCGCCGCGCTGAGGTGTTTCCTGAGCGCGAGGCGCTGGTGCGGGGTGAGTCTGGGCCGGGCGGGCGGAACCGGATCGGCCAGCTTCTCGATCAGCCGGGCCGCCCCGGCGATCCCGGCCGACGGATCGAGGTCCCCGGGCAGCCGTCCGGCCAGGCCGCGGTCGGCCAGCACGCCGCCGAGCGCGGCGGCGGTCTCGCCCCAGCGGGCGGGCGGCAGCCAGGCGGCGAGCCCGAGCCGGGCCAGCCGGGACGCGTTGTCCGGCCGGTCGGCGCCGTCGGCCAGCACCACCTGCGGGGTCCCGGCGGCCAGCGCCCGGGTGAGCGTGCCGATGCCGCCGTGGTGCACGACCGCGGCGACCCGGGGCATCACCTGGCGGAACGGCAGCCGGGGAAACCAGGTGAGCTCTGGCGGGAGCGGCCGGGGCACCAGGTCCTCGTGCGGCACCACCAGCAGCGCCGGGCGGCCCGCGCAGCCCTCCACGGCGGCCTCGTAAAAACGGGTGTTGAGCATGCGCCCGGTCCCGCCGGTGATCAGCACCGGCCGATCGGCCAGCGCCTCCTCGGCCCCGTCCGGCAGCCGCTCCTCCCCCTCGTCCGGTACGGCGAAGCCGGTCAGCGCGAACCGCTCGGGCGCGCGCGTCCCGGCCCGGTCGAACCAGCCCGGCCACAACCCGATGTCGAGATCGGCCCCGGCGAACCATTTCGGCCAGTCGGTGATCTCGGGCAGGCCGAGCTCGGCGCGTACCTGGGCGAAGCCGGGGGCGAGTTCGGTGCCGTACATGTGGGCGGCGAGGCGGGCGGACATGACCTGGATAGGGGAGACGGCCACCCAGGCGACGGGCGCGCCGAGCAGTTCGGCCGCGAAGCGGACCGAGACCGCCGAGGTGTGGCGGCCCACCAGGACGGTGTCGCCCGGCCGATGGGCGGCCATCATGAGGCGGCATTCCCGGAGCAGCTGGTCGAAGAGCCCGTTGCGCAGGTAGAAGCCGAGCCAGCTTGACTCGCCCCGGGTGTCCATGAGATGGGCGGTGTCGGCCTGGTGGCGGGCGAACTCCGCCGGCGTGTCGATCGCCGCGAAGTCAAGATCGCAGCGATCCCGGTAAGGTGCGTGGCTGAGCAGGGTGATCTCGTGCCCGGCGGCGCGGAGTTCGGCGCCGAGCCGGACGAAGGGCAGCACGTCGCCGTCGGTGCCGTGGGTCACCAGCAGGATCCGCGTCACACGCACCACTCCGGCACGGGGAAACCGCCTGACAGCGTCTTGGACATGAAACTTTCATTTCCCTTGCATCGATGGCGCGCGGTGAGTGATACTCCCATTCGGAGAGCGCTCTCTTGCACTCTTCCCCAACCCCGGAATGAGTACAAAGAAGCAGTACGGACGTATCCTTGTCAACGGTGATCCCGAAATCTGGAACGCTCGCCCATCCGGTTCCTCAACGTCGAGGCCGTGACTTTTTTTAAGTATCACACTATCCTGGTCGAACGCACGTGACCTGCACGAAGCCCGCCGGAGGTGGACGCGCTCCCACGCACTCCATTGTTCACCGGATGTGACACGGATCCGCTTTACGCGCGACCGTGTGACATAATTACCGCCATCAGTCTTGCGCTGGTGGAGGGGTTCATTTAATCTCTTTGGGAGGCGCTGTGGGAGCGCTCCCATTGCTGAATAAGCTTGGCATTTGACGACGGCACCGAAAATAAGGCGGGCGACCGAAAATGGCGCGTCGGCCGCTTTCTGCGTGCGTGTGTTCGTCAGAGCTCGCCCATGTTCGAAGCTCGAAGAGGAGAGGCCACTCAGTGGCAGTGACATCCACCTCAGCGCCGCGCTCGTCGATCGGAGGTCTGTCTCCCCAGCGCCAGGCCGCGCTCGCCCGGCTCCTCCCGCCTCGCGCGAAGGCTCCGATTCCGCGCGTACCCCGGGATGGCGAGCTGCTGCCCTGCTCGTACGAGCAGCGCCAGATGTGGCTGGGCCACCAGCTCGACGGGACGGCGCCCAACGCGACCCTCGGGCTCCGCCTGGACGGAACGCTCGACCTGGCCGCGCTCTCCACCGCCCTGGACGGCGTGCTGGCCCGGCACGAGAGCCTGCGGACCACCTACGAGGGGGACGAACCCCGCCAGCGGATCCACCCGCCGTTCCCGATGCCGCTGGACTACTTCGACGCTCCGGGCATCGCCGCCGAGGTCACCGCCGACGCCGTCACCCACCGCTTCGACATGCGCGACGGCCCGGTCGTCCGGGCCACCCTGATCCGCCTGGCCGAGGACTCACACGCGTTGCTGGTGGTGTGCCACCACATCGCCGCCGACGGCTGGTCGATGGGGCTGATCGCCGACGAGCTCGCCATCCGCTACGCCGCCGCCCTCGACGGCCGGGAACCAGACCTGCCGCCGCTGCCGATCCAGTACGCCGACTACGCGGCCTGGTCCCGCGCCGAGCTCACCCCGGACGCCCGGGTGGAGTACTGGCGGCGCATGCTGGACGGCGCGACCGGGGTGCGCCTGCCGATGCGCCGCGAGCGCCCGGCCCCCGGCGGCCGCAAGACCAACACCCACTGGACGCTTCTCGCGCCGGACGTGCTGCCCAGGCTCCAGGCGGCCGGCGGCCCGGGAACGACCCCGTTCACCGCGCTGCTCGCGGTCTTCGCCATGCTGCTGGCCCGCTACACCGGCGAGCACGACCTGACCCTGGCCTCCACCAACGGCGGGCGCCGCCGGGTCGAACTCGAACCGATCGTGGGCTGTTTCGTCAGCGCCCTCCCGGTTCGCGGCGACTTATCCGGCGACCCGGCGTTCCCCGAGGTGGCCGCCCGGCTGCGCTCCTCGGTGGGCGGCGCGCTCACCAGCCAGCTGCCGCTGGCGCTGCTGGCCGAGCGCGCCTCGATCGACCTGGCCCTCCCGGTGAGCTTCTCGCTGCGCGGCTTCCGCGACCAGCGCGGCGGCGACTGGCCGGGCCTGACCGTGTCGGTCTGGGGTCACGAGGTCGACGACCTGGCGTACGAGCTGTCGCTGCTCGTGCACCTGGACGGGGACCGGGTGGGGCTCGACTTCACCTACCGCAGGGACGTGCTGGACGACGACACGATCGACCGCATGTCCCGGCACTTCCACTGGCTGGCCGGGCAGATCGCCGCCGATCCCGCGCTGCCGCTGTCGGCGCTGGAGCTGGTGACGCCCGAGGAGCGGGAGCTCATCCGCGGGCCGTGGAACGACTCGGCGGCGCCCTATCCCGAGACGCCGCTGCCGGAGCTGCTCCAGGAGCGGCGGGACGGCGCCGCGATCGTCTTCGACGGGGTCGCCACGACCTACGAGCAGTTGCACGCGCGGGCGAACCGGATCGCCAACCGGCTGCGGGAGCTGGGCGTGGGCACGGAGTCGACGGTCGGCGTGCTGCTGGATCGGTCTCCCGACCTCATCTCGACGCTGCTCGGGGTGTGGCAGGCGGGCGCGGCCTACGTGCCGATGGATCCGGCGTTCCCGGCGCGGCGGATCGCGGACATGCTCGAAACCGCCGAAACCCGATTAGTGGTGACGGAGGCCGCCTACGCCGACCTGTTCACCGGCGTCGCGGTGCTCGACATCGCGGATCCGTCGATCGAGGCGCAGCCCGCGACCCCGCCGGACGTGCCCTACGACCTCGACCGGCTGGCCTATGTGATCTTCACCTCGGGTTCGACCGGACGTCCGAAAGGCGTGCAGGTCACCCACCGAGGGCTGCTCAACCACGTCTGGTGGGCCGTGCGGGAGCTCGCCTCGAAGGGCTCCGGCGGCGCGCCGCTGATGGGATCTGTCGCGTTCGACCTGGTGGTGCCCAACCTGTGGGCCCCGCTGGTGGCCGGTCAGACCGTGACGATCCTCCCGCAAGACGTGGACCTGTCTGAGCTCGGCGAGATTCTGGCACGCTCCGGACCCTTCAGCTTTATTAAGCTCACGCCCGGTCACCTCGAAATCCTCGGCCACCAGCTCGACGACGCGCGCGCCGCGCGACTGGCCGGAGTGATCGTCGTGGCGGGCGAGGCGCTACCCGGTTCGCTGGCCGACCGCTGGCTGGAGATCCTCGGCCCCGGCCGCCTGATCAACGAGTACGGCCCCACCGAGGCGTCGGTCGGCACCTGTATCTACCCGATCGTCCGCCGCCAGCACCACGAGGTCGTGCCCATCGGCCGCCCGCTGCCCAACATGCGAATGTATGTCCGGGACCCGGCCGGCAAGCTCGTCCCCGCCGGAGTCCCCGGCGAGCTCTACGTCGGCGGAACCGGCGTGACCCGGGGCTACGTGAACCGCCCCGACCTCACCGCCGAACGATTCGTCACCTTCGAGGGCGAGCGCGTCTACCGCACCGGCGACCGCGTGCACTGGCTGCCCGACGGGAACGTCGCCTTCCTCGGCCGTTTCGACGACCAGGTCAAGATCCGCGGCTACCGGATCGAGCTGGACGAGGTCCGCGCGGCTCTGCTGGACCATCCGGGCGTACGGGACGCGGTGGCCATCGTGCGGGATGACCGCCTGGTCGCCTACTACGTCGCGGCAGGGCCGGCCGAGGATCTGGCCGGGCACTGCGCGCTGCGGCTGCCCGACTACATGGTCCCGGTCGCGTTCACCGAGCTGGACACGATCCCGCTCAACGCCAACGGCAAGGTGGACAGGAAAGCCCTGCCCGAGCCCGCGGCGATCGTTAGCACGGCCGGGCCGCGCACGGAGACCGAGCGGGTGATCGCGGACGTCTGGCGGGAGGTGCTCGGCCGGGACGTCGGCGTCGAGGACGACTTCATGGCGCTGGGCGGCCACTCGCTGCTGATGATCCGGATGATCGCCCGCCTCCGCCAGGTCCTCCCGGAACGCCCGGTCAGCGTCGTGGACGCGCTCGCCAACCGTACGATCGCCGCCCTGGCCGCCCTCATGGACGGGCCCCTCGACGAGGGCCGGGGGCTGCTGGTCCGCCTCACTCCCCCGGGCCCGGCCACGGCGACGCTGGTCTGCGTGCCGTACGGCGGCGGCAGCGCGGTCGTCTACCAGTCCCTCGCCGAGGCGCTGCCGGAGGGCGTGGCCCTGCACGCGGTCGCCCTGCCCGGCCACGAGCTGGGCGTCGAGGAGAACGCGCTGCCCTTCCACGAGGCCGCCGAGCGGATCGCCGCCGAGATCCTGGCCACCGTCCGCGGCCCGCTCGTCCTGTACGGCCACTGCGTCGGCAGCGCCCTCACCACCGAGATCGCCCGCCGGGTGGAGCGGGCCGGGCGCACGATCGACGCCGTCTACATCGGCGGCAGCTTCCCCTTCGCCGCCCCCCGCAAGGGCCTCAACGGCCTGCTGGCCCGCTACTTCCGCCGCGAGCGCACGCTCAGCGGCAACGGCGACGCCGCCTGGCTGCGCGCCATCGGCGCCGACCTGGACGGCCTGGACACCGCCCAGGTGGAGGCGATCGTCGCGACCATGCGCGGCGACGCCCGCGCGGGCGAGGAGTACTTCACCGACCTGTTCGAGACCGGCGCGCCGCTGCTGTCCGCGCCGGTCATCTCGATCGTCGGCAGCCGCGACCCGATCACCGACTACTACCCGGAGCGGTACCGGGACTGGCACGTCACCGCCAGAACCACGGCCCTGGTCGTCATCGACGAGGCCGGGCACTACTTCCTCCGCTACCGCGCCGACGAACTCGCCAGGATCGTCACCACGGTGCACCGGTCGCTGGACGGCCCGCACGAGGGCGGAACATGGCGAAAAGAGGCGGTCTCCCGGGAGGCGCCACCCGCCGACGCCCGGCTCGGCCGGTTCCTGCGCGTCGCGGGCGGCCAGATGGTGTCGATGATCGGCACCGCGATGACCGAGTTCGCCGTGCCGATCTGGGCCTACCTGCAGACCGGCTCGCTGCTCCAGTTCAGCCTGTTCGCCATCATCGGCCTGGTGCCGGGGCTCGTGCTGTCCCCCGTGATCGGCGCGCTGGTGGATCGGAACGACCGCCGTCTCGCCATGCTGGCCGGGGACGGCGCCTGCCTGGCCCTGCAGGCCGTGATGCTGGCCCTGCTGCTCACCGGCAACCTGTCCATGCCCGCCCTGTACGGCATCCTGACGCTGCTGTCCATCTCGCTGACCGTGCAACGACTGGCCTGGTCGTCGGCGGTGCCGCAGCTGGCGCCCAAGCACTACCTCGGCCACGCCGGCGGCGTGCTCCAGCTCGGCAACGCGATCGGCCGCCTGATGGTGCCGCTGTTCGCGGTCGGCGTGCTGGCCGCGATCGGCCTGGCCGGCATCCTGATCGCCAACGTGGCCTGCTACGTGGTCGCCGTCACGGTCACCCTGCTCACGCCGTTCCCGAAGCGGCTGGCCTGGACGCGGCGGGAGAGCGTCGGCGCGGAGATCCGTAACGGCTTCCGCTACCTGTGGCGGCGGCGCGGCCTGCGGGCGATGGCGCTGACCATGTTCGCCGTGAACTTCTTCCTGTTCACCGCGTTCGTGATGATCTCGCCGCTGGTGCTGTCGATCGGGGATCTGGCCGACACCGGCAGGATCGCGGTGATCGCCGGTCTGGGCGCGGTCGCGGGCGGTTTCGCCATCTCCCTCTGGGGCGGCCCGAAACGCCGGCGGATGTTCGGAATGCTCGCCTCGGTGGGGGTCGTGGCGGCGTTCGCCTTCGCGATGGGCCTGCGCCCGTCGCTGGCGCTGATCGCGGTGTGCGCGGCCGGGATGGCGCTGATGATGTCGATCGGCGACGGCATCTGGATCACGATCATCCACGCCAAGGTCCCGCAGCGCTACCACGCCCGGGTGATCTCGATCAACCAGATGCTGGCCATGTCCACCCAGCCGATCGGCCTAGCCGTGCAGGCGTGGGCGGCCGGGCTGGTCTTCGAACCGCTGCTGCGGGAAGGCGGCGCGCTCGCGCCGACCGTGGGCGCGCTGATCGGGGTGGGCGAGGGGCGCGGCATCGGCCTGCTCTACCTGATCTGCGGCCTGGCGATGGCGGTCACCATCGTCATCGCGCTGCGCCATCCCGCGCTCGCCCACTTCGACCGGGACACTCCCGACGCCGAGCCGGACGACCTGGCCGGCCTCGCGGAGCTGACAGCCAAACGGACAGCCGCTGATTCTCCCGCTGAAAGGATTTTGGCATGACCCCCACCGAGTCCGCCGTGACGGAGATCTGGACCGAGCTGCTCGGGCAGGCCCCGCCGACCCCGCATGACGACTTCTTCGAGCTCGGCGGCCAGTCGCTGACCATGGTCCAGTTCCTGGCCAGGGTCGAGGAGCAGTACGGCGTGGAGCTCCCCATCGACGTCCTGTTCACCTCCGGCTTCACGGTCGCCGAGGTGGCCAAGGCGATCGACCAGGGCCGGTTGGACGCGGTCGGCGAGGAGGAGCTGGCCGAGTTGCTCAAGCAGCTTGAGGGCATGTCCGACGACGAGATCAGCGAGCTGCTCTCGGAAGACGCATGAGGGTGCTGCTGGCCCAGAACATGTTCCACCTGCCGAGTCACGGCGGGGCGAACAAGTCCAACCGGGTCCTGCTGGAGCAGCTCGCGGCGCGCGGCCACGAGTGCCACGTGGTGGCGCCGATGTCCGGCGCGCTTCGGGCCACCTCCGTGGACGAGCACGTGGCCTACCTACGGGATCTCGGCGCCACGATCAAGTCGGTCACCGAGGACGGGGTGGAGTACGCGTACAAGGGGGTGAACGCGTGCGCGGTCGCGCGTCCGCCGCAGCTGGCCCGCCGGGTCGGGGAGGTGGCGGCCGAGGTCAAGCCGGACTGGACGCTGGTGCCGTCCGACGATCCCGGCCTGCTGATGCTGGGGGCGGCGCTGAAGGCGACGCCGGAGCGGGTGGTGTATCTCGCGCACACGCTGCAGCAGCTGCCGTTCGGCCCCGGCTCGTTTTATCCGAGCGGGGCGGGGACCCGGATGGTGAAGCGGGCGGCGAGCGTGCTGGCCGTGAGCAAGGCGGCGCAGTCGTACATGGAGCGGTGGGGAGAGCTGCGGTCGACGCTGATCTACCCGCACATCTACGGGGATCCGCAGGAGCGGACCGAGGGCACGCACGTCACGATGATCAACCCGTGCGGCTACAAAGGGCTGCCCATCCTCCTCGGGCTGGCCGACGCGCGGCCCGACGTGCCGTTCCTGGCCGTGCCCACCTGGGGGACGACCACGCAGGAGCTGGCCGAGCTGGAGCGGCGGCCGAACATCACGGTGATCGAGCCGTCCGACGAGATCGACGACATCCTGGCCCGCACCCGGGTGCTGCTGATGCCGTCGTTGTGGGACGAGACGTTCGGCTACACCTGCGTGGAGGCGATGGCGCGCGGCATCCCGGTGCTGGCCGCCGACGTCGGCGGCCTGGCCGAGGCCAAGCTGGGCGTGCCCTATCTGCTGCCGGTGCGGCGGATCGAGAAGTACGAGTCGGCGGGCCACGCGCGGCCGGTTCCCGTGGTGCCCGAGCAGGACCTGGGGCCGTGGGCGGACGCGCTGTCGGCCGTGCTGGCCCATCCCGACCTCTACCACGAGCTGTCGCGACGGTCTCGCGCGTCGGCCCGTGACTTCATCGCGTCCCTCGATGAGGACGCGCTGGAGACCCATCTCACCGCACTGCGCCCGAACCGGCGGCAAGCCGCGCTGGCGGCGCTCGCGGCCCGTACGAAGGAAGGCAGGATAGCGACCACATGATCGGCGCGATTCAGGAGCGGGTGCGGGCGCTGACGCCCGTGGCCGACGCGGATCTGGGGCGCATGCTCAGGATCAGGCATTTCGAGCGGGCGCTGCTGCGCCTGTTCGAACGTGGCCAGCTCAACGGCACGACGCACACCTGCCTGGGCCAGGAGCACGTCCCCGTCGCGGTCAGCGGTCTGCTCGACCCGGACGACTACGTGTTCAGCAACCATCGCGGCCACGGTCACTTCCTGGCCAGGCACGACGAGCCGCACGCGCTGCTGGCCGAGATCATGGGCCGGGCCGGGGCGGTCTGCAACGGCGTCGGCGGCAGCCAGCACGTCTACCACGAGCGGTTCCTGTCCACCGGCGTGCAGGGCGAGAGCCTGCCGGTGGCGGTCGGGGTGGCGCTGCGGCTGAAGCGGGTCACGCCGGGACGGCTCGCCTGCGCGTACATTGGGGACGGGACGTGGGGTGAGGGGTCGGTCTACGAGGCGCTGAACATGGCGCAGCTGTGGCGGGCGCCCCTGCTGGTCGTGGTGGAGCACAACCGGATCGCCCAGTCCACGCCCACGACCGCGCAGCTGTCCGGCTCGATCGCGGGCCGCGCGGCCGGGTTCGGCGTGCTGCACCACCGGATCGAGTCGGTGGACGTGAACGTGATCCGGGCCGAGCTGGCCCCGCTGGCGGCCGTGGTCAGATCCGAGTTCCGGCCCGTGGTCGCCGAGATCGCGGTGCATCGGGCCGGGCCGCACAGCAAGGGCGACGACACGCGCACCCCGGAGGAGCTGCGCGAGGCGGCCGAGGGCGACTGGCACCCGCGCTACGCCGAGGCGTTCCCCGAGCAGTTCGCCCGCCTGGACGAGGAGCAGCGCGCCTTCATCGCCCGGATGGTCGACGACGTGCTGATCCGCCCGGCGTCGGAATGGGAGCGGCCATGAGGGTCGCCGAGCACCTGAACGAGGCGCTGCACGCGCTGCTGGACGCCGACCCCGCCGTGCACGTGCTCGGCGAGGACATCGTCGACCCCTACGGCGGCGCCTTCAAGATCACTAAGGGCCTGTCCACCAAGCACGGCTCCCGGGTCATCTCCACCCCGCTCAGCGAGGGCGGCATCGTCGGCGTCGGCGCCGGTCTCGCCCTGGCGGGCGACCGCGCCATCGTCGAGATCATGTTCGGCGACTTCGCCGCCCTCGCCTTCGACCAGCTGCTCAACTTCGCCAGCAAGTCCACCACCATGTACGGCAGGCGCGTCCCGATCCCCCTCATCGTCCGCTGCCCCACCGGCGGCCGGCGCGGCTACGGCCCCACCCACAGCCAGAGCCTGCAGAAACACTTCATCGGCATCCCCGGCCTGGACCTGTACGAGCTGAGCCCCTTCCACGACGCGCACGCCCTGCTGGCCACCATGTTCGCCCGCCAGAACCCCTGCGTGCTCTTCGAGGACAAGGTCCTCTACACCCGGCGGATCTGCCGGGACGGCGTCGTCGACGACCTGTTCAGGTTCGAGCTGGTCGGCGGCTGGGCCCGCGTCTACGCCGACGGCGACCTGCCCCCGGACTGCGTGCTCATCGCTCCCGGCGGGCTGACCGACCGCGCCCTGGAAGCCATGCGCGACCTGCTCATCGACCACGAGATCACCTGCGTGCTGCTGGTCCCGGAACGCCTCTACCCGCTCGACCCGGCCCCCGTCATGCAGGTGCTGCGCGGCGCGGGAACGATCGTCGTGGCCGAGGACGGCTCCGCGGGCGGCACCTGGGGGGCCGAGGTGTCCCGGCTGCTCCATCCCGAGCTGTGGGCCTCCCTGTCCGGGCCCATCCGGCTGGTCAGCGCGGCCGACTCGATCATCCCCACGGCCGCGCACCTGGAACGCGAGGTCCTCGTCCAGGCGGACACCATCAGGAGAGCGGTGCTGGCGTGATCGAGATCAGGGTGCCCAAGCTCAACAACAACGACACCAGCTACATCCTGGTGGAGTGGCTGGCCGCCGACGGCGAGGCGGTGGCGATCGGCGATCCGCTGGTCGTGGTGGAGACCTCCAAGACCGCCGAGGAGCTGCTCGCCGAGGACGCGGGCATCCTGCGCCGGGTGGTGGCCGAGGGCTCCGACTGCGAACCCGGGCAGCTCATCGCCCGGTTGCAGGCGCCCGGCGAGGCCGTACCCCAGCAGGTGAGCGTGGCGGCCGGGCAGCAGGACGCCGGGGAGATCGTCATCACCGCTCCCGCGCGGGCGCTCATCGAGGAGCTCGGGGTGCCCGCGGAGCGGTTGCGCACGCTCGGCAAGAAGGTGATCCGCCGCGAGGACGTGGAGGCCCTCACCCGCGCCCCCGAACCGGACGCCCGCGCCGGACTCGTCGCGCTGAGCAAGGCGCAGCGGCTGACCGGTGACGTGGTCAGCCGCTCGCACCAGACGATCCCGGCCGCCTTCACCGCCGTCAAGATCGACGTCACCGGCACGGCCAAGCTCACCCGCGACCTGTCCAAGCACGCGCGTACCCTGATCGGCCTGTCCGAGCTGGTGGTGAAGGCCGTCGCCGACCAGCGGGCCGAGTTCCCGCTGCTGTTCGCCACCCTGGTCGAGCCCGGCTACGTCCGGCTCGCCGAGGGCGCGCACGTCGGGGTCACCATCGACGTCGGCAAGGGCCTGTTCATCCCGGTCGTCCGCGACGCGGACGCGCGGCCGCTGGACTCGGTCGCCCGCGAGCTCATGGACTACCGGATGACCGCGCTGCGCGGCAGCTTCCGGGAGCGGGACCTGGAGGGCGCCAACATCGCCGTCACCCTGCACAACGACGGCGCGATCACGCTCGCCATCCCGATCGTCTACCCGGGCCACGTGTGCGCGCTGTCGCTGGCGGCGACGCAGCAGGAGGTGGCGCCGGCCGATGATGGTTTCACGGTCCGGCAGACCGTGCAGCTCGGGCTCGCCTTCGACCATCGGGTGGTCAACGGGCGGGACGCCGCGCTGTTCCTGGGCGCGGTGAAGCAGATGCTGGAGACGCCGCGGCGATGGCTGGAATAACTCGTCGTACCGTATTCCTGCTGATACCGGTCAGTGCCTGCGCCAATCCATCTAGGAGGCCCATGAACGCCTTGAGGTTCCCCAGCGACTTCGTCTGGGGCGCGTCCACGTCGGCGTACCAGATCGAGGGAGCGACCAAGGAGGACGGCCGGGGGGTGTCCATCTGGGACACCTTCGCCGCCACGCCCGGGAAGGTGCGCGGCGGCGACACCGGGGACCCGGGCGCCGACCACTACCACCGCTACGCGCAGGACCTCGACCTGATGC
This sequence comes from Acrocarpospora macrocephala, assembly GCF_009687865.1. GTDB lineage: Bacteria > Actinomycetota > Actinomycetes > Streptosporangiales > Streptosporangiaceae > Acrocarpospora > Acrocarpospora macrocephala. The sequence continues at coordinate 83,384 of NZ_BLAE01000011.1, forward strand.
GCGACCTCGGCCTGCAGAGCTACCGGTTCTCGGTGGCCTGGCCGCGGATCCAGCCCAACGGGTCCGGCAAGGCCAACCAGAAGGGCCTGGACTTCTACCGGCGGCTGATCGACGGCCTGGTCGAGCGCGGCATCCGGCCGATGGTGACGCTGTTCCACTGGGACCTGCCGCAGGCGCTGCAGGACGCGGGCGGCTGGGAGAGCCGGGACACGGCGCTCCGGTTCGCCGAGTACGCGGAGATCGTCTTCGGGGCGCTGCACGCGCGCGACTGGCTGACCATCAACGAGCCGAAGACCGTGGTGGACTGCGGCTACCGGCAGGGCGTGCACGCGCCCGGGATCGCCGACTGGGATCGCGCCCTGGTGGCCTGCCACCACCTGCTGCTGGCGCACGGCCTGGCCTCCCGCCTGCTGCACGAGCAGCACCCTGGACGCCGGATCGGCCCCGCCCTCAACCTGCACCCCACCTACCCGGCCGAGGACAGCCAGGAGGCCAGGGACGCGGCCGTCCGGCAGGACGCCGTCGAGAACCGGCTCTACCTGGATCCGATCTTCAAGGGGTTCTACCCGGAGGAGACGCTGCCCGCCGACCGGAGCCACATCAGGGAAGGCGACCTGGCCACGATCAGCGAGCCGATCGACCTGCTCGGCGTGCAGTACTACACGCCCATCTTCGTCGGCCCCGACCAGCGCCGGGTGATCAAACACCGGACCCGGCAGGCGGGCTGGCTGGAGGACTACCCGGACGGCTTCCACGACATCCTGGTCCGGGTCAAGCGCGACTACCCCGAAGTCCCCCTCGTCATCACCGAGAACGGCCTGGCCACCGACGACGAGCCGGGCGCGGACGGGCGCGTCGCCGACGAGGACCGGATCTCCTACCTGCGCGGCCACCTGGCCGCGATGCACCGCGCGATGAAGGCGGGCGTGCGGGTCGAGGGCTACCACGTCTGGTCGCTGCTCGACAACTTCGAGTGGGCCGAGGGCTACGCCCAGCGTTTCGGCATCGTGCACGTCGACTTCGAGACGCAGAAACGCATCCCGAAGGACAGCGCCCACTGGTACGGCGACCTGATCAGGACCGGAGAGCTGCGGTGATCCCCTGATTCCAATTAGTTGACTATCCCATCAAAGTCCCCTTAATCTGTGGGAGCGCTCCCACAGCCTTGCCGGAATTGTCATTAATATGGGTCCCGCCGTGCCTGAGGTACGGCTAATGCCTAGAAAGGACCCCCGTGTCCCAGTTCACACTTCTCGGTGGTGGCTATCGCGCCGATGTCACCGAGCTCGGCGGCGCCGTCCACGGCCTCTGGCGCGGCGGCCACGAGCTCATGCCGAGCTGGCCGGAGGACGGCCCGATCCCCTTCTACAGCGGGGCGGTGCTCGCGCCGTGGCCGAACCGGGTGGTGGGCGCCCGATACGTGTTCGCCGACGAGTGCTTCGAACTCCCGGTCAACGAGCCCGACCGGGGTCACGCGCTGCACGGGTTCGTCGCGGACGTGCCGTGGACGGCGGTGGAGTTCGCGTCCATCGAGGACGAGCACGCGTTCATCCGGCTGACCCACACGCTGGAGCCGAAGCCGGGCTACCCGTTCCGGCTGCGGTTCGAGCTGCGGCACGACCTGTCGGCGAACGGCCTGACGACCACCATGACCGCCGAGAACGTGGGCGAGACCGCCGCGCCGTACGGCACCGGGCCGCACCCGTGGCTGCTCGCCGGTCCGGACGTGCGGGAGTACGAGCTGGATCTGCCCGCGGCCAAGGTCCTGCTCGTCAACGACATCCTCGCGCCCGTGACGCTGGAGGACGTCACGTACACGCCGTACGACTACCGCGCCCCCCGCCAGATCGGGGAGACGGCGATCGACCACGCCTTCACCGGCCTGACGGCCGGGCGGGTGCGGGTGCGCGGCCCGGAAGGCGGCCTGGAGATGTCGTGGGACCCGCGGGTGCTGCCCTGGGTTCAGGTCTGCACCGGGACCGGGCTCGGCTTCCGCGGGCTGGCCGTCGAACCCATGACCTGCCCGCCGGACGCGTTCAACTCCGGCACCGACCTGATCGTGCTCAAGCCCGGAGACACGCACGAGGCCGCCTGGACCCTCGCCATCATCTAGGAACCCACACCTATGGACAGCAGGACGAAACGGCGGCTCTCCGCCGCCGAACTGGACGCCCTCGTGCTTGGCGCGCTGGGCGTCGGGATGGTCTCCTCCGAGGAGTTACCCGACGGCTTCGCCAACGCCGTCTGGCGGCTCGGCCTGGAGGACGGCCGGGACGTCGTGCTCAAAGTCGGCCCCCCACCCGACCTGAAACTCCTCACCTACGAGCGGGACCTGCTGCGCACCGAGGCGATGGTCTACGACCTCGCGGCCGGCGCCGGCCTGCCGCTCCCCGCGCTGCTGCACGCGGGTTTCGACGACGCTCTGATCGGCGGCGACTACCTGATCCTGGCCGCTCTGGACGGGGTGCCGTGGAACCATGCCACCCTGGAGCCCGCCCAGGACCGCGAGATCCGCTTCGAGCTCGGCCGCCACCTGGCCACGCTGCACACGATCCCGGGCACGGGCGTGTTCGGCTACCCGTACGCGGGACTCACCGGCGGCACCTGGCGGGAGGCGTTCCTGGTCATGGCCGGGGCGCTGCTGGACGACGCCGTGCGCTACGACACGCCGCTGCCCGCCACCATCCTGGAGATCGCCCGCCTGTTCCACACCAACGCCGCCGCGCTGGACGAGATCGTCACCCCCCATCTGGTGCACTTCGACATCTGGCCCGGCAACGTCTTCCTCAAGGACGGCAGGATCGAGGCGCTCATCGACCACGAGCGGGCGTTCTGGGGCGACCCGATCGCCGACTTCGTCACCCCGACGATCTTCGGCGAGATCCAGGGCGACGACCCGATGCTGGCCGGATACCACGACGGGGGCGGCGGGCGCGGCCTGTTCACCCACACCACCGAGGTCAGGGTCGCGCTCTACCGGGCCTATCTCTACCTGATCCTGCTGGTGGAGAACGGCCCCCGGCAGTACCCCGAGGAGTCCTACGCGCGGATCCGCGGGCTGGCCACCGAGAGCCTGGTCCGGGCCCTGGAGGTGCTCAGGCGAGCTTCGTGAGCAGGATCGGCGTGGTGGTCGGCTGCCGGGAACCGCCCGCGGGCTCGACCGTCACGCCGAACCGCTCCGCCTCGCCGGGGACGGCCAGCGTGGCCGTCCTGACCCCGCCGCCGCCGTCCACCAGACCGGCCGAGTGGATCCCGGTCGGGCCGATCAGCCACATCTGGTACGTCTGGTCGGACGGCAGCCCGGGCATGTCCGAGGCGAACATGAGCTTGCCCTGGTGCGGCGAGAGCACGATGGTCGCCCCGCCGCCGCCCGTCATCGGCACCCGCCGGACCACGGCGTCCGGCGCGGCCAGCAGGTTCTGGGTCGCGGCCAGCAGCTGCTGGGTCTCCTCCAGCGTGCGGTCCCGCTGCTGGACGGTGTTGACCGCCACCACCCCGACCGTGACGGCCGCGGCCACCGAGGCCGCCGCCAGCCCGACGGCCAGCCGGGACCGCCAGCGCGGAGCCAGCGGCACCACGTTCGCGCGCTCGGTCCTGACCGGCCTCGGCGGCTCCTGCCGCACCTGCGCGATCTCGGCCAGCACCCGCCGCTTCAAGGCGAGCGGCGGCGGCTCGGCCACCCCCGCGGCCAGCCGCGCCGCGGTCTCGCGCAGCCCGCGCACCTCGTCCGCGCACGCCTCGCAGCGCGCCAGGTGCTCCTCGAACAACCCTTGATCCCGGTGCGGCAGTGCGTTCAGCGCGTACGCCCCCGAGAGGGTGTGGAGGTCGTCGTTCATTTGTCCACCCCCATGCAGTCGCGCAGTCGAACCAGTCCGTCGCGCATGCGTGTCTTGACTGTGCCCAGTGGCACCTTGAGCAACCCGGCTACTTCCGGGTAGCTGTATCCCCCGTAATACGCCATCGTGACCGCCTGGCGTTGCAGGTCGGTCAGGCCGTCGAGGCAGCGACGCACCCGTTCGCCCTCCAGCCGGGTGGTCACCGCCTCGGCGACCTGGTCGTAGGCGACGTCGTTGTCCAGCCGGGCGGCGCGTTCCTCCCGGTCGGTGGCGGCCTGCGCCGACCTGACCCGGTCGACCGCGCGGCGGTGCGCCATCGTCAGGACCCAGGACAGGGCGCTCCCCCTGCCGGGGTCGAACCGGGCGGCCGTGCGCCAGATCTCGACCAGGACCTCCTGGGCCACCTCCTCGGCCTGGGCCCGGTCCCGCAGGACCCGGCGGATCAGCCCGAAGACCTGGCCGCTGACGCGGTCGTAGAACCGCTCGAAAGCCGCTTCATCGCCGCGCGCGACCTCGCCCAGCAGCTCCTCGAGCCCCGGGCCGCGTCCCGCCGCGAGCATGGACACAACCTCGTTCACACTGGGCTATTCGCCACCAGGGTCCCCGTGGATTGGCGGGGTTGCCGGGATTTTTCCCGGGTAGGCGGCTTCAGCCGGCCACCGGCGGGTGACACCATATTTCAAGGGGTGATGAATTATGACCGACACCACGTGCGTGATCGCGGGCGGCGGGCCCGCGGGGGCGATGCTGGGGCTGCTGCTGGCCCGGGCCGGGATCGACGTGACCCTGCTGGAGAAGCACGCCGACTTCCTGCGCGACTTCCGGGGCGACACCATCCATCCGTCGACCCTGCAGGTCCTGGACGAGCTGGGCCTGATGGCGGAGTTCGAGAAGCTGCCGCACCACACCCTGCCGTTCCTGGCGCTGAACACCGGCGAGGAGCTGGTGCCGCTGGCCGACTTCCGGCGGCTGCCGTGCCGGTACCGGCATGTCGCGATGGTGCCGCAGTGGGATTTCCTGAACATGATCACCGCGGCCGCCGCCCGGCTGCCCAACTTCAGGCTGATCATGCGGGCGGAGGCGTACGACCTGGTCAGGGACGGCGACATTAAGGACAGAGGAGCCGTACGCGGCGTGAAGTACCGGGAGGAGGGGCGGGAGCGGGAGATCCGGGCGGCGCTCACCGTCGCGGCCGACGGGCGGGGGTCCGACCTGCGGCGGGCGGCCGGGTTCCAGCCGGTCGAGCTGGGCGCGCCGATGGACGTGGCCTGGTTCCGGCTGGACCGGCACGACGGCGACCCGGTGGAGACGTTCCTGCGGCCGGGCGTCGGCGTCGGCGTCGCGGCGATCAACCGGGACACCTACTGGCAGCTGGCCTATCTGATCCCGAAGGGCGGCTACGAGGCGCTCAAGGCGCGCGGCGTGGCCGCTTTCCGGGACACCGTCCAGCGTCTGGTGCCCTTCCTCGAGCCGGACGCGCTGACCTTCGACGACGTGCGCGTGCTCACCGTGCGCGTGAACCGGCTGCGCCGATGGCACCTGCCCGGGCTGCTGGTGATCGGTGACGCCGCGCACGCCATGTCCCCGATCGCCGGCGTCGGCATCAACCTGGCCGTGCAGGACGCGGTGGCGGCGGCCAACATCCTGGCCGGGCCGATGGCGAAGGCCGAGCGGCGCAGGCGCCCGGTGCTCGACCCGGTGCCGGACTCGCTGCTGGCCCGGGTGCAGCGGCGGCGGATGTACCCGACGGTGGCCACCCAGTTCCTGCAACTGCTGATCCAGAACCGGGTCATCGCCAAGGTCCTGTCCGGCCAGGAGCTCTCCCAGGACCTCGGCGGCGCGGCCAGAAACATCCCCGGACCGCTGAAGCGGCTGGCCGGGCGGGTGGTCGGGCTCGGCTTCCTGCCGGAACATGTACGGTCTCACCACGTGGACATGAGGGCGGTGACGGTGGACGCCGTGCAATAACCTGGGTTGTCGTGAGCGCTCTGAACCTCGATACCTGGCGTGACCTGCCCGCCGCCCAGCAGCCCGAATGGCCCGACCGGGCCGCGTTGGACCACGTGGTGGCCGAGCTCAAGGGGCTGCCGCCGCTGGTCTTCGCCGGCGAGTGCGACCAGCTCAAGGACCACCTGGCCGCGGTCGCCCGGGGCGAGGCCTTCGTGCTGCAGGGCGGCGACTGCGCCGAGACCTTCGCCGGGGCCACCGCCGACAACGTGCGGAACAAGCTCAAGACGCTGCTCCAGATGGCGATCGTGCTCACCTACGCGGGCCGGGTGCCGGTGGTCAAGATCGGGCGGCTGGCCGGGCAGTTCGCCAAGCCGCGCTCCAAGAACACCGAGACCCGGCAGGGCGTGGAGCTGCCCGCCTACCGGGGCGACATGGTCAACGGCTTCGACTTCACCCCCGAGGCCCGGGTCCCCGACCCGGGCCGGTTGCTGCGCGCCTACCACTCCTCGGCGGTGACGCTCAACCTGGCCCGCGCCTTCACCAAGGGCGGCTACGCCGACCTGCGCCAGGTGCACGCCTGGAACCAGGACTTCGTGGCCGGTTCCCCGGCCGGGCAGCGGTATGAGCGGCTGGCCCGCGAGATCGACCACGCGCTCGCGTTCATGCGCGCCTGCGGGGCCGAACCCGAGGAATTCCACACTGTTGAGTTCTACTCCTCGCACGAGGCGCTGATCCTCGACTATGATCACGCGCTGACCCGGATCGACTCGCGTACCGGGCTGGCCTACGACGTGTCCGCGCATATGGTCTGGATCGGCGAGCGCACCCGGCAACTGAACGGCGCGCACGTGGAGTTCTTCAGCAAGATCCGCAACCCGATCGGGGTGAAGCTGGGCCCGGCCACCACGCCGGAGGAGGCGCTCACCCTGGTCGAGAAGCTCAACCCGGACAACGAGCCGGGGCGGCTCACCTTCATCACCCGGATGGGCGCGGGCAAGGTCCGCGAGGCGCTGCCGATGCTGGTGGAGAAGGTCACCGCCAGCGGGGCGGCGGTGGCCTGGGTGTGCGATCCGATGCACGGCAACACCTTCGAGGCGGCCGGGGGCTACAAGACCCGGCGGCTCGACGACGTGCTGGACGAGGTGGCCGGGTTCTTCGAGGTGCACCGCGCGCTGGGCACCCACCCGGGCGGCATCCACATCGAGTTCACCGGCGACGACGTCACCGAGTGCGTGGGCGGCGGCCACCCGATCGTGGAGGGCGATCTGGCGCTGCGCTACGAGACCGCGTGCGATCCCCGGCTCAATCGGGGTCAGTCGCTCGACCTGGCGTTCCGGGTCGCCGAACTCTACCGGGCCCAGTGATGATATTTCGGGATTTCGCCGTATGATCGTCTCTCCGCTGTCAGGGGAGAACCGATGAGCCAGCCGCCGCCCGGCGTCGATCCGAATACGCCCAATGTGGCCCGCATGTATGACTACTACTTGGGGGGCAAGGACAACTTCGCCGCCGACCGGGCCGCGGCGGAGCAGATGACCAGTCTGTTCCCCGACGTCAGGGCGGCGGCGCTGGAGAATCGGGCATTCCTTGCCAGGACCGTGCACTGCCTCGCCGAGGCGGGGATCCGCCAGATCGTGGACATCGGCTCGGGCCTGCCCACCCAGGGCAACGTGCACGAGATCGCCCACCGGGTCGCGCCGGACTGCAAGGTGGTCTATGTCGACTACGACCCCGTCGTGGTCGCGCACGGGCAGGCCCTGCTCAGCCGGGGCGAGAACGTGGAGGTCGTCATGGGCGACTTCCGCCAGCCCGACGACCTGCTGGCCAAGGTCAGCCAGGAGATCGACTTCGACCGCCCGGTGGCGTTCCTCCTCTTCGCGCTCCTGCACTTCGTCCACGAAGCCGACAAGCCGTACGAGATCGTCGCCCAGATGCGGGACCTGAGCGCCCCCGGCAGCTACCTCGCCCTCACCCACGCCACACCCGCGATCCCCGACGTCAGCGAAGCGGCCCTGGAGATCTACAAGAAGGCCACCGCAGCCCTGGCCCTACGCGAATACGAGGAAATCCTCCCGTTCTTCGACGGCTACGAACTCCTCGACCCCGGCCTGGTCGCCCCCCGCGACTGGCGCCCCGACGCAGACACCTACCTCCCCGACACCCACGCCTCAGTCGGCTTCGGCGGCGTCGGCCGCAAGCTCTAACCGGCCGCTTCCAAATCGGCCATGAACTCCAACAACGAACAGGGCCTCCGGTGGGAGGCCCTGTTTCGTTTGCCTAGCTCGGCTTCAGCTCGGAGTTGATCTCAGCGCGGATCGCGTCCATGTCCAGCGCCCGCAACTGCTTGATCAGATCCTCGAGCGCCGCCCCCGGCAGGGCTCCCGGCTGGGAGAACACCACGATGCCATCCCGGACCGCCATGATGGTGGGAATCGCGGTGATGTCGAAACCCTGCGCCAGCGCGGGCTGCGCCTCCGTGTCGATCTTGCCGAACGTGATGTCCGCGTGCTGCTCGGACGCCTTCTCAAAGATCGGCCCGAACGTCCGGCAGGGCCCACACCACGCCGCCCAGAAGTCGAGCAAGACGATCCCGCTGTCCGCGATCTCGTTGAAGTTCTTCTCGGTTACCTCGATCGTCGCCACACACGACTCCCTTCTTCATCGGACACAACCATGTGCCCACGCCCAGCATTCCAAGCCTTCTCGCGTCAGACTCCAAGGAGAGAACCCTAGACGAGGAGAGGCCATGTTCCCCGGATGCGGCTCGTGCTCCTGCAGCGATGAAATCCTGTCCACCCTCAAACCACCGCGAATCACCCAGCTCGGCTAAGGGGCGATGGGCGCTCCCGGTGGTGGCCGGGAACGCCCATCGGTGGCCAGACCCGCCGGTTCAGATACGCACAGTGGTCCGCGTCAGGTGTGGAGCATGGCTTCGGATTGCCAGAGGGTGCGGTAGTAGCCGTCGGTTGTGGTGAGGTCGGCGTGGGTGCCGCGTTGGGTGATCTGGCCGTCTTCGAGGACGAGGATTTCGTCTACCGCTTCCAGGCCGCGCAGGCGGTGGGTGATGAGGAGGGTGGTGCGGCCGTGGGTGGCGTCCAGGAGGTCGGCCATCAGGGCGGCGGCGGTCTGTTCGTCCAGGGCTTCGGCGGGTTCGTCGAGGAGGAGGATGGGCGGGTTGTAGAGGACGGCCCGGGCCAGGGCGAGGCGTTGGAGTTGGCCGCCGGAGAGGGTGCGGCCGTCCTCGCCCAGAGAGGTGTCCCAGCCGGTGCGGTCGGCCCAGGTGTCCAGGTGGGCGGCCTGGACGGCGTGGGCGAGCTCCTCGTCTGAGGCTTCGGGGCCGGCCAGGCGGAGGTTGTCCTTGAAGGACGCCTGGAAGACGTAGGGGTCCTGGGTGAGACCGGTCATGAGGTGGCGGACGGTTTCGGAGGGGAGGTCCCTCGCCTCGACCTCGTTGATGGTGATATTTCCGGATTCGTAGTCGACGGTGCGCATCAGGGCGGAGAGCAGGGTGCTCTTTCCGGCACCGCTCGGGCCCACGATGGCGACTCGGCGCCCGGGAGTGAGGGTGAGGCTCACCCCGTTGAGAGCGGGCCGGGCTTGGCCGTGCCGCACCACCAGGTTGGAGACCCCGATGGTGAGCGGACCCGACGGGGTGGCAGCGGGGACGGCAGGTTCGGTCACGGCCGCCGGGAGGGAGCGAAGATCGGTGAGACGGCGCAGGGCGGCGAGGACTCCGGTGAGGCGCTCTCCGGCCGCGGCCAGGGGAAGTACGGGTTCGAAGGCGACCAGGGACATCAGGGCCAGGACGGCCGTCGCCACCGAGCCCGTCCCGGTGGCCTGGCAGATCCAGACGATGGCGACGACGGTGAGGCCCTGGGTGAGGACCCCGGTCAGCAGCGCGGTGGCACTCACCCGGGACTGGCCGCGTTCGAGGGCCGCGAGACGGTCGTCCGCCGACATCCCCGCGGCCAGTGCCTCCCCCTTCGCGCCGTACGCGGCGAGGTCGGCGGACCCGTGCACCAGATCGGCGACGCGGGCGGCCAGGTCGGCGCGGGCCGGAGCCAGCCGGGCCGACCAGCGGCGGGAGGCGGCGGCCGTGCCGAGCGGCAGCAGAACTCCGGCGATCACGAGACCGGCCAGCAGCGCGAAGGCCGCCGCGGGCAGCAGGAAGAGCGCGATCACCACGGCCGCCGCTCCGGTGACGAGAGCGGCGATGGCGGGCAGCAGGCACCGCACCAGCAGATCCTGGACCGCGTCGGTGTCATCCACCATGCGGCTGAGCAGATCCGCGCCACGATGGCTGAGCGGACCGGACGGGATCAACGCCTCATAGAGCCGCTCCCGGGTCGCCGCCTGAGCACGCAACGCGACGTCATGCCCGGCAAGCCGCTCCGCGTAACGGAAAACGCCCCGGCTGGTCGCGAACGCGCGCACCCCGACGATCGCCACAGAAAGCGCGGCCAACGGCGGCTGCTCAGCGGCCCTGGTGATCAGCCACGCGGCGGAGGCAATCAACCCAAGCCCAGCCAGATCGGCCGCCGACCCGGCCAACGCGGCGACGACCAGCCGCCGATTCAGCCCACTCGGAATCAACCCGCTCATCGGAATCCCCCCAGAAAGAGGACCGTCCGCACTCTGGCCGGGGATGCGGTGATCACCGCACGCCTCCCAGGAAGGGGAGCGCCAGCCGGATCGCCCGCAACCCGGCTGGCCGAGGGCGCGGTGATCAACACAGACCTCCCAGGAAGGGGAGCGCCAGCCGGATTACCCGCAATCCGGCTGGCCGGGGATACGGTAATCAACGCAGACCTCCCAGGAACGGGAGAACCCGTCAGATTGTCCGCAGTCCGGCTGGACGGGGATGCGCTGGTCACCGTAGGCCTCCTACGGGGCGTGCGTGGTCTTCGGTGATCGCGCCGTCGGTTATGCGGATCACGCGGTCGGCGAGGTCGATCATGGCGGGGCGGTGGGCCACGATTACGGCGGTGCGGCCTTCGGCGAGGTGGCGGGTGGAGTCGAGGACGGCGGATTCGCTTCGGCCGTCGAGGCGGGCGGTGGGTTCGTCCAGGAGGAGGACCTCGGCGTCGGGGCGGCAGAAGGCGCGGGCCAGGGCGACGCGCTGGCGTTGCCCGGCCGACAGGTTGGCGCCGCGTTCGCCGAGAACCGTGTCGTAGCCCTCCGGCAGGGATTCGACGAACTCGGCGGCCTGCGCGGCGGCGGACGCCGTACGGATCTCGTCGGAGGAGGCGGCCGAGCCGAGCCGGATGTTGTCGGCGACCGAGGTGGCGAACAGGTGGGGGCGCTGTGGCACGAAGGCGAGGCGGCGACGCCAGGCGTCCAGGTCCAGGTCGGCCAGGTCGACGCCGCCGACCAGCACCCGGCCGGACGAGGGGGTGACGAAACCGAGCAGCAGGTGGAGCAGCGTGCTCTTGCCCGCTCCGCTCGGACCCACCAGCGCGACCCGCTCCCCCGCCTCGATCACCAGGGACACATCGGTCAGCGCCGCGTCCTCCCGCCCGGGATACCGCACGGTCACCGACTCCAGCCGGATCTCCGGCACCCCCTCGGGGGCCGTCAGCCGCCCGGACTCCCCCGCACGTTCCTCGCCCAGCAGCGCGAACGCCTGATCGGCGGCCGTCACCCCCTCCATCGCGGCGTGGAACCTGGTCCCCATCGCCCGCAACGGCAGATACGCCTCCGGCGCCAGCAGCAGCACCAGCAGCGCCGTGCTCAGATCCAGCGACCCCGACAGCAGCCGCAACCCCACCGGCACCGCCACCAGCGCCAGTGACAACGACGCGACCAGTTCCAGCACCAGCGACGACAGGAACGCCACCCGCAGCGTGCGCATGGTCGCCGACCGGTGCTGATCGGCCACGTCGCGGATCACCGACGCCTGGTAGCGCGCCCGCCCGAACGCGCGCAGCGTCGGCAGCCCGCGCACCACGTCGAGGAAATGGCCGCCCAGCCGCGCCAGCGCCCGCCACTGCCGCTCGGTCACCGCCTTGGTGGTCATCCCGACCAGCGCCCCGAAGATCGGAATCAGCGGCAGCGTCAGCAGCACGATGATCGCCGTCGCCAGATCCGCCACGAAGAGCCGGATCAGCACCGCCACCGGCACCACCGCGGCCACCGCCACCGACGGCAGATATCCCGTCAGATAGGGATCGAGCGCGTCCAGACCCCGCCCGGTCAGCGTCACCAGCTCACCCGAGCGATGCTCGGCCGGGCTCATGTCCTGGAACCGGGACAGCAGCCGATGCCGCAGCAACGACTTCACCCCGCTCGCGGTGCGCCCGGCCGCGACGCCCTGCGCCCAGCCGAGCGCCCCGCGCAGCCCGATCACCAGCGCCAGCGGCAGCAGCGCGCCCACCGCGAACCGCCCGGACAGCACCCCGGCCAGCAGTTCGGCCTGCACCAGCACCAGCAGCCCGGCCACGATCGCGGCGCCCAGGCAGACCGCCAGGTGCCGCCGCGGCAGCACCCGCATCAGATCCCGGTGCACGATCCCCCCGAGGTTAGAAGAACGTCGGAACGGCACCCCTGCGGAACACGCGCCAGACCCAGATCTGCGCGCCAACCATGAGGGGAACAACTGGCAACACCATAAGGCTCAGCACCGACAGTGTCGCCGACGGGGCGGCCTCACCGAGCACGTCAGAGGCCAGGACCGCCAGCGGCGCCACGACCGGCGCGACGGCCACGGCCGCCGACAGCGCCAGCCCCCGGCCGGTACGGCTCGCGCCCTGCGCCACCGCCTCCCCGGGCAGCCGCCAGGCCAGGAACGTCCACCCGTGGAACGCGAACACCAGCGCGACCACCACCCCGTACGCCACACCCAGCAGCGCGGGCGCCCCGGTGATCCCCGCGATCACACCACCCCAGGACAGCGCCAGCCCCAGCGACCCCGCCGCGACCGCCCCCGTCCAGAACGACCGCCAGCCGCTCCCGTCCAGCCTGCGCCGGAACCACAACCCCGCGTCCCGTACGACCCACGACACCAGCAACCCCACCACCACCGGGTAGAGCCCGCTCAGCACCTCCCCTTCCAGCACCGGGAAGGCCCCGAACAGCACGCCCGCGAGCGCGACCAGCCACACCTCGTTGGCCAGCACGAACGGCGCGATCGCCCCCACCGCCCGATCGCGCTCCCCGGTGAAGGGCAGCAGCAGCCCGACCCCGATGTCGAAGCCCTCCAGGGCGAAGTAGCCGGCCAGCAGGACGGCGAGAATCCCGAACCAGAGGATCTCCACGACAGCTCCTTTCAACGCGATCTAGCCAGGAACCTAGGGCGTTCGCGCCCGAGAGGAATGGCTTCCCTATTTGTGGTTGCGCTGTTACTGTTGGTGATGCGGTGACGGGATTGAACGCACCCGGCTTGCCGGGGAACGGCTCCACGATCTGTTATCGGCACCGCGATACGCGGCATGGCCTGCCATGCCGGGCAGTGAGTCACGCTGCCGTACGCGGCCTGAACTGTCGAAACCATCGACGGCGAGGAGCTGCGAGCTCGGTCGTTCATAGCCGAGAAGCTGACAAAGTCAGGACGGGCTGCTCGCCCAGCGCGATCAGCGCGGGACCGCGCCGGATCAGGCGGGCGATCAGCAGGTAGTCGACGACGGCCAGCATGCCGAGCACCCCGACGAAGGCGAGGAACGACAGCATGATCTGCCCCGCGGTCAGCCCGGGGGTGAGCGCGTCGGCGACGGTGAGCTTGCCGTAGATGAGCCAGGGCTGGCGGCCTTCCTCGCGGGCGATCCAGCCGAGCACCAGGGCGATGAACGGCAGCGGCGTGAGCAGCATCAGCACCGGCTGGGCCCACCGCCAGCGCGGCAGCCACTTGACGCACGCCAGCAGCAGGAAGGTGATCAGCTGCAGCGTCTCGCCGATCGTCTGCATGCTGCCGAGCCCGATTCCGGCGAGCGTGTTCGCGGACCATTTGTCCGGCTGAGCCGTCTCGACGAACCCGAACTGGGCGTATCCGAAGCCGACCGTGAGGAACCCGCCCACGAAGGCCGTCACCACGCCGATCCGCAGCGAGGTCGTGAAGAACGCCCGTTCCGCGGTCCGCCGGAACAGCTGGTACGCGCTCGCCCCCATCACCACGCACCCCGCGGTCAGCAGCCCGGCGGAGAGCACGTGGGGCAGCGCCATCACCAGCGTCGGATTGCCGAGCAGCGCCCCGAAGTCGGTGAGCGCCAGCCGGTCGCCCTGAACGGTCGCCCCGGCGGGGTTCTGCAGGAAGGAGTTGGCCACCATGATCCAGAACGCCGACGCGTACGCGGTCAGCGTCACCAGCCAGATGCAGGCCAGATGGAGCCGTTTCGGCAGCCGGTGCCACCCGAAGATCCACAGGCCCAGGAAGGTCGACTCAAGGAAGAACGCGACCAGCGTCTCGATGGCCAGCGGCGCGCCGAACACGTCGCCCGCGTAATGCGAGAGCCCGCTCCAGCTCATCCCGAACTGGAACTCCATCACCAGGCCGGTGACGATGCCGAGCGCGTAGTTGGTGACATAGATCTGACCCCAGAACCGGGTCATCCGCTCGTGTTCGGGGTTGCCGGTGCGCACGTAGCGGGTGTTCATGATCGCGACAAGGGGGGCCAGGCCGAGTGTCAGCGCCACGAACAGGAAGTGCAGGCTTCCTGTCACGGCGAACTGCAGCCGGGCCAGGTCAAGAACGTCCATGAGGCTCCTTATGTGTGACTACATATAGGGAGCCTACATGTAGACTGCCTACATGAGAAATCCGGATAAGGTAAAGGCGTGAACGCCGACGCGCTCCGCGGGCATCTGGACGCCCTGCTCCTCTCGGTGCTCGAACACGAGCCGCAGCACGGCTACGCGATCATCGAGGCGCTGCGTGACCGCAGCGGCGGCGTGCTCGACCTGCCCACCGGAACGATCTATCCCGCCCTGCGCCGGTTGGAGCGCGCGGGCTACCTGGCCAGCGAGTGGGCCACCGTCGGCGGCCGCAGACGCCGCACCTACCGCCTGACCGGCGCGGGCCGCGCCGAACTGGCGGGTGAGAGATCCGCCTGGACCTCCTTCACCAGCGTGATCGGCAGCGTGCTCAACCCCTCGCGTGAACCTTCGAGCTGACCTTCGAGCTGACACTGAGGCAGCGCGCCGCGCCCCACAGCTGCCACCCCCACAGCGCCACGCTGAGTAAGGTCGCCACCGTTCCAGGCGGGTACGCCGCCATGTTCACCGCGTGCTGCGAACCCCAGATCAGCCCTCCGCACAGCACGGCCATCACCGGCATCTGCCCGATCACGAGCAGCCCGAGCGAGCGGGTCAGCACGCGTGGGCGGCGGCCGCGGCGCAAGCCGTACAGGACGAGGCCGCTCAGGATCCCGGTGCCGAACTGCAGGTAGTCGACGGTGACCGCGACCCCGCCGAACCAGCCGGGCTTGGCCGCCGTCTCGGCCGCCGGGAAGACGTGCCAGATCAGCGACCACATGAGCGCGGTGAGCGGCACGGTGATGAACAGCACCGCCGCCGTCCTGCGGCCCTGACCGGCGGTGAGCTCCTCCTGGTAGCCGGGCGCGATCACGTCGATCGGCCCGAACTCCTCGACCGCGAGCCGCTCGGCGCGCTCCCGGTCGAGCCCGCCGGCCTGGTAGGCCTCGGCGGCGTCGAGCAGGCCGTCGCGCGCCTCCGCGAGCATGTCCCGCTTCAACCGCCCAGGCCCGTGCAGGGTACGGCCCAGCCGGGCGACATACCCCTCGACGGTCTCTGTGGCGGTTAAAGTCTCCATGGTCGCCTGACAGGCTACGCGTTCCCGCGGCCGGGCGGCATCAGGGTGAACCCTGACCCCGGCCTCGGGGAACCCTCATGCTCAGCCGTGCAGCCCGTCGTGCTGGGTGGCGACCGGCGGCACGGTGGGCCGGTGCCCGATCGGGCGGCGCGAGCTCGGCTGCGGCGTGGCCGACAGCACCAGCGCGGCCACCGTCACCACGGCCACCAGCGCGAACCAGGTGACCTTGACCATGCGTAACCGCGGCGTCTTCTTCTCGCGGTTCTCGCGACGAAAGGGCCAGCGGGGCGGCCAGCTGAGCCGCAGCTGGTGGCCGCCGCGCGGCGTGCTCGCGAACACGCAGTCCCGCAGCCGCAGCCGCTCGGGCCCGACCACCCCCGGCAGGTGGCAGCCGCTCAGGTCGGCGCCGTCGATGGTCAGCTCCTCGGCGTCCAGCCGGTCCACCGACACCACCCGGATCTCCCCGCCGCGCCGGGTCACGCTGGACGTCCCCCGGCTGACCAGGCCGCGCAGATCCAGGTCCGCGTCACCGAGCCGGACCACCAGCCGCCCCAGCACCCGGGCCCCGTCCAGCACCACCGGACAGCCGCTCGCGTCGATCTCCACCGCTCCCTGCGCCCGCGCCTCGGTCAGCACCAGCCTCCTGGCCACCGCCGACGGCGCCAGGAACGCCTTCCCGACGAACCGCACCGACTCGAACCCGGACGAACCGTCGAACCCGGTCCGCCGGAACGACACCGCCCGCCAGAAGCGCGCGCCCCGGAAGGTGGCGTCCCCATGGAAACGGGTCCGGTCGAAGGACGCGAACCCGTGGAACTCGGCCGTGCGGAACGACGCCGAGCCCAGACACGCCTCGCCGAACAGGGCGTCGCTGGTGAGCACGGCCTCGTCCAGCGAGAGGTGGCCGCGCACGCGGGAGCCGTACAGGGAGAATTCACGGGCGAAGCGGACCCGGTGGAAGCTGGCGTTGCCGCCGAAGCTGGTGCCGAAGAACGAGGCGAGGCCGTCGAAGCGGGCGCCGTCGAAGGAGGCGTCGCCGGTGAACGTGGCGTCACCGAAGCGGACCGCGGACAGGAACCTGGCCTGGTCGAATCTGGCCCGGCCGATGGTGTGGCGGGTGGCGGCCAGGATCCGGGCGAGTAACTCGCCGGTGATCACGGTGCCGCGCAGGTCAACCGCCTGCCCGGGGAACAGACCCCGGAGGCACTCCCCCAGCTCATCGGCGTCCAGATGGCGCAGGCAGCGTCCGTAAGGCTGCCACGCCACCCCTATGCAGTCGGCACTTGTGGTGCACACGCTCCAGGACAGCAGATGCCTCATAGCCAAGGGCATACCCAGAAGTGGCTCCCCCGCTCCCTTCGGAGGCAGCTTATCGCCACCACTTCCACGACTCGGCGAAGAATAAGCACCGCCTGCCACGGCAGGCACCGCTATTTCTTCCTGCGAGCTTCAGTACGAAGTGTCAAATATGACGCTGTTTCCGTTTTAGGACACCGATGGGCTGAGATGTCGGGATCAAGTGCCTTCACGCTGCGGATCATGCGTGCGTTACGGCCGCGTCACCGAGTTCAGCGGCTGGACCGAGCTCTCCCTGGTCACCCAGGTGGACGTCTGCAGAATAGGCCGAAGCAACGGTCTCCTCGGGCGGTCGTACCTTCCAGCGCACCGACCGAACTCCTACGGCGAGGAAGTCCCCTTGACGTCCGAGTGGGAGACGACGGAAGGTCTGAAGCGCACGCTCCACCCACACTTCGGCGAAGAGGATGGTCATGCGGCTGACGTTTCTCGGCAAGGACACCAAAGATGACGGCTCGCCGACCCTCTACTCAACTGAGCGCGACACCTATCTGATCCAGGGATGGATCGTCACCGACACGGCCGTACTCGCCAAGTTTCGGCTATGCCCCCGCACGAGACCTCATCCGCGGCCGAGATGAATGCTGACCTATTGGCATCGGAGCTCTTCTGCCCGCCTCGGACGGGGCCTTCGAAGTTCGCTGAGATCACCGATCCGATTCCTCTGGGAGGTTGATCGTGCGAAAGTCCCTGATCGTCGAAACCTCGGCCAACTCATGCTATTTCAGGACATCCGTCGGCGGCGAGGGCCGCAAGGCCCTCATACAGATCAGTGAGCGCTGCAATCTTCACTGCGCGCATTGCTTCGTGTCTTCCGTCAAAAAGGGCCGCGACATCTCCTACACCGATCTGGTCGAGAAGGTCATCCCCAGACTGCAGCGTGCCCGAGTCGAGCGGATCACCCTGACCGGCGGCGAGCCGTTCGTACATCCCAGCATCATGGATATCTGCCGCCACCTCACCTCCCTCGGAATACCGGTAGGGATCTGCACCAACGCCACCCGCACCTCTGATGAGCAGATCATCGAACTGGCGGCCATGGGCGACATTCACATTAACGTGAGCCTGGACGGTTTCCGGCCGCAGAGCCACGGCAAGTTCCGGGGCGACGTCGCCTCTTTCGATCTCACTGTGGCGACCGTCCGCAAGTTCGCCGGAGCAGGACTGCTGCAAGGGCTGCTGTCCACCCCGAATGTACTCACTGACGTCGAGGAGTTCGCGGCGCTGTGCGAGTTCGCCGTCGAGGTGGGCGCCACCTACGTGCTGATGAACCCGCTCTCATCGATGGGCCGAGGGGTCATGAGTAAGGGCCGGATGGCCGCGGCCGATGACAAGATGCGGGCCATCCGCGAGACCACCGAGCAGTTCCGGGAACGCGGCGTGAACCTGGTCCACATCCGTTTCCCCAACGATGACCTTCCCCTCGCCGGATGCGACGCGGGCAAACTCGTGTACGTCTTCGCTGACGGTGCCACAGCGGTATGCCCCTACTTGGTCTTCGCCGCTCGCACCCCTCAATCGCGCTACTCCGACGACGACTTCCTGGTGGGCAACATACTGGACGGCGAGGTCACCGGGCCGCTGGATGACTACGACCTGGCCGGGATACTCCAGATGGGTACCAACGCCACCTGCCGGTCGTGCTCCCTCAACAGTTCCTGCGGCAAGGGCTGCCCCGCCGCGGTGATCTCGCGGGGCATGGCGATCGGGGACGTTGACGCCGAACAGTGCCCCGTGACTGACGGCCGACCGCTGCTGCAGATCCAACGGCGATCGGCATGACGTCCCCACTGTTCATCGCCGTGGAAGGCCCGAACGGGGTGGGCAAATCAACATCGGCGGCGCTGCTGGCCAAACGGCTTGCCGAACGGGGAGCGTCCGTCCATCTGACCACCGAACCGTCCGACAGCCCGCTGGGGCGGCTCGCGCGCTCCAGTGAATCGGGGTTGGCCGGGCGGGCGCTGGCCCTGGCGATCGCGGCTGACCGGGCCGCGCACCTCGATGCCGAGATCCTGCCCGCATTGGGAACCGGCCAGCATGTGATCAGTGATCGCTATGTCCAGTCCTCCCTGGTGCTCCAGCGGCTCGATGGGCTGGGGCCGGCCGAGATATGGCGCTACAACGCCTTCGCCCGGCCACCGGACCTGTCGTTCTACCTCCAACACGACCCGCAGACCATTCAGACCCGATTGAATGAACGCCGAATCCAGTCACGTCTGGAACGCGTCGGGACACCGGAGCGAGAACTGGAACTGTACGACGCGGCGTTCCGCTTTCTCGGACAGCGCGGGTGGCACCAGTTCCGCGTCGACTGCCGCGATCTAGACCCTGACGGTGTCGTCACCATAATGATCAACCAGCTCGACTTGCTGGCCACCTGAAAGGGCGAATCATGTTCTCCGTGCTCACGGTTAACATCGGCGCGGCAGCTCGTGACCGCGCTGAGCGCATGCTGGGCTGGCTCGCTTCCCGGCCTGAGCAGGTTTTCCTGCTGACCGAGACCAGCGCGGGCACCGGCACCACCTACCTGCTCGACCGGTTTCGGCAGGCTGGATGGGCGGTGATCAACACTCCCGATGTCGGGGACCGGGGCGCCGCGCTGGTCAGCCAAGTGCCAGTTGTAGACCAGGCGTGGC
The DNA here is from genome assembly GCF_009687865.1 of Acrocarpospora macrocephala. Classification (GTDB taxonomy): domain Bacteria; phylum Actinomycetota; class Actinomycetes; order Streptosporangiales; family Streptosporangiaceae; genus Acrocarpospora; species Acrocarpospora macrocephala. The sequence goes on from NZ_BLAE01000011.1 coordinate 102,922, forward strand.
CACTGCGCGAGGTGTCCATCCCCGGCCGAGTCGCCGCCGCGCTCCTGGACACCCAGCCCGCCACCTATGTCGTCGCGCTCTATGTGCCATCCAGGGATCGCAGCCAAGCCAAGACCGAACGCAAGCAGATATTCATCCGCTCTGTGGTGGACGCTCTCGCCGGACTACCCGCTGACTACCGTGACAATCTTGTGCTCGGCGGCGACTACAACGTGATCACCCGCACCCACCGGCCCCTTCACCCGGGCTTCCTGCCGTTCGAGTTCGCATTCCTGGAAGCCCTCCAGGAGCACGGGCTGGCCGACGCCCACGATCACTGCTGGCCCGGCTCCCAGCCCTACAGCTGGATCGGCCGGACCGGAGATGGCTACCGCTATGACTACCTCCACGTAGGCAAGGCCCTGGCCGACCGCATCGGCTCCTGCGCCTACCTACACGAAACACGCGAACAGTCCTTGACCGACCACGCGGCCCAAACCCTGACACTGCATATCGATGCCACCATCCTGGACACGGGCGAGATGGCCGAGTCGGGGAAAATCGCGCTGTTCTAAGCCGGTGCCAGGGCCGCTCGCACCAGCGAATCGTAGGTGTCGGTGGTGCGCTCCAACGCCACCCCGAACGAGCGGGCGAAGGTGTCCAGGTGCTCCTGTGCGGCGGTTCCGGACTCGTTCGTGTCGAGGACTTTCTCGATCTCCAGGAACTGTCCCGCGTGCTCGACCTCGTCGACGCACAGCGCCATCCCGGCCACGTGCGCGGTCCGGCGCGTCTTCACGATGCGGACGGTCGGCTGGAATCCCATCTGGAGGATCGCCTGGTGCATTTGGTCGCGGTCGGCCACCTCGGATTCATGTTCCAGGCAGGCCAGTTCGTTGGCCAGGGGCGTCTTCACCGTGAACAGATGCCGACCGTCCTGGGTACGGAGACGGGCGAACGGCACACCGATCTTGGACTGGCCATACGCCCAGTCAGGATGCGCGTACGCCTGATCGTCCTGAAATATCGGGGCAGAAAGAACCAGCCCACGCTCTACCAGGGCACGCTCCAGGCCAGGCAGATCAAACAGCCGATACTTGACCTCGATCTCCTGCACTCTGGCCGCCCCTGTATCACCGCTCACTTCTGTCGCGTGAAGCCTAGCGGGGACCTCCTTGGGGAACCCAGACATCGGGAAAAGGCAAGAACGCCTTCCGGGCGGGCCGGACGAGCACCGCAAGGCGCACACGCTGCTCGGCCTGTCACCCCGAGGCGGCACCTCATGAGCGAGCACGCTGACGACATCGACCCGAAGGACTTCCCGGCCGACCTGCTGGATGCCGTATACCTGAGGGTGCTGGCCAACGGCATCCCCTGGCACCCCGACGCGGTCCGCATCCTCGCCGCCGCGCTGCTCACCGAGGCGCGCGAGCGAATCGCTCAGGCCGTGGAAGAGGCATGCATCGACCCTGACTGGCCGAGCGACGACGTCTCCAGCAACGGAGCCCTGGCCGTTGCCGTTGTGCGCGGCTGGCCCGACACCAACCCCAACTCCGAAAGCGAGGCGACACCGCGATGAGTATCCACAGCATCCCCGAAATTGCTCCGCAGCAGGAGAACTTCCGCCTGGAGGACGTGCCCGGGCTGGGCATGGTGACGCCACGCCGCGACCCTGTCGAGCCGGTCCCGGTCGGCTCCTACATCGCACGCGTCTTCCGCGTGAAGGCTACGACCCCGACTGCGATGGGTCGCTCATGGCACGCTTGGAAGGTGTCGACCTGGACGGCGAGACGACCGGGTGGACGGAGACCCACCTCGGCATGTACCGCGACTGCAGCTGGTTGCTGGACGGCCCGGGTGATCTGGACGCGCTGGCCGGCAGGAAACCGCCCCTCCCGTACATCCAGTGGACGCCGAGCGAGCCGCCCTTCCCGCGGGTCGTGGTGGACGAGAGTACCGGCGGGCCGGTCGACCAGCTGGTCCGTGTGGGCCTTCGCCACCACGATGTGGGCCAACAGCCCGGAGGCCCGTGCCGCGATGCCGCCGAGCCAGGCGGCCACGGGCGAGCTCCGGGAGGCGCTGCTGCAGCTGCTCGAACTCGGCGTGATCGACGTGGACCAGGAGCGGTTGAAAGCGCTGTACGCGTCGGGTCTCAGACCAGCCCTGGACCGCCCTGGCGCACAATGCGAACTTCTCGTACAGGTTCCCGCTCGTGCCATGCCAGCTAAAGTTCCCCGACGGCTGCCAAGGGGCGGGCTGGATGACCGCGTCGAAGGGCGGCCTCGTCGAGCTCGGCGGCGACGGCTCGTTCCCCGCCGCACCCGCCACAGGACCAGGCGGCCGAGGAGACCGGCGTTCTCCTGAAGCAGACAAGTCGTTGGGCGGGACCACCTGAAGCTTCTTGAACTCGGTGCCCTCGTCGAATTCCTCGGCGTCGACGGCAGTGGCATGACCTCTCGCCGTACGTGATGACTGCGCACGACCAGCAGGTAGAGGAGGCCCGGAGGATTCGTCAGCTCGTACATGGAATGTACGAGGGTGCGCGTTTTGTGGGGGAATTGCGGATGGTTGAGCCCTACCTCAGGGCGACCTTCGGGAAGCCGCGTGGTTGAACCTCCGGGCCGCACCGGGAAGGGGGCGGCCCGGAGTCACGCTCACACCGGGAGCATCGAAGCGTCGACGCCCAGCACTGCACCAACCACGATGATGATCGTGATCACGATGACGCGCAGGTGGCGACCCCAGGATTCGGGGAGTGACAGTGTGCAGTTGAGCTCGAGTTGTGCCATGCGGACCTCCGACGAGTTGAACCTTCGTGACTCGCACTTGGCCGCCGGGCTTCGCGGGCCGGGCTTTCGAATCCGCAGTACTCTGGCGCTGGATGAACGGGTACTTAGCGGCTCGGGTCCCGGACGGGGCCTGACGGCTGTACCTCTGGAGGGGCTCGGACCGCGTCAACGGTCCGAGCCCTTCGTCGTGCGTGAGGTACGGGCAGAACCATAGCGACCGTCACCTACAGGCTGGGGACAAGCCGCAATGACGTCACGAGGCCCCCGGTTGGTCGATTGTTGGCTTCTTGTATGTGTTTGTCCTTGCAGTTACTTCGACGAAAAGGGAGTGGGGAAAGTGTTCGCGCTCATACAGTCACACCCCTACCGACACATAGGATGATCCACAAAGAGGTGAGGCGGCCCGGGCGCCAACCCCGAGACCGCCCCAAACCTCATCCGCACCATGCTTCACGGCTGTCCCAAATGTACGTCCTTGGGGAGGCCGTCATGTCCGATGACCAGCACATTTCACCACCCGGCGCGTGTCTAGGCCTCTGCAATCACGGCGCACGCCAACTGCTGCGGAAGTTCCACGAAATCCTGCTCCTCCATGCCGCAGAAGTCGACGCCTGGTACGCCGACGGCGAGAAGGGCTCCATACCCCTCCCTTGGGCGCAACAGGGGTCGAATGCATGTTCGCATCCAGGACGCCGGATACACCTGGACCGGCGAGTTGATTACGAAGCGACACTGCACGTGGTCGTGGCTACTGGCCTATGCACACACCAAGAACGGGCCGCGCTGGCTGGACCTCTGCGCCGCCTGTGACCTCTGCGGGCCATCCCGCAGACGCTCGCCGCCGACCTTCCCGAAGGCGCAAAGGATGTCGCCCGCCACTGGTGCACATCCTGCGGCCCGACCGACCCGCCGATGCCCGCCACCAAGTGGACCGGCATTCCGCCCTGTCCGCGCAGTGGCTCGCAATGGCGCTGGTATGGCCGGATAGCCGATCGAGACGGTACCGCCATCGAGCCGCCGCCCGGGGAGTGCGCAGACTGCTGGGAGTGGCGCCGCTACCGCCTGCCCAGGAGCACTTCGGCTGGGCATGGTGGGGTATCTGTACACACCGAACCATGGACTGCGAGCACGGTCACGACCACCACGGCGGCGAGGTGTGGCTGGCCTGAGCCGAATTGGCCATTGCATGATCGAGCCCGTCAACTGATGCCGCCTGACCCGCTCGCCGCGCCTCCCGACCAGCACTTCGAGCAGTAGCCCCTGCGGAGCTTCCCCGCCGTCGCCTCGGTCTTGCACGCCTTGCCTCAGCATGCCACCTACGGCTGCGGGATGATGCGGTTCATGAAGGACTCAAACACCCGCTGGACGCCGAAGTCTGAAGCGGAGCTGAAGGCCGCCGTCGATGGCCGTCTTCTGGGGGAGGGCCATTTCCTTGACTTCAAGGAGCAGCCCAACAGCAACAACAAGGAGTCGGCGCGGGACATGGCGTCGTTCGCCATCGACGGCGGCATGCTGATCATCGGGGTGAGCGAGGATAAGGACGCGGGCACGTTCGACCTCGCTCCGCAGCCGCTCAAGGGGCTGGGCGAGAAGTTCGAGCAGATCGCCCGCTCTGTTCCTACTCCGTCCCTCGCCGTTCTCACGGAGCTGATCCCGTCGGAGGCTGACCCCACCCAGGGGTACCTTGTGATCCACATTCCCGTCAGCCCGGGAGCCCCGCACATGGTGGAGGGCCGCTACTGGGGGCGGGGCGACAAGACGAAGCACTACCTGTCCGATCCTGAGGTTGCCCGACTCCACCAGCTGCGACGGAATGTCGAACAGGACGCGCTCGGACTACTCGCCCAGGAGATGGCCGAAGATCCGATCCCGGCGGAGCTGCGTCATCAGGCCCACCTGTTCGTCGTAGCCCAGCCGGTCGGCGGCCGCGACGACATGCTGGACGGTCTGATCAATGGGCCCGGCTGGCGTCTGGACATCGCCGAGTTGGTCCGCGGCGCCGCCTATCCGCAGGTGCCCGACTACGACCCGGCCTTCTCCTACGCCAACGGCGGATACCGTCGGCGTGAGGGCATCGCACTCTCCTCCCGCAATCTCGGCGAGGGCCGCATATTCACCGGAAGCCCCGACCAGAAGCTGTCCACCTGGGAAGAGGTTCTAGAACTGCGCTTCCATGAGGACGGCGGGATGCGCCTCTACTACAGCCGGCTGTCCGACCGCCTCGACGGCAGCGGTCAGCAGGCGATCCTGGACGCCGTCATGGTGAGCTACACGCGCCGATTCCTGGCCCTGCTGACCGCGGTGTCGGAGCGGGCCGGCTTCTACGGCAACTGGGCTCTGGCCGTGGGTGCCAACGGTCTGGACGGACTGTCTGCGATGCCCACGGGCAGCATGTCCCGATTCGACACGCTCGGCACGTATGACGGCGACACCTACACCAAAGGCGTCCAGGTGACCTGGGCCGAGCTTACGAGCACACCAGCGGCGATCACGCGTAAGCTCACCGGCCGGTTTCTTCGGGCCATCGCCCGTGAAGAGCGGAATGAGGCGTACCTCACCGATCCCGCGGGCCAGGCGCAGGCCCAGCCGGTGTAACCGCCGACCCGGGTTCGGGCGCAGGCAAGCGTGTACTGGACACGATCAAGCTGGAGCACTCGTAACAACAGGGATCGAATGCATGTTCGATCCCTGTTAGTTTGGCCGTGTGAATGATTTGCGCCCAGTAGTCCAGATTTCAGGTGGCGGGTGGGCCCACCTGCACTCTGGCTGCACCGACCGTCCGGGAAGTGGCGTTCACGAGCAAGCTGGTGATGCTGGTGGCCACCTGGAGAGCCGGGCTAATCAGGCCGACGCGCGCCTGGAGGGCAGCGACGGCGGTTCACGTGCTGCGGAACGGGAGGCCGCCCACTACCGGAGCGGGGCCGACGAGCTCGCGCAGCTGCTCGCCGCTCCCCGTCGGGCGGCGGCCAAACCGGGAGCCCGTTCACGATCAACAAATCCGGCATCAACCGCTACGCGGTGACCGTCGACGGGATCAGTTCGACCAGGGCGATGCGCCTCATTCTGCTGGTTCTGCTGTCTGACGCCACCAACATCACCGCCAACACGGCGGCGTTCATCAGCGGCGTCTCATCCACCGCGGCGTCCAGCTGCATAGCCGACCTCGAAACCCGCGTCTGGGTCAGCGGGCAGCCGGTCAGCGGCCAGGTCGTCTACCGGCTCGCGGAGGGCATGTGGTGGTTCTTCATGAGTTTGTTGTGTATGTACGTCACGGCAGCCGAATGCGGAACGCGGATCGGCCGCGCCTCCCGAGTGGCGCGGCCGATCTGGGCTGGGTTAGTTGGTGGCGGTTTTTTCCTCTAGGGAGATGGTGACCGTGGTGGGCTGGCCGTTGCGGATGTAGGTGAGGGTGATCTTGTCGCCGGGCTGGTGGCCGCGGATGATGCCGACCACGGTTTCGCCGGCGTCGATGGGGGTGTCGTCGATCTTGGTGATGATGTCGCCCTGCTGGAGGCCGGCCTTGGCGGCGGGGCTGTCGGGGGTGACGGGGCCGACGAGGGCGCCGGGGGTGTCGCCGGTGGCGTCGCTGACGCTGACGCCCAGGTAGACGTGGACGGCCTTGCCGGTGTTGATCAGTTGTTCGGCGACCTGCTTGGCGGTGGTGATCGGGATCGCGAAGCCGACGCCGATGTTGCCGTTGCCGCCCGAGGTGGCGATCGCGGTGTTGACGCCGATGACCTGGCCGGCGGCGTTGACCAGGGCGCCGCCCGAGTTGCCGGGGTTGATCGCGGCGTCGGTCTGGATCATGCCGCCGATGGTGGTCGGCTCTTCCTGGGAGGGCTGGAGCTGGCCCCATCCGGGCGGCATCTGCTGCTCGGGCTGGCCGCCACCGGAGGTGACCGTACGGTCGAGGGCGCTGATGATGCCCGCGGTGACCGAGCCTTCCAGGCCGAGCGGGCTGCCGATCGCCAGCACCGAGTCGCCGACCTGGAGGCGGTCGCTGTCGCCGAGGGAGGCCTTGGTCAGGCCGGACACGTCCTGGGCGCGGATGACCGCGATGTCGGTGGTCGGGTCGGTGCCGACCAGGGTCGCCTGCGCGGTGCGGCCGTCGCTGAACTTGACGCTGAGCTGGGCGTTGTCGCCCGCGCCCGTGACGACGTGGTTGTTGGTGAGGATGAGCCCGTCGTCGGAGAGGATGACGCCGGATCCCTCGCCGCCGCCCGTCTGCGAGGTGACGGTGATCATCACGACCGAGGGCTGCACCCGGCGGGCGACGTCGGCGATCGTGGTCCCGGTGGACGAACCGGAGTTGACCACGGGGCTGGAGATCACGGTCTGCGGGCCGGAGATGGCGTTGGTGACGAGGGCCCCCGCGACCCCGCCGCCCAGTGCCATGGCGGCGAGTGCGAGGACCGCGGCGCCCTTCTTGATCCCGCTTCCGGATGGTTTGGCCGCGGCCCCTGCGGGTGGGGGCGGGGGCGGGACCGCGAAGGTGGCGGTATTGCCGGAGCGGAACTCCCCGGTCGCCGGAGGACGGTCCCCGAACTGGCTCCACCCCTGCGTGTTCAGGACCTCGGTCTGCCCGGTAGCTCCCGGGTCGTCCGGGGTTCCGGTCTCGTGCGCAGCGTTCGCCGGAGAACCCGGAGTCTGCTCGCGCGGCTCGTCAGCGTTCATGTGTGTGCCATCCCCTTACAGAAGCCCCCGGCTGTCCGCCGGTACTCCTCTACGATGACAAAGCCGCGATAAGGCCCGGCTAAGCGATCAACCCGCTGACCTCGCGAAAGCCCTACAGGATCCTTATCCGCGCTGTTCGGATGGCCAGTACTCGGCGCGAAGAATCCGCTTGAAAAGTTTGCCGGTCGGGTGGCGCGGCAGCTCGGCCCGGAAGTCCACGCTCTTGGGGCACTTGTAGTGGGCGAGATTGGCCCGGCAGTACTCGATCAGCTCGGCTTCCAGGCCGGGCCCGGCCTCCTCCGGCACGACGGCCTCGACGACGGCCTTGACCTGCTCGCCCATCTCCTCGTCCGGCACCCCGAACACCGCCACATCCGCCACTTTCGGATGTACGGCCAGCAGGTTCTCCGCCTCCTGCGGGTAGATGTTCACCCCACCCGAAATGATCATGTACGACCTGCGGTCGGTCAGGTAGAGGAATCCTTCCTCGTCCAGGTACCCGATGTCGCCCAGCGTCGTCCACCCACGCCCGAGCGGATCCTGCGCGGACCGCGTCTTGGCGGGGTCGTCGTGGTATTCGAAGGCCGGCCCGTCGGAGAAGTACACGGTTCCCTGCTCGCCCGGCGGCAGCTCGCGGCCGTCCTCGTCACACACGTGCGGCACGCCGAGCAGCGGGCGCCCCACCGTGCCGCGATGTTTGAGCCAGTCCTCGGGGCTCGCGTAGAGGAAGCCGTTGCCTTCGGTGCCCGCGTAGTACTCGTGCACGATCGGCCCCCACCAGTCCATCATCTGCTCCTTGACCGGGACCGGGCAGGGCGCGGCGGCGTGGATGGCGCAGCGCAGCGTCGACAGGTCGTGCCGGGTCCGCGCCTCGGCCGGGAGTTTGAGGAGTTTGATGAACATGGTGGGAACCCACTGGGCGTGGGTCACGCCGTACCGCTCGATGGCGGCCAGGGCGGCCTCGGGGTCGAATCTCTCCATGACGACGACGGTGGCGCCGAACCGGAGGAAGGCCAGGCAGTAGCGGAGCGGGGCGGCGTGGTAGAGGGGCGCGGGCGAGAGGTAGACGCTGTCGGCGGTGGGCGCGAACAGCAGGCTCACCAGCCGCATCAAAGGCCCGGGCGTGTCGAGCGGGGCCAGGCTCAGCGCCGGTTTGACGCCTTTCGGGCGGCCGGTGGTGCCGGACGAGTAGAGCATGTCGGAGCCCTGGCATTCGTCCGCGATCGGCGTGCCGGGGTGGGCGGCGGTGGCCTCCTCGTAGGAGGCGAATCCGGGGGCGACGCCGTCCAGCATGAGCTGGAGTTCGACGCCGGTGACGGTGGCCGCGACCCCTTCCATGGCCTTGGCCGAGATGAAGGCGCGGGCCTGGCAGTTCGCCAGGATGTACGCGAGTTCGCCGGCCTGGAGGCGGGAGCTGATGGCGGTGTAGTAGAGGCCGGACCGGTGGGCGGCCCAGGCGATCGCCAGGAACAGCGGGTGGTTCTCCAGCATGAACGCGATGTGGTCCCCGGGCCGCAGCCCGGCCGCGCGCAGCAGGTGGGCCAGCCGGTTGGACTCCTCGTCGAGTTCGCGGAAGGTGACGACCCGCCCGGACCCTGCCATGATCACGGCGGGTTTGTCCGGAGTGGCGGCGGCGATGGCTCCCGGGTGCATGAACCGAACGTTAATCGGTCGCACGCTCGATGGGAAAGGGCGGCGGGCACGGGTACGGCCCGCGCGGGAGAGGGAGCGCGAGCCGTCTTTTCTACTGTTCACATGGCCTGACGAGGGGATCAGACGTGGTCGTACACGGCGCCCCAGGGACCGAAGAAGCCCTTCGGGCCCCAGTGGTCGCCGCGGGAAACCTTGACCGAGATGTGCTCGGCGTTCTTACCGCTGAACCAGAAGTGCTTCGGGTCCTCGTGGCAGTTCTTGAACCTCTTGAAGTAGGTCGGGCCGGAGAACGGCTCGATCTTGAAGGTCGCCCACGCGCAGCGGTACTTCTTGTGGTGGTCGTCCCAGGCGTGGTTGACGAGCTTGCCCTTCACGGTGAACTTGTACTCGTCCACCCACTTCCAGGCCTTGAACTTCTTCCAGACGTACTTCCAGTCGCACTTCTTCTCGCCGTGCTTCCAGTAGCACTCCTTGACCAGGACCTTCTTCTTGTCCCAGTACCACTTCTTGGTCTTGTGCTTCTCGACCGAAACGAAGCCGCTGGCCTCAGCCTTGTTGTCGGAGGAGAAGTAGGGGCCCCAGGGGCCGTCGAAGTAGGGCACGGCCGCGTTCGCCGAAGCCGGCGAAAGCAGCGCGCCCCCGATGAGCGCAGCGGCTGCGACCGCGCTCACCGCGAACTTCTTGATGAATCGCATTGCGGGTCCTCTCGGGAAGGATTTCTGACGCCTAATGAATAAGCGCAGTCAGTTAACGACCGCTTTCAAGGCGCTTTAACCACCTGCTCAGGCCCCTGATCACGGCTTTCTCCGCAATCTCAGCCAGCCGAGAGCACCCCAGGAAAGGCCCCTTTAACCCTTCCGATAGGGATCGACCGGTGCCAGGGCGCGTGTGGCGAAACCCTCCTTGACCTCGAGAATTCGCGGTCCTGGCGCGTAGAACCGGCCCTTGGTCTCGCCGGATGACGCCAGCCATCCCTTCGCCGCCAGTTCCCGCAGATCACGTGACGCCTGCCCCTGGCTGAGCGACTCTTCCCCCTGGTAGACGACACGGCGCAGGCGATTGCTCACGAAAACCTGATACATCGCGGAGACGCACCTGGTGTGCAGCCCGTCGGCCTCGGCGAGTTCCTCCAGCAGGAGCCAGACCTCCGCCGCCTCGGCCAGTCGGCGCCGGACCCGCTGCGCCTGCATGTGGTGGGCGCGCAAACAGAACCGCACCCACGTCAGCGCGTCACGATGCGGCGACCAGTTGCCCCGCTGAACCTCGCCGAGCGCCCGGTAGTAGTCGACGGTGTTCTCGTAGATGCCGAGCCATTCCTCGATGGAGGAGAACTCGGGCGTCAGGATCTGATCACGTCCGAGCACGAGCGTCTGCAGCGCCCGCGACATGCGCCCATTGCCATCACGCCAGGGATGAATCGCGACAAGGTTCAGATGCGCCATCGCCGCCCGCACGTAGCTTGGCTCTTCGAGATCCCCGGTATTGAGCCATTCGACCAGCTCACGGAGGAGTCCGGGCACCGCGAGGGCGTCCGGGCCCTCGTAGACGACCTCGCCCGTCGACGAGTTGCGGACATAGATCCCGCCTGGCCGCACCAGCCCCGGCGACTTGTTCAGATGGTGGCCGATCATCATGAAGTTGAGGGAGTGCAGCAGCCCTGTGTCGAACTCGAACACCGGCGCCCGGGCGAGCTGGCCGATGTACGTGAGCGCTTGGCGGTAGCCGGTGATCTCGCGGGTCACGTTCGGAGTCGCGTCCAGGGGCTCCTCTCCTGCCATGATCGACTCGATGTCCTCGACCGTCGCCCGGTATCCCTCGATCGAGTTGGAGCCCTGAATCGCGCGTGCTTCGAGGTGCTTCCGGAGCGCGCCGTCCCAGCGGTGCGGCTCGGCGAGGCGATATTTGAGATCGCGACGCATGTCCTCGATCTCGCCGAGGACCGTGCGATCGGCATCCGCCAGTTCCGGGGTCGCATAGAGCATGCATCCATGGAACTATGAATGAATCATTCAGTCAAATGACTAGATGATTCAGTTATTAGTACGGCTCCCGCTACGCGTGTTCGCGGGAGCCGTACCAGCAGGGTTCAGGCGGCGGCCGGTTGGGTGACGGTGGCGGGGGTGAGGGCCAGGTTGAGGACCTCGCGGACGTCGCTGACGGGGTGGACGGTGAGGTCGGCCAGGACGTCGGCGGGGACGTCGTCGAGGTCGGGCTCGTTGCGGGCGGGGATGAGGACGGTGGTGACGCCCGCGCGGTGGGCGGCGAGGAGTTTCTGCTTGACGCCGCCGATGGGGAGGACGCGGCCGGTGAGGGAGACCTCGCCGGTCATGGCCACGTCGCCGCGGACGGGGCGGCCGGACAGCAGGGACGCCAGGGCGGTGGTCATGGTGACGCCGGCCGAGGGGCCGTCCTTGGGGACCGCGCCGGCGGGGACGTGGATGTGGACCGAGCGGTCCTTGAGCGAGCCGACCGGGAGTTCCAGTTCCACGCCGCGGGAGCGCAGGTAGGAGAGCGCGATCTGGGCCGACTCCTTCATCACGTCGCCGAGCTGGCCGGTGAGGGTGACGCCGGTGGTGCCGGTCTCCGGGTCGGCCAGGGACGCCTCGACGTAGAGCACGTCGCCGCCCGCGCCGGTGACCGCGAGGCCGGTGGCGACGCCGGGCACCGCCGTACGCTGCCGGGATTCGGGGAGCGCGGACTCGGGGACGTGGCGCGGCCGGCCGAGGTAGTCGACCAGGTCGGTGACCCGCACGGGCAGCGTCCTGGTGCCGAGCGCGAGACCGGCCGTGACCTTGCGCAGGATGCGGGCGATCGACCGCTCCAGGGAACGCACGCCCGCCTCGCGGGTGTACTCCCCGGCCAGCTTGCGCAGCGCCTCGTCGTCGACGACCACGTCGGCGGCGGTCAGCCCGGCCTTGTCGAGCTGGCGCGGCAGCAGGTGCTCACGGGCGATGACGACCTTCTCGTCCTCGGTGTACCCATCCAGGGTGACGATCTCCATGCGGTCCAGCAGCGGGCCGGGCACCTGCTCAAGCGCGTTGGCGGTGGCCAGGAAGAGCACGTCGGACAGGTCCAGCTCGACCTCCAGGTAGTGGTCCCTGAAGGTGTGGTTCTGGGCGGGGTCGAGCACTTCGAGCAGGGCGGCGGTCGGGTCGCCCCGGTAGTCGGCGCCCACCTTGTCGATCTCGTCGAGCAGCACGACCGGGTTCATCGACCCGGCTTCGCGGATGGCCCGGACGATGCGGCCGGGCAGCGCGCCCACGTAGGTGCGCCGGTGGCCGCGGACCTCGGCCTCGTCGCGGATGCCGCCGAGCGAGACCCGGACGAACTTGCGGCCCATCGCGCGGGCCACCGACTCGCCGAGCGAGGTCTTGCCCACGCCGGGAGGACCGGCCAGCGCCAGCACGGCGCCGCTGCGGCGCCCGCCCACGACGCCCAGGCCCTGGTCGGCGCGGCGCTTGCGGACGGCCAGATACTCGATGATCCGGTCCTTGACGTCCTCCAGGCCGGTGTGGTCGGCGTCCAGCACCGCCCGCGCGCCCGCGATGTCGTATTCGTCCTCGGTCCTGGTGTTCCAGGGCATGTCGAGGATCGTGTCGAGCCAGGTCCTGATCCAGCCGGTCTCGGGTGACTGGTCGGAGGTGCGCTCCAGCTTGTCGACCTCCTTGAGGGCGGCGTCGCGCACCTTCCCCGGCAGATCGGCGGCCTCGACGCGGGCGCGGTAGTCCTGCTCCTCGGTCTCCGGGTCGCCGTTGAGCTCGGCCAGCTCCTTGCGGACGGCGGCCAGCTGCTGGCGGAGCAGGAACTCGCGCTGCTGCTTCTCCATGCCCTCCTGCACGTCCTTGCGGATCGTCTCGGCCACGTCCACCTCGGCCAGGTGGTCGCGGGCCCAGCCGACCAGCTTCTCCAGCCGCTCGGCCGGGTCGGCGGTCTCCAGCAGCAGCAGCTTCTGCGCGGTCGACAGCCAGGGCGCGTAGCCGGAGCTGTCGGCCAGCTCGGACGCGTCCTTGATCGCGTTCACCGCGTCCACGACCTGCCAGGCGCCGCGCTTCTGCAGGATGGTGATGGTGAGCGCCTTGTATTCCTTCATCAGCGCCTCGGCCGGAGTCTCGACGCGCTCGACGACCGTGGCCTGCACCCAGAGCGCCGCGCCGGGGCCGGTGGTGCCGGTGCCGACCCTGGCCCGGTTCACTCCGCGCACGACGGCGGCGGGCTCGCCCCCGGGCAGCCGCCCGACCTGCTCCACGACCGCGGTCACGCCCACGGCCCCGTAGTGGCCGTCGATCCGCGGCACCAGCAGGACATGCGGCTTCTTGGCGCCGGTGGCCTGGGCCGCCTCGATCGCCGCGCGCACCTCGGAGTCGGACAGATCGAGGGGGACGACCATGCCGGGCAGGACGACCTCGTCGTCCAGCGGCAGGACCGGAAGGATCTCAGTCATGCGTACTCCCAAAGGTTGAGTTATGCACGCTCAACTAACAGGAGTGCGCCCGTGTTCCCACATCTGCGCGTGTTCGCTGTGAGCGAGCGTAATCGTGTAATCAGCACTCTGGGATGATGCGCAGGCCATCGTCTACGCGTACGAGATTGGCTTGGTCCGGCCGGGTTCATGACACACTGTCGTCAAACCGTTGACGGCGCTCATCTGTTTTTGTGACACTTCGTCATGAACGACCATTAAAGGAGAACAGATGGGCTTTTCCGAGGTATTGCGGGCCGCGACCTGGAGCGATCACGAGTCCGCCGAGGATGACGGCTATCTGAAGAGCCTGATGGCCGGGCGGCTCAGCCGGGAGGCGTACGGCGAGATGGTGGCGCAGCACTACTTCGCCTACCTGGCCCTGGACGGAGCGTCGAAGGCGCTCGCCGGCCACCCGGTCGCGGGCGCCTTCGTCTTCCCCGAGCTCTACCGGGAGCAGGCCCTGATCCGCGACCTGACCACGATCTTCGGCCCCGGCTGGTCGGACAGGATCCAGCCCAGCAAGCCGACCAGGACGCTGGTCGCCCGGATCGACCAGGTCGCCGACTGGCCTGGCGGATATATCGCCCACCACTACACTCGTTACCTCGGTGACCTGTCCGGAGGCCAGTTCATCCGGATGGAACTGCAGAAGATCTACGGGTACGAGAGGGGCGGCGGGGTGGACTTCTACTACTTCGACATCGGCAGCCTGCCCCGATTCAAGGACGAGTACCGCCGCCGCCTGGACGCGCTCGATCTCGACGAGGCCGAGCGGCAGCGCATCATCCGGGAGACCAAGCTCGCCTACCAGCTCAACACCGAGGTCCTCGGCGACCTCGGCCGGCTCGCCCGGGCAGCGGCCTGACGTGCCCCGGATCTCGGCCGCGACGATCGGCGAGCACCGCGCCCAGACCCAGGAGCGCGTCCTGGAGGCGGTGGCGCGGCTGTCCCGCCGCCAGGGCATCGACGCGATCTCGATGACGGACGTGGCGGCCGAGGCGGGCATCACCCGCACGGTGCTCTACAACTACTTCCCGGACAAGGCGTCCCTGCTGCTGAGCTTCACCGAGCGGGTCACCCAGTATTTCGTGGAGAGCTACGCCCGGGACCTCCCGGCCGGGGCCTCTCCCTCGGTGCGGCTGGGCGCGTTCATCCGGCTCCAGCTCACCGGGCTGATGGCGCACCCGCATCCCGGCGCGGCCGACCTGTCGGCCACCCTCGGCCCGGACGCCTACCAGCAGCTGGCCGCGCACGTCGCGCCCATGCAGCGCATCCTCTGCGAGATCATCCAGAGCGGCGTGGACTCGGGCGAGTTCCAGACCTCCGATGTGACCGCGACAGCCCGGATCGTGCTGGCCATCCTGGGCGCGGAACGCCTTCCGCTGATGGACGGCTCGGTCACGGTCGACGAGGCGGCGGAGTTCGTCACCGGCTTCATCCTCCGCGCGCTCTCCTGATCGGCAGGTACCACACCCCCATGGATTCCGTTCAGCTGAAGTCCGGCGCAGGCCGGTGGATCGTGTTCACGACCGTGCTCGGGTCGGGGATCGTGATGCTGGACGGCACCGTGGTCAACGTGGCCCTGCGCGTGCTCGGCACCGACCTCGCGGCCGACGTGGCCGGGCTGCAGTGGACGATCAACGCGTACACGCTGACGCTGGCCGGGCTCATCCTGCTGGGCGGCTCCCTCGGCGACCGGTACGGCCGGCGCAAGGTCTTCCTCATCGGGGTGGTCTGGTTCGCGGTGGCGTCGGCGTTGTGCGGGATCGCCCCCAACATCGAGGTCCTGATCCTCGCCCGCGCGCTGCAGGGCGTCGGCGGCGCGCTGCTCACGCCGGGATCGCTGGCGATCATCCAGTCGAGTTTCGCCCGGGTGGACCGGCCCCGGGCGATCGGCCTGTGGTCGGGGCTCGGCGGCACGGCCGCGGCGATCGGGCCGCTGCTGGGCGGGTGGATCGTGGAGGCGGCCGGCTGGCGCTGGGTGTTCCTGATCAACCTCCCGCTGGCGGCGCTGGTGATCGCGGTGGCTCTCCGGCACGTGCCGGAGAGCAGGGACGAGAGCACGTCGGGCGACTTCGACCTGCTCGGCTCCGCGCTGGCGGCGCTGGCGCTGGCCGGGCTCACCTACGGCCTGATCGAGGAGCTCATCCTGCCGATGGTCGGGGGATTCGCGCTGCTGGTGGTGTTCGTGCTGGTCGAGCGTTCCCGGCGCAACCCGCTCATCCCGGTGGACATCTTCACCTCGCGCACGTTCACGTCGGTGAACATCGTCACCCTGTTCATGTACGCGGCGATGGGCGCGGTGTTCTTCCTGCTGGTCCTGCAACTTCAGGTGTCGTCGGGGTTCACGCCGATCGCGGCCGGTTCGGCCATGCTGCCGGTGACGATCCTCATGCTGCTGCTCTCCCCCCGGGCCGGGGAGGTGGCCCGGCGGATCGGGCCGAAGATCCCGATGACGGCCGGGATCCTCCTGTGCGGGCTCGGGTTCCTGATGATGAGCGGGATCGGGGCGGGGACGAGCTACCTGACGGGGGTGCTGCCCGCGGCCACGGTGTTCGGGCTCGGGCTGTCCGCGGCCGTCGCGCCGCTCACCGCGACCGTGCTGGCCAGCGCGGACGAGCGGCACGCGGGCATCGCCAGCGGCATCAACAACGCGGTCGCGCGCACCGGGAGCCTGCTGGCGGTGGCGGCGATCCCGCCGATCGTGGGGCTCACCGGGGAGGCCTATGACAACCCGGCCGTGTTGTCGGCCGGGTTCCAGCTGGCGATGTTCATCTGCGCGGGGATGATGGCGCTGTCGGCGCTCATCTCGTTCGTGGCGGTTCAGATCAGGCTGTAGCCGTACAGGCCGGGGCCTTTGCCCAGCCGCACGCCCTTCGTGGTGACGCCCGGGTAGGAGCCGATCTTGCGGTGGCCGCGGAAGAGGGTGATCTCGCCGAGCATGGGGGCGCCGACGATCAGGTTGCCACCGACGATGGTGAGGGCCGCGCCGAACTCGCCGCCCTCAGGGCCGGGGATGAGCAGGTTGTGGTTCTTGGTGAGGCCGCCGGACTTGGTGCCCGCCAGGACCTGCACGGCGTTCTCGCCGGGGATGCCCACGGCCAGTTCCGCGTCGCCGTCGCCGTTGAGGTCGCCGGCCGCCAGGGCGGAGCCGAATCTGTCGTACATGCGGGGGACGCCGGCCAGGCTGTTCTGGGTCCAGCCTTCGGTGGTGGAGGTCTTGAGGCCGCCGCTGGAGCCGTAGATGACGTGCACGGTTCCCTCGCCGTACTCCATGGCGCGCGGGTAGACCGACAGGCCCTCGCCGGGGACGCCGATGGCCAGGTCGTCGCGGCCGTCGCCGTTGAAGTCGGCGGCGGCCAGGGCGGAGCCGAAGTAGTCCCAGCTCTCCGCGAAGCCCTTCACCCAGGGGCTGTCCTGGCTGTAGAGCGTTCTGCGGCCCTTCTCGACGACGGTGACCGTGCCTTCCGCCTTCTTCTCCAGGTTGTCGCCTGGCGCGCCGATGGCCAGTTCGGCGGTGCCGTCGCCGTCGAAGTCGCCGGTGGCCAGGGCCGCGCCGAACTGGTCGGTCGACGTGCCGGAATTCTTGATCATTTTGATCTTGGCGCCGTGGATCACGACCGCGCCGCCGCCCTCGTAGCCGGGGGCGCCGATGGCGAGCTCGTCGTCGCCGTCGCCGTCCAGGTCGCCCGCGGCGAGGGCGGCGCCGAACCGGTCGGTGTCGTGTTCCGGCAGGTCGAGGAGCTTGGCGTGGTGGAGTCCCGTGCGGGAGCCGTACAGCAGGTGGACCATGCCGTGGCCGTCCGCGCCGGTGACCGGCTCGCGGCCGACGAACTCCTCCGACGCGCCGACGGCCAGGTCGGCGCAGCCGTCGCCGTTGAAGTCGCCGGTGGCCAGGGCCGCGCCGAACGAGTCGCCGCGTTCGGCCTCGCCGGGAATGCCGTCGCTGTCCTGGGAGATCACCGGGCCCTTGCGGAAGCCGCCGCTCGTGCCGGTGAACAGCGCGACCGCGCCCGCGCGGTCGTGGCCGCCCACCGTCGCGTACGGCATGGCGACCGCCAGGTCGGGGCGGCCGTCGCCGTTGTAGTCAGCCGCAACGCCCGGGCAGGCGGCGGCCGTGCCCTGCAGGACGGGAACCAGCAGGGTGGCGACGAGCAGGGTCTTCACACCAGGCTCCGCTCGCCGGAGGGGATC
Organism: Acrocarpospora macrocephala; assembly: GCF_009687865.1. Taxonomy (GTDB): domain Bacteria; phylum Actinomycetota; class Actinomycetes; order Streptosporangiales; family Streptosporangiaceae; genus Acrocarpospora; species Acrocarpospora macrocephala. The sequence goes on from NZ_BLAE01000011.1 coordinate 120,670, forward strand.
GTGAAGCGGGCCGAGGTGCGGGCGGGCGCGCCCCGGCGGCTGATGTAGTCGAGGGTGCGGAAGTCCGCGGTGAGCGCGTCCTGGGTGAGCCTGGCCATGATGTAGCCGCGCCGCTGGTCGATGTAGGAGATGTGCGGATTCTCGGCGAGGGTCGCGGCGGTGCGCTCGGTGTCGCGGTAGCCGTCGCCGTCACTGGCGATCGACGAGGTGACCAGCTCGACGGCGGCCTTCGTGTCCGGGTCGCCGGGGTCGGCGTAGAGCTCGGCGGCGTGGTGCATGTGCGCGTCACCCGTGAGCACGACCGGGTTGGCGACGTCCTTCAGCCCCTTGAGCAGCGCGGCGCGCTCGGCGGCGTAGCCGTCCCAGGAGTCGAGGTTGACCTCGGTGCCGGGGCCGAGCTTGAAGTCCTTCTGGGCCATGATGATCTGCTGGCCGATCAGGTTCCAGCGGGCCCGCGAGCCCCGCAGGCCGTCCTGCAGCCAGCGGTGCTGATCCTCGCCGAGCAGGGTGCGGTCCGCCGCGAGACGGTCGTCGCAGCCCGCGCGCACCCCGTCCTCGCAGGCCTGGTCGTCGCGGAACTGGCGGGTGTCGAGCAGGTGGAACTGGGCCAGCTCGCCCCAGGCGACCCGCCTGTTGATCTTGATGGCGGCGCCGTGCGGGATGCTGGTGCGGCGCAGCGGCATGTTCTCGTAGTAGGCCTGGAAGGCGTTGGCGCGGCGGCGCTCGAACGCGGGCGCGCCGGTGCTCGACTTCGGGCCCGCCCAGTTGTTCTCGATCTCGTGGTCGTCGAAGGCGACCAGCCAGGGGGCGACGGCGTGCGCGGCCTGCAGGTCGGGGTCGCTCTTGTACTGGGCGTGCCGCATCCGGTAGTCGGCGAGGGTGGCGCACTTGTGCCCGCCGGAGTGCTGCCGGATGTTTCCGCCGGGGGCGGTGTATCCGTCGGGCTGGTATTCGTACATGTAGTCGCCGAGATGCACGACCAAGTCGGGCTCCTGCTCGGCGAGCCGCTTGTACGCCGTGTAGTAGCCGTGCTCGTAGTGCGCGCACGCCGCGATCGCGAACGACAAGGCCGACAACCCCGGCGGTGAGGTCCGCGTCCTGCCGGTCGGCGACACATACCCGTCCGCCTTGAACCGGTAGAAGTACTCCCGCCCCGCCTGGAGGCCCTTCAACTCCACGTGCACGCTGTGCGCCGCCCGCCACGACGCCGTCTCCGTGCCGGTACGGACGATGTCCGCGAACCGCTCGTCCGTGGCCACCTGCCACTGCACGTCGTAGTCCCGGGACGGCATGCCACCCCGGCCGTTCAAGCCAAGGGGATCTAACACCAGCCGGGTCCAGAGCACGAATCCGTCGGCGGAGGGGTCACCCGAGGCGACACCGACCCCGAACGGGTCCTGACGGAGGGATCGAGTGGGCGCGTATCCGGCTCCGGTCAGAAGGAGCCCCCCGGCGGCCACACTGGACAGGAACACTCTGCGTGACGCTTTTCCCTGCACCCTAACAGGAAAGCCCACCTGGTTGTCGAATACAGGTTAGCCTGCTGACCTGCGAAGAAACCATAAGTGAACAGACATGCGGATTACCCACGGTAATTGAACGCATGCCGAACGAGTGACGTCGAGTAAGCGAAGGTGCAATGTTCAAACCACCGCGCCCCGTTAACGGCCGATAAATGCGTTGATCAATGGGTATATCCCCCGGGTACCCTGAACGGCATCGAGAGGAGGAGAACCCCATGCCAGGACCACTCATCGTCACCGCTTCCATCACCGTCCCCGAAGTCGAACTGAGCTGGCGTTTCTCCCGCTCCTCCGGCCCCGGCGGGCAGGGCGTCAACACCACCGACAGCCGCGCCGAACTCACTTACGACGTGGCCGCCACCACCGCGCTGCCCCCGGCCCTGAAGGCCCGCGCCCTCACCCGCCTGGCCTCCCGCCTCGTCGACGGCGCCATCACCATCGCCGCCTCCGAATACCGCTCCCAGCTGCGCAACCGCGAAGCCGCGGAGCTGCGCCTGGCGCAACTCCTCCGCGAGGCCATCGCACCCCCACCCCGCAAGCGCCGCCCCACCCGCCCGTCCAAGGGCGCGGTCGAGCACCGCCTGGCGAGCAAGAAGCACCGCTCCGCCGTCAAACGCCTCCGCCGCCTCGACGACTGAGCACTCGCAGCCGGTTCAGGAGTGCCGGGTGCGGAGCCATACGCCGGTCTGAGCAAGCCGTTCGCCAGGAGCGCGTTCTCGCGCTCCACCAGTCAGACTGGATAGTGGGTCGGGGGACGTCGCCGCGAAGGGCGAGACGATGCCGCTGGATTTCGCCGGAGCCTTGCTGGGCGCCTTGGTGCAGTGGGTCGGCGGCGCGGCCGGCAACCGGCTACGCCGCCTGGGTTCCGGCAGCCCCGCCCAATCCGCGATACGACGCGTCGTGAATGCCTCGATTGAACCAGCACTGGTCGATCTGGGCACCCCACCAGCTAGCGCCGGACCAGTTCTTGAGGCACTCCGGCTCCACCTGGCACACCGGCTGGACATCGATCTGGTGGCGATGAACGATCCGGGAGCCGTGCTGGCGACGTGGCTGGCGCCACTAGATGATCCCGGCCAGCACCTGGCCGGGACCGGCTACTTGAGCTCGCACAACATCCTCATCAGTGACCTCAGCGACCGGCTGCGCCAGCACATTCTGCTGGGTATTCAGGCCGACGCCCTGGACAACGGTCCGCTCGCGCCGCTGTGGCACGCCCTCGCGGCCGCCCACCACGAGCGGCGTGCCATCGCGCACGATGAAAAGCTGTATGCCACGCTGACCGAGATCCAGGCGCAGACCAGGGCGATCCTGACCAGCCTGAACCCCGGTCCCCGCCATGCGCGGCCGGGCAAGCGGACACTGGGCCAGCCCATAGACCGGGTACGGCCATTGGATCTAGGAGTCCACCCGTCCATCGCGGTCGGCACCGCCGCCAATCCGCCCGGCGAACTGCCCGCCTACGTCCCGCGCGCCCACGATGACACGTTGCAAGCGCTCGTGACCGATGCGCAGGCCAGCGGCGAGGTGCGAATGGCCGTGCTGGTGGGTGGGTCGTCGACTGGCAAGACCCGAGCCCTGTGGGAGGCCGTCCGCCGGCTGCCACCCCCGTGGCGGATCTGGCATCCGCTGCGCCCGGACCAGCCCAGTGCGGTCCTGACCGACCTGGACGCGGTGGGAACGCACACCGTGATCTGGCTGAACGAGCTCCAGCGCTACCTGTTCACTCCCGGCGGCAAAGCGGGTGAGCAGGTCGCCGCCGCCCTGGGTGAACTGCTGGCCAGGCCCAAACGGGGCCCGCTACTGATCGTGGGGACTCTGTGGCCGGACTACTGGGACATCCTTACGCGAATCCCGAAACCCGGTTCACCTGATCCCCATCCACAAGCAGGTGACCTGCTCAGAAACATCGGTATTCGCGTACCGGACGTGTTCACCGGCACTGACCTTGAGGCCGCCATGACCCTTGCGGACGAGCAAGGGGATCTCCGCTTGGCCGAGGCGCTCCGCAAGGCACCGGATGGGGCGCTGACCCAATATCTGGCCGGTGGCCCGGCGTTGATCGAACGCTATGACAAGGCGAACACCCTGGCGCAAGCGTTGCTTCACGCGGCGATGGACGCTCGCCGCCTTGGTCACGGCGCGGGCCTGTCACGGCGAATGCTCGAAGCGGCGGCCGCCGGCTACCTCAGCGACCAGCAGTGGGATCTTGTCGCCGCTGACGGGCTGGAGCAGGCGTTCTCCTATCTGACCGACCCGCTTCCCTGTCGTGGCGCCCGCCCGCCGCTGACCCGCATTCGCCCCCGGCCTGGCTTCGATCGGCGAGTGGCCCCGGCCAGGGACGCGGAAGACGAGCAAGGGTACCGGCTGGCCGACTACCTGGAAGAGTTCGGCGCGAACGCACGGCGTCTGATCTGCCCTCCGGCCAGTCTGTGGAACGCCGTCACCGAGCATTCCGAACCCAGCGATTGCGCCGCACTCGCGAAAGCAGCCTCCGATCGGGGACGATACCGGCATGCATTCCATCTGTCGCAACGCGGAGGAAATCCGGCAACGTTATGGCAATTAGCGTCGATCCGGGAGCTATTGGGGGACGAAGAGGGAGCCGAGAGGCTGTACCGTTCCGCCGCCGACGTGGCAGATCCCGACGCGCTGTGGAAGCTGGCGGAGCTGAGAGAACTCGCCGGCGATGGCGCGGAAGCCGAACGTCTCGTCCGCAGGGTGGCTGACACCAGCCATGTGCTGTGGAGAATCGCCGAGCAGCGAATAGCGGCGAAGGACGCGGACGCCGTCAAGCACCTGCATGCGGCGGTGAATGCCAGCACCGTACTTGGGGACCTTGCCGTGTTACGGGAAGAGACCGGAGACCACGAGGGCGCGGAGCGACTGGCTCATGAAGCCGCCGCCCAAGGTGACACCAGCACGTTGCGAGACCTCGCTGAAATGCGCGAGGAAGCCGGAGACCTCAGCGGCGCGGAGCGGCTCTACCGCGCGGCCGCAGACGCCGGCGACGCCCGGGCCCTGTCGAGCTTGGCGGTACTGCGGCAGGAAGCTGGAGATCGGATAGGCGCTGATCGACTGTACCGCGCGGCCGCGGCCGCTGGTGACGTGCAGGCCCTGTCGAACCTAGCCGTCCTGCGTGCGGAAGCAGGAGATGCCAAAGGCGCGGCGAAGCTGATGCGTGCGGCCGCTGACGCGGGAAGTACCGACGCGCTGATCGACCTTGCCATCCTCCAGGAACGGGCGGGTGACCACGAGAATGCCGAACGGCTGTATCGCGACGCCGTCGGTGCCCGTGGTATCGGCGCGGTCGTCAATCTTGCCCTGCTGCTCGAACGAAACGGCCACGGAAAAGCCTTCGAGCGGCTGTCCGAGTTGACGATGCACAACGGGCGCCCCGGTGGGCTGCTGGCCATAGCGCTGCTGCGAGAAGAGGCTGGTGATCACGCCAGGGCTGAGCGGCTCTGCCGAGCGGCAGTCGATTCTGGCGACACCATCGCGCTGTGGCACCTGGCCGAGATACGGGAGAGGGCCGGAGACCGAGAAGAGGCCGAACGGCTGGCCCGTTCCGCCGCCGATGCCGGGCACATCGGCGCCCTCCTGAATGTGGCGATACGAAGGGAACAGGCGGGAGACGCACGCTGGCCGGGGCTCCTGCGGTTTGGTGTGGAAGCGGACGGCAGGGTTGCGGACCCGTGGTGAATTCCTAGACCCTGCCGCCTTCCGCGGCACTTCCCGACGCGGCCCGGCTCCCACGCCCGCCGCCATCCGGCCGGTCAGGTTGAGCGGTCCTGCATTTCCCACAGGTGGTCCAGGACGTGCCAGATGATGCGGCGGGTGGCGTAGCGGGCGGGCCAGCCGTGTTCGGCGCCGCCGGGGGAAGGGGCGCCGAGGGTTTCGGTGATGGCGGTGCGCATGGTGGTGAGGTCTTCGGGGGACTTGAGGGGTTTGTGTTTCAGGCCGATCTTGCGGGCGTAGGCGCGTTCGGCTTCGGTGACGTGGGCGATCATCTTGGTGCGGTCGCGGCCGCCGCCCCGGGGGCCCTTGCGGAGTTCTTCGGGGGCCACCGTGGCGTAGGCGTCGAATTCGGCCCAGGCGGCGGTGAGGAGGGCGGCGGCGCGGGTGGCTTCCGTTTCGGTCACGGGGGCGTGGTCGCTGGGCGGGATGGCGCCGGGGGCGCCGAAATCGGTGGTGGTGTCGCCTTTGACGTGTTCGGTGATCACAGGATCGCCGGGGGTGAAGGGGAGGCCCGCGCGGTCGGCGATGACGCGGTAGCGGGGTTCGTAGGTGAGGAACGCCTCGATCGCCTGGTCCTCGGAGTTGCCGACCCGACACCAGCCGGGCCAGTCGATGGAGCAGGCGAAGACCTTCTTGGGGCCGATCTCCAGGTAGAGGTGGTTCATCCCGTCAGCCTCGCACGGGATGCTGACAGGACGTGGCAGCTACTCGACAAGATCGATCAGATCCGCGACCGAGGGGACGATCTGGGACGGGCGGAACGGGAAACGGTCGATCTGGTCGCGCTGGGTGACGCCGGTGAGGACCAGGATGGTGTGCAGCCCGGCCTCCATGCCGCAGACGATGTCGGTGTCCATCCGGTCGCCGATCATGGCGGTGCTCTCGCTGTGGCCCTCGATGCGGTTGAGCGCGCTGCGCATCATCATCGGGTTGGGCTTGCCCACGAAGTACGGCTCGACTCCGGTGGCTTTGGTGATCATGGCGGCCACGGCGCCGCAGGCGGGCAGGTTGCCCTCGTGGGAGGGGCCGACCGCGTCGGGGTTGGTGGCGATGAAGCGGGCGCCGTTCTCGATCAGGCGGATGGCGCGGGTGATGTGGGAGAAGCTGTAGGTGCGGGTCTCGCCCAGGACCACATAGTCGGGGTCCAGGTCGGTGAGGATGTAGCCGGCCTCGTGCAGGGCGGTGGTCAGGCCCGATTCCCCGATCACGTACGCCGAGCCTTCGGGGCGCTGGGCGGACAGGAAGTCGGCGGTGGCCATGGCGGAGGTCCAGATCGCCTCCGGCGGCACGTTGAGGCCGGCCACGCGGAGCCGTACGGACAGGTCGCGGGGGGTGTAGATGGAGTTGTTGGTGAGGACGAGGAAACGTTTGCCGGACTCGCCCAGCTTCTGGATGAACTCGTCGGCGCCGGGCACGGGCTTGCCCTCGTGGACCAGGACGCCGTCCATGTCCGACAGCCAGCAGTCGATGGGCTTGCGCTCAGTCATGGTCCAAGCATCGCAGGTGCGCGGAGGATTCCAGAAATATCCGGAGCGCATCTCCGGTTGTCTGCGTTCATGGAGAACATTCGCGGCGTCGCGCGAGGTGCGGCCGAAGTTCCTTTGTCGGTGCTTGAGCTGGCCACGGTCGGGGAGGGCGGCAGCCCGGGCGAGGCGCTGCGGGGCGCGACCGAGCTCGCGAAGCGGGCGGAGGAGTGGGGATATCACCGGATCTGGGTGGCCGAGCATCACGGCATGCCGGGGGTGGCCAGCTCCTCCCCCGCCGTGATCATCGCGCACCTGGCGGCGTCCACGAGCACGATCAGGCTGGGGTCCGGCGGGGTGATGCTGCCCAACCACGCGCCGCTGGTGATCGCCGAGCAGTTCGGGACGTTGCACGCGTTGCATCCCGGGCGCATCGATCTCGGTCTTGGCCGGGCGCCGGGGACGGACATGGTCACCGCGCAGGCGCTGCGCCGCAGCGCGAACGTCGACCCGGACGAGTTCCCGCAGGAGGTCGCCGCGCTGACCGCGTTCCTGGACGGCGCCAACCCCCGGGTCCAGGCGATCCCGCGCGGGGACGACCGGCCGCCCATCTGGCTGCTGGGTTCCAGCGGGTTCAGCGCGCGGCTGGCCGGGCTGCTGGGGCTGCCGTTCGCGTACGCGCACCACTTCAGCGCGGCCGGCACCGAGCCCGCGCTGGAGCTCTACCGCACCTCGTTCCGTCCGTCGGAGGTGCTCGCGGAGCCGTACGCGATGATCGGGGTCTCCGCGCTGGCGGCCGAGAGCGAGCAGGAGGCGCTGCGGCAGGCCATGGCGGGGGCGCTGGCGTTCCTGCGGATGCGGCTCGGCCGTCCCGGACGGTTCCCGACGCCGGAGGAGGCGGCCGCGTATCCGTATTCGGCGGCGGAGACCGAGTTCGTGTACGGGCGGCTGGCCGACGTCGTCTACGGCGACCGCGATCAGGTGAGGACCGGCCTGGAGGAGCTGCGCAAGCGCACCGGCGCGGACGAGCTGATGATCACCACGACCGTGCACGGCACGGAGACGCGAATCCGGTCGTACGAACTGATCGCGCAGGCCTACGAGATGACTCCCTAGGGTTTGAGCGCCTCCAGGGCCTCCTCGGCGCGGCGCATGGACACGGCGGGGTCGGCGTCGACGGAGCCGAACTCGGGGTTGAAGTTGAGGTCGTGGAAGACCTCGGTGACCCCCTGCTCGGCCAGGGCCGCGACGTCTTGCCGGATCTTCTCGTACGAACCGGCGAGCGGCGCGGAGCTGTCTGATCCAGGGCGGGTCACCCCGCGGCAGATGAAACGCAGCGCGCCGGGGTCGCGCCCGGCCTCGCGGGCCGACTCCTTCACCATGGAGATCTGCTCGTGGATCTTGGTGAGATCCATCCGGCTGGAGCTGATCCAGCCGTCGGCCAGGCGGCCCGCGCGGCGCAGGGCGACCGGCGCCGCGCCGCCCATCAGGATCGGCGGCACGGGCGCGGGCTTGGGGTCCTGGTGGACCGGAGGCAGCGCGTAGAACTCGCCCTTGTGCTCGACCGGGTCCTCGGTCCAGAGCTTGCGGAGCAGCTGCACATACTCCTCGGCGCGCTTGCCGCGGCGTTCCATCGGGACCGCGGAGGCGGCGAACTCCTCCTCCACCCAGCCCAGGCCGACCCCCACGTCCAGCCGGCCGCCGGAGACGATCTGCAGGGTGGCGAGCTGCTTGGCCAGCATGGCCGGGGAGTAGAAGGGCAGGTTCAGGACGGCAACGCCGAGCTGGATGCGAGAGGTGACCCCCGCCACGTACGACAACGTGACGATCGGGTCCTGAACGCTCCGATAGCTGGACCCCATCGAATGCCCGACCGGGTAGAGCAGCCGCTGGAACGTCCACACCTCGTCATAGCCCAGCTCCTCGGCCCGGGTCGCCACCCGCGCCATGGTGCCGGGCGTCGCCCACGACCCGGACACCGGCACCGCGAATCCAATCCTCATACGGCAACCCTAGAGCCCGCCGGGTAGATTGAGCCGGTGCCCCCCGACCTGGTCTCTCAGCTGGTACGGCTGTCCGGCCGCGAAGGCCCGCCCACCGTGCTCAAGGACACCCGCGTCCTGGTGATCAGGGTGGGCGACGTCGTGGTGAAGGCGCACCCGGCCGGGACCGACGAGGCCGAGCTGAAGGCCCGCCTGGAGGTACGGCTGCCCGGCCTGCTGCTGGAGCCGCTGGGAACCGACCGGGTGGGAGACCGGTTTGTCACCATCTGGCCCGCCGGGGAGCCGCTCACGCCCGACGATCTCGAGACGCCGCCGTGGGAGGAGGGCGGGCGGCTGCTGGCGCGGTTACACGCCCAGCCCCTGCCCGCCGGGTTACCCCCGATGGGCGGGCCCGCGCGGGTCACCCGGGCCGTCGCCCAGCTCGAACCCGGCGACCTGCCCCGCAAGGCGTACCAGACGCTGGATCTCCGGCAACGGGGCAGCGGGCTGACGCATGGCGACTGGCATCTGGGGCAGCTCATCCGCTTGGATGGCGCGTGGCTGCTGATCGACCCCGACGACCTCGGGTACGGCGACCCCGCCTGGGATCTCGCCCGGCCGGCCGCCTGGTTCGCGTCCGGGCTCGTCTCGCCGGACGAATGGAACCTGTTCCTCGGCTCCTACCTGGCCGCCGGGGGGACCGCCGTCTCGCCGGGCGACCCGTGGCGGGAACTCGACGGGCCGGCCCGCGCGTTGACAGTCCAACTGGCCGCCACGGCAATGGCGACCGCGCGCCGCGACAACACCGCCCTTGACGAGGCGGCGGAGGCTCTGATCTCCTCCTGCGAGAGGATCCTGGCCACACCGCCACCGTCGTAGGGTGAATGGTTAACGCCTCTTAAGGAGATGACGCTCATGCAGTGCCCCAAGTGCCGCGGGAACATGCGGACTTTTGACCGTAACGGCGTCCACATCGAGCAGTGCGACAACTGCCGTGGAATCTTCCTGGACTACGGCGAGCTGGAGACGCTCTCCCGCATGGAGAACCAGTGGAACGCGGCTCCCCCGCCCCCCGCTCCCGGCCCGGCCTGGGGCGGCGGCCACCACGGCGGCCACGGCTACCACCATGGCCACCGCAAGAGCTGGGTGAACGCGCTCTTCTCCAGCTGAGCTTCCCAGCCGCGGTCCCGTGGGGACCGCGGCTTCTCCATGCTCAGCTGGGGAAATCGTCCGGGTCGACCTTGCTCGACGGCGCGTTGCCGCCGGTGACCTTGTTGAGGGTGAGCGTCCAGTCGCTCCAGCGGATCGTGCTGCCGCTGAACGTGGTCTTGAACCGCACCGCGTCGTCGAACCGCTCGAAGTCGCAGGTCCGGTTGAACCGCCGCTTCTTGCTGTCGTAGTCGACCCCGGTCGCGAAGAACACCCGGTAGTTGCCGTCCTTGATGTTCGGCACGGTGGCCCGGCTCTTCTTGCGCACGTAGACCGACACCGCCTTGCGCTTGCCCAGCATCATGGTGAGCACCGCGTCCTGCGCGCCGCCGTTCTTCACGATCAGCTTGCTCCGCCCGCCGCGTACGGCGGAGCGCAGCACCTTCCCGTTGGCCTGCCGCCGGTTCTGCTCCTTGGGCGGTTTGACGGAGACCTTGCCGCCCGGGTAGTCGCCGAGCGAGGCCAGGTCGATGCCCGCCTCCTTGAGCGCGGCGAAGTCGTCGGACTTGCCTAACCGGGCCAGCACCGCCGTGGCCGTGCACAGCGACAGCTCGTCCACGCCGGTCCGCAGGTCGCCGAGGGTGGTCTCCATGCCGCGCAGCGCGGCCAGATAGTCGGAGTGCTCTGTGGTGATGTCGGCGGGCGGCTGGACCGGTTCGAGCTGGGTCAGGGCGTCGCCGACCGCCGTCTCGGCCCGGGTCAGCCGGTCCCCCAGCGTCTTCGGGGTCTTGGCCTTGGCCAGGTCCTTGAGCGCGGTGTCCACCGGACCGCCCGCCGAGTCCAGGGTGGTGCGGTAGGCGGCGGGGCTGAGGCCCGACGGCGAGGGTGACCCGGCGGCGGGGGCCGAGGAACCGGGGTCGCCCGGCGAGGCCGGGGCCGCGGTGCACGCGCTGAGTGTGACCGCCGCCGCGGCGGCGGCGAGGAACCGGGGAGTGATCACCTGTCCAACTGTTTCCCGTCAAGTCCGGAAGTGTCAATTCGGCGAGTCGGATTGATCGACTCCAGGAACGGAAGATCGTGGCTGGCCACGATCAGCGCGCCCCGGTAGGCGGACAGCGCCTGGGCGAGTTGCCGCACGCTGGCCAGGTCGAGGTTGTTGGTGGGCTCGTCCATGAGCAGGAGCTGGGGTTCGGCGAGCAGCAGCGCGGCCAGGACGGCGCGGAATCGTTCGCCGCCGGAGAGGGTGCCGACGGGCTGGCCGACGCGGGCGCCGCGGAAGAGGAATCGCGCCAGACCGGCGCGGATGTTGTTCATCGACGTTTCCGGTGCGACCGCGCGGACGTTCTCGAGCACGCTCAGGTCGTCGTCGAGGATGTCCAGGCGTTGCGGGAGATATCGCATCGGCACGAAGACGCCGTCGGGGGATCCCACCTCGCGGGTGTGGTTCGCGATGCGCTCCAGCAGGGTCGTCTTTCCTGAGCCGTTCGGGCCGACCAGGGCGATTCGTTCGGGGCCTTTGACGATGAGGTGGCTCAGCTCCAGTCCCGAAGTCACGCTATCGACCGAAATTTCGGAAATATCGTGGTCTGTTGCGGTCAGGCCGTACAGCGGGAGTGAAAGGACAATACGCCCGGTGGGGACGGTCGTCGCGGGGAGGGCGACGCGGATCTCGGCGTCGTCGCGGACGGCCTGCTCTGCCTCGGTGAGGCGTTCGCGGGCCTGCTCGACCTTCTCCTCGTGCAGGGTGCGGTGTTTGCCCGCCGACACCTCGGCCTGCCGCTTCCGGTTTCCCATGACGATCTTCGGCTCGTTCTTCTGCTCGCTCATCTTCTTGCCGTACCTGGCGCGCCGGTCGAGTTTGACCCGCGCCTCGGCCAGATCCCGCCGCTGCCGCTTGAGGTCCCCCTCGGCCGTCCGCACCGCCCGCTCGGCGGCGGTCCGCTCCGCGGCCAGGATCTCCTCCTGCGCGTCGAAGTTCCCCCCGAACACCCGCGCGGACGGCAGCTCGACGATCTGGTCGACCAACCCGAGCAGCGTCCGGTCGTGGCTGACGACCACGAGCGTGCGGTTCCACGCCAGGACCGCGTCGTAGAGGCGGCGGCGCGCCGCCAGGTCGAGGTTGTTGGTGGGCTCGTCCAGCAGCAGCACGTCGGGCTCCAGCAGGAACCGCGCGGCCAGCCCGACCAGCACGGTCTCCCCGCCCGACAGCGCGGCGACCTGACGGTCGAGCCCCACGTCGCGCAGCCCGAGCCGGTCGAGCTCGCCGCGGGCCCGCTCCTCGACGTCCCACACGACGGCCGCGTAGTTGGCCTCCGACACGTCCCCCCGCTCGATCGCGTGCAGCGCCTCGCGGGCCGCCGTGATGCCGAGCAGGTCGGACACCGTCCTGGCCACCCCGAGCGGCAGGTTCTGCGGCAGGTACCCGATGACCCCGCCCGCGCGCACGCTCCCCCGGCTGGGCGTCAGCTCGCCCGCCAGCACCCGCAACAGCGTGGATTTCCCGGACCCGTTGACCCCGACCAGGCCGGTACGCCCCGGCCCGAACGCGAGCTCCACCCCGTCGAACACCGGAGTGCCATCCGCCCACGCGAAAGAAAGATCATGAATTGCCAACATAAGTCGTCCCTGTGAGGTCGTGTTCATGGACACGCGAGGACGCCGGCGATCAGACAGTGATCAGACCTGGCGTCGACCTCAGAACCTCAATGGAAGCTCCCGGGAACGGGGATGGGACGCGAACAAAGTTACGCGGCTCATCCGCGCGCATCAAACGAATTACGACCCACCCCCACCGGCGTGGCCGCCCGCTCGTATGGGTAAGGTAAAGCTCGCCTAAATTAGGCAAGCCTCACCTTGTGGAAGTGATCGCGTGTTCGCCAGTTACCTCATCGGGCTCCGGGAAGGGCTGGAGGCGACCCTGGTCGTCTCCATCCTGGTGGCCTTCCTCGTCAAGAGCGACCGGCGAGACAGGCTGTCCCTGGTCTGGACGGGCGTCGCCGCCGCGGTCGCGCTGTCGGTCGCCTTCGGCGCGCTGCTCTCCTTCACCGCCGCCCACCTGGCCTTCGAGCAGCAGGAGCTGTTCGAGGCGGTCGCCTCGATCGCGGCGACCGTCTTCGTCACCTGGATGATCTTCTGGATGCGCGGCGCGGCCCGCAAGATCGCCTCGGATCTGCGCGCCAAGCTGGGCGAGGCGCTCCAGGTCGGCTCGGTCGCGGTCGCCGTGATGGCGTTCCTCGCGGTGGTCCGCGAGGGCCTGGAGACCTCGCTGCTGTTCTTCGCCTCGGCCCAGGGCGCCGCCACCACCGCCACCCCGCTCATCGGCATCACCCTCGGCCTGCTCACCTCCATCCTCATCGGCTGGGGCCTGTACGCCAGCGCGATCCGCGTCAACCTCACCAAGTTCTTCACCTGGACCGGCCTGCTGCTCATCCTGGTCGCCGGGGGCATCCTCAAGTACGGCGTGCACGACCTCCAGGAGGCCGGGATCCTACCGGGCCTGAACACCCTCGCCTTCGACATCAGCGGCGTGCTCGACCCGAGTGCCTGGTATTCGGCCCTGCTCAGCGGCATGTTCAACATCACCGCCACGCCGAGCGTGCTGGAGGTGACCGCCTGGGTGGCCTACGTGCTGCCGGTGCTGTACCTCTTCCTCCGCCCGGCCGCCCCGGCCAAGCTCGCCGAGTCCATTTCGTAACGGGAGTACATCCATGCGCAACGCCCTTCTCCTCGGCGCTCTCGCCCTGGCCACCCTCACCGCCTGCGGCGGCACGGAGCCGGCCGCCCCCGCCGCGAGCGGCTCGGCCCCGGCCGGGAACGGGAAGGTGGCGGTGGCCGCCAGCGACACCGCCTGCCAGGTCGGCACGGCCGAGGTCGCGGCCGGCACCGCGACGTTCTCGATCACCAACGGCGGCAGCAAGGTCACCGAGTTCTACGTGTACGCCCCTGGCGACCGGGTCATGGGCGAGGTGGAGAACATCGTCCCCGGCCTCACCCGGGACCTGGTGATCGAGCTGCCGGCCGGGACGTACGAGACGGCCTGCAAGCCCGGCATGATCGGCAAGGGCATCCGCGGCCCGCTCAAGGTGACCGGCGAGCACAAGCCGCTCACCGACGACGCCCAGCTGGCCGAGGCCACCGCCAGCTACCAGCGTTACGTGCGGAGCCAGACCGACGCGCTGCTGGTCAAGACGCAGGAGTTCGTGGACGCGGTCAAGGCGGGCGACCAGGAGAAGGCCAAGGCGCTGTTCCCGGTGTCGCGGACCTACTGGGAGCGGATCGAGCCGGTGGCGGAGATCTTCGGCGACCTGGACCCGAAGATCGACGGCCGGGAGGAGGTCATCGAGGAGGGCATGGAGTTCACCGGCTACCACCGGCTGGAGAAGGACCTGTGGGCGACCAAGGACATCAGCGGCTCCGGCCCGATCGCCGACCAGCTGATGAGCGACGTGAAGCTGGTGGTGGAGAAGGCGAACGCGGAGAAGTTGTCGCCGCTGCAGCTGGGCAACGGCGCGAAGGAGCTGCTGGACGAGGTGGCCACCGGGAAGATCACCGGTGAGGAGGACCGCTACTCGCACACCGACCTGTGGGACTTCGCGGCCAACCTGGAGGGCTCGCAGGCCGCCGTGCAGGCGCTGCGCCCGGTGCTGGAGGCGCGGGACGCGGCCCTGGTCAAGACCCTGGACGAGAAGTTCACCGCCGCCGAGACCGCCCTTGAGGCGCACCGCAAGGGCGACGGCTGGAAGCTCCACACCGAGCTGAGCAAGGACGAGCTGAAGGTCCTCTCGGACACGATCAACGCCCTCGCCGAGCCGGTCAGTAAGATCGCCGCCGTGGTGGCACAGTAAGACCGCACGACTACTAGGAGCGGATATGCCGGGCATCAGCCGCCGGAAACTGTTCGGCCTCGGCGCGGCCGGGGTGGCCGCCGCGGGGGCGGGCACGCTGGCGGTGGCGTCCCTGCCGGAGGAGGCCGCCCCCGCGCGGACCGGGTCGGCCTCCGACCCGGTGCCGTTCTACGGCGAGCACCAGGCCGGGATCGTCACGCCCGCCCAGGACCGCCTGCATTTCGTGGCCTTCGACGTCACCACGAAGGACCGCGCCGAGCTGGTGGACCTGCTGCAGGAGTGGACGTCCGCCGCCGCCCGGATGACCCAGGGCCAGGACGCCGGGACGTTCGGCGCGGTCGGCGGCGTGCCTGAGGCCCCGCCGGACGACACCGGCGAGGCCCTGGGCTTGCCCGCCTCCGGGCTGACCCTGACGATCGGCTTCGGCCCGTCCCTGTTCGACGGCCGGTTCGGGCTGGCCGACCGCAAGCCGGCGGCCCTGGCCGAGCTGCCCAAGTTCCCCGGCGAGGCGCTGCTGCCGGAGATCTCCGGCGGCGACCTGTGCGTGCAGGCGTGCGCGCACGACCCGCAGGTGGCCGTGCACGCGATCCGCAACCTGGCCAGGATCGGCTTCGGCAAGGTGTCGGTGCGCTACTCCCAGCTCGGTTTCGGCCGGACCTCCTCGACCTCGCGGGCCCAGGCCACGCCGCGCAACCTGATGGGCTTCAAGGACGGCACGGCCAACCTGAAGCTGGAGGACACCGACATGCTCCGCGACCACCTGTGGGTGGCCGAGGAGGACGGCGCGGCCTGGATGGCCGGGGGTAGCTACCTGGTCACCCGCAAGATCAGGATGCACATCGAGACCTGGGACCGCACCTCGCTCACCGAGCAGGAGGCGATCTTCGGCCGCACCAAGGGCGAGGGCGCCGCCCACGGCATGGCGAAGGAGTTCGACGAGCCCGACTTCGCGAAGAAGGGTCCCGACGGCCAGCCCTTGATCGCCGACATCGCGCACGTCAAGCTCGCGCACCCGTCCAGCCACGGCGGGGCGCGCCTGCTCCGCCGCGGCTACAACTTCGTGGACGGCTCCGACGGCCTGGGCCGCCTGGACGCCGGGCTGTTCTTCATCGCCTACCAGCGCGACCCGCACCGCCAGTTCGTCCCCGTGCAGCTGGCGCTGGCCCGGCAGGACGTGCTCAACGAGTACATCAAGCACGTCTCCAGCGGCCTGTTCGCGATCCCGCCCGGGGTGCGGGACGCCGGCGACTACTGGGGCCGGACCCTGTTCAGCTGACTCCGGCCGCGTCCAGCCGGGCCCGCTGCGCCACGGTCAGGTCCAGGTCGACCGCGCCCAGCGCCTCGTCCAGCTGGGCCACGGAGGAGCAGCCGACCAGCGGCAGCACCGGGATCTCCCCGCCCATCAGCCAGGCCAGCACCACCTGGTTGACGGTCGCCCCCGTCTCCGCCGCGATCTCGGCGACCGCGGCCAGCCTCGGCTCCTTGCCCGGCCCGTCAAGCCCCGCGTCGAGCCGGTCCGCCCGGACGTAGCCGCCCCTGAGCAGCGGCCCGTACGCCACCAGCGTCAGCTCGGGGTTCTCCCGCACATAGCTGAGCAGATCCCCGCTGGTCGCGCCCAGGTCGCCGTCCACCGACAGCTGGGAGGGCCGGTCGGTACGGCGGCGCACGTAGCTGTGCTGGTACTGGAGCACCTCGTAGCCGGGCAGGCCCGCCGCCGCCGCGAGGCTGCGCGCCCGCTCGACCCGCCAGGTCCAGTGGTTGCTCACGCCCAGCAGGCCGACCGTGCCGTCGGCGACCAGCTCCGCGAAGCCCTCCACGGTCTCCCCGAGCGGCACCCGGGTGTCCTCGATGTGCGCGTACATCAGGTGCAGCCGGTCCATGCCGAGGCGTTCCCTGCTGCGCTCCGCCGACTCCCTGATCACCTTGGCCGACAGGCCCTCGGGATTGTCGGTGTAGCTGGTGCCGGGTGCGAGCGGACGGGCGCCCACCTTGGTAGCGATGACGATCTCGTCCCCGATCCCGCGGCTGCGCCGCCAGCGGCCGAGCACGCCCTCGCTCTCGCCGCCCTGGCCGCCGTTCTCCCAGAACGCGTAGTTGCCCGAGGTGTCGATGAAGGTGCCCCCGGCCTCGACGTACCGGTCGAGGATGGCCATCGACGTGGGCTCGTCGGTGGCGGTGCCGAACAACATCGCGCCGAGGCTGAGCACGCTCACCTCGCGGCGGGTGTCCGGGTTCGTGCCGATTGTGCGGTATCTCATCCGGATTCCTCTCCCGCGCCCGAGCCAGATCGGGCGCTGGATGGAAGTCTGGGAGCTGGAGCGCGCTCCAAGTCAAACCCGGGAACGGTAGACGGCCGTCGCCTTCTCGATCAGGTCGAGGTGGTCGCGGAGCTGGTCGGGCGAGTCGAGGCGGGCGTGCTCGCGGACGGTGCCCGCCAGCAGGGTGAGCCACTCCAGGCACCAGCGCACGTCCTCGGCCCGGGCCACGTGGCGTCCGGCCACGTCCAGGTAGACCGGGCTGGTGTGGGCGTACACCTCGCGGTGGAGGGATCGGGGGTGGCGCCCGCCGGAAGCCGCGGCGACGACATAGGTGGGTTCCAGGACGTCGAGGGTGGCCGACAGCTCACCGGCGGGGCCGACGGCGAGCAGGCCGCCCGCGGTGTGCAGTTCGAGGCGCTCCACCTCGGGACCGATGGTGCGGGCGGTGACGGTGACCCGGTCGC
Source organism: Acrocarpospora macrocephala (assembly GCF_009687865.1). GTDB lineage: Bacteria > Actinomycetota > Actinomycetes > Streptosporangiales > Streptosporangiaceae > Acrocarpospora > Acrocarpospora macrocephala. The sequence continues at coordinate 138,091 of NZ_BLAE01000011.1, forward strand.
CGGGCCGCAGGTGCAGGGTGTCGCCGACGTCGCAGGCGACGCCGGTGTTCTCGTCGGTCACGCGGAGTTCGAGCCAGGGACCGGTCGTGGCGAAGGTCCGGCCGTGCCGTACGGCGTTCGCGAACGACTCGGCGGAGAGGGGGCCGCCGAGGCGCGCGTAGACGCGTTCCCAGCCGGGCGGGCTGGAGACGGTGTCCTGCCGGGTGAAGGAGAGCATGGTGTCGGTGCCCGCCAGGGCCGCCAGGCGGTTGCCCGCGCCGATCAGGCGGCGGTAGACGCTCACCGTGCCGGAGATCTCGGAGAAGTGCAGCAGCTCCATGCCGTCCACCAGGCCGAGCGCGGCGTCCACGACCAGGGCGCGGGCGTCGCAGTTGCGCTCGCCGGAGCCGGTGATCTCGCGGGCCTCCAGGATCGGGCCGTGGAAGGGGTGCGCGTAGCCGAGCACGGCCCGCAGTTCCTTCAGCTCGCCGCAGGCGGCGCCGTTGGGCGGCCAGTCGGCCTGGCCGAGGAAGCCGGTGTGGTAGATCGACGGGGGCGCGGTCAGGCCGAACGCGTGCACGTGGCCGAGCAGGTCGTTGCGGTATTCGACGCCCATCCTGGCCACGTGCGAGGCGTCCGACCAGGGCAGGTCGCGGCCCGCCCAGTGCTGCAGCGCCTCGCGGTCGTAGACGCGCTCGCCGGAGACGTTCCCGGCGACCAGGTTGAGCACGTGCAGGTCCTCGCCGTGCTGCATGGCGGCGGCCGCGGCGGGGGTGGCCACGATGTCCCCGGCCCAGTTGAGGTGCACGTGCAGGTCCGCGCCGTACCAGCCGCGGGCGGCGGCGTCGTAGAGGCGCTCGGGGGCCAGTTCGACCAGGGTCTCCCGCCAGGGGGCGGGGTGCACGGCGGCCTCGGCGGTGCCGTACTCCATGCCGCGGCAGGACCGCACGGTGAGGGGTTCGGCGGGGACGTCCAGCACCAGGTCGTCGCCGTGGAAGAACGGCACGCCGTGGTAGTCGCGGCGGCGGTCGGCGCCCGCCGGATACCACCCCTGGCCGTCGGTGGTGGTGACGCTCCACCGGCACGGGAAGCCCGCCCGGAGCCGCAGCCGGGCGGGCACGGCGGCCCTGGTCAGCACGGACAGGTCCACCTCCTCCCCGGACACGGTGAGGGTGCTGCCGGTGGTGATCTCGATCAGCCGGGCCCCGCCGGCCGGGACGAGATGGGTCTGGCCGTCCACGCGGACGGGCGTCGCCGTGTCGCGGGCGGAGTCGATCAGCAGCACGCACGGCAGCGGGTGCTCGGAGAGCACGGCCAGCGGGCGGGCCTCCAGGCGGAGCCCGGCGGGGAGCAGCCGCAGGACGGTCAGCCCGTCCGGCGTGGGATGGCCGTCCAGCGCGTCCCGGAACGCCCGGTCCAGGTCCGGCTCTTTGGACATCTGGTACGCCTCATCCGGGAACCGGAGGAAGCTCATCATTCGCACGTAACCCAGCGGTGGTTCCCCCCAGGTGATGCCGTGTTCGGCCAGCAGCGTGCGGTACTCCGCCAGCGCTCTGGCCACGACCGGCGGCAGCATCGGATCGCGGTACACGTTCGCCTCCCCGTAGTCGAAAACCCAAGCATCGTCACATCAGGCCAGGACTGAAAAAATGCAATCGTGCGTTCTGGAGGGGTTCTCTGCGCCCGGGTGGGATAACAGGCAGCCCCGGGGGGAGTCGACCCCCCAATTACCCCAAAATGAACACGCGCTGAATTCTGTCTTTCGGACCCACCGGGCAAAGCGGGCGGTCACATAATTCAGGGTGAGATGAGTAGTAGACGCTGGATTGGCGCCGTGCTGGCGCTCCTGCTCTGCGGCGGGGTCGCCGCCGCCCTGGTGCTGGGGAACCGGGAGGGCTCGGAGCTCACCGTGGTGCGCGGGGTGATCGGTTCGGAGAAGAAGCCGTTCTTCGACGACCCGGAGGTCAAGGCCGCCTTCGCCCGGCACGGGCTGCGGGTCGAGGTGGACACGGCCGGGTCGCGGGAGATCGCGAGTTCGGTGGATCTGAGCGGGTACGCGTTCGCGTTCCCGTCGAGCGTGCCGGCCGCCGAGAAGATCAAGAAGGATCGCGGGGCGAGCGTGACGTTCTCCCCGTTCCACTCGCCGATGAGCGTGGCGACCTTCGAACCGATCGTGGACGCCCTGACGCGGGCGGGCGTGGTCACCGGCGAAACCCTCGATATCCGGAAATATCTTGATTTGGTGGCGAAGGGGACTCGGTGGGATTCTTTGCCGGGTTCGTCGTATAAGGCGCGTAAGCGGGTCCTGCTGACGACCACCGATATCCGTACCTCCAACTCGGCCGCTATGTACCTGGCGATGACCAGCTATGTCGCTAACGGCGACGATGTCGTGACATCGGCGGAACAGTCGGGGAAGGTGGCCGAGGCGGTGGCGCCGCTCTTCCTCGACCAGGGCTACTCCGAGTCGACGACCGAGGCGCCCTTCGAGGACTATCTCGCCATGGGCATGGGCAAGACGCCCATGGTCGTGATCTACGAGGCCCAGTACGCGGCGCACCTGTTCGCCGCCGACGGCGCGATCCGCCCGGAGATGCGCCTGCTGTACCCCTCGCCGACCGTGCTCAGCAAGCACACCCTGGTCCCCTTCGACGAGCCGGCCACCCGGGTCGGCCGCCTGCTCACCGAGGACCCCGAGTTCGCCGCCCTCGCCGCCCGGTACGGCTTCCGCACCGCGAACCCCCAGGTCTTCGCCAACCTCGCCAAGAACACCCCGCTCACCACGAACCTCGTCAACGTGGTCGAGCCCCCGACATATGACCACTTGGAGCAGCTCATCTCGTTGATCGAGGAGCGCTACCTCAAGCCGTAGAAGCCGTAGAAGCCGTGAGGATCCCTGTTGGACCTAGTACTGACCCCGCCCGACCCGGTTCCGCCGGTGCCCGCCGAGAAGGCCGCCTCGATGCTGCCGATCCCGGCCGACCGCGCCGCCGAGCTCGCCGAGCGGGCCCGCGGATTCGCCGCGGAGCTGGCCGCGATGGACCCGCGCGCGCCGGAGTTCACCCGCAAGGTCGCGGGCATCACCGCCATGGGCGACACCGAGATCCGCTCGTCCGCCCAGGTGGCCAACCGCATGCTGAAACGCCCGGTGGCGAGCGCCTCCGGACCGGTCCCCGGCCAGCTGGTCGCCCTGCGCCGCACGATCGTCGACTTAGACCCCCGCCAGGCCACCGGCGCCCGCAAGTTCCTCGGCCTCATCCCCGCCGGTCTGCGCGACTATTTCGCGAAATTTCACAGCGCGCAGAAGCATCTGGACGACATCGTCCGCGCCCTCAAATCCGGCCAGGACGAGCTGCTGAAGGACAACGCCGCGATCGAGGGCGAGCGCCGCGTGCTCTGGGAGTCGATGCTGAAACTCCAGGAGTACGCGACGCTGGCCGCCGCCCTGGACGCCGAGCTGGAGAACCACCTGCTCACCGCCGACGAGGAGCACGCGGTCGCGCTCCGCTCCGACGCCCTGTTCGGCGTGCGCCAGAAACACCAGGACCTGCTCACCCAGCTCGCCGTCTCCGCGCAGGGCTACCTCGCCCTCGACCTGGTGCGCAAGAACAACCTGGAACTCATCAAGGGCGTGGACCGCGCCACGACCACCACGATCGCGGCCCTGCGCACCGCCGTCACGGTGGCCCAGGCCCTGGCCGGGCAGAAACTGGTCCTGGACCAGATCAGCGCCCTCAACCAGACCACCTCCGACCTGATCGTGGCGACCAGCGAGCTGCTGCGCACGCAGGCCGCCGAGATCCAGACCCAGAGCGCCTCGACCACGGTCAACCTGGACTCGCTGCGCCGCGCGTTCGACAACATCTACGCCACCATCGACATGATCGACACCTTCCGCGCGCAGGCCACCGAGAACATGGCGACCACCGTGTCGAGCCTCACCGTGGAGCTGGAACACGCGCAGACGTACCTGGCCAGGAGCGCCGAATGACCCGTCTGGCCCGCGTGATCTGCGTGGTTTTAGCCGCCTTCGCGCTGCTGGCGAGCGCGGCCTGCTCCGGCGAGGAGGACACCTTCCGCATCCTCGCCGGAAGCGAGGTCAAAGACCTGGAACCCCTGCTCAAGGAGTCCGGGCTGAACGTGGAGCTCACCTACACCGGCACCCTGGACGGCGCCGAGCAGGTGGCGAGCGGCGGCGCGGACGGCCGCTACGACGCGATCTGGTTCTCCTCCAACCGCTACCTGTCGCTGATCGACGGCGCGCGGGAACGGCTGTCCACCCAGACCAAGGTCATGGTCTCCCCGGTCGTGCTCGGCCTGAAGCCGGCCAAGGCCAAAGAACTGGGCTGGGACACCGCTCCCCCGTCGTGGTCGGACATCGCGGCCGCGGCGACGCAGGGCCGGTTCACCTTCGGCATGACCAACCCGGCCTCCTCCAACTCCGGCTTCTCCGCGCTCGTGGGCGTGGCGGCGGCGCTGTCGGACGCCGACGAGGCGCTCAGCGCGGAGCAGATCGACGCGGTCACCCCGAAGCTGAAGGGGTTCTTCTCGGCTCAGCGGCTGACCTCGGGCTCCTCCGGCTGGCTGGCCGACGCGTACGCCCGCAGCCCCGGCGTGGACGGCCTGATCAACTACGAGTCCGTGCTGCGGGGCATGAACCTCACCCTGATCTACCCGAGCGACGGCGTGGTCTCCGCCGACTACCCGCTGACCCTGCTGACGGCCTCCCCCAACAAGGCCGCCTACGACGAGCTCGCCGCCTGGTTGCGCACCCCGGACACTCAGCGGAAGATCATGACCACCACGTTCCGGCGGCCGATCGTGCCCGGCATCGGCACCGCGCAGCCCGTCCTGGAGCTGCCGTTCCCGAACCGGCGCTCGGCGGCCGACGAGCTGATCGCCGCGTACCTGAACGAGGTGCGGGTGCCCGCGCGGGCCAGGTTCGTGCTGGACACCTCGGGCTCCATGGAGGGCGACCGGATCGCCGCGCTGCGCCAGGCCCTGGTCACCCTGACCGGCGCGGACACCTCGGCCTCCGGCACGTTCTCCCGGTTCCGCAACCGCGAGGCGGTCACCATGATCCCCTTCAACGACGCGCCGCTGCCGCCCCGCGCGTTCACGCTGCCGGAACGGGACCCGGAGGCGGCGCTGGCCGAGATCCGCTCGTTCGCCGAGAGCCTCCAGGCCGGGGGCGGCACGGCCATCTTCGACGCGCTCCGCACCGCATACCAGGAGCCGGTGGAGCCGGGCCACTACACCTCGATCGTGCTGATGACCGACGGCGAGAACACCGACGGCTCCGGCGCCGGGGACTTCGACGCCTTCTTCCGCGGGCTCCCGGAGGAGCAGCGCAGGGTGCCCACCTTCGTCGTCCTGTTCGGCGACAGCGACGTGGATGAGATGACCCGGATCGCCGAGCTCACCGGCGGCGCGGTGTTCGACGCGCGCACCGGTTCGCTGGCCGCCGCCTTCAAGGAAATCCGTGGCTACCAGTAACCGGGTGCTGACCTACCTGGGCTCCACGAAGAACATCGTCGGCTCGATCCTCGCCCTGATCGGCGTCGGCCTGGTCTTCGCGGGCGTCGCGGGCGCGTTCTGGCCGGTGGTCGTCGCCGGTCTGTACGGCATCGGCGCCCTGCTCGCCCCGCCCGACCGCACCCGCGTGGTGCTCTCGCACGCCGAGGTCGAGACCGCCGAGCTGCGCGCGGACCTCGACACGCTGCTCGCCGGGCTTCCCGGGCGGTTTCCGGACGATGTGCTGCGGCAGGCGTACGAGCTGGGCGGGCTGCTCAAAGAGGTGCTGGACCGCGCGGAGGTGCTCACCACCGCGCCCGACCAGCTGCACGTGGTGTCGCAGACGATCCGCGACTACCTGCCCACCAGCCTCAACGCCTACGCCAACCTGCCGGTGTCCCGCCGCCCGGCCGCCCACGCCGAGCTCCTGGGGCAGCTGGAGCTGCTCCGAGCCGGTCTCGGCAGGGTGGCCGACGCCGTCTACCAGGGCGACGAGCAGGCCCTGAAAGCCCAGAGCCGCTTCCTTCAGGACCGGTTCGGCGGTTCCGAACTCGACCTGTAGAGCAGGTCGGCGGCCTGGACGGGCGTGAGCGTGCCGTCCAGGACCTGGGCCTCCACCAGCGGGGCGAGTGCGTCGGTGCGCTCCCGGAGATCGGCGAGCACCCGGTCCCGCACCATCGCCCAGGTCCAGTCGACGGCCTGGCGCTGGCGTTTGGCGACCAGGTCGGTCCGCTCCTGATGGCGGAGCACCTGCGCCCACAGCTCCTCGAGTCCGGCGCCGGTGAGGCCGCTGCAGGTGAGCACCGGTGTCTCGGACCGGATGAGCCGCAGCGCGCCACTGAGCTCGCGCGCGGCCCGCTTGGCGGACATCTCGTGCTCCCCGTCGGCCTTGTTGACCGCGATCACGTCGGCCAGCTCCAGCACGCCCTTCTTGATGCCCTGCAGCTGGTCGCCGGTGCGGGCCAGGGTGAGCAGCAGGAAGGTGTCCACCATCTCGGCCACGGCGGTCTCCGACTGGCCGACGCCGACGGTCTCCACCAGGACGGTGTCGTACCCGGCGGCCTCGACCACGACCATCGCCTCCCGGGTGGCCTTGGCCACGCCGCCGAGGGTGCCCGCCGTCGGGGACGGGCGGATGAACGCCTTCGGGTCCACGGCCAGCCGCGCCATCCTGGTCTTGTCGCCGAGGATGCTGCCGCCCGACCGGGTGGAGGACGGGTCCACCGCGAGCACGGCGACCTGGGCGTCCAGGCCGGTCAGGTGCGTGCCCAGCGCCTCGATGAAGGTGGACTTGCCGACCCCGGGCACGCCGCTGATCCCCACCCGGCGCGCCTTGCCCGCGTGCGGCGCCAGCTCGGCGAGCAGCTCCTGGGCGAGCTCCCGGTGGTCGGCCCGGGTGGACTCGACCAGGGTGATCGCGCGCGCGATGCCCCGGCGCGAGCCCGACAGCACGCCGTCCGCGTAGGCCCGCACGCTCATCGGCGCAGCTGTCGCAGCAGGTCCAGGGCCGCCTCGGCGATCACCGTACCGGGCGGGAAGATCGCCGCGGCCCCGGCGGCGCGCAGCGCCTCGAAGTCGCCGGGCGGGATCACGCCGCCGACCGCGACCATGATGTCGCCCGCGCCCAGCTCGTCCAGGGCCTTCTTCAGCGCGGGCACCAGGGTCAGATGGCCGGCCGCGAGCGAGGAGACGCCGACGATGTGCACGTCGGCCTCGACCGCCTGCCGGGCGACCTCCTCCGGCGTCTGGAACAGCGGGCCGACGTCCACGTCGAAGCCGAGGTCGGCGAAGCCGGTGGCGATCACCTTCTGGCCGCGGTCGTGGCCGTCCTGGCCCATCTTGGCGACCAGGATGCGCGGGCGGCGGCCCTGCTCGCGGGCGAACTCCTCGCAGGCGGCGCGCACCTCGTCCACGCCGGATCCCACTTCCTCCCGATACACCCCGGTGATGGTGTGGATCCGCGCCTCGTGCCGCCCGAACACCTTCTCCAGCGCGTCGGAGATCTCCCCCACGGTGGCCTTCGCCCTGGCCGCGTCCACGGCCAGCTCGAGCAGGTTCTCGGTGCCGGCGGCGGCCTTGCCGAGCGCGTCGAGGGCGGCGGCGACCTCGGCGGGCGAGCGTTCCTCGCGCAGCCGGCGCAGCTTGGCCAGCTGCTGGTCGCGCACCGAGGTGTTGTCCACCTTGAGCACCTCGATCGGCTCGTCCGCCTCAGGCCGGTAGCGGTTGACGCCGATGACCGGCTGGCGGCCGGAGTCGATCCTGGCCTGGGTGCGCGCCGCCGCCTCCTCGATGCGCAGCTTGGGCAGGCCCTTGTCGATGGCGCGGGCCATGCCGCCGAACTCCTCCACCTCCTGGATGTGCGTCCAGGCGCGTTCCGCCAGCTCGGCGGTGAGGCGCTCGACGTAGTAGGAGCCGCCCCAGGGGTCGATGACCCGGGTCGTGCCGGACTCCTGCTGGAGCAGCAGCTGGGTGTTGCGGGCGATTCTGGCGGAGAAGTCGGTGGGCAGGGCGAGCGCCTCGTCCAGCGCGTTGGTGTGCAGCGACTGGGTGTGGCCCTGGGTGGCGGCCATCGCCTCCACGCAGGTGCGTACCACGTTGTTGAAGACGTCCTGGGCGGTGAGCGACCAGCCGGAGGTCTGCGAGTGGGTGCGCAGCGAGAGTGATTTCGGGTTCTTGGCGCCGAAGCCGCGGACCAGCTCCGCCCAGAGCAAGCGGGCGGCGCGCAGCTTGGCGACCTCCATGAAGAAGTTCATGCCGATGCACCAGAAGAACGACAGGCGCGGCGCGAACGTGTCCACGTCCATGCCCGCCGCGACCCCCGCGCGCAGGTATTCGACCCCGTCCGCCAGGGTGTAGGCGAGCTCCAGGTCGCAGGTGGCCCCCGCCTCCTGGATGTGGTAGCCGGAGATGGAGATCGAGTTGAACTTGGGCATGCGGGCGGAGGTGTAGGCGAAGATGTCGGAGATGATCCGCATCGACGGGCCCGGCGGGTAGATGTAGGTGTTGCGGACCATGAACTCCTTGAGGATGTCGTTCTGGATGGTCCCCTGCAGCTGCTCCGGCGCGACGCCCTGCTCCTCGGCGGCCACGATGTAGAGCGCCAGGATGGGCAGCACGGCGCCGTTCATGGTCATCGAGACTGACATCTTGTCCAGCGGGATGCCGTCGAAGAGCTGGCGCATGTCGTAGATGGAGTCGATGGCCACGCCCGCCATGCCGACGTCGCCCGCCACCCGCGGATGGTCGGAGTCGTAGCCGCGGTGGGTGGCCAGGTCGAACGCGACCGACAGGCCCTTCTGCCCGGCGGCCAGGTTGCGGCGGTAGAAGGCGTTGGACTCCTCGGCGGTGGAGAATCCGGCGTACTGGCGGATCGTCCACGGCTGGTTGACGTACATGGTCGGGTACGGCCCGCGCAGGTACGGCGCGATCCCCGGATAGGTCGGCAGGTAGCCGGGGAGGTCGGCGGCGTCGTAGCGGGCCTTCACGGCGATGCCCTCGGGCGTGTCCCAGGGTTCCGCGTCCGGGACGGGGAGGTGGTCCTTCCCGATGCCGAGCCCGATGCCGGAGAAATCAGGAATGCTCATCGGGTGTCTCCCTTCACGTCGATGCCCAGGTCGGCGAATGTCTTTCCGAGCACGTCCAGGGCGTCGCCGCCGGCGCGGATCGTGCCGTCCACTCCGGCGTACTCGCCCTTGCCGGCCAGCCAGATCCGCCTCGCCCCGGCGGCGCGGAGCGCGGCGGCCACGGCTTCCGCGTGCTCGCCGTACAGGCGGTCGCTGGAGCAGATACAGGCGACCGGCGTGCCGGCGTCGCGGAAGGCCTCGGCCATCGCGGCCGGGTCGACGCCGGGGCCGCTGGTGACGGTGGCGACGCCCCCGGCGGCGAACAGGTTGGCCGCGAACGAGGCCCGCGCGGTGTGCACGGCGACCGGGCCGATCGTGGCCAGGAACACCAGCGGCCGCTGCGGCTGAGCGTCGGCCTGGTCACGCAGGGCCTCGAACTCGGCCGCGTAGCGGACCCGCCCCGGGGAGGCGGGCAGCCCGGGGCCCGGCTCGCGCACGACGGCGCGTTCGGTCAGGTTGGGGAACTCGCTGACGCCGGTGATCGGGCTCTTCCTGCGGGCGAGGTCCCGGGCCCTGGCCTCGCGGGTGCCGGCCAGCCGCTCCGGGATCAGCGTCTCGGATGCCGCCGCGAGCCCGCCCGCGCGCTCGATCTCCTGGAACCACGACCAGGCGCGTTCGGCCAGGGCGGCGGTCAGATTCTCCACATACCAGGAGCCGCCCGCCGGGTCGCTCACCCGCGCCACCCCGGCCTCCTCGACCAGCAGCGACTGGGTGTTGCGGGCGATCCTGCGGGCGAAACCGTCCGGCAGGCCGAGCACCGCGTCGAACGGCTGCACGGTCACCGCGTCCGCGCCGCCGACGCCCGCGCCGAAGCAGGCCAGCGTGGTGCGCAGCATGTTCACCCACGGATCGCGGGCGGTCATCATGGCCGAGGAGGTCACCGCGTGCTGCCGCTGCACGGCCCCCGGCACCCCGCAGACCTCGGCCACCCTGGCCCACAGGCGGCGGGCCGCCCGGAACTTGGCGATGGTGAGGAACTGGTCGGCGGTCGCCGCGTACCGGAACTCCAGCTGGCCGAAGGCCTGCTCGGCGGAGATCCCCGCGTCGGTGAGCGCGCGCAGGCCCTCCACCCCGGCCGCGATCGAGCAGCCCAGCTCCACCGCGTCCCCGGCGCCCGCGTCGTGGTACGGCAGCGCGTCCACGGTCACCGCCAGCACGGCGGGCTGCTCGGCGACGCAGCGCCGTACCAGCTCGGCCAGGCCGGGGTCGAGCGGACTAGCGCCGAGATTGCCCCCGGCCAGCGCGGTCCCGGCGGCGAGCTCCAGGAAGATCGTGGCAGCCTGCTCGGTGCGCGGCCCCGCGTCCAGGATCACCGGGGCGAGATCCAGATACACCCCGTCCAGCACGGCCGGCAGCGCGGCGGGGTCGAGCGAGGTCAGGTCCAGCCAGATCGAGGTGACCCCGTTCTCCAGGTCGGCCTGGATCGCCTCCCTGGTCACCGCCGGGTCCGGGTGCGCGTGCCGCTGCCGCACATCCCAGCCGGTGCCCGGCCGCAGCACCCGGGGGGCGGCGGGCAGCCGGTCGTAGAGGGGCGCGATCTCGATCCCGTCATACGTCCTGGAGGACAGCGCGTCCTCCGGATCGCCGCCTTCGAAGCCCGATTTGCGCAGCACGCCGAGGGCGAGCTCGCGCCACCGCTCCCGCGATCCGGGCGGGAACTCGGCGGCGAGGTCAACAGGTGACACCGTCATGCACGGATGCTAAGCCGAGCGCGACCCCGATGACGCCAGTGGGGTGCGGTATCGGCGCGTCACGGCTTCGCGTCGAACGAAGCCTCCCAGGTCAGGCGGCCCACGATGCCGTCATCGTCAAGATCTACCCGGCGCTGGAAGGTCTTGCAGACGTCCCGGGAGCGCTGGCCGTACGTGCCGTCCGCGTCGAGTTCGAAGCCGATGCGCTTCATCTGGGTCTGCCAGGTTCGCACGTCGTCGCCCCGCATCACCGGCGGGAACTTCAGCAGCCGTCCCGGCCAGGGCGGCGTGCCGGGCTCCGCCGGAGGGTCGCCGCCGCCGGGCCGGGGCGCGCCCCGCTGAACCCAGGCGTACAGCGGGCCGCCCGGGCAGTCGGTGGAGTAGCCGTCCCGATGCCCCTTGATCTCCCGTCCCGCGCCGCCTTCGGCCCGCAGGTACTCGATCGCGTCCAGGATGCCGTGCAGGATCTCGTCGGTGGGCTCGACCAGGCCGGCGTTGCCCACCAGGCCGAGCACGGCGTAGTGACCGGAGTTGAGCCCGGCCCCGTTGGCGGCGGGCACGTGCTTGGGCCCGCGACCGGCGAAGACCTTACGGTGCGGGCAGGCTACCATCGAGTAACCGATATCTATCCAGCCATTTCCATCCATGTGGAAATTCTGAATTGATTTCACCATTGCCACGCATTTGGCGTGATCGGTGATGATGGCCGGATCGACGCGCCCGCCCGTGTAGTGCACTTTCACGCCGCGCGTCGAACTGAGCGGCGAATAGGACCCCTTCGGGGCTCGCGCGCCCCAGGCATTGCGGGTCACGAGGTCGATGGCCACGAAGATCTCCTGTATCTGGTGCGGTATCCGAGCGTATTGCGGAACGGTCTACAACAGTGCCTATTTGGCCGAATCCGCATGTGTTACGGCGTCTCGCCGCGATCCAGGCGAATCACCCGGCGGTCGGTGACGATCGCGGTGATCAGGTCGGCGGGGGTGACGTCGAAGGCCGGGTTGAGCGCCTGGGTTCCGTCGGGCGCGATCTTCACGCCGCCGAGGGAGACGACCTCGGCCGCGCCGCGGTCCTCGATGTGGATGGCGTCGCCGGTGGGAGTGGCCAGGTCGATCGTGGTCTCGGGGGCGATGACCAGGAACGGGACCCCGGCGCGGCAGGCGCCGAGGGCGAGCGAATAGGAGCCGATCTTGTTGGCGGTGTCGCCGTTGGCGGCGATCCGGTCCGCGCCGATGAGGACGGCGTCGGCGGCTCCCCTGGCCAGCAGGAAGGGTCCGGCCGAGTCGACGATCAGGCGGTGCGGCGCGCCCATCCTGGCCAGCTCCCAGGCGGTCAGCCTGGCCCCCTGGAGCAGCGGCCTGGTCTCCAGGGCGAGGGCCTCGGCGAGCACGCCGCGCTCGTGCATGGTCTGGATGACGCCGAGCGCGGTGCCGCGTTCCACGGTGGCCAGGCCGCCGGTGTTGCAGACGGTCATCACCCGGGTGGCGGCGTGCTCGGCCAGCAGGTCGGCGCCGCGTGCGCCCATGGCCAGGCAGGCCGAGAGGTCCTCGTCCCTGATCTCCAGCGCGCGGGCCAGTGGATCCGCGTTCGCCGCCGCCTGGTCGACCCCCCAGGCCAGGTTGACGGCCGTGGGCCTGGCCGCCCGCAGCGGCGCGATCGGCTCGCCGGTCCTGGCCGCGAGCGCGACGCCCATCGCGCCTGCGACTCCGAGCGCGGGCGCACCTCGGACGGCCAACCGCTGGATCGCGTCGATCAGGTCCGCGACCGTGGTGATACGCAGGTAGGTCAGCTCGCCCGGCAGCCGCGTCTGGTCGACGAGCACGATCGCGTCGTCGACCCAGTCAATCGTCCTCATAGCGGACAGCCTAGAGGCGGGCCGCCAGGTCGAAGAGCACCTCGTCGTGCCCCCGCGCCGCCATCAGCGACAGGCCGAGCGGGCGGCCGTCGAGCAGCCCGGCGGGCAGGCTGAGGGCCGGGCTGCCGGACAGCGGCGCCAGGCAGGTCAGCCGGAGCGTCATCAGCCTGCGGTCCTCGGGGCGGCCGAGCGCCGGAGCCGCGCCCGGCACGGTGGGCAGCACCAGGATCCCGCCGCCGTCGAGCAGCACCCTGATCCGGTCGGCGGCCTCGTCCAGGGCCTTGCGGGCGAGCGTGACCTCCTCCGGGGTGAGCCCTTCGCCCCGCCGGAACCGGGCGCCCACGCCGGGGCCGAACTCCGGCCGCTCCCGGATGATCCACGCGCCGTGGCAGCGCCAGGCCTGCGCCGCCTGCGCGATCGCGAACGCGTCGGTGACGTCGTGGCCGACCGGGGTGCGGTGCACCGGGAGCCCGAGCCGGGCGATCGCGGGGGCGAGCGCCGCCCCCACCCGGGGCGACTGGTCGGCCCACAGGTCGGCGGGCACGCACAGCCGGGTGGCCGTGCCGCTTCCGCTGCCGTCCAGGAGCACTCCCGCCGCCGCGCGGAGCAGGGGGAGGTCGCGGGTGAGCAGGCCCGGGACGTCGAAGGTGGGGGCGAGGGGGACGATTCCCTCGCGTGGGGCGCGGGCGTGGGTGGGGCGGAAGCCGTACAGGCCGGTGTAGGAGGCGGGGACGCGGATCGATCCCGCGGTGTCGGTCCCCAGCCCGAGATCGGCCCGCCCGGCGGCCACCGCCGCGGCCGATCCGCTGGAGGATCCCCCGCAGACATGCCCGGGCGCGGCCGGATTCTCCGGCGCGCCATAGTGCTGATTCGTCCCGCCCAGGCTGTAGGCCAGCTCGTCGGTGTGCGTCTTCCCGGCCAGTACGGCTCCCGCCGCCCGCAGCCGCGCCACCGCGACCGCGTCCTCTCCTGCCGGATCGTGCGTCTCCAGCCACCGCGGATGCCCCGCCCCCGTCGGCGTGCCCGCGACGTCGAAGACGTCCTTGACGGCCAGCCGCACCCCCGCGAGCGGCCCGGAACCCTCCTGCGACTCTGATTCTGACGGCGTTCCCCACGACACGAACGGATCGATCCCCACCCATCCTCCAAAGTGGCCAGGTCGAACGTCCCGGTTACGCTACTCCCCACTCCTATGCCAGCCCAATTTCACGTTCGGTATGCCAGAGTTTCCGGGAAGTTACACATATAATCACTGCGGCTGGCGCGCCACGTCGCGATCAACTAACGTTCGGCGCCTTCCTGCGGTGAGGTTAATTCCGGAAATTACCGGCAATTCCGGCGAACGATGAGAACGGGGCCGCAACGCGACAGGAGCCGCTCGGCCTCACGAGTGCCCTGGCCCAGATCGGTGCTGGTCCGCGCCACGAGGGGCCGACGATAAGCAGATCGGGCTGGAGATCAGGTATGCCTCGGTTACGGTTCGTCGCGTTGGCGATCGCGGCGGCGACTGGCGCCGTCACGGCCGGTGTCGCCGCCAACCAAGTCATCAACGACGGGCAAATTAGTTGGACTTGGACATATCTGGCTTTCGGTTTCACCCTCCTCGTCGCCCTTCTGACCGCGGCGGCGGCCGAACCTTCCAGGCCGAACTCCCCCTTTCCGCACATCCGGCGTGGGGTCTATCTGCGGCAATTGCGCGCTTCCGTCGCCGACATGGAGACGATCGGCGTGGTGACGCAGGGCGAGTTCGTGCTCCGGATGCGCCAGGTGTACGTGGATGTGACGCTCCAGCCTCGTCCCGCGCGAGACACCGCCGGAGACTCGGGGCTAGGTGCCGGATCGCAGGAGATCGGCCGGCCAGGTGAGCGGCGATCGTTGGCGTCGTTCCTGCGCGAAGGGCGAGTGTTCGCGGTTCTGGGGGCACCGGGATCGGGAAAGACCACTCTGGCCAGATACACCGCCCTGGCGCTCTCCGAGCCGAACCGGCGCGTTCTCGGCCGCGAGTTCTGGCGTCCCCGGCGCCTGCCGGTCCTGCTCTATCTGCGGGGTCATACCGCCTCGCTCCTCGCGGAGGAGCCGGAAAGCCTGGCCGAGGTGGCCGTGTCATCACCTTGGCTTCGTGACAGGATCCCGGCCGCGTGGCTGCGCGGACGGCTTGACCGCGGCCGCTGCGTGGTTCTGCTGGACGGGCTGGACGAGGTCGCGGACGAGCAGGACCGAAAGCGTGTGGTCGGATGGGTTCACGACCAGATCGCCCGGTATCCGCGCAACACCTTCGTGGTGACGTCACGGCCATACGGCTACCTGTCCAACCCGCTGACCAATGCCGACGTCCTGCACGTACAGAGGTTCACGGCCGACCAGGTCTCCCAGTTCCTCCATTCCTGGTACAGGGCCATCGAACGACGCTCCCGTCTGGGCCGCGACCAGGACGTCCACGAGATCGCGGAGCAGAAGGCCCTGGATTTGATCGGCCGGCTGCGCGGCCAGCCCGCGTTGCACGACCTGGCCGCCAACCCGCTCCTGCTCACGATGATCGCGAACGTGCACCGCTACCGGGGAGCGCTGCCGGGCAGCCGGGCGGCGCTGTACGCGGAAATGTGTGACGTTCTCCTGCATCGCCGCCAGGAGGGCAAGAACCTGGCCGACCCCACCGGTCTGACCGGACCCCAGAAGGCGGCTGTCATGCGGCATCTCGCCGTCCACATGATGGTCAGCAGGCAGCGCGACATCACGTCGGCGGAAGCACTGCGGGTCGTCAAGGAGCCACTGGCCGAAGTCTGCGGCCAAACGAGCATCACTCCCGATGTATTTCTCAGCGAAGCCAGCAAGAGCGGCCTGCTGGTGGAGCGCGAGCAGGGCCTGTTCGCGTTCGCCCATCTGACCCTTCAGGAATATCTCGCGGCCGCGCAGATCAAAGAGCGTCCCGATGACCTGCGCCAGCTGCTGACGGGAAACGCCGACGACCCGTGGTGGCGGGAAACCAGCCTCTTGTGGGCCGCCGACGCCGACTCCACTCCCCTGATCGAGGCATGCCTGCGCGCTGGGACGATCCGGGCTCTGGCTCTGGCGTTCACCTGCGTTGACCAAGGCAGGCAGGTTCAGCCGGCGATCAGGGACAGACTCGACCGAATGCTCGACCCCGGTGAGGCCGTCAGCGTGGAACGGCGACGCCTCATCGACGGGGTCACCATGCTGCGCGCCCTCCACAACGTGATCCATCTGGATGACGGGACGGCGATCTGCTCGCAGTTGGTCACCACTGACATGTGGACCAGGTTCGTCCGGTATGAGAATCTTCGTGGCCGCCACACGCCTTCCGGGGATCCCGGCGCGATCACGGCCACCGGGATGCTGGCAGGCGACGCAGCCCGTTTCATCTCGTGGCTGAACAACCTGTTCGACGACGGCCTCACCTATCGGCTCCCTACTCCCGCCGAGGCCGACCATCGGTATCTCCAGATTCTGCCCGGGTTCCGCGACCATACTGTCTGGGCCCATGATGGCAAGCGGTTAAGCCTTGTGGCCCAAGACGCTCCGTGGCCGTACGACCCAATGCCCGGTCAGGTGGCCCGCTACCCGGAACTCATCCTCACCCACACACATATCTTCATTCGTCTTTCCATGATCGTTCCCGAGGTCCGGTCACTGACCAACCTATTGACCTATGCGCAGGTATTCTCGGCCACACCCGACCGATTACCGATATTCGAGCTGATCTCCGCTCTCGATCTCGCGGCCACGATTGCGCGAGCGCGGACCTTGGCAAGCCAGACGATCCTGGCCGGCCGTCGTCCCGATGAATCACGTCTGCAGGAGCTTGACGACATCGTCGCCCGCGCTTTGTCCATGACCCAGCACCGCGTCCTTACTCGCAATCTCACCAGCGTCAGGGACGCCGTTCGCTCGCACCTTCGCCCGTCGATCGGCGGCGTGCCGGAACTCGTTTTCGACGAAAAGAACGGAACCCTCGCCCGAGCAGTCGATCTCGCCCTTCAAGTGGCTTCCACCGCTAACCGCGAGATCGGCCTGAATATAGAACTCAACAGTCAGGTCGACCTCGCCGGCGCGCTCGACCTCGCGCTCGACCACGCCTTGAAACGCCACCCCAGGATTACGCTTCGCGGCACTTTCAACGGCCGTGCCGCCCTGACCTACTCACCCGCCCACGCCGACTCCCTTCGCGACACTCTGGCTCGCCACCAAGAGGAGCCGCGCCACGACCACGCGGAGGCCTACGACGCGCGAATTCAGGCGATCGACCGACGCTCGGAGCTCGAATTCAATCGTGACCACCGACTTCGGCTCACCCGCGCCCTCATCGCCGATCTCGGTGCCCGGCCCTTCGAAGTACTCTCAATAATGGCTGCGGCAGCGGAAGGCCTGGTCTACTCATGGGTCAATTCATCCAACGGATCGAGGAAGCAAGAGACCACTTTCCAGGAGTTCTTGAATGACAGCCTCTCAAAACATCTCCCCAACGGCTCCCACGAAGACCCCGCCACGGCGCTGCAACACATATCGGAGAAGCTGACGGAAAGCGGTGCGGATTTACGGGTTCTCACTCTGGTTGGTTACGCGAAAGGTTTGATCACTCGAGTGCTGGATCGAACCGCACCGCCGGGTGAACGCGACATCGTGCTTTCTGTCGCCGCCCTTCATGCCGCGGCCCTGCAGCTTCAGGACAAATCTGGGGACAGCAATCAGGCCGCTGTCAAAAGCCTTAGCAACGTGATCAACACATTGATCGCTCTCACCGAGCCGGATGAGGGGCCGGTCGCCAATCAAGCTCTCCTGCTGGTCCGAAACTAGCTCGAAGCACGACGGCAGGCGGCGGGCATCGGCTGTGACGGAAAATGCGTCGACAATCAGCGGCCCGGGTGAGGATCATGGAGGGTATGACCAATGTGGTGAAGGAGGTTCAGTTCTCCGCGCCGCCGGAGCCGCTGGCGATGAAGGTGTGGATCGATGACAGCGACAGCCCGGCCGATGTGATCGACGCGCTGGCGTTGTCGCCGTTCGCCACGGGGGAGCAGCCCTGGGCCCGGACGGTCACGATTGACCGGATCCGCGTGGACGCGCCGCTGACGGCTTCGCGTGGGCGGTTGCTGCGGTCGGCGTCGGCCGTGGACGGGCCGGACGCCCGGCTGTACGGGGGCGAGGGGTGGACGCTGCGGGTGGTGCGGTTCACCAACCAGTCGGCGACGATCGCGGTGACGGCGGTCAGCGAGGAACTCGCGGTGGCGATCGTGGACGAGGTCGTCAAGGACGCCGAGGAGGAGGCGCCGAAGGACGCGGACGTGGTGTCCATGGGGTTCTGGTGGATGAGCGAGCACGGGCGCCGCCGGTCGGGGAAGAAGATCACGACGTCGCCGTGGGACACCGTACGGGCGAATTATCCGCGGGCCGCCACCGGGCGGCTCGACCAGCTGATGGCGACGCGCCCGGACGACGTGAACGGCCGGCTGCTGCTGTTGCACGGCCCGCCGGGGACGGGCAAGACGACGCTGCTGCGCACGCTGGCCCGGGAGTGGGCCACCTGGTGCCAGGTCGACTGCGTGCTGGACCCGGAGCGGCTGTTCAACGATCCCGGCTACCTGATGGAGGTCGCGGTCGGCTGCGAGTGCCCGGATCACGGGGAGGGCAAGTGGCGGCTGCTGGTGCTGGAGGACTGTGACGAGCTGATCCACGCCGAGGCCAAGGCGTCCACGGGACAGGGCCTGTCGCGGCTGCTCAACCTCACCGACGGCCTGCTCGGCCAGGGGCGTGACGTGCTGGTGGCGATCACCACGAACGAGGATCTGGCCCGGCTGCACCCCGCCGTGGTCCGGCCGGGCCGCTGCCTGGCCCAGATCGAGGTGGGACGGATGGACAGCGAGGAGGCGACGGCCTGGCTGGGCACCAGCGAGGGCATCGGCCCGGCGGGGGCGACGCTGGCCGAGCTGTTCGCGCTACGTTCTGGCCGCGCGCCCATCGAGCCGGAGCCGGTCGGCGGCATCGGCCTGTACCTCTAGCAGGTAGGACGCGACCTCGGGAACCTGGTCTACGGCCAGGTTCCCGTCGTCGCGCACCCGCCCGATCTGTTCCCTTTCGATGGCCCGGCTCCACGGGAAGCCGGGCGGCAGCCTGGACCCGGCCAGGTAGACGTTCCCGAACATGATCGCGGGTACGGCGGCGACGGCCTGCCCGAGCACGCGCGCGCCGTCGCCGTGCCCGGCGAAGTGGATGGCGCCGTGCCGGTGGCGGGCGTAGACCTGGCCGTACTCGTCGAGGAAGGCGCGCGCGGGCACGGTCCTGACGTCGGCCCGCCCGGCCAGGGCCTGCCGCAGGGCCTGCCAGGTCCGGTCGCGGGAGCGGCTCAGGAACACCACCGTCCTGGGTTCGACGGTCAGCAGCGGCGTCGTCGGCCGGACCGGACCGGCGACCGCCGCCCAGAGCAGCCGGTGGCTGCGCGGCAGCGTGTGGTGTTCGGCGCCGGGGACGGTGACGTGCCGCGCGTTGCCGAACTGCTCGACGTCCAGGCTGTCGTCCCGGGTGACCACGGTGTCGAGGGTGCCGAGCAACTGGACGACCTGGATCCGGTCGCCGGCCCGGTCGAAGTGGTCCAGCCACCGCAGCCGCAGATCCGTCAGGTACGGCGCCCCGCGCCGCAACTCCGCCATGGTCCGGCCGGTGAACGACAGCCGGCGCGCCTCGACGCCCCGGTTCGGGGCCGCCAGCAGCACCATCCGGCTCACCCGCTGGGCCCAGGCCTTCATCTCCCTGCTGTCGTCGTCTCCCTGGGCGATCAGGTACGCGTGCCGGAGCAGCAGCCCGCCCACGCTATGCCCGACCAGGATGATCCGCCCGAGTCCCCCCATCTCCGCCCACACACCGGCGATCCACGCGCTCAGCTCCCGGGCGAGCGCGGCCGCGGAACGGTTGCTCCACGGCCGGACCCGGACCGGGGACACCTCGGCCCGCCACGACTCCCCCAGGTCCGCGGCCAGCCGGGCGGCCGGTGAAGGGTCGCCGTCCAGGCCGGGGACGTACACGAGCAGGTTGTCTCCCATGCCGGCAGCCTGGCCCGGCCAGGCCACCGGCACATGAGTACACCCCTACCTAAAACGTGACGAGCGGGTCGCCCACGAAGTCGGCGATGAAGTTGACGAAGAAGAAGCCGAAGAAGAGGAAGTTGAGCACCAGGATCAGGTGGTGGTACCAGCGCGGCCGGGCCGCCTTCGGCAGCCTGCTGTTGAGGTACATCAGCAGGAACGGGTAGATGAGCGCGCCCAGGTTGGACATGTTGGCCGACCACTGCACCAGGCTGACCGGCAGCGCCAGGTGCAGCACCACGGCGATGATCACGAGCAGGACCAGCATGAACGGGTAGTAGAAGCGGCGCGGGTCGCCCTCGATGAGGGTGCGCAGGCGGGTGCTGGTGCCGTGGGCGGCGTCGGTGGTGACCCGGACCATGGCCTCGAAGATCCCCAGCTGGGTGGAGAACAGGATGAGCACGCCGAGGATGAGGATCAGGTAGAACATGCCCCGGCCGTACTCGTCGCCGAGGGCCGCCGCCACGAACGTGGGCACGTTCCTCGTCGTCGGGGAAGGTCACGCCGCTGGCCGAACCTCGCCGTGCACCAGCGCGTACACGCCCTGGCCCGCGGAGGTCTGCAGCAGGGCCGAGATGGTGATCACCCAGCCGACGCCGATGAAGCCGTACTGGCCGACGGCCTGCGGGCCGAGCAGCCACTCGCCGCTGCCGATGGAGATGCCGAGCGCGATCAGGCTCGGGCCGACGGCGAACTTGATCAGTTCCTTCGGCCCGATCCGGGAGACCTTGAACACCTCCTCCGGGGTGGGCAGGTCGGTGACGGCCAGATCCGGACGGCTGACGCCTAGGGGACGGGTCGAGGAGACTTCGGTCATGGGGCGCCTTCCTTCTCGCGCGGCCCCCCGAGGTCAACTTCGAGCCTTACTCCAACTCCTCACACCGGCAAGACCCATTTGTGAACCACCGTTCGTCCATGATCCGACACGATGGGACGGAGAACCCACGACTCATGGACAGGGCACGATGACCGAGGTAGCCGAGATCTGCTCGCAGTTGATCCGCATCGACACCACCAACCCCGGCCCGGGCGAACGCCTCGCCGCCGAACACGTGGCCGGCCTGCTCGCCGAGGCGGGCATCGAGCCGGTGCTGATCGAGTCGGCCCCCCGCCGGACCAGCGTGGTCGCCCGCGTTCCCGGCGACTCCCCCGACGCGCTGCTCGTCCATGGGCACCTGGACGTGGTCCCCGCCGACCCGGCCGAATGGAAACGCCACCCGTTCTCCGGCGAGATCGACGGCGGCTGCGTGCACGGCCGGGGCGCGGTCGACATGAAGGGCAGCCTGGCGATGACCCTGACCCTGGTCCGCGACTGGGCCAGGCGCGGCGTGCGCCCCCGCCGCGACCTGATCCTCGCCTTCCTCGCCGACGAGGAGTCCACCGGCGCGTACGGCTCCCGCTACGCCGTCGAGAACCATCGCGAGCTCTTCGACGGCTGCACGGAGGCGATCAGCGAGTCGGGAGGCTTCACCATCACCGCCGAGGGGGCCAGGATCTACCCGGTGGCAGTCGCTGAGCGCGGCACCGCGTGGATGAAGTTCACCGCGCGTGGCGTGGCCGGCCACGGCTCCAAACCGCCCGTCGACAACCCGGTGGCCGAACTGGCCCGGGCGCTGACCCGCCTGGCCGACTACACCTGGCCCATCCACCTCACCCCGGAGGTGGCCGCCCTGATCGAGGGACTGGCGGAGGCGCTCGGCACCCCGATCGACCTCAACGCCCTGGACGCCGAGATCCGCCACCTTCCGCCGGCGGCTTCCGCGCTGTTCAAGGGTGTGATCCGCAATTCGGCCAACCCGACCATGCTCCGCGCGGGGGACAAGGTGAACTCGATCCCCGGCAAGGCGGAGGCGCACGTGGACGGGCGGTTCCTGCCCGGCTCGCAGCAGGAGTATCTGGACACGATCGACCGGCTGATGGGGCCGAAGATCACCCGGGAGTTCCTGAATCTGGAGGAGGCGCCGTCGGCGCCCGTGCACGGGCTGTTCGACGAGCTCTGCGCGGCGCTGCGGCGGGAGGATCCGCGGGCGCGTCCGGTTCCTTATGTGATGAGCGGCGGGACGGACGCGAAATCCTTCGCCCGGATCGGAATCCGCGGCTATGGGTTCACGCCGCTGCTGCTGCCGCCGGAACTCGACTACTTCGGCATGTTCCACGGGGTCGACGAACGGGTTCCGGTGGCGGGACTCGAATTCGGGGTCAAAGTCCTGGATAACCTGCTGGGTCCAGAGGCCGGCGTTTCCGGCGACCTTGGCTGACTACACTCCGGGCCGGCCGCCTTCCTTTGACACGGCGCCGGTAACGTCCGGCGCCATTATTGGATAAATAAACGATTAGCCTCGCTTAATATTATTCCAATAGCCGCACAGGACATACACCGAAAAAGGGCAAACCGTACACCGCGTAACAAAGAGTTAGCTAAGGTCGGTAAACACAAGCCCCCAACGGGCTCGATCAACTGATAGCATCGCCGTTCAAGACTAGCCTGTTGCGCCGTCATGGCGGCGGGCGTTCCGGCACGTCATAGCCGATGAAAGGGTTCAGGAGCGATGGAAAGTCAACACGGCGAGCTCGCCTCGAACATCTCGGACAACCGGGGGGTCTCGCTTGCACAATTGCAGCTGGACCCTCTCACACTACAGCGGGTCAAAAGCGAGTCTACCGGACCGACGGTCAAAGTGGCAGCGTTTCAGTCTTCAATTTAGCTGGGGCGGACAGAATGACCGGACGCACCATACCACTGGATCAATTCGTAATTAAGGTTCATAGTCGATGCGATCTGGCCTGCGACCATTGCTACGTTTATGAGCATGCGGATCAGAGCTGGCAAAGACGTCCAGTGGTCGTTAGTCCGGACACCTGTGCACGGGTAGCCGCGCGTATCGCCGAGCACGCGACTCGCCATCGCCTGCCCAGGATCGATGTGATCCTGCACGGTGGCGAGCCGCTGCTGGCCGGGCCCCGCCGCCTGGACGACATCCTCACCACGTTACGCGGCGCGCTGGAAGGCGTCACCGAGGCCACTTTCAAGGTCCACACCAATGGCGTGCTGCTGAACCAGGCATACCTGGATGTCTTCGGCAAGCACCGCGTCAGCGTCGGCGTCTCGCTGGACGGCGATCGCGCGGCGAACGACCGGCACCGCCGGTATGCCAACGGCAACAGCTCGTTCGACAAGGTCATCCGCGGCATCCGGCTGCTGCGCAACCGGCCGGAACTGTATAGCGGCCTGCTCTGCACGATCGACGTGGCCAACGACCCGATCACCGTCTACGAGGCCCTGGCCGAGCTGGACCCGCCCAGGATCGACTTCCTGCTCCCCCACGCCACCTGGGAGGAGCCCCCGCCGCGACCGTCGCCGGTGGCGTACGCCGACTGGCTGATCAAGATCTTCGACCGCTGGGAACAGGACGGGCGCCCGTTCGGCATCCGGCTGTTCGACTCCGTGATCGCGACCATGTACGGCCGTCCCAGCATGACCGAGGCGATAGGCCTGGAGCCGAGCACCCTCGTCGTCATCGACACCGACGGCTCCTACGAGCAGCTGGACTCGCTGAAGGTCGCCTTCGACGGCGCGCCCGCGACCGGCTTCGACGTCTTCAACGACTCGCTGGACGAGGTCGCTCGGCACCCCGGCGTCCAGGCCCGGCAGCGCGGCCTGGCGGGGCTGGCCGAGAAGTGCCAGCAGTGTCCGGTCGTGAGTTCCTGCGGCGGGGGCCTCTACCCGCATCGGTTCCACGCCGGGTCCTTCCTGAATCCGAGCGTCTACTGCGACGATCTGCTCAAGCTCATCACCCACATCAAGGAGAGCGTCGCGATGAGCCATCACTCACTGACGGCCGCCACCCTCGACCTGCTCGCAAGCGGATTCGGCGGCGAACGGGAGATCCAGCATCTGGCCGAGGCCCAGAACAGCCTGCGCCGGTCGCTGGCCACGGCGGTCAGGGAAAGTGCTCCAGACAGCTGGGCCGCTTTGGTCGAACTGGACGAGCGGGCACCCGCCGCCGTCGCCAAGGTGCTCGCCCACCCGTACGTCCGGGTCTGGGCGGTGGACCGGCTGGATGGCAAGAACAGCCCCGACTACCTCGGCAACATCGCCGCCGCCGCGGCCAGTGCGAGTGGCTCGTTCACCGGTTCTTTCACCGCCGAGGTGAGCGATGGAGCGGTCCACCTGCCCGGCGTGGGCACGTTCCGCGGCGCGCTGCGCGGCCCGACCGCCACGGTCTCGGTGACCGGCGGGGCGGTCGACGTCCCGGGGGCGAGAGGCGAATGGGAACCGGTCAGGTTCCTCGACGACGAGCGCCGCGTGCTGCTGGAGGACTGCGACCCCTACCGCAGCTGCCACCAGTGGCCGTCCGCCGCCCGGCTGTCCGACGCCGAGTTCGCCGCCTGGCGTGAGCGGTACGCCGCCGCCTGGGAGTTCATCACCACCCACCTGCCGGAGTACGCTCCGGGCCTGCGCGCCGGACTGACCGCCCTGATGCCGCTGGCCCCGGCGGCGGACGGCCGGGACGTCAGTTCGACCGCGCGGCACGCCTTCGGCGCGGTCGCCGCGGCCCTGCCCCACGACGCCGCCACCATGGCCCTGCTCATCGTGCACGAGTTCCAGCACGTGAAGCTGGGCGCCATCCTGGACATGTTCGACCTGTACGACGAGCACGAGACCGGCCTCTTCTACGCGCCCTGGCGAGACGACCCCCGCCCGATCGAAGGGCTCCTGCAGGGCACCTACGCCCACCTCGCGGTCACCGACTTCTGGCGGCGGTACCGGCATGTCTCCAGCGACCCCGCGACTGCTCACCGGCACTTCGCCCAGTGGCGGGAGCACACCGCCACCGCCATCGAGACGCTGGCGGACAGCGGGGCCCTCACCGAGCTGGGCGCGCGGTTCACCGCCCGGATGCGCGAGACGGCCGCCCCCTGGCTCGCCGAGGAGGTTCCCGCCGAGGCGCTGGCCGCCGCCCGGGAATCCGCGCGGCGCCACCGGGAGGCGTACGAAGCCCGGACTCGATGACAGCGTTGCGAGCCGGGCTGCGCGCGCTCGGCCTGCGCGCGGGACAGACCGTGCTCGTACACGCGTCACTGCGCCGCCTGGGTCCCGTCCCCGGCGGCGCGGCCGCGGTGGTGGCGGCACTGCGCGGGGTGCTGGGGCCGGACGGCACGCTGGTGGCCCCCGCGTTCACCACCAACAACTCCGACACCTCGCCGGGCTTCCGGGAGGCCACCGCGAGCATGACGGCGGCCGAGACCGACGCGTTCCGGCGGTCGATGCCCGCCTTCGATCCCGCCACGACGCCGCCCTGGCGGATGGGCCGGATCGCCGAGGAGATCTGGGCACTGCCTGGAACGCTCCGCAGCGGCCACGCGCAGACCTCCTACAGCGCGATCGGCCCGCTGGCGGCGAAGCTGACCGACGCGCACGCGCCGGACTGCCATCACGGCGAACGTTCCCCGCTGGCCCGGCTCTACGACGCCGGCGCGCACGTCCTGCTGCTCGGGGTCGGTTTCGAGGTGTGCACCGCGTTCCATCTCGCCGAATACCGGCACCGGCCCGACCCGCCCACCCGCCTCTATCGTTGCGTGACAGACGACGGCGAAGGCCCTCGATGGCGGGAATACCGGGATGTCGCCCTGCACGATGGCGACTTCGCGGCGCTTGGCGCGGCTTTCACCGCGACCGGAAGCACCAGAATGGGCCTGATCGGACGTGGCAGTTCCCACTTCTTTCCATTAACCACCGCCGTGGATTTCGCGATCACCTGGATGCGCCGGCACCGCGCGCCGGAATAATCAGGCCGATCTGGTCCCCCCGGACCGCCCCTTCTGTGTTTCCATAAGGGAAACCCAGAAGGGAGGCGGATGGATCAGCGACCGACTTCTCCGGGGCCCTATTTCTTCTTGAGCTATGCCCACACTCCCACCCATGTTCCGCACCGGCGCGCCAACAAGTGGGTGGCCAAGCTGTTCAGCGACCTGTGTGAACACATCCTGCAGCTCACCAACCTGACCGACCCGGCGCAGGCCGGTTTCATGGACATCGGCCTGCGGTCCGGGCACTTGTGGCAGGAACGGCTGGCGGAAGCGCTGGCCACCTGCCGGGTGTTTGTCCCGCTCTACTCGCCGCGCTATTTCGAGAGCCTCAACTGCGGCCGCGAATGGACCGCGTTCGCCCGAAGACTGAGCAACCATGTGGGGCCGGACGGGCAGGCGCCAGAGGCGATCATTCCGGCGTTGTGGACGCCCATGGCGCCGGAAAGCCTGCCACTCGCGGCGAAGGAGATCCAGTTCTCCTACGAACAACTGGGCGCCCGCTACCGGGAGGAGGGTTTTTACGGTCTGGCGAAGCTGGCGGCCCGGCGGACGCAATATCAGATAGCCACCTGGGAGCTGGCCAACCGAATCGTTTTCGCCGCGCAGAACACCTGGATCCGGCCGTCGGATCGGCTGGATTTCGAATCGCTGCCGAGCGCCTTTCTGGACCACCAGGCGGAGCGCCTGCTCCGGCTGACCATCGTCGCCCCGGATCTGGCCCGATTACCCCCCGAGCGCACCGCGTACTACTACGGGCGGGCCTGCGAGGAGTGGAATCCGTACCGGAGCGAGGACAATGCGCGGTCGCTGTGCTCGTACGCGGTGGATATCGCGGCCGCGCACGGCTTCCGCGCGCGGATCGGCTCGCTGGCCGATCACCTGCCGGATCTGCGCGAGTCGGAGAAGGCCGACCACCCCAGCGTGATGATCATCGACCCGTGGGCGGTCACGCACGCGGGCTTCCTCACCGCGCTCAGCGACTTCGACAAGCTGCGGCGGGGCTGGGTGAGCGTGCTCGTGCCGTGGAATCTGGACGACGAGCAGACGCGGGAGCGGGAGCCGGAGTTGCGCCAGGCGCTGGAGAAGGTGCTCGGCGAGCGGCTCACCGATCCGCACACCGAGACGGTCACGTCCTTCGCCGCGTTCAGGCGCGCGCTGCCCGACGCGCTCGGCCGGGCCACCAACCAGTTCCTGGTGATCCCCCCGATCGGGGCGGACGTCCCCGTCGAGCCGATGACCCAACGACCAAGGCTGATGGACCCCGGAGGAGGCTGAAATGAACGACACTGACGGCCAGATCATCACTTTCTACTCGTACAAGGGTGGCACCGGGCGCACGATGGCGCTGGCCAATACCGCCTGGGTGCTGGCCAGCCAGGGTCTGCGCGTGCTGGTGATGGACTGGGACCTGGAATCTCCAGGGTTACACAAGTTCCTGCGCCCGTTCATGGACGTGGACGTGGTCACCTCCACGCCGGGCGTGATCGACATCATCACCGACTACGCCTTCGAGGCGAAGAAGCAGAAGTCGGACCCGCACGCGGACCGGCGGCCCGATCTGCATCTGGCCTACGCGCAGGTGCTGCCGCACGCGACCTCGCTGTCCTGGGAGTTCCCCGGGGTCGGCACGCTGGACTTCATCTCGGCGGGGCAGGAGAACCGGAACTATTCGTCGCTGGTGTCCGGGTTCAATTGGGACAACTTCTACGGTGAGCTGGGCGGCGGGCGGTTCCTTGACGCGCTCAGGGACAACATGAAGCGCAACTACGACTACACCTTGATCGACAGCAGGACCGGGTTGAGCGATATCGCCGACGTGTGCACGCTGCAGCTGCCCGACCTGCTGGTCGACTGCTTCACCATGACCGACCAGAGCATCGAGGGGGCCGCCAGGGTCGCGCACTACATCGACGAGCGGCACCACAAGCGGGACGTGCGGATCCTGCCGGTGCCGATGCGGATCGACGACGGGGAGAAGGAGAAGCTGGACGCGGGCCGCCAGTTCGCCAGGTCCATGTTCGAGCAGTTCCCGAAGGGCATGAACGCCGAGGAGCGCAACCAGTACTGGGGATCTGTGGAGATTCCGTACAAGCGTTTCTACGCCTTCGAGGAGACCCTGGCGACGTTCGGGGACACGCCCAGCTCGCCCAGCTCGCTGCTGGCCGCGTACGAGCGGCTGACCGCCGCGATCACCAACGGCAAGGTCACCGCCCTGGCGCCGATGGAGGAGGCGGTCCGGGTCCGGTGGCTGGAGACGTTCACCCGGCGGCAGCCCGTCGACCCGGCCGACATCGTGCTCAGCTACACACCCGAGGACCGGATGTGGGCGGACTGGATGACCTCGGTGCTGGAGCACGCGGGCTGCCGGGTCACGCCCAGGGCGCTCACCCCCAACAGCGGGCAGGCGGACCCGATCGATCAGGCCAGCCGGGTGATGGTGCTGCTGTCGCCGTCGTTCACCCGCGCGGCGCAACCGCTGGAGGACTGGACCCAGGCGATCAGCGCCGACCTGACCGGCGGCCCGCGCCAGATCACCCCGTTCCGGGTCGCCGACGTACGGCTGCCGGCGTCGTTCGCGGACCGCCCGCCGGTCGACCTGTACCGGCTCAGCCAGCAGCAGGCGACCGACGCGGTGCTGCGGGCGGCGGGCCGGAACCCGAGCGAGTACCCGGCCGATCACCCGCCGCTGGGGTCCCGGTATCCGGGCCTTATCCCGCCCATCTGGAACGTCGGCCTGCGGAACATCTCCTTCACCGGCCGCGGATCGGCGCTGGAGCGCCTGCGCGACCAGCTGGTGGGGGCCTCGCCGTCCACCGGGTCCACCCAGAAGGTGGCGGCCCTGTTCGGGCTCGGCGGGGTAGGGAAGACACAGGTCGCGCTAGAGTACGCGCACCGGTTCCGGGCCGACTATGACCTGGTCTGGTGGGTCTCCGCCGAGCAGCCCGAACTGATCAACACGGCCCTGGCCGAGCTGGCGCTCAAGCTCAACATCCGGGTCAGCGAGAACGTGGTCGAGGCCGCCCAGGCGGCGCTTGAGGCGCTCCGGCTGGGCCGCCCGCACGCCCGCTGGTTGCTGATCTTCGACAACGCCCGGGAGCCCGATCAGCTCCTCGACTACCTGCCGGACGGCCCCGGACATGTGCTGGTGACCTCGCGGAACAAGTCGTGGGGGCCCACCGCGACCCCGTTCGAGGTGGAGGTGTTCAGCAAGCAGGAGAGCCTGGAGCACATGCTCAGGCGGGTGGAGACGCTGAACCCCGCCGAAGCGCTGGCCGTCGCCGAGGAGCTCGGCCACCTGCCGCTGGCCGTCGAGCAGGCCGCCGCCTGGCTGGCGGAGACCGGGGTGTCGGCCAGCAAGTACATCGACGAACTGCGTTCGCAGACCGCGCGGATCCTGTCCACCGACCCGCCGGCGGGCTACCCGATGCCGGTGGCGACGACCTGGAACCTGTCCCTCACCCAGCTGCAGGAGCGTTCTCCCGCGGCGGTGCGGATGCTCCAGCTGTGCGCGTTCTTCGCGGCGGAGCCGATCTCGCTGGAGCTCATCTACAGCAATGAGATGATGAAGGCGCTGCCGGAGGATCCGATGCTGGACGGCCAGAAGGCCATGCTGCCCCGGCTGATCCGGGAGATCACCCGGTTCGCGCTGGCCAAGGTGGATCCGGGCAACAACTCCATCCAGCTGCACCGCCTGGTCCAGGTCGTGATCAAGAGCCAGATGACTCAGGAGGAGCGCGAGTCGACCTCGCACCTGGTGCACGACATCCTGGTCGGAGCCCGCCCGAGCAAGGGCGAGGTGGACAACCCGGCAAACTGGCCGCTTTATGACATCATCTGGCCGCACCTGGTCCCGTCCGAGGCGCAGAACTGCGTCCAGGAGGAGACGACCCGGCTGCTGCTCACCGAGCGGGTCCGCTACCTGTGGCTGCGTGGCCAGTACACCGAAGCGATCCAGTTCGGCCAGACGCTGGCCGAATTCTGGGAGCCGAAGTTCGGCCAGGTCGAACGGCAGCGCCTCTACATGCTCTTCGCGGTCGCCAACGCGCTGCGCTCGCTGGGCCGCGAGCAGGAGGCCATGCAGCTCACCGAGTGGGTGCTCGAGCGGCAGACCGAACTGCTCGGGCCCAGCCATGCGCACACCCTGCAGACCACCAACAGCCGGGCAGCCGACCTGCGCGCGGCCGGGCGGTTCGCCGAGGCGCTCGACCTGGCCCGGGACACCTATGGACGATGGAAGGACCTGTTCGGCGAGGACTACGAGATGACGCTGAAGGCGGCCAACAACCTGGCGGTGTCGTTCCGCCTGGTCGGTGACTGCTTCAACGCCAGGGACCTGGACGAGGACACGCTGGACCGCAACAGCCTGGTCAAGGGCCCCAAGCACCTGGACACCCTCGGCTCCGCCCAGAACCTGGGGCGGGACCTGCGCGAGGCGGGCTTCTACACCGAGTCGATCAACCAGCTGCGCGACACTCTGGAGCTCTACCGGGAGGCGTTCAGCGACGACTACATCGAGTCCCTGCGCGCGTCCAAGAGCCTGGCGGTCTCGCTCCGCAAAGCGGGTGAGCAGCAAGAGGCGATGGTCATCGCGCAAGGGGTCTGGGAGCGTTTCCAGCGCAACTACCCGTCCTCTCCCGAAGCACTCGCCGCTGACTTGGAGCGCGCTTCCTGCCTGTCCGCGCTGGGCAATAAGGAGCAGGCCCGGCTGGTCGCCGAGGCCGCTTATCTGGAGTACGCCAAGCGGATCGGCGCGGCCCATCCGTTCACCCGGGTGGCCGCCAATAACCTCATGATCTACCAGCGCTGTCTCGGCGCGGCCAAGGAAGCGCTGGCGACCGGCGAGGAGGCGCTGGGGGCGTTCCGCGCGCAACTGGGCCCGAACCATCCGTACTCGCTGTCGTGCGCCCTCAACGTCGCCAACTGCCTGGCGGATCTGGGGCGGCTGGCCGAGGCCGAGACAATGCTGCGGGAGACGCTGACCGGCCTGGAGAACACGCTCGGCCACCGGCATCCCGACACCATGGTGTGCCGCGGCGACCTGGCCATCGTGCTGCGGGAGCAGGGCCGGTCCGAGGAGGCGACGGAGCTGCAGGTGGCGACCCTGCAGGCGATGTCGGACAAACTCGGCGAGGAGCATCCGACCGTCCACGAGCTCCGGCTGTGGCGACGGATCAACCGCGATCTGGAACCCCAGCCGATCTAGTTGTTCTGTTCCCGGATGAGCCAGAGCATCACGTCCGGCAGGACGTCGAGGGCGCCGAAGTGCGCGGTCCCGCGATCAATGCGCAGAATGGCGCCGGGGATCCGGCGGCCGAGCCAGCGGGCGTGCCCGACCGGGGCGTAGACGTCCTGCTCACCGTGCCACACCAGGGTGGGCACGGTGATCCGGGCGGGGTCGAAGGACCAGTCGGAGCAGAACGCCACGATGTCGTCGACCCAGCCGTCCGCGGACGCCCGGAGCGCCTCGGAGAAGTTGTCCAGCAGCATGGTGCGAATGCCGAAGTCGGCGATGGTCCTGCGGTCGGTGGCGGTGTTCTCGGTGGCCAGGCCGCGCAGCTTGCTGGCCGGGTCGGCACGGATCTGAGCCACCGCGGCGGCCAGGCTGGCCGCGACCGGGGCGATGCCGCCCTGGCCGATGGTGTACTCGCGGACGTTGGAGGGCGCCATGCCCTCGAACCAGTCGAGCCCCTCGGCCTTCGGCGGGGCCAAGCCCACCAGCGCGGCCACTTTGGTGATGCGGTCGGGCAGCAGCGCGCCGCAGGCGAGCGCGTGCGGAGCCCCACCGGACCGGCCGACGACCGCGAACCGCCCGATGCCCAGGGCGTCGGCGATGACGGCGACGTCGGCGGCGATGCTCGCGATGGCGCGGCCCTTCAGCCGATCGGAAAGACCATAACCGGGCCGATCGAAAGTGATGAGCCGGACTCCCAGGCGGTAAAGCACCTGAGGCCGGGGAGCCGGGCCGACCCTGCTCCCGGGTGTGCCGTGCAGCAGGAACACCGGGCTGCCATCAGGTGCCCCCCGTTCCTCAACCGCCAGTCTCCTGCCATCCGCTGTGCTCACGAGCACGGTCAAGGTGCCTCCCCGTCAACGCTCCCTTATGAGGTTTTCCCCCAGATGCGGTCGCTTGTCCATGCCTCTCGACGTTCAGGTCCGACGCTCTCGGCCCGCCAGGGCACACCTTTACTAATTTAGGACACTATGGTCGTACAGAATCGACAGCGGTGGCAATTACAAGTACGGGAAGGCGAAACCCCAAGCGCACGCCGCGAATAAGGCGGCGGAAATACGCGGCGGTGAAATCAATCGATACGCGACATCGCCACCAATCGGCTCCCGGGGCGCTCGGTCATCCCCTTATCGCAGCCGACCTTGTCCATCTCAAATCGCCGATGCGGGTGGGATGGAGCGAATTTCGCACTTACACCACGCGGAACCCGAACGCGCGGTCACATGAGCGAGCGGGCCACCGGGACCAGGTGGGTGGGCAGGCTCGGGGAGCGGGCCGACAGAGCGCGTGCCGCGTGGTCCGCGACGGCCTCCCGGTTGCCCAGTTCGGCGCTGATCCAGGCCGCGTAGAGCTGGACCGGGCCGCTGTCCGGCGCGTCGGCCAGCGCCTCCATGATCTCTTTGTCGTTCTCCTGGGCGGTCTCGGTCAGGCTGCGGGCGACGGCCAGGCGAATCGCCGCCAGCGCGTGCGCGGCCTTGGTGGAGGGCCACTGCAGCGGCTGGGCCCGGCCGAGGTCGCGCAGGGCGGCGGCGCTCTCCCCCATACTGGCCAGGATCTCGCCACGCGCCTGCAGCGCGTCGACCGCGCCGCCCTCCTGTTCGAGCACATCGGTGAGGGTGTCCCTGGCCGCCCGCGGCGCGCCGTCGTACCAGAGCGCCCAGGCCAGCGCGGTCTTGATGCTGAGGTCGTGGCGGAACCTGCGCATGGCCGCGGCGAGCTCGTCCACGGCCTGCCCGGGACGGCCCTGGGCCAGCCGGAGCCGGCCGATGCCGACCAGCAGCCGCCCGACCGCGTCGATCGCGCCCAGCGTCTCAAAGAGCCGGGCGGAGGAGCGGTAACGCTCGATCGCGAGGTCGTAGCGCTCGGCCTGGTAAGCCACGTTGCCCAGGAACGAGCTGATCTCGGCCTCCAGCCGGACGTCCCCGGCGACGCGCTGGAGCGCCTCGCCGGCCAGGCTCTCGGCCAGTTCCAGGTCGCGGTCGCGAAGCGCGAGCTCAGCTGCCCGCAGGTAGTCGTCCGGATCGCTGACCTCATGGGACAGGTCGATGGGCCCGGCGACCTTGAGGATGGGGTGGATCAGCCGGTCGTGTGCGAGCTCGCACCAGCCACCCCGGTCGGCGTGCAGGATGTCCCGGTCCACCAGGGCGTGGATGACCGCGTTGGCCATTCCGGCCGTCACCGTCTCCCCCATGTCGACCCGCTGGCGGGTGACCAGTTCGGTCACGAAGGTGCGGGCCAGCCAGCCGGTCAGCCGGTGCGTGTCCCCGTTGAGGTGCTCCGCCGCGACCTCGCGGACCATCGCCTCGCACAGCTCGGTGACCCCGGCGGGGAGCGACCGCCAGAGCATGGAGCAGGCCACCTGGAGCTCCACCGGCTCGGCACGCTCCTGGTCGGCGAGCAGCCCGCCCCGATCCACGCACAGATCATCGAGCAGCTTGCGCACCGCGTGGTCGGTGAAGCTGCGCCCGGTCCCGGCCAGCGGCCGTTCGATCGCCTGCCTGGCCTCCTCGCGGCTCAGCGGATCGAGCCGGATCCGCCCGTGACTGTTCCCGGCCAGCTTGGACCGGTACGGCATGATCGAGGCGAGGTGATCGTCCCGGACGCACAGCAGCAGCCGGATGTTCTCATCCGCGCGGAGCGCCTTCTTCAGCTGGTCCAGGAACCATTCCCGGTACGGCCGCCGGTGCGCGAAGTCGTCGAACAGCTCCTCCGCCTGGTCGATGGCGAGCAGCACCAGGACCGGGTCGCCGAACGGATCCTGCCGGGACGGCCGGCCGCGCAGGAAGCTCTCCAGGGTGAGCCGGGCCAGCCGGGCCGGCGACTCCTGCGGCGCCCACGCGGACAGCAGCGCGAACACGTGCGGGTTGTGCTCCGGCGGCAGCGCGGCGGCCGGATAGCGGGCCGCCCCGGCGACCGGGAAGACGGAGCCGTGCGAGACCCGGCCCACCGGCAGCGTGTCGGTCGCGTCCGGGTCGAGCAGCGGCAGCACGCCCGCGTTGATCAGGGAGGTCTTGCCGACGCCGGACGGACCGTGCAGGATCGTCAGCCGGTTGGCCTGCCACTGGGTGGCGACCTCGTAGGCCTCCCGCTCCCGGCCGAAGAACTTGGGGCTGTCAGCGCGCTGGAAGGCCCGCAAACCGACGTAGGGCCGGCCCTGTGCGCTTCCGCTTCCCGTGATCACGTGATCGTTCCCATCCGCTCGCGAAGCTGCTCGCAGAACTGCGCGGGTGTCCCCCAGAAAATCGAAACCTTCCAGTCCTCGTAATACCTCTGCAGCTCGCGCTGCAGATCACCCACCGCGGTGCCGTCGACACTGGGCGCGAGTTGCACGCTGATGTGCCGGCGCCGGTTGATTCCCGGCACCGCACGGTGCAGGCTGTTGAACAGGAAGCGGAAGGTCCAGTCCTGCAGGCTGTAGCCGACAAAGAGCAGCGACCGCGTGGTCAACGCCCGCATGACTGCGGCCGGGAGCATGATCGGCGTTTCCGCGGCCCGATCATAGGCCAGGTTGAAGACGAACTCCAGATAATCGTCCTCGGTGATGACGAGGGAACTCGGATCTTGAATTCTGCCGTGCAGATGATAGATCAACGGGGCGTCCGGGCCGGGATTCCAACCGGCTTTGTGGCGGAACAGATCTTCGTCGAAGGCGAGGCCGCCGTGCCACGGGCAGAGCGCCACATTCGGATCTTTCCCGGCGGCCTTCAGCGACTGATAGATGAAGTCATCGTAATTAGTGGTGAGATAGACCGGGAACGGAAATCCGGCGAGCAGGCCGTGCGGTTCGAGCGGGTCACTGAAGTCGGGCACCCCGGCCGCGGCCAGCTCCGCGCAGACCTGCTCCTTGACGTGGATAGACTCGCCGAACTTCATGGCGCCGTAGTGCGTGACCTTGGTCAGGTTGGCCCTGTCGCCGAACGGATAGCCCCAGCGCGCCGCCAGGCGTTCGCTGAGCTGGGCGCCGGAGGGGAGGCTGCCCGCGCAGGCCCCGGCCCCGAGAAATGGCGTGCAGGCGCCTTTCCTCAGCTGGGAGATGAGCCGCTCCCAGTCGGCGTCCTTCATTTCGTGCAAGTAGTGGCACCACCTCGTGGTCGAAACCTGCCCCGAGCCACTCTCCTCGCACCATATATCGAGTTCGATGACCGGTGGGCGGGTTCACGCCGTACCTGTCGCGCGGCAGCACTATCCGATGTTGCTCTGGAACCGTGCCACTCCGGCGCCCTCATCGCCGAAATACTTGAAGGCCGCCCACTCGATACTCATTGCCGCAAGTTCGCCTGGCGCCCCGAAACCCCACCGTGCTTCCTTATGATTCTGTAGTCACCACGAGCGCGAATCAAGCTTTAGTATCACGCTATATCCCAGATTCCAATGGTGGGCCAGAGGTGGAGGTTTCAGGTGGAACTTTCAGGTGGCGCGGCCTATTCGACTCCGGACCGGCAACCAGAGATCTGGGAACGCGTCCCCCCGCGCAATCCGCACTTCACCGGCCGCGAGGCTCTCCTAATGGAGCTGCGGGACGGAATCACCGAGGTCACGGCGGTCGTCCCGGAGGCGCAGCCGCAGGCCCTGCAGGGGCAGGGCGGCGTGGGCAAGACCCAGCTGGCGATCGAATACGCGTGGCGGTACCGCCGCCACTACGACGTCGTCTACTGGGTCCCGGCCGAGCAGCGTGAGCTGGTCCCGGCCTCGATGGCCGCGCTGGCGCCGCGTCTCGGGCTGCCGCCGGGCATCGGCATGGGCGTGGAGGAGACCGCGGCGTCGGTCAAACGGGCGCTGGAGCGCGGCGAGCCGTACCGGCGCTGGCTGGTGATCTTCGACAACGCGAACCAGCCGACCGATCTGGAGGACTACATCCCGCGCGGCCCGGGCCACGTGCTGATCACCTCCAGGAACACACTGTGGACCAGCCACGGCACCACGCTCCACGTGAGCGTCTTCGACCGGGACGAGAGCGTGACATTCCTGAGGAGGCGGGTGCGGCGGGAGATCAATGACGAGCTGGCCGACACCCTGGCCGAGAAGCTCGGGGACTTGCCGTTGGCGCTCGAGCAGGCGGGGGCGCTCATGTTCGAGACGGCCATGTCCATCGACGAGTACATCGAACTGCTGGACGAGCAGACCACCCGGCTGATGGCGCTCAACAAGGCCGAGGCTTACCCGCAGTCCATGGCGGCGGCGTGGGGGCTGTCCGTGCACGAATTACGGCGGAGGCTGCCAGAGGCGATCGAGGTGCTGCGCTGCTGCGCGTTCTTCGGCCCAGAGCCGATCCCGCGGGACGTTTTCCGGCGCGGCACCATGGCCGACACCCCGCGCCTCGCCCCCATCCTGGCGGATCCGCTGATGCTCACCAAGGCGCTCAGCGTGCTCGGCCGGTACGCCCTCGCCAAGATCGACTCGGCCACCCGGACGATCACGGTGCACCGGCTGATCCAGACCCTGCTGCGGGAGGAGCTCACCGAGGCCGAACAGCACGACATCCGGCATGAGGTGCACCTGCTGCTGGCGCACAGCGCGCCCACAGACGCCGAGGACAACAACAACTGGAAGAGCTTCGAGGAGCTCGTCCCGCACATCGTGCACTCCAGGCTGGCCGAGTGCCAGCTGCCGAACGTCCGCGAGTTCGCGCTCAACACCGTCCGCTACCTCTACCTGGCGGGCAACTACCATCTGGCCCGCACCTTCGTGGAGGAGTTCATCGCCCGGTGGACCGAGCGGGACGGCGCCCAGCATGCCGACGTGCTGGTGGCCCGCAAGCATCTCGGCAACATCCTGCGCGGCCTGGGCATGTACGCGGCCGCGTACGAGAACGACCACGAGACCCTCGACCAGATGCGCGCCGTGCTCGGCCGCGACCACCCCGAGACGCTGTGGGCGACCAACAGCTACGGCAGCACGCTCCGCGCGAGGGGAGAGTTCCACCGGGCCCGCGAGCTGGACGAGGACCTGCTGATCAGCTACCAGGCGACCCGGCCCCCCGAGGAGGCCAACGTGTTCCGGGCCCGCCACAACCTGGCCATCGACTACTTGCTGGCGAGCGACTACTTCCGGGCCCGCGACCTGCTGCAGTCGCTGCTGCGCGACCTCAGCACAGCTCAGCGCGGGGTAGGCCCGCGCCAGGTGCTCCGCGCCTACAGCGCCCTGTCTCGCGCGGTACGGCTCTGCGGCGACTACGGGATGGCCTGCGAGCTCGCCCAGGACGCGTTCGACTACGGCAAGCACCAGCTGTCGCTGGACCACCACCAGACGCTGCTGGCGGCCACGGACCTGTCGATCGCGAAGCGCCGCAGAGGCGACCTGTACGACGCGCTTGAACTGGCGGAGGACACGCACACCCGGCTCCGGCGGCAGTTCGGCGAACTCCACCCGGACACCATGGCGGCGGCGATCAGCCTGTCCAACGCCTACCGCATGGTGGGCAATCTGGACAAGGCGTTCGCGCTCGCCCTGGAGACGGTGCCCCGCTACCCGATGGTGTACGACGAGGACCACCCGTTCACGCACGCCTGCAACGGCAACCTCGCCATCCTGTACCGGCTGCGCGGCGAGGCGGAGACGGCCAGGAGGCTGAACGAAACGGCGGTCGACGCCCTGGTGAATCGGCTCGGCTGGCCGCACGACTACACCCTCACCTGCGCCGTGAACCTGCAGTCCGACCTGGCCGCGCTGGGCGCGGCCGAGGAGGCCCGCCGGTACGGCGACGAGGTCCTGGCCCGGCTCCGTGATTTCTTCGGCGAAGACCACGTCATGACGCTGGCATGCGCGTCCAACCTGGCGCTCGACCTACGCGCCGCCGGCGCGGCGGAGGAAGCCGACCGGCTGATCGAGGACACCCTGGCCCGCTACCCGGCGCAGGACGGCGTGGAGCACCCGGACGCGGTGCTCGCGGCTCGCGGCGTCCGGATGAACTGCGACTTCGACCCGCAGCCGATCTGACCGGCCAGCTGCCCATGTCTCGACTGCCAAGCTTCGGGGTGGCGGCCGACGGCTCCCCCACAGATCGCCACGGCACTAGGCATTCGCACCGCTGTCACCCATTTAGTGCGCATATTGACCAAATTGCGGTGCAATAGCCGGACAAGGTTGACTACGGCAGCAGAACCGATGGCCTGCGCCTGCTCGAGATCCTGTGATGGGGTGAAACTGCCCCATCACAATGGATTGGCGGCTATGCTTCATTTCCTTAGGTGATCCCAGTCACGCGAGAACCGTCTAAACGAACCCGGCATGCGGGTATCTCGCCATGCACGGACCTTGCATCGGGCAGCTAGCTATCGTCACACCGATTCCTAGCCGTGATTCATTGCCAAGTAGGCCGATGAGTATGAACTATGCGCCGAGCCGCTGCAAAAGCGCGACCTAACGCCGCTTCCACGATATCCGAGATCATTATTCGGAGAAGAAAGTGAAGAAATCCAGACGCGCCAATTCCGTTCGAAGACGACGAGCGGAGATGCGCCTCCGGCGGGTGCAGTTCAGGCTTGCGGCCTGCAGCATCGCGGCATCCACGCTCGGGGCACGGGCCATCGGGATCACCTACCCGCTGCTGGCCTTGTCGATCACGAAGTCACCGGTGATCCTGGGGCTGGTGACGTTCGCGCTCACCGTGCCCGGCCTGCTGTTCTATCTACCGGCCGGCGTGCTCGCCGACCGGGCCGATCCTCGTGTGATCATGCAGTTCACCGAGTTCGGGCGCGCAATGGCCATCGGGAGCCTGGGAGTCGCCATAGCGATCGAGCAGGTCACGATCGCGCACATCATCGTGGTCGCGTTCATCGAAGGGGCGCTCTGCGTCACCTACTCGCTTGCCGAAACCACCCTACTGTCCACCCTCATATCGAGGGAGAACGCACCGGCGCGACTCTCCGCCAGCGAGATCTGCGTACATATCGCGGCGATGGCCGGTCGGCCGCTCGGCGGAATGCTATTCGACCTGGGCCGGCTACCGGCATTCATACTGAACACTGGTGTTTTCCTGCTGTCCGCGAGGTTCCTTTCCGGAACAGCGAAAGCCCCACGCAACAAAAGGCCTGCAAAACTGAAGCAGACAGAGCGGCGCGCGTCAAAGCCGTCCATGGGCTCTTTGCTCGCCGAGATGGCCAGCGGATTCCGCGAATTATTCGGCCACCCGTTCCTGCGCCAAGCCATGCTGGTCACCGCCGCCGGAAATCTGGCCATTAATGCGATTATTATGATTTTCATGGTGAATTCGGCCGGGCTTTCGCCGATCCTGGTGGGATGCGTCCTGGCGGCCGGCGGCATCGGCGGCGTCATCGGATCCACTCTCTCCCGGCTGCCCTCGCTGCGGGGGTTGATCAAACCGGCTGCGAGCACACTGAACATACAC
Organism: Acrocarpospora macrocephala; assembly: GCF_009687865.1. Lineage (GTDB taxonomy): Bacteria > Actinomycetota > Actinomycetes > Streptosporangiales > Streptosporangiaceae > Acrocarpospora > Acrocarpospora macrocephala. Next base: position 177,235 of record NZ_BLAE01000011.1, read on the forward strand.
ATGTGGATCTGGGTGCTGGCGCTGCTCATCGCGACCCGAGGGGAGCCGCTCTCCTACGCCGTCGCCACGCTCATCACGGGATGCGCGGGCGGGCTGCTGAACGTGTCGATCAGGACGTATGAGATCCGTCACGTGGACCGGCGGAAACTGGCCCGCGTGGGCGGCGTCTTCCGGCTGATGTCCCATAGCGCGGTCTGCCTGGCGGCTCCGCTCGGCGGGCTGCTGGCGTCCTGGCTCACCGCACAGGAGGCCATTGAGGTGGTGTTCACACTCTTCGCGACCTCAACCATGGCCATGAGCTTGGGCGAGGCGTGGCGGAGGCTGGCTGAACTCGAACGCCAAATGAACGAGACCGGGCGGCCAGGCGAGTGATCAACCGTGGCAGGCGCGAGCCGAGGGAGCGCGCTTGTGCCCGGCGCCGCTCAGGTGGGTGCTCGGCTCGCCGGCGGAGTCGATCTGAGCTGAGCGGTCAGGCTTGCGACGTGCTGTGGTGGTGTGGTGACCTGAGCGAGGCTGCTGGTGGGATTTGGAGGTCGGGTGCGGTTTGGGGTGCCTCCTGGGCGGCAGGTGCGGGTCGCGGCGGGGTTGTCGCTGGCGGCGGCGGGGGTGCTTGTCGCGGGGGCGTTCGTGAACTCGCGGGCGGTCAGGGAGGTGGCGGCGCCGCAGGTGGAGCGGTCGCGGGAGTTGCGGGAGGTGGAGGTCGCGGATCTGTCGCGGGGGGACGCGGCGCGGTGGGTGGGGGCTCAGGTGCGGGGGATCGTGGGGTGTGATCCGCCGATGTGCGCGGAGCTGGCGGGGGCGGGGGTGGATCCGGGGACGCTGCTGCCGTTGCGGAGTGCGGACGATGAAATCATCAACGCCGATGTGGTGGTGGTGACCCCGGCGGTGCGGGCGATGTTCGGGGCGGGGCTGGATCCGGTGCTCGCGCCGGGGGCGCTGGCGCGGGTGGCGGAGATCGAGGTCCGGCGGGTGACGCCGGAGGGGGTGCGGCGGTTCGCGCGGGATCTGGAGCGGGACGCGGCGGATCGGCGCAGGGCGGGGCGGGAGCTGCTCGGGCATCCGCGGCTGGCGGCGGCGCCGGATGCGACCCGGCAGCTGGCGGCGGGCGAGGTGGACGCGCGGCTGCTGAGCGCGCTGGCCGCGATCGCGGCCACGCACCGGCTGTACGTGCGGGCGTTCGGGGACGCGGGCGCCGACCCGGGAGTCCCCCTGCGAAGTGTGGAAATCAGCTCAATCGACGGCCACAAGCCCTCCAAAACCAAGATTTCGGGAATTATCCGGTTTTTGGATGCGCAGCAATCACGATTTCATCCCATCGAGGTCAAACTGGCTCAGCCGAGTGACGCAGCGTCCACAATCCTGCGCATCCGGTATTCCGCACCGAGCCCGACGGGCTCCCTCTCCTCCTGACCTCCCAGGGAGCTGGCCTCCATGATCTTTTCGCGTATCGCCGTTCTTGTCGCCTTCGTCCTCGCGGTCGCCGCGCCCGCGCAGGCGCGGACGGCCGCCGTCGGGCACGTACGGCTCGCGCACCTGTCCCCCGACACCCCGGCCGTGGACGTCTACCTCTACCCGTTCGGCGGCAGCACGCCGAAGCTGGTGCTCGAGGCGGTGCCGTACGGGGGCGTCTCGCCGTACCAGAATCTGAACGCGGGGCAGTACACGGTGGCGATGCGCCCGGCGGGGGCGGGGGCCACGACGCCGCCGGTGTTGTCGGCGAACGTGCGGGTGGCCGGGGGCAACGCGTACACGGTGGCGGGGATGGGCCCCTATCAGAGCATCCGGCTGCAGGTGCTGCCGGACTCGATGGAGCTGCCGTCGGGCAAGGCGGGGCTGCGGGTGATCGCGGCGTCGCTGAAGGAGCGCACGCTGAAGGTGACGGCGGGCGGCGCGGTGTTCGAGGAGAGCCTGAAGTTCGCGGACACGCCGGACTACCGGCCGGTGGACGCCGAGACCCAGAAGATCACGGCGGCCGCTGGCGCGATGTCGGCGAGCGCGAAGGTGGCGCTCGCGCCGGGCAGCACGAACACGGTCGTGGTCCTGGACGGCAAGAGCGGTCTGGACCTGCTGAGCCTGCGCGACGCGGCCGCGCCCGGCGTGATCCCGAGAGGCGCGGTGGACACCGGCCTCGGCGGCCTCGCCAAGAGCGGCGGCAGTCCGGACGGCGTGCTGGCCGCGATCGCGCTCGCCGGGATCGCGCTGGCCGCCGCGCTCGTCGTCCTGCGCCGCCGCCGCGCCAGCTGAGATGCGGCGCGCCCTGGCCGTCGCCCTGCTGGTGACGGGGTGTGGCACGGCGGACCCGCCCCCCGCGCCGCCGGCCGCACCGGTTCCGGTTCCGGGCTGGTCGGCCGTCCAGGGCCAGACCGCGATCGTCTCCCCGCCGGTACGGCACGCGGAACCGGTCGCCGTCTCGGTGCCCGCCATCGACGTCCGAAGCAAGCTGGAACGGCTCGCCCTGGACGCCCACGGCGTCATGATCGCGCCGATCGAGCCCGCCGTCGCCGGGTGGTACGCGGCGGGCGTGCGCCCCGGCGACCCGGGCCCCGCCGTGATCGCCGGGCACCTGGACAGCCGGACGGGCCCGGCGGTCTTCGCCGACCTGGGGAAACTCAGACGCGGCGACGCCATCCACATCGAACTCGCGGACGGAACCAGGGTCCGGTTCCTGATCGACGACGTCCGCGCCTATCCGAAGGACGAGTTCCCCACCGAGGCCGTCTACGGCCCCACCCACGACGCCCAGCTGCGCCTGATCACCTGCGGCGGAACCTTCGACCAGGCCCGCCGACACTACGCCGACAACGTGATCGCCTTCGCCTCGCTCGGCTAGAGCCGCCAGGTGCGCACGGTCCCGTCCCGGCTGCCCGCCAGCAGCAGCGGCAGCCCGTCCACCTCGGTGACCGCCACCGAGGTGACCCAGCCGCCGGGACCGGCCAGCGGCCGACCGACCGGCTGTCCCGAGATGAGGTCCCAGACCCGGACCTGGCCGTCCCAGCTGCCGGTGACGGCCACCGGCCGCCGGTCCAGCACGGTGGTGGCGACGGCGCTGATCCGGTCGGTGTGCCCCGGATACGGCTCGCCCACGGCCGCGCCCGTTTCGAGATCGTGCACCCGCAGCGTGTTGTCCGCGGCGCCGGACACCACGACCGGGCGCCCGCCGACCACGGCCAGGGCGAGCCGCGAGCCCGGCGCGGCGAAAGGCGTGCCCACCGGCTGGCCCGTGACCGCGTCCCAGACGCGCACGGTCCCGTCGAGGGCGGCGGTGACGATGACCTGGCGCCCGCCGAGCTCGGCCGTGGCCACGTCGGACGCGCCGCCGCCCAGCGCCAGCAGCGGCCGGCCGGTGGCCAGGTCGAGCACGCGCACGGCGCGCTGCCCGGCGGCGACCAGGACGGGCTGGCCCTCCCGGCTGGTCATGGCAAGGGCGAGCACGTCGCCCTTGGCCGCGCCGAAGGGGAGCGCGCGCCCGGTGGCCAGGTCGGAGAGCCAGAGGCCGGTGCCGTACCCGCCGCAGATCAGGACCTGGCGGCCGTCCAGGTCGCCGAGGGCGAGGGCGGAGACGGTGAGCGCGTCGACGTGGCGGGCGGGCCCGGCCGACGCGCCGGTCCGCACGTCGGAGACGCGGATCGTGCCGTCGCGTCCGGCCGAGACCACCACCGGGCGGGTCCCGAGGGTGGCGGTGGCCAGGGCGAGGACCTCGCTGGTGTGGCCCTTGAAGGGGGTGCCGAGGGGCTGGCCGAAGAGCGGGCCCACGGGGGGCAGGCTCATCGGCGCGGCCTGGACGGCGGCCGGGACGACCGCCGGAGGGCGCGGCCAGAGCGGGACGGCGACGGCCACCCCGGCGGCGGCCACGGCGGCGGTCGCGCCGAGCGCCCAGCGAGGGAAGGAGCGGGTCCGCGGCTGGGCGGTTTCGTCCTTGGCGTGGACGAGCGTCATCAGCAGCTGGGCGGCGGTGGGCCGGGCCGCGGGGTCCTTGGCCAGGCAGGCGAGCAGCACGCCGCGCAGCCGGGCGGGCACGCCGGTCAGGTCGGGTTCGCGGTGCATGATGCGGTTCATCACGGCCGGGATGGAGTCGTTGCCGAAGGCGGGGCGGCCGGTGGCGGCGAAGCTGAGGGTGACCGCCCAGCTGAACACGTCCGAGGGCGGCCCGGGGCGGCGGCCCGCGAGCTGTTCCGGCGACATGTAGGCGGGGCTGCCCTGCACCCGGCTGGCCTCGGTCCCGGCGGCGTCCACGACCTGCGCGATGCCGAAGTCGATCACCCGGGGGCCGTCCGCGCCGAGCAGCACGTTGGCGGGCTTGAAGTCGCGGTGCACGATCCCGGCCCGGTGCACGGCGGCCAGCGCGGCGGCGGTGCCGACCGCGAGCCGGTCCAGCGCGCCCGGGTCGCGCGGGCCCTCCCGGCGGACGAGCGCGTCCAGCGACTCGCCGGCCACGAATTCGCTCACGATGTACGGCCTGGCGTGGGTGATATCCGCGTCGATCACGCGCGCGGTGCAGAATGCGGCCACCCGGCGGGCCGCGGCCACCTCGTTGAAGAAACGCCGCTCCGCGTCGTCGCGCTCGAAGAACCGGGCGTGCAGGACTTTCACCGCGACCGGTTCCCCGGTGGACGTCTCCCCGTAGTAGACCGTGCCCTGCCCGCCCTCGCCGATGAGCCCGCTGAGCCGGTAGTCCCCCAGGACCTCGGGATCGCCCGGCCGCAACGGACGGGGCAGCGGCATGGCGACCTCCACGGGCGGGCGACGAGCACGACGATAGGCCAAACGGCCAGTTCCGGAAACCGGCGGAAGAACGCGTGAACTATTCTCTTCGCCGTGCCGGTTAGGAAAGGGCAGTTGCCACCCGAGATACGCGAGCTCTTCGCCGACGACGGCGAAGGGCGGTCGCTGGGCGTGGAGCTGCCCGAAGGCGCGGCGGTCTGGCCCGACCCGAACTTCGAGCGGCGGCGCGAGCACCGGCGCCCGGCGTTCTGGCTGAGCGACGACCCGGTCTCGGGCGAGCTGTGGGCGCGGCTGCGCGCCGAGCATCCGGTGTCGGGGCTGTGGCCGCTGCTGCTGGAGGAGTCGGTGCAGCCCTGGTCGATCGGGCAGATCGCGCCGGACACCGCGGCCGAGATCGACAACTTCCGGGCCGGGGACTTCATGGACGAGGTGTGGGCCGACTGGGTGGAGCAGGCCGACAAGGACCAGATCGGCAACCTGGAGCCGTTCGGCCCGGTCTCCCCCGGCCTGGCCGAGCCCGGCACGCTGGTGGCCGAGCCCGGCGTGGTGGCCGACTGGTACGCGCGCGTCCTGTCCCGCAACGGCACGCCGCTCGGCCTGGTGGCGGCGGACCGGGGCGCGGACGCGCTGGCGGTGATGGGCTGGCAGGGCGCGATCAACCACAACGAGTGGACGGTCCCGCTGGCGGCGGTGCTGCGCAGCTGGGAGGAGCGTTTCGGGGTGCGGGTGGTGGGCGCGGGCTTCAACACCCTGGAACTCAGCGTGGCCGCCCCGCCGGCCTCCGGGCTGCACGCGCTGCACGTGGCGGCGGAGCACTGGACGTTCTGCCCGGACAGCATCATCCAGGGCCCGGGCACGCTGGAGGACTACGCGGAGCAGATCCGGGGCAAGCACGCCTGGTCGTTCTGGTGGGACTGACGGCGGTGCCGCCGGAGGTCCGGCGGCACCGTTGGGTCAGTTGATGTTGAGGGTGAACGTCGACGTGGTGTTCTTGATGTTCTGGAAGTTGTTGCTCATCACCAGGTTGTTGAAGGTGGCCGAGCCGACCGCCGGGCCCTGACCGGGTTCCGGCAGCTCGTTGACCCAGATCCCGAAGCCGGACTTGGCGTCGAAGGCGTCGCCGCTCTTCTGCGCCCCGGTGATCGTGATGTTGGTGAAGATCGTGTCCGTGTGGGTGAACTCCGGCTGGCTGCCGGTGTACTTCGTCTGGAACATGATCCCGCTGTAGGTCGGGTCGACGATGTCGACGTCGCTGATCCGGATGCCGCGGAACTCCTTGGAGGCCGAGAACATCCAGATGCCGCCGAAGGTCTGCTGGCCCCAGAAGTGGCCGCCGGACCGGATGATCGAGACGTTCTCGATCCGCGTCGGCGTGGTGCCGAAGCCCCGGAACGGGTAGCCGAAGTCGAGCGAGCTGACCGTGATGCCGGAGTAGGTCAGCGTGTCGGCGATGTAGATGTTGCGGAAGGTGTTGTCGAAGCCGCCGTAGATCGCCAGGCCGGCCGCGCGCCACGGGGTGGTCACCGAGAGGTTCTCGAAGAGGTTGCCCGTGTTGTCGCCCTGGACGATGTCGACCGCGTTGAACAGGGCGAAGGCGTCGTCACCCGTGGAGCGGGCGTCGATGTTCCTGACCGTGTTGTTGCGGCTGTTGTTCGTGAAGTTGAGGCCGTCGGCGTACATGTCGCGGATGCGGCTGTTGGTCAGGCTGATGTTGTTGATGTTGGTGCCCCACACCATGACCATCTGGTGCTCGATCCACATGTTGTCGATCGCGATGTTGCTGACGCCGGTCAGGTTCCAGACCTTGCCGGGACCGTCGTTGCGCTGGGTGTAGTTGCCGAACACCGCGAAGCCGGTGAAGGAGGCGCCGTTCGCCGACGACTGCACGTCGAAGCCGATGTCGGTGTTCTCCTGGCCGGTCGGCGCGTAGAACCGGGTGTACCAGGGGCCGGCGCCGACGACCTTGATGGCCTTGCCGTACACGGTGAACTTCTGGGACGTCTGGTAGTCGCCGGTGGGCAGGTAGACGCCCTCCCAGCCGGTCTCCATGCGCGCCTTGTCGAAGGCGGCCTGGACGGCCTGCTGGGTGAAGCCGGTCGGCACGACGTACGTGGCCGGGTTGGGGTTGGCGATCGGCGCGACCTGCTCGGTGTCGATGAAGTCGATCGCGTACGTGGTGTCGTTGCCGGGGTCCTTCTGGAGGCGGATCTTCGTGCCGATCGGGAACGACTGGTCCAGGAAGATGTTGGCCTCGTCGTAGATGTGGCGCGGGCCGCCGGAGCCGGGCGAGTTGTTCGGGCTCGCCTCGTTGCCGTACTGCCAGACGTACTTGGAGGTCAGGTTGATCGCCTTGTGGAAGGTCCCGTTGACGTAGACGTTCAGGGAGGAGTTGAGGCCGCCGCCGCCCGCCGAGTCGGGGATCGAGAAGCGGGTCACCAGGGTGTTGGTGGCCGCCCGGGTGGTGAACTCGACGAACGCGCCGTTGGTGTTCAGGGTGACGGCGCGCCGGCCGCTGGCCTCGCCGCCGAGGTCGCCGATGGTGCGGTTCGGGCCGACGAGACCGGCGCCGCCGCCGCGGACGGCGTCCTCCGCCTCCAGGTGGTCGTACGGCATGTTCGCGCCGCGGCCCACGAAGAGACTGGTGTTGGTGGTGTTGTTGGCCTGCTTGACCGGCAGCTCGTTGGCGTCGTTGGCCAGCACGACGCGGACCGTGTAACGGCCGTTGGCGGCCGTCCAGGTGCCGAGGCTGACCGGGGTGGTGGTGGCGCCGGCGTTGATGACGCCGGTGTGCGAGCCGGTCAGCGTGCGGACCACGGTGCCCTGGTCGTTGAGCACGGTCAGGGTGATGCCGTGGGCGCCGCCGGCCGAGGCCACCGTGCCCTGGTTCTTGATGCCGACGCTGAAGGTGACGGTCTGGCCGCCGGACGGGTTGCTCGGGGTCCAGGCCACCGGGGAGGCGACCAGGTCGGAGCTGTCGACCGGGCGCACGACCAGCGCGGTGGTGTTGACGTAGCTGTTGTTGCCGTCGTTCTGCTCGATGATCGTGTTGGCCTCGTCGACCTTGGCGTTCACCGAGTAGCTTGCGGCGTCGCGCGGGCCGATGTTGGCGGTCACGGTCGTCTGGGTGCCCGCGGCCAGCGCCGGGACGTTCACCGTGGCGACCCGGGTGGTGTCCAGGTAGAGGTTGACGCTGGTCGCCGGGGCGTTCGCGGTGCCGTTGTTGCGGACCACGGCCGACAGCGTGATGGCGTCGGTCTCGACCGGGGAGGCGGGTGACCAGGTGGCCGAGGTGACGACCAGGTCGGGGTTGGGGGCGGGGGTGCCGAACACCTGGAACTCGGCGATCTGGCCGCCGGGCGCGCCGGTGTTGCTGTTGATGCGCAGCTGCACGTCCGCGGTCGTCGCGGTCACCGGGATGGTGACGCTGTTCTGCGAGGCCGGGTTGAACGTGTAGTTGGCCGCCGTCACCAGGTTGGTGTAGCCGGTGGCGGCCTGCTCGCGGCCCAGAACCTGGATGTTCTGGGTACGGGTGCCCCATGCGCTGGACGGGTTGAGCTTCAGCACCACCGAGGTGATGTTGGCGTTGGCGCCCAGCTTGACGGTGAGCGTGCTCGGCCAGGTGCCGGACGCGCCCTCCCAGTAGGTGTCCAGGCTGCCGTCGTTGGCGTTGGCCGCGACGAACGTGTGGACGTGGCCGGACTCGACCATCTCCTTGCCGGTGGCCAGGTTGCTGCCCGGCGGGTTGGAGCCGGGCCTGGTCACCGAGTTGGACTCACCGGAGAGGTTGCCGGCCGCGTCCTTGGCCCGGACGTAGTACGTCACGGTCGCGGTGGCGGGCTGGTTGTCGGTGTAGGTGAGCACATTGCCGGCGACCGAGGCGGCGACGGCGCCGTTGCGGTAGACGTCGTAGCCGGTGACGCCGACATTGTCGGTGGAGGCGGTCCAGGTCAGCCGGATCTGGCCGGAGGCGGGCTCGGTGTAGGCCAGGTTGCCGGGCACGGTCGGGTTCTGGGTGTCGCCGGTCTGGCCCTGCCGGGTCACGCTGTTGCTGTTGGCCGACTGGTTGCCTGCGGCGTCCTTGGCCCGGACGAAGTACGTCACCGTGGCACTGAGCGGCTGTGTGTCGGTGTATGTCGTGACATTTCCGACGCTGGCCCGCAGCTGGTTGTTGGCGTAGATGTCGTAGCCGGTGACGCCCACGTTGTCGGTGGAGGCGGTCCAGGTCAGCTGGACCTGGCCCGGCGTCGGCTCGGTGAACGCCAGGTTGGTCGGCGCGGTCGGCGGGGTGGGGTCGCCGGTGCTCGGGCCGTACACCTCGAACTCGGAGATCTGGCCGGCCGGCCAGCCGGTGTTGGCGGTGATGTTCAGCCGCACGTACCGGGTCGTGGTGGCGCCGAAGTTGATCGTGACCGTGTTGCCGGAGGCCGGGTTGAACACGTATCCGGCCGAGGCGACGATGTCGCTGAACGTGGAGCCGTTCGTGCTGCCCTGGACGGCGAGCGTCTGGGTACGGGTGGCCCAGCCGGAGGCGGGCAGCTTCAGCACGACGCGGTTGACCGAGACGGACGCGCCGAGGTCGACCTGGAGCCACTCGGGGAAGACGTTGTTGTTGCTCTCCCAGTAGGTGGCCTGGTTGAGGTCGTTGGCGTTGCTCGCGACGTAGTTCTGCGAGACGCTGCTGCCCGTCATGGTCTTGCCCTGAGCGAGGTTGGCGGAGCCGCCGGTGCTGGTGCCGTACACCTCGAGCTCGGAGAGCTGGCCGGCGGGCCAGCCGGTGTTGGCCGTGATGTTGACCCGGACGTAGCGGGTGGTGACGGCCGGGAAGTCGATGGTCACGGTGTTGTTCGTGGCCGGGTTGAACGTGCGGCCGGACGAGCCGACGATCGTCGCGTAGCTGGTGCCGTCGTTGCTGCTCTGCAGGGACAGGGTGAGGGTCCTGGTCTGCCAGGCGGGGTCGGCGGGGAGCTTCAGGATGACCTGGTCGATGCTGGTGGCGCTGCCCAGGTCGACCTGGGCCCACTGCGGGAAGCTGTTGTTCGTGCTCTCCCAGTAGGTGGCCTGGTTGCCGTCGTTGAGGTTGCTCGCCGCGTGTCCCGCGGTCGTGGAGCTGGCCGAGGCGGTCTTGCCGAGGCTGAGGTTGGGCCCGCCCGCGGCGGCGGCCGGGACTACCGATCCCACCAGGACGAGCAGGCCGGCCGCGACAGCGGCGGCGACCATGCGTAACGGTCCGTGCGTCATTCTCATCGCGCTCTTCTATCTCTCGTCAGGAACGACAGGGCTGGGCCGGCGCGACGCGTCGCCGTCACCGGACGCGGATGGGGGGCAGGTGCACGGACGCAGTGCATCCCTGAAGTTGCGAGGAACAGCGAGAAATTGAACAGCACTTTGCAAGATTCTTGCGCAGCGCTGGCCAAAGGTTACATAGGGGATACGTGCTCGTCAACGGGTTGAAACGTGAGTGTTCCGACCGCATGACAGCCGCTGTCGCCGTTTCGTCACCTGATGAGCTAGATAGGAGGGTATGAAGGTCCCTCCGGCGGACAGGGCCGTCGCTCCCGGCCCGCTCGGCCTCGTTCAGGTCTTCGTCAACAGCGTCAACATCGAGTTCGGCCCCGACGAGTTCGCGACCACCGAAGGGCTGGCGGGCTGGCTGGCGCGCAACGGCCTCGGCTCGCTCCCGGTCGGGGAACTCGACCGGCATGACGCCGTCGTGCTGCGGGAGGCGGTCCGCGCGCTCCTGCGCGAGAACAACGGCAACGCCCCCGACCTGGAAGCACGCCGCGCCATCGCCCACATCGCCAGGAACTGTCCCCTCGTGGTCGGCTTCGGCGCCGACCGGCTGGGGCTTCAGCCCGCGCTCACGGATATTCGCGGGGCGCTCGCGATCATTCTCGCCTCGGTCGCGGGCGCGGTGGCGGACGGCTCCTGGCAGCGCCTCAAAGCCTGCCACGAGCCCCGCTGCGAATGGATCTTCTATGACCGCTCCCGCAACCGCGGGAGCCGCTGGTGCTCGATGGCCGTCTGCGGCACCCGCGCCAAGATGCGCGTCTACCGCCAGGCGAAACGCGCTAGTTCGTGAGCGTGGCCTCGGCCGTCGCCTCGCCGGGGGTGTCGATGGTGAAGGTGGCGTTGTTTCCGGCCGCCGAGACCTCGTACGTGCCCAGGAAGCCGTTGAATCTGACCCGGCCCTCCGCGTCGGTGCGCAAGGTCGTCGGGGGGAGCCACCAGTCGCCCTTGATGAGGGTGCGCAGGGCCTCGTACGACGGTTTGGGGGTCGCGTCGGAGCGGACGAAACCGCCGGGGGCGCCGAGCCAGCCGCCGTCCGTCATGCCCCAGTACGTCATGGCGGTGACCGAGGGGTGGGAGAGCAGAGTCAGGTAGTGCCGGACGACCTCGTCGGCCTGGCGGGCCTCGCCGTCGGGGGTCGACGGCCAGTCGGGGATCTGGTAGTCGTTCAGGTCGACGATCTCCGGGGGCATCAGGTGGCCGGACAGGAGGGTCGTCTCGGTGAAGTGGATCGGCAGGCCGTACCGGGCGAAACGGTCGATGGTGGCGAGGGTTTTCTCCTCGCCCCAGTAGCCCTGGTGCATGTGGCTCTGCAGGCCGAGGACGTCGATCGTGATCCCCGCTTCCAGGACGCCCTCGATCAGGCATTCGTACGCGGCGGACATGTCGAAGTCGTTGAGCAGCAGGGTCGCGCGCGGGTTGGCCTCGCGGGCGGCGTCGAACACCATGCGCACCATCGGGATCCGGCCCATCTCCCGGCAGATGCGGGTGATGCCGTTGTCGTACTGCTCGAAGATCGGCATGATCACGACCTCGTTGATGACATCCCACATGTCGATGACCCCGGCGAAATCGGTCATCTCCCGTGTGATCCGCTCGACCTGCACGCGCGCGATCTCGTCGTTGGGCAGGTCCATCAGCCAGTCCGCCGTCACCGTGTGCCAGGCGAGCGGATGCCCTTTGACCACGCACCCGCGCTCCGCGAACCAGCGGGCCGTCGTCAGCAGCCGCGCGGTGTCCGGCCGCCCCCGCTCAGGCTCGAACCGCCCCCAGTAGAACGGCAACGTCACCGCGTTGAACAGCCCGAACCACAACTCGGCCAGCCGTTCGTCCTGCTCGCTCCCGGCTCCGTTGGCCAGATCCACGAAATCAAACCCGGTACACCCGAACAGGAACGCGTGCTCCCGCTGCGCGACCACCACCTCCCGCTCGGCCAGCGGCGCCCCTCCCGCGGCCACCCGCAACGTCACATCCGCCGCCCGAACAGCCCTGATCGCCGACATATCCCCATTCTCCAACCGCACCCGCCACACGCCCACCCATCTACCCGCCGGTATGGTCATCTGTCCGGCCGCGGTCGAGGTGCTTGGTCAGGATCGCGCACAACTCCGGCCGGAGTTCACGCGTGCCGTCGGGACGGAAAACGACTTCCGTGGTGGCCACTGGGCCGTGTGGCCATTCCGTATAACCCAGCCGAAGGTACAACCGCCGGGCGGCGTCATTGTCCATGGCCACGCCGAGGGCGACCTGCTTGCGTCCGGCTTCCCACAGAAAACGCTCGGCGTGGCGAATGAGCCGGGTGCCCACCCTCCTATTGCGCCGGCCCTCGACGACCTCCACATGGGTGATCAATGGCACGTCCGGTAAATGCACCCGGAGTTCTCGTTCTTCGGCCGCCGCCAGCCACAGGTAGACGTCGCCGACGGGGGCGCCGTGCTGCCAGGCGATCAGCAGAACACCATGGCCGATGGCCTGGGAGTTCAGCCGATCACGGAAATAGTGTTCCTGCCCCAGCGCGCGCACCAGGTCAGGAAGATCTCCGTAATCGGCCCGTCGGATATCAATATGTCCCACAAACCACACATTCCCGGCTAAACGCCGGAGAAATCATAGGTTATCGGGAACCCGATGTTTCCAGCGCAGTCCCGGCTTTCCCTCTCCGACCAGGTATTCGACCGCGTCGGCGAAGCTCGGCAGGTGTTTGGGCAAGCCGCTCAGGTGCTTCTCCCATCGGACACGATCTTCCAGCCACGCCTCCAGATAGGCGACGCAGAACTCCGGTTCGATCCTGCTGAGGCGGCCGAGAGCGGCCTGCAGCGAGGCCTCCGCGGCCTTCCGGTCGAACGGCACGGTCTCCGGCGACTCCCGCACCCGGCGGAGCACGCCCTCGACGAAATCCCGGCGCCGCGCGAGAAAACGCTCCCAGTGCCCGCGATCGGCCGCCACGCTCCATCCGTGCTCCGGCCGCTCGTCGAGAAGCCAGTAGACGCCCTCGGCCAGCACATCGCCGAACTCCTGATCACGCGCCCTGATCGGCCGGTCGAAAGGGTCGTACGGCCGCTGCCGCACCATCCCCGTCACGGCGAGCGGCCGCACCGTCTTATCCCCCAGCAGGTAGAACCAATCCTCGTTGTACACATTCGGAAAGAAGGAGAAGTTCCGGGTCGTCTCCACGGCGAGAGCGCCACCCCCCACAAACGAGTCCTGGCTCCCCCCGGTCTCTCGGTACGCGTGGCACACCACGGAGTTGTCGGGGTATCCGCCGATTCGCATCCCGACCACGTCGTATATATCCAGAAGCGAGGCGGCCCGTGACACTTCGTGCGGCGCGCCGACCTCGATGTCGTCATCGAGGAAGACGATGCGCTGCCAGTCCATCATCCGGGCCAGCGCCAGCCCCAGGTTGCGCTTGGCGCTCAGGTCGGTGAATCGCACGAAAGGGGTGTTCCGCAGCAGGGCGTCGGTTGCGAAGTCCGGCAGGTTCAGCGCGCCGACGTCGTCGATGTCGATCGCGATGAGGTGGACCGCGGACGGTACGACCGCGTCCGCGAGTTCGGCGTTGCTCCAGTTCCGGCTGTGCAGCGACACGAGCGGGCAGCTCAGGTGCTGCGCCAGCCGGGCCGCGTGCCGCAGCCAGCGGGGATGCCGGATCGTGGGGACGACGATGGCGTGCACGGGCCTCGGAGCATCATCGGGTAGGTCGTCGTATTCGCTGATCAGATGACGGTGCGAACCGTGGTGGTCCGGCGCGGCCTCAGCTCTCATCGAGCGACTCCGGCCACTCGTGCAGCCGAGCCGCGTCGATCGTCCAGTCCGGCGTGAGCGCGATCCTGCCCTCGACCCGGACCCGCATGAGCATGCAGTAGGCGTCCGCACCCGCGAAACGCCTACGCAGATACCCGGAGTTCCTTTCCCGGAACCGCGCGTCGGTCAGCGCCCGGACCGCGCCGTAGACGCCCCGCGCGTACATCCCATTGCAGATGCTGACCGTGCACTGGACGTTGTCGACGTTCGGGCCCCGATAGAAGAAGGCCACGTCCTCCAGCAGGGTCTGGTCCTGGTCCAGCGTGGCGTGATACCGCCTGGTGCCGTCGACTTCGGCGACCTCGAAATAGGGCCCCTTCTCGCCGGCCCAGTCGGACACCTGCCGCACGGGGAGTTCGAGCCGGTCGAGAAAGGACGCGGTGATGCGGTTCCAGTCCACGCCGCCCAGCAACACGATATGGGTGGTGAGATCGTCGGCGTTGAGCTCCTCGATCGAGCGCAGGGTAACAAGGCTGAGCGGATTCGCCGCGCGCAGGTGACCGTGGAGCTCGAACAGCGAATCGAGGTCGGAGTAGCGATAGAGGTCGATGTAGTCGGGAGTGTTCGGATCCGCGTACGGGATCTTGGCTCGCTGGGAGTCCGGGAGCTGGGAGCAGATGATGGTGATCGGCATACCGTCGTCGAAATGCCATGGGCCCTCGCTGAAGGTGGCGCGTTTGTCTTCCGCGCTCGCATGAACTGCGCCCTGGCCGACGAGCGCGGCGACGCGCAGTCGTTTTAGCTCGGTGTAAAGCTGGTCGAATTCGGACCGCTCCGCATCTGTCAGCTCCCGCAACGTGAGCATCCGGGGTGTGACGCCCTCCATCGACCGTTCAGTGGCGAAGAAAGCCGCGTAGCTCTTGATCCGCTCCATCGGCGGGATCTTCGGGGTGCGCGCCGACTCCCATGATGAGATCAACGGAACGCTGACCCCGAAGGCGGCGCAGAGCTGAGCCTGGGTGATCCGCAGGCCCGGCCAGCACTCTTCGCGAAGCGCCCGTAACCGGCGCGCCAGCGCGATCCCCGCATGGGGGCCCTCGTCCGTCACTCGAACCCCGATTCACCTGAACTTCAGGACCTTAAGCACACCTTTTCTAAGGTTCCACGTCGAGAGTCGTCGATCAAGATTCATTTGTGACTGAATCGGTGCCCTCTCCGCCAACCTGGGGAAACTCGGGGAAGTCCGACGTCCCACGACACGAACCAAAGGTGATCATATCCGCTGATCAGTCACGGAACGATGGCCCGCATGTTTGATGGCCATCAGGCGCGTCCGGCGACAGTATCCGTTCAGCTGAATGCCCTGAAGTGAGTGTTAACATCAGCGGGCAAATTTCGAAACTTCACACTTCAAACACTCCCAGCCACAATTAAGTGAGTTCACCAAACCCGCAAACCCATCCATCAATTGATTTAGCAATACACCGATTTCACATGAATTCTTAGAGACAGCCGATCGCCCTTGCTCTCGCCGTGGACAGTGCTCCACAATTGGCGCAACAACGTCTCTACCAGGCAATAGGCGTGGCATGGGCTACTTCATCGATCTCGCGAACAATCTTCTCGCCTCGCTAATCGGGGCTTCGATTGCATGGGCCTTAGCGCGGCGACGCAAGCGAAGATTGCGTCGCGATCGACAGGTCAGTGTCCTCCCGGGTTGTCGATGTGACCAGGCGCGAGAAGATCAGATGGAAATTGGTAAAGGCCCAGAGAGCCATCCGCCTGAGAATTGCCGGTAGGAGATGAAGATCGGAAGGATAGTCATCGGGCCCACGGCTCCGAGCAGGGTGCCGTGGATGGGGATACGGCCGCTGCCTGCCACACTGATTCCGCTTCGTAGGGAAACATACTTGGCTCCCTACTCTCCAGCGATGGGAGTTGCGCGAGCGCATCAAGGCGAAACCCACCAGCGCGACGGTGCCCGCCATTCACCTCACCGCGACGGCGGTCGAGGTGCGGGACCGTACCCAGGGCTTGGCCCGGGAGACGGAAAGCTATCTCACCGAACCGGTCGAACCGGAGGTACTGCCGGGACAATCAAGTTGACTTCAGTGAGGTGAGTCCATGGCAATGCTCCACTTCGTGGTGCAAGTGCCCGTTCCCCTCGACCCCGCCAGCCTGACGCTGCTCATGCTGGGCAGCGCGATCATGCTGGTGCTCGGCGCGATCCGCTGGCTGATCCGGCGCGCCCACATCGTGGCGATCAGCGGCGGCAGCGTCCTGGTCGTGTTCCTCACCATTCTGATCTTGGCTTATCTGGTTACCCTCAAAACGACCTGAGCATGCCGCATAATTGCCTCCTTCCCTAAGGTGAAATATCCCGTTATCAGGGGGTCGGGGGCGGTGGCTGAGCGCATCCTGGTGGTCGATGACGTCGCCGCCAACCGGTATGTGATCGGGCGATGGCTGGAGCATTCCGGCTACGAGGTGATCGAGGCCGCGAGCGGGCAGGAGGCTCTGGACGCGGTCCGGGAGCAGTTGCCGGACCTCGTCCTGCTGGATGTGCGTATGCCCGACATGGATGGCTTTGAGGTGTGCGAGCGCATCAAGGGGGATCCTGCCAGCGCGGCGGTGCCGGTCATTCATCTCACCACGTCGGGGGTCGAGGTGCGGGACCGTACCCAGGGCTTGGCGCGGGGGGCGGACGCCATCATCACCGAGCCGGTCGAACCCGAGGTGCTGCTGGCGACCGTACACGCCATGCTCAGGTACGCCAGCGCACGGCGGCGGGCGGAGCGGCTGGCCGGGCAGTTGGCGGCGCTGGCCGACACCACGCTGGCGGTCAACTCGGCCGGCGGGGTGCCGGATCTGGTACGGGCGGCGGCCGAGGGGGCGGCTCGCATGTTCGGCTGCGCGGCGTCCGTGGTGGCCTCGGCTCTGGACGGGGAGCACGCCCATGTCGCGATCGCGGGCGGGGACTCGATGCGGATTCCGGCCGGGCAGGCCGATTTCGGCGCCGCCCCGCACGGCTTCACGATCATGACGGGGCCCGGTTCCGGGTGGGCGGCGTTGCTGGCGCCGTCGGCGCGGGCCGGTGAGGTGCGGGTGGCGCTGGCCAGGCTCCAGGCCAAACCGCTGGTGGCCGTCCTGGTCCCGGCGGACGTGACCGCGAGCGAAGCCGACCTGCACGTGCTGTCCCAGCTCAGCCAGACCGTGGCGCTGGCGGTCGAAGGGCTGCGGTCGCTGGATGAGGGGCGGCGGATCGCGCTGACGCTGCAGCGCAGCCTGCTGCCCCGGTCGCTGCCGCGGGTGCCGGGTCTGGACCTGGCCGCCCGTTACATCCCCGCCACCACCGAAGCCGAGATCGGCGGCGACTTCTACGAGCTGATCATGCTGGGCGACCGCCTGCTGGTGGCGGTGGGCGACGTCATGGGGCATTCGCTGCACGCGGCCACGGTGATGGCGGAGATCCGGCACGCGGTCCGGGCCTACGCCAGCGAAGGGCACGGGCTGGGCGAGATCCTGCGCCGGGTCAACCAGCTCATGCTGACCTTCCTGCCCCGGGAACTGGCCACCGTGGTGCTGCTGCTGGTCGACCCGGCCGGGGGTGAGGTGCTGCTGTGCAACGCCGGCCACCTGCCGCCGCTGCTGATCGCGGACGGGCGGGCCGAGTACGTGCCCCTCCCCGGCCCGCTTCTCGGCGCCGACCTGCCCCGCCCGGACGAGACCGCGGTCCTGCTGCCGCCCGGCGGCGCGCTGGTGCTGATCACCGACGGCCTGGTCGAGCGCCGGGATCTGGGCGTTCTCGACGGCATGGCCCGCCTCCGGGACCTGGCCGCCGTGGTGGAACCCGACCTGAACGTGTTCTGCGACCGGCTGCTGAACGGGCTGATGCCCCCGGACCGCGAGGACGATGTCGCCCTGGTGGTCCTCCGCAGATCATGAAATCAACGCGAACCTGTCGCCGCGCTCCAGCGGAATCCCCGGTCCGTCGGCTCTGACCTATCGCACGGGATCCCGCGATGTCCGGCTATGTCACGCTCTGGTGCGCGCCGCGCTGCGCCTGTTGGCCTTCCTGATGGCGGCGACCAGCTCCTCCTTGGTCATGCTGGAACGTCCGGCGATGTCCATTCGCTTGGCCACGTCGTACAGGTGCTGCTTGGACGCCTTGGCGTTCACGCCCTCCTCGGTCCGGCCCACGCCGCGCCGCTTGCTCGCGGCCCGCTCGTCGGAAGGACCCCGCCTGGACTTGGCCTCCCAGTGGTCACCGATCTTCTCCCAGGTGCGCTTGAGCGCCGCGTATGCGGTCCGGTGCGCGCGTTCGCCCTCGCCGTACTCCTGGACGGCGGCGTCATGCGCCTTGGCCCACGTTTCCTGGGCCCGCTTGGGGGATCGGCGCAGGGTGTCGGGCATCTCTCGTTGGGCTGGCATCTCCCGCTCCCTTCTCACGGTCCGCACGCCCATCGGCGTGCTCGTCTCCGTCCCCTCCCCCAATTCCCGTCCCGCGAACTCCCTTTTTCTCTTTGTACGCCCTCCGCCCCACCTCCCCCCACCACCTTTCGACCGCCTTACGGTCATTTTTTGACGAGGGCGACGAGGAAGCAGGGGGCGAGCGCGGTGGCTGGTTCGGGACGGGCGCT
Source organism: Acrocarpospora macrocephala (assembly GCF_009687865.1). Lineage (GTDB taxonomy): Bacteria > Actinomycetota > Actinomycetes > Streptosporangiales > Streptosporangiaceae > Acrocarpospora > Acrocarpospora macrocephala. The sequence goes on from NZ_BLAE01000011.1 coordinate 195,627, forward strand.
AACCCCAAGATTGATCTACCGAAATTTCCGGAATTGGGCCTAGAGTGCCCGAAAAAGGCTGGGAACTGGGAGTTGGCTTAATGATCACTGTGCGTGGGGCGGTGGCGCCTGGGTTTGAGGGGGTGCGGGAGGCGTTCGAGGACGTTGTCGCGGAGGGGCCGGATGAGCCTGGGGCGCAGCTTGCCGTTTATCGGGATGGGCAGCAGGTGGTCGATCTGTGGGCGGGGGACGGGGTCGCGGGTGATTCGCTGTTCGCGGTCTTCTCCTCTACCAAGGGGGCGGCGCATCTGGTCGTGGCGTTGCTGGTGCAGGAGGGCGTACTCGATCTGGATCATCGGGTCGGCGAGTGGTGGCCGGAGTTTCCGGCCGAGATCACGCTGCGGGGGCTGCTGGCGCATCGGGCGGGCCTGATCGGGGTGGATGGGGGGTTCAGCGAGGCGGAACTGGCCGACGATCGGCTGATCGCGAAGAAGCTGGCGGGACAGCGCCCGTACTGGACTCCCGGAGCCGCCTACGGGTATCACGCCTTCGTGATCGGCGCGCTCACCGGTGAGGTGGTCCGGCGGGCGACCGGGCAATCGATTCAGGAGATATACGAGGAGCGCATCCGGGCGCCGTACAACATCGGCTTCTATCTGGGGCTGCCCGCCGAGTTCGAATCGCGGTTCGTCCCGGCGCGGCCGATGCGTCCCGTTCCCGGGGAGGTCGTGGATCCGGCGAGCCTGACCGGCGTCGCGTTCAATCTCAACGCCCCCTCCCCCACCGATCTGGTGGCCTTCGCCAACAGCCGCCAGACGCGCGCGCTGGGCCCGGCGTCCGCGGGCGGCGTCGCCAACGCGCGGGGGCTCGCCGCTCTGTACGCCGCCGCCGTCTCCGGCCTGGACGGTAAGCCGCCACTGCTGACCCCGGCCACGATCACGGAGTTCTCCCGCCTGCACACGCCGGGAACCGACCTGGTCACCGGCGACGTGAACAAGTTCGCGCTCGGCTTCGAAGCCGTGCCGCTGCTCTACCCCGCGCTGGGCCCCGACGCCTTCGGCCACAGCGGCGCGGCGGGCTCGCAGGCGTTCGCCGACCCGCGCAGCGGCATCGCGTACGGCTACGCGCGGCGGCGGCTGCCCGTCCCGGCGGGCGCGGCCCCGGAGAACGAGCGCCTGATCCCGGCCGTCCTACAGTGCGCCCGCTTCGGCTAGCAGTCCCTCGCAGGCGGCCAGCAGCCGCCGGCGGAGCGGGGCGGCCCGCTCGGCGAAGTCCCGCTGGGCCGCCGCGTACTCGATCCGGCCCGCCGGGGTCTCGACCGGGATGGGCGGGTAGCCGTGGTGGCTCAGGTCGTAGGGGCTGGCGCGCATGTCGACCGCGCGGATGTCCCTGGCCAGTTCGAAGCAGTCGGCCACCAGCTCGCCCGGCACCAGCGGGGACAGCTTGCTCGCCCACTTGTAGAGGTCCATGTTGGCGTGCAGGCAGCCGGGCTGTTCGCGTTCGACCTGGTGTTCGCGGGTGAGCTGGGCCTGGTTCAGCGGGCGGGCCTGCGGGGTGAAGAACCGGAACGCGTCGAAATGGCTGCACCGCAGCGGGCGCTCCTCGACGACGGCGGCCACCGCCTCCGATGACATCCGCAGCGGCTGCGTGGCGTGCCTGACCCGGTCGGGCGGCAGGCGGTAGACCATCGCCCACTCGTGCATGCCGAAACACCCGAACTGCCCGGGCCGCCCGGCGGTCGCCGCCAGCAGGCCCGCGACCCACGTGAGGGTCTCCCGCCGCCGCGGCACGAGCGCGGCCGTGTCCAGGGTCGCGCCGCCTTCGACGTCGACGTATCCCGTCCCGAACTCCCGCGCCCCCTCAAGCACGACGCCCGCCCCCGGATGCCACCGCCGCAACCGGCTCGGCCGATACCCGTAGTAGCTGAACAGGAAGTCCTCCACCGGGTGCGCCACCCCGGCCCTGCGACGGCTGAGATGCGGGCCGATCCACCCGTCTACGCGCCGCCGATGAGCCTCGGCCCTGGCCTCCCATTCCCGCCTGTCGAGCACACGCACCGAATCATGCTAGCCGCCGGTGCGCGGGGCCGTGCGGGGCGCGGCAGTGGGTGGCGGGCGCGCCGACCGTGAGGAGTTCCTGGGGGGCGTGGTCGACCTGGAGGGTGGTGTGGGCGATGCCGTACTCGTCGTGGAGGAGCCTTTCCGCGGCGGCGCGGACGGCGTGGCAGTCGGCGCCGGGCTTGACCAGGATGTGGGCCGACATCGCGGGGTAGCCGGAGGTGACTTCCCAGATGTGCAGGTCGTGCACCTCGACGACAGAGTCCAGCGCGGCGGTCTTGGTGCCGATTTCGGTGGGGTTCATGCCGACGGGGGCGGCTTCCATGAAGACGCGGCCGGAGTCGCGGACCAGGCCCCAGCCGGCTCGCAGCATGAGCGCGGCGACGATCAGGGCGGCGAGGGCGTCGGTGCGGCCCCAGCCGGTGAGCCAGATGACGGCGCCGGCGACGGTGGTGGCGATGAAGGCGAACAGGTCGTTGAGGATGTGCTGGTAGGCGCCTTCGACGTTGAGGCTGCCCCGGTCGGCCTTGGCCAGCAGCCAGGTGGCCAGCAGGTTGACCACGATTCCGGCCAGGCCGGTGAGCACCACGTACAGGCCCTGGACCTCGGGCGGGTGCACGAGGCGGCGAACGCCCTCGACGATGAAGTACGCGCTGAGCAGGAGCAGGGTGAGGCCGTTGAGCTGGGCGGAGATGATCTCGGCGCGTTTGAGGCCGTAGGTGTAGCCGCCGCGGGGCGGGCGCGCGGAGATGCGCATCGCGATCAGGGCGACGACGATGGCGATGGCGTCGGTGAGCATGTGCCCGGCATCGGAGATCAGCGCGAGAGACCGGGCGATGACGCCGATGACGACCTCGATCGCCATGAATCCGGTGATCAGGGCGAGCGCGCCGGTCAGATACCGGCGGTCGCCGCCCGCCGCGTGCCCGTGACCGTGCTCAGCCACCGCGCCGCTCCTCGTCGTGGCCGATGTGGGTGATCGCGAGGTCGAACAGCATGCGGACGTGGGAGTCGGCCAGCTGGTAGTACGCCATCCGCCCGGAACGGCGCACCTTGACCACCCGGTGGGTGCGCAGCAGGCGCAGCGCGTGCGAGGCGGCGGACATGCTCTGCCCGGTGGCGGCGGCCAGGTCGCACACGCACATCTCGCCACCTTCGAGCAGCGCGGCCATCAGGCGCAACCGGCCAGGGTCGGCCAGCAACGAGAACACGTCGGCGAGCTCGCGCACCACGTCGTCGGACGGCAGCGTGCGGCGGACGGCGGCGACCCGGTCGGCGTCCACGACGGGAGTGGAACAAGCGTCGGGCGACAGCGCCACTACAACACTTGAATCATTGTTCATATGCCGGAGTGTATGTCGCGCTCCGGGGATCTTCAACAGTCACTTGAACAGTGGTTCAGATGTGTAATCGTTGAGTAACTGGATATCAACGCTCTGTAATCAAAGCACGTCGTTCGCCATGACATCCACAAGGGAGTGCTCGTGTTGCCGCTCGATCTCCGATCTCCTGCCCTCGCGGTGTGGCTGGCCGCCGCTCTGATCTGCCTCTCGACGCTGGCCGGGGCGTGGCTGGCCAGGAGGAAAGCGCGGCAGGTCACCGGATGGCTGGCCGTCGCGTCCGCGTTGATGCTGGTCACCGCGTTGATCGATATGCTGCCCGACGCCTGGCGGGGGGCGGTGGAGAACGGCGTCCCGCTGTGGGCGGTGGGGCTGGCGATCCTGTCCGGCTTCCTGGTGATCACCTATTTCACCCGGAAGGGCTGCGGGCACGAGCACACCGGCCCCGCCGGTGGGAATCACGCGCCCGGGCTGCATCGCCGCGTCAAGGAGGTGCTCAGCGCGGCCGTGTTCAGCGGCCTGGGCACCGCCGCCGCGCTCTCCGTGCACCGCGCGGTCGAGGGCGCCACGCTCGCCCTGACCACCTCGGCCATCGTGGTGATCGCCCTCATGGTCCATTCCACCAGCGAGGGCCTCGCCCTGACCACCCTGCTCGACATGGCCTCCCGGCGGCTGGCGCCGTGGCTGGTCCTCTCCTGTGTCAGCCCCGCCGCCGGCATCCTGATCGCCACCATCAGTCCCCTGCCGCCGCGGGTGGAGCCCATCCTGATCGGCGTGGTGGCGGGGGTGCTGCTCCGTACGGCGCTGGTGGGCCTGAAGCTGGCCGCGATCCGGCAGGCGGACGGGCGGCTGCCGAAGCGGCACGCGGTGAGCGCGATCGGCGTCGCGGGCACGGTGGCGGTTCTGCTCGTCGCCGCCCACCTGCTGCCCGGCGGCGGCGAGCATCCCGTCGCCACCGGGCAGATGATGGTCCGGCTACCCCAGCCGGCGCCGACCCCGACTCCGACTCGCTTCTCCCCGGTCAGCAGGGAGCACCTGCGCGCCGCCGTCGCCGCGGGCTACATGAGCCTGTCTGAGGTGTTCGCGCGGACCGACGACCTGACCAAGGGGACGCACATCGGGTGGCTGCTGCGCACCCTGCCCGGCCACCAGCCGGACGAAGTCAAGAAATTGCTCGCCGCCAACGACATCGCGCCCGATCACCGGCTCGGCGATCTGTCGGACCGGCAGCGGGCGTACCTGCTGGAAGTCATCTCCACTCCGCGAAAGGCTCGGTGAACGATCCCATGACCGACAGGACGCTGACCGCCGACGATGTCCGCGCCAAAGTGTTCACGACCGGGCGGCTCCGCGAGGGCTATGACCTCGCCGAAGTCGACGTCTTCCTGAACGAGGTGGCGGCCAGCCTGCGCCGGCTGCACCAGGAGAACGCCCACCTGAAAGGCCTCGTCGCCGATCCGAAGACGGCGACGCTGCTGATCGTCAACGCGCGGGAGCAGGCGGAGACGATCATCTCGGAGGCCCAGGACCGCGCCCGCGCCCTCGAGGAGGAGACGCGCGAGCGCCTGCGCAGGGCCACCGACATCCTCGCCGAAGCCCATACGGCGGGGGTACGGGAGCTCGACCGCTGGCGCACCGGCCTCGAAGATCAGCTCGCCCAGATCAAGGACGCGGTGGCCACGTCGTGACGTTGAGTAGGGGGTTACTCAAGGCGTACGACCGGTGACGGGGGGACGATGGCCAAGTCCGTGACGTGGAAAGGCGGAGCGATGGACGAGTTCGAGACACATCTGGCGCGTGCCGACGCGGGGCGCGCGCGGGCGGTGGCGGCTACCGAGTCGCCGTTCACGATCGAGGTGCGGTTCCTGGGGGGTCTGAGCGAGACGCAGAAGGCGGCGTTCGCGGCCGCGGCCGACCGGTGGGCGCGGATGATCGTCGGGGATCTGCCCGACGTCGCCATTCCCGACGTGCCGGAACTGCCCGCGGGCCTCACCCCGGGGGAGGCCGTCGACGACATCGTGATCCTCGCCCAGGGCGCCAAGATCGACGGTGCGGGGACGCCGGAGGGCAACATTCTGGGGCAGGCGCGGCCGATTCTCGTGCGGACGGGCAGCCGTCTCCCGGCGGTCGGCACGATGACCTTCGACAGTTTCGACCTGGACCGGATGGAACAGTCGGGGCTCCTGCACGATGTGATCGCGCACGAGATGGGGCACGCGCTGGGACTCGGCGGGGGGATCTGGCAGGACCTGCACCTCGTGGAAGGGCTTGGCACCACCGACCCGGTCTTCACCGGCGCGAGGGCCCGTGAGGTGTTCGCGTCCCTGCTCGGCAGTGCGGAACCGCACGTCGTCCCGGTGGAGAACGTGGGCGGTCCCGGCAGCGCCGGCTCGCACTGGCGGGAGTCGGTGTTCGGCGCCGAGCTCATGACCAGCAGGGTCGGCGCCGGCCTCGGCAATCCGCTGAGCCGTCTCACGGTGGCGGCGCTCGGGGACATGGGCTACCAGGTCGACATGGCGGCGGCGGAACCGTATGTGCTGCCGTCTCCGCTCTTCCTGGCCGAGATGCGCGCGGCGGCTCTGGACGCCACGCTCTTCTGCGGCGTCTCTCAGGAGGAGCCGCCTGGGCTCATCTGACCGGGCACCATGGAGGGATGCGGATCGGCGTCTTCCTCATCGCGGCGGGATCTTCCCGGCGCCCGCCGGGACAGGTCCTGCGGGACACCATGGAGGCGATCGTCGCCGCCGAGGACGCCGGATTCGACGACGCGTGGATCGCGGAGCACCACTTCATGTCGTACGGGGTGTGCCCGTCCGCGATCACGCTGGCGGCGATGGCCCTGGGCCGTACCGAGCGGATCGGGGTCGGGACGGCGGTGAGCGTGCTGTCCACGACGCATCCGGTGGCGCTGGCCGAGCAGGCGGCCATGCTGCACCATCTGTCCGGCGGCCGTTTCACGCTGGGCGTGGGGCGGGGCGGGCCGTGGGTGGACCTGGAGGTGTTCGGCGCGGATCTGGACAGGTGGGAACGGGGGTTCCCGGAATCTCTCGATCTGCTGTGCCGGGCGCTGAGCGAGCCTTCGGTGGCGGCGAGCGGGGAGTTCTTCCGGTTCCGCGAGGTGGCGATGGTGCCGTCGGCGCGGATGCGGCCGGTGGTGGCCAGGGCTTCGGGGCGTACGACCCGGGTGGCCGCGGAGCGGGGCTTGGGCATGCTGCTGGGGATGGAGCTGGACGACGCGGCCAAGGCACTGATTCTGGCCGAATATGCGGATATATCCCCGATAGACGCCCCGCACATGGCCGCGGTGGTCGCTTTCGTGGGTGATTCGACCAAGAAGACCCAGGACGAACTGAGAGCCCAGCTTCCCCTGTGGCTCGAACCCGGCATAGCCGGATATGTACGCGTAGACGGCCAGCCCCGGCAGACCCGCGACCTGGACGAATACGTAAATTTCCTGACCCGCGTGCATCCCGTCGGCGACGCCGATCACTGCGTGGAAACGCTCAGAACCACCCGCGAGACGACCGGCCTCCGCCACCTCATCCTCATGGTGGAAGGCATGGGCGACCACCGCCGCACCTTGGCGAACATCCGCCGCCTGGGCTCGGAGGTCCTCCCCCGGCTCAGGAACTGATCAGCGCTACTTCCCCTGCTCCGGCATGGCGATCGGCACCCGGGTCCCGGCCTGCTTGGCCTCGGCCATGTTGACGCAGATCTCCAGAATGCCCTTGTCGTAGGTGGCGGTGACCTCGTCCTCCCTCGCCCCCGCGGGCAAGGTGATCGACCGGGTCATGCTGCCGTAGCGGAATTCGCTGCGGCCGCCTTCCTTCTCCTCCTGGTGGCGCTCCGCGTGAATGGTCAGCATGCCGCCCGCGACGGTCACCTCGACGTCCTTGGCCGGGTCCACGCCGGGGAGTTCGCACCGAAGCACATACTGGCCGTCCCGGACGAAGTCCTCGAACCGCAGCGACTGGCCCATCGGGCGCAGGCTGAGGAGCGGCGATTCCAGCATGTCGAAGATCTCCGGGAAGAGGCCCCGGTCGCGGCGCATCATCATACCCATGGCGTTCACCTCCGTGTCGCTTTCTTCCAGCTCAGCCGGGCCGCGACCGCGAGGGTAGGGGCAGAAGTCCCTAATGCCCGTCGAAGGGGCGCTCCATCTCGTCCAGTACGCGTTCGATGACCTCGCCCGGGCGGCCGGGCTGCCCGTCCTGGACCCACAGGCGCATGGCGATGCGTACGGAGGCGAGGAAGGCGGTGGCCAGGACGTGGGCGCGGACCGGGCCCACCCCGTCGCGTTCGGCCACGACGGCGGCCAGGTCGCGCTCCAGGGCGGCGTGGTTGCCCAGCTGGACGGCCAGCAGGCCGGGATGGGTGAGGGCAAGCCTGGTGCGGATCGCCCATTCGCTGACGGTGTGCTCGTCCCGGTCGGCCATGGTGGCGACGACCGCGCGCATCGCCGTCCAGGCGGACTCGCCGGCGGGACGGTCGTGGATGGCGGCGAGCAAGGCGCGCATCTGCTGGCCGTCCGCGTAGAGCAGGGCGTCTTCCTTGCCGGTGAAATAGTTGGAGAACGATCTGCGCGAGATGCCCGCCGCCTCGGTGATCTCGTCGATCGTGACGTTGTCGATGCCGCGCTCGATGGTGAGCCGCATCGCCGCGTCGTGCACGGCCTGCCGGGTGGCGGCCTTCTTGCGTTCGCGAAGCCCTTGCGTGCCTGCCATCAGGATCACCACCTCCACGAGTAAATATACCTACATCTCAGGCATACTTGCCACATAGGCATTTTTGCCGGAAAGGCAGGTAGCGTGGCTGAGTGAGCTCGTACGTTCACGCAACGGAGGACGCGATGATCGACACATCCGGGACGAACATGCTGCGGTTTCCCTTCCGCCCGCGACACGGAGATCCCCTGACGCCGCGCGCGGTCTCCTTCCCCGACGGGATCGGGCAGGTGGAGCTGCCCACCGGCCAGATCACCTGGCTGGTCAGCCGGCACGAGTACGTGCGCCAGGTGCTCCGCAGCCCGGACTTCTCCAGCGATTTCACCAAACCGGGCTTTCCGATGATCCGGGCCCTGCCGCAGCTGCCGGACGGCCCGCCGCCGGGCATGTTCATCCGCATGGACGGGCTGGACCACGCCCGGCTCCGGCGCATGCTCGTCCCGGAGTTCATGATCAGGCATATTCGCACGCTGGAACCGCTGATCAGGGAGACCGTCGTCGGCGCGCTGGACGCCATGCGGGCGCACGGGGCGCCCGCCGACCTCGTCGAGTGGTTCGCGCTGCCCGTGCCCTCGATGGTGATCTGCCATCTGCTCGGCGTGCCGTACAGCGACCACACGTTCTTCCAGGAGCGCAGCCGCGTCATGCTGGCCTGGTCCACCCCGCCGCAGGAGGCCCTGGCCGCGCGGGACGAGATCCGCGACTACCTCGACAAGCTGGTGCGGCAGCGGGACGGCGGCGCGGACCTGATCAGCCGGCTGGCCGCCGAGCGGGTGGCCACCGGCGAGATGACCGCGGACGAGCTGTCCGGGGTGGCGCTGCTGCTCCTGGTCGCCGGGCACGAGACCACCTCGAACATGATCGGCCTGAGCACGCTGGCGCTCCTGCGGAATCCCGAGCAGATGCGGCGGCTCCGGGCCGAGCCCGAGTCGATGGACGACGCGGTGGAGGAGCTGCTGCGCTACCTGAGCATCGTGCGGACCGGCCTCACCCGGGCGGCCGTGGCCGACACCGAGATCGGCGGCCAGGTCGTCAAGGCCGGGGAGGGTGTGATCGCGCTGGTGTCCGCCGCCAACCACGACACCGCCGTCTTCGCCGAGCCCGGCGACCTCGACCTGAGCCGCGGCTCCCACCAGCACATGGCCTTCGGTTTCGGCGTGCACCAGTGCCTGGGCCAGCCGCTGGCGCGAGCCGAACTGCGCATCGCCCTCACCGAACTCCTCACCCGGCTGCCCGGCCTCGCCCTCGCTGTCGACCCGGCCGAGGTCGAGTACCGCGACGCCCTCATCTTCGGCGCCCAGCGCCTGCCGGTGACCTGGTGAACGCCATCTCCGTGCCAGCACTGATGCCGGACCCGCGAACGGGTGCGACCATCGATCCGTGGCCCGGAGTGTGCTGATCGTCGACGACCATGACGGATTCCGTTCCTCGGCTCGGGCGCTGCTCGAGGCGGGCGGTTTCGTCGTCGCCGGTGACGCGGCGACCGGCGCGGAGGCCGTCGCCGCCGCCGACCGGCTCCGCCCGGACGTGGTCCTGCTCGACATCCAGCTGCCCGACCTGGATGGTTTCACGGTGGCCGCGCGCCTCACCGGGCTGGCGGATCCGCCGGTGGTCGTGTTCGTGTCGAGCCGGGACGCCGTGACGTACGGTCCCCGGCTGCGGGGAGCCCGTTTCCTCCCCAAGCACGAACTGTCTGGTCCGGCGCTCAGCGGTCTCCTCGGGTGACGGCGTGCGGGCGCCGATCCTGGTCCTGGCGATCGTGGCGGGTCTCGCGTCGGAGTGGGTGGCCTACGGCTGGGAGCAGCCCGGACGGTGGATTCCCGACCTATTGACCGGCCTCGTGCTCGTCGGCGCCGGTCTGTACGCGCGCAAAGCCCCGGGCACGCTGCTGATCGCGACCGGATTCGCCTGGTTCGCCGGGAATCTGGATCCAGCCTTGTGGTACTGGCACCGGGGGCCGTTGATCCACCTGCTGCTCATGTTCCCGGGCTGGCGGCCCACGACCCGGGTCGGCTGGGCGGCGGTCGGGACCGGCTACGTGGCCGCCGCCGTCCAGCCCGTCTGGAACACGGACCTGGCCGCCGTCGCGCTGGTCTCCGCGCTGCTCGTCGCCGGGGGCACACGGCGGGCGACCATCGCCTTCGCCCTCGCCGTGTACGGCGGCGCCGCAAGCCGCCTCGTCTTCCCCGCCGGGGAGGTCGCCTTCCCCGCGGCCCTCGGCTACCAGGCCGTCCTGTGCGGCATCGCGATCACCCTGGCTTGGACGCTCCGACGGCCCGGCCACGAGGCGGTCACCGACCAGGTCATCGAGCTCGCCCGGCCGGGTTCCTTGCGTACCGCGCTGGCGGAGACCCTTGGCGACCCGGGCCTGCGGGTCGGCTTCTGGCGGGACGGCGGCTATCTGGACGAACGCGGCGTCCTGATCGCGCTCCCCGCCGGGGATCGGGCCACGACATTCATCGGCGATGACGGCGAGCCCTTCGCCGTCATCGTGCACGATCGGGCCGTGCTCACCGGCACATCCATGATCGAGGCCGTTGGCACCGCCGCCAGGCTGACCGCTGTGAACGACGCGCTTCAGGCTGAGGTGCGCGCGCAGGCCGCCGAGCTGGCGGCCTCCCGTCGGCGGCTCATGGTGGCCGCCGACGAGGAGCGCCGCCACCTCGCCGAGCGCCTGCAGGAGGGTCCCGTGCGGCGCCTCACCGGCCTGCTCGACACCCTCAAACCGGGCAGAGCCGCAGAGCACCTGGTCAGTACTCTCCAGGAGCTGGACGACCTCGCCCACGGCCTGCATCCCCGCGAGCTCAGCGGCGGCCTCTCATCCGCCCTGGCCGCGCTCGCCGCGCGTTCCCCAGTGCCGGTACGGCTGAACGCGTCCCCGGAACCACTCCCGGCGGATATCGAGGCGGCCGTCTACTTCGTGTGCGCCGAAGCCCTGGCCAACGTCGCCAAGCACGCCAACGCGTCGACGGTCTCCATCACGCTCGCGCGGCACGGCGCAAAACTCTCCGTCATAGTGCACGACGACGGCGTCGGCGGAGCCGATCCCTCCCAGGGCAGCGGCCTGCGCGGACTGTCGGATCGCGTCGAAACGTTCGGCGGTCGCCTCTCCGTCGACTCCGCGCCGGGCAACGGAACGCGGCTCGTCGCCGAGATCCCCCTCAGCGGCGAGCCGCGCTGAACGCGTCAGCCGATCTTCTTCCACGGTTCGCTGCCGAACACCACGTACATGAGCGACTCCTCCCCCGGCTGGCCTGCCTCCACGTCGACGAACCTGAGCTCGCCGCCGTCGAGCCGCCACCCGGCGGAGAACAGGTTGCCACCCGCGGTGCCGCACAGGACCTCGCGGAAGGAGAGCACGACCTTGCCGCCGGTGGCCGTGTAAGGGCCGTAGCAGTCCGCGCTGTCCGGACTTCCGCCGACGTGGTGGCGCCAGGTGCCCGCTTTGAAGGTCAGGGTGGAAATGCCCGCGTTGTCGCGCGCCCAGGCGGGATGCACCTTGTAGTCGAGGAACCGTCGCATCGGGATCTCCGCCCGGTAGACCCCTTCGGGAAACTTCTCCGCCGCGCTGCTCTTCGCGAGCGTCCCCGTGCTCTTCCTGCCGTCGCAGGGGATGGCGATTTGCGCCGCCAGGGCGTTCTTCTTCAGCTCGCGTATACGCTCGATCATCCCCTTGACCTGGGGGTCCTTCTCCAACGTCGCGTAGACCGGCTGGGCGGCCCGTTCCAGAGCGGCGATGTCGCCGTCCTCCGCGTAGACGACCGCTCCGCCGTACGAGCAGAACGCCCGGCCCGCCTCGATCTCCGAGGGGCGGTGGGATCGGGCCCAGACGGCGGTCGACGCCGCCGCTTCCGTCACGGCGGCGCGCTGCCGTTCGGACAGGCCGTCCAGCACCGAGGACCGGATGACGAGCGTGTTCACCTTCGGGAAGAACGTCACGTTGGCGGCGGCCACGCTCGCGGGCAGCCAGGACGACGCCCAGGTGTAGGAGGATTCCATCCCGGCCAGGGACTTGGCGGCGATCGCCTGTCCCATCGCGTCGCCCGGCAGGTCGGCGGGTTCCGCGCCGAATGCCCGGAAGAGCGCGTAGGCGGTGTCGGAATGCGGGGCGCGGAACGTCTTCCCGGCGAAGTCCGCGGGCGAGGTGAGCGGGCCGTGCACGCCGAACGGGTGCCGCAACCCGTCGGGAAGGAGGGCCAGACCGGTCAGACCGGCTTTGGTCAGACCGCCGAGCATCTGCGCGGCCAAGGCGTCGTCGGCGAGGATCCGGTCCACCAGATAGTCGCTCGTGACGAGGAACGGCGCGTGCAGCGCGCTCATGGTGGTGATGCCCTCGGTGTCCCACGCGCGGGCCGGGATCAGCCCCATGTCGAGATCTCCTCCGGTGACCAGCCGCGCCACCGCCTGGTCCCACTGGGTCACCGGCCCGGCCGCGTTCCACTTCGGCCGAACACGCACCGTGCCGCCGGATTTCGCCTGGACCAGCCGCGCGAACTCCTCGACGGCGTCGGCCCCGGGCAGCCCCGGCTTGTCGTCGGTCCCCAGCGTCAGCGTGGTGACGGCGGGCCCCGGGCCGCTCTTCCCACCCTGCGTCGTGCTCGCGCAGGCCACCACGAGCGCGGCCGTCGCGGCGAGGACCACGACGTTTCTCAGTCTCATGACCACCCTCCCTTGACGTCAGCATCGACGCTAAGCCGGGGCGCCCGCCATGCCATCGCGACCAGCACGGCCACCGGGAGCCGCGGCCTACGTGCTAGCCGCAATGGCGGATCCCCACCTCCGCGAGAGAATAGGCGCGTGCGGGTCACCCCCTTGGCCGTACCGCTCACCGCGGTCGGGTACGGCTTCGCGACGGTCGCGGTGCTCGCCGACGTGGACCCGGAAACCAGGTATCCCGTCGCGGTGACCGTCATGACGGCCCTCTTCCTGTTCGCGGCCGGTGCCGTCAGCCGGCGAGGAGCCGCGTACGCCGGCGGGTTGTGCTGGCTGGCGCCGATCTGGATCGCCGGCGGCCCGTCCTGGGCCAGGAGCGCCGCGATGGTCGCGGTTCCCTTCCTGCTCCCCGCCGCCGCCCACCTGACGCTGCGACGGCCCCCGATCGCGGCCTACACGATCACCGCACTGCTGGCGGTGGGCCGCACGCTCGTATACGACCCGTTCTACGACCCCGATTGCTGGCGGCTCTGCGACAACATCCTCCCGGCGTTCCCGAACCAGGCGGCGGCCGAGTGGCTGAGCACCTCCTGGGCCGCCTTCGCGGTGGTGTTCGGCGTCGCGGCGACCACCCGCGCCATCCAGGACCACCGGCGGATGACCCCCGTCGCCCGCCGCGTGCGCGGGCTCCCCCTGCCGCCCGGCGCTGTGGCGACGGCGACGTTCGCCTGCTACGGCACGGCGCTGCTCCTCGGCCCGGCCGAACGCCCGGACAACCCCCTCTACCTCGCGATCTTCTTCGCCCAAGCCGCCGCGCTCTGCTGCCTCGCCGCGGCCGTCATCTGGACGACCGTCGCGGGATGGCTCAGGCGGGCCGCGGTGGGACGCCTGGCCGACGACCTCGGCTCCGCGTCCCTACAGGCGGCCCTCGGCCGGGTGACCGGCGATCCGTCCCTGACCGTCGCCTACTGGCTGCCCAGTTACGGACGCTACGTGGACAGCCGGGGCGCCGAAGTCCCCGCCGAACCGGAGCAGGGGCAGGCGGTGACCTCCATCGTCAGGGAGGGCCAGCCCGTGGCGCTGATCGCGCACGACCCCGGCAGCCGGGAACTCACCGAGCGCATCGGCCCGGCGGCCCGGCTCGCCATCGACAACGAGCGGCTGCGCGCGGAGGTGCTGGCCCAGATCGCGGACCTGCGTGCCTCCCGGACCCGCGTCGTGGCGGCGGGCGACGACGCGCGCCGCAGACTCGAACGCGACCTGCACGACGGCGCGCAACAGCGCCTGCTCGCGGTGGCCTTCGAGCTCAGGCTCGCCGGGGATCCCGCGGTCGACACGGTGCTCCAGGCGCTGGGGGAACTCCGGGAGCTGGCCCACGGCATCTTCCCCGTCATCCTCGAGGAGACCGGAATCGAGGGCGCGTTGTGGTCGCTCGCCGACCGGGCGCCGTTCCCGGTCGAGATCTCCGAACTCCCCGGCGTACGCTTCCCGCCCGCCGTCGAGCGGGCCGTCTACCTGATCGCGGACCACTTGGCGAAAGCGGCCACGGGACCGCTGAACCTGCGCGTGGAAGCCCGGGAAGACGTGCTCACCCTGGAGGCGACGGGAGCCGTCCCCCGCCTGCCCGGCCACCTCGGCGACCGCGCGGGCGCCCTCAGCGGCCGGGTGACGGCGACCGCCGATCACATCCGCGTGGAGATTCCCCTCGCCGGGGCTACGATGTGAGCCCCCATGTGAGCGGAGATCTCATGCGCGTGGTGGTGGCGGATGACTCGCTGCTGACCCGGGCCGGCGTGGCGTACCTCCTCAAGCAGTCCGGTTATACCGTGGCCGCGGAGGTGGACGACGCCGGCACGCTCCTGGCGGCCGTGCGCGCGGAGGAACCCGACCTGGTCGTGGTCGACATCCGGATGCCCCCGACCCACACCGACGAGGGGCTGGTCGCCGCCGAACGCATCAGGGCCGACCATCCGCGCGTCGGCGTGCTCGTGCTCTCGCAGTACGTCGAGCCCGCCTACGCGATGCGCCTCCTGCGCGACCACCCGGAACGCGTCGGCTACCTCCTCAAGGAACGCGTCTTCGACCAGGCCATCCTGGTCGACGCGCTCCGCCGCCTCGCCGACGGCGAAACGGTCATCGACCCCACGATCGTCTCCCGGCTCCTGGGCAGGCAGCGCGCGAAGGACCCCCTCGCGGCCCTGACCGCCCGCGAGCGCGAGGTGCTCGCCCTGCTCGCGGAAGGCCTGTCGAACAAGGCCATCGCCGCCCGCCTCACCATCACGGAACGCACCGTGGAGGCGCACGTGGCGCAGATCTTCGGCAAGCTGGGCCTGCTCGACGACCCGAGCTCGCATCGCCGGGTCCTCGCCGTCCTCGCCTTCATCCGCTCGGGCGGCTGAGCTCACCGTCGCGTTCATGTCACACCTTGGCCTCAACTTTCTGGCGGTCTTTGACGCGGGGTGTCAATGCCGAAATATGTGCTGCGCGGCAGATCCGTACCGATCTGTTTGTTTATGTTCTCCTGCCCACAGGGAGGTGGCAGTTGAAACGTCTTCTCGCCCTCACCGCCGTCGTCGCGTTAGGCGCGGCGGCTCTGACGGCGCCGGCTCAGGCGGCACCCTCGTCAGCCGAGCCCGCGACCAGCAAGGAGTATGTGGTCCTTTACAAGGAGGGAGCCAGCGCGGCCGATGCCCAAAAGGCGATCCAGGCGGCCGGCGGCACCATTGTGAAGGTCAACACCGCGGTCGGGCTGGCCACGGTCAGCACCACCAACGCCGGCTTCGTCGACGCGATCAAGAACAACGCGGCCATCGACGGCGTCGCCGGTAACCGCGTCATCGGCGCGGCCCCGGAAACCGCCCGAGTCAAGGCCGACGTCCGCAAGGCCATCGAGGCCAAGGCCGTCGAGAAGGAAGGCCGGGGCAACGGCAAGTTCCCCAAGTGGAACCGCAAGCCGTCCGCCGAGCCGCTGGACGACCTGCAGTGGGACCTCGACCAGATGAAGGCCAACGAGGCGCACAAGTACGAGCAGGGCGACAAGCGCGTGCTCGTCGGCATCCTCGACACCGGCGTCGACGGCACGCACCCCGACATCGCCCCCAACTTCAGCAACGCGCTCAGCCGCAACTTCACCGTCGACATCCCGACCGACGCCAACGGCGACCGGATCGACGGGCCGTGCGCCGAAGAGCCCGACGCCTCCTGCAACGACCCGGCGAACGTGGACGAGGACGGGCACGGCACGCACGTCGCCTCCTCGATCGCCTCGCCGCTGAACAAGCTGGGCGTGGCGGGCGTGGCCCCCAACGTCACGATCGTCAACATCCGGGCCGGTCAGGACTCGGGCTACTTCTTCCTGCAGCCCTCGGTGGACGCGCTCACCTACGCCGGTGACATCGGCATCGACGTGGTCAACATGAGCTACTACATCGACCCGTGGCTGTTCAACTGCGTCGACAACGCGGCCGACTCGCCGGCCGACCAGCTGGAGCAGGCCACCATCATCAAGGCCACCCAGCGGGCGCTCAACTACGCGCACCGCAAGGGCGTGACCCTGATCGCGGCGGCCGGGAACGGCGCCAGCGACTACACCAAGACGCTGGTCGACGCCTCCTCGCCGGACTTCGCCTCCACGCCGGGCGAGGCGCCGCGCAGCAGGACGATCCCGACGAGCTGCATCTCGATGCCGAGCGAGGGCGACCACGTGGTGCCGGTCTCCTCCACCGGTATCAGCACCCGCAAGTCGTACTACTCCGACCACGGCAACGGGTACATCGCCGTGGCCGCGCCCGGTGGCGACGTGTACGACACGCCGGGCAACACCCGGGACATCACCAAGGCGACGCTCTCGGCGTACCCCGAATCGCTGGCCCGCGCCAACGGGGAGATCGACGAGAACGGCGACCCGACGGTCGAGTATGTGGTGAAGGACTGCCGGGGCAGCGTCTGCGCGTACTACCAGTACCTGCAGGGCACCTCGATGGCCTCGCCCCGCGCGGTCGGCGTGGCGGCCCTGATCGTCAGCAAGTACGGCCGCAACGGCCGGGGCGGCTTCGGCATGGACCCGGACGACGTGGAGCGCGTGCTCAAGGCCACCGCCACCGACACCCGGTGCCCGGCCGGCGGCACCTACACCTACACCCGCCACCTGCCGAGCGGCGCCACCGTGACCGCGACGCACACCTGTGAGGGTGGGAAGAGCAACAACGGCTTCTACGGTCAGGGCATCGTCAACGCCCTGCGCGCCGTGGGCCACTAACCCCCGAGAGGCCCGCTCCCCTACCGGGGGGCGGGCCTCTTCATGTGCTCAGGCGCTGAGCAGCTTGCGGATGCGGGCGGCGCCCACCGCCAGGAGCAGCGTCGGCAGCCGGGGGCCGGTGTCGCGGCCGACCAGCAGGTGGTAGAGGAGCGCGAAGAACGCCCGCTGGGCCACCTTGATCTCCGGCGTGGGAGGCGCGTCCAGGGTGAGTCCCTGCTGGAGCTTGGGCACGCCGTACACCAGGTTGGTGAGGCCCTCCAGGGACCAGTGCGCGTCCAGGCCCTCCAGCAGCAGGCGCAGCATGTTCCGCTCGGTGTCGCCGAGCCCGGCCAGCAGCGCCGTGTCGGGCTCCTCGCGCACCTGGGTGCGCTGGTCGGCGTCCATCTTCGTCTCCACCCACGCCTGCGCGCGGTCCAGCCGCGGCCGGACCTCCGCCAGCGAGGAGACCGGGTCGGCAGGGTCGAGGTCGCGCAGGATGCGCAGGATCTGCTCCTCGTGCCCGGTGGTCACGTCGACGATCGAGGCGAGCGTCCGGTACGGCACCGGCCGGGGCGTGCGCGGCAGCTCGCCCGTGGCCGTGCGGGCGGCGCGGCCGAAGGGGGCCACGTCGGCGGGGGGCGCCGAGCCGTCCTCGATCTTGCGGCCGAGGGTGTCCCACTCGTCGTAGAGCCGGTAGATCTCCTGGTCGAAGGCGATCTTGAAGGACTGGTTGGGGCGGCGGCGCGCGTAGAGCCAGCGCAGGACCGGCGCCTCCATGATCTCCAGCGCGTCGGCCGGGGTCGGCACCGCGCCTCTGGAGCTGCTCATCTTGGCCATGCCGCTGATGCCGACGAAGGCGTACATCGGGCCGATGGGCGGGTCCTGGCCGAACACCTCGCGGACGAGCTGGCCGCCGACCACGAACGAGGAGCCGGGCGAGCTGTGGTCGACGCCGGACGGCTCGAAGACCACGCCCTCATACGCCCAGCGCATCGGCCAGTCGACCTTCCACACCAGCTTGCCCCGGTTGTGCTCCGACAGCCGCACGGTCTCGGCGTGCCCATTGGCGCAGACATAGGACATCTCGGTGGTCTCCTCGTCGTAGGAGGTCACCGTGGTCGTGTCCTTGTCGCAGAACGAGCAGTACGGCTTGTAGGGGAAATATCCCGCCGCGGTGGCGCCGTCGTCCTCGGTGGCAGCGCCGGAGCCCTCGGCCGCGGCCAGCGCCGCCTCCTGGCTCGCCTCGTCCGCGCCCTGCGGCACGACCGCGCCGGGCTTGGCCTTGGTCCGGTAGCGGCCCAGGACGGCGTCGATGCGCCCGCGCTCCCGCATCGCCAGCAGGATCTGGTCCCGGTAGGCGCCGGAGGTGTAACGCTCGGTCTGGCTGATGCCGTGCACCTCGATGCCCAGCTCCTTCAGCGCCGCCACCATCGGGGCCTTGAAGTGCTCGGCCCAGGTCGCGTACGGACTGCCGGTCGGCGCCGGGACGGTGGTCAGCGGCTTGCCGATGTGCTCCGCCCAGGACGGGTCGACACCGGCGGGAACCTTGCGGAACCGGTCGTAGTCATCCCACGACAGCAGATGCACGCACTCATACCCCCGCCTGCGGATCTCATCGGCCACCAGATGCGGCGTCATCACCTCACGCAGGTTCCCCAGGTGGATCGGCCCCGACGGGCTGAGACCCGAGGCGCAGACGATGGGTTTGCCGGCACCCCGGCGCTCCGCTTCCGCGATGACCTCGTCCGCGAAGCGAGAAACCCAGTCGACCTCGTTACGCTCAGCCACGATCGAATAGTCCTTCCAGGAACCGTCCCACGATGTACGGCCAAGCCTACCGGGACCGGCCACCACCCCCCGGCCATGATCAGGACGGCAGCCCTAACTTGATCGTGGTGTTCGTTATGGCGGTATGGGCCTGGGATATCGCCGTGGAGATGGCCGTGACCGGTCGGCCGTTGTCGATCGTGGAGGCGGCCGTGTCGAGGAGGGCTTCGGCGGTGCGGAGGGCGGTGGTGAGTTCGGTGAGCCGTTCGGGGACGGGCGCGGGAAGCCAGGGAGCGAGTTCGGACCAGGTTCGGGTGGCCTCGGTCAGGATGCGTTTGGCGATGCCCAGGTCGATCGCGGCGTTGAGGAGCGGGGCGAGGGGGCCCGGGCGCGTGGGTGGGTGATCGGTGGGCCATCGTCCGGACAGGACGTCGTCGAAGGGGCCGTCGCAGGCGCGGAGGGATTCGACGGTGAGGGTGTGGGCGCGGTAGCGCTGGGCCAGGGCGGGGTCGGCTGTCGCGAGGGTGAGCAGGACCTTTGTCAGGATGCGTGCGCTCACGTCGGCCCCGCCGGATGAGCGGGGAACCCTGATCGCGAGCAGGCCGCTGGCCTGGAGCGTGGCGTCGTTGAAGGTGGCCGTGAGGGCGCGGGCGGCGGCGAGGGCTTCGAAGCCGTCCGCGAGTACGGGGGCCGCGCGGCGAAGGGACAGGGCCATGGTCCACCTCCTGAAGGATTTCATGTATATCAGGTAGGCAATACTCATAAAAAGCCTGTTGACGGCAAAACCCTTATTTCCTACAGTCTAAGTAGGTAATGAGAGCCGACGCCAAGCCCCGGCTGGTCGGCCGGCAACCCCCGCGCTCGCATGGGGTGCCCCGGGGAAACCTGGCGGCGAGCGACCGCTTCGCCGCAAAGCGCGGGCCTCCGGGCTCATGGTCGTGGAGGCCCGCTCCGGCGTGCCTCCCGGAGAAGGTGATCTCCTTGTCCCTCAACCGCCGCCTCGCCATCCCGGTGCTGACAGTCCTGTTAGCGCTCACCGCCTGTGGCACCTCGGCCACCCCGGCAGCCCAGGCCCCGGCTGGAGCGCCCGCCAAGGGCGGAACGCTCGTCTTCGGCGTCAACACCGAGCCGATCAACCTGGACCCGCACGCCAGCCCGCAGGACGTGACCGGCCTGTTCA
Source organism: Acrocarpospora macrocephala (assembly GCF_009687865.1). GTDB lineage: Bacteria > Actinomycetota > Actinomycetes > Streptosporangiales > Streptosporangiaceae > Acrocarpospora > Acrocarpospora macrocephala. The sequence goes on from NZ_BLAE01000011.1 coordinate 215,564, forward strand.
CCCGTCCCGTGCTCGACTCGCTGGTGGCGCTCGACGACAAGGGCGGCATTCACCCCTGGCTGGCCACCTCGTGGGAGATCTCCGCGGACGGGAAGACCTACACCTTCAAGCTGCGCGAGGGAGTGAAGTTCAGCGACGGAGGCGTCTTCGACGGGGCGGCGGTCAAGGCCAACCTGGACCACATCGTCGATCCGAAGACCAAGTCGCAGCTGGCCGCCGCCGCCTTCGGGCCGTACGAGGGCACGAAGGTGATCGACGCGCAGACCGTGGAGGTGTCGTTCAGCAAGCCGTACTCGCCGTTCCTGGCGGCGCTGGCCACCGCGTACTTCGGGATCCAGTCGCCGACGGCGCTGGCCGAAGGGCCGGAGGCGCTGGCGAAGAAGGTGGTGGGGACGGGGCCGTTCGTCATCGACGCCTTCGTGCCCCACCAGGGCATCACCTATCACCGCAACCCGGACTACAACTGGGCTCCGGAGGGCGCCAAGCACACCGGTCCGGCGTACCTGGAGAAGCTGGAGATCAAGGTTCTCACCGAGGACGCGGTCCGGCTGGGCGCGCTCACCAGCGGCCAGATCGACGCGATCGCCAGCGTGCCGCCGGTCAACGTCAAGCAGGTGGAGGCCGATCCCAAGCTGACCATCGTGCGCAAGCAGGCGCCGGGCGGCAACTACAACTACTACCCGAACACCGCCAAGGGGGTTTTCGCCGACCAGAAGGTCCGGCAGGCGTTCCGGGACGGCATCGACTTCGCGACCATCGTCGGCAAGCTCTACTTCGGCACCTTCGACCCGGCGTTCAGCCCGGTCTCCCCGGCCACCCACGGCTACGACGCGGCGACCGAGTCCCAGTGGCGTTACGACCCCGAGGGCGCGGGCCGGCTGCTGGACGAGGCGGGCTGGACGGCCAAGGACGCCGAGGGTTACCGCACCAAGGACGGCGCGCGGCTGACCGTGCGCTGGCCGTTCCTGAAGTCGTTCGCCCGGGAGCAGCGCGGCACGCTGGCCGAGCAGATCCAGGCCGAGGCGAAGAAGATCGGCTTCGAGGTGGTCTTCACCGACGTGACGGCCACGGACTTCGCGCCCAAGGCCATCGCCGGTGACTACGACCTGATCGACTTCAGCTGGCAGCGCGCGGACGGGGACACGTTGCGCAACCTGTTCGCCATCTCCAACATCCCGAGCGGCACGTTCTTCGGGCAGAACCTGGCCCGCTACGAGGACGCCGAGGTGGACGGCTGGCTGAGCGACTCGCTGGCCACCACGGACCTGGCCGAGCGGGCCGCCCTGTACGCCAAGATCCAGCAGAAGGTGAACACCGACGCGGTGGTCTTCCCTGTGTACGTCTTCAACTACCTGCTGGGCGTGTCGAAGAACGTCCGGGACATCGCCTGGGAGCCGCAGGCGTACCCGACCTTCTACGACGCCTGGGTGTCCAAGGCATGATCCGGAGGATCCTGACCAGGATCGGCACCTCGGTGCTGGTGCTCTGGGGGGCGGTGACGGTCTCCTTCACCGCCCTGCACCTCACGCCCGGCAACGTGGTGGACGTCCTGATCGGCAGCTCGATCGTGACGCCCGAGGTGCGGGCGCAGATCATCGCCGACTACGGGCTCGACGCGCCGCTGCCCGTGCAGTACGCGACCTACCTGGGCCGGGTGCTGCGCGGGGACCTCGGCCAGTCCTACCAGCTGCACGAGTCGGTGGCGACGGCGATCGGCACCCAGCTGGGTCCGTCGATCCAGCTGGCCGGGGCCGCCCTGCTGGTGGCGGTGGTGGCGGCCACGACGCTGGCGCTGCTCACCGCCCGGCGGAAACGCTGGATCCGGGGCCTGTCCTCGGGCCTGGAGCTGATCGGCGTCTCGATCCCGACGTTCTGGGCGGCGATCCTGTTGCTGACCGTCTTCTCCTTCCAGCTCGGCTGGTTCCCCGCGGTCGGCGACGACAGCGGCAGCAGCCTGGTGCTCCCGGTCATCGCGGTGGCCATCCCGATCACCACGATGCTCACCCAGCTGATGCGGGAGAGCCTGGAGCTGACCCTGGAGGAGCCGTTCGTGCTGACCGCGCGCTCGCGCGGCATGTCCGATCTGGGGGTACGGCTCCGCCACGCGCTCCGGCACGCCCTGGTCCCGGCGGTGACCCTGCTCGGCTGGGTGATCGGCCTGATGGTGGGCAGCATGGTGGCGGTCGAGCAGATCTTCTCCCGGCAGGGCATCGGCCAGCTCACCCTGACCGCCGTGTCCGGTAAGGATCTGCCGGTGGTGATGGGCGTGGTGCTGGTCACGGCCCTGCTGTACGTGGTGGTCAACATCCTGATCGACCTGCTCTACCTGGTGATCGACCCGCGGCTGCGGAGCGCCGCGTGAAGGCCCGCGTGGGGGTGGGCGCGGCGTCGGTGACGCTGGCCCTGATCACGCTGGCCGCGCTCGCTCCCGCCCTGCTGGTGGACGGCACCCCGGACCAGGCGGACGCGCTGGCCGCGCTGGAGGGCCCGAGCGCCGACCACCTGTTCGGCACGGACGCCAACGGCCGGGACGTGTTCACCCGCATCGTCTACGGCGCCGCGCCGTCGCTGCTGGCCGGGCTCGGCGCGACCGCGCTGGCGGTGGCGGTGGGCACGGCGCTGGGCCTGCTGGCGGCGCTCGGTGGCCGGGCTTTGGACGAGATCGTGATGCGCCTGGTGGAGGTTGTGCTGGCGCTGCCGACGCTGCTGCTCGCGCTGCTGGTGATCACCATCACCGGTCCCGGCACGGTCAACGTGATCCTGGCCATCGCCCTGTACACCGCGCCCAGCTACGCCCGCCTGGTCCGGGCCCAGACGATGGTGATCCGCCGGGCCGGTTTCGTGGAGGCGGCCACCTCGCTGGGCCTGGGCCAGGGCCGGATCATCCTGCGGCACGTGCTGCCGAACGCGTTCGCGCCGCTGCTGGTGCTGGCCACCATCGAGGTCGGCACCGCCCTGGTGGCCGCCGCCTCGCTCAGCTACCTGGGTCTCGGCCCGCAGCCGCCCGCGCCGGAGTGGGGCGCGATGCTCTCCGGCGGCCGGGACTACTTCTCCGTCGCGTGGTGGATCGCCATCTTCCCGGGCGTGGCGATCACCCTGACCGTGCTGTCCATCACGGTGGTCGGGCGGCACCTGCAACGGCTGGTCGAAGGGAGAACGTCATGACCGAACCTGTCGTCGAGGTCACCGATCTGCATGTGTCGTTCGGCACGCTGGAGGCCGTGCGGGGGATCTCGTTCGCGGTCCACCCTGGCGAGTGCGTGGCGATCGTGGGCGAGTCGGGGTCGGGCAAGAGCGTCACCGCCCGTACCCTGCTCGGCCTGGCCGGCGAGGAGGCCCGGGTCAGGGCGGGGGCGCTGCGGGTGGACGGCGTGGACACGTCGGGCTTCTCCGAGCGGCAGTGGCGGTCGATCCGGGGGCGGCGCATCGGGTTCGTGCTCCAGGACGCGCTGGTCTCGCTCGACTCGCTCCGCCCGGTCGGCAAGGAGATCGCCGAGACGCTCCGGCTGCACCGCGCGGTCCCCCGCGCGGCCATCCCCGGGCGCGTCCTCGAGCTGCTCGAAGAGGTCGGCGTGCCCGAGCCGGAGCAGCGGGCCCGGCAGTACCCGCACGAGCTGTCCGGCGGGCTCCGCCAGCGGGCGCTGATCGCCTCGGCGATCGCCTGCCACCCCCGGCTGCTGATCGCCGACGAGCCGACCACCGCGCTGGACGTCACCGTGCAGGCGCAGATCCTGCGGCTGCTGGCCGAGCGCAGGCGCGGCGGCACCGCGCTGCTGCTGATCAGTCACGACCTGGCGGTGGTGGCCGAGCTGGCCGACCGCATCCTGGTCATGAAGGACGGCGTGGTGGTGGAGAGCGGTCCCGCCGACCAGGTGCTGCGCGAGCCGGAGCATCCGTACACGCGGGGCCTGCTGGCAGCGATCCCGACCGAGGAGTCCAAGGGCGCCCGCCTGTCGGCCACCACCGCTCCCGAGGTACGGCGTGCGCCCCCGGGCGAGGTGGTGATCGAGGCGCGCGACCTGGCCAAGTCGTTCAAGGGCCGGGCTGCCGTGGACGGCGTGTCGTTCGAGCTGCGCGCCGGGGAGACGCTGGGCATCGTCGGCGAGTCCGGCTCGGGCAAGACCACGACCGCCCGGCTGGTGCTCGGCCTGCTCGCCCCCGACCGGGGGTCCGTCGAGATCGACGGGCAGCCGTGGGCGGGGCTCACCGCCCGGCGGAAGCGGGAGCTGCGGCGGCACATCCAGGTCATCTACCAGGATCCGCTCAGCTCCTTCGACCCCCGGTTCAGCGTGCGCCGCATCCTGGACGAGGCCCTCGACGTCGGCGGCGAACCCCGGGCCACCCGCCGCGACCGCGCGGTGGAGCTGCTCGAACAGGTCGGTCTGGACGCGAGCGTGCTGGAGCGGCGGCCGTTACGGCTGTCCGGCGGGCAGCGGCAGCGGGTGGCGATCGCCCGCGCGCTGGCCCCGCGCCCGCGCGTGATCGTCTGCGACGAGCCGGTGTCGGCCCTGGACGTGTCCATCCAGGCCCAGGTGCTGGACCTGCTCACCGACCTGCAGGCCGAGCTGGGCGTCGCCTACCTGTTCATCTCCCACCACCTCGGGGTGGTGCACCACGTCAGCGACCGGGTGCTGGTGATGAAGGACGGGCGGGTGGTCGAGTCCGGCGACGTCCGCCAGGTCCTCACCGCGCCCGCCGCCGGCTACACCCGCGAACTGCTGGCCGCCGTTCCCCGGCTCGACACCACCGCACCTCTGGTCAGGAGGGCTTCATGACCAAGCAGATCCATCTCGCCGCGCATTTTCCCGGCGTTAACAACACCACCGTCTGGTCCGACCCGCGGTCGGGCAGCCAGATCGACTTCGACTCCTTCCGGCATCTGGCCCAGACCGCCGAGCGCGGGAAGTTCGACTTCTTCTTCCTGGCCGAAGGGCTGCGGTTGCGGGAGATGAAGGGCCGCATCCACGACCTGGACGTGGTCGGCCGCCCGGAGTCGCTGACCGTGCTGGCCGCCCTGTCGGCCGTCACCACCCATCTCGGGCTGGCGGCGACGGTCAACTCGACCTTCAACGAGCCGTACGAGGTGGCCCGGAGGCTGGCCTCGCTCGATCATCTGAGCGGCGGCCGGGCCGCCTGGAACGTCGTGACCAGCTGGGACGCCTTCACCGGCGAGAACTTCCGGCGCGGCGGCTACCTGGCCGAGGCCGACCGGTACACCCGGGCCACCGAGTTCCTGCAGACCGCCAGGGAACTGTGGGACTCCTGGGCGCCCGACGCGGTGACCGCCGCGGACGGGCAGTTCATCCGCCCGGGAGGCATCAGCACCTTCCACCACGAAGGCAAACATTTCACCATCACCGGCCAGTTCAACGTGCCCCGCCCGCCGCAGGGGCATCCGGTGATCATCCAGGCCGGGGATTCGGACGAGGGCCGCAACTTCGCCGCCTCCTCCGCCGACGTCATCTTCAGCCGCCACAGCAAACTGGAGGAGGGCCGCGCCTTCTACCGCGACGTCAAAAGCCGCCTCCCCCGGTACGGCCGAAGCCCCGACGACTTGAAGATCCTCCCCGCCGTCACCTACGTCCTGGGCGACACCCAGGAGGACGCCGCCGAGCGCGCCGCCGAGATCCGCAAGGCCCAGGTCAGCCCGCAGACCGCGATCTCCTTCGTGGAGGGGGTGTGGGGGCGGGACCTGTCCGCGTACGACCCGGACGGGCCGCTGCCCGACCTGGAACCTGACCTCGGGCCGGGCGTGTCCGAGGGCCGGGCGCAGTTCCGCGGCGACCGGGGCGCGGTGGCGGCCAAGTGGCGGGCGCTGGCCGAGGAGAAGAACCTGTCCATCCGGGAGCTGGTCATCGAGACGGCCGCCCCGCAGACCTTCGTCGGCACGGCGGCCTCGGTGGCCGAGGAGATCAACCTGTTCGTGCAGACCGACGCCGCCGACGGTTTCATCTTCGTCCCGCACCTGACCCCGGGCGGCCTGGACGACCTGGTCGACCAGGTCGTTCCGCTGCTGCAGGAGAAGGGCGTCTTCCGCGCCGACTACACCGGTCCCACCCTCCGCGACCATCTGGGCCTCACGAAGGAGCCGTCATGACTCTGCACCTCGCCGTCGCGCTGGACGGCGCCGGCTGGCATCCCGCGGCCTGGCGTGCCGAGGGCGCCCGCCCCGACCGGCTGTTCACCGCCGGATACTGGGCCGAGCTGGTCGTGGAGGCCGAGCGCGGCCTGCTCGACTGGGTCACCTTCGAGGATTCGCTCGGCCTGCAGTCGTCCCGGTTCGACGCTCCCGACGACCGGCTCGACCAGGTGCGCGGGCGGCTGGACGCGGTGCTGCTGGCCGCCGCGCTGGCGCCGCTGACGTCCAGGATCGGGCTGATCCCGACCACCATCGTCACCCACACCGAGCCGTTCCACGTGGCCATCGGCATCGCCTCGCTGGATCACGCCAGCCGGGGCCGGGCGGGCTGGCGGCCGCGGCTGTCGGCCCGGCCGGACGAGGCCGCGCATTTCGGGCGGCGGGAGTTCCCGCCGCTGGACGTGGCCGACGTGGCGCGGATCCGGCGGCTGTTCGGGGAGGCGGCCGACGCGGTGGAGGTGGTGCGGCGGCTGTGGGACAGCTGGGAGGACGACGCCGAGATCCGCGACGCCGCGACCGGGCGGTTCATCGACCGGGACCGGCTGCATTACATCGACTTCCAGGGCGAGTGGTTCGACGTCAAGGGTCCGTCGATCACTCCACGGTCGCCGCAGGGGCAGCCGCTGGTGACTTCGCTGGGGCATGACGTCGTGCCGTACGAGTTCGCGGCGCGCGGCAGCGATGTCGTTTACGTGACGCCGCAGGACAAGGACGACGCGCGGCGGATCGTCGGGCAGGTCAGGGAGGCGGAGGCGACCGTTGGCCGGACCGGGCCCGAGCTGAAAATTTTCGCCGATCTGGTGGTGTTCCTGGGAGGTGACAAGGCCCGCCTGGACGATCTCGACGGCGCGGCGCTGGTCTCGGACGCGCACATCTTCGAGGGCACGCCGGAAGGGCTCGCCGACCTGCTGGTGGGCTGGCGGGACGCGGGCCTGGACGGGTATCGCCTGCGTCCCGGGGTGCTCCCGGGCGATCTGTCCGCGATCACCCAGGGCCTGGTGCCGGAGCTCCAGGCCAGGGGTTTGTTCCGGAAGGCGTACGAGACGGCGGATCTGCGCGGGCGGCTGGGGCTGGCGCGGCCGGTCAGCCGGTATGCGAGGGCGTCGTGAAGTTCCTCGCGATGACCCTCGCCTTCCACACGCCGCATCCGATCACCGGTGAGCTGAAATCCACCAACCAGCGGTTCCGCGAGGTGGTCGCGAGCGCGGTGCAGGCCGAGGAGCTGGGGTTCGACGGGTTCGGGTTCGGGGAGCGGCACGAGCGGCCTTTCCTGTCCTCCTCGCCGCCGGTGGTGCTCAGCCACATCGCGGCGCGCACGTCCAGGATCCGGCTGTTCACGGCCGTGACGACGCTCAGCCTGCTGGATCCGGTGCGGGCCTTCGAGGACTACTCGACGCTCGACCACCTGTCCGGCGGGCGGCTGGACCTGATGATCGGCAAGGGCAACGGCACCGCCCAGGCGGAGCTGTTCCACGTGACCGAGCAGGATCAGTGGGACCGCAATCGGGAGGGCTACGAGCTGTTCCGGCGGCTCTGGCGCGAGGACAAGGTGACCTGGTCGGGACAGTTCCGGCCGTCGCTGGAGAACGCCGAGGCGCTGCCCCGGCCGTTCCAGCAGCCGATCAGGGTCTGGCACGGCAGCGCGACCAGCAAGGAGTCGGTCGACCTGGCCGCCTATTACGGCGACCCGTTGTTCTCGGCCAACGTCACCAACCCGGTCGAACCGTACGCCGAGCTGGTCCGGTATTACCGGGAGCGGTGGGAGCACTACGGGCACGACCCGGCCGATCTGCTGGTGGGCGCGGGAAGCGCCGGCTACTACAGCACGCCTAAATCCCAGGACGCGATCGAGACCTACCGGCCGATCTTCGACGCGCGGCTGAAGTTCTTCGCCGCGCGCGGCCTCGACCCGGTTTTCACCAGCCTGGAGGACGCCATCGAGCGTAGCTCCATCCTGATCGGCAGCCCGCAGCAGATCATCGACAAGGTCCTCTGGTACCACCAGCGGCTCGGCCACGAGGTCATGCACCTGTCCGCCGAGGCCGACGGGCTGACCGAGGCCCAGCACCGGGACTCGCTCGAACTGTTCCAGGCCGAGATCGCCCCCGTGCTCCGCAAGGAGATCCCCAGCAGACCTTTGACCAGAAACCCGTCCCATAGACAGCCGCATAGCCGCTGACCAGGCTAATCACCGCTGCGGCAGTCCAGATCACGACTTTCTAATCAATATCCCCGGGAGGGCTCGCATGACCCGGCTGTCCATTCTCGACCTGGCCCCCATCGTCTCCGGCGGGAGCGCCAGGCAGGCGATCAGGAACACCATCGACCTGGCCCGGCGGGCGGAGGCGGCGGGCTATCACCGCTACTGGCTGGCCGAGCACCATCTCACCCCCGGGGTGGCCAGCTCGGCTCCGGCTGTGCTGATCGGCCTGGTCGCCGCCGCCACCGAGCGGATCCGGGTGGGTTCCGGGGCGGTGCAGCTCGGCCACCAGACGGCGCTCGCCGTGGTCGAGCAGTTCGGCACCCTGGACGCCCTGCACCCGGGGCGCATCGACCTCGGGCTCGGGCGGTCCGGCCAGCGGGCCAAGGAGCTGGCCGCGCAGCCGCCTCCCCCGCCGCCCACCGAGTCGCGGATCGTGAACGGGCTGCTCATCCCGCCGCCGTTCTCGTTCGCGTCGATCGCCAAGTCGCCGATCATCCGGCTGTGGGCGACGCTGCTGCAGCAGCCCGGCGCGGAGTCGCCCGACTTCGCGGATCAGGTGGCGGACATCCAGGCGTTCATCGACGGGACGTACCGGTCGGAGGAAGGGTTCGAGGCGCACGCCCAGCCTGGGGAAGGGGCGGAGCTGGAGTTGTGGATCCTGGGCAGCAGCGCCGGGCAGAGCGCCCAGGTGGCCGGGGAGCGTGGGCTGCCGTTCGCGGCCAACTACCACGTGAGCCCGGCCAGCGTGCTGGAGGCGGTGGAGGCCTACCGGGACGCGTTCAAACCCTCGGAGGTGCTGGCCGCGCCGCATGTCATGGTCTCCGCCGACGTGGTGGTGGCCGAGAGCGACGCGGAGGCACGGCGGATCGCGGAGCCGTACGGGCTGTGGGTGCGCAGCATCCGCACCGGCGCGGGCGCGATGGCGTTCCCGTCGCCGGAGGAGGCGGCGGCGTTCGAGTGGAGCGAGGAGGACCGGGCGCTGGTGGCCGACCGGCTGGACACCCAGTTCGTCGGCTCGCCGGACTCCGTGGTCGAGCGGCTGCGGGTGCTGCGGGAGGCGACCGGCGCCGACGAGTTGCTGGTCACCACGATCACGCACGACCACGGCGACCGGGTCCGCTCGCACGAGCTGCTCGCCGCCGCGTGGGGTGAGGGTCTCAGGTAATTCACGCGCTCCGTTCCGGTGTGAGGGTGGGGACGGCGGCGAGCAGTTCCTTCGTGTACGGGTGCGCGGGCGACTCGAACACCTCGGCGGCGTCGCCGCTCTCCACGATCCGGCCGTCCTTCATGACCGCGATCCGGTCGCTGACGTGGCGGATGACGCCGAGGTCGTGGGAGATGAACAGCATGGCCACGCCCAGGTCCCGCTGGAGCGCGGCGAGCAGGTCGAGGATCTGGGCCTGGATGGAGACGTCGAGGGCGGACACCGGCTCGTCGCAGACGATCACGTCCGGCCTGGCGGCGAGGGCGCGCGCGATGGCGACCCGCTGGCGCTGGCCGCCGGACATCTCCAGCGGACGCCGTCCCAGCAGGGTGGCGGACAGGCCGACCTGGTCCAGGAGTTCGGCCACCCGGGCCGGGCGCGCGCGGCGCGGCAGGCCGGTCAGGGCCACCGCCTGGCCGAGGATGCGGCCCACCGTGTGCCGGGGGTCGAAGGAGCCGAGCGGGTCCTGGTAGACGGCCTGGATCCGGCGCCGCCTGGCCCGGCGGTCCCGCTCCGGGACGCCGCTCCACGGTTCGCCGCCCAGCAGGACCCGGCCCGCGTCCGGTTCCAGCAGGCCGAGCGCGATCCTGGCCACGGTGGTCTTGCCGGACCCGGACTCGCCGACCAGGCCGAGGGTCTCCCCCTCCCTGAGCTCGAACGAGACGTCGTCGACCGCCTGCTGGTGGCCGTCGGGGGTGCGGAACCGCCGGGACACGCCCGCCACCGAGAGCAGCACGGGACCTCGCTCGCCCGGCGCCTTCGCGCGGGCGCCCGGCACGGCGGCCAGCAGCGCCCGCGTGTACGGGTGCCGGGGGCCCGCGAGGAGCTCGGCCGCCGGGCCCTCCTCGACGATCCGCCCCTCGTGCATGACCGCGATCCTGTCCGCCAGGCGGGCCACGGCGGCGAGGTCGTGGCTGATCAGCAGCAGCCCGGAGCCGGAATCCCTGAGGCGGCCGAGCAGGTCGAGGATCTGCGCCTGAATGGTGGCGTCGAGCGCGGTGGTGGGCTCGTCCGCGACCAGCAGGGACGGTCCCGCGGCGAGCACGGAGGCGATCAGGGCCCGCTGCCGGAGGCCGCCGGAGAGCTCGTGCGGGTGTTGCCTGGCGCGCCGCTCCGGATCGGGGATGCCCACCTCGGACAGCAGCGACAACACCCGGTCGGGACGTGCTGCCCGGTCCGCGATCCGATGCACGCGGAGGGTTTCGGCCACCTCGGCGCCGACGGTCCTGAGCGGGTCGAGCGAGACCAGCGCGTCCTGCAGGATGAGCCCGATCCGCCGCCCGCGCACGGCCCGCCAGCCGGTCTCGGTCAGCGCCGTCAGATCCTCGCCCTCGAAGGTGAACGCCCTGGCCCGGACCGCCGCCCGGTCCCCGGCCAGGCCGACCAGGGCGCGCGCGGTGACGCTCTTGCCCGAGCCGGACTCGCCCACGATGGCCAGGCACTCGCCCGGCGCGACCCGGAACGAGACGTCGCGCACGGCGGGCACGGCGCCGAAGGACACCTCCAGACCGTCGACCTGGATCATGACGTCCTCCGGGTGAAACGCCGCTGCGCGGCACGGCCGAGCACGTTGACGGCGATCACCGTGGCGGTGATCGCGGCGCCTGGGAACAGCCCGATCCACCAGGCGGTCGCCAGGAAGTCGCGGCCCTCCGCCAGCATCGCGCCCCATTCGGGGTCGGGCGGCTGCACCCCGAAGCCGAGGAAGCTCAGCCCGGACCCGGCGATGAGGGCGGTGCCGAAGCCGACGGTGGCGAGCACCAGCAGCGGGCCGACGGCGTTGGGCAGGATGTGGCGCGCGATCAGCGCCGGACGGCCGAGCCCGAGGCCTTTGGCCGCCTCGACGTAGCCGGACCGCCGGACCACCAGGGCCTCCGCGCGGACGATTCGCGCATACCCGGGGGTGAAGGCGACGGCGATGGCCAGCACCACGTTGGCCACGCCCCCGCCGAGCACGGTGATCACCAGGAGGGCGAGCAGCAGCTGGGGCAGCGAGAGCAGGATGTCCAGGACCCGGGTGACGACCTGGTCGGCCGCCCGGCCGCCGAGCGCCGCCGCCAGGCCGAGCAGCGCGCCGGCGGCGACGGCCAGCACGGTGGCGCCGAGGCCGAGCAGCAGGGACGGCCGGGCGCCGTGCACGACGCGGGTGAACAGGTCACGGCCGAGCTGGTCGGTGCCGAACCAGTGCCCCGCGCCGGGCGGCAGCAGCGCGTTCACGGGGTCGGTGGCGATCGGCGAGACGGCGGCGAGCAGTTCGGGAGCGGCGGCGGCGACCAGGATCGGGGCCAGGACCGCCCAGGCGAGCGGCAGCGACCAGCGCCGCCCGGGGGCCCGGGTGAGGGTGAGCGCCGTCATGCCCGCACCCGGGGGTCGATGACCCGGTACAGAAGATCGACGAGGTTGGAGATGACCACGAACACCAGCGCCGACAGCAGCACCACGCCCATCACCACCGGCATGTCCTTGTTGTCCACCGCCTGCAGCGTGAGCGCGCCGATGCCCGACCGGCCGAAGACCGTCTCCACCAGCACCGCCCCGCCGAGCAGGGTGCCCACCAGCCAGCCGGTGAGGGTGGCCAGCGACGACGCGGCGTGCCGGAGCGCATGGCGCAGCCGTACCGCCGTCTGGCTCAGGCCCCGCGCCCGGGCCGTGACGGCGAACGGCTGCGCCAGCGCGGCCTCCAGGCCCTCGCGCAGCACCTGGGCGAGGACCCCGGCGATCGGCAGCCCCAGCGTGAGCGCGGGCAGCACCAGCGCCGGGAGGTCCTGGGCGCCGATCACCGGGAAGATCGGGAGCTGGAAGGAGAACGCGGTCAGCAGCAGGATGCCCAGCCAGTAGGAGGGCAGCGAGACCGCCACCAGCTCCCAGGCGGTGGCCGCGGCCCGGACCTGGCGGCGCCGTCCCGCCGTCGCCACCGCGGAGACCAGGGCGATCAGCACGGCCGCCGCCATCGCGGCCGCGGCCAGCTGGACGGTCGGGCCGAGCTGGTCGCCGATCAGCTGCCAGACGGGCCGCTGCAGCTGGTAGGACGAGCCGAGGTCGCCGGTGACGACCCGGCCCAGGTAGGCGAGGTAGCGGGTCAGGGGCGGCTGGTCGAGGCCGAGCTCGGCGCTGATCTGGGCGCGCACCTCGGCCGAGGCGGTGGTGGCCGGGCCCAGCAGGGTCGAGACGGTGTCGCCGGGGATGAGCTGGAGGGAGACGAAGGCGAGGGTCGCGGCGCCGTACAGCACCGCGAGCCCCGCGCCGACGCGTTTCGCCAGGGTTCGCACCGTTGGTCTCACTGGGTGGTCTTGCCGAGCCAGACGTCGTAGAAGAGCGGCCAGGCGTTGGCGTCCAGGGTGAGCCCCCGGACCTGCTTGCCCAGGCCGAGCACCTGCGACTGGGTGTAGACGGGGATCACCAGGGCGAGGTCGACGGCGCGCTGCTGGGTGCGGCCGTAGACGTCCGCGCGGACGGCCTCGTCGAGGGTGGCCCTGCCCTGGTCGGTCCACTTGGTCAGGTCGGGGTCGTTGAGGAAGGTGGCGTTCTGGCCGCCCTCCTGCGGGCGGCTGGCGCCGTTGAACAGCAGCCACAGCACGTCCGGCTCGAACCGGGACCAGCTGTAGTCGGCCATGTCGGCCTTGCCGCCGTAGACGCGTTCCAGGTAGGTGCCGATGTCGGCCTGCGGGCGTTTGACCTCCACGCCGATCTTCTTCAGGTCGGCCTGGAACGCCTGGCCGAGGATGTCCCGCTGGTCGCGGACGTACTGGGCGGGGAGCAGCGGCCAGTCGACGACCAGGCGCTTGCCGTCCTTGACGCGGTAGCCGTCGGCGTCCCTGGCGGTCCAGCCGGCCTCGTCGAGCAGCTGGTTGGCCAGCGCCGGATCGTACGGCCAGCTGTTCTCCAGCGCCGTGTTGTAGCCGGGCGTGGTCGGGGCCAGCGGGCTCCAGGCGCGCTTGAAGTGGCCGAAGTAGAGCGCCTTGACGTTGGTGTCGATGTCGAGGCCGCGCTGGAGCGCCTTGCGGACCTTCTCGTCGTTGAGCGGGGCCTTGGAGGCGTTCAGGTAGATGCTGTAGTTGCCGCCGGGATAGTCGGCGTTGAGCAGGGTCAGGGCGGCGTTGCCGTCGATGGTCCCGGCGTTGGCCGGGGGGATCGCGGCGGCGACGTCGATCTGCCGGCTGGTCAGCGAGCCGACCCGGACCGAGGCCTCGGGCAGGAACCGCACGGTCAGCTTGTCCAGGTAGGCGGGCCCGGTGTGCACGGCCGTCTTCGGCGGCCAGGCGTAGGCGGGGTTGCGGGTGAAGACGGCCTGCTGGCCTTTGGCGTACTCGGTGAAGACGAAAGGACCGGTGCCCACCCCGACGGACCCGCCGGAGCCGAGTGTCGCGGCGTTGGCCGCGATCGTCTTGGGCGAGTAGAAGCCGAGGTAGGCGGTGCTGGCCGCCTGCAGGAAGGGCGCGAACGGCGCGGAGAACTCCACCGTCACCGTGTGCGGGTCGACGATCTTCGTTCCGGTGTACGGCCCGAGCAGGCTGGCGGCCAGCTGCGACTTGGTGGCCGGGTCGGCGATCCGGTCGAAATTGATCTTCACGGCTTCGGCGTCGAACGGCGTGCCGTCGTGGAACTTCACGTCTTTACGCAGGTGGAAGGTGTAGCTCTTCAGGTCGGGGGCGACCTCCCAGGATTCGGCCAGCCACGGGTGGAACTTCCCGGCGGCGTCCTCCGCGATCAGGGAGTCGAAGACGTTGCGCAGGATCGCTCCCGTGATGTCCTGGGAGCTGACGTGGACGTCGAAGGAGACCGGCTCGGTGTCGGCCGCGAACGTGAGGGCGCCGCCCTTGACCGGCGCGGCCGACGTGTTCCCCGCGCCGGAGGGTTCCGCCGGAGCGCCGCCGCAGGCGACGGCCAGGAAGACGGCCAGGCTCGCGATGGCGGCCTGCCGTGACAATCGAAATGTTCTGGGCACGTGCATTTCACCGCTCCGGCGGGGTCGGAAATAGTAATAAAAGGAAAACTGAATTCGACTTTCGCCGGAAGGCTATTGCGGGCCGACCGGAGTGGATACCCCTAGAAGCCCCTAACCGGTATTCTCGGCGGCCCGTGGATATCGCGGCACGGAAACGCGCCGCCCGATTCGCCAGCCGCCCGGCGTGCGTTCGAGGACGTCCAGGTAGTCGCCGTTGTGCACGCTGCCGTCGGGGAGGATGGCGAGATAGCGGCTGCGTGCCCGGACGGTCCCGTCGGCGTCCACGGACACGTGCGTGTCGAGAGTATGGTGGTCAGGGGCGTCCGCGCCGAGGCCGACCGCGAGCTCGCCGATGGCGGCCAGCCCTTCGATGGTGCGGCCCGCTCCCCGGGTCAGCTCGATCACCGCGTCCTCGGTGAAGACCAGGCCCAGATCGGCGACCTCCTTGTTGTCGAAGACGTGCGCGAACAGGGCGAGGGTCTGGCGAATGTTCCCGACATCCTCGGGCGACAATTCATCCATTTGCCGGGGAAATCTGCTGGAGAATGCCAAGCCGGTCCGGCAGCACGTTGTAGCGCACGATCTTCTCGGCCCGGAACGTGAGCCAGCTGATGCTGCTGCCGATGAAATGGCGGCCGCTCGGCGGGGCGCCGAAGAGCGGCTGGCGCTGGACGCCCTCGATCCGCCAGAAGACCACCACCCGGTCGCCCTCCGCGACCAGATCGGTGACGGTCGCCTTGACGCCCTCGACCGTGTCCCAGACGCCCTGGACGTGGTCGCGGAAGTCGTCCCGGCCGCCCCTGCCGCCCTGGACCGTCTCGTCGACCGCGTCCTCGGCGACCAGTTCGTCCAGCAGTTCCGGGCGGCGGAGCGTGATCAGCTCCTCGTACAGCCGCCGGGCGGTTTCCTTGTTCTGTTCGACGCTCATGAACGCTCCTATCGGGGTGAGTCGCCCGGGTACGCGGGCGGGAGGAGGATGCCGTTGTTGGCGCTGAGGCCGCCGTCGACGGGGATGGTGACGCCGGTCACGTACGAGGCCGCGGGGGAGGTCAGGAACCAGACGACCTCGGCCTGCTCGCGCGGCTGCGCCCAGCGCCGCTGCGGGATGCGCTCGGTCACGGCAGGGCCGAGCGTGGGATGGGCGAGCACTCCGGCGGTGAGCGCGGTCACCGTCCCGCCGGGGGCGATGGCGTTGATCCGGATGTTCTCCACCGCGTAGTCGATCGCCAGCCCGCGCACCAGATTGACCAGGGCCGCCTTGGACGCGTTGTACGCCCAGGTGACCGGATCGCCGCCGAGCCCGGAGATCGAGGAGGTGACCACGACGGAGCCGCCCCCGGACGCGCGGAGCGCGGGCAGCGCGGCCCGCACGCCCAGGACCGCGCCGCGCACGTTGACGGCGAGGATCCGGTCGAACCGCTCGATCGCGCCCGGCGACTCCAGCGGGCCTGCGCCGCTGACGCCCGCGTTCAGGACGACCGCGTCCAGCCGCCCGAACCGGTCGAGCGCGAGGTCGACCAGGGCGGCGTTGGTCTCCTCGGTGGACACGTCCCCGGCCAGCGTGGCGATACCGTCGCCGGCCAGTTCGTCCAGGCCCGCCTTGTCGACGTCGACGGCCACCACCCGCGCGCCCCGCTCGGCGAACAGCTCCACGGTGGCTCTGCCGATCCCGGCGGCGGCGCCGGTGACGGCCACGACCTGTACGCTCATGTGCTCCTCTTCTCGATGGATTCGATCCAGTCGCGTACGGCCGCGACGGTGGTGTCCGAGTGCTCTTCCAGCACGGTGAAGTGGTCGCCCGGCACGTCGGCGGTCTCGTGCGGCAGCGGCCAGAAGGCCCGCCAGTCGAGCCGGCCGGTGGGGTCGACGATGGTGCCGCGCAGCGGCTGTTCGGCGCGGACGACCAGGGTGGGGGCGTCGATCGGCTTGGGCTCCCACCCGGCCAGGATCCGGCCGTAGCCGCCCATGGTGGTGAGGCTGGCGTCGCTCCACACCATGCGGTAGCGCTCGATGCGCTCCAGCATTCCGGTGAGCATCGCCTTCAGCCACCAGTCCCGCATGCCCTCCAGCGACGCGCTCTCGATCGGGTAGGAGTCGATCAGCACCAGGCCCGAGGCGGGCACTCCCCGGTTCTCCAGCTCGGCCGCCACCGAGTGCGCCACGCAGCCGCCCATCGACCGGCCCACGATCGTGTACGGGCGGTCGCCGACCAGCCGGGCCACCGTGTCGGCGTGCATCCGGATGAACGTCTCCTCGCTGTCCGGGAGCAGGTCGTCCTGGTCATAGCCGGGGGACGGAAGGACGTGGACGTCGCGCTCGCCGGTGAAGGCGTGGCCGAAGCGGGCGTACTCGTGCGGGCCGGAGATAGCGCTGACGGCTGGGAAGCAGATGAGCGCGATCGGCGCGGGGCCCTCGGCGAGACGGATCGGGTCCAGCGTGTGGTCCTTGGCCTGCCCGGCGGTGAAGCTCGACCTCAGGTGCGAGGCCACGCCGATCAGCTCGGCCGCCGCCGCGTACTCGCCCTTGGCGCACAGCCGCCGGTAGAGGTCGGCGAGCGGGCCCTGCGGTGCCGTCTCGGCGGGTTCCGGCTCGGGCGCGGTGGCCAGTCTCGTCAGCAGGTACGCGGTGAGGGCGCCGGTGGTGCCGTGGTCGAAGGTGACCGTGGCGGGGAGCCGCAGGCCGGTCACCGTGTCGAGCCGGTTGCGCAGTTCGACGGCGGTGAGGGAGTCGAGGCCGAGGTCGTTGAACGGGCGGTCCGGCGCGATCGTGGCGGCGTTCGCGCCGAGCACTGCGGCCACCTCGACCGTGACCGCCTCTAAGGCGGCCTCCGCGCGGCGTTCTCCCGGGAGTCTGGCCAGGCGGTGGGCGAGCACCGGGCCTGTCTCTGCGCGGGTGCGGGCAGAGCGCCGTACCGGGCGGATCAGGGCGCGCAGCAGCGCGGGCGGCGGTTCGTCGCGTGGTCGCAGGTCGAGGCGGGCCGGGACGAGGACCGGCTGGTCCAACCGGAGCGCCGCGTCGAACAGGGTCAGCCCTTCTTCGGTGGTCAGCGCGCCAAGACCGGCGCGGGCCGCGCGGGCCCGGTCGGCGTCGGTGAGGTGGGCGGTGACGCCGGTCGGCCGCTCCCACAGGCCCCAGGCCAGCGAGACTCCCGGCAAGCCGAGCGCGCGGCGGTGTGCGGCCAGCGCGTCCAGGAAGGCGTTGGCGGCGGCGTATCCCCCTTGGCCGGGGCCGCCGAGCAGGCTCGCCCCCGACGAGTAGAGGACGAAATCGGCTAAATCGTGGTCGCGGGTCAGCTCGTGCAGCGCCCACGCGGCGTCCATCTTGGGGCGCAGTACCCGGCTCACCTGTTCCGGGGTCAGCGACTCGATCAGGCCGTCGTCCACCACGGCGGAGGCGTGCACGACCGCCGTCAGCGGGTGCCTCGCCGGGATCGCGGCCAGCACGGCGGCCAGTGCCGCACGGTCGGCGGCGTCGGCCGCGGCCATGGTCACCTGGGTGCCGAGCGCGGTCAGTTCGGCCGTGAGCTCGGGGGCCAGCCGGCCTCGCCTGCCGAGCAGCACGAGGTGGCGGATGCCGCGCGTGGTCGCCAGGTGGCGGGCGAGCTCCCCCGCCAGGGCGCCGGTGCCGCCGGTGATCAGCACGGTCCCCTCAGGGTTCCAGTCCCGGCCGCCGTCCCCGGCGGAGGCCCGGGTGAGGCGTGGCGCGAGCACCTTCCCGTTTCGTACGGCGAGCTGGGGTTCGCCGGAGCCGAGCGCGGCGGCCACCGCCCAGCGGATGGCGTCGGGCCCGGAGGCGGCGACGTCGACCAGGGCGATCCGGCCGGGGTGCTCGGCCTGGGCGGACCTGATCAGGCCCCAGATGGGCGCGATCACCAGGTTCGGGCTCTCCTCGGTGGTGGTGGCGACGGCGTACCTGGTCACCACCACGAGGCGGGACGAGCCGTCGCGCTCGGCGGCCAGCCATTCGCGCACGCGGTCGAGGACCCGGTTGATGTGGGCGCGCACGGCCGCCTCGGGTTCGAGGTCGCGGAATTCCGCGCCGGTGACCTGGACCACGTAGGCGGGTTCTTCCGCGGTCGTGGCTTCGACTTCCGTCCAGACCGGTTGGAACAGGGCGTCGTGCGCGGCGGGCCGCAGGCGCTCGGCGGCGACCAGCCTGGCCCTGAGCGACGCCACGCTCACGACCGGGGCTCCGGACGCGTCGGCGGCGTGGAGGGACAGTTCCTCGGTGCCGCGCGGGGTGAGCCGGACCCGGAGGGCGGCCGCGCCGGAGGCGTGCAACCGCACCCCGCCGTAGGCGAAGGGCAGGCGGTTCTGGCCTGGCGGGCTGTCCCGCAGCCCGTGATGGGCCACGATGTGCAGGGCGGCGTCGAGCAGGGCGGGGTGAATGCCGAAGCGTGCGGCGTCGGCGTGCTCCGGCTCGGCCAGCTCCACCTCGGCCAGGAACTCGTCCCCGGCACGCCAGGCGGCGCGCAGTCCCTGGAAGGCGGGTCCGTAGGTGAGACCAGCGCTCGCCAGCGTCTGGTAGACGTCATCAACCTCGACCGGGATCGCCCCTTCCGGCGGCCATACCTCGAACTGGCCGCGAAGCGTGGCTACTCCCTGGGACCAGACCTCCGAATGCACCTCGGTACCAGGCTCAGGTACTCCCTGTGCCTGGGCGTCCGGCTCAGGTACCCTCCGCGTTTCGGCATCAGGCCCAGGTACTCCCCGCATTCGGGCATCAGGCCCAGGTACTCCCCGCGTTCCGGCATCAGGCCCAGGTACTCCCCGCGTTCCGGCATCAGGCCCAGGTACTCCCCGCGTTCCGGCATCAGGCCCAGGTATTTCCTGTGCCCCGGCATCAGGCTGCGGGCCTCCTTGCGGAAGGATCTCCAGCTGGGCGGGGCGGACGCCTTCCGGCGGTCTCGCCTCCGGGTGGGTGCCGGTCAGGAATCCGGCGGCGTTCCGGGTCCAGGCGGTGGTTCCTTCCTGGCGGGAGTGGATGGTGACCGGGCGGCGGCCGGAGTCGTCCGGGGTTCCGGTCGCGACCTGGACGTCTACCGAGCCCTGGTCGGGGAGCACCAATGGGGTCTCGATCACGAGTTCGTCGAGGGTGTCGAGGCCTGTCTCGTCGCCTGCTCGGACGGCGAGTTCCAGCAGGGCGGTGCCGGGCACGATGACGGTGCCCATGACGGCGTGGTCGGCCAGCCATGGGTGGGTGCGCAGTGAGATCCTGCCCGATAGCAGGACGCCGTCGGCGTCGGCGAGCACGGCGGCGGCGCCCAGCAGCGGGTGGCCTGCGGCGGTCAGACCGAGGGCTGCTGGGTCGGCCAGGTGTTGCGCGGGGGGTTCCAGCCAGTAGCGGCTGTGCTGGAAGGCGTAGGTCGGGAGGTCGACTTTTCGTGCTTGGGGGAAGACGGCGTTCCAGTCGATCGTGCGGCCGTGGATGTGCGCGTGGCCGAGCGCGAGCAGGGCGGTGACGTCTTCAGGCCGATCCTTGCGCAGCACCGGGGCCAGGACCCGGCCCTCGGGAAGCGACTCGCGAGCCATCCCGGACAGGACCCCATCCGGTCCCAATTCCAGAAATGTCGTGACTCCGGCGGCGTCCAGGGCAGTTATGGCGTCGGCGAAGCGGACGGGCTCGCGTACCTGCCGTACCCAATAATCCGGGTGAGTGACGGTTGTGATCCGGCCGGTCAGTGTCGACACCAGCGGGATCGAAGGCTCGCTGAAGGTCACCGATTCCAGGATTTGCCGGAATTCGCCGAGCATGGGTTCCATCCGGGCCGAATGGAACGCATGGCTGACCGCCAACCGCCGAGTCCGCCGCTTCCACGAAGCAACCACGGCCTCGACCGCGTCCTCATCACCCGTGATCACCAGCGAGCCAGGCCCGTTGATCGCCGCGATCTCGACGCCCGCGGGAACTTCGTCCTCGCTTGCCTCGATCGCGGCCATCGCCCCACCGGACGGCAGCGCCTGCATCAACCGGCCCCGCGCGGCCACCACCTTCGCCGCATCGGTCAGCGACCACACCCCGGCCACATGCGCCGCCGCCAACTCCCCAATCGAATGACCCACCAGAAAATCCGGAAATATCCCCCACGACTCCAACAGCCGGAACAGCCCGACCTGCAACGCGAACAAGCCCGACTGCGTATAGACGGTCTGATCCAGCAGCCCAGCCGAACCGAACACCACGTCCCGAACCGAAAGCCCGCCCAGCTCACCGACTGCGCCGCCCGGCACGTCAGCGGACGCCACGCCTGGCGCACCCCCGACCAGAACCCCGGCCAGATGGGCGTCCAACTCCTTGACCGCCGCGTCGAAAGCCTCGGCGAACACCGGGAAACGCTCGTAAAGCTCCCGGCCCATCCCCTCCCGCTGACTTCCCTGACCGGTGAACAGATACGCCAACGCCCGACCAGGACGACCGCTGACCACCTGACCCGAGGGCTCACCCGCCGCCAACGACCGCAACCCCGCCAGCAACTCCCCACGGTCACCGGCAACCACCACCGCACGCTCATCCAGAACCGCACGACCACGCGCCAGCGAATAACCCACATCCGCCGGATCAAGATCAGCTACCACGAACTCGGCCAACCGCGCCGCCTGCCCACGCAAACCCGCGAGACCACGCCCCGAGACCACCCAAGGCACCAGACCGCCCGCCGACCACCGCGAAGCCAACTCCGGCAATGCCGCATCGACACCGGGACGGCCGATGCCTTTCAACACGGACCCGGGCTCGGACCCTGCCACAGACGCGGCCTTGGGCCCCGCCACAGACGCGGCCTTGGGCCCCGCCACGGACCCCGCCGACAACCCTGACCCGGACGCGACCTCGGGCGACGACAACGGCGACAGCGGCTCCGACGGCGGCTCTTCGATGATTACGTGGGCGTTGGTGCCGCTCACGCCGAACGCGGACACCCCGGCCCGGCGGGTTGCGCCGGAACGCCATTCGCGCGCCTCCGTCAGCAGCTGCACCGATCCGGCCGACCAGTCGACATACGGCGACGGCTCATCCACATGCAACGTCCGCGGCAGCAACCCATGCCGGATCGCCTGCACCACCTTGATCACACCACCGACCCCCGCCGCCGCCTGCGCGTGACCGATGTTCGACTTCAGTGAACCGAGCCACAACGGATGGCCAGGATCACGGCCCTGGCCGTACGTCGCGATGATGGCCTGGGCTTCGATCGGGTCGCCGAGGCTGGTTCCGGTGCCGTGTGCCTCCACCAGGTCCACGTCCGAAGCCGACAGCCGGGCGGCGGCCAGTGCCTGCTGGATCACCCGCTGCTGGGACGGGCCGTTCGGCGCGGTCAGCCCGTTGGAGGTGCCGTCCTGGTTCACCGCCGTCCCACGTACGACCGCCAGCACCTCGTGGCCCAGCCGGAGAGCGTCCGAAAGCCGCTCCACCAGCAGGAACCCGACCCCTTCCGCCCAGCCGGTGCCGTCCGCCGCACGCGCGAACGCCTTGCAGCGGCCGTCGGCCGACAGCCCCCGCTGGCGGGAGAACTCCACGAACCCCTGCGGGGTCGCCATCACCGACACGCCCCCGGCCAGCGCGAGATCCGACTCCCCCGACCGCAGCGACTGCACCGCCAGATGCAACGCGACCAGCGACGACGAGCAGGCCGTGTCCACCGTCACCGCCGGACCCTCGAACCCGAACGAGTACGCGATCCGCCCCGACGCCACGCTGCGCAGGGTCCCGATGCCCAGCTGTCCCTCCAGCTCCACCGGCAGGCCCGGCCCGACACCGTAGTCACCCCCGGCGAGCCCGGCGAACACGGCGGTACGGCTCCCGCGCAGCGCCCCCGGATCGATCCCCGCCCGCTCGAACGCCTCCCACGCGGTCTCCAGCAGCAACCGGTGCTGCGGGTCGGTGGCCAGTGCCTCCCGGGGCGAGATCCCGAAGAACTCCGCGTCGAACCCCGCCGCATCCGCCAGGAAGCCCCCGTGCCGGGTGTAGGAGGTGCCGGGATTGTCGGGGTCAGGGTCGTACAGGGCGTCGAGATCCCAGCCCCGGTCGGCGGGGAACGCGGTCACCGCGTCGCGCCCGGTCGCGACCAGATCCCACAGGTCCTCGGGCGAGGCCACGCCGCCGGGGAACCGGCAGGACATGCCCACGATCGCGACCGGCTCCCGGCGCGCGGACTCCACCTCGTGGAGCCGGGCCCGCAGGCTCTGCACATCGGCGATGGCGCGCTTCAGATAGTCGCGAAGCTTGTCGTCGTCGGCCATGGAAAGCGCTCCTCAAAGCGAATCGTGGTCGAGAAGCTGGAAGAGCTCCTCGTCGGTGGCGGAGTCGAGGTCGACTGCGGTGCCCGGAGCGGCGGCGGTTCCCCACTGATCAAGCAGCCGCCGCATCCTGGCCAGCAGCTCTGGCTCGGCCCCGGCGGCGAGCACGGTCTCCAGGTAGTCGAGGGAGGCGTTCGCGGACGGGAACCTGACGGCCGCGCCGGACAGCTCGTCCCTGAGGTAGCCCGCGATCGCGGCCGGGGTCGGATAGTCGAAGACCAGCGTGGGCGGCAGCTGGAGGCCGGTGGCCGCGTTCAGCCGGTTGCGCAGGTCGACGGCGGTGAGCGAGTCGAGGCCCAGGTCGCGGAAGGGCCTGCCGAGTTCGACGGCGCTCCCCCCGTCGTGGCCGAGGACGACGGCGGACTCGGCGCGTACCAGGTCCAGGACCGCCTCGTCGAGTTCGGGCCCGCTCAGCGCGGTGATGGACCGGGGCGCCGGTTCCGGCGCGACCTCGGCGGCCCTGGTTCCGGGGGGCGCGGCATCCAGCCAGAACCGGCGCCGGTGGAAGGCGTAGGTCGGCAGTGGCACCCGGCGGCCTCCCGGGAACAGCGGCAGCCAGTCCACAGGGACACCTCGGACGTGCAGTTCGGCCAGCGAGGTGAGGAAACGGCCGAGGCCGCCCTGGTCGCGGCGGAGCGATCCGGCCACCACCGCGGGCGTGCCCGCGAGGGTCTCCTGGATCCCGGCGGTCAGCACGGGATGCGGGCTGACCTCGACGAACACGCCGTATCCCTGCTCGGCCAGGCCGCGCACGGCCGCGTCGAAACGCACCCGCTCGCGCAGGTTGGCATACCAGTAGCCGGCGTCCATCGGGGTATCGCCGAGCCAGTCCGCGGTAACCGTCGAGTAGAGCGGCACCCGGCCCGGACGCGGCCGGACCGGCGCGAGCGCCTCGCGCAACTCGGCCTCGATCCGCTCCACGTGCGCGGAATGCGAGGCGTAGTCCACGGGGATGAGCCGCGCCCTGACCTCCTCGTTCTTGTACGTCTCGACCAGCCCCGCCACCGCGTCCGCGTCCCCGGATATCACCACCTGCGCCGGACTGTTGACGGCCGCGATCGAGACGAGATCCCCCAGCCGGGGTTCCACGTCCTCCGGCGGCAGCGCGATCGACGCCATCGCCCCACTCCCGGCCAGCGCCAGAATGGCCCGGCTGCGCAACGCCACCACCCGCGCCGCGTCATCGAGGCTGAGAATGCCCGCAACGCAAGCCGCCGCGATCTCCCCCTGGCTGTGCCCCGCCACCGCATCCGGCCGCACCCCGTAGGACTCCCAGAGCGCGGCCAGCGACACCATCACCGCCCACAGCAGCGGCTGCACCACATCCACCCGCTCCGGCTCCGGCGCCCCAGGCGCGCCCCGCAACACCTCTTCAGGCGTCCAGTCCAGGTACGCCGAGAGTGCCCTCCCGCACTCCCCCAGCCGCCCGGCGAACACCGGGGCCTCGTCAAGCAACTCGACCGCCATCCCCGCCCACTGCGACCCCTGACCAGGGAAGACAAACACCACCTTGCCCTCGGCGTCGGCCACCCCCCGGACCACCCGCGACGACGACACACCCCCCGCCAGCGCCCGCAACCCGGCCCCGAACCCATCCGCACCACCGAGCACGACCGCCCGATGCTCCATTCCGGCCCGCGTCGTCACCAACGAGAACCCGACATCCACCGCGTCAACCGACTCGGCCAACTCCGCCAGCCGCGCAGCCTGCCCACCAAGCGCCTCAGCCGTCCTAGCCGAAATCGGCCAGGCCAAGACCCCGGCGACACCCGTCTCCGGCCCGCGAGCGACAGACGCCGACGTCGGATCAGGTTCCAAGGCAGCCGTCATTCCCTGGGACGTGGCCGAGACAGAAGCCGAGTCGGCAACCGTGACCGGGACCGAACCCGGGACCGAAGCCGGATTCGTGGCCGGAGCCGAACCCGTGACCGAAGCCGGATTCGTGACCGAAGCCGGATTCGTGACCGGAGCCGGATTCGTGACCGGAGCCGGATTCGTGACCGGAGCCGGATTCGTGACCGGAGCCGGATTCGTGACCGGAGCCGGATTCGTGACCGGAGCCGGATTCGTGGCCGGAGCCGGATTCGAAATAAAGGCAGAGGTCGGTGCCGGAACGGGGGCGGAGGTCGAGGCCAGGCCAGGGGCCGATTCCTGGGGCGGTGCCGGGGTGTGTTTCGGGGAGAAGGTGAGGTCTGGTGGGGCCTGCTCGATGATGACGTGGGCGTTGGTGCCGCTGACGCCGAAAGCTGAGATGCCCGCGCGGCGTGGGCCGCTGGAGTGCCACTCCCGGGGTTTGGTGAGCAGTTCGACCGCGCCGGCCGACCAGTCGACGTGCGGGGTGGGCTCGTCCACGTGCAGCGTCCTGGGGAGCACTCCGTGCCGGATGGCCTGGACCATCTTGATGACCCCGGCCGCTCCGGCCGCCGCCTGGGTGTGCCCGATGTTCGATTTGAGCGAGCCGAGCCAGAGCGGATCCCCGGGACGGTCCTGGCCGTACACCGCGATCAGCGCCTGCGCCTCGATCGGGTCGCCGAGCGTGGTGCCGGTGCCGTGGCCTTCCACGGCGTCCACCTGGCCGGGGGCGAGCCCGGCGTTGTTGAGCGCTTGGCGGATCACCCGCTGCTGCGATGGCCCGTTCGGCGCGGTGAGACCGTTGGAGGCGCCGTCCTGGTTGACCGCCGTGCCGCGCACCACGGCCAGCACCTGGTGGCCCAGCCGCCGGGCGTCGGCCAGCCGCTCGACCAGCAGCAGGGTCACCCCTTCCGCCCACCCGGTCCCGTCGGCGGCGCCCGCGTACGCCTTGCACCGCCCGTCGGCGGCCAGCCCGCGCTGGCGGGAGAACTCCACGAACACCGAAGGGGAGGCCATGACCGCGACCCCGCCCGCCAGCGCCAGATCCGACTCCCCCGACCGCAGCGACTGCACCGCCAGATGCAACGCGACCAGCGACGACGAGCAGGCCGTGTCCACCGTCACCGCCGGACCCTCGAACCCGAACGAGTACGCGATCCGCCCCGACGCCACGCTCCCCGCGTTGCCGTTGGCCAGATAGCCCTCCAGCGGCACGGGCGCCTCCCCCAGCCTGGGCGCGTAATCGTGGTACATCACTCCGGCGAAGACCCCGGTCCGGCTCCCGCGAAGGCTGTCCGGGTCGATCCCGGCGTGCTCGAACGCCTCCCAGGCGGTCTCCAGCAACAGCCGCTGCTGCGGGTCGGTGGCCAGCGCCTCCCGGGGCGAGATCCCGAAGAAGGCGGCGTCGAACTCGGCCGCGTCATGCAGGAACCCCCCAGACCGGGTGTACGAGGTGCCCGGATTGGCCGGGTCCGGATGGTAGAGAGCCTCCAGATCCCACCCTCGATCGACCGGAAAGTCCGTAATCGCGTCCCCACCCGATTCGACCAGCCGCCACAGGTCATCGGGACTGGCGATCCCCCCGGGAAGCCGACACGCCATCCCAACGATGGCGATCACATCCTCAGAAGCATCCACCCGCCCGCCGCCGCCACGGCCCTCCATCCGACCGCCGATACGCCCGCCAGCTTCCCCACCGCTCCGCCGACCAGCTTCTCCGCCGCTCCCCCAGCCAGCTTCTCCACCGGTCGGCCCGTCGGCTCCGCCGCCGGTTTGATTGCCAGCGTCCCTGCCAACTTCGCCGCCAAATTCCCCGCCAGCCCGTCCAGCACTCTGTCCAGCGCTTTCTCCTCCGTCCCGTCCAGCGGTCTGCCCGCCGGTTTGTACGACTTCGAGTTGGGCGCGCAGGTGATCCACGACCGCGGCCGGGGTCGGATGGTCGAAAGTCAAGGTGGCGGGGAGTCTCAGACCGGTGGCCGTGTTGAGGCGGTTGCGCAGTTCGACCGCCATCAGCGAATCGAGTCCCAGGTCGTTGAACGCGCGCTGGGCGGGCACCGACTTGGTGCCGAGGACCGCCCCGGCCTCGGCCCGGACCAGGGCCAGCAGGGCCTCCGCACGGGCGGTCTCGTCGAGCGCAGCCAGCCGCCGTACCAGCGGGAGTTCAGGCGCGGCGGCCCGGCGGGGGGCGCGGACGAGCCCGCGGAGCAGGGGCGCCTCGCCACCGGATCGCGGGTCGAGCGCGGCCGCGACCACGACGGGGTGCCCGAGCGAGAGCGCGGCGTCGAACAGCTCCAGGCCAGTCGCCGTCGGAAGCGCCCGCACGCCGCCCCGGGCCGCCCGGGCCCGGTCGGCCTCGCTGAGATGCGCGGTGACGCCGGTGCTCTCCGCCCAGAGCCCCCAAGCCAGCGACACGGCGGGCAGGCCAAGCGTGCGCCGATGCTCCGCCAGGGCGTCCAGGTAGGCGTTGGCCGCCGCGTAGCTCGCCTGCCCGGCGCTGCCGAGGATTCCGGCGACCGAGGAGTAGAGCACGAACCAGGCCAGGTCGAGATCCTTGGTCAGCTCGTGCAGGTGCCAGGCGGCGTCCGCCTTGGGACGCAGCACGGCCGCGACTCGGTCGGGGGTGAGCGAGGTCAGCACCCCGTCGTCGACGATTCCGGCGGTGTGCGCGACGGCGGTCAGCGGATGCTCGGGCGGAATGGCGGCGAGCACAGTTTCAAGGAAGCCGCGGTCGGCCGCGTCTCCCGCGAGAATATCGACGCGAGCGCCCAGCGCGGCCAACTCATCTCTCAGATCACTCGCGCCGGGGGCGTGCGCGCCACGACGACTGGTCAGCACCAGATGCCGTACGCCGTGCCGCACCACCAGATGCCTGGCAAGCAGGCGACCGAGCCCACCCGTGCCACCAGTGATCAACACCGTCCCATCCGGGTCGAACGGCTTGGCGCTGATGGCCAACTCCCCACCCGGATCAAGCAGCTTGCCGTGCCTCGCCAGCTCCTCACCGGGATCGACCCGCTCGGCGCGGCTTCCCGATTCCCCTCCCGGACCGGCCGGCTTGCCGTGGCTCCCCACTCCCCCATCCCCGTCGAGGGGCTTGACCCGACTCGCCGTGTCCGCCGCCCGCACCAATCGGGGCACCAGGATCCGCTCCCCGCGTACGGCGAGTTGAGGCTCGTCGGCGGGGATCGCGGGCACGTCACCGTCGATCAGGACGATTCGTCCTGGATGCTCCGTTTGGGCCGAACGGACCAGCCCCCAGACCGCCGCCGCTCGCGGATCGACGGCATCACCGGGGAGAGCGGAGACGGCGTTCCTGGTCCGCACGACCACCACGGATTCCGACGAATCACCGAGACGGCGGCTCAGCTCGGCCAGCACCCGGTTGACCAGGTCGTGTACGTCCCCGCTAAGCGGCTCGTCGATCACATCGACGGGGTCAGTGGCGGAGGTGGTGGTGGAAACGTCGACCCAGTCCACCCGGTAGAGATCCTGCCGTGGAGCCGACCGGAGCGTGTCCGGGTCGATCGGCCTGGACCGGAGCACGTCAACTGAGACCACAGGCGCGCCAGTGACGTCGGCGACCTCCACGGCCCACGCGTCGGATCCCGCCGGGGTCAGCCTGACCCGTGCGGTGGTGGCCCCGGAGGAGTACGCGCGGACACCCTGCCAGGCGAAGGGCAGCAGGACCCGGCTCTGGTCGGCGGCGACATGAAGGGCAGCGTCGAACAGCGCGGGATGAACACCAAAACGAGCGGCATCGGAGTGCTCACCCTCCCGAAGAACCACCTCAGCGAAGATCGTCTCACCACGCCGCCATGCGCCCGTCACACCCTGGAACGCAGGACCGTAATCGAGCCCGGCAACGGCCAACCCGTCGTAGAGCCCCCGGACATCGACTGCTTCGGCATCCGCGGGCGGCCATTCAACCAGGCCGAAGCCCCCACGACCGGAGCCCTCGGCGCCAAAGTCCTCACGCGCGCCCCCCTGACCACCGGAAACACCACTCGCATTCCCCGTGCCGCCGGAAGCCCTACGCGTAACCTCGTGACCACCGGAGCCCTCAGGTGCAATCTCGTGACCGCCGGAAACGCCATGTGCGACCCCCTCACCGCCGGAACCCTCACGCGCAACCTCGTGACCGCCGGAACCCTCACGAGCGACCCTTTTACCGCCGGAGTCCCGAGTGGTGGAATCCCGACGGGCGGTGTGCTGGTGAGGGGGCTGGTGGTCGGTGGTGGTGATGCGGCCGGTGGCGTGTCTGAGCCATTCGCCGCCGTCGAGCCGGGAGTGGATGGCGACGTCGAGATGCTCGACGGAGACCTGGATTTCCGCTGTGTCGTGATCCGGGAGCACTAGCGGGGTCTCGATCACCAGCTCGTCCAGGGTGCTGCCGCCCGCTTCGTTCAGTGCCCGGAGGGCGAGTTCCACCAGGGCGGTGCCAGGAAAGACCGGTGTTCCGGCGATGGCGTGGTCGGCGAGCCAGGGGTGTGAGCGGGTGGAGATCCTGCCGGTGAGCAGCACGCCGCCGCCGGCCAGGTGCACGACGCCGTC
The DNA here is from genome assembly GCF_009687865.1 of Acrocarpospora macrocephala. GTDB lineage: Bacteria > Actinomycetota > Actinomycetes > Streptosporangiales > Streptosporangiaceae > Acrocarpospora > Acrocarpospora macrocephala. The sequence continues at coordinate 244,751 of NZ_BLAE01000011.1, forward strand.
CAGCAGCGGGTGATCGGATGCACCGTTGGGCGGCGCTTGCGGAACGTCGAGCCAGTAGCGCTGCCGTTGGAACGGATAGGTGGGCAGATCGGCCTTTCTCGCTCCCGGGAATACGGCGTTCCAGTCGATCCGGCGGCCGTGGATGTGGGCGTGGCCGAGCGCGAGCAGGGCGGATTCGTCCTCGGGACGACCCTTGCGCAGCACGGAAGCGATCACGCGCTCATCCGGAAGCGACTCCCGCGCCATCCCGGCCAGAACCCCATCAGGTCCCAATTCCAGAAATGTCGTGACACCTGCGGCATCCAGAGTGTTCACGGCATCGGCGAACCGGACCGGCTCCCGCACCTGCCGCACCCAATAATCCGGGTGAGTGACGGTTGTGATCTGACCGGTCAACGTCGACACCAGCGGGATCGAAGGCTCGCTGAAGGTCACCGATTCCAGGATTTGCCGGAATTCGCCGAGCATCGGTTCCACCCGGGCCGAATGGAACGCATGGCTGACCGTCAAACGCCGAGTCCGCCGCCCCCGAGCGGCGAACTCGGACACCGCTGCCGCGACCGCGTCCTCATCACCGGTGACCACCACCGACGAAGGACCATTAATCGCCGCGATCTCGACCCCCTCGGGAACCTCCTCCTCGACCGCCTCAATCGCCGCCATCGCCCCACCAGGCGGCAACCCCTGCATCAACCACCCCCGCGCAGCTACCACCTTCGCCGCGTCCGCCAGCGACCACACCCCGGCCACATGCGCCGCCGCCAACTCCCCGATCGAATGACCCGCCAAATAATCCGGAAATATCCCCCACGACTCCAACAGCCGGAACAACCCGACCTGCAACGCAAACAGACCCGACTGCGTATAAACCGTCTGATCCAGTAACTCAGCCGAACCGAACACCACATCCCGAACCGAGACGCCGCTCAGATGAGCGTCCAGCTCTGCGACCGCCGCGTCGAAAGCCTCGGCGAACACCGGGAAACGCTCATACAGCTCCCGGCCCATTCCCTCTCGCTGGCTTCCCTGGCCAGTGAACAGATATGCCAGCTCGCCGCCCGTACCGCCGTGAATCACGCTGGCGGATGGTTCGTCGTTCGCCAGAGATCGCAGCCCGGCGATCAGGTCGTCGTGGTCGGTGGCGACCACGACCGCGCGCTCGTCGAGAACCGCGCGGCGGGTGGCCAGTGAGTGCCCCGCGTCCGTCTTATTCGGTTCTGTCGTGAGATATCCGGCCAGTTGAGCGGCTTGAGCGCGAAGGCCTGCGTGAGTTCGCCCAGAGAGCACCCATGGCACCGCACCTGTCACGGCAGCCGGCGCGGCTTCTTCCGTGATCGTCCCGATAGGCGATCGAGGGGACGACGACGAAGATGACACCACCGGAGCCGCTTCGATGATCACATGGGCGTTGGTGCCGCTCACCCCGAAGGCCGACACCCCGGCCCGCCGGGGCACGTCCGATAGCCATTCCTGGGCGCGAGTCAGCAGCCTTACCTGCCCGGCCGACCAGTCGACGTGCGGTGTCGGCTCGTCCACGTGCAGGGTCCGGGGCAGCAGGCCGCGCCGGATCGCCTCGATCGCCTTGATGACCCCGGCCACGCCCGCCGCCGCCTGGGTGTGCCCGATGTTCGACTTCACCGAGCCGAGCCAGAGCGGTCGGCTCGGATCACGCCCCTGGCCGTACGTGGCGAGCAGCGCGTGCGCCTCGATCGGGTCGCCCAGGGTGGTGCCGGTGCCGTGCGCCTCCACCAGGTCGACCTCGCCCGCCGACAGCCCGGCGGAGGCGAGCGCGCGCCGGATGACCCGCCGCTGTGCGGGCCCGTTCGGCGCGGTCAGGCCGTTGGAGGCGCCGTCCTGGTTCACGGCGGAGCCGCGTACCACGGCCAGCACCTCGTGGCCCAGCCTGAGCGCGTCCGACAGGCGTTCCACCAGCAGGAACCCGGCGCCTTCGGCCCAGCCGGTGCCGTCCGCGGCGCGGGCGAACGCCTTCACGCGGCCGTCGGGGGCCAGGCCGCGCTGCCGGGAGAACTCCACGAAACCGACCGGCGAGGTCATCACCGTCACCCCGCCCGCGAGTGCCAGGTCGGACTCTCCCGATCGCAGCGACTGGACGGCCAGGTGCAGGGCCACCAGCGAGGACGAGCAGGCGGTGTCCACCGTCACCGCCGGGCCCTCGAACCCGAACGTGTACGCGATGCGTCCCGACGCCACGCTCGCCGCCGTACCGATGCTCAGGTAGCCGTCGACGGCGGCGGGGACATAGGGAAGGCGCGCCGCGTAGTCCTGGCCGTTCATCCCGGCGAAGACGCCGGTGCGGCCGCCGCGCAGGGCGGACACGTCGAGGCCGGCCCGCTCGAACGCCTCCCAGGCGGTCTCCAGCAGCAGCCGCTGCTGCGGGTCGGTGGCCAGCGCCTCCCGCGGCGAGATCCCGAAGAACTCCGCGTCGAACTCCGCCACATCCGCCAGGAACCCGCCGTGCCGGGTGTAGGTGGTGCCGGGGCGGTCAGGGTTGGGGTCGTACAGGCGGTCCAGATCCCAGCCCCGGTCGTCCGGGAACTCGGAGACCGCGTCGACCTCGTCGGCCACCAGCCGCCAGAGGTCCTCGGGGGATCGCACCCCGCCCGGGAACCGGCAGGCCATCCCGATCACCGCGATCGGTTCGCTCTGGTCGTCCCGTACGCGCTGGAGCCGTTGCCGGGTTTCGTGCAACTCGGCGGAGACCCGCTTGAGCAGATGCCGGATCTGGTCGTCAGTCATCGTTGCCTCACCGGTTCAGGAGATGCCGAGGGTTCTGGTGATGAACTCGACGAGCTCGTCGTCGCCCGCCGACTCGAGCTCGTCGGCCGCGGAGGGGACGCCGTCCCCCCAGGTGGCCAGCCGCCGCAGCCGGGCCCCCGCGGCCTCGCGGTCCTGACCGGTCAGGGTGGCCAGCGCGCCTTCGAGCGCGTCGATCCGTTCCAGGACCGAGGCCACGGCGTCCGGCCCGGAACCGGGGGCGATCTCAATGCGCAGGTGGGCGGCCAGGGCGTCGGGGGTGGGGTGGTCGTAGACGAGGGACGGGGGCAGCCGCAGGCCGGTGGCGGCGGCGAGCCGGTTGCGCAGTTCGACCCCGGCCAGCGAGTCGAATCCCTGGTCGCGGAAGCGCACGCCGGGGTCCACGGCTTCGGGTGAGGGGCGGCCCTGCACGGCGGCGACCTGGGTCCGTACCAGCCGGAGCAGGAGCCGGTGCTGTTCGGTCTCGGTCAGCCCGGCGAGCCGTCCGGCCAGGTCTTCCTCGGCGGGGGGCGCCGTCGTGGTCTCCTGGTGGGCTTCCGGCAGCTCGCTCACCAGGGTGTGCGGGCGGTTCCCGAACAGGGCCGCCCAGTCGACGTCGGCGATCACCACGTGGGTCTCGTCACGGTCGAGGGCCTTTCCCAGGGCGGTGACGGCCAGGTCTGGGGGCATGGCGCGCAGGCCGTACCTGGCGAGGGTGCGCCCGGCCGCCGGGTCGGCCAGGCCCGCGCCCGCCCAGCGACCCCAGGCGATCGAGGTGGCGGGCAGTCCCTCCGCCCGGCGGCGCGCGGCCATGGCGTCCAGGTAGGCGTTGCCTGGCGCGTAGTTGGCCTGCCCGGCCACGCCGCAGACGCCGGCCACCGACGAGAACAGCACGAAGGCGGACAGGTCGAGGTCGCGGGTGAGTTCGTGCAGATGCCGGGCCCCGCCCGCCTTGACCCGCAGGACGCGCTCGACCCGCTCCGGTGTCAGCGCGGTGATGAGGCCGTCGTCCAGGTCGGCCGCCGCGTGCACGACGGCGGTGAGCGGGCGTTCCGGCGGGATCGACGCGAGCACGCGGGCCAGCGCGTCCCGATCGCCGACGTCGGCGGCGGCGTAGGTCGCCTCCGCCCCGAGCGCCGCGAGCCGCTCGCTCAGCTCGGCCGTGCCCGGCGCGGCCGCCCCTCTCCTGCCGACCAGGAGAAGATGCCGTACGCCCCGGCCCGCCAGCCAGGCCGCGACGTGACCGCCGAGCGCGCCGGTGCCGCCGGTGACCAGGACGGTGCCGTCTGTCGTCCAGGACCGGGTCTCGTCGGGCGGGGGTGTGCGGGCCAGGCGCCGGGCGTACACGCCGGACGAGCGGATGGCGACCTCACGTTCCGCGCCCCCGAGAAGCGCGGCGAGCCGCTCCCAGTTCTCTTCGTTGTACGGCTCTGGCAGATCGACGAGGCCACCCCAGTGGGCGGGACTCTCCACGGATGCGATCGCACCCAGGCCCCAGAGCAGCGCCTGCGCGGGATCGGGGGCGGCGTCGCCGGAGCCAGTCGAGACGGCGTTCCCGGTCACATACCAGAGGGGGGCGGTCAGGAGGGTGTCGTGCGCGGCCTGGAGCAGGGCCAGATTCCCCGCGTACGCCCATGGGACGGCCTCCGCACGATCGCGGGTGGTGACCGAAAGGAGCGAGAGCACGCCCGCGACCTGGCCCGCTGACGCCAGCTCGGCGGCGAGTTTGGCCCGGTCGGCGGACGGGACGAGGACCCGGACGACCTGCGCGCCGCGACGGCTCAGCGCCCGCTCGGCGAGGTCGGCCGCCTGTTCTGCCCCCGCGCCTTCTGGGACAAGGACGAGCCACCGCCCCTGGAGACTCCCACCGGAGGGCTCGGGCATGCGGCGCCACGCCACCTGGTGCCGCCAGGCGTCAACGCCCTGGGCCAGCGCGCCGCCCGGCTTGCTCGCGTCCAGCCAGAAGCGTTCCCGCTGAAAGGCGTAGGTGGGCAGGTCGACCCTGGTCGCGCCGGGGATGACGGCCTCCCAGTCGATCGGGCGGCCGTGGATGTGGGCGTGGCCGAGCGCGAACAGGGCGGTTTCCTCCTCGGGACGGCCCTTGCGCAGCACGGAGGCGACCACCCGGCCGTCCGGAAGCGACTCACGCGCCATCCCCGCCAGCACCGCGTCCGGCCCGATTTCCAGAAATGTCGTGACCTCGGCGGCGTCCAGCGTTCTTATCGCGTCGGCGAAACGAACCGGCTCGCGAACCTGCCGCACCCAGTAGCCCGGATCGGTGATGTCGCTCACCCGCCCGGTCAACGTCGACACCACCGGAATCACCGGCTCACTGAAGGTCACCGATTCCAGGATTTGCCGGAATTCGCCGAGCATCGGTTCCATCCGGGCCGAATGGAACGCATGGCTAACCGTCAACCGCCGAGTCCGCCGCTTCCATGAGGCGACAACGGCCTCGACCGCGTCCTCATCACCCGTGATCACCACCGAATTGGGCCCGTTGATCGCCGCGATCTCAACGCCCTCGGGAACCTCCTCCTCGCTCGCCTCGATCGCAGCCATCGCCCCACCCGACGGCAACGCCTGCATCAACCGGCCCCGCGCGGCCACCACCCTCGCCGCATCGGTCAGCGACCACACCCCGGCCACATGCGCCGCCGCCAACTCCCCAATCGAATGACCCACCAGAAAATCCGGAAATATCCCCCACGACTCCAACAGCCGGAACAGCCCGACCTGCAACGCGAACAAGCCCGACTGCGTATAGACGGTCTGATCCAGCAACCCAGCCGAACCGAACACCACATCCCGAACCGAAAGCCCGCCCAGCTCACCGACCGCGCCGCCCGGCACGTCAGCGGGCACCACGCCTAGCCCACCCCCGACCGCCTCGCCTGGCGCACCCCCGACCAGAGCCCCGGCCAGATGGGCGTCCAACTCCTTGACGGCCGCGTCAAAAGCCTCAGCGAACACCGGGAAACGCTCATACAGCTCCCGGCCCATCCCCTCCCGCTGACTCCCCTGACCAGAAAACAGATACGCCAACGCCCGACCCGCACGACCACCGACCACCTGACCCGAGGGCTCACCCGCCGCCAACGACCACAACCCCGCCAGCAACTCCCCACGGTCACCGGCAACCACCACCGCACGCTCATCCAGAACCGCACGACCACGCGCCAGCGAATAACCCACATCCGCCGGATCAAGATCAGCTGCCGCAAGCTCTGCCAACCGCGTCGCCTGCCCTCGCAGACCCGCGAGACTACGCCCAGAGACCACCCAAAATGCCGGAGCCCCCAGCGACGACGGCGAAGCCGACACCGGCAACGACGCATCGACAGTGGGAGCACCGGCCACCCGCCGAGAGCGAGCGGCCAGGCGCGCCGACTCGCCGATTCCTCCCACCACGGACGCGGCCAAAGACGCAGCCTCGGATCCCGCCGCGGACGCGACCGTGGACCCTTGCTCGGACGCGGCTGCGGATGCGGCTTTGGACCCCGCCACGGCCCCTGCCAGTGACCCTGACCCGGACGCGACCTCGGGCGACGACAACGGCGACAGCGGCTCCGACGGCGGCTCTTCGATGATCACGTGGGCGTTGGTGCCACTCACGCCGAACGCCGACACGCCCGCACGGCGCGTCACGCCCGACGGCCACTCCCGGGTCTCGGTCAGCAACTCCACCGATCCCGCCGACCAGTCCACATACGGCGACGGCTCATCCACATGCAACGTCCGCGGCAGCAACCCATGCCGGATCGCCTGCACCACCTTGATCACACCACCGACCCCCGCCGCCGCCTGCGCGTGACCGATGTTCGACTTCAGCGAACCCAGCCACAACGGACGGCCGGCGTCGCGGCTCTGCCCGTACGTGGCGAGCAGCGCGTGCGCCTCGATCGGGTCACCCAGTGTCGTGCCGGTGCCGTGCGCCTCCACCAAGTCGATCTGGTTGGGGGCCAGCTCGGCCGAGGACAGCGCCCGCCGGATCACCCGCTGCTGGGACGGGCCGTTCGGCGCCGTGAGCTGGCTGCTGCGGCCGTCCTGGTTGACGGCGCTGCCCCGCAGCAGAGCCAGGACCCGGCGCCCGTTCCGGCGCGCGTCCGAGAGCCGTTCGAGCGCCAGCAGCCCGACGCCCTCCGCCCACGCGGTGCCGTCCGCCGCACCCGCGAACGCCTTGACCCGGCCGTCGGGGGCCAGCCCGCGCTGCCGCGCGAACTCGATGAACATGCCGGGCGCGGCCAGCACGGTGGCGCCACCGGCGAGCGCGAAGGAGCACTCGCCCAGCCGCAGCGACTGCGCCGCCAGATGCAACGCGACCAGCGACGACGAACAGGCCGTGTCCACCGTCACCGCCGGACCCTCGAACCCGAACGAGTACGCGATCCGCCCCGACGCGACGCTGGTCGTGTTCCCGGTCAGCACGTAGCCGTCGGTGTTGCGGGCCGGGCGGTGGTGCAGGCTGGGGCCGTACTCCTGGGCGATCACGCCCGCGAAGACGCCCGCGTCGGAGCCGCGCAGCGCGGACGGGTCCACGGCGGCGTCCTCCAGCGCCTCCCAGGCGGTCTCCAGCAGCAGCCGCTGCTGCGGATCGGTGGCCAGCGCCTCCCGGGGCGAGATCCCGAAGAACCCCGCGTCGAAGCCGGCGGCGTCGTAGAGGAAACCGCCCTCCCGGACGTAGGTGGCACCGCTGCGGTCCGGATCGGGATGGTAGAGCGCGTCGAGGTCCCAGCCGCGGTCGGCGGGGAAGGGCCCGATCGCGTCCCGCCCGTCGGTCACCAGCCGCCACAGATCCGCGGGTGAAGCCACCCCGCCGGGGAACCGGCAGGCCATGCCCACGATGGCGATCGGTTCCCGGCTCGCCGACTCCACCTCTTGGAGGCGCTGCCGGGTCCGCCGGAGCTGGTGCGTCACCTGGTTGAGGTAGGAGCGGAGCTTCTCTTCTTCGGTCATGGACGCGATGCCCTTCACGAAAGACGCAGTTCGGTGTCGATGAGCTCGAAGAGCTCCTCATTGGTGGCCAGGTCGATCTCGGCGTCCACCACCGTCCCGAGCTCGGCGCCGCTCTCCGGCTCCGCCGGGACGAGCCGTTCCCGCAGGTACGCGGCGAGCGCGAGCGGAGTCGGATGATCGAACACGAGGGTGGACGGCAACCTCAGACCGGTGACCTGACCGAGCCGGTTACGCAACTCGACGCTGCTGAGCGAGTCGAACTCGCCTTCCAGGAAGCCCCGGTCGGGCGGGACTGCGTCGGTGTCCACATGTCCGAGCACCGCCGCCGCGGCGGTCCGTACGAGGTCGAGCAGGCGGCTCGACTGTTCGGCCTCGGAGCGGAGCGCGAGCTCCCCGGCCAATGACGCGGAACTGTTCGGGTGGCCGTCCGCGTGACCGTTTGGGTAACCGGCCGAATGGCCGCTCGCATAGCCAGGCGCATGACCGTTCGCGTGTCCGGGCGAATGGCCGTTCGCGAGGGCCCGGTTCCGGCGAAGGTGGGCGAATAGCGGGGAACCGCTCGCCTCGTGGTCCAGGTGGGCGGTCACCGCCACCGGATCCGGCCCGGCCAGCGCGGCGTCGAGCAGGGCGAGTGCCTGCGCGGTACCCATCGGCGGGAGCCCGGCGCGGGCCAGCCGGGCGCGGTCCGCCGGGGTGAGGTGGCGGGTCATGCCGCTCGGCTCGGCCCACTGTCCCCAGGCCAGCGCGGTGGCGGGCAGGCCGTTCGCCCGCCGGTGCCGTGCCAGCGCGTCGAGGAAGGAGTTGGCGGCGGCGTACCCGGCCTGGCCCGCGGTGCCGAGGAGACCGGCCGCCGACGAGAACAGCACGAAGGCCGACAGGTCCCGGTCCCGGGTGAGCTCGTGCAGGTGCCAGGCGGCGTCGGCCTTGGGCCGCAGGACGCCCGTGATCCGCTCCGGGGTGAGCGACCCGAGCACGCCGTCGTCGAGGACGCCCGCCGCGTGCACCACGGCGGTCAGCGGATGCGCGGCCGGCACGGCGTCGATCAGCGCGGACAGCGAGATCGGGTCGGCGACGTCCACGGCGGCGATCCGCACGTCGGCGCCGAGTTCGGCCAGTTCGGCCCGGAGCTCGGGGGCGCCCGGCGCGCTCAGACCGGCTCGGCTGGCGAGAAGCAGGTGCCGTACCCCGTGCTTGGTGACCAGATGGCGTACGGTGAGCGCGCCGAGGGCACCGGTCCCGCCGGTCACCAGGACGGTCCCGTCCGGGTCCAGCCGTCCGGCCGGCAGGGTGAGGACCAGCTTGCCGGTGTGCCGCGCCTGGCTGAGGCGGCGGAGCGCCCGCCGGGCGTGGCGTACGTCCCAGGCGGTGACCGGCAGGGGAGCCAGCGCGCCGCTGCCGAACAGGCCGGTCAGCTCGCCGAGCATTACGGCGATCCGGTCGGGGTCCACCTCGAACAAGTCGAACGCCTGGTAGCTGACGCCCGGATGGGCGGCCGCGACCGCGCCGGGGTCGCGCGGGTCGGTCTTGCCCAGCTCGACGAACCTGCCGCCGTCGCCGAGCAGGCGCAGCGAGGCGTCGGTGAACTCGTGGGCGAGGGTGTTGAGGACGATGTCGACGGGCGGGAAGGCGGTCGCGAAGTCGAGTGTGCGGGTGGAGGCGATGTGGGCGTCGTCCAGCCCCTGTTCCCGCAGGGTCGGCCATTTGGCGGGCGAGGCGGTGCCGTAAACCTCGGCTCCCCAGTGGCGGGCGAGCTGGACGGCGGCCATGCCGACGCCACCCGTGGCGGCGTGCACCAGCACACGCTCTCCCGGCTGAAGTGCCGCCAGTCCGGCGAGCCCGTGGTAGGCGGTCAGGAAGGCGACCGGCGCGGCGGCGGCCTGCGCGAACGTCCATCCAGCGGGGATCGGCACCAGGTAACGCCGATCGGTGATCGCGACCGGCCCGATAGTCCCCGGTACAAGTCCCATGACGCGGTCGCCCGGGACGAGGTCCGCCACGCCGGGTCCGGCCTCGATCACAACGCCCGCGGCCTCGGCGCCGATCCTGGCCTCGCCGGGGTAGAGGCCGAGCGCGATGAGCACGTCGCGGAAGTTCAGCCCCGCCGCCCGGATCGCGACCCTGACCTCGCCGGGGGCGAGCGGGCGCGACAGATCCGCGGCCGGGAGCGCGGCGATCCCGTCGGCGACGCCCCGCGTGGAGACGTCCAGCCGCCACTCCTCGCCGGGCAACGCCAGGACGTCCTCCGGCGTGGGACGGGCCAGCCGAGGAACCAGGATCTCGCCCTGGCGCACCGCCGACTGGCTCTCCCCGCTCGCCACCGCACTCGCCAGCACGGCCAGCGACTCCGGCAGGCCATCGTGGTCGATCAGCGTGAGTCGTCCAGGAAACTCCGTTTGCGCGGTCCGGCCCAGGCCCCAGAGCCCGGCATCCCCGAGCCCCGCCACGTCCTCCCCGTCACGCGTGCCGATCGCGCCGCGAGTGACCAGAACCACCCGGGCCGCCGCAAGCCGGGCATCTTCCAGCGCGCTCTGGAGCAGCCCGAGCCCAGCCGCCGTCCCCTCGTGCAGCGCCCCCGGCAACGCCTCCCCACCGGACGCCACCGCGACCACCAGCACCTCCGGCCGGCCCGCCACCGCCGACCCCAGATCATCGAAACGCGGCACACCGGGCACGCCAACCCCCACCGCCGCCCACCGCGCCGTATCCACCGCCGACGGCGTCGGCACCCCCACCCAATCCAGCCGGTACGGCACCGCCACCGCAAACCCACCCCTTGGGGCAGACCGGAACGTCAGCGACTCAACCACGATCACCGCCGCCCCCGAGCCATCCACCGCCACCAACCGAACCGTGTCCACCCCAATCGGCGTCACCCGCACCCGCAACGCCGTCGCTCCAGCCCCAGCCGTCACCACCCCCTGCCACGCAAACGGAATCCGAACACCCCGCCCGTGCCCACCCTGACTACCGCGACCGCCGTGAGCGTCCGGGCCGCTCTGACTGTCCGACCCGTCCGGGCCCACGTGACCGCCGTGACCGTTCTGAGCGTCCGGGCCGCTCTGACCGTCCAAGCCGTGCGGGCCCACGTGACCGCCGTGCCTGCTCTGACCGCCGTGACCGTTCTGAGCATCCGGGCCGTCCGAGCCGTCTGGGCTGGTTCGATCGTGGTTCGCCTGATCGCCGTCCGGGAGCACGATCCCCACTGCGGCGTGCAGGGCGGCGTCGAGCAATGCCGGGTGGATGCCGTATCCGCTTGCGGTGGGTAGTTGATCCGCCGGAAGGCTCACCTCGGCGAGGACCTCTTCGCCCAACCGCCAGGCGGCGGTCAGCCCTTGGAAGGCGGGGCCGTAGGTGTAGCCCTGGTCGTGGAGTCGCTCGTACCAGCCGGTCAGGTCGACGGGCCGGGCATTCGGCGGCGGCCATGCCCCGGCTAAGGCCAGGACGGAAGCCGCGGGCTCCGCCTCGGCGGGAGCGCGCACGTCTGCCGCCACGGAAGTCACGGGTCCGGCCTCGGCGGGGGCGTACACGTCTGCCGCCGTGGGAATCATGGGCCCCGCCTCGAGAGAGGCCCGCGCATCTGTCGCCGTGGGAGTCACGAGTCCGGCCTCGACGGGGGCGAGTATGCCCGTTGCGTGCCTGGTCCATGGTTCGGTGGTCGCGGTGCGGGAGTGGACGGTGAGCAGGCGGCGGCCGGAACCGTCGGCGGCGGTGGTGCGGACTTGGAGTTGGACGTCGCCGTGTGGGGGCAGGGCCAGTGGTGCCTCCAGGGTCAGTTCCGCTAGTTGGAGCCCGCCGGAGCGCTTGGCGGCGTGGGTGGCCAGTTCTACGAAGGCCGTGCCTGGCAGGAGCGCGGTGCCGCCGATGGCGTGGTCGGCCAGCCAGGGCTGGGCGCTGGTGGAGAGGCGAGCAGTCAGCAGGATGCCTTGGCCGTCCGCCAGGTCGATGGCGGCGCCGAGAAGGGGATGATCTGCCGCGTCGAGTCCAGCGGCGGCGGGACTGGCGACGGGGACAGGCGGGGCGAGCCAGAAGCGTCGGCGCTGGAAGGCGTAGGTGGGCAGGTCTACCAGGCGGGCCCCGCGCCCAGCCAGGCCACCATGCCGATCCCCGTGCCGATCAGTGGGCCGATCAGCGGGCCGATCACCATGCCAATCACTGTGCCGATCGGCATGCCAGTCGGCGTGCCAGTCGACGTAGACGCCGTTGACGTGGAGGGTGGCCAGGGCCGTACGGAATGCGAGCGGTTCGGGGTGGCCGGGACGGGACGCGGTGACGAGCGTGTGCGGGGGCGTGTCCGCGAGGCAGTCGTGGGCGAGCGAGGTGAGCGTGCCGCCTGGGCCGAGTTCGAGGTAGTCGGTCACGCCGAGCTCCCGGAGGGCGGCGATGCCGTCGCTGAACCGGACCGGCCGCCGGATGTGGTCCGCCCAGTAACCCGGGTCACGTAACTGCTCGGCGGTGGCCGGTCGGCCGGTGACGTTGGAGATCAGTGGAATACGTGGCGGCGCGAAGGCCACCCCTTCCGCGACCGCGCGGAACACGGCTGGCACCTCGTCCATGTGCGGCGAGTGGAAAGCGTGGCTGACCTGGAGCAGCTTGGCCTGGCGACCCCGCGAACGCCAGCGCTCCGCTATCTCGCCGACCACGTCCCGGTCCCCGGAGATCACCACCGAGTCGGGTCCGTTGATCGCCGCCAGATCCACCGCGCCGGGATGCTCCGCCAGCAGTTTGGCGATCTCCGCCTCGCCGCCCCGCAACGCGGCCATCGCACCGACAGCGGGCACGGCCTGCATGAGCCGCCCCCGCGCGGCGACCAGCGCGGCGGCGTCCGGCAGTGAGAACACGCCCGCCACGTGCGCGGCGGCCAGTTCACCGACCGAATGGCCGATCAACTGGTCGGGCTGCGGGAGGAAGGACTCCGCCAGCCGGTAGAGGGCGACCCCGAAGGCGAACAGCGCGGGCTGGGTGTACGCGGTGGTGTCCAGCCTGGCCGCGTTCTCCGTGCCCGGCTCGGCGAACATGACCTCCCGGATGGGATGGTCAAGATGCGTGTCCAGGTGCCGGGTCACCTCGGCGAGCGCGTCGGCGAAGACGGGAAACTCCTCGGCCAGCCGCCGCCCCATCCCGGCGCGCTGGCTGCCCTGACCGGGAAACAGGAAGGCGAGCCCGCCCGTCCTAGCGGCGACACCCCGCACGAGCCCGGCGCCAGCCTCACCTCCGGCGAGCGCCTGCAAGGCGGCCAGCACCTCGGCACGGCCGCCACCCAGCACCACAGCCCGGCGCTCGAAGGTGGCCCGCCCGGTGACCAGCGTGTACGCCACATCTGGCAGAGCAAGCCCATCGTCCTCAGCCAGCCGCCCCCGAAGCCGGGCCGCCTGCTCGCGAAGCGCATCCTCAGACCTGGCCGAGAGAACCAACGGCAGAGCAAGCCCATCGTCCTCAGCCAGCCCCGCCCGAAGCCGAGGCACCTGCTCGCGAAGCGCATCCTCAGACCTGGCCGAGGAAATCAACGGCAGAGCAAGCCCATCGTCCTCAGCCACCCCCGCCCGAAACCGGGACACCTGCTCGCGAAGCGCATCCTCAGACCTGGCCGAGGAATCCAAGGGCATGGCATCCGGCCCCGACGCACGCCGCGTCTCCTCAGTGCCAGACTCCACCCCGAGCTCACGATCGGACACCGAAGGAAGCGTGGGATCCGGCTCCGCAGAGGGCTCACGACCGGACACCGAACGGAACGCGAGATCCGACTCCGCAGAAAGTTCACGATCGGACACCGAACGGAACGCGGCATCCGACTCCGCAGAAAGTTCACGATCCAACCCCGAACGGAACGCGGCATCTGACTCCGCAGAGAGCTCACGATCGAGCCCCGAATGGGACGCGAGGGCCGACTCTGTGGGGAGTTCGGAGTTGGAATCAGTTGGGGTGTGTTCCGGGAGTTCGGTGGGGGCCTGTTCCAGGATGAGGTGGGCGTTGGTGCCGCTGATGCCGAAGGAGGATATGGCCGCTCGGCGGGGGCGTCCGGTGGTCGGCCAAGGGGTGGGTTCGGTGAGGAGGGCGAGTGTGCCTGAGGTCCAGTCGATGTGGGGGGATGGGTGGTCGACGTGCAAAGTGGCGGGGAGGGTTCCGTGCCTGATGGCCTGGACCATGGCGACGAGGCTGGTGACGCCGGCGGCGGCTTGGGTGTGGCCTAGGTGGGATTTGCAGGAGCCGAGGAGGAGGGGAGTTGCGGGGTCGCGGTCCTGGCCGTAGGTGGCCAGGAGGGCTCCGGCCTCGATCGGGTCGCCGAGGGTGGTGCCGGTGCCGTGCGCCTCTACCGCGTCGATCTCGGTGGGTGACAGGTCGGCGGCGGCCAGGGCGGCGCGGATGACGCGCTCCTGGGCTGGACCGCTGGGGGCGGTGAGGCCGTTGCTCGCGCCGTCCTGGTTGATCGCGCTGCCTCGGACGACGGCGAGGACGGGATGTCCGTGGCGGCGGGCCTGTGACAGCGGTTCCAGCAGGACGAGGCCGACAGCCTCTGACCAGGCGGTGCCGTTCGCGGCGGCGGCGAACGGTTTGCACCTGCCGTCGGGGGCGAGGCCGCCCTGGCGGCTGAACTCGGTGAACATGCCGGGGGTCGACATCACGGCGGCGCCGCCCGCGACGGCCCGCTCGCATTCGCCCCGGCGGAGCGCCTGAACGGCCAGGTGGATGGCGACCAGCGAGGACGAACAGGCGGTGTCGACGGTGAGCGCGGGACCTTCCAGCCCCAGCGTGTACGCGATCCTGCCAGAAGCCACACTGGGCAGGGTCCCGGTGAGGGCGTGGCCCTGGTAACCGTCCGGGGTCTCGTGCAGACGTGGGCCATACTCCTGCGGTGTGACCCCGACGAATACGCCGGTACGACTGCCGCGTTGACCGGCCGGATCCAGGCCGGCCCGCTCATAGAGTTCCCACGCCGATTCCAGCAGCAGCCGCTGCTGCGGGTCCATGGTGGCGGCTTCACGCGGGCTCAACCCGAAGAAGGCCGCGTCAAAAAGGTCGGCGTCGCGCAGAAAACCGCCAGAGCCGGTGACGGAGGTCCCGACGGCCGAAGTCCCGGAGAGAGAGGTCCCGATGGCCGAGGTCCCGGAGAGAGAGGTCCCGGAGAGAGAGGTCCCGGAGAGAGAGGTCCCGGAGAGAGAGGTCCCGGAGAGAGAGGTCCCGCTGACAGAGGCCCCGGTGGCACCGGCGCTGGTGTCAGTCGCGCTGGTGTCAGTCGCGCCGGTGAAGGGCGCGGGAAGCAGTCGGTTCAGGTCCCAGCCGCGATTGTCAGGGAAGTCGCCGATCACGTCGCGGGTGGAGCCGAGCACACGCCACAGGTCCTCGGGCGAGGTGGCGTCGCCGGGCCACCGGCCGCTCATGGCGACGATCGCGATCGGCTCGTCGGCACCTGCCGCGGGAACGTCGACTGGTGGTGGCGGCGCGTCGGGCGAGATCGTGGCGGTCAGGTATCCGGTGACCGCCCGGGGAGTCGGATGGTCGTAGATCAGCGAGGCGGGCAGGTTCAGCCCGGTGGCTGTGCCGAGCCGGTCCCGGAACTCGACCGCCGCCGCCGAGTCGAACCCCAGATCCTTGAAGGTCGCCTCGTCGTCGACAGCGTCGCCGGAGGGGTACCCGAGCACCAGCGCCGCGCTCTGCGCCACTGCCACCCGAACAGCCCGCTCCCGCTCGATCCGGTCGAGCGCGCCGAGCCCGCCGGAGCCGCCGATCCCATTGGGCTCCCTTGAGCCGCCGACGCCCGGCCCGCTGGACTTCCCTGAGCCGCCCAGCCCGCCGAACACACCGGACTCACCTGATTCGCTAGCCTCGGCGAATACACGTAGCCCGTCGAATCCGCTGGCTTCGGTGGATACACCCAGCCCGTCAGATCCGCTCGCCTCGGCGAATACACCCAGCCCGTCAGATCCGCTCGCCTCGGCGAATACACCCAGCCCGTCAGATCCGCTCGCCTCGGCGAATACACCCAGCCCGTCAGATCCGCTCGCCTCGGCGGATACACCTGGTCCATCGGGTCCGCCAAGCGTGTCGGATCCCCGGGCGGGTGCGGATTCCTGTCCGGCGGCCAGGGTCGAGGCGGATTCACGCCGGGCGGCCAGGGTGGGGGCGGGATCGTGTCTGAGCCAGAGGGGGCGGCGTTGGAAGGGGTAGGTGGGTAGGTCCACCAGCTGGGCTTGGTCGCCGATCACGTCCGGCCAGGCCACTGTGCCGCCTCCGGTGTGCACCCGGGCGAGGGAGAGCAGGAACTGGCGTAGGTCGCCGTGGTCGCGGCGGAGGGTGCCGGTGGCGAGCACGTCGCCGGCGGTCTCCCGGATGCCCTCGGTGAGGATCGGGTGGGGGCTGCTCTCCACGAACACGCCGTGCCCGTCAGCGACGGCGGTGCGGACGGCCAGGGCGAGTTCCACGGTCTGGCGGAGGTTGCGGTACCAGTACGCGGCGGTGAGTTCCGTGGTGTCGAGACGGCCGCCGGTGACGGTGGAGTAGAACGCCACCTCCGCCGGGCGGGGCCGGATGTCGCCCAGCTCGTCGAGGAGGCGTCGCCGCAGTGGTTCGACCTGGGGCGAGTGGGACGCGTAGTCGACGGGGACGGTGCGCACCCGTACGCCCTCCGCACGGTAGGCGGTGAGGAGTTCGGCCAGGGCCTCGGCATCGCCGGAGACCACGGTGGCGCGGGGACCGTTGACCGCGGCCACGCCGAGCTGGTCGCCCCACCGGGACACCCGCGCGCGCACCCGGTCGGCGGGCAGGGCCACCGAGGCCATTCCACCCCGGCCCGCGACGGCGGCGATGGCCCTGCTTCGGAGCGCCACCACCCTGGCGGCGTCGTCCAAGGACAGCGCCCCGGCGATGTGCGCGGCGGCGATCTCACCTTGCGAGTGGCCGATGACCGCGTCGGGGCGTACACCGGCGGCTTCCCACAACCGGGCAAGCGACACCATGACCGCGAAGAGCGCAGGCTGCACGACGTCGACGCGGTCCAGCGAAGGCGCGCCGGGGCGCCCGGCCAGCAGTTCGGTCAGCGACCAGCCGGTGTGCCTGTCCAACGCCCGGGCGCAGGCCTCGATCTCCTGAGCGAACACCGGCGACTCGCGAATCAGTCCGGCGGCCATCCCCGCCCACTGGGACCCCTGCCCGGGAAACACGAACACGGTGCTGCCCCGCTGCCGGGCCACCCCCTGGACCAGAGCGACCGCCTGCTCCCCCCGAGCGAGCGCCAGCAGGCCGTCCCGAACCTCAGCACGGTCACCCACCAGCACGGCCCGATGCTTGAAAACGGTCCGCGTCACGGCCAGCGAGAGCGCCACATCCGGATCCCCCGCCGCCCCCGGCCGATCGAGAAAGCCATAAAGCCGGGCACCCTGCTCACGCAAAGCCCCCTCACTCGCAGCGGATACAACCCACGGCAAAACCGCCCCGGCCGCCTGCGCACCCAGCGCCGCGACAACCGGTTCCGCACGCACCGCGCCAGCCGCCTCCGCACGCAGCACCGCCACGACCGCCTGTGCCCCGTCCGCACGCAAGACCTCGCCAGCAGCTTCCCCACGAGGTGCCGCCACGACCGCTTGCGCCCCGGCACGCAACATCTCACCGGCTGCCTCCGCGCGCAGCGCCGCCACCACCGACTCCGCGCGCACCGCGCCAACCGCCTCCGCACGCGGCGTGCCGGGCGCGTCCGCGCGAAGTGCCACGGCGATCGCCCGCGCGCCGGCTGCGTCCGCACGCAGCACCTCGTCTGCCGCTTCCGCGCGGAGTGCCGCGACAACCGCCTCTGCGCGCGGCGGCGCTGCAGGGGACGGCGCTTCAGTTACCGCCGGGGCGGAGTGTGGGGGTTCGGTGAGGATGATGTGGCAGTTTGTGCCGCCCATGCCGAAGGAGCTGACGCCTGCGGCGCGGAGGTGGTCGGGTTGGGGCCAGGGGGTTGTGGTGGTTTGTACGCGTAGGCGTAGGTCGGTGAGCGGGATGTCGGGGTTGGGGGTTTGGAAGTTGAGGCTGGGTGGGAGTTCGCCGTGGGTGATGCTGAGGGCCGTTTTGAGCAGGCCGACGATGCCGGAGGCGCCTTCCAGGTGGCCGACGTTGGTTTTGGCCGAGCCGACGAGGAGGGGCGTGTCGGCGGGTCGGGTGGCGCTGAGGGCTAGGCCGAGGGCGGCGGCTTCGATGGGGTCGCCTAGGCGGGTGCCGGTGCCGTGGAGTTCGACGTACTGGATGTCGGCGGGAGTGAGGCCGGAGCGGGCGGTGGCGCGCTGGATGACCTCGGCCTGGGCGCCGGGGTCCGGGACGGTGAGGCCGTCGGTGTGGCCGTCGTTGTTGACGGCGGTGCCGCGGATGACGCAGTGCACGCGGTCGCCGTCGGCGAGCGCCTGGGTGAGGGTCTTGAGCACGACGGCGCCGCCGCCCTCGCCGCGGACGTAGCCGTTGGCGCGGGCGTCGAAGGTGTGGCAGCGGCCGTCCGGGGAGAGCGCGCCGAAGCGGTCGGCCGCGACGGTCGTGTCGGGGGCGATGTTGAGGTTGACCCCGGCCGCGATCGCGACCGTGGACTCGCCGGAGCGCAGGCTCTCCGCGGCCAGGTGGACGGCCACCAGCGAGGACGACTGGGCCGAGTCGACGGTCAGGCTCGGCCCGCGCAGGCTCAGCGCGTGCGAGACGCGGTTGGCGATGAGGCCGCGGTTGAGGCCGGTCAGGGTGTGGCGGGTGACGGCGGCGGGGCCGCCGCGGTGGACCAGCGCCGCGTAGTCGGACGCGATGGCGCCGACGAAGACCCCGGCCGGGGTGGCGGCGAGGCGCCCGGGCGGGATCCTGGCGTCTTCGAGCGCCTCCCAGGCGAGTTCCAGCACCAGGCGCTGCTGCGGGTCCATCTCGGCCGCCTCGCGCGGGGAGATCCCGAAGAATTCGGGGTCGAAGCGGTCGACGTCGGCGAGGAACCCGCCGAACCGGGGGGCGTCCTCGGCGCCTTCCCAGCGCCCGGCGGGCGGTTCCGTGATCGCGGAGCGGCCACCGCGCAGCAGCTCCCAGAAGGCCGCCGGGTCGGGCGCCTGCGGGAGCCGGCAGGCCATTCCGATGACGGCGACGGCCTCGACCGATCCGGATTCCGCACGGCCGACATTCATCTTCGCTCCATATCCTGAACCGGCGAGAAATGCTGTTTCCAGCCTCGCTATTCGGTCCCGAATGGAGAAACCCCTAACGACCCCTAAGGGGTCCTAGTCCAAAAACACGGGGAGATCGGCCCGGCGGGTTACGCCGAGCTTTCGATAAATGCGGGTGAGATGCTGCTCGACCGTGCTCACGGTCACGTAGAGCTTTCCGGAGATCTGCCGGTTGGTGTGCCCCTGCGCGGCCAGGGTGGCGACCCTCCGCTCAGCCTCACTGAGATCCTCACCGAGATCCGGGGCAGGAGCCGCGGGGGGCGGCCGGAGCGCGAGGGTGTCGGCGGCGGGCTCCGCGCCGGAGGACCGCGCGAGGTGGCGGGAGCGGCGCCCGGCGGACCTGGCGCGATGGCCGTCACCCAGGCGCGCGTACGCCGAACCGGCGTCGGCCAGCGCGTACGCGAGCTCCAGCCGGTCCTGCGCCGACTGCAGCAACTCCACCGCCTGCTCCAGCTCGGCCGGGCGCTGCTCAAGCGGCAGGGTCGCCGCGCGCAGCCGGGTGGCGATGCCGCGAACCCGGGCGGATCCGGCGCCGGGCGCCGCGAGTTGCTCGTCGGTGAAGGCCCTGGCGTCGGCCGTACGGCCCAGGTCGAGGCAGGCGCGGGCGGCGCCGAGCCGCCAGGCGGCGAGTCCGGCCAGGTCGGCGTCCCAGCTTTTCATCAGGTCGCCGCAGGCCAGGAAGTCGGCGAGGGCTTCCTCCGGGGCGCCGGTGGAGAGCCGGTAGCCGCCGCGCGCGGCCAGGTAGTGCGGCCCGACCGGGGTCTGGAACATCGCCTCCGGCACGGGCACGGCCAGGTAGCGTACGGCGTCCTCGGGTTTGCCCAGGAGGGTCTTGGCGGTCACCATGCTGGCCAGCGGCAGCCCGAGCGCCACCCCCCAGGCGGCCATCGGCAGGTGGGCGAGCGCGTCGCGGGCGCACCGCTCGGCGTCCCTGAGCCGTCCCTGGCGGATCGCGGTCTCGGCCCGGATCGCCGCGAACATGCCCTGCCAGTGCGGATCGCAGTGGGTGGTGGTCTGTTCCAGCAGCGGCGCGCACCAGCGTCCGGCCAGGTCGGCGCGGTCGGCGTAGACGAGGGTGGCGAGCGCGGCGATGAGCGACTCCAGGGCCGGCTCCCCCATCGGGCAGAGCCGCAGGACGGTCTCGGCGCGGCACACCGCCGCGTCGGCGTCGTGGTCGGCCAGGAAGGCGGCGAGCACGCGCACCCCTTCGAGCCCGGTGGTCACCTCGATGGGCCCGGCTTCCACCGGGAGCTCGCCACGCAGGCCCGGATACCAGCAGCGGGCCAGCTCCCGGAACGCTCCAACGGTCCCGTCCGATTCCCGGATGGCCCGCAATGCCTCACCGGTACGGCCGGCCAGCAGCAGTCGCCGTACCGACCCGGTGGCGGCCGGACCACGGCCGAGCCATTCATCGACGAGATTGGCGACTTTCGCCGAGATCTGTTCGTCCGAGGACGCGTCCGCGAAAAGTCTGCGGAGTAATTCCAGTGAGGATTCCGCGCGCACCCGATCAATTCTGGCCCGATGGCCCATCAATTCCATACGACGCTCCGCCGGAAGAAACAGCAGTGGTCATCGGCGCGCTATTCGCGCCCGCACCCGGCCGCAAAGAATCAACGCCCTTTCTCCGGCTCTGCCGCCGCCGTCGCCCGCGGGCCGGGATCCGCACCAGCCCCCCGCCGATGCCTATTACCTATATTTCCTACTAAGTAACCATACAATAGGCAGGGCGTCAAGGCGGCGGCCCGTCCCGCCATCCTGGGTGATCAAGGCATTACAGGTTGTTCTGGTAGGAAATATGTGGATATGCTCGCTGACGCACCATTCGAGCACCTCAGAACCAGGACCCATGAGAATCACCCCAGCCCTCGCGGGGATCGCCGCGCTCCTCGCCCTCGCCGCGTGCGGCGGCGGCGAGACCGGCGCCGCCCCCGCGGCCCCGGAGAAATCGATCATCCTGATCACCCCGAACCCCGTCGGCTCCAACAGCTTCCTGCAGCTCGGCGTCAAGGGCGCGGAGGCCGCCGCGAAGGAGCTCGGCGCCTCCTTCAAGCTGTACGAGAGCAAGGACCCCACGAGCATCGCGCAGAACGTCGACGCGGCGGTGCGGGCCAAGCCGACCGTCATCGTGGGCATCAGCTTCTCCTTCGACGACGTGTTCAACACCGTCCCCAAGCAGCACCCCGACCAGCAGTTCCTGCAGGTCGACTCGTGCGCGAAGGAGCAGGCCGCCAACCTGGCCTGCGTGTCGTTCAAGGAGCATGAGGCGGCCTACCTGGCCGGGGTCGAGGCGGGCCTGCTGACCAAGAGCGGCCAGATCGGGGTGGTCGCGGCGCTGGACACGCCGTTCGTGCACCGCTGGATCGAGCCGTTCTTCGCCGGGGCCACCTCGGTCCGGGCGGACGTCACCGGCACGCCCCTCTACGTGGGCGGCGCGAACCCGTTCAGCGACCCGGCCAGGGCCAAGTCCCAGGCGCAGACGCTCACCGGGCGCGGCGCGGACATCGTCGCCGCGGCGGCGTCCGCGGGCAACCAGGGCGTGTTCGAGGCGGCCGCGTCCTCGGGGGCGAAGGCGTTCGGCGTGGACATCAACCAGTGCGGCCAGAGCGCGGGCAACGTCATCGACAACGTGCTCAAGCACGTGGACGTGGCGGAGAGCGCGGCGATCAAGGAGATAGCGGCGGGGAAGACCGGCGGCGTCAAGATCTACGGTCTGGCCGAGGGCGGTGTGGGCGTGAACGCCCTCGACGCCGAGGTGGCCTCGTCCGGCTGCACGGTGGCCGCCAGCCCCGACGTGATCGCCAAGGTGAAGCAGGTCCGCGACGACATCGTGGCCGGGAAGATCACCGTCGCGGATCCGCTGCAGGGCTGACGGTGTCCGTACCGGCCGCCGAACTGGTCGGCGTGAGCAAGCGGTTCGGGCCCGTGCTCGCCAACGACGGCATCGACCTGGCGGTCGCCAGGGGCGAGGTGCACGCCGTCGTCGGCGAGAACGGGGCCGGCAAGTCCACCCTGATGTCCATCCTGTACGGCCTGCACCGCCCCGACTCCGGTCACGTGCTGCGCGCGGGCGAGCGGATCAGGCTGCGCTCCCCCGCCGACGGGATCCGGCACGGCCTCGGCATGGTCCACCAGCGTTTCCGCCTCTTCCCCGGCCTGACGGTGGCGGAGAACATCGTGATCGGCGCGGAACCCGTCGCCCGCGGCCGCGTCGACCAGGAGACCGCGCACCGCGCCGTGGCGGACCTCTCCGCGAAGTACGGCCTGCGCGCCGACCCCGCGGCCCAGGTCGGCGGCCTCCCGGTCGGGGTACGTCAGCGCGTGGAGATCCTCCGGGCCCTCTACCGCCAGGCCGAGGTGCTGATCCTGGACGAGCCGACCGCCGTGCTCACCCCGGCCGAGGCCGGCCGCCTCTTCGAGGTACTCCGCACGGTGGCGGCCACCGGCGTCGCCATCCTGCTGGTCACGCACAAGCTCACCGAGGTCCTCGCCGCCTCCGACCGGGTCACCGTACTCCGCCAGGGCCGCGTGACCGGCCGCTTCGCGACGGCGGACACCAGCGCCGACGAGCTGGTCCACGCCATGATCGGCCGCTCCCTGGCCGCGCCGGAACCCCGCCGCCGGTCCAAGCCTGACGGCGATCCCGCGCTCGCCGTCCGCGACCTCACCGTCCACGACGCGGACGGCGTGCCCCGCCTGTCCGGCGTCTCGTTCGCGGTCCGGCCAGGGGAGATCGTCGGCATCGCGGGCGTGGCGGGCAGCGGCCAGCGCGAACTCCTCGACACCGTCACCGGCCTGCGCTCCCCCGGCCGGACCGGGCAGGTCCTGCTGGACGGCGCGCCGGTCGTCCAGGGCCGCGACCCGCGCGTCGCCTACGTGCCCGAGGACCGCCACGGCCGCGCCACCGCGCCGGAGATGTCGCTCGCGGAGAACCTCCTGATGGGCGAGCAGCACCGGCTGGCGACCAGGTTCGGCCTGCCCAGAAAGACCGTCCGCGCGAGGGCCGAGCAGTTGACCGAGCGGTTCGCCATCAGCGCGGCCTCGGTGGACGTCCCGATCACCGCCCTGTCCGGCGGCAACGCGCAGAAGGCGGTGCTCGCCCGCGAGCTGACCCGGCAGTCCCGGGTGATCGTGGTCGAGGAGCCGACTCAGGGCGTGGACGTGGGCGTGCGCGAACGGGTCCACGCGCTCCTGGTCGCGGCCCGCGACCAGGGTGGCGCGATCCTCCTGCAGTCCAGCGAACTGTCCGAGCTGCGCGAATTGTCCGACCGGGTCCTCGTGCTGTTCGAGGGCCGCCTGGTCGCCGAATTCGACGCCGACGCCACCGAGGAGCGCCTGGGGCAGGCCATGACCGGGGTCCTCCCATGACGCGCTCGCTGAACGAACCGCGCGTCCTGGATCTGGCCCGGCGTGCGGCCCTGTCCGCGGCCGTTCCCGCGATCGGCGGCGCGCTCGCGCTGACCACGCTGGTGATGCTCGCGGTCGGCGTCAACCCGGCGGACGCCTATCCGGCGCTCATCCGGGGGGCCGTCGCGGACGGCAACCTGGAGTACACGATCGCCGCGTTCGTGCCGACCCTCGGCATGGCGCTGGCGTTCGCGCTCCCCCTGCGGGCAGGCGAGTTCAACCTGGGCGGCGACGGCCAGATGGCCGCCGGAGGCATCGCGGCGGCAGCACTCGCGCTGGCGGTGCCGCTGCCGCCGGTGCTGGCGGTAGTCCTGCCGCTGCTGGTGGCGGCGCTGGCGGGCGGCCTGGTGGCGGCGCTGGCCGCGCCGCTGAGCACCAGGCTGCGCGTGCCCGCCATCGTCGGCACGCTGCTGATCAGCGCCCCGGCGGTCTCGCTGGCCTCCTACCTGGTCCGCTTCCCGCTGGCCGAGCAGGGCTCCGGGATCGCGCAGACCCCCGTGCTGCCCGACGCCGCCCACCTGCCCGCGCTGGGCGGCAGCGGCTACGTCACGCTGGGCCTGCCGCTGGTGGTGGCGCTGACCGGGATCTGGTTGTACGCCGACGGCCGCACCGTCCTCGGCTACGAGATGCGGGCCAGAGGCCACAACCCCGAGTTCGCCCGGTACGGCGGCGTCCACGTCGACCGCCTCGCCGGATACGCGCTGGCCGGGGGCGGGGCGTTCGCCGGGCTGGTGGGCGGGCTGATCGTGCTGGGCCCGCCGTACCGGTTCGTGGACGGCGCGCTCACCGCGCCCGGATACACCTTCACCGCGGTCGCGGCCGTCCTGCTGGCGGCCTCGCGGCCGCTCGCGGTGCCGGTCGCGGTGGCGCTGCTGACCGTGCTGCAGGTCGGCGGCCAGGGCATGGAACGCGAGGCCGGGGTGCCCAGCCAGCTCACCCAGATCGTGCAGGGCCTGATCATCGTGATCGTCGCCGTGCTGGCGACCGTCCGGCGGCGGGCGGCGGAATGAACATTTTCGAGCTCTCCTTCCTGTCCGGCGTGCTCACCGCGACCGCGCCGGTGCTGCTGGCCGCGCTCGGCGGGTTGATCTGCCAGGTCGCCGGGGTGTTCAACATCGCTCTCGAAGGCCAGCTGCTGTGGGGCGCGTTCACCGCCGTAGTGGTCAGCGACGTGACCGGCAGCGCCTGGACGGGTGTCGCGGGTGCGATCGCCGCCACCGTGCTCTTCTCGGGGATGTTGTCGGCCGCCTCGGTGGGCCTGCGCGCCGACCCGATCGTGGTGGCGGTGGGGCTGAACCTGCTGGCGCTGGGGCTGACCGGGTTCCTGATGCGGCGGATCTTCGGCAGTGGCGGCACCTACAGCTCGCCGGAGCTGGCCGGGCTGCCGACGCTGGCCGAGCTCGGGCTGGACGTGCCCGTGCTGGGGCCGCAGTCGCCGCTGGTGCCGCTCGCGCTGGCGCTGGTCGTCGCGGCTGCCTGGTGGCTGGGCCGCACCAGGTCGGGGCTGCGGGTGCGCGCCGTGGGCCAGCACCGGGAGGCGGCGGAGGCGGCCGGGCTGCGCGTCGGGGCGTACCGGCATGGGGTGGTGCTGGTGGCGGGCGCGCTGTGCGGGCTGGCCGGGGCGCAGCTGGCGCTGGGCAACGTGACGCTGTTCAGCGAGGGCATGAGCGCGGGCCGGGGCTGGATCGCGGTGGTGGCGGTCATGTTGAGCGGCGTGCTGCCGTACCGGCTGCTGCTGGCCTGCCTGCTGTTCGGCTTCGCGGAAGCGGTCGGCTTCCGGCTTCAGGGGGCGAGGCTGCCGCAGCAGGCGGCCGACGCCGCGCCGTATGTGATCACGCTGTTCGCGCTGGTCCTGGCCGCGGTGGCGGCCAGGCGGCGCCCGAAGGAGGCCTCATGACACGGCGGATCGTCGTGGACACCGACACGGGCATCGACGACGCCCACACCCTGCTTTACCTGGCGGGCCGCCCGGACGCCGAGATCGTCGCGGTCACCTCGGTGTTCGGCAACTGCGAGGAGCCGGACGCGGCGCGCAACATCGGCTACGTCAACCGCCTCCTCGGCCTGGACGTGCCGATCGCGCGCGGCGCCGCGCAACCGCTGGCGGGGGTGGCGAGCATCGCCGGGCACGTGCACGGCAAGGACGGCCTCGGCGACCTCGGCTACCTCCGGCCGATGCCCGAGACGGCCCCGGAGACCGCCGCCGAACTGCTGGTACGGCTGGCCGCCGAACACCCGGGCGAGCTCGACCTGCTGGCCCTTGGCCCGCTGACCAACCTGGCGGCGGCGCTCCGGCTCGACCCTGACCTGTTCACCCGCTACCGGTCGGTGGTGCTGATGGGCGGGTCGGGTCCGTACGCGCCGCCGGGCACGCTGCTGATGATCGACGCGAACATCAACAACGACCCGGAGGCGGCGCGGGCGGTGTTCGCCGCGCCGCGCCGCAGGCTGGTGATGGTGGGCGTCAACGTGACCGGGACCACGATCCTGGACGAGCGCGCCATCGGGGCACTGCGGGCCTCGCCCAAGGCCACATTCGCCACCGAGATCCTGGACGCGTACCTGGACTTCTACCAGAACGAGTGGGGACGCCGGATCATCCCGCTGCACGACCCGCTGGCGGCGGGGATCCTGCTGGACCCGGGGTTCGCGACCGGATGGATCGACGGCCCGGTCAACGTCAGGACCGACGGCTTCCTGTCGCGGGCCCGGCTGATGCGCACCCACGACGGCCTGCCCCCGGCCTTCCCGTACGAGGCGGCGCCGGACACCCGGGTGATCACCTCAGTGGACGCGCCGCGTTTCGTCGCGGATTTCGTGGCGGTGCTCACGCGATGAGCTGGATCGTGCTGGACATCGAGGGCACCACGAGCTCGACCGAGTCGGTGCACAAAGGCCTCTACTCTTATGCCCGCCCCCGGCTCGGCCCCTGGATCGACGCGCACCGCGACGACCCCGAGGTGGCCGCCGCCGTCCGGGAGGTCGGCGGCGCAACCTCCGAGGAGACCGTGGCGATCCTGCACGCCTGGATGGACGGCGACGTCAAAGCCACCCCGCTGAAGACGCTGCAAGGGCAGATCTGGGCGGCGGGCTTCGCCGGTGGAGAGCTGACCGCGCACTTCTTCGCCGACGTGCCGCCCGCGCTGCGCGGCTGGCGGGAGCGGGGGCGGCGGCTGGCGGTCTTCTCCTCCGGGGCGGTGTCCAGCCAGCGGCCGTGGTTCGCGCACAGCGTGGCGGGCGACCTGTCGGTGCTGGTCGAGCGGTATTTTGACACGGTCAACGCCGGACCCAAGCGGGAGCCCGCGTCCTACGAGCGCATCGCGGAGACCCTGGACGCGCCGCCGGGCGAGTTGCTGTTCCTGTCGGACGTACCCGCCGAACTGGACGCCGCGGCGGCGGCCGGGTGGCGCGTGATCGGCGTGCGCCGCCCGGGCGAGCCCAGCGAGCACGCCCCCTTCGGCGCGCACTTCGTGGTCGCGAGTTTCGAGGAGATCGCATGAGTCCCACCGCCGCCGACGTGCTGGCCGCGGGCGCGCGGCTCGCGGCCGAGGCCGCCAGGTTCACCGCGCTCGGCTGGATGCGCGGCACCTCGGGCAACCTCTCCGAGGTGGTGGCCCGCGACCCGCTCCGCCTCGCGGTGACCGCCAGCGGCCTGGACAAGGGCGAGCTGACGGCAGCCGACATGGCCGTCGTCGGGCCGCACGGCGACCAGGTCGACATCGACGGGATCGCGCCGCTGAAACCCTCCGCCGAAGCCGGGCTGCACGCCAGAGTGGCCTCCCTGACCGGCGCGGACGCCGTGGTGCACGTGCACACGCTGAGCGCCGTCGTGGCCGGTCAGCACTGGCCAGGCGGGGTACGGCTCCGCGACCTCGAAACCCTCAAGGGCATCGGCCGCCAGGCCCACGACGACGAGGTGGTCATCCCGGTGATCGCCAACAGCCAGGACATGGCCGAGCTCGGCGACCGCTTCGAGGCCGCGTACGACCCGGCGACGCCGGCGGTGATCGTCGCCTCGCACGGCCTCTACGCCTGGGGGCCGACCCTGCTGCGGGCCCGGCATGTGACCGAGTGCGTGGAGTGGCTGCTGGCGTACAAGATCGCTACTCGCTGACCAGCAGGTCGCCCACCCGGTCGAACACGACCGGGCCGGTGGTGAGGAGGTAACGCGCGGCGCGCAGCACCCCACGGATTGCGGTCACCCGCGCCTCCTCCGGCAGGGTCTCGATGTCGGTGACCCGGGAGAAGCCGATCACCCGTCGCGCCGCCTTCGCCGCCCCGAAGGCCGCCGCGTCAGCGCGCGTCTTGGCCAGATAGGCGGCCAGCACGCCGTCGCCGTACACGCGGGGATCGGCGCGGTCCGGCCAGAGCGCGGTGAACTCCGCCTGGAAGGCGTCCCAGGTCTGCTCGGCCAGCCCGAGCGCCCACCCGGCGTGCCCGGCGTCGCCGAGCGCGAAACCGCGCGCCGCCGCCAGCACGTAGTTGCCCCACAGCGCGCCGATGTCGAAGCCGACCGGGCCGTAGAAGGCGAACTCGACGTCGAACGCGCGCGTCGACCCCGGCCGGACCAGCACGGAGCCGGTGTGCAGGTCGCCGTGGATGAGCGCCTCGGCGTGCGTCATGAACGCCAGCTTGGCCAGGCCGATCGCGGTACGCACGGCGGGATCGCCGATGTAGGCGGCCACGTCCGCCTTGTTGGCCGGGAGGATCTTGTTGTGCTCGTGCTCGATGTACGGCTCCGTGAAGACCAGATCCTCGGTGATCTCGCAGAGTTCCGGGTTGGCCGACCTGGCCACGGCGGCCTTGTGACGTTCCGCGCCGAGCCCGAACACCGAGGTACCGAACGCGACCTTGGCCACATACCGCCCAAGATCGGCCGCCACCCCCTCGTCCCGCGACCCCTCGTTGAGCAGGCCACGCCACACGCGATGGTCGGACAAATCCTCCAAAGCCACCACATGCCGGGACTCATCCACGTCGAGCAGCTCCGGCACCAGCCCGGGCGCCACCCGGCCGTGCTCGGCCAGCACGGTGGCCTCGATCCGGTTCCGGTCCGGCGTGATCGGCCAGTTCGGGTCCACCCGCACGTACGGCATGGACTGCTTGAGCACCACCCCAGGCCCGCCGTCGACCTCCACGGCGAAGACGGTGTTCATGTTCCCGTCGCCGATCTCCCGCACCCCGGTGATCCGGGCGGGATCGGCCCACCGGGCCAGCGCAGGCCTGCCGGCCAGATAGGCGGGCACCGTCTCGACGGTGAGCAGCTCGTAGGCGGTCAACGGACTCTCCTGCGCGTGTAGCTGACGACGAGCGCGCCGGCCAGCAGCGCGCCCTGGACGAAGGTCTGCGTGTAGTAGGGGGCGTTGAGCATGGTCATGCCGTTGATCACCACGCCGATGAACAGCGCCCCGACCACGGTGCCCAGCGTGTTCGGGCGGTTGGCGCCGAGCACCGCGTAGCCGATGAGCGCCGCCGCCACCGACTGCAGCAGGTACGCGTCCCCCGCGCCCACGTCGCCGCGGCCGAGCCGGGCCGACAGCATGATCCCGGCGGTCGCGGCGCACAGGCCGGACACGGCGTAGGCGAGCGCGCGATACCTGGCCACCCGGATGCCCGCCAGCCGGGCCGCCTCGGCGTTGCCGCCGATCGCGTACAGGGCCAGGCCCCAGCGGGTGCGCTCAAGGAACAGGTAGACGGCGACCGCCATCAGGCCGAACACCAGGACCGGCACCGGAACCGAGCCGACCGTGCCGCCGCCGAGCCAGGCGAAACCCTCGGTGTAGCGGCCGGGAGCGGGCGCGCCGTTCACCGTCATCCCGGCCGCCACGGATCGTCCCGACGTGATGATCAGCGCCAGGCCCTGGAACAGGAACATCGTGCCCAGGGTGGCCACCAGGTCGGGAATCCGGGCCACCACGGTGAGCAGGGCGTTCACGCCCGCCACCAGCAGCCCGGTGAGCAGTCCGGCGACGATCGCGGTGCCGCCGGTGAGGTTGAACCTGACCATGGCCAGCGCGGTCACCATGACCACCGCGCCGACGCAGGCTCCCGCCGACAGGTCGAACCCGCCGGTGGTCATCGAGACGGTGACGCCCAGCGCGACCACGCCGACCACGGCCACCGACTGGAGCACGATCATGGCGTTGCCGTACGTGCCGAAGGCCGGGCGGAGCACCGCGAAGATCGCCAGCATGGCGGCCAGGACGGCCAGCAGGCCGTACCGGTAGAGCGCGTCGGTCACGGGGTGGCCCAGGGCACCCGCGCGACGTCCGGGGTGGTCAGGGCGGGGATCGCGGCGGTGAGCTGCTCGATGTTGGCGATGCCGCCGTCGCGCAGCTGCTGCTGGGTGACCAGGGCGGGCGGGATCTTCAGCTCGGGCCCGACCTGCTCTCCGGCGACCAGCAGGGCGGCGGCCCGGACCGCGATCCGGCCCACATTCGAGGGGTCGGTGGTGGCGGTTGCCACCCACGGGCTGTCCGGCTCGGTGATGACGCCGATGTCGGCGGTGGAGATGTCCGCGCCGTAGATCTTGACCTGGTCCCGCAGCCCGAGCTCCTTGACCGCGAGCGCCGCCCCCTTGGCGAACTCGTCGTACGGCGCGAAGATCGCCTTCACGCCCGGATTGGCCTGCAGCGCGGCCTTGGCCTGGTCGGCGACGGCCGACGCGGTCGAGTTGTTGACCACGCCGATCTGGGCGACCTCCTTGATGCCCGGATTGTCCTTCTTGAACTGGGTCCAGACCTCGTTCCGCCGGTCCAGCGGGGCGAATCCGGCCACGTAGACGTAGATCACGTCACCAGTGCCGCCGGTGCCTTCTTTTAGCGCGCCCAGCGCCAGTTCGGCGATCTGGTGGTCGTCCTGGGAGAGGGCGACCGCCTTCGGGGTGCCCGGGTCGACGTCGAAGGCCACGAGCGGGATGCCGGCGTCGGCCGCCTTCTTGATGGCGGGCTGCACCGTCTGGGCGAAGCCGTGGTCCACGATGATCGCGTCGACCTTCTGGTTGACCGCCTGCTCCAGGTTGAGCGCCTGCTTGTCGTTGTTGCCGTCGCCGCTGGAGACCTCCAGCGTCACGTTGAGGCCCTTGGCCTCGGCCTGCGCGCCGGCCAGCCACTGCTCGAAGTAGTCGCCCGAGGAGAGCTGGCGTACCAGGGCCACCCGGACCCCGGCGGCGAACTTCGCGGGGACGGAGGCGGTGGGTGACGCTGCGGCGGCGCTCGGCGCCGATGACGCGGGGGCGGTGGCGGTGGCGGTGGTTCCCTGGGAGCAGGCGGTGAGCGCCAGGGCGCTGACCAGGGCTCCGACAAGTCGTGCGTGGATCACAGAGGGATGCTAGACACACCCCGGGCAAATTGTCTACTTTTCCTGTAGGGTTTATCCGAATAGCGGGTTTAGTAGGGATAGGTCATGACATACCTCACCGTGTATACCGACGGCGACGCGCCGGACACCCTCCTGCGGACCGAGGACGGTGCGGAGATCGCCACCGCGCTCAAGGAGGTCGGCGTCCGGCTGCGCCACTGGCAGACCGTCGACGGACTCGACGACGCCGGGCCGGACGAAATCATGAACGCCTACCGCGAGGAGGTCGCCCGCGTCGTCGCCGAGGAGGGCTACGTCTTCGTCGACGTCGCCCAGCTCCGCCCCGACGACAGCCCCGACTGGCCGGAGCGCGCCCGCGCGGCCCGCGCCAAGTTCCTGGCCGAGCACACCCACGACGACGACGAGGTCCGCTTCTTCGCCGGCGGCTCCGGCATCTTCTACCTGCACATCGACGGCAAGGTGCACGCGGTCCTCTGCGAGGCGGGCGACCTGCTCAGCGTCCCCGCGGGCACGACCCACTGGTTCGACATGGGCACCCACCCCGACTTCACCGCCATCCGCTTCTTCCACGACGACGACGGCTGGATCGGCGACTTCACCGGCGACCCCATCGCCTCCCGCATCCCCGACTTCGACACGATCACCGCAGGCCGCGCCCAGGGATAACCGCCAGCCTTTGCGAGGCCGACCCTGCAACCAACCCACTGGAGCCTCTATCACCGCAAGCCAGGGCCAGGAGATGGCCCTGCATTCCGCACGTGACCACCATTGACCTGGGGCCGATCACCTAAGGTGCTGGCTCTTGTATAGCAACTGAGCTGCAACGATGCAGCATGTGCGGAAAACGGGGCTAGCCGCCGGGGTTCGTGAGGCTGGCCCGCCAAGCTCGTTAATCCCCAGCTTCCGCAACCCAATGCGGGCCCGTACCTATCACCGCAGGCCGGGCCCAGGGGGTAGTGGCCGGGGTTTTTGGACCGAGCCCTAGGTTTCCGCGACTCAAGCCACCGGGGCCTGCATCTGATCCCGGACCGGTCAGCCGACCAGAATCGGAACTCGCAGGAGTTGGAAGGTCGTGGTGCGGCGGAGCCGGAAGCCGAGTGATCGGTAAAGGCGGATCGCGCCGACGTTGTCGGCCACGGTGTGCAGGAAGGGGAGGTCTCCGCGCTCCCGCACCCCGGCCGCCACCGCCAGCACCAGCCGCCCTGCCAGCCCTCTCCCCCGGAACGCCTCATCGGTGCAGACGGCGCTGATCTCCGTCCACCCGGGCGGCCGCAGCCGCTCCCCCGCCATCGCGACCAGCGCGCCGCCCCGCCTTATCCCCAGGTACGAGCCGAGCTCGATGGTCCGCGGCAGGAACGGCCCCGGCTGAGTCCTCTCGACGAGGTCCATCATCTCCGGCACGTCCTCAGGACCCAATTGGACCGCTTCGTCGTCGGGCGCACCGGTCACATCCTCGCCGGTCATCTGCACCCCCGCCATGTTGAACACCACCTCCCATCCCTCCGGGGGAACAACGGCCAGCCCCGCCACCGCCACCGTCCCTCCCCGCCCGGCCAGCTTGGCCACGTCGTCCCAGTCCGACGAGGACGGCCGGTCCGGCAGAGCCAGGAACGGGGAGACGTCGAGCGGATACCGCAACGCACCCCCATGCCGCTCGGCGAAGTGCGCATGAGGCCCCGTCAAGGCCGCCCACGCGGGGTTATCCAGTACCTCAGTCACGCCAGTACCTCACTCATTGCTGTACCTCACTCGTTCCAGCGCCTCACTCACACCAGCACCTCGATCACACCGGCACCTCGATCACGCCGGCACCTCGATCACGCCAGCACCTCGATCACACCGACGCCTCGCGCACACCGGCACCTCGATCACACCAGCGCCTCGCGCACTCCAGAGCCTCGATCACACCGACGCCTCGATCACACCAGCGCCTCGCGCGCTTCGGCACGTCGCGCATTCCAGTGCCTCGATCGCTCCGGCGCCCCCGCGCACACCAATGCCCCGATCACTCCGGCACTTCGATCACGACCTTGCCGCGGGCGTGGCCATCCTCCACCAGGCGCAGCGCGCTCGCGGCCTCGGCCAGCGGGAAGATGGTCGTCACATACGGGTCCAAAGCCCCCTGAAGGACCAGCTGTGCCAGCGCGTCCAGCGTCTCCCTGTTCCGCGTCCGGGCCACCCATACGCCCCCGAGCGCGGTCACCGTCGCCAGGTCGGCAGCGCTGACCAGCCTGCTCCGATCCTTGAGCGCGTCGGCTACTTCTTCCAGGGCCACCCCGCCGACCAGGTCGAAGATCGCGTCGATCCCGTCCGGAGCAGCGGCGGCCACCCGGTCCGCGACCCCAGGCCCCGGCTCCACATGGGTCACGCCCAGCGACGCGACGAAGTCCTTCTTGGCGGCGCTCGCGGTGCCCACCACGTGGAGACCGGCATGACGGGCGAGCTGCGCGGCGGCCACACCCACGCCTCCCCCGACCCCGTTGATCAGCACGGTCGAGCCCGGCGGCAGGCCGAACTGCCGGATGCCGTCGTACGCGGTGGCCGCCGCGACCGGCAGTGTCGCCGCGTCCGTGAACGACAGCCCGGAGGGCTTGTGCGCGGTCAGTTCGGCGGGCAGCAGCGCGTACTCGGCGAAGCTTCCCGCGAGCGCGTTGCCGAACACCGCGTCCCCGCCCTGAAACCCCTCGACACCCGCGCCGACCTCGACCACCACTCCCGCCGCTTCACGCCCAAAGGCGACCGGGAACGCCACCGCACCCGTCTGCCCATACCCGCCCCGCACCTTCCAGTCCACCGGATTCACCCCAGCCGCCCGAACCGCGACCAGCACCTGCCCCTCCCCCGGAACCGGCCGAGGCAGATCAGCGAACCCCTCAACCTCAGGGCCACCATGCTCGTGATAAACGTACGCTCTCGACATCCAGATCCCCTTCCTCATGCGGCCAACCCCACCCGGCGGAACGGCCACATCGTGACCACATCCACCTCCACAGACGGCCACCACCTCGCAGACGTCCTTGGCAACACCCACAACCTCAGCATGATTCCACTTTTCCGTCAATACCTACCCATTTAGTAGGAATCTTCAACAAGCAGCACCTCGGCAGCGCGACCTGGCTTGACGCCCCGAACTGGCTCTAGCCCGGCTCAGCCACTCAGGATGAAAAGGTTTGGTGAATCTCGCCCTGTGGGCCATCCTTCACCTATGTCCGAGCATGAGCCGAACGAGGATGGGATCGCGCTGAATCGCACCCTCTGGGACGAGCGCGCCCGGATCCACGGCTCGACCTCCACCGACAGGTTCTACGACGTCGATTCCTTCCTGGCCGGACGGCAGACCCTCTACGCGCTCGAACGCGAACTGGCCGGCGAGGTAGCGGGGAAAGACCTGCTCCACCTGCAGTGCCACTTCGGGATGGACACCCTGAACTGGGCCCGCCTGGGTGCCCAGGTCACCGGCGTCGACTTCTCACCCGTGGCACTCAAACGGGCCCGCGAACTGGCCGGGCAGGCAGGCCTGACGGCCACCTTCGTCGAAGCCGACACCCAGCACCTGCCCGCCACCCTCGCGGAGGGCTTCGACCTGGTGATCGCCACCTACGGGGTGCTGTGCTGGATCGCCGACATCGATGCATGGATGCGCGGCGCGGCGATGGCACTGCGACCCGGCGGCAGCCTGGTGCTGGTGGACATGCACCCGGCCTACCAGACCGTCGCCTCCATCGATCCGCTGATCGCCGACTGGCCGTACGGCGGCGGCCAGGCGCACCGGGAGACCGTCACCGGAACCTATGCCGAGCCCGGCCTCTCGACCGCGCCGCAGGAAACGGTCCAGTACCCGTACTCGCTCGGCGAGATCGTCACCGCGACCGCCGGCGCGGGCCTCACCGTGAAACAGATCGGCGAGCACGTGGCCGTCGAGATGGACCCCCGCGGCATGCTCCCCCTGGGAGAAGACGGGCTGTACCGGTTTCCCTTCGGCGACTCACACCTCCCCGTCCTGTATTCGCTTCGCGCCTGCCGCGACGCGTGACTCTCAGGAAACAGCCGCTCAGTTCCGCGCCCTTCGCACGAGCCGGGCAGCGATGATCGTGCGGGTGGCTTCGAGGGTGCCGACACTGTTGTCCAGGCAATCGCCATCTCCGAGAGAGCCACCCACAGTCCGGTCGGCGCGGGGTTGGCCCGCCTCCCAGCCAGCAGACGGCAAGCGCGCCCTCACACCTGGGTGGCGCCGCGTTCCCTTACCGCCGCTGTTCGCCGCCCGTCTTGTACGCGCTGGCCGTACGCGGTTGTGCCTCGGGGCTTGTACACCGCCAGCACGGTGGCCACGATCAGCAGGAGCAGGGCGAGCACGGCATGAATCATGGGGGACGGTTCCCGCAACGCACCGAGATCGTCGCCGGGCGCTGCCGCGACGTCGGCCAGGTAGCTCAGAGTTCGCATGTACATCAGCAAGACGATGATGGCGCCGATGTTGATGAGCAGTTTGAACAGGACCCAGTAATGCCGGAAAAGGCCCCACGTCGTGCCCAGTGACTGCACGAGCCCGGTGAGAAGTGATGCGAGGGCCGAAGGGACAAGGACCAACCAGGCGGTCGGTCCCATCACGAGATACGCGGCACGTACCGTCTGAGCATCCTTGCCGGCCAGGCCCACCAGGGCGAGAGCGAGGAAGACGACGACCGCGCCAAGCCAGCCGACAGATGAAATGACATGAACGGTCAGCGCCAGTTTGCGCAGGCGGGGGTTCATGGTCATCGGCGATCGTCCACAGGCAATGCGTGCTCGGCCGCCACCAGGCTGACGGGCGGGGACGTCCCCATGCCACCGGTATGGCGACCAGGCCCGTGAGTTCCCCCGCCGAACAGCATCAGAACGCCGAAGAGCAGCGCAAGCGCCAGAGCGATGATCCCGAACACCTTCACCCAGCGTGGTGGGCCGGTGTCGTTGCTGGAGCCGGAGTCGCTGGGCAGATCAGCCATCGGAGCATCCACTCTTCCTCATGCGATTGCGATGTCGAATTGCTCGCAGTTTACGAGACACTATGTCTATGTCAATACAGAGTGTCCCGACATCGTCGTTGCGTATAGTGGTGGGGTGCCCAGGATTTGGAATGACACGATCGAGGCACACCGCCGCGCGGTCCGCGAGGCCATCCTGGACACCACCGCAACGCTGGTGGCCGAGCAAGGGCTGGCGTCGGTCACGATGTCGCAGATCGCCGGGAAGACCGGCATCGGCAGGGCGACGCTGTACAAGTACTTCTCAGACGTCGAATCGATCCTGCTCGCCTGGCACGAACGCCAGATCACCGCCCACCTCGAACATCTGGCCCACGCGCGAGACCGCGCCGGCGACGCCCGCCGGCGACTCGAAGCAGTGCTGGAGGCATTCGCCCTCATCTCCCACGAGTCCCACGGTCACCATGGCACCGAACTCGGGGCCTTCCTCCACCGGGACGAACAGGTCGTCCGGGCTCAGCGGCAGCTCCACGACATGGTCCGAGATCTGCTGGCCGAGGCCGCGGCGACCGGCGGCCTCCGCCAGGACGTCGCGCCCGAGGAACTGGCGACCTACTGCCTGCACGCGCTCACCGCGGCGGGCAGCCTGCCGTCCCCGGCCGCCGTGCGCCGCCTCGTCAAGGTGACTTTGGCCGGTCTGCAAGCGGAGACCGATCTATGACACAGCACAGCCAGGTACACCCGGGCCCCGGGAAGGACCGCAGCACCGTTGTTCTCGATGTCAGCGGTCTGCTGTGGGTCTCGCAGCAGAATGCCGTCGCGGCTCGTCTCGGCCGGCGTCCCGGAGTGCTGGATGTGGAGGTCAACCCGGTCGCCCAGACGGCGACGGTGGTGTTCGACCCGAGGGTCACCTCCCTGCCGGAGCTGCGCGCCTGGGTGATCGAATGCGGCTACCACTGCGCGGGCCAGTCGGTTCCCTCCCACATCTGCGACCCGATGACCGAACCCGATCCGCCGGTGCCGGGCCATGCCGGGCACGTCGAGGTCGAACGTGGCGTCACTGTGCGGCCGGATGAGGCCCCCCACGAGATGATGGGCCATGGCGGGCACGCGGGGATGTCGATGGCCGCGATGGTGGCCGACATGCGCAACCGGTTCCTGGTGGCGGCGCTGTTCTCGATCCCGATCGTGATGTGGTCACCGATCGGCACCGACGTGCTCGGCCTGGACGTGCCGGTCCCGTTCGGACTCCGCCAGGACGTGTGGGCGCTGCTGCTCTCCCTGCCGGTGATCCTCTACTCGTGCTGGATCTTCTTCGACGGCGCGGTACGGGCGCTGCGGGCCCGCACGCTGGACATGATGGTGCTGGTCGCGGTCGCCGTCGGCGCGGGCTGGCTGTACTCGCTGGTGGTCACGCTCACCGGCGGCGGCGAGGTGTTCTACGAGGCGGCGACCGTGCTGGCCGCCTTCGTCCTGCTCGGGCACTGGTTCGAGATGCGCGCCCGAGGCGGCGCCAACGACGCGGTCCGTGCCCTGCTCGACCTGGCCCCGCCCAGGGCGACGGTCATCCGCGACGGCGAACCGGTCGACGTGCCCACCGCGGCGGTCGCCGCCGGAGACCTGCTGCTGGTACGGCCCGGCGCCAAGATCCCCGTCGACAGCCTGGTCGAGGACGGCCAGAGCGAGGTCGACGAATCCATGGTCACCGGGGAGAGCCTGCCGGTGCACAAGCAACCCGGCTCGGCCGTCATCGGCGCCACCATCAACCGCAACGGAACCCTGCGCGTACGCGCGACCAAGGTGGGCGCCGACACCGCGCTGGCACAGATCGTCAAGCTGGTCCAGCAAGCCCAGAACTCCAAAGCGCCCGGGCAGCGGCTGGCCGACCGGGCGGCGTTCTGGCTGGTCCTGGTCGCCCTGGTCGGCGGCGGGCTCACCTTGGGCGCCTGGCTGCTGGCGCGAGAGCCGTTCAGCGTGGCGATCCTGTTCGCCATCACCGTCGTCGTCATCACCTGCCCGGACGCGCTGGGCCTGGCCACCCCGACCGCGATCATGGTCGGCACCGGCCTGGGCGCCCAGCGAGGGGTGCTGTTCAAGAACGCGATCGCCTTGGAGACCTCCGCCCGCGTCCAGGTCGTCGTACTGGACAAGACGGGCACCCTGACCAGGGGCGAGCCGGAGGTCACCGACGTCATCACCGACGGCTGGGCCGAGGACGACCTGCTGGCGCTGGTGGCCGCGGTGGAGCGCGAGTCGGAACATCCGCTGGCCGAGGCCATTGTCGGCCACGCCGACGCCCGCGGGCTGAACCGGACGCGGGCCGAGCGGTTCGAGAACGTGCCCGGCCACGGCGCCGTCGCCGAGGTGTCCGGGCATCGCGTGGCGGTGGGCAACCGGCGCCTGCTGGAACGCGAGGGGATCGCCCTGGGCACGCTCGGCCCACGTCGCGACGAGGTGGCCGAGGGCGGCAGAACGGCGGTCATGGTCGCGGTCGACGGCGTCGCGGCCGCGGTGATCGGCATCGCCGACGCCCCACGGAACACCTCAGCGACGGCGGTGGCCGCGCTCCATGAGCTCGGGGTCGAGGTGGTCATGCTGACCGGCGACAACACCGCGACCGCCAACCGGATCGCCGGACAGCTCGGCATCGACACCGTCATCGCCGACGTGCTGCCAGGGGACAAAGCCGCCGCCATCGCCCGGCTGCAGGCCGGTGGCCGCAAGGTCGCCATGGTGGGAGACGGGGTCAACGACGCCCCCGCGCTGGCCCAGGCCGATCTGGGCATCGCCATCGGCGCGGGCACGGATGTGGCCATCGAGACCGCCGATGTGGTGCTGATGCGCTCCGACCCGCTGGACGTGCCCACGGCGCTGCGCATCGGCCGGGGCACGCTGCGCAAGATGCGGCAGAACCTGGGCTGGGCGATCGGCTACAACACCCTGGCCCTGCCCATCGCGGCGGGCGTCTTCGAGCCCGCGTTCGGCCTGATGCTCCGCCCCGAGATCGCCGCGGTGTCGATGTCCGGCTCCAGCCTCATCGTCGCCGTCAACGCCCTGACCCTCAAGCGGCTGCGCCTGCCCTCGACCAGATAGCCCAGCCCCTGGTCATAGAAGAGTCGCCCAGTAGCTCCAGAACCGTTGGATGATCAGCACTAGGACGGCGAAGCCCCAGAGCATGGGTACGGTGCTGTGGAACTTGATTGCCGTTGTTATCAAGCTTCGGCCGGGGCTTTGGGTGGGCGCTGAGCTGATGAGGTGGAGTGTCACGTACCAGAAGATGGGGATTGTGACGGCCCACACGGCCATGCAATAGGGGCACAGGGCTTGGATGCGGTAGAGGCTCTGGAAGATCAGCCAGTGGACGAGGATGACTCCCGCGAGGCTGCCGGCCAGGAGGCCGTGCCAGAACCAGGGGCGGAATCGCGCGCCGGCCCACAACGCTGTGCCTGTGGTCGTTACGACGGCGAAGGCGAAAATTCCCAGGAGTGAGTTGGGGAAGCCGAATAGTGCCGCCTGGTCGCTTTTCATGATTGAACCGCAGCTCAGCACGGGGTTGATGCTGCAGCTGGGGATGTAATCGGGGTCGGCTGCCAAGTTGAGCCGTTCGACGGTCAGCAGGAAGGCCGCGGCTAGGCCGATGGTTCCGCCGACGGTGAGGACGATGGGGAGCATTCGTGCGATGTTCGGGGTGTTCTCGCGCCGCGTGAATGTGGCGGCGGGTTGAAGGTTGCCGATCATGAGGCCAGCGCTGCGTCGATCTTGCTCTTGAGGTTCTCGTAGGTGGGGTCCACGTCCAGCGGGACACCGTTGAAGAAGATCGTGGGCGTGGCTTGTACGCCGAGTGCGAGTCCGTCGTCCTGGTCTTTCTTGACCCGCTCAGCGGTGCCAGGGGCAGCGAGATCACGCTCGAAGGCGGCCATGTCCAAGCCGAGGCTCTGGGCCAGGCTCAGGAAGTACGCCTGCTTGGATTCCGTTGCCTCGCCCCATTCCTGTTGCGTCTGGAACAACTTGGCGTACATGTCTTCGAACTTGCCCTGCCGGGCAGCGGCCTCGGCTACCTGGGCCGCCAGTTCGCCGTTGCGGTGGCCGGGCAGGGGGAAGTAGCGGACGACCACGTTGATCTGCCCGCTGTATTCGGCACGGATGCGTTCCATGTTCGGGAAGGTGGCTCCGCATGCCTCGCATTCGAAGTCCAGGAACTCCACCAGGGTCACCTTGCTGTCCGGGGCCTTGGAGAGCAGGTGACTGTCCGCGCGAATGAGGAGGCCCTGGGCTGCGGGCGCGGCCCCGGATGGCGCGCCGCTCGGCTGGCTGGCGTTGTCGGTGCCGCCCAGCAGGGAGAAGGCCACAACGATGGCGGCCATCGCGGCTGCGATTACTGCCGTGATCTTAATGTTCGTCGACATGTTCAGTCCTGATTGATTGTGTTCACGGACCCGCCGCGCTGGTCTTTTGGAGGCCGGAATCGCCGCGTGCCGTCAGCAGGCGCCGCATGACCTCGATCTCGCTGGACTGCGCGGTCAGCATCGCCTGTGCGAGAAGGCGGACTTCGCGTTGAGCGGTGAGCTGGAGAGCGGCCTGGGCCATCGAAGCGCCGCCTTGGTGGTGGGGGATCATCAGGCGGAGGAAGAGCACCTCGGCCTCGCGCCCGCTGGCCTTCTCCAGTGCTTTGAGCTGGTCCGCGGTCGCCATTCCCGGCATCGAGGCCGGTTCGCCGGGAGTGTCGGCGTGGTGGTCGCGCATCCAGGTCATGGGTGGGCCCGATGGTGCTTGGGGCAGGCCCCACAGGGTGAGCCAGGCGTACATCTGTCCGATCTGGTGCTGCTGGGTGGTGGCGATGTCGTAGGCGAGGGTGCGGATCTCCGGATCGGTGGTGCGGTCGCGGACGACCATGGCCATGCGCACCGCCTGGGCATGGTGGACCTGCATGTCCCGGGCGAATCCCGCTTCCGGGGACTCGTCACCCGGCGTGGAGGGAGTCAGCAGCCAATAGGCCGACAGCGCCACCCCTGCCAGCAGGACCAGCACAGCGGTCAGCTTCACGTGAGCGGTTCCCCGGTGCCCCCTGTGCAGGGCGCGCCGGGTTCCGGCGCGTCCGGGGCCTGGATGTAGGCCCGCAAGAAGGCGGGAAGCCGAGGGTCGTCAGCGCCGTCGAGGGTCAGCTGCTTGCCCCAGGCGCTGGCGATCACGGGTGCCTGCTGCCCGTCGTACGGCGAGAGGATCACATAGTCGCGGCCGTTGAGGACGTTGACGACCTTCTCCACCTCGGTGATCGGGAGGTCGGGCCGGACGGTGATCCACACGGCGCCGTGCTCCTGAGCGTGTACGACGTTCTCCTTGCGCAAGGACTGGGCGTACACGCCGCAGTTCTGCCACTTGGGGTCGTGGTCTCCGCCGATGGGCGGGCTGTGCTGGTAGGTCACGGGATCGGTGGTGTGGTCGCGTTTGTCGAAGGTGGCGACCCGCACCGCGTCCAGGGAGGACTTCGATCGTTCACGGATGATCAGCACGGCCACCGTCGTCACCACCGCGACCAGCGTCACGAACGCGGCACTGACCACGATGATCGTGCGAGCGCCTTCGCGCCGCCGCTGCTTGGTCTGGAGTTGTGCAAGCCGCTCCTTTCTCGTCAGGGGGGACTTATCGCTCATGGCTCCTCGCTCGGTGCGCTCATCCGGAAGTTCTACGTCGCGTAGAACTTCTACAGCATGTCGAATATGGGCGTCATAAGCCCAGAGGGCTTGACTATCGATCGCCAAGCAGAGCTATCATCGTCAAATGGCGATTAATGAGAGCGGGCGGTGTGTCACCGCCGACATCGCGGCTGGTATCTCCCCTGCCGCGGCGCTGTTTCACTCGCTGGCCGATGAGACGCGGCTGCGGATCGTGGCCCGGCTGGCCCGCGGTGAAGTACGCGTCGTGGACCTGACCGCCGAGCTCGGGCTGGCCCAGTCCACGGTGTCCAAGCACCTGGCCTGCCTTCGTGACTGCGGCCTGGTCGATTACCGGGCCGAGGGCCGCCAGTCGTTCTACGCCCTGACCCGGCCCGAGCTGATGGACCTGCTCGCGGCGGCCGAGCATCTGCTCGGCGCCACCGGTCACGCCATCACTCTGCGTCCCGGCGAACCGGTCGGCGGCTTGGTGGACGCCGAGCCGGAGCCCGCGTCGTGACCACCGTGAACCTTGACGCCGTGCTGGCACGCCGAACGAAGTTGCGGAGCCGGATCCGGCTGCTGGTGGCGGCCGCCATCACCTACAACGTGATCGAAGCCGCCGTCGCGCTCACCGCCGGGACCATCGCCTCCTCCGCGGCGCTCATCGGCTTCGGCCTGGACTCGGTGATCGAGGTGGCCTCGGCCGCCGCCGTCGCCTGGCAGTTCTCGGTCGCCGATCATGAGCGGCGGGAGAAGGCCGCGCTCCGGGTCATCGCGCTGTCCTTCTTCGCCCTGGCCGCCTACGTCACCTTCGACGCCGTACGCGCCTTGCTGGGCAGCGGAGAAGCCGAGCACTCCACACCCGGGCTCATCCTGGCCGCGCTGTCCCTGCTGATCATGCCGTTCCTGTCGTACGCCCAGCGCAGGACCGGCCGCGAACTCGGCTCGGCGAGCGCGGTCGCCGACTCCAAGCAGACCCTGCTGTGCACCTACCTGTCGGGGGTCCTGCTGGTCGGGCTCGCGCTCAACAGCCTGTTCGGCTGGTCCTGGGCGGACCCGATCGCCGCCCTGGTCATCGCCGCCGTCGCGGTCAAGGAAGGCCGTGACGCCTGGCGAGGAGAGGCCTGCTGCACAGCCGGTACGGCATCCGCCGAATCCGGCACGGCGGAGTGCGCAGACGGGTGCTGCCGCTGATCAGATCAGGGTGGAAGCCCGGCTCAGGACCACGGCGATGCCATACGCCAGCCCCATGACCGCCACCTCGACGCTCCCCCACGCGATCAGGCTCGTACGTTCCTGGCGGATGACGCGCGGGAGCAGCCACCAGCGGATCTTCGCCCCGAGAACGGCCACGACCAGCAGGCAGGCGGTCTTGGCGATGACGAGCTGCCCATACGGAGTGGCTACCAGTCCGGCGGGCAGTTCCGCGTCCAAGGCGAGCTGGGTCAGGCCGTTGATCAACCCGGTAGCGGTGACCACGAGAAGGCAAATGGTAGCCAGGCGCGAGAATCGTGGCAGAGCTTCGGCCAGCAGGCCACGGTTGGGCGCGGCCAAGACGAGAAGCGCCACCAGGCCACCGGTCCACAACGCGGCGCCGCCGACGTGCAACTCCATCGAGATCATGCTGAGGTCGTGCCAGTACCATTGCGCGGCATGCCCGGTCACCGGCAGGGGGAACAGCCCGAACAAGGCGACGATGATCCGCAGCTCGGCCGGTACGCTCTCGCCGAAGCGCACCGCCAGCCGCCCCACACCCGCCGCGACCAGGGCGCATCCCGCGCTGATCAGGAGCCCTTTGGGGGCGCTGACCTGGTCGATGTACTCCCCGACCTGACCGAGTGTCGGCATCTCCCCTGGGCTGAGAACCTCCGAAGCCTGAAGGACGACCGCCGCGAGCGCGCAGGCCGCCCAGAGGAAGGCGGCGTGGACGGTCCACGGGCGGGCTCGGCGCATGATCGGCTCGGTCAGGTCCGGGCGATCGAATCCCAGCAGTTTGGGCAGCAGGCTGAGCCCGACCACCGTGGCGGCGGCCACGTCCAGCAGCGCCCGTACCGCCGGAAGACCCAGGCGGACCACTGGCCCGGGTTCGGGCAGGCCGGGAACCGGGGCCGGGGCGGCGGCGATGCCCGCGACCATGGCGGCGGCGATCGCCGCCAGTACCAAACCGGCGATCACCGATGAGGTCGGCCGTACCTGATCAGGGGCGGTTATTGAGGTCGCGGCCACGCGTTCGCTCACCTGGCTTCTGCTGCGGGGGGTGGGGCAGGCTCATTCATCTTCGACATAATGTAGAAGCTCGCGAGAGCGGTTCAGCCCTCCGAAGGAGAGTTCCCTCATGTTTCTGCGCCGATCGATGATCCTTCTGTCCGCCGCAGCGGCCCTGCTCGGAACTGCCATGCCGGCGCAGGCACATGACGCGTTGAAGTCCAGCAACCCCGCCAAGAACGCCAAGGTGGAGGCGATCGATCAGGTCGTCCTGGAATTCACCAACGCGGTCAGGTTCCCCAAGGTCATCGTGACCGATGCCGCCGGAAAGTCATTCCAGCAAGGCGAGGCCGACCTGAAGGGCAAGACGGTGACCCAGCGCGTCACCACACCGCTTCCTCCGGGCAAGTACACGATCGCCTATCGGGTGGTCTCCTCCGACGGTCATCCTCGTACCGGAGAGGTGCCCTTCACCGTGACCCCCTCACCGACGCCCACCACCAGCCCGAGCCCGCCGCCGAGCGAATCGGCGAGTCCATCCCCGGCGGCGGCGACATCGGCGCCTCCGCTCGCGACGCCTTCGGCGGAACCGGTGGCCGCTACCTCGGGCGGAGCCTCCTCAATGACGGTGTGGATTCTCGTGGGCGTGGGGGCCCTCGTTGTCGTCACCGTGTTCGTGCTGACG
Source organism: Acrocarpospora macrocephala (assembly GCF_009687865.1). Classification (GTDB taxonomy): domain Bacteria; phylum Actinomycetota; class Actinomycetes; order Streptosporangiales; family Streptosporangiaceae; genus Acrocarpospora; species Acrocarpospora macrocephala. The sequence continues at coordinate 288,849 of NZ_BLAE01000011.1, forward strand.
GGCCGAAAGCGCCGCCCAAGCGACTGAGCACGTGCTTCTATGAACCGTAGAAACAAGGGCGGCGTATCTCCGGGTGAGTAATCACGCCTGACCGGGAGTTCACAGCCATGAATCCCCTATACGTGCCAGAGCGGGGGCGAGCGCTGATGCCGATCCGTTCCGCCACCATGATGTTCGTCTTGATTCTCGGCGCAGCAGCCTGCGGATCAAGCGAGAGCGCCGCTCGTGAAGCGGGCCCTCCCGCCAGCGTCGAACAGCTGGTCTCCACGATCGGCTGCGCGAGTTCTCACATTCAAATCGACGCCGATGAGCTACGGCAGGGAATCTGCGAGACGCCGCAGGGCCGCTACACCATAACGACCTTCGTCACCGAGAAGGGCAAGCGCGACTGGCTCGACTACGCCCAGATGTACGGCGGAATCTACCTCGTCGGCACCCGCTGGGCGGTCATCGCCAGCCCTGACCTCCTGGAGACGCTGCGAGGCCGGACCGGCGGCCAGATCGAAGATCTGAGTCACTCATCGCAGTGACGGCCTGGCACCGATCGCCGGTGCCAGGACATGCCAGGGAATCACCGAACCATTCGAGTCGAGGAGACGGTTTCCACGAGATAGGCGCGCTGTCGTTTCGTGAGATCGCCGACTGTGCGGGTGGGCTCGATGCCTTCGGCCGCCAGCAGGTCTTCCACGCCATCGCCGTACAGACCGCGCAACAGCCACCCGATGTAGGTCTTCTTTGTCAGTTTGTCGGTACGGGCGAACACCTCCGACAGGCTGAGTCGCCCTTCGGTCAAGGCTGCCCGCAGCTGCTTCCTGTCAAGAGGAGGAGAAGGAGTAGGCGTCGGCGAGGCCGCCGGCGCGGGAAGGCGAGCCATGGCCTGCCCCAGGGATGCCGGACTCTGATCGGCGTGCTGGTCCTCGGGCATCCAGTGCATGGCGGCCATGAGCACCGCCATCGTCCCGGCCAGCGCGATCGCGCTGACCAGGTGCCGCCGGGGCAGCCGCCCGTCCTGCTGTCTGCTCGCCGCCAGCTTCATGCCCACCACGGCCGTACGGAGGAGAACACCGGCCACCACGCCGATCAGAATGGGCTCGACCTGAGGCGGAATCGGACTGATCGTGGCGATCAGGACGCCGACCGCCGGACTGACGCAAGAAACCGTCAGCCACGGTGTCAGCCGTTGTTTCGCCATGTCCAGGAGCGCGGTCAGAGCCAGACCCTCGCTGGTGGAATGGACCATAAGGGCGATCACCACGATGGCGGACGCGGTCAGGGCCAGTGTCGCGCCCTCGACCGCGCGGTGCACCGACAGCGCCGCCGCCGTACCCATGCCGCCGAACACCGCGGCGCTGAGCACCTCCTTGACCCGGCGGTGCAGACCGGGCCTGTGCTCACCACCGGCCGGTTTTGAGCTTTCATGGTCGTGCCCGCAGCCCTTTCGGGTGAAATAGGTGATCACCAGGAATCCGAACAGGATCGCCAGCCCCAGTGCCCACACCGGGACGCCGTTCTCGTTCGCCCCCTGCCAGGCGTCCGGGAGCATGTCGATCAACGCGGTGACCAGCATCAGCGCGGACGCGATCGCCAGCAGCGCGGTGACTTGCCGGGATTTCCGCCTGGCCAGCCAGGCGCCCGCCAGGGTGGACAAGGTGATCAAGATAACGGCCAGCCACACTGCCATACCTGGAGGTCGTCCTTCCAACGTCGGCTCCATCAGGAGCATCGCGTAATCCCTTCTTCGAGGTCGTGACGGTCGGGGACCGCCGACGCGCGGCCGGCGGTCCCCGGGTGATTCACTCCGCGGCGCAGCAGCCGTCCTGAGCGGCGTCGCCGGCGCATTGGTCGGGGCTGGTTCCCGCAGTGCTCTGCTCCGCGGGTTCATCCAGGTGATGTTCGGTGTGTTCGTCGTGGGCATGTGAGGCGTGGGGGTGATGGGCATGCGTCATGGCATCCTCCGAGTAGGGCTCTCACCTGCGTTCATTGCAGAGAGTAGATATCCAGCTACTCAACGTTTACACATCTGAGCAAGTGTTCAAGTCTGCCGAGGGAGCCGATGACCTGACGGTGAGTAGTTGTTGACATCCCTTGGGCTCGCCCTGCACACTCCGTCATATGAACAATGATTCAAACGTTGTAGTGGAGCTGTCGCCCGACGCCTGTCCGACACCGGTGGTGGACGCCGAGCGGGTGACCGCCGTCCGGCAGGCGCTGCCCTCCGAGGAGGTCGTGCAAGACCTCGCCGACGTTTTTTCGTTGCTGGCCGATCCCGGCCGGTTGCGCCTGATGGCCGCGCTGCTCGAAGGCGGCGAGATGTGCGTCTGCGACCTGGCCGCCGCCACCGGGCAGAGCATGTCCGCCGCCTCGCACGCGCTGCGCCTGCTGCGCACCCACCGGGTGGTCAAGGTGCGCCGTTCCGGGCGGATGGCGTACTACCAGCTGGCCGACTCCCACGTCCGCATGCTGTTCGACCTCGCGATCACCCACATCGGCCACGAGGAGCGAATCGATGTCTGACCACGGGCACGGCCATGGGCATGGGGTCAGCGGGGAGGCCGACCGCCGTTACCTGACCGGTGCGCTCGCCCTGATCGTCGGTTTCATGGTGATCGAGGTCGTCATCGGCTTCATCGCCCAATCGCTGGCGTTGATCTCCGACGCCGGGCACATGCTCACCGACGCCATCGCCATCGTCTTCGCGCTGATCGCCATGCGCATCTCCGCCCGTCCGCCACAAGGTGGCTTCACTTACGGGCTGAAACGCGCCGAAATCATCTCAGCGCAGATCAACGGCATCACCCTGCTGCTGCTCAGCGCGTACTTCATCTTCGAGGGAGTACGCCGGATCATCGAACCCCCCGACGTCGAGGGTCTGTACGTGGTCGTGACCGGCCTGGCGGGCATCGCGATCAACCTGGCGGCCACCTGGCTGATGTCCAAGGCCAACCGGACCAGCCTCAACGTCGAAGGCGCCTACCAGCACGTCCTCAACGACCTGTTCGCCTTCATCGCGACCACGATCGCCGGAGCGGTCGTCTGGCTCACCGGCTGGGGCCGCGCCGACGCCCTCGCCGCCCTGGTCGTCGCCGCGCTCATGCTCAAGGCCGGCTGGGGCCTGGTCCGCGACTCCGGCCGCGTCTTCATGGAAGCCGCCCCCGTCGGCATGAACCCCACCGAAATCGGCACCAAAGCCGCAGCCCTCGACTCCGTCGTAGAAGTGCACGACCTGCACATCTGGGAAGTCACCTCCGGCTACGCCGCGATGTCGGCCCACATCCTGGTAGAGCCCGGCGCCGACTGCCACGCGGTCCGCGTCGCCGCCGAGCGCCTCGTCCACGACCAGTACGGGATCGAGCACACCACTCTGCAAGTCGACCACGCGCCCGAAGCACTGCTGACGGTCGGCGCCCACTGCGCCGACCCCCACGGCCCTTCCCACAAAGCCGGTACGCCTGGAGCCGAGGCGTGATCATCGCAGGCTTACTCGTCTACACCCTCGGCCTCCTGGTGCTCTTCGGCTACCGGAGCTGGATCCAGTACCGGCAAACGGGAAGCACCGGCTTCATCGGCATCCGGGAACGTCCCGGCAGCATCGGCTGGTGGGGCGGCGTCCTGTTCATCCTCGCCATCGCGGCCACGGTGCTCGCCCCGCTCCTGGCCGCGATCGGGATCCTCACCCCGGCGACCACGCTGACCCACCCCGTCCTCGGCGTTCTCGGTCTCGCCCTCGCCCTCATCGGTCTGATCGCGACCTTCCTCGCCCAGAACACCATGGGCACGTCATGGCGCATCGGTGTCGACACCGACGAGCGTACGAGCCTGGTGACCGGCGGTATCTTCGCCTGGGTCCGCAATCCGATCTTCACCGCGATGACGACGGCACTGCTCGGACTGCCCTTCCTGGTGCCCACCTGGCTGTCGCTGACCGCTCTGGTGGCCTTGGTCGCCGCCATCGAGATCCAGGTCCGAACCGTCGAGGAGCCCTACCTCGCTCGTGTTCACGACTCCGCTTTCACCGACTACACCGCACGAACCGGCCGCTTCCTGCCGGGCGTCGGCACCAAGCCCATTCGCGGCTGAACCGTAGTGCCTGCGGCGCTCGTTGCGCGGGACCCGGATCGCGTACCCTCTAGCATCGGCGATGGGAACGTAAGGGGTGCGCGGTGCGGCTCGGCCACCTGGAACGCTCGATCATGGAGACACTGTGGAAACATCCCGACGGGATGTTCGCCCAGCAACTCGCCGACGCCCTCCCGTCCAAGCCGGCGGTCACCACCGTACTGACCGTTCTGGTACGGCTCTCGCACAAAGAGCTGGTGTCGCGGCACCGCGAAGGACGCGCCCACCTCTACAAGGCCACCGGCGACAGAGACGCCTTCGTGGCGGAGTCGATGCGCGTCGCCTTGGACCAAGCAGGCGACGTCGAGGCGGCGGTGATGCGTTTCGTCGGCACGGTCTCACCTGAGGTCACCGCAGCGCTGAGAGCGGCATTGCGAGAGCACGAATCCAACGGGGGTTCTCGGTGACGCTGGTTCAGCGCCCTCCACACATCGATAAGGATAAATATCGATATTGTCGAATTCGATGGCTATCGATACAGTGCGGAAGCTAGCGAGTGAGACCGACTCAGTGGCGAATCAGCCTGAACGCCGATCACTCGGCCCCTTCAGTCGCCGATGAGGACAGACCATCAACCGCTCCCACGTAACGGCTCTGGTGACCTCTCTGGCGAGGCGGCTGCTCGCCGAGTTTTCCGGCACCGCGCTGCTCGTGAGCGTGGTGGTCGGTTCGGGGATCATGGCCCAGCGTCTCTCGACGGATATCGGCCTCCAGCTTCTAGCCAATTCCACGGCTACCGTGTTCGGTCTGGCCGTACTCATCGCCGTCCTCGGACCAGTGTCCGGCGCGCACTTCAACCCTGTCGTGTCCCTGGCCGACTGGTGGATCGGCCGTAAGAGCGGCGCTGGGCTGACGGCTGGAGATCTCGGCGGCTATGTTCTCGCGCAGATCCTGGGCGCGGTCGCCGGTTCGATGCTGGCCAATGCCATGTTCGCCGAGCCGGTCGTAGCCTGGTCGACCACCGATCGCAGCAGTGCTCACCTGTGGCTGGGCGAGGTCGTCGCGACGGCGGGGCTGCTCATGGTGATCTTCTCCCTGGCCCGCTCTGGACGTACAGCGCTGGCTCCGGCCGCCGTGGCCGCCTACATCGGCGCCGCCTACTGGTTCACCTCCTCCACCAGCTTCGCCAACCCCGCGGTCACCATCGGCCGGGCATTCTCCGACACCTTCGCGGGTATCGCGCCCTCATCGGTCCCCGGCTTCCTGGTCGCTCAGGCGATCGGTGGAATCGTCGGGCTGCTGCTGGTCCTGGGGCTGTTCGGCCGACCCGAGGCGGGCCTCGAGGAGCAGCCGGTCATGTCGGATTCATCGTCCGGCCGCTGACGGGTTCCTACGAGGACATCAGCTCTTCTTTTGACGCACCGTCATTAGGTCAGCAATTATTGAGGCAATGAACGCTGACTTGATTGGCCGGGCGCGGGTGCACTCGGCCCTCGGTGATCCCGCGCGATTGGCGATCGTGGACTGGCTCGCCCTGGGCGACGCCTCTCCTGGGGAGATGGGCGGGGCGCTCGGGTTGCCGACCAACCTTTTCGCCCACCACGTGAAGATCCTCCAGGAGGCGGGCGTGGTGGAACGGCGGCGCTCCGAAGGCGACCGGCGCCGCACCTACCTCCGGCTGGTGACCGAAGCGCTGGACGATCTCATGCCCGCGCCGCTGCGACGCGTCCCCCGGGTGGTGTTCGTGTGCACCCACAACTCCGCCCGATCCCAACTCGCCGCCGCCCTCTGGCGGCAGCGCAGCACGGTCCCCACCGCCTCGGCCGGCACCAGCCCCGCCAAGCGGATCAACCCGCGCGCCTTTGACGTCGCCCGCCGGCACGGCCTCGACCTCGATCAAGCCCGCACCTCCCACCTGGACGAAGTCGTACGGCCCGATGATCTGGTCATCGCGGTCTGCGACCCCGCGCACGAGCAGCTGGGCGACCGCGAGCGCCTGCACTGGTCGATCGCCGACCCGGTCCGCGTCGGCACCCAAGACGCGTTCGAAACCGCGTTCACCGACATCGCCCGCCGAATCGACCGCCTGGTCCCGGCCGTCCAATCTCCGCAGGAGTAGCCCCATGCCCGAGACCTACCACCACGCCGACCTGAGGTTCACGAAGGAGCCTGTGCATGCCTAGCGTGTTGTTCGTCTGCGTCCACAATGCGGGCAGGTCCCAGATGGCCGCCGGGTGGCTGGCCCATCTGGCGGGCGACCGAATCGAGGTCCGCTCAGCGGGCTCAGCCCCGGCCGATCAGATCAACCCCGTCGCCGTCGAAGCCATGCGTGAGGTCGGCATCGACATCACCGCCGAGCACCCCAAGATCCTCACAGTGGACGCGGTGGAGGCCTCAGACGTGGTCATCACCATGGGCTGCGGTGACGCCTGCCCGATCTACCCCGGCAAACGCTACGAAGACTGGCAACTCGACGACCCCGCCGGTCAGGGCATCGACGCCGTCCGCCCGATCCGCGACGAGATCCGGACCCGTGTCGAAAAACTGATCAAGGAGCTGACCTAGGCATTCGACTATCCATCGACTATCGTCGATTAACGATGGATAGAGATGCGAAGCCGCTCGATCGGGCTGATGCCGAGGAGTACGCGAGCTGGTTCAAGGCGCTGGCCGACGCCACCCGGATCCAGATCGTGTCGCTGCTGGCCCGGCGCCGGGAGCCGATGACCGTCGGAGAGATCGTGACCGCCTCCGGTGTTGGGCAGTCGACCGTCTCGCACCATTTGAAGATCCTGGCCGAGGTGCGGTTCGTCCTGGTGGAACGCCAGGGCACCTCCAGCCTGTACCGGATCAACGAGAACTGCGTGAGCTGCTTCCCCACCGCCGCCGACGTGGTCATGGGCAACCCAGTGCCGGAACCTCCCACCTGCGACTGAGGAGCTGTGCGATGGCACCTGAACAGATCATCCAGCGCTACTCCGGACTGGCCAGGAAGGCCATGGAAGGCGACCCTGTCACCGACTGCGGCCCGGACGCCTTTGCCGACGGCTGCTTCGGCGCTGCGGGTTACGACGACACCGCCGGGCTGCCGGAGGGCGCTCTGCTGGCCAGCCTCGGCTGCGGTAACCCGGTCGCCGTCGCCGACTTGCGTGCCGGGCAGACGGTGCTCGACCTCGGCTCGGGCGGCGGCATCGACGTGCTGCTGTCGGCTCGCCGGGTCGGCCCGTACGGCAAGGCGTACGGGCTGGACGCCAGCCCGGACATGGTGGAACTCGCCCGGCGCAACGCCGTCGGCGTGGACAACGTCGAGTTCCTGCACGGCACCATCGAGGCGATCCCGCTGCCCGGCCACATGGTCGACGTGGTCATCTCCAACTGCGTGATCAACCTGTCCAGCGACAAGGCCGCCGTGCTGGCCGAGACCTTCCGGGTGCTCAAGCCCGGCGGCCGGTTCGGCGTCAGCGACGTCGTCACCGTACACGCCCTGGACCCGGAGCTCCGGGCAGCGACCGAACAGCGCATCGGCTGTGTCGCCGGATCCCTCACCGTCGGCGAATATCGCGACCTGCTGGCCGCCACGGGCTTCGTGGGGACGACGATCACGCTCACCGCCGACCACGGCGACGGCGTGCACTCGGCGATCATCCAGGCCGTCAAGCCCGCGATCTTGCCAGGGCTGGAGATCCGTCCGATGCGCGAGAGTGATGCCGCCCAGGTCCTGGCCATCTACCAGGCCGGGCTGGACACGGGCCAGGCCAGTTTCGAGACGGTCGCCCCCTCCTGGGAGGGTTTCACCGCGGGAAAGCTGGCGCACCTGCGCTACGTCGCCGCCGACACCGAGACGGGTGAGGTCGTCGGCTGGGTCGCCGCTTCACCGGTCTCCGGTCGGCCCGTGTACGAGGGAGTGATCGAGCACAGCGTCTACGTGCACCCAGGCTGCCAGGCCCACGGCATCGGCCGCGCCCTCATGACCGCCTTCATCACGGCATCCGAGGACGCGGGCGTCTGGACGATCCAAACGGGCGTCTTCCCCGAGAACGCCCCCAGCCTCTCCCTGCACCAGGCGCTCGGCTTCCGCGTCGTCGGCACCCGCGAGCGCATCGGCCGCCACCACGGCCTCTGGCGCGACGTCATCCTGCTGGAGCGCCGCACCGGGTCAGACGGGGGTGAGCTCTAGATTGGGCGCGGGCTCGGTCAGCGGCGCGAACGCGGCGCCAAGCTTGTTCACCACCTCGGGGATGATCCGGTAGTAGACCCAGGTCCCCCGCCGATCGCCGTCAATCAATCCGGCTGTGCGCAGGACCTTCAGGTGATGGGAGATCGTCGGCGCGGTCAGGTCGAAGGCGTCGGTCAGATCACAGACACACGCTTCGCCGCCCGCGTGTGAGCCGATCATCGACAGCAGGCGCAGCCGCACCGGATCGGCGACGGCCTTGAGCAGGACCGCCAGTTCGGCCGCGTCGGTCTCCGACAGCGGCTCGCGTGCGATCGGCGCGCAGCACTGGATCGTGACGGCGGCCATCCGGCCCTCCTTGCTTCGAAGCCCATCGAAATTATAGGCGATGGTACGCCAGCAGGGCGAACGCGGCGATCGCGGAGGCGACGGCCACCGCGGCCATGACCCAGCCATAACCGGCTGACTGGGCGAGCGCGACCGCGCCGAGCGGGGCCAGGGCCTTGTCGGCGACGGAGAAGGTGGCGATGCGGCCGGACAGGGTGGCGTAGGCGGCGGTGCCGTACCGGCCCACCAGCAGGTGCGGCAGGGTGATGGAGACGATGCTGAAGCCGAGCACGCAGCCGACCGCGCCGGGCACGCTCCGCCCGGCCAGCGGCAGCACGGCTACCCCCTGCAGGGCGAAGATCTCTGCGGCGATGAGCGCGGCGGGCATCCGGGTCTGCAGGCCGTTGGTGATCAGTCGATCCTTGCCTTCAGCCGCAGCAGCCGCCGCCATCGGCGGTGATCAAGGGAAGCTGGGTGGCGAGCAGGCTGCCGCTGATGCCGGTGGCCTGGCCGACGCGCCGCTCCTGAGCCTCGGCGAGGCCGGAGGAGCAGACGCCGGTCTCGGGGAGGTCGAGCTGGACGTGGCGGGCGGCCTCCCAGTCGCCGGTGATGGCGGCGACGACGGAGCGGACCTGCTCGTAACCGGTGGCCATCAGGAACGTGGGGGCGCGGCCGTAGCTCTTCACCCCAACCGCGTAGTAGCCGCTCTCCGGGTGGGCCAGCTCGTCGGCGCCGTGGGCGGGGACGGTGCCGCAGGAGTGCTGGTTCGGGTCGATCAGCGGGGCCAGAGCCCGGGTCGAGCCGAGGATCGGGTCGAGGTCGAGCCTCAGCTCGGAGGCGATCGAGTGGTCGGGGCGGAAGCCGGTCGCCGACACGACCCGGTCGGCGGTGACGGACTGCTCGGCCCCGGACGGATCGCGGCTGACGACCCTCAGTGTTTCGCCGTCCGCGTGGACGGAGTGGGCGTAGAAGCCGGTCAGCAGCGTGATCCGGCCCGAGGCGACGTGTTCCTTGAGGCGGGAGCCGAGTGCGCCGCGGGCGGGGAGGGCGTCGGCCTCGCCGCCGCCGTAGGTGCGGCCCGGGCTGCCGGCGCGGATCGCCCAGGTGATCTGGGCGTCCTCCAGCTGGGCGAGGGCGAGCAGGGTGGTGGCGGCCGAGTGGCCCGCGCCGACGACCAGGGTGTGCCGGCCCTCGTAGCGCTCCCGGTCGGCGCCCAGCACGTCAGGCAGGGCGTGGTCGATCAGGTTGCCGGTCTCGCCGTACGCGGGCAGGCCGCTGGCGCCCAGGACGTTGGCGTACGCGCCGGAGGCGTCGATGACGGCGCTGGCCTGGAGTTCTTCGCCGGTGGCGGTTCTGATCAGGAAGGGGGCGTCCGCGCGGCCGCTGGTGCGTACGCGGTCGAACCCGAGGCGGCTGATCGCGGTCACCCGCACGCCTAGGCGGACCCGGGGGCCCAGGAGCTTGGCCAGTGGGGCGAGATAGTCGGAGATCAGCTCGGCACCGGTGGGCAGCCATTGCGGGTCGGGCGCGGTCCACCCGTCGGTCTCCAGCAGGCGGCGGGCGGCGGCGTCGACGTTGAAGCGCCACGGGCTGAAAACCCGCACGTGCGCCCACTGCGCGACGGACGCCGCGACCTGCTCTCCGGCCTCCAGGACCAGATAGTCCTGCCCCCGCTCGGCCAGGTGCGCCGCGGCGGCCAGCCCGACCGGGCCCGCCCCGATCACCACGACGGGGAAGGCACCGCTCTCGCTGAGACTCATGTCCACACTCCCGTTGATTAGAAGAGTATCGAAGCAACTGCTAAACTGCATCACTGATTAGAGATATGTCAAATCAGCATCCATCTCCGGGCGGCTCCGTCTACCCAGGAAACGAGATGGAGGTTCGACCATGAACTGTTGTTCCGCGCAGACCCAGCAAACCTGCTGCCCCCCGAGGACAAGGCCGACTGCTGCGAGCAGTCCGACGGCTGCGACTGCCAGTAGGAGACCACGATGACCCAGGCCCTCGACCACCTGCCCGCGCTTCGCGAGCGCCTGCTGGCGTTCATGGCCCGCAGAGTCGACATTTCTACGGCCCGGCGACGGGAGGATGAGGGACATGACGCACTACAGCAGGCTCTACAAGGTCGTGATCGATGTGCCGGAGGGCGATCACGACAAGGAACTGACGTTCTGGCAGGAGGCGACCGGCCAGACACTGACCCGAAACCAGCAGTACCCGGAGTACCACGGCGCCCACTTGCCCGGGGACGTCTTCGCCCTGCTCATCCAGCGACTCGGGACAGGCCCCGCACGCATCCACCTCGACATCCACACCGACGACCTGGAGGCGGAGACCGCGCGCCTGGAGTCCCTCGGCGCTCGACGCCTGCGACTGGTGAACGACCATTGGTGCGTCATGGAGGACCCCGCCGGACTGCCCTTCTGCGTCATCCCCCAGCCCCCGGGCTCCCTGAACGACCACAACGCCCAACGCTGGGACGACTGACACCCGGGGGCGGCCTTGACGGAGCTGAAGGATCTCGAAACAGTCTTGGATCGCTACGCGCTCTTCCACGCCACCCACGCCGAGTTGCTGCGCGAGCTCGGGCGGCCGCAGGAGGCCAGGCGGCGCGACGAACGCGCGCTCGCCCTGACCGCCAACCCAGCCCAGCAGGCGCTGCTGACCCAGCGGCTGACCTGGAACTGAGCTTTTCGCTCAGGACGGGATCATGCGGTGGTTGGTGAGGCTGGCGTGGTGGTCGTGTTCGGCGGGGCCGTCGGGGTCGGCGTGTACGGTTGCCGCGGTGAGTCTGGGCAGGTGGTGGATCAGGCGGTGTTCGGCTTCCGCCGCGATGGCGTGGGCTTGCACGAGGCTGAGCCGGTGGTCCACCAGGAGGTCGACCTCGGCGCGCAGGGAGTGGCCGATCCAGCGCATGCGCAGAGAGCCGACGCCGTGTACGCCGGGGGTTTCGGCGACGACCTGCTCGGCCTGGGCGATTAGCGCGGGGTCGACGGCGTCCATCAGCCGGTGGTAGACCTCGCGGGCGGCATCCCGCAGCACGTAGAGGATGGCCACGGTGATGAGCAGGCCGATGACCGGGTCGGCGTACGGCCATCCGGCCCAGACGCCGGCCGCGCCGACCAGGACGGCCAGTGAGGTGAAGCCGTCGGTGCGGGCGTGCAGGCCGTCGGCGACCAGTGCCGCGGAGCCGATCTCGCGGCCGACCTTGATCCGGTAGCGGGCCACCAGCTCGTTGCCGAGGAAACCGATCACCCCGGCGGCGGCCACCCAGCCCAAGGCCTGTATCTCGCGGGGGTTGACCAGGCGCTGGACGGCTTCGTACCCGGCCAGGCCCGCCGACGCGGCGATGATGACCACGATGACGATCCCGGCGAGATCCTCGGCTCTGCCGTAGCCGTAGGTGAAGCGGCGGGAGGCCATCCTGCGGCCCACCGTGAAGGCGATCGCCAGCGGCACCGCGGTCAGGGCGTCGGCGAAGTTGTGCAGAGTGTCACCGAGCAGGGCCACCGACCCCGACATCATGAAGACCACCACCTGGGCCAGGGCGGTGACGGTGAGCACGGCGAAGGAGATCGCCAGCGTGCGCATACCGCGACGGCTGGTCTCCAGCGCGTGATCGGTCCGGGCCGCCGCGTCGTGACTGTGCGGCATCACCACATGACGAAGGCGTTTCCGCAGGGATCGGTGACGGGACTCGCCGTGGCTATGACCGTGGCCATGACCATGCTCGTGGGAAGATCTCGGGCTGTGCACGCTCATCTGCTCCTCGTCTCTGTCTGATCAGAGCGCGGATGACAGAAGGGTTATCCCCCTTAATATGTATTCATATGCGCACGCAATTACATGTTAGGTGCGTTACGTGTTAGGTGCGTCGACTATGCAGCAGCAAAAAGACCTCCAGTCGAGCGGCGGCCAGCCGACCGACGCTCAGGTAGAGGTGGCGGTCGCGGCATTCCGGATGCTCTGCGACGCCACCCGGCTCCGCCTGCTGTGGGCCCTGGCCCACGGCGAACATGACGTCGGAAACCTGGTCGCGGCAGTCGGGGCGAGCCGTCCCGCGGTCTCCCAGCACCTGGCCAAGCTGCGGCTGGCCGGGCTGGTCGCGTGTCGGCGAGAGGGCAGGCGGATGCTCTACCGGGCTCGCGACTCGCACATCCGCGCGCTGATCGCCGAGGCCGTCCATCATGCCGACCACGAGGTGTCCCACATCCCGCGTCATGACTAGTCTGCCCGCCGACGCGGCCAAGCTCCCCCCGGCAGCTCCTGCGATCGTCAAGACGTCTCCAAGCCGGTCTCCGATTTCGGCCTGGCCCTCGTGGACGCGAATCGCCACTGTCTGTCGCGCCTATCGTGACGCCGACGCTGATGAGCAGCGGTCCTGGTCACCGCCACCGCACCGGGCCGCTTCGTGCTGTGCGCGCGCACCTCGCTGGGCGACTGTTTGTCATCTGGTGTACTTGCGAAAGACTTGCAATAACTAGGCGATCGCTTTACCTTCGCTCCCATGACGCCCTTTCGCGCCAGATTCGCCCCACTTGCCCCTCTCGTCCTAATTGCCGCGCTCGGCCTCACCGCCTGCGCCGCGCCGACGGTGCCCCAGACCTCGTCGAAAGGCTCGCCGGGCGACACGTTCGTCCTCGGCATCAGCTCGGAGCCGGACACCCTCAACCCGGTCCTGGGCTACGCACCCGACGGCGGCTCGTTGCTGTTCGACGGGCTTGTCAGCCGCAACGCCGACCTCTCGCTCAAGCCCTCACTGGCGGAGAAGCTGCCCGAGGCCGGCGGCAAGACGGTCACCTTCACCCTGCGCAACGACGTGAAGTTCCACGACGGAACCCCGCTGACCAGCGAGGACGTCGTCTACACCTATCAGGCCGTGCTGGACGAGAAGAACAACTCCAGCATCCGCGGCGACTTCGCGGCGATCGAGTCCGTGCAGGCGCCCGACCCCGCAACGGTGGTGTTCCACCTCAAGTACCCGTACGCGCCGATCCTGCAGCGCGCCACGCTGGGCATCGTGCCGAAGCGGCTGCTCGACGGACAGAGCCTGGAGAGCGCGGCGTTCAACACCCACCCGGTCGGCAGCGGGCCGTTCAGTTTCGTGTCCTGGACGCCCGGTGACAAGATCGTGCTGAAGGCCAACCCGTCGTACTGGGGAGGCACGCCGGCGATCCAGCAGCTGGTGGTGGCGTACGCCACCGACGACAACGTGCGCGCCACCCGGATGGCGGCCGGCGAGTTCGACGCGACCGTGCTGCCGCCGAAGGCCGCCGCGCGGTTCGACGGCCAGCCGGACCTGACGGTGCACCAGGTGCCGAGCGCCGACTACCGCGGCGTGATGTTCCCGTTCGGCACCCCGGTCACCGGCGACCTGGCGATCCGCAAGGCGGTGAACCTGGCGCTGGACCGGTCGGCGATGGTGGACACCATCCTGGCCGGCGCCGGCAACCCGGCGTTCGGCCCGATCGCGCCCGGCACCACCTGGCACAACCCGGCGGTCGCCGGCTCGGCCGTACCCGACCAGGCGCAGGCCACCCAGATCCTGGACCAGGCCGGCTGGCGCACCGGCGACGACGGCATCCGCGCCAAGGACGGCACCCGCGCGAGCTTCACCCTGATGTACCCGTCCGGCGACTCGCTGCGCAAGGACCTCGCCCTGGCCGTCGCCTCCGACGTCAAGAAGATCGGCATCGATGTGCGGCTGGCCGGCCTGGACTGGGACGCGATCGAGCCGCGCATGGGCAAGGATGCGCTGGTCATGGGGTACGGCGCCCCGTTCGACCCGGACTACACCAACTACGAGCTGTTCCACTCCGCCTTCGCCGGCCAGGGCTTCTTCAATCCGGGCAACTACAAGGTCCCCGAGGTCGACGCGCTGCTGGAGAAGGGCCGCGAGGAGTCCGACCCGGCCGCCCGCAAGCAGGCCTACGACGCCTTCCAGCAGCGCATCAGCGACGACGCCGCCTGGGCGTACCTGGTGTTCCTCAAGCACGTCTACGTGGTGCGCGGCCAGTGGACCGGGATCGCCCCGTCAGTGGAGCCGCACGAGCACGACACCGGCGGCCTGTTCCGCAACATCGCCGAGTGGAAGCCGACGGCATGACCCGGGCGCTCGCCCGGATGGCGGCCTGGCGGCTGGCGTTCACCGTGCCGTTGCTGCTGGCCGTCACCCTGGGCATGTTCGCGCTGGCCAAGGCCTCCCCGTTCGATCCCGTCCGGCAGTACCTCGGCGACCGCGCGGTCATCACGAGCCCCGAGGTCATGGCACAGATCCGGGAGAACTGGGGCCTGGACCGGCCGGTCGCCGAGCAGTACCTGACCTGGCTGGGCAACCTGGTGCAGGGCGACCTCGGCGACTCGCGCAGCATGCACCGGCCGGTCATCGAGGTGATCGGCGAGCGGCTCGGCTGGACCCTGCTCGCGGTGAGCTGCGCCCTGGTGCTCATGCTGGTGGCCAGCCTCGCGGTCGGCGCGCTGGCCGCCTGGCGCCGCGACTCGTGGCTGGACCGGCTGATCACCGGCACCGCGTACGCCAACGAGGCGGCCCCGGTGTTCTGGGTCGCGCTGCTGGTGATCTGGCTGTTCGCGGTACGGCTGCAGTGGCTGCCGCCGGGCGGGCTGACCGACCCGGCCGCCACCACGCTGCAGCCCGGGGACGTGCTGCAGCACATGATCCTTCCCGTGGCGGTGCTGGCGTTCTCGCAGTCCTCGTGGCTGCTGCTGTTCGTCCGCGAGTCGCTGATCGCCACCCTGCGCGAGGATTTCGTGCTCGGCGCCCGCGCCCGCGGCCTGCGGGAACGCACCGTGGTCGTGCGGCACGCGCTGCGCTCGGCGCTGCTGCCGTTCATCACGCTGCTCGGGGCGCGCATCCCCGAGCTGGTCACCGGCGCGATCCTGGTGGAAACCGTCTTCTCCTGGCCGGGGGTGGCGTCGGCGTCCGTCCAGGCCGCGCTCGCCGCCGACTTCCCGCTGCTCGCCGCGCTCACCCTGCTGGCCACGCTCGCGGTGGTGGCCGGCAACCTGCTCGCCGACACCGCGTACGTGATCGCCGACCCGCGGGTGCGGGTCCTGGGGGTGAGCTGATGGCCGCGACGTTCCCGACCGCGCGGCGGACCGCGCCGGGCCGGTCCCGTCGCCCGTCCCGGTGGATCGCCGCCGGGCTGCTCGTCGCACTCGCGCTGGCCGTGCTGCTGGTGCCCGCCGTGGTGCAGCTCGACCAGCAGCTCGTCGACCTGCGCGCGGCGAACCAGGCGCCGTCCCTGGCGCATCCGTTCGGCACCGACGAGGTGGGGCGGGACGTGCTGCTCCGGGTCGTCTACGGGCTGCGCGTCTCGCTGCTCATCGGCCTGGTGGCGGCCCTGGTGTCGGTCACCGTCGGCACCGTGGCCGGACTCGCCGCCGGCACGCTCGGCGGCACCGCCGACCGGGTGATCATGCGGGTGGTGGACGGCTTCAACTCGGTGCCGCACCTGCTGTTCGGCATCTTCATCGTGGCGCTGTTCTCCCCCAGCGCCACCGCGGTCGTGGTCTCGGTAGGGCTCACCCACTGGACGACCGCGGCCCGGATCGTCCGCTCGGAGGTGCTCACGCTGCGCGCCCGGCCGTTCGTGGACGCCGCGGTCTCCGGCGGGTCCGGCCGGCTGCGCATCGTCCGGCGGCACTTCCTGCCGCACCTGCTGCCGCACATCGCGCTGGCGTCGGTGCTGATGGTCCCGCACGCCATCTGGCACGAGACCGCGCTCAGCTTCCTCGGCCTCGGCCTGCCCCCGCACCTCGCCTCGCTCGGCAACATGATCAACGATGGGGCGCGGTCGCTGCTCGCCGGCAATTGGTGGGCCTCGCTCTTTCCTGGCCTGTTCATCCTCGTGCCCACCCTGGCGATCTCGGTGCTCGTCCAATACTGGCGCGACCGCGCCAACCCGCGCTGGCGATCGGAGCTGCAGCTTTGACCTCCTCTCTGACCGTGCGGAGCCTGTCCGTACGATTCCACCTGCCCGGCGCGACCGTGCACGCGGTGAGCGACGCCTCCTTCGCGGTACGCCAGGGCGAGTGCCTCGCCCTGGTCGGCGAGTCCGGCTGCGGCAAGTCGGTGATGGCGCACGCCCTGATGGGGCTGCTGCCCGGCAACGCCACCGTGGCCGGGTCCGCCTGGCTGCGGACCGGCGGCGCGCCGCCCCTCGACCTGATCGCCGCGCCGGAACGGGTGCTCGCCCGCACCGTGCGCGGCCGCCGGATCGGCCTCGTCCCGCAGAGCCCGGCCGCCCACCTCACCCCGGTGCGCACCGCCCGCGCCCAGCTCGTCGAGGCCCTGCGCGAGCTGGGCAACCCGGCCCCCGCCGACGAGCTGGCCGCACGTGCCGGTCTCGCCCCTGCACAGCTGGACCGGTACCCGCACCAGCTGTCCGGCGGTATGGCACAGCGCGTCGTCAACGCCATCGCCTTGGCCGGCGATCCGTGGCTGATCATCGCTGACGAGCCGACCAGCGGCCTGGACCGCCCGCTCGTCGACGCCACCATGACCGAGCTGCGGCGGCTCGCCGACGACGGCCGCGCCGTCCTGCTCATCACGCACGACCTGCGCGCCGCCGAGCAGGTCGCCGACCACATCGCGGTGATGTACGCCAGCCGCGTGGTGTCGCTCGCTCCGGCGGCCGAGTTCTTCGCCGGACCGCGTCACCCGTACGCGGCCGGGCTGCTGGAGGCGCTGCCCTCCCGCGGCTTCACCCCGATCCCCGGCCGGCCCCCGGAACTCACCGACCTGCCCGCGGGCTGCGCGTTCCTGCCGCGCTGCGACCGATCCACCGCCGCCTGCTCGCACCTGCCCGAGGCTGGGACGGAGCCGAGCAGGGTGGCCTGCCATCACCCTCTGGAGCATCATGTTGCGCGCTGACGGCATCACCGTCGCCTACGGCCGGCAGCGCGTGCTGCGCGGCGCCGACCTGGCCGTGGCCCCCGGCGTCGTCACCGGGCTGGCCGGGCCGAGCGGCTGCGGCAAGTCCACCCTGGCGCGGGTGCTCGCCCTGCTACTCCGGCCCGACGCCGGCCGGCTCACCGTGGACGGGGCCGAGGTCCACCGCTGGCGGCACCGGGCCTCCCGCGACCTGCGCACCCGGGTCGCGCTGATCTTCCAGCAGCCCCGGCTCGCCGTCGACCCGCGGCTCACCCTGCGCGAGATCGCCGCCGAGCCGTTCCACGCCACCGGCCGCCCGCCCGACCCGGCCGCCGAACTGGCCGACGACCTGGGGCTCACCTCCGAGCTAATGGTCCGCCGCCCGCACGAGGTCTCCGACGGGCAACTCCAGCGCGCCTGCGTCGCCCGCGCGCTCGCGCTGCGGCCCCGCTACGTGATCTGCGACGAGATGACCACCATGCTGGACGCCTCCACCCAGGCCCACCTCATCGCCCGCCTGGAGGCCTACCGCCGCGAAACCGGCGCCGGAATCCTCGCCATCACCCACGACGAGGAACTGCTCACCCGCTGGACCGAACCGTCCGGCGGCCCGACCGTGCGCATGTCGTGACGCTCGTGAGTCATCACTTTGATCGTAAAGAATCGGACATAGCTGCGTTTACAGCAAATCGGACGTTCATGCGCTGGTTGCTCTCTCGTCTCACTCTCGCCGACGGCACCTGGCTGAATATGAGCGCTCGCTCTTCTGCGGCGGCGACTCTCCACCCGGACCGATCTCCGACAGGTCCCGCATAGCAGACGAGGCCGGGGGGTCTGAACATCACCGTCATACGTCCCCGGCCTCAGTGTGCGAGGCGAGACCGGGGAGGTCTCTCCTCCCGGACGCCACCCTGAAGATCACGAGTCGGTCATCACCGTGACCCAAGAAATGATCTAGCCGGGTTCCGGAGCCACCCGGTCGGCTTCGTGCAGGAGATCGCGTGAACATCCTTACCCGCGCGCTGGCGGCCGCGCTGCTCGTCGCGGCCGTGCCGCCGGTCATGGTGGGCGTCGCCGCGCCCGCCTCCGCGCACCCCTTCGGCCCACCGCCGACGGCGCGGATCAGCGCCACCGGATCGCACGTGACGATCCACTACACCGCGAGCCCCGACGACTGGCTCGCACTCGGAACCGCCAAGGGCGCCTTCAAAGACCCGGCGCCCCAGCTCACCGGCGAGGAGAAACTGCAACGCTCGACCGTGGTGCGCGACTACCTGCTCAGCACCATCACCGTGGCGCAGGACGGCAAGCCGTGCCCAGGCCGGCTGGCGTCCCTGGTGGGCGTGACCGATCAGGGCGCCCGCTTCAGCTACGACTGCGGCCGGCCGGTCGACGACCTCGACGTCACCCTGAGTGCCCTGGTCGACCTCGACAGCAACTACCGCACGGTGCTCATCTTCGCCCCGCCGGTCCAGCAGGCGCAGATGCTCTTCACCTCGACGACCACGACCCAGCATCTGCGCTTCTCCGGGTCCGGCGTCCCTGTTGCCGTCATCGGTGTCGCCCTCTGGCTGGCGGTCGTGGTAGCCGCCGGGATCGGCGTTCTGTTCGTGCTGAGGATGCGGCGCAGGAGGGAGTCGGCATGACGGGCCTGAACAGGGCAGCCGCCGCCGTGTCCGCGTGGACCCCGGTCGTGGCGGGCATCGCCGTCTCGATCGCCGGCTGTTTCTACCTGGCCAGCGCCGTCATCGTCCTCACCGCATAGCGAACACGGCTTGCGCGGGCCTCGCCCCATGGATGGCTCGTCGCATGATCAGACGTGGCCCGCCGGCGGGATGGCGGGCGACCGCCTGCCAGCCGCGCCGCCGGTAAAGCCCGATCGCCGCGGTGGCGCGGGGATCGGTGACCAGCCAGCAGGGCCCGGCCCCGGACGCGGTCAGGACCCTGTCGTGAAGGGCCGCGCCTACGCCCTTTCCCCAGTGCGCGGGCAGGACGCCCAGCTCTTTAAGCGTGAAGTCCTCCCCGCACGGAAGGTCGGCGGCCACAGCCAGGGACGAGCAGCGGTGTCCGTACCCGAAGCCGACCAGTTCGTCGGCGACGCACGCGACGGCCAGGACGAAGCCGGGGCGGGCCAGATCGGCGTGCAAGCGGGCGGCGACGGACCGGGCCTGGAAGAGCGGCTCGCGCCAGGGGGCGCGCGTGAAGACCTGGCCGCCGACGTCGGCCACGGCGGGCAGGAGTGCCGCCGCCGATGCGGCGCTCACGAGCGTCACCGTGGCCGGCCCCATGCGGCTACGCGCGGGCGGCGTCGAAACGGGCGATGACGTCCGTCCAATTGATCAGGGACCAGAGCTTCTCCACGTAGTCGGGGCGCACGTTGCGGTACTGGAGGTAGTAGGCGTGCTCCCAGGCGTCGAAGACCAGCAGCGGGGTGGCGTTCATGCCGACGTTGCCGTGATGGTCGTAGACCTGTTCGACGATTAGGCGGCGGCCGAGGGGTTCCCAGGCGAGTACGCCCCAGCCGGAGCCCTGCACCAGGGTCGTGGCGGTGGTGAGCTGCTTCTGGAACGCCTCGAAGGAGCCGAAGTGCTCGATGATGGCGTCGCCGAGTTCGCCGTCGGGGCGGTCCCCGCCGTCGGGGGACAGGTTCTGCCAGAAGATCGTGTGCAGGACGTGGCCGGACAGGTTGAACGCGAACGTCTTCTCCAGTCCGACGATGCCGCCGAATTCGCCCTTGTCGCGCGCCTCAGCGAGCTTGTCCAGGGTGTCGTTGGCGCCCTTGACGTACGCGGCGTGGTGCTTGGCGTGGTGCAACTCCAGGATCTCGCCGGTGATCGCGGGTTCCAGGGCCGCGTAGTCGTAGGGCATGTCCGGCAGCGTGTACTGACCCATCGTCGGTCCTCCAGGAAATCTTATTGCGAGCATCTCGCAACAGCAGTATGTCCGCAATAGGGTGCTGACCCGCCCGACACGCCGACCTAAGTTGCGAGTGGTTCGCATCACCATCGCCCGCGCCAACCGCACAACCCTGATCATCGCCCACCGGCTGTCCACGATCCTGACCGCCGACCGGGTGGTGGTCCTTGAAGACGGCAGGGCCATCGACGAGGGCGCTCAGGCCGAACTGCTGGCTCGCTCCGCCGTCTACGCCCGGCTGATGGCCGCCCAGGTCGACGGCTAGAGCAGGGCGCGCACCCAGGGGACGCTGCGTCCGACGGCCGCGCTCAGCCGGGCCAGCGTCCACCCCTCGGCCCGCTTCTCGCGCAACCATTCCCGGACGTCCAGGGCGCCGACGCGCTCGGCGGCCCGGACGAGGTTGCGCTCCACCCGCGACCGCCGCCCGGCGTCGGTGTTGACGCCCGAGGCGCGCAGCTCGATCCCGCTGGCGACCAGCGCGCGCCGGATCGCCCGTCTACTAGTGCCGAGCTCAGCGGCCAGCGCCTCCACACTCGACTGCCGGACGACGTACAACGCGCGCAGCCCCTCGCCGACGTCCGCGTGGTCCCGCGTGCGCAGCGCGTCGACGAGAACCTGGTCGACGGCGGTGCGGCGGGAGCGGCGGCCCGCCTGCAGCGCGGCGAGCTGAGCCGCGCGGCGCTGCGGGGACACCTCGGGTTTGCGAGCGGCCTCGGCCAGTTCGCCCGTGCGCGCCAGGGATTGCCCGACGGCCAGATCCGACCGCGTCCGCGCCGACCTCTGGTAGGAAGAACGAGCGATCCGCCGCCGGGTCGCCGACACTTCCCGGGAGGTCAACGGCTTGGTGGCCAGCAACCCGAATCGCTCCCGGTACTCCCCCGCCGTCAGGCCATGCACCCGGACGTGCGCGCCCAACGCCCGAAACCACCGCCCACACTCATGGCACCGGACCCGGTCGGCACTCTCGTCGCGGACCAGGATGCCGTGCGGGGCGTGTGAGCCGTTCATTGATTGCAGGCTAACCGCAGTTGCAAATTACTCGCAATAAGATGGCAGCCGGCTTGGTGGCTCACCTAAGGCGATTCGTCCGCTCTGGAATTCTCCGTCTCTTATGAGAAGATTCAGGAAAGGCGACGGCGGAACGAGGAAGCCGGTGTGAATCCGGTGCGGTCCCGCCACTGTGATCGGTGAGCGACTCCCGAGCGAGCCACTGCCCCCGGCGGGGCGGGAAGGCCGGGACGAGCGGTGACCCGAGAGCCAGGAGACTCACGCGGTCGCCTCCTCACCAGCCGGGGCGGATCTCCCCGAGAGAGGACGGGCGTCCGTGCCTGTATCCCCGCGCGTGCGGGAACTGGCCGCGATGGGAGGCTACTTCGCCGTCGAGGTGGGGTCTCTCGGGGATGGATGGCGGCCCGTCGATGAGCTGATCCAGGACGCCGATCTGATCGCCTCTCAGGTCGTGCACGTCGCGGAGCAGCTCGGCACGAAGGAACGCCGGGTCGCGGCGTCCATCCTGTTCCAAGGTCTCGCGGCGCGGTTCCTGTCCCCGCCCGTCGGCCTGTTGGTGCTGCACGGTGTCGCCGGCGGCTTCGATCCGTCGCGGGTGCATTGGCGACCGGTGCCGCATGGGCCCTTGCCATTGCGCCTGGAGGAATGGCCTCTCATGCCCGTACGCGGTGACGGTGCCGGCCTGCTGTACCAGGCGGTCGTCGCGGGCTTCCTGAAACCGCTCGCGGCCACGGTCGGCCGAGGCGTCTCGATCGCTCCCGCCATCCTGTGGGGCAACGCGGCCTCGGCGCTCGCCGGGAGCGTGCGCGCGCTGGCCCAGTACCAGCCGCAGCGCACCGAGGCCGCCCTGACGCTGGGGCGTGAACTCCTGGCCATCGGGGTCCTGCGCGGCCAGGGAACCTTCGCCGCGCGGCCGTTCTTCGTACGCCGGAACTGTTGCCTCTACTACCGAGTGCCCGGCGGCGGCATGTGCGGCGACTGCGTGTTGCGCTACCGGCCCGCCCGGGGAAGGAACGAGTGAAAAGGATATTCAGTACTTCAGCATGCTGGAAGGCACACTGATCTCCAACGACAGATGTCCACCGGTGGCGGTCAGAGTGAAGGTGAAGAACGAGCAGCACGATGTCTCCCGCAAGGCGACCCGCGCCGCCCGGGCCGCCAACGATGGCACGGAATCCAAGGGCGGTCCTGCCCGTGTGCATTGAACCGGTTCGTGTCATGATGGCCGGGTAAAGGCGAGCGCGGACTGAGGAAGCCGGTGTGAATCCGGCGCGGTCCCGCCACTGTGATCGGCGAGCGGATCCCCATCACGCCACTGCCCCTCCCTCGGGGCGGGAAGGCGGGGACGAGCATCAACCCGAGAGCCAGGAGACTCACGCGGTCGCCTCCTCGATGAACTGGGGCGGATTTCCCCGGGGAGGAGTGGGCTCTCGTGCCCGTAGAGCCGGTGGCCGCGCCGAGAAGCCCTGTGATGTCCCTTCTTTTAGATCCGCCCCGTTGTGCAGATTCCGTGAGAGGAACACTTCATGACGGGCAGACGTCCCACGTCCCTCCTGCTCGCCCTCCTGGTATCCGGAGTGCTGGCCTCCTGCGGCGGCGCACCGGCTGACGACGGACCGGCCGCTGCTCCGGCGGCCTCCGCGCCCGCCGGCTTCCCGGTCACCCTCGACAACTGCGGGGTGAAGACGACCTACCAGCAGCCGCCGCAGCGTGCCATTGCGATGAACCAGCACGCCACGGAGGTGATGCTGGCGCTCGGGCTGGAGAAGTCCATGATCGGCACCGCCTATCTCGACGACAAGGTCCTTCCGGAGTACCAGGGCGCCTATGACGCCATCAAGGTCGTCTCGAAGGAGTACCCGGCCTACGAGGCGCTGCTGGCCGAGGAGCCCGACTTCGTCTACGGGGGCTTCGCCAGCACCTTCGACGAGAAAGAGGGCCGCAGCCGTGAGGCCCTGCAAAAGGCCGGAATCAACACCTACCTCAATGTCGAGGAGTGCGCCAAGGGCCCGGTGACCACGGCGCTGATAGATCAGGAGATCCGCAACGTCGCCTCCATCTTCGGCGTGGCCGACCGGGCCGAACCGCTGGTCGCTAAATTTCACGCCACCCTCGACGGGGTGAAAACCAAGCTCGCCGACGCCGCCCCGGTCAAGCTGTTCGCCTACGACAGCGGCGATAAGACCGCGTTCACGGCCGGCGGCAAAGGCATCGGCAACGAGATCATCAAGCTGGCGGGGGCGGAGAACCTGTTCGCCGACCTCGACGATGTGTGGGGCGACGTGTCGTTCGAGCAGGTCGCCGAGCGCGCGCCCGACTGGATCGTCATCTACGACTATGGCGACCAGTCGGTGGCTGACAAGGAGAAGTTCCTGCTGGGCAACCCGGCGCTGAAGGACGTGCCGGCGATCAAGGAGAAGCGGTTCGCGGTGCTGCCGCTGTCGTCGGTGGTGCTCGGGGTGCGGGCGCCGGGGGCGGTCGAGGCGCTGGCCCGGCAGCTGCACGCCGACCGGTTCAAGTGAGCGAGCTGACCGCGGGCGCCGTGCTTCCGGCACGGCGTCCAGGGCTGCCGTACCCGGTCGTGATCGGGCTGCTCGTGCTCCTGCTCGGCGGGGCGGTCACCGCCGCCATCGCGGCCGGCTCGGTGGCACTTCCGGCCGGGCAGGTCTGGGGCATCCTCCTCCATCACCTCCATCCCGCCCTGGCCGATCCGACCTGGACGGCCGTGCGGGAGACCATCGTGATGGACGTACGGCTGCCGCGGGTCTTCCTGGCGGGGTTGATCGGCGCGGGCCTGTCGGTCTGCGGCATGGCCCTGCAGGCACTGGTGCGCAACCCGCTGGCCGACCCCATGCTGCTGGGGGTCTCCTCCGGCGCCAGCGTCGGGGCGGTCACCGTGGTGGTGTTCGGCCTGACCCTGTTCGGCGCGTTCAGCCTGCCGATCGCGGCCTTCCTCGGAGCGCTGGCCGCCCTGGTGGCGGTCTACTTCCTGGCCCGGTCGGGCGGGCGCATGACCACGGTGCGTCTGGTCCTGGCCGGGGTGGCCATGGCCGAGGTCCTGTCGGCCGTGGCCAGCTTCCTGGTGGTGACCTCCAACGACCCGCACAAGACGCAGGCGGCGGTGCGCTGGATGCTGGGCGGGCTGGCCGGGACGACCTGGACGATGGTGTGGATCCCGGCGGCGGCCGTCCTGCTGGGGACCGTCGCGCTGCTCGGGGTGTCCCGGCCGTTGAACCTGCTGCTGGCCGGGGAGGAGGCGGCGGCCTCGCTCGGGCTGGACGTGCACCGCTTCCGGGCGGCGCTGTTCGTCCTGGTCGCGATGATGATCGGCACGATCGTCGCGGTCAGCGGGTCCATCGGCTTCGTGGGGTTGATCATGCCGCACGTCGTACGGCTGCTGATCGGCGCCGATCACCGCCGGGCGCTGCCTGCGACGGCGCTACTCGGCGCGGCCTTCCTCATCGTGGCCGACCTGGTGGCCCGCACGCTGATCGCGCCGGAGGAGATCCCGGTGGGCATCATCACCGCGCTGGTCGGCGGGCCGTTCTTCCTGTGGTTGATGCGGAGGCGGTCGCAGTGACGCTGATCGTGGACGACGTGTCGGTCCGTATTGGCGGCCGGGACCTGGTTCGCCAGGTCTCGCTGGAGGTCGCCGAGGGGGAGATGCTCGGCCTGGCCGGGCCCAACGGCGCGGGCAAGTCGACGCTGCTGCGCACTCTCTACCGTTCGCGGAAGCCGACCTCCGGCCGGGTCCTGCTCGACGGTGAGGACGTGTGGCACATGCCGAGTGGCTGGGTTGCCCGCCGGCTGGCGGCGGTGCTGCAGGAGACCGGCGGCGACTTCGAGCTGTCGGTGTATGACGTCGTCGCCATGGGCCGTACCCCCCACAAGCGGGCCTTCGACGGTGACAACGCCGCGGACAAGGCGATCATCGCCGACGCCCTGGAGCGGCTCGACGTGGCCGGGCTGGCGCACGCGCCCTTCGACCGGCTGTCGGGCGGTGAGAAACAGCGGGTGCTGATCGCGCGGGCGCTGGCCCAGCGGCCAACCACGATGGTGCTGGACGAGCCGACCAACCACCTCGACCTGCGGCACCAGCTCGACGCGCTGAACCTGGTGCGCGGGCTCGGCGTCACCGCGGTGGTCGCCCTGCACGACCTCAACATGGCCGCCGCGTTCTGCGATCGCATCTGCGTCATGGACGCCGGCCAGGTCGTCGCCCTCGGCACCCCCGCCGACGTGCTGACCCCCGCCCTGCTCGCCGAGGTCTACCGGGTCGACGCCGAGGTGGCGCTTCACCCGGAGACAGGGGTGCCGCAGGTGACCCTCCGCACCGGAGGGAGCCGCGTCACGAACTGAGCTCTTCCTTTTCGGAACAAGCCGGATTCGCCGTCCGGCTTGTTCGCCGTGCGACTTTCACGAACGGAGATTCAGCGTTATGGAATCGGCCTCGACCGAATCGATCCTGACGGCCCTCGGAGCGGTCTCCGGATTCGGCTCGTTCTTTTCTCTACATATCGGCGGGGACTCCGCCGGATGGCACGACGTAAAATCTATTACCGGGTGCCGGACGGCTCCAAGTGCGATGACTGCGCGCTGCTGTAGAAATGAATTCTCGAATTAGCTGCGAACGTGCGTCTACGGTGTTACATATAATTTACAGGTGAAAATCACCTGCCGAAGGTGAGTACATGGCACACCCCGGATTCGCCAAGCCCGAGGCCCCACAGATCCCCACACTCCGGCGGTGGACTCGCCGTTCGAGTGGCGCGAGGACGACGACGGCGCGGCGCGGCTGGTCGCGTTCCGGGAGGCGGTCGAACGCCACTACGCCAACCCGCTGCCCGCCGGGCTGCGCCGGGCCGCATATCGCGACCTGACCGACACCGAGGCCTCAAAGGTGCCGCCCTCGCCACCTTGGCGGCCACGGCGGCCGGAACCGTCGTCCTGCTCCTGTATGCCCGCGCCCAGGTCTCTGGCGACGGACTCCCGGGGAAGAGCCACCGCCGTCACAAAGGCGGCCCAGGAACGGGAATGCGTGTTCCCGCAGGAAGACGCGGACAGCCCCTGCTGACAACATGGCCCCAGTTCACCCCCAAGGCCAACGGCTCGTGGCTAGATGCTAGCTGGCCATGGCACCAGGGGCTTCCTGGCTTACCTGGCCCTCGGTTAGGACGATGACGCGGGAGTTGCGTTTCTCGATCTGCATGAGGGCGCCGAGGACCGGCGCATACGTGAGCGGGTGGACTTCGACCTGGAGTTTGCCTTCTTGGGAGCGGCTGAATGCGCGGATGCGGTCGGTGTAGGTGCTGATGAGCTGCTCGCGTCCCGGGCCGTATCCGCAGGCGCCGAGCTCACTGTGACCTGGTCGTCCAGGCCGACGGGTGAGGTAGGCGAAACTATCGCGGGTGAGCAGGCCCATGGCTCCCCAATTGAACGCGGGCGGGACGAGGTCGGAGCGCTGGACCGCGTCGCTTCCCGCCAGGAGCCGGAAGAACCCCTCTAATCCGGCGAGCCAGAAGTCGAGCTCGCCGGTGACGGTGACTTCGATTCCGGTCCATGACTGCGCGGGGCTGCTGGATAGCGCGCGCTGCAGGGCGTCGGCGTCGGCAGGTTGGCCGTCATCGATTCGGATGGTGACGCCGGCGTCTCCGAGGGGGATGTTGCGTTCGGCGACGGCTCCGACCCCGCGGATCGGCATGAAGCCGCACTCGTGCATGGACCGGCTGCGCCAGATGCCTTCCATGTGCTCGAAGGTGACCGAGCGGGTGAGGCCCCGCATCCTGACCGGGACGACGAGAAGCCCACCGGGGGCGAGTTGGTCTGCCCAGGCGGCTGGCAGCTCCCAGGCGCCGGCGGTGACGATGATCCGGTCGTAGGGTGCGTTCGGCGGATGGCCGTACTCGCCGTCGCCGGCGACGACGGTCACGTGCCCGTACCCAGCCGTGGCAAGCGCCTTTTGCGCTTCCGCGGCGATGCCGGGGTCCAGCTCGACGGTGGTGACCTGCCCGGCTGGGCCGGTGAGGTGGGCCAGGAGCGCGGCGTTGTAGCCGGTGCCAGCGCCGATCTCCAGGATGCGGTGGCCGGGGCGGACGTCAAGCTGGGCGAGCATCGCGGCGACGATGCCGGGCGCGGACGCGGAGCTCGTGGCCACCCCGTTCTCGTCGCGGTGCGTCACGACGGGGCTGCTGCCGTAAGCGTCGGCCAAGGGCGTACCGGGCAAGAACGCTTCGCGTGGAACCGCCCGCATCGCTGCATCGACGGATGGGAGAAGCGCTCTGCCGTCCCAGCCGCGCAGCCAGTCGGCCATCGAATTCCTCAGCTGGGTCGCGGTCGGCTTGCACCCGGGTGAGCCTACCTGCCCAGCCGTAGCAGGCATGGCACCTCGCGGAGATGAGCGGCGGGTCATTCCCTTGACGATCGCAGGGATAGCGCACAGGTCGGCTGTCATGACAGAAGCAGCACACAGTCCCACCGGTCGGGGACGACGAGGGCGGGCAGGCGGCCGTGCTCGGCTAGGGCGAGAGCGGCACCCGCTGCGCCGGTCAGGAATCCCGGGTCGTCCTCGATCGCACCGTTGTCGGTATGGGGGATGGCGAACGGGCGGGTCGGGTCGAACGCCGCGGTGAGGACGGCGGCGGCCTCAGACGCGACTTCGGGCTGGCGGTTGGCCGCGCACTGGAGGACTCCGGCGTGCCCGTGACAGAGGGTCGGGCCGTCGGCGTCCCATGTGCGGGCGGCCCGGGCGGCGAGAGAATTCATGGCCGCGTCGCTGGCCTCGGCGATCGCGACGTCGTCAAGCGCCTGGGCGGCGAGGCCGAGGGCTGCGCTGATGCCTGGG